>JADQBG010000008.1 GCA_016278725.1 Actinomycetota bacterium
TGGCCGCCGCGCCCACGGCCGCCGTTGTCGGCGTCCCCCCGGCCGCCCGCAGCAATCCCCCGGGTGCGCCCAGGGCGATGCCCCAGCTGAGTTCGCCCAGCGCGAGCAGTTGGGCGCGCAGTTTCAGCGAATAGGCCAGTATCGGCGCGAGACCGAGCGGCCGCTCGAGCGCCCAGCGCGAGGTCTCGGCGATACGCGCGGCCAGCAAATCGGCCTCCAGCCTCTCCGGCCTGTCTCGGGCGGCGCGCAGGATGCGGGCGAAGGCAGTGTCGCGCAGGGAGGCCGGGACCCTATCGTGCTCCGCCTCGCCCGCGCCGTGGGCGATGAGCGCGGCTTCGGCCTCGAGCAGCTGCCGGGTGCGCCGTACGAAGTGCTCCAGGTCAGCAGGCTCTTTCTCGGATCCGGTTTCGGCCTGCTGGAGATAAGTGCTCAGCAGCACGGCTTCGAGGGCTCCCCGGCCGGGGCGGCCTCTGCGGGTCAGACGGAGTAGCGGCGGACCGTAGGGGTGTCTCCAGGCGGTCAGCAGCGAGGCGATGCTTCCCGGGGCGGATTGCTCGGCCAGAGTCTGCAACGCTCTCTCGGGAAGGTCGGGGGTGGCGACCAGCCCGGCGAGGCGTACCTCGGCCGGGGTGCCTTCCAGCGCTCCGCGCACCAAAGCCCGCAGGGAACGCACCGTCTCCTCCTCGAAGACCACGGCCAGACGGCTTCGTCTCTTGGCCCCGGCCCAGCGTGAGAGCACGGCGAGCTGAGCGGCGGCGTCCCGGCGAATGGCCCGGTCGAGCTCAGCCGCCGTGGTAGCGGTGGAGGTCACCCGCAGGCCGTGGGCGTTCAGGCGTTCGCTCAACTGAGTAATGCTTTGGGCGCCGGCTAGGTCGTCGAGCTGGGTGGGAGTTAGCAGCCGCCGGCTCAGGCCGCGGGCGCGCGAGCTTAAATCGCCCCAGTCGGTCATCGCGCCCTCCTCATCGCGCCTGCCTCATTTGCGCGCCTCTCATCTCCTCCGCCGCGGAGAGCAGGCGCAGGATTTCCCGGGCGAGCAGGGGGCGCCGGGTCCGAGCGCGAGAGGCCAGGGTGGCGTCGACCGCCATCCGTCCGTCCGCGGTCTGCAAACGAAAGCCCGGCCCCAGGTCCTCGGCCACGAGCAGGCCGACCTCGGGGGGCAGTCCGAGCCGCTGAGCCGCCCTCTCCTGACCGGCGCCGCCTTCATGCAGGAGAGCCAACGTCCGCCGGTCGCAGTAGAGGGTGGCGTCCGCTCCGGCACTGTACTCGAGGGCTTCGGCCAGATCCTTGCGCAGCGCCTCGAGGTAGCGGGGGTCGTCCTCCAGCGAGGCCAACTCCTCCTCGAGCGCGGCCAGCACTTGATCCAGCAGCCCTTCGCGGGTGCGCAGCAGCTCCGCCTTGAGCGCTTCCTCTTCGGCGAGCGCCTTCCGCTGGGCCTGGTCGCGCAATGCCTCCTCCCGCTCTGCCAACAGGTGGCGGCGCCGCTGCTCTCGCTCCTCCTCGGCCGCGAGGGTGAGGGCGGCGATCTCTTCGCGGGTGCGCGCCCGGATCTGTTCGACCTCGGCCTCGGCTTCTTCGCGCAGGGCCTGGAGAAGTTCCGCTATGGCCACCGGATCACCCGCTCTTCTAGAGGAGAATGAGGACCGCTACCACGAAGCCCAGAATGACCATGGTCTCGGGGATGGCGAGCATGATGATCACCACGCTGCTCATCTCCGGGCGTTCAGCCAGAGTGGCCGCGCCCGCCGAGCCAATGCGCGACTGGGCCCAGCCGGTGCCGATTGCGGAAAGGCCGACGGCCAGGGCGGCGCTCAGTGCGATTACGGCTTCTTCCATCATTCCTCCCTCTAGGTTGCGGAACGGGCGGAGTTGGGTCTCCAGTGGCCAAAGGGCCGGTAGGGAGTGCCTCCGGGACGGTAGAACTTGCCGAAGAACTCCACGTAGTGCAGGCGGAGGGAGTGAATGGTGGGGCTGAAGAGACCCAGCACCAGGTTGACGGCGTGCAGCAGGAGCGCGGCGAGCAGACCCAGGATGCCCGCGGTGCCCCCGATCTGATTGGCCACCAAGGCCAGCATGACCGAAGCGGTGCCCAGCGCCATGAGCCGGGTGTAGGAGAGGATGTTGCCCACCGTGGAGATGAGTTCGACCACGGCCACCACGCCGCCGTAGACGGGGAGGAGCACCAGCGCGAGCAGGACGATCACCGCCGCGGTGGCGACAAAAGCGGTGCCGAGGCCCGCCAGGAAGGCGACGCCCCCCAGCGAGGCGACCACCACGATCACGATCGTCAGGGCGCTGGCCAGGGCGTGGCGGCGGCTGCTGCGGCGCTGGCTGATCACCCCGAGGAGCAATCCGAGCAGCACGTGCAGGTAGCCCAGGCCCACGGCGACCGCAAGCAGCACGAGCGGCTCTTCCTCTCGGTTGAAGACCAGGGGCCGCAGACCCAGGCGGTGCCCGGCATCGCCGAAGGCCTCGCCGAAGGCAAAACCAAAGAGCATGGCGGAGATGCCCGCCGCCGTCGCGATGTAGCCCACGGTGCGGCCAAAGCCGGAGCCGAAGCGGCGCATCAGCAAGAGCCCAGCCGCGGCCGCCAAGAGCCCGTAGCCCACGTCTCCCAGGATCAAGCCGAAGAAGAGCGGAAAGAACACCGCGACCAGGGGAGTGGGGTCGACGCTGCCGTAGTGGGGCAGCGGGAGCATGCCCACCACGGCCTCGAAAGGACGCGCCCAGCGCGGGTTATGCAGGCTGACCGGCGCCTCCTCGGGGGGCCATAGCTCCGGGGGTACCTGCTCGAGGGCGACGCAGTCCCCGCAGCGCCGGGCGATCTCTTCCCGCAGGCGTTCCACCTCGCCCGCGGGCACCCAGCCCTCGAGGATGAAGGTGCGAGAGGTCTCGGCGAGGAGCGGGGCGGCTTCGAGTTCGGCGGCCAGGTCGTGCAGCACCGCCCTTCCCAGAATCAGATCCGCCCCCACGGCCTGGGCCAACTCCTGAAACTCGCTGTCTATGAGGGCGATGGTGAGCGGGATTTCGCGCAGCCGCCGGGCCATCTCCGGCGCGGCCCCGGCAAAGGAGTCGGCGGCGTAGCCCGAGGGCACCGGGATCTGCTCGATGCCCGCTTGATCCAGCAGCCGCTCGACCTTATCGGCGTCGTTGCGGCCCACCAGGAGCAAAAGCGCGGTGCTTCCCCCGGCCAGGGGCAGGTCGCGCAGCACCACCCGCTCGCCCAGGAACTCGCGGATCCGCTCTTCCAGTTCAGCCACGGGGGCATCCTCGGAGAGCATCACCTGATAGGCCGCCAGGCGCCGGGAGCGCTCCGGGGCGGCCAACAGATCGGCAAAGCCTTCGAGCAGGGGGAGATATTTCAGCAGCGCGGCCCGCTCTTCCGCCAGCGAGAGCCGGCGCTCCGCCAAAGCCTCGACCCGGGGCCGCAGGCGGCGGCCGAGTCTCGCCCAGTGAAGGAAGCCGCTCAGGGTGATGCAGGTTTCCTCGACGTTGGGGGCGGACGCAGGCAGCGAAGCCCGTTTCTCGAGCACCGCGAGGGTGGCCTCCACCTCGCCGAGCACGGTGCGGATGTTCTCCAAGCGGGCCTCTCCTCCCAGGACTTCGGAGAGTGCGGAAGGCTCGGCCCGATGGCTGCGGTAGGGCCCCGCTTCCGGGCGAAGCTGAGGCTCGGCCAGCTGCACGAGCTCCAGATCCTGCAGGGTGTCCAGGGTCACGGGTAGCGCCGTCCGTCTGCCCGTCAGCCGCACTCGTGCCATCCGGCGGATCATCCGTCGGCCCTCGTCTCGCGGCCGTCATCCCTGGTCTCGCGGCCGGCCGCCTGCGCCTCGCGACCGTCCGTTCCCAGGAGCAGAGGCAGCACGCGCTCGACCAGGGCGGCCAGTTCGTGGGGCTCGCGCCGGCGATAGCGCCCCATCTCCTTTAGGTGGGAGTCGCGGGTTTCCTCGCGGTGCCGGGAGAACTCGGCGTTCACCGTGCGCTTTATGTGGTCGAGCTCGTCCTCGAGCGCGTTCTCGAAATGGGAATCTGCCGCGTGGAGGCATTCTTGGGCTGAACGGAGGTAGGCGGCCGCCTCTTCCCGAGCTGCAGCCACCATCACGTCGAGGGCGGCTTCCTGGCTAAGGAGCTCTTCGAGTCCCTCGGCGGTGGGCTCCCCGGGAGTGTGCCGCTTGGGCGCCACGGTGGGTCCCTCCACCCGATTGTGCTTCTGTTCACTACTTACCCCAGGCGAGGGTGAGCTCTAACCCCGGAGTGGGTGGGGGCCGCACTTGCGTCTCAGGCGGGGGCGCCGGCCGTGGTCCCGTCCTAGAGATGGTTATCGCGCGAAGCTTCCTCGGCCGGGACCTCGTCGATCTCCTCGTTCGTCAGGCCCGCGCCCGGGAGTATGCCGACGAGGTCGTCCAGGGTGTACACACCCTCCTGCTCTTGGGCCATCGCCTCCTACCTTCGGTCTCACCCGGGAGCTTAGCTGCCGGCGGCTCCCGGCCGGGCGTACGTGAAGGTGAGGTCTTCGAGCACCTCGATCATCACCCGCTCGCCCCGAGCCCAGGAAAAAGCGTCGCCTTCCCCCAGCACCATGCCCGCGCTGTCCAGATCGATCTCCGCCGGGTCGTAGTCCTGGGGGAGCGGAGTGAGACGCACCCGTCCCGCGATGATGAACCCCAACTCGCTATGGCGCAGGGGGACGGGCAGGACTTCGGTGCCCGCGCTCACCCGGGCGAGCACCAACTCCCAGCCCTCCTCGGCGACCAGCACGGTTTCGTCCATGGACCCCGCGAGCCGGTCGCGCGCCTGGGGTCGTTCGGTTGCTCTAGTCACGCGCATGTTCGGGCCGCCACCCTTCCTTCGCTTACCGCCGCTACCGGAAGCTCTGCCCAAATCGGGGCGGGTTCGCGCATCTTGGGCTCCCACTCGCGGTCTTCGTCATCGCCGTGGCCGGGTACCCGGCTCGCTATGATGGCTCGGGCAGAACTGTGAAGCCCTCCTGGCGGAAGTGACGGTCGTTGGAGATGACCACGTCCACTTTCATCTCCTCGATGATGACGAAGCTCAGACAGTCGGTCAGCGAGTAGGTTTTATCCGGCCGCTCGACGAAGCGCTGCCAGGCACGAGCGAGCTGACGGTCGTTGGGGTGAACGAGAAGGACGTGGGGATTCGTCCGGATCCGCTCCCCGATCCGGGCGGCGAGTTGATGACCCTTTCGGGAGACGATGAGGGCGATGAGCTCAGCGAAGACGAAGCTGGTCGTAAGCAGAGCGTCCGAGTGGCGGGAGATCGCCTCCGCCGTCCTTTCATGCGTCGCTGAGCGGGCGTCAGCGAGAGCGAACCAAGCTTCGGTATCGATGAAGGCAGGGGTCACTCGTCGTCCTGCGCCGGAGTCCTGGTTAGCCCGAGGGCTTCGTCCGCCAGGATTTGGTCGACCTCCTCCTGGGTGACGCCCCCGTCCTCGAAAAGCCCCGCCAGGTCCATGATGTCGTAGTTGCGCGTCGCCTCGGCCTCCATGCGTTCCTCGATCAGAGAGCGCAGGTAGGACGACAGGCTGATTCCCCGCTCGGCCGCCTGCCTCTTGGCGAACCGGTAATGTTCCTCGTGCAAAGAGATCTGGGTGCGTGTCATGCGTGCCATCTTGCCTGTCGCTCCTCGAGTCAGCCGTAGGTCTTTGGCCGGATATTGGCAGGTTGATATAGGCGAGCTATATCTTACATCTTACATCAGTTACGGAGCAGCAATCGCGACGAGTCCGCTAGCCGATCCAGCGGCCCCGGTAGGCCATGCGCTCCTCCGCGGCCGACCAGGCGGTGAGGTAGGTCTGGGTGAACAGCCCGAAGATCCACTCGACGACTTGCTGCTTCAGGTCTTCAGCGGTGGCGGCCAGGTGTTCCTCGACGAAGGCTTTGGCCGCCCGATCGCCGATGACGTGCACGGCGGCAAGCTCTTCGACCGTCCAGCCGAACTGCCGTTGGAGCTCCTGGGCGAACTCTTTGTCGGCCTGCTCGAGCTTCCACTCCGGCCAGTCCTCTTCGCCGTCGATGCGACCGCTCTTTATCAGCTGATCGACCTCGCGCCAGTGCCGCTGCAACCTCTCCACTTGTGTTTTCATGCCGTTACCTCCTTCTAGGTGATTGTCATTGTACCATCTCAGCGGCTAGTCGTAAACGTTAGAAAATAGACTAACTAATAATGCGTTATCGGTTGCAGGCAAACCAGTTTTTAGTGCAGGCCAGTTGCGAAATCGGTTGCAAATTGAAAAGAGCTTTTCCCGAAGCACCGGCTGATCTGGGGCAGCACCCCACGCGCTCTCGGGCATACGGAGTAGACCACGCGCCGCTCGCCCATCTTTGGCTCTTCCTTGGCCGAGCTTTGAGGTCGTTCTTCAGAATAAAGTTTAGGAGCGTCGGCGTTTGCCGCCGGCCGAGCAAAGCGGAAAGGGGAGGGCACCGTGTACGCCCGCATGCTGACCGTAATCGTGAAGGGGATCACCGAGGAGAAATGGGACAAGGCCATCAAGAACTATCAGGAGATCGTGCCGCCGAGCGTCCGGCAAATGGAGGGGTTCGAGAAGGCCGCGATGCTGGTGGACCGCGAGGGCGAGCGGGTGCTGTCGCTCACCTTCTGGCGGGACAAGGAGTCCTGCGACGCCGGCGTCGAGCAATCAGGGCGCCTGGCGCAAGAAGTGATGCAGAAGAGCGAGGTTCAGGGCGACGTGAAGATGGACTCCTTCGACGTACCGGTGTTTTCGGAGTAGGGGCAGCCGCAGCCTGGACCGGGCAGTCCGGCTGCGAGTCCATGCCGGGTCCGGCGAGACGGCCCTGACGAGTCCCCCCCGGCCCAACCGATGGAGAGGGCGCCCCGTGCGCCCTCTCCGCTTCTCCTTACAGCGGGGGAGGCTCCGTGATACATCTAGGTGGAGCTCCGAACCGTTCCACTTCAGGAATTCGCTCGGACCCTCGTCGTAGAAGCCACTGTGGATTGTTTTCGCTGGATGGGTGCGGTGGCGGGGCGTGTCAGGAGGGGCGGTGCTGTCGCTCGCTTTCTACGTACGCGGGCACGAGGCCGCTACTTTCTATTCGCTATTGACTGACCTCTACTTGGTCAATAGGGTTGACAAGCCCAAGCGAGCTGTCGATATGCAATGCGACTTCGGCAGAGTGAAGGCTTGTTATTGGAGGTGGTTTTGGCTCGCGCACGTGGACTGACTTCCGGTTGAATGCCCGTGGATGACTCCGAGGCAACTGTGACTGGTTCTCCCAACTGGGGCTGGAGTGGCTCCGTCTCGGCATTTCTCGGCAGTGAAGAATCAGGGTTCATCGAGGCTCTCACCGCCCATCACCACCGCTGCATGGGCATGCCGCCCGACGCAGGCCAGGTAACTGCCTGGAGAAACGAGTACAGGGTGCTGCGGGCGTGCTTTTCTCGTATCGTCGCTCCCACACACTCACCGCTCCATAGCCATGGTCTGGACCCCGTCGCATGGCATTTAATCTTCGAGTACGAGCTGCCCCGGGAGCGTGGCCGTCGGCCCGATGTGGTTGTGTTGACGGGCGCCCAGGTGGCTGTGCTGGAATTCAAAGACGCGGAGTTGGCTCTTTCGGCTTATGTGGACCAAGCTGCGGCATACGCGAGAGATCTAGCCGAGTACCACGCAGCCTCGCACGACAGGTTGATCGATCCAGTCTTGGTTCTGACTCGGAGTGATCTGCGAGAGCCGGCGCACCGCGATAGCGACGGCTTGCTCAGCGGCTCGGAGGTGGAACTCGTAACCGGCCTTCCCTCCAAAAGGAGTAGCGATCCTCGTCCCGAGGCGAGTCGGCCTTCGCCATATCAGGTAACGATTACTGGCCCTTCCTCCCTCTCGGAGGTGCTGCTTAGCCTCGCCGTTCGTGCTCCTGCGGAGCCCATCGACGCTGATAAGTGGCTTGCCGCTGACTACGACCCTCTGCCCTCGCTGGTTAACGCTGCTCGGCTGATCTTTGCGCATGAGGAGTTGCCCCATATCCGCCGCGCGCACTCGGCCGGCATACCGGAAACGGTCGACCAGCTGATCCGGGCGGCGGAAGAAGCGCGTGACCGCCGTGAGCACCACCTGGCGCTCGTGACCGGCGTGCCAGGTTCGGGTAAGACATTGGTCGGACTCCAGTTCGTCTACCAGAATCACTTCAATGATCGGGGCAGCGGCCGCACGGCTGTGTTTCTCTCGGGGAACGGCCCCCTAGTCGATGTCCTCCAATATGCCCTGAAGAGCACGATCTTCGTGCAGGACGTGCACGGCTTCCTGAAGCAGTACGGAGGCGATGGCAGGCGGGTACCGGAGGAACACATTTGGGTCTACGACGAGGCGCAGCGAGCTTGGGATGCCTCGCGAGTGCGGGAGAAGCGAGGTCACGGATACTCTGAGCCAGAAGATTTCCTACGGATTGGGGCTCGCAAGCCTTGGGCCCTCATGGTGGGCTTGATAGGGGAAGGCCAGGAAATCCATTTGGGGGAGGAAGCTGGACTTAGGCAATGGAATGACGCGATTGCTCGCATGGACGAGCCCTGGGTGGTCCACTGCCCAGATAAGCTGGCCGACCTGTTCCCTGCTGCTACACGGGTCGAGCTTAACGATTATCTGGATCTGACGATCTCTCTACGCAGCCACGTGGCGGAAGACGTCCAGCGGTGGGTGGAACTGCTGCTGGCTGGTCAGCTCGAGAGCGCCGGCTCGCTCATGGAGGACTTGGAGCGGCAAGGGTTCGATATCTACCGAACGAACGACCTCGAGACGGCCAAGGCCTACGTACGCGAGCGCTACGCGGGGCAGCATGACAAGCGTTATGGGCTTCTGGCCTCGTCAAAGGCAAAGCTCGAGGACTATGGGGTCGACTCAGGCTGGCACGCGACGCGACGCTTGAGGGTCGGTCCCTGGTTCTATGACCATCCGGACGAGCCACGTTCGTGCTGCCAACTCGAGGAAGTTGCGACCGAGTTTCAGTGCCAGGGACTCGAACTGGACTTCCCCATTGTATGTTGGGGCCGAGATTTATGGTGGGATGGAGAACAGTGGGCGAGCCCCCCCGCACGGCGATCGAAGGCGAAGGACCCCCACCAGCTGCGTCTCAATAGCTACCGTGTCCTGCTGACTCGTGGGCGAGATGGTGTGGTCCTATGGGCTCCGCACGAGGCCGCCGCTTCGAACCCTGTTTTTCACGGCCTCTCCAGTTGATTGAGATTCAAGGCGGACGAAAGCCCTGTTTCTCTCCGCCACCGACCTAGCCAATCAACCGTCTTGCCGCCATCTGACTACGCTGGGGGCGCTCGACGACTGAGGACTTGGAAGGCGAGTTGCCGAATTTGTCTGGAGTAGGGGCCGTTGCCCTTGTTCCAGGAGTCACCGCGGACGGACTGGGGCTCGTCCTCCAGCAGCTACTCCCTTAACGCCCGCTACCTTGGCTGCTGACGGGGTAGGATATTTACGAGGCGACAAGGACGGAGATGGCGATGAAGTATGACCGGGTAAGGGTCGATCCAGAGAAGATGGCGGGTGTCCCAATCATCCGCGGTCTCCGTATCCCGGTGGCAACGGTGGTGGATATGGTGGCCGACGGCATGAGTCACGATGAAATTCTTGCTGCCTATCCTGACTTAGAGGCCGAGGACATTCAGCAGGCCCTGCACTATGCGGCCGAGGCGGTACGCGAACGGGAGCTGCCCATCCGAGTCGTCTCTTAGGCCCCAGAATACGCCGGTGCGCTTTCTTATAGACAACGCGCTCTCGCCCGTGTTGGCGGAGGCGCTCAGGGAGCAAGGACACGATGCCACTCACGTGCGCGACTACTCACTGGAGGCAGCCTCTGACGATGAGGTTCTGACCAAGGCGGCAGCCGAAGACCGCGCTCTCGTGACAGCGGATACCGACTTTGGAGCTCTGCTCGCCCACAGAGGTGGCACGAGGCCGTCCGTTATCCTCTTCCGAAGGGGCTCGGAGCGGCGTCCGGAGCGTCAAGCCGAACTGTTGCTGGCGACCTAGTCGTCCTTGAGAGGGATCTGGAGGCGGGGAGCTTGATAGTCCTAGAGGAAGCACGAATCCGAATCAGAAGCCTGCCACTACCTGGGGGTTCCGAGTAATGCGCTACTTCGACCAAGCCCCGGAGCAACTGTTCGTTGAGTTTAGGGAAAAGGGCGCTTAGTTCCCAAATTGGGTATAATCGTTCTCGTAATGGGAACTAAAGGACATGCAAACTCGAGTCTCGCCGACGCTCTGTTTACCCCCGTCCAGCAGAGGGTGCTCGCGCTGCTGTTCGCCCAGCCGGAGAGGAGCTTTCAGAGTGCGGAGCTCATCCGCCTGGTGGGGAGTGGAACGGGGGGCACCCACCGGGTGCTGTCGCGCCTGACCGAGGCCGGACTCGTCAGCGCGCGGCGGGTCGGCAACCAGAAGCACTACCAGGCCAATCCGGAGTCGCCCATATTTCAGGAGCTTCGCGGCCTTGTGATCAAGACAATGGCGGTCGTGGAGCCTATCCGGCGAGTGCTCGCTCCCCTCTCGGACCAGATCTCGGCCGCCTTTGTATACGGATCGATCGCCAAGGGCGAGGAGAGCGTTCATAGCGACATAGACCTTCTGGTGCTCACCGACACCCTGGCCTACCCTGACCTGATCGAGCTGCTGCAGGAGGCGGAGGACCTGCTGGGGCGGCCCGTCAACCCCACGCTGATGGGTGTGGCAGAGTGGCAGGCCAAGCGGCGAGAGCCGGACTCCTTTGCCCGACGAATAGCCGAGGGGCCAAAGCTCATGATCATGGGATCAGAAGATGAACTCGAGTGAGCTGGAGAATCTCGCGCGGGCGGGTCGCTTGAAGCGGGAGCCCTTTCTGGAGTCGGAGTTTCGGGGACTGCTGGAATCGGGTTCCATCAGGTTGCAGGATGCGCAAAACAGCGAACTTGCGCTGGAGAGCCGCTTCGACCTAGCCTACAACGCCTCCCACTCTATCGCCCTGGCCGCCCTTCGCTACCGCGGCTTTCGCGCGGACAGCCGCTACATCGTGTTTCAGGTCTTGCCACACACCCTTGGTCTACCGCCGGAGGTGTGGCGGGTCTTTGCGCTGGCACACGAGCGACGCAACCGGAGCGAGTACGAGGGGCTGTTGAACCTGGACGAGCGCTTGGTTGCCGATGTCATCGAGGCGGCGAAGCAAGTGCAGGAGGAGTTGCGGGCTCTCCTACTGCCGAAAGAAAGCTCCGAGGGGGACTGACGGGGGCCGTTGCCGCTGTAAGCCCACGCTACAGTCATCAAAGGTTACTCACCGTTTTGACGTGCGCTTCCCCTTCTTCGATCACCTCGTAGCGGAAGCCCTCCCCGGCGATGCGGTTTTGATTAGCGCAGACCACTGGCGGGCGGTGCAGGAAACGCTGAGAGCCAGGCGCGGTTGGTCTGATGCGTATTCCACGCAAACCGATCACCCATAACGCCCGCATGCCGATCACCGATTCCGCTCATGCCGATCACCCTCGGAGCGAAGCGACGCTCAGATAGCCGCGGCGATCTGGCCTGGCCCGCTGGATACAGGAGGGGGCATGGAGAACGGGCGTTGGAGAACCCTCCATGCCGCACTTGCGGCGTTGCCGGCGGGAAGCTGGACAACATACAGCGATGCGGCCGTACTGATGGGATCGGCACCAATGGCGGTAGCAACCCACCTCGCGAACACTGCCGGCGTGACGAATGCGCACCGTGTCCTGCGGTCGGATGGTACGCCAAGCCCAGAGTTTCACTGGGTTGATCGCGAAGACGATCGGGATATCTATGAGGTCCTGAAGCAGGAAGGCGTTCAGTTTGACGAATCAGGAGTTGCGGACTCCGATCAGAGGCAGAGTGTGGAGGACTTGGCTCAGTTGGCCGATGAGTATCTGGGGAGCGAATGACACCTCGCTAGGGGCTGTGCGGCGAACAGTGATCACTGTGCCCGACGCTAGGTATTCGAGCGTGTATGGGCTATCGCTCGGTTGCCCGCTCTCGGGCTCTTGCTTTTCACTATTTGATCTCCAGCGTCGTGTTGCTTTTTGAGACCGTGCCCTCTGGTGGCTCCTCCCTATCGCGGAGGGCCTGTCCTTCTCGTTGCTGGGCTACTAGCCGCTGTGCGTGGTAGACTGAGCTTACCGGGTAACTCCTGGAGCAGCAGCTTCCTAAAATGTAGATGTATAGTAATAAATACCTACAAAAACGGAAATAGTCAGATTAATCATGCAAACGGAAATGTAGATCCCGACATAGACATAGATATAAACACAGATACGCAATTTACACCAGATAAAGCAAAATGAGTGGGAATAGAAAAAGTCACAAAGAAAGAGTATTGGAGCTTGCGCGAAATAGGGGAATACTCCGCCCTTTAGACCTCGACGATATTGGAGTTCCCCGCCGTTACCTCTCTGCCCTTCGCGATGAGGGTCTTCTTGAGCAGCCAGCGCGCGGACTCTATATCCCAGTCGACGCTGATGTCTCCGAAAACATCAGCCTGGCACAGGTCAGCAAGCTGATTCCTCAGGGTGTCGTCTGCCTCCTTTCTGCTCTCGCCTTCCACGGCCTGACCACACAATTGCCGTTCCGCGTGTGGATCGCCGTCTCGCCTAACCAGCGGAAGCCAGCTGCCGGGTATTTGCCCGTTCGTGTGGTTCACCTTTCCGGTCCTGCCCTGGAAGAGGGGGTCGAGCGCCATACTATAGATGGAGTTTCTGTCCCGATCTTCGGTCCCGCCAAGACGGTTGCAGACTGTTTCAAGCATCGGAACAAAGTAGGGAAGGATGTCGCGCTCGAGGCCTTAAATGACTGTTGGACCCAGGGAATGTGCAACATGGACGACCTCGTCCACTTCGCCGAAGTGGACAGAGTGAAGAACGTGATGATGCCGTATTTTGAGACTCTGAGGTGATCCCGCCCGTGGACCTTCCGGCGTCGGTTAGGGGGAAGTTGACCCAACTCGCGAGGCAAGAGGGATCGGTCGTCGAGGAAGTCTTCACGCGATACGCGCGCGAACGATTTCTCTACCGGCTCGCAGCTTCGCCTTATGCGGATCGCTTCATACTTAAGGGCGCAGTTCTCTTCTACGTGTGGAGCGATCGGCCTCACCGCGCGACTAGAGACATAGACTTTGCGGGCTATGGAGAGTTCGGCCTCGAAATGGCTCAGAGTCTGTTCCGGGATATTTGCACGGTGACGGTGGAGCCGGACGGCCTTCGATTTGACCCCGACAGCGTACGAGTCGAAGAGATTCGCGAGGACGTAGACTACCGCGGTGTCCGTGCTAGGTTTCTCGCCTTCTTGGGTAAGGCGCGGCTGAGCTTGCAGGTCGATGTGGGTGTAGGAGATGCAGTAACACCGGCCCCGGTTCAGATCTGCTATCCAACCCTGATTCCGGACTTTGGGCCCCCCGAACTTCGCGCCTACCCCCGCGAAACTGTGGTGGCGGAGAAGCTGCATGCAATTGTGAAACTCGGGCTCCCCAACAGCAGGATGAAGGACTACTACGATCTCCACGTCTTGGCGCAAGAGTTCAGTTTCTCTGGCGTCGCACTTGCTGATGCTGTCAGGGCCACTTTCGCACGTAGAAAGACGCCCCTGCCGGCCGATTTACCCCTGGGTCTGAGCGCGACGTTCGCAAGTAACCGGGAAAAGCAGCGCCAGTGGGCGGCATTTCTGGAGCGGGGCGGGTTGGCGCCGGACGTGGAACTGTCGTTGTCCGATGTCGTATCAGCGATACGATTGTTTTTGAGTCCACTGTTATCGTCTATCGCCGACGGTCACCCCTGGGATCTTAACTGGTCTCCTCGCGGACCATGGTCATAGCGTCGTTCTTCTCCCACCCCTCCAAGGAGCACGGCTTCCTCGTGGCGAAGACCTTCTTCGAGCCGGAGTCGGTCTTCCGCATCGCCAAGGTGGGGGTGCTCAAGCACCAGGTGGCGGTGGATCGACCGTTGGGTGGAGACCTGCCGGCGGAAGGGGAGCCGGATGCGGGGCGCGCCGACCCCGAGAAGCGCCTGATTGCGCCCAGTGTGCCCGTGGCTCCAGGTTCGGACGTGGAACGGGCGGGTGACGAACTGCTCGCCGAACTCCTGGGCGAGGGCGAACTCGAGCTGGGCGCAGTGCTCCACCACCCCCACGTGCCCGTGCGCCTGCGCACCCGTGAACTCCTCACCAAGCACACCGCCGTGCTCGGCATGACCGGGGCGGGCAAGTCGAACGCGGTCAAGGTGCTGCTGCGCAACCTGCTCCGGTTGGAAGAGTTCCAGGATCTGCGCGTGGCGGTGATCGACACGCATGGGGAGTACGCGGCGGCTGCGGAGGCGCTGGCCGGCGAGCGGGGCTGGACCGATCTGGCCGTCGAGGTGGGCCGCAGCCTCATGGAGGAGGGCGAGTTCAAGGAGGAGGCGCTGAAGAAGGTGCTGCGGCTGGGGCGCAAGGACAGCGCGCTCTTTGCGCAGCTACAGGAGCTCGCCGACACGCTGAGCGACGACGACGATCTCCCCGAGTTCTGCCGGGCTTTGCGCGACGCTGCCCAGGACGAGGGGGACGAGGAATCGGCTGAGGCGCCATTGCATATAAGGACGGGGGAGCGTCTTCACACGAATACCATGAGCACGACAGAGGCGAGCAACAAGCTCGCTCAGCTCGTGGACCAAGTCCAGGAATCCCACGAACCGGTGCGGATCACCTCCGAGCACGGCGATGCGGTTCTGATCAGCGCAAACCAATGGCGGGCGGTACAAGAAACACTGCATCTGCTCTCGATACGCGGAATGCGCGAGTCGATAGCTGAGGGCATCGCTATGCCCCCGGACGGACTGGAGGACAAGCTCGACTGGTGAGAAGGCGCCTGGAGCCGCCGGTTAGCGGACCGCCACCACCTCCGCTGCGAATTGGAGCAGAGCCAGGCGCGGTTGGTCTGATGCGCAGGAAGGTGTAGGATACGACTAATTGATGGGTTAATCGATCGATGGCGGTACCGACCTGAAGAAACTGACTGTCAGCGCAACCGAAGCAAGAGTCCACTTTGGCGATCTTCTCCAGCGCGTCGCCGAAGGAGCCGTCGTTCTGGTAGAGCGGGGCGGCGAGCCCCGAGCCGTTGTCCTGTCGGTCGAGGAGTACGAGCGGATGCAGGTCTCCGCCGGAAGCGTTGTCTGGCGGGAAAGGGTCGAGCGGGCGCGGTCGGCAGTCAAGCAAGATCTCGGGGGGCGGCCGCCGCAGCCTCCGGCCGAGGTGATCAGGGAAGGCCGGGAAGAGCGTGATCGTGACCTGGACCTGCCTTGACGCGAGCTTCGTCCTGCGGCTCTTCTTCGGCCCCGGAGACGACGAAGCGTGGGAGGAATTCAACACCGCGTTAGGGAAGGGTGGACGCATGGTCGCTCCTTCCCTCTTGCCCTACGAGGTCTGCAACGCGATCCACCGTTACCACCGTTCCCAGCAGCTGAGCCGGGTCTCGGCGGGCCTCGTCCCTTCGGCTGTGGAGGAACTGCCCCTGCTGCTCGAGGAGGACCGCATGCTGCGGGCACGGGCTCTGGAGATCGCGGCCCAGCTTGAGATGCCCGCCGCCTACGATGCCCACTACCTGGCCGTCGCCGAGAGGTATGACGCCGAACTCTGGACTGCCGATCGCGCGCTGGCGCGGCTCGGACGAGCGGGCGTTGCGCGGGTCCGCCTCTTCTAGGCCGTCGGTAGGATCATCCTAGCCACGAGGCTCCGCCCATTCCGCTCTCCTCACGGCAGCAGCTCCTCCGGCCGCCGCACCACCAAGAGCCCGTCGATGTCATCGAAGTGGGCATCGTGGGTGACCAGTGCGCTTGCGTGCTGCAGGGCGCTCGCCGCCAGCCACAGGTCGTTGGTCGGGATGGGGCGCTCCTTGGCGCGGAGCTGTCTATAGATGACGGCGTAGAAAGAGGCGGTCTCGGCGGTAACGGCAACGATCGAGACCCGCGGTGAGTCGAGGAAGGCGGAGAGCTCTTCGCGGTTTGCCGGCTCGCGGCTGCCCAGGGCAAAACCTGCCAGCAATTCACCCAGGACGATGGTGCTTAGCGAGACCTGCTCGGCGAGCTGAATGATTTCGAGGGTGGCCGGATCGCCGCCCTTGAAGGCGACGTAGGCGTTAGTATCCAGCAGGACGCGCATCTGAGTCGTCAGGAGCCCGAGGTGCGCCAGAGCGCCTCGTCGATCTGCTCGAACTCGGCCGTGTTGCGCTCGAATTCCGCGACCTCTGCATCCGCCCAGGAACCGGCCAGGTGGTCGAGGTCATGCCTTTTCGGTCGGCGGTCCCGCCCAGGGGAGAGACCGAGCTCTTGTCGTAGGAGGTCGAGCACCAGACGGTTCACGCTCAGTCCCCGCCGACGGGCCTCGTCTTTGAGGGCCGCATCCAACTGGTCGTCAACGCCTCGAACAGAAATTGCCGCCATGATAGCATCCCTTGCTAGCGCTTAATCTATTAGATGATAGCAGACGCCCGCAGTTCGCGGATCACTTCGTGGGCCGGCGTCTTCGCCTGAGGGAGCTGCTCGCGCAGGGCCTTTCGGCTGGGGAAATCGCTTCGCGCGGCTGAATGGGCAGTCGTCTGGGTTAGCCGAGCCACCGGAACTCCGCGACGGGTGATGACGATTTCCTCACCGGCCTCGACCGCGTCGAGCAGACCGGCCAGCTCCGCCCGGGCTTCCCGCACGCTCAATTCCCGCATCTCCCCTCCTCTTGGTACACATAGGGCATATGCAGGATCGCAGGTGCTCCGGATGTGGACCTACTGCGAGGAGGACGCCTCGGCTCGCTGTTCGACAGCAATCGAGCCGCCGACCGCAGCGGCAGAAGCCAGCGTCGCCCAAAGTAGTCCTTTGCGCTCCGAGATCAGCCGACCATCGAGGGACATGAGGCCCGGCCCGGAGTAGGCCAACTCGAAAAGGGAGGCGAGCAGCACCACGTTGTACTCGTAGCCTCCCTCGGTCGCCCACAGTCCGTGCTGGGCGTGAACCGTCCGCCCCCCGGTGAGCACGACCGCGCCCAAGGAGGCCGCCGCCAGTGGGGTCGCCAACCCGAGGGTGAGGAGGGCGCCTCCGCCGACCTCGGCAGCGCCTGCCGCCATCGCCGCCTGCCTGCCCGGACGCAGGCCCAGTGAGTCGAAGAACTCACCGGTTCCCTGCAGACCGTGTCCGCCGAAAAGCCCGGCCAGCTTCTGCAGACCGTGACCAATCATCAGAACGCCGACGACCAAACGCAATACCAAGCGGCCGAATCCCATGGAAACTCCTTCCATCGCATACAAGTACTGAACACTTCCCCACAGGAAGCGCTGGGGACACTCCCTCACAGGAAGCGCCGGCGACACTCCTCGCTCCGCCTGGGCCTGCCCGCTGGTTGGCCGACCACTTCCGGAACTGGACTATCTGGCGTAGTTCCGCTTGACTGCTCGCCGCCGACTGCCGACACTGGGTGTAGCGCTTTCCTTCGCCACCGGCGCGGCGGTCTCTGTCTGGTGGCGGCTACGTGGCAACATTCATCAGGGGGAGGTCCGATGGAAAAGCCCAGTCTGGACCGGGAAGAGCACGCCAGGGTCGTCTACCTTTCGGGGCCGCTCAGCGGCTGTAATCGGGAGCAGCGGCACAACTGGCGGAACGCGGTTCAGAACCTGAGCCCGCATTTCGAGTACATCGATCCCACCGGGTGGGGCGAAAGCTACGACTTCTCCCGCCAACTGAAGGCTTTGGACGACGCCGACATTGTCGTGGCCAACATGTGGAAGGTGTCGGTGGGCACGACCATGGACATCTGGAACGCCCGTTACCGGGGCAAGCCCATCGTGCTGGTCGATCCCAACCACCTGCGCAATCCGATTCTAGAGGATCTGGTGCGTCCGGTGGAGCCCACGACTTCGCTGGAAGAGGCCTGCCGGCGTTTGGACGAGTTGGCCAATCGCCCCAATCCCATGCGCGTGCTGAAGAAGGACGGCCGGTTGGTGAACTTCGAGTTCGCCAAGCTCAGGCGCTCTCTGGAGTTCGTGTGCGCTGAGGCCCACGTCAACGACATCAATCTACCCCAGCAGCTGGCCGCGCTGGCGGTGGACCGTCTGCGCGACTGGCCGGTGGAAGGCGTGGTGTCCACCGATCAGATCCGCGAGGCCACCATTGCTTCGCTGGACCAGGTGGGGCGCAACCGCATCAACCAGAAGGACGTTCGCGTGCGGGTCGACGCTATCCGCGACGCGGTCAATCGCCGGGAGGAGCGCAAGGAATCGGCGCAGTTGCTGGCCGATGCTCAGAGCGAGAAGGAGGGATTGGTTGCCCTGATCGATCGTCAGGCCGAAGAGCTCAAACATCTGCGGGCGGAGAAGGCGCTGCGCGATGAGCAGCCCGAGCGGGACGAAGCCCCCGACTATCAGCCCAAGACCGTGGTCGAGGCGCTCGAGCGTGCGGCGGAGCAGTTCGACGATTCGCTGCAGGTTCACCCCAAGGCCTGGCGGTCTGCGCGGAAGGCCAACACCCATCAGCCGCTGCGCGTACTCCTGGCGCTCGAGATCCTGGGGAAGCGGGCCCGGGAGCGCATGGGCGAGTTGCAGGCCGGCGGGGGCGGCGGTCAGGCGAAGAGCCAGGCCGACTTCTTCGAGGGGGAGCGGCTCAAGGTGGGCGGCTGGCTGCACTACGCGAACGGTGAGGGCGACGCCACGGTCGGGGAGTACGGCCACGAGCGGGAGGTGACCGTGGGGGGCGAGAAGTACCTGGCCGACAAGCACCTGAGCGTGGGCGACCAGAACTTTCGCATCCACTTTGCCGAAATGAACGACGGGCGCATCGTCGTCGCCCACTGCGGCCGGCACCTGAGCACCCACACCTTCGGAACTTGAGGTTGGAGCCTGCGCTTGGCACCTGAGCCCACGATCGAACCCGGCTGGTTCCACCACGCTTCGGGCATCCACGGGGTCTCGCACGCGAGGCGGGTGCTGACCCACGCCCGCGCCATCGCAGAGCAGGTGGAGCTGACGCCCTTCGAGCGGGAGGCGGTGCTCCAGGCGGCGGCCTGGCACGACATCGGCCGCACCCACGACGGCCGCGACCGGACGCACGGACGGAAGAGCGTGACCAAGGTCATGGACCTGGAGCTGCACCAGGGGCGCGAGCGCGAACTGCTGGACCTGGCCTTCTTCGCCATGGAGTATCACGCTATGTGGGACCAGGTGGGGGAGCGCCGCGGGTTGCTCCGCGCGGACTCCGAGGTGGCGCTGCGCGTCCTCTGGGTGCTCAAGGACGCCGACGGGCTCGACCGGGTGCGCCTCGGCCCCCGGGGTCTGGATCCGGGGCAGCTGCGCTTCGAGTGCTCGCGGGGGATGGTGGAGCGGGCCTGGGAGCTCTACCGGGAACTGCCCTAACCGTTTACTATGACGCGTTGCGTTATGGGCGGCTCGCCGCTAGAGTTGGGCTGGCGGCAACGCAGCGATAGAGGATGGAGCCGATGCGGGGGAGATCCCCAACACCTCATCCGGGCCAGGTGCTCCTCGAGGAGTACCTGCGGCCGCGGGGTCTTAGCCAGAACCGTCTGGCCCGCAGCCTGGGCGTGCCTCCGCGCCGGGTCAACGAGATCGTCCTGGGCAAGCGGCGAATCACCGCCGACACGGCGCTCCGCCTGGCGAGTTACTTCGAAAACAGCCCCGTTTACTGGCTCGGGTTGCAGGACTGCTTCGACCTCGAACAGGCGAGGCTCAGTTCCGACGAACTCGGCGGACGGGAGAGCGCGCCGGCCTGAACAGCCGAAGCCGGCCGGACAAGCCTGGCCCCCCAATTGCAGAACCAACGAAGCGAGCTGCTGGCGATCGCCGAGCGCTACGGCGCCCGAGACGTGCGGGTGTTTGGCTCGGTGGCCCGAGGAGAGGACACGGCCGAGTCGGACGTCGACCTGCTGGTCCGCTTTGAGAAGGGGGCGACCTTGCTCGATCAGGCGGGCTTGAGTGCGGAGCTCGAACAGCTGTTGGACGTGGTGAGTGAGTCGGGCCTCAAGCCGCGCATCCGGGAACGCGTCCTGGCGGAGGCCCGTCCGCTTTGAGGGGTGACGACGAGCGCCTGCGCGACATTCTCGAGGCGATCGAGGCCATCGAGCGCCACCTGAGCCTGGGGGAGGAGAGATTTCGAGGGGACGAACTCCTCCAGGTTTGGGCCTTGCATCATTTGCAGCTTATCGGCGAGGCGGCCGCCGGCCTCTCGGAGGCCGCGCAAAGCGAGCTGTCGGAGGTCCCCTGGGCGGCGGTCGTCGGCATGCGCAAGATCCTTGTCCACGAGTACTTCGGAATGGACCTCGACCGGGTATGGGCGACCGTGGAGCGGGACCTGCCGGAGCTCAAACAGGTGCTGAGCCGGCACCTGGAGGACTGATGGGTTCGCCCGGTCGTTTCCAAATGCAAGGCGGCGCAGCGGGGGGCGATCCGACCAGCTGTACTTTCTGCGCGATGCGGGACTCCCCCGACCTGCTCGCCGAGAACTCCCTGGCCTTCGCCCTGCCGGACGCCTTCCCGGTCTCGCCCGGCCACGCCCTGATCTTGCCCCGCCGCCACGTGGCCGACTACTTCGATCTCACCGCGGAGGAGAAGGCGGCCCTCTGGGAGCTGGTCGACCGGGTGCGGGAGCAAATGCTGGGAGGCGGAGGACCCGCCGGCTTCAACATCGGCGTCAACGTGGGCGCGGCCGCCGGGCAGACGGTTTTCCATGTGCACGTGCACCTGATTCCGCGCTACGCTGGGGATCGGGACGACCCGCGGGGCGGGGTACGCTGGGTGCTTCCCGATCGTGCCCGCTACTGGGAGGGAGACTAGTTGGCGCAAGACTCGGGAGAGGACCGGCTGCAGCCAGGGGATCCTGGCCACCCTCGCGCCCGCGCCGGCCAAGGGCGGGGCGACGACGCCATCGCGTTCGGCGAGAAGCTGCTCACCCTGCTGGATGCCGGCTCCTTCACCGCCACCTACAAATACGGGGTCATCCTGGCGCTGCTCGACCACTGTCTGGAATATGCCGACCGCAGCGGCGCTCCGCCCTCTTCTTTGACCACCCGCCAGCTTGCCCAGAAGACCATCGAACTCTACTGGCCGCAGACACTGCCTTTCGGCCTCGCTGAGGAAGGAGCGCTTCTGCGGCAGAGCAGCTCGGGTCAGGCCCAGATCGTTTCGCGCATCGTGCACTTCCGTGACGCCGCGGCCCCCGATCCCCTGGCCACGCTTCACCGCACTCGTCTGGCTTCGCCCAAGGCCTTCGTCAGGCTGGTCGACTTCGTCGAATGGAAGCTGATCGAGATGCCGCTCCCCCGCCTGCAGCAGCTGGGCCGCTTCTATGAGCCCTTCATCTATCAGATCGGCTGGGACGCGAACATCACGCGGAGCCGGGCGGGCGGCCCCGACTTCGACAATCGCCTGCTGCTCCTGCCCGGGGCGGGAGAGCACCTGGTGCGCCTGGCCGGCCTGATCCGGCCTTTGGTCCAGCGGGAGTGGGCGGCGATGGTGGCCCGGATGAACCGGGGCCTGGTGGAGGACTCCCAACTCGAGGATTTCCTCTTTGGAGCGCGCCGCGCGGGCGCCGGCCGGCTGGCCTTCCCCTTGCGCGAACTGCAGGACAACCGCTGCTTTTACTGCGGCGAGGTGTTGAAGGTCACGGCGGCGGTGGATCACTTCCTGCCCTGGGCCCGTTATGCCGATGACGGCATCGAGAACCTGGTGGCGGCGCACGCGGGCTGCAACGGTTCCAAGCGGGACTTCCTCGCGGCCGAGGAGCACGTCGGCCGCTGGGCGGGCCGCTTCGCCCCTGAATCTGCGGAGAGCCGACAGCTTGCCGAGATCGCGGAACTCGCCCGCTGGCAACGCGACCCGGAGCGCACCCTTTCCGTGGCTCGCGCGGTGTACCTCAATCTCTCGCCCGGGGTCAAGCTCTGGGCGGGAATCGACCTTTTCGAGGACGCCGACCCGCGCGGACTCGCGCGCGCGCTGGCGGGCTAGGCCAGAGAACAGGAGCCCTGATGAGTCTCTTTGCACATCGGTGTTTGCAGCCCTGCCGGTAGCGCCCAGGCGGTATGATCAATGTACTACCTAAGTTGTACGTACAGAGGTGCGCTGCATGGCTAGACTTGATGCCAGAATGGAAATCCGGCTGGACAGCGAAACTTTGGACCGGCTCGAGGTGACCGCGAAGCAGCGGGGTATCAGTGTGGCCGCGCTGGCCCGGGAAGCCATCAGCCGGTTGTTGGAGGAGGGGGGAATCCGGCGGGAGATGACCGATCTGGAAGAGGCGCTTGGCCTGGAAACGCCCGTTCCAATGGACCCTCAGGAACTCGCGCGTGAGCTCGAGAAAAGATACGAGCTCCGCTCGGGAGCGAGCCCATATTAGCGGCAGGATAAAGAGCGGTCGGTGTACGTCGATTCCGTAGTCTTTATGTATGCCTTCGGGGCGGAGAGTCCGTGGCGAGAGGCGTCGGCCTCGTTCTTGCGGGCCGCGGCGGCACGCGAACTGGCAGCCGTGACCAGCGTCGAGACTCTTCAGGAGATCATTCACCGCTACCGAAGCATCCGCCGCTTTGACGAGCTTGAAGCCGCGTACCGAGGCGTGGTGGTCTCAGTACGTTCGATCTTTCCGGTCACTAAATCGGACGTGGATGAGGCGCTCGAACTCAGTCAGATACTGTTGGATGTGCGAGTGTCCGCCCGAGACCTGCTTCATGCTGCGGTTGCGCGACGGCATGGAATCTCCACCGTGGTCACTTACGATCAAGACTTCGAGACGATCCCAGGGATTCGCGCCGTTACACCTGCTTCGGTTCTCGGCTTGCGGTAGTTTGGTCTCTAGGCCTCCACCTCTAACTCCCCCATCCGCTGGGGCTTGGGCTCGAACTCGACCACCAGGGCTTGTCCATGGAAGCCGCTGACTTCGACATGCCCGCGAAAAGCGCCCCGCCGGAGTAGTTGGACTGCCTGCTCGGCGCTTTCGACCTCCCGATAGAACTGGTTGTAGCTGGTTCCCAGCGTCCAGCCCTGATGGGAATCCGAGCCGGCGATCAGCATTGGCGGGTCGGGCAGGAGGTCGTGGCGGATGGAGTCGAGCGCTTGCACGTGGTCGCGAACGCGCTCGGGCTTTGCCATGAAGGAGAGCCGCGCGGCGTTCACCTCGAGAAAGTCGAGGGGCAGTTCGACGAGCCAACCGGGTAGAGGGAGCTCCACCTCGAGCGGGTGCGCCCAGATCAAGAGGATGCGGGGATCGTGCAGGTAGGCGCGCAGTTCGTCGTTGTCGGGGTCGGCCGTGCGGCCCAAGCGCCAGAGTAGCTCGTGCAGGCCGGCAAAGGCCTCGGGCTCGGCGGTCAGCAGCAACAGATCGACCCAGGCGGCCCCCAGAGTGACCTCGAGGGCGAACAGCCCACGGGGGTGCAGCCGGGGATCCTGGCCGTGACGCTCATAGAACTCGAGCGACTGGTGATCGGCCACCAGGGGAAAGTAGTTGGGGTTGGCTCCCGCCCACTGCAGGAACTCCTCGTCGGTGAGACGCGAGCAGGACGAGGCCGTGGCGTGCACGTGTGGATCCAGGCGGGTGGGCATCAGCGGGCCAACCTTCGGGCCAGATCGAGCAGGCGGCGAACGTCCTCGACGGGCATCCGCCGCAGCAGCACGGCGAGCTCGGCCAGGAGCGAGTCGAACGAGTCGCTCTCATCACTCATTGCCTCCGCTGACCCCGAGGGCTCGAAGTCCGCCTCTTGGCGCTGCCGCGCGAAACCGGGAGAGCGCTTCACCCAATCGGGAACCTGATCTGACGAACTCTCGAACGGCGCGCTCATCCTGGATTCGTCGGGCAGTCGCCCGGCCGCCCGGTCCTCCAGACGCATGCGCTCCCAGTAGTGCCTCAGCGAGGGGGAGATGTCATCGGCGTACTTCAGCCACTCCGGCGCGAAATCTTCGTCAAAAAAGCCGCCGGCGCCGGAGCGCTCGGCCTCGATGCGTTGCGCAGCACCGCGTAGCAACTGACTGGGCGAGACCTCGAGGGACTCGGCGATCTCCCGCAGCTTGGTGGAGGAGGGGGGCTTGCGGCCCTTCTCTATGTCGGAGAGGTAGGAGTAGGAGATGCCGCTGCGCTCCGCCAGTTCGGTGCGCTTGAGCCCGCGCTCGGTGCGCATCACTTCGATCGTCCGACCCAGCGCCTCGCTGACCGTCTGCTCGGCGGCCTGTCTGCGGTGGCTCCGCGATTCGGGCTCCTCTGTCATCTTCCGACCTCCCGGGGGTGCACGGCTCTAGAGGGAAATTACGTATCATGGCGGTAAGGTTATCACTTATTGTGGTAAAGTAAACGCTGCAAGCGGTAGCGGCGGTTCTGTCCGCTCCTACTTCTATCATTTAAATCGGTGAGCGCGAGTCCGCGAGACCAGGCGCGAGCCACTACCAAAGGGGGTCGTCATGAGCGGAAAAAAGGAAACCATCGAGGCCCGGGCGCGGTTGAGCCATCCCGTGATCCTGGCCGGACAGCCGGAGCAGGTCTATCTGCGCATCGACGTCGCGGGAGCGGAGCAGGAGCAGAGCCGGCCTCCCTTCGACATCTCCGTGGTCTTGGACCGCAGCGGTTCGATGTACGGGGAGAAGATCGTCCATGCCCGGGCGGCGGTCGGCCGGGTGATCGACGGCCTGGTGGGAGAGGACCATCTGGCGCTGACCGTCTACGACCACGTGGCCGAGACCGTGTTCTCCCGGCGGAAGGTGGACGACGCCCTGGTGATGAGGACGAAGACCGAACAGGTCGGGCCGCGCGGCTCGACCGACATCTCTGCCGGCCTGACCGCGGGCCTGCAGCAGTTGGGAGCCGAGGGAGAGGCTCTGCGACGGGTGTTTCTGCTCTCGGACGGTCTGGCGAATCGGGGAATCCGGGACGCCGAAGGGCTGGGCGATCTGGCCCAGCAGGGCCTGGCCGCGGGCCGCCTGGTCAGCACCTTCGGCGTGGGCCGGGATTTCAACGAGGAACTGCTGCGCCGGATCGCCGATGCCGGCGGGGGCAACTATTACTACATCGGCTCTCCCGAGGACATCCCCGTGGCGCTCGAGCAGGAACTGGGCGAGCTTTCGTCGGTCGTGGGCCAGAATCTAACCGTGGATTTCCGGGCGCAGGATGCGCAGGTGGTGGCGGTGCTCGGCTTCGACGGCAATCAGCTGCCGGCGGCGGCCGGGGACGTGCAGGCGGGCGCCACTCGCTCGGTGATCCTGGCGCTCGCGGTGCCGGCTTCGGAAGCGGGCGAGGCCGTGCTCGGCGAGGTGCGCTGCAGTTGGACGCCCCTGGGCCGGGCGCTCGAGCGCGTCGAGCGGAAGATCACGGTGAGCGCGGTGGTCAGTGACGACCCCGTTCGGGTGCGGGAAGCCCAGGACGAGGAGGTTCTGCGGGCGGCGCATCTGCAGTTGGCGGCGGTGGAGAACCGCGAGGCCACGCGGTCGGCTGCCCAGGGAGACGCGGCCGGCTTCCACCGCTCGATGGTGAGCGCGAGTGCCCACCTGGATCTTCTGGGAAACGATGAAGACGCCGCCGAGCAGCGCGAGTTGCTGGACGAACTTCGGGCTCGCGGCTTCGAGGGCACCATGAGCGATCGGGAGATGCAGCTGCGGACGGACGAAAGCCAGTATTGGATGCGGAAAAGCCGGCCGAGTCGCTGGTCCAAGGGCGACGGGCCGCGTGAGAAGAAGGGAGAGTAATGAACGCTGTGCGCAGTCTGCTGTACTTCATCGCCCGCCTCATGGGCGATGTCAGCGCGGTGCGCCGGGGGACGGTGGGCAAACGCCTTGGTCGCCGCGTCACGGGGCGGGCTGCGGGGAAGCTGCTGCGCAGCCTCTGGCGATAGGTTCTCGGGGGAAAGTACGTCGGTTGGGTAAGGTAAGAGCATGACGTCCCAACCGCACCCCCGCTCTGAGGCTAACCCCGCTCCGGGCCGTCCGCCCCTGCGGCTGTTCCTGATCCGGCACGGCGAAACCGAGTGGTCGCTCTCCGGCCAACATACCGGCCGCACGGACATCGGCCTGACCGCAAACGGTGAGCGGGCGGCGCGGGAACTCGGGCGGCGGCTCCGGGGGATTTCGTTCACGCGCGTCGTGACCAGTCCGCTGCTCCGCGCCCGGCGTACCTGCGAGTTGGCCCTGCCGGCCGCGGGTTTCGAAGTGGAACCCGACCTGGCGGAGTGGGACTACGGTGGCTACGAGGGCCGAACATCGGCCGAAATTCTCGAGGAGCGCCCGGGCTGGAATCTCTTTCGCGACGGCGCTCCTGACGGGGAAGCGCCCGGCCAGGTGGGCGCCCGCGCCGACCGGCTTCTCGTCGGGCTCCGGGCGCTGCAGGGTAATGTTGCGCTGTTCTCCCACGGCCACTTCAGCCGCGTCCTCGCCGCCCGCTGGATCGGGCTCCCGGTGGCCCGGGCCCAGCACTTTCTGCTGGCCACGGCCTCTCTCAGCATTCTCGCCTATGAACACGAGCGCACTGACCGCCCGGTCATTGCCCTCTGGAACTCCCAGGCGGGCGAACCTCCGGTCTTGGCGACTCGAGGTCTGCGCGGAGGAGCGAGGCCCTGAGCCCCTCGAAAACAAAGCTCGGGTTCAACGGCACCTGGTCCATGGCCGTGGGCGGCATGGTCGGTGGCGGGATCTTCTCCACGCTCGGAGTGGTGGTCGGCATCGCCGGCCCCTGGGCTTGGCTCAGTTTCTTGGCCGCCGGGCTGGTCGCGCTTGCCGCGGGCTACAGCTACGTGAAGCTGGCCGCCCACTACGGCGAGGGCGGCGGAGCCTTCACTTTTCTGCGAGAGATCGACGCCGAGGGATTCGCCGGTAGCCTCTCGTGGGTGCTGATCGTGGGCTACGTGCTCACCAACGCGGTCTACGCGTTCACCTTCGGGAGCTACCTGGGCCACGTGGTGGGGTTGGGGCCGTGGTTCCCGCGCGCCGCGGCCGTCGGGATCATGGTTCTGTTCATCGGGCTCAATCTGCGCGGGGTGGGCGAGGCCGGCGGGGTGGAGGTGGTTCTCGTCTGGTTCAAACTGGCGGTGCTGGTGGGGCTGGCTGCCTGGGGCCTCGCGCAGTGGGACCCGCCGATGCTTTCGCGAGGGGTGGCGGGGTCCGGGGTCGGCTCCGCGCTTTTCGGCGCGGCCTCGGTGTTCATGGCCTACGAGGGCTTCCAATTGCTGACCTACGATTACGATGACATCGACCGGCCGGAGCGCACCCTGCCCCGCGCGCTGCTGTCGGCCATTGTCGTCGTGATCTTCGTCTACCTCATGGTGTCCGTGGGCACGGCCATGCTCATCGGGGCCGACCAGGTGGTGGAGCACCGGGAGGTGGCGCTGGCCATCGCCGGGCGTCAGGCATTGGGTGTCGCCGGTCTGGTTGTCGTCACCATAGCCGCGGCATTCTCCACGGGATCGGCGATCAACGCCACGCTCTTCGCCACCGCCCGCCTGGCCTACCGAGTGGCCGACGACGGCGAGTTGCCCGCGAGCCTCGAGCACAAGAACGGCGCCGGCGTGCCGGACCGCGCGGTGATCGGCCTGGGGGTGATGGCCGCACTGCTGGCCGCGGTGGGAACGCTGACCACGCTGGTCGAGGCCGCCAGCCTGGCATTCCTCATCACATTCGGGGTTGTCGGTGGGCTGGCTTTTCGTCAACGAACGGGCTCGCGCTGGGTGACCGGCCTCGGCGCGCTCGGTGCGGCGGCGGCCTCGGTGGCCCTGATCCTCCGCCTGGCGGAAACCGAACCGATCGCTCTGGCGTTTCTCGGGCTGCTGGTGCTGACCGCGGTCTTTGGGCGTCCGGTGCTGCTGCGTTATGTGAGGACGGAGTCCGACGGCGGCTGAGCCCCTTCGCCTTGACGAGCCACTGGGCCTACCGGGAATGAATCGCCAGATCCCGGCCGGAACCTCCGCCCTGGTGTATATTCACAGACCGTATACGCATTAATGGACTAGGAGACAATTGACCCCCAACCCCGAGGCCGAACTCATCAGAGCAGAGGCCAAGCGCCGCCGCACCTTCGCCATCGTTTCTCACCCGGACGCCGGGAAGACCACCCTCACCGAGAAGCTTCTGCTGTACGGTGGTGCCATCGAGGCCGCCGGAGCGGTCAAGGCCGGCCGAGGAGGCCGGGCGGCGAAGTCCGATTGGATGGAGATGGAGCAGCAGCGCGGCATTTCCATCAGCTCCACCGTGCTCCGCTTCCCCCACCGCGGACACGTGCTCAACCTCTTGGACACTCCCGGTCACCGCGACTTCTCCGAGGACACCTATCGGGTGCTGACGGCGGTGGACGCCGCGGTCATGGTGCTCGACTCGGCCAAAGGGGTGGAGGAGCGCACCCTGCGCCTTTTCGAGGTCTGCCGCAGTCGAGGGACGCCCCTCATTACCTTCATCAACAAGTGCGACCGGCCTTCCGGTTCGCCCCTGGGGCTGCTCGACGAGATCGAGGAGAAACTCTCGGTGGTGCCGACGCCGATGACCTGGCCGGTGGGCTTGGGGCCCGACTTCCAGGGCGTGCTCGACCGGCGCGACGGCAGCTTCCGCAGGTTCCAGCGCACTTCCCGCGGGGCGACCGAGGCTCCCGAGGAGCGGCTGGACCTTTCCCGGTTGCGGAGCGCGGGGCCCGAAGGCCGAAGCGCAGGCGAGGAACTCGCCCTGCTCGACGGTGTCGGCGCGGATTTCGATCTCGAGGCCTTCCTCACCGGAGTGGTGACCCCGGTGTTCTTCGGCTCGGCCCTCTGGAACTTTGGCGTGGGGGCTCTGCTCGACGCCCTGGTCGATCTGGCGCCGGCGCCGCTGCCGCGTCCCGACCAGGAGGGGGAAGACCGTCCTTTGAGTGCTTCGTTTTCCGGTCAGGTCTTCAAGGTCCAGGCCAATCTCGATCCCCGGCATCACGACCGGCTCGCTTTCGTGCGGGTCAATTCGGGACGCTTCGAGAGGGGCATGCAGGTGAAGGTCGCACGCACGGGCAGGCCCTTCTCGACCAACTACGCCCACGGTCTCTTCGGCCGCGGACGGGAGACCATGGACGAGGCCTTCCCCGGAGACGTGGTCGGGCTGGTCAACGCCCGCGACCTCCGGCTGGGAGATAGTCTCTACACGGAGGAGCCGGTCAGCTTTCCACCGATCCCCGCCTTTGCGCCGGAGCACTTCCGCCGGGCGCGGGCGCTCGATCCGGGGCGGCACAAGCAGTTCCGCCGGGGTCTGGCGACGCTCGAGGAGGAAGGCGTGGTGCAGATTCTCAGCTACCCCGAGAGCGCGGACCACGTGCCCGTGCTGGGCGCGGTGGGACCCATGCAATACGAGGTGGCTCAGCACCGCATGGAGAATGAGTTCGGGGCTCCGGTGGAGCTCACCGCGCTTCCCTACACCCTGGCCCGGCTGACGGACGCCCGGACCGCGGCCACCCTGCGCAACCATCGCCGTATCGAAGTGCTCACCCGAAGCGACGGCGCCTTGCTCGCCCTCTTCCCCGACGACTTCTGGTTGAGGCAGATGGAGAAGGATCGCCCGGAGGCCACCCTGGAACCCCTGTTCGTGGGCCAATGTTAAGGAGAGAAGCCGTATGAAAGGGCTGAGCTGGACGGTCAAACTGGGCATCGGCCTGCTGCTGACCTCGGTGGTGCTGTTCGCGATTCACCTGGCGATCTTCCAGGACCTTCACCACATCGCCATCTACACTTTGCACGACATCGCCTTCCTCCCGGTCGAAGTGCTGATCGTCACCATGATCATCCACTCGCTGCTCGAACGCCGCGCCCGCCAGGAGATGATGAACAAGCTGAACATGGTGATCGGTGCGTTCTTCAGCGAAGTGGGGTCGGAGCTGCTCCGCCGGATTTCGGAGCTGGACGAAGAGGTCGAGGTGCGCGAGTACTTCCTCGTCAACGGCCACTGGGATGCGGCGCGCTATCAGGCGGCCAAGCGGGCGGCCACGGACTATGACTTCGGGATTAAGGCGAGCCGGGAAGACCTGGCCGCGCTCAGCGCCTTTCTCGACCAGAAGCGCGGTTTTCTCCTGGGAATGCTGCAGAACCCCAATCTCCTGGAGCACGAGAGCTTCACCGAGGCCATGTGGGGGGTGTTCCACCTGAACGACGAGCTCAGCCGTCGTCAGGACTTCGCCGACCTGCCCGCGAGCGACATCCGCCATCTGTCAGGCGACGTGGAGCGCGCCTACCGAGTGCTGGCTCTCGAATGGCTCGACTACGTGCGGCACCTGCAGAAGGACTACCCCTACCTGTTCTCGCTGGCGGTGCGCACCAACCCGCTGAACTCCGCCAGTGGGGTGGCCGTAACGGCCTGACGGGGCCGGATTAACTACGACCCCGCGTCCGGGCGATGCGGCCGCAGCCGCTACTGCGCTACGTAGCCGCCGTCAATCAAATACGCCGCTCCGGTGACGAAGCTCGCACGGTCGGAAGCCAGCCAGAGGATCAACTCCGCCACTTCCTCGGGCTTTCCCAGACGTCCGGCCGGGTGCTTGCCCACCAGGAACTCGTGCATCTCGCTTCCTGGTGTGATTCCTGCCGATTCGATCAGCGGGGTCTCAATAAACCCAGGATTGACCGAGTTGATGCGAATCCCCTGCCCGGAGTACTCCAGGGCGGCGCTCTTGGTCAGCCCGACCACGCCGTGCTTTGCCGAGACGTAGGCCGAAGCCTGGGGAAACCCTACCAGGCCGAGGATCGAGGAGTTGTTGACGATGGCCCCGCTTCCCGCCTTCGACATCTGGGCGAGTTCATACTTCATGCACAGCCAGACACCGATCAGGTTGACGTCGATCACCTGACGCCAGGCGGCTTCCTCGTAGTCGGCGATTGTGGCTGAAGGGCCGCCGATACCCGCGTTGTTGACCGCGATGTCAAGCCGGCCGAACGTTTCGATGGTCTGGTTCACCATTTGCTCGACCTGCGAAGCGGAGGTCACGTCCACCGCGGTGGCGTGGCAAATGCCGCCTTCCTTCTCGACCAACTCGACGGTTTCCCGGCCGCCCTCGGTGCTCAGATCGGCTGCCATCACCTCGGCTCCGCCTTCCGCCAGAGCTTGGGCCGTCGCCCGTCCTATCCCTGAGCCTGCTCCGGTGACCAGAGCCACCTTGCCCTCGAATTCCCGCGCCATCTCGGACCCCCCCTCGATGTGTTTGCGCTGCGGCCGGTCGCCGCTCACCCTGGCTCCGGTTGCGATACTCAGCTCCGGTCAACCCGAACGGGGGTGGACGGTGACGTACGAACTCAACTCCTCTTCATCGTACAGGCGCTTGACCACCGACGAAACCCTCGAGGGGAAGATGCATCCGTCTCAGCCGTTCTGTCCGGAGTGCCTGATAGTTTGGTCTTGCCGATAGACTCGTCAGCGTTCCCGCATGGGGGATGCGTCAGCAGGAGGGCCTCAGCATGGCCGCAAGGGTTCCCAATCTCTCGAAGTCGCGCTACCAGAAAGGGCTGCAGTGCCACCGGCAGCTCTGGTTGGAGTGCCACCGCAGGCACCTGGCGGATCCCATCTCCGACACCACTCGGGCTTTGTTCGATATGGGGCATCGGGTGGGGGAACTCGCCCGCGAGCGCTACCGGGACGGAGTGTTGGTCGAGGCGGACTACCGGCAGGGCGCTCTTGCTCTGGCGACCACCCGGGAGCTGATTCGCGGGGGTGCCGCTGCGCTCTTCGAGGCGGCTTTTGACGGCGACGGCGTCTTCGTGCGGGCCGATGTCCTCCTCAAGGCACCGCGGGGTTGCTGGGACCTGATCGAAGTCAAGCAGTCGACCAAGGCCAAGGACGAGCACGTCACCGATGCAGCCGCCCAGGTTTATTCGATCGAGCGGTCGGGACTCTCGGTGCGTTCGGCCGCCATCATGCACGTCGACACCGAGTACGTCTGGGAGGGGGGAGACTACGATCCGCACCGCCTGTTCGCGCTCGAAGACGTCACCGATCAGGTGCGCTCGCATCTGGAGATCCTGCCCGCGCGCCTGGCCGAGATGCGTCGCATGTTGAGCGGGGAATGCCCGGAGAAGAGGTTCGGCAAGCACTGCCGGAAACCTTATGACTGTGCCTTTCTGGGGCACTGCCAGGCCTCACTGCCCGACTTTGCGATCATCGATCTTCCCTGGGTGACCGATGAGCAATTGGCCGCGCTGCAGGCCGACGGCATCTATTCGGTGACCGAGGTCCCTCCGGTCTATCCGGCACTGCAGGCCCGCCAGCAGACCGTCTGCCGCGTGGCGGCGGAGCGCCGGGTATGGTTTGCCGACGGCCTCGCGCCGGCGCTGGCTGCCGCCGAGCGCCCCCTGTTCTTCCTGGATTTCGAGACGGTGACGTCACCGCTGCCCCTTTTTCCGGGGACCCGCCCCTATCAGGTGATACCGGTGCAGTGGTCACTGCACCGGTTGGACGGGGACGGCAGCCTGCGGCACTGGGAACACCTGCACGAGGACCGCGCCGATCCGCGTCCCGGACTAGTTGAGGCCCTCCTCGACCGCGTGGGAGAGCGGGGCAGCGTGGTGGTCTACTCCTCCTACGAGAAGACCCGGCTCAGGCAGTTGGCTGAGGAGTTACCCGCATACGCCGACCAGATCGCCGCGCTCGAGGCGCGGCTCTTCGACCTCGAGCCGGTCGTCAAGGAGCACGTGCAGCACCACGAGTTCCGGGGGCGCACCTCGCTCAAACGGGTGCTGCCCGCCCTGGTCCCGGACCTCGGCTACGACGGCCTCAGCATCGCCGACGGACAGACGGCGATGGTGCAGTACGAGGCGGCGGTGCGCAGTGGACAGAACGGCCCGGCGAGGGCGCAGCTCTTTGCCGACCTGCGCGAGTACTGCGCTCGGGATACGCTCGGGCTATGCCGGGTGTATCAGCACCTGGCGGAGCGCGCCGGGCTCATTTAGCCTCTCTCTCACGGTCTGCCCAACCGGGTGGTGCTGAACGGGGTCTACCTGGGCATGGCCATCCAGGCGGTGGTGCCGCCGGGGCGCCCGGTCTCTCTGATGGACATCATGATTCCTTAAGCCGAGGTCAGCTTGCGCGAACCACCACACTACGACGCGGGGGACGAGCTGAATCAGCCCTTTACCGACCCAGAGGAAATGGTTGAGCCGTACCTCGCCCCGCTTGATCTGGGACCGACGCGGCCGCATAAGCCCTCCATGGTCGACGAGATGAGCCGGTCGCGCTGGCTGGTGCTCGTGTTGGTCCTCGGGGGGCTCAGCGCCTTTGGGCCGCTTTCCGTCGACATGTACCTGCCGGCCCTTCCCAGCATCGCCGACGAATTGGGGGGTGGCGCCTCCGGGGTGCAACTCACCCTTACCGCGGTGCTGGCCGGATTGGCCCTGGGCCAGTTGATAGCGGGACCCCTGAGCGATCAGTTGGGCCGACGAATGCCGCTGATGGTGGGCGTGTCCGGCTATGCCGCGGCCTCTCTGGCCTGCGCATTCGCGCCCTCGGTGGGGGTGCTGGTCGCGCTGCGTTTTCTCCAAGGCTTGGGCGGCGCGGCCGGCATCGTCATCGCCCGCGCGGTGGTGCGTGATCTCTACGAGGGGGTGGCGGCGGCGCGATTCTTCTCGCGGCTCATGCTCGTGACCGGCCTGGCCCCCATCTTCGCCCCGATCTTCGGCGCTCAGGTACTGCGCTTCACCGACTGGCGAGGGGTTTTCTGGGTGTTGGCCGGGATCGGCGTGGTGTTGGTGATCGGCGTGGCCGTCGGGGTTCCGGAGACCTGGCCGGTTTCCCGCCGCAGCGGTGCGGGCGTGGGCACCACCCTTCGGCGCATGTTCGGGCTGACCCGGGACCGCGTGCTCATGGGCTACGCTCTGGCCTCAGGCCTGGCCTTCGCGGCGATGTTCGCCTATATCTCGGGCTCGCCCTTCGTCATCCAGGAGATCTACGGGGCTTCCCCCCAGTTCTTCAGCATCGTCTTCGGGGTGAATGCCTTCGGCCTCGCCGCCGCGGGCCAGTTGAACGCCCAACTGGTGGCGCGGATCTCGCCCCAGCGGTTGCTGCACCTCGGCCTGGGGATCACCTTTGTCTCGGGACTCGCACTGCTCGTGGTGGTGGCGTTTGAGGTCCCGGGCCTGGCCGCGCTACTGCCGCCGCTCTTCTTTCTGGTCACCAGCATGGGGTTGATCTTCCCCAACGCCACCGCCCTGGCCCTCGCCGAGCATCCCGAGGCGGCGGGCAGCGCGTCGGCCCTCCTCGGCGTGCTGCAGTTCATCGTGGGCGCGGCGGTTGCTCCGCTGGTGGGCATCGCGGGCGAGGGTACCGCGCTCCCGATGGCCGTGCTCATTGCCATCCTGGGAATGGGAGCCCTGCTCGCCCACTTCTTCCTCAGCCGTCCGGCGGAGGAGCGGGTCTAAGCGGGGCGGGGGCCGCGGGAACCGGTCGGTTCGGGATGAGGTCTGGCCCCATATAGGCTGCGCTCGCGCCCGCCCGCGCAACCGCCCTCTCGGCTACTGCGTCGCCTGAAGCGCCTGAAACACCACCTTGGCGGCGTGACCGCGGGTGGCGGTGCCGTAGGGATCGAAGATGGTGGCCGAGCGCCCGTCCACCAGCCCGTTGAACTCCGCCTTGGCCACCACCGCCCGGTCCTCCGGGGCCAGATCGGTGAAGCCGGGGTCGTATCCGGAGGGAGGCTCGGCCAGGGAAGCGCCCGCCGCCCGGACCACCACCCGCACCAACTGCACCCGCAGCAGGGGATCCGACGGGCCGAAGAGGCCGTTACCGTATCCCAGCACCAGCCCCGCGCCGGCAGCCTCTTCCACGTAATCGAAAGGATAAGCGTCGCCGTCGTAAGCGACGTCCGTGAAAGTGGGATCGCCCAGGTTGTCCACGGGGTCGCTGTGAAGCCCGAAGGCAAGCACCGCCATCTTTGTCAGCTGCGCGCGCAGCACGGGGTCGTTCAAACCGAAACTTCCGTCTCCGTAGCCCTGGACCACGCCCCGCTCGGCAAGGGCCTGCACCGCGGGGTAGAAGGGGTGCTCCGGCGGCACGTCGCTGAACGCGGAGAATCCGGCGAAACTCACCCGCAGGATGCGGTCGTCCTCGGTGGCCGGCGAAGCCCGGCCGTCGCGATTGCTGGTTCCCAGGTAGAGCGAGCCGTCCGGCCCCACGGCTATCGAGCGTAAGCGGCCGAACCGCCCGTCAAAGAGCACCTGCTCTTGGGCCACCGAACCGAACGACGCGTCTGCCGGGACCAGCCGCCGGAGATCCTGCTGTTTGAGGGTGACGAAGAGCAACGAGCCGTTCCAGCCGGGAATCGCGCCGGCCTCGTAGAAGGCGGCACCCGCCGGCGCGATCGTCGGGGTCCACGCACGCACCGGGTCACGGAAGGCGGGATCGTTCGAGAATCCTCGTACCTGGGGCCAGCCGAAGTTGGCGCCGGAAGCCAGGTGGTTGACCTCGTCGTCGGTATCGGGACCGTGCTCGGTGATGAACGGATTGGAGTCTCCAGTGCGCCAGGCGAGCCCCTGCGGGTTTCGGTGTCCGTAGCTGTAGATCAGGGATCCGGGGAAAGGATTACCCGGCGCGGGGTTACCCGCTCGATCCAAGCGGAGGACCTTGCCGGCGAGGGAAGCCGTATCCTGTGCAAGTTGCGCCTGTCCCGCGTCGCCGGTGGTCACCCAAAGGTTGCCGTCGGGCCCGAAGCCCACCCGGCTGCCGTCGTGGATCGAGGCGGCGGGAATGTTGTCCACCAGCACCAGCTCAGCGCCCAAGCTGTCGCCGCTGATGGTGAAGCGGCTGATGCGGTTGACCAAGCCGCCACCCGTGGAGCGCGTGTAGCTCACGTAGATGTAGGGCTGGGCCGGATAGCCGGGGTCCAGATCGAAACCGAGCAGGCCGCTTTCGCCTTGCTCCGTCACCGGGAGAGTGCCCAGCCGCGTCTGTGCCCCGGTCTCCACGTTCACCCGCACGAGGCCGCCGTCGCGCTCACTCACGAGCAAATCGCCGCTCGGCAGGAAGCGCATCTCCCAAGGAACGTGTAGGCCGGTGGTGACCACCTCCACCCGCAGATCGCCTTCGCCGGCGGTTTGGGCGAGCGCCGGCCCCACCGAAATCAGCATCGCCAAGAGCGGCACCGCAATCAGCGCCGCGAGCAAAGCCGACATCGGTGCCGGCAGGTGCGCGGCGAAGTCGGGAGAGATGCGGGGAGCGAATCGCCGGGAGAAGCGCGTGATAAGAATCCGGGTCCGCATGATGTCTCCTTCACGTGCGCATACTCGTTTCACTCTTCCCATAAGCCGGAGGCATGTCTACCTGAGTGATGGTCCAGCGACGGGGACGACGACCGGAGGGCCCGGGACCCGGGGCTGCGACCCCGGGCCTGGACCGGAATGGGGTTTACGGGACCCCGGGTGGTTTCCTCATCTTCCTTTGCTTTTCACAGACCGAGATCGAAAGCGGCCTCCCCGATCGCGATGACGTTCCCGTCTGGGTCCTTGAACCAGGCCGCGCGCATCTGGGGATCTTCAGCGACGCCGTTCTCGGTCTTCAGTCCGGGCAGGTCGTAGTCCTCGAACTTGACCCCCTTGTCGCGCAAGTCCTTCATCACCTTATCCAAGTCCTTCACCAAGAAGGAAAGCACGGTCGCGTCACCCGACTTGGCCTGTGTCTGATAGACGAGGAAGGCGCTGTTCCCGGACTGAACGAGCAGACTTTCCGGGACCGAGGGACCCTCGAACTCGGAGAGTCCCAGGGTATCCAGGTAGAAGGAACGCGCTCGGCTGATGTCCGAAGTGGGAGCCACGCCCAGTACCATCTGAGCATCCATCGTATGTGACCTCCGCCGGCATGAGAACCGGCCTCTAGTTAGAGGAAGGCGGTACCCACTCGGTGGTCTGCTCGCCGGCCAGAGGCGGAGGGATCGGGCCACGATGGGCGCCGTCACAAATACCTGCTTCCTAATATTGTAACAATTGAAACTTGTTACCGGACCGGCCCGGTCCATCCCCTTACGGGCTCCCGCGGCAACAGTCGTAATCGGCTTGTAAGCAATCTGAAAGCCCCGCCCAATACCTTCCGGGCAGGATCTCCTTGTTAGTTGTTAGAGCCTTTCCCTCTTGATGGAGGGGCGGTTCGAAGAAAGGAGATCTGTCATGACGATCGCGAAATCTCCACTGGTATGGCCGGCAATTCTGGCCGCGGCCATGCTCGCGCTGCTCGCCTTCTCGGTGGCGCCGGCCACCGCCGCCGCGCCGGATGTCGTAGACGGAAGCAACGGAACGGCCTTCCTATGTGTCGATGCGGGCCTTGGCGTTCTGAACAACCACGGCGGCAAGGTTCTGCCTTCGGGGGGAGTTACCTTCCTGCCCGGGCACAACCAATCCGGCGCGCACGCTAATCCCAACAGCTACAATCCCGATAGCCCGATGGTGTCCGAGGGCCCGGGAAACGGTAACAGTGACTGGTCGCCAATCTGGCCTCCCGCCTAAGTCCGGATAGCGAATCCGTCTGCGAGGGGGCGCTCCCGGCGCCCCCTTGTTCTGCCGGCGCCCCCTCGTTCTGCCCCCGCGGTTCCCCCTCGTTCGGCTCCGGCGTCCCCTATTTCCGTCCCGACGCTCCCTCCGCCGTCCCGCGTTTACCCTGTAGTTGCCGGTGGGACCTAGCCCCCATGACGCAGGTGGGCTTTCACGCAAGCCACGAACAGATCAGTCCCCGCGAACTGCTGCGCGCCGTGCAGTCGGCGGAGCAGGCTGGGTTCCGGGCCGCCATGTGCTCGGACCACTTCGCGCCGTGGAGCGAGCGGCAGGGTGAATCCGGCTTCGCCTGGAGCTGGCTGGGGGCGGCGCTCCAGGCTACCAATCTGACTCTTGGCGTGGTGAACGCGCCGGGACAGCGTTACCATCCGGCGATCATCGCCCAGGCGCCGGCCGTTACTCCGTGCGCACGCCGATGCAGTGGACCTCAGAGGAAAACGGCGGGTTCTCGACCGCGAAACCCAAGGACCTGGTGCGGCCCCTCCCCGAAGGGGACTTCGGGCCGAAAGCGGTGAACGTGGCCGACCAGCGCCGAGATCCCGATTCGCTGCTCAACTGGATGGAACGGATCATCCGCCGACGCCAGGAGTGCCCGGAGTGGGGTTGGGGGAAGATGAGCTTCCTCGACGCGCCCACGCCCGCAGTGCTGGGCCACCGAAGCGACTGGGCGGGGCGGACCCTGGTCGCCTTCCACAACCTTTCCGGCAAGGCGCAGAAGTTCGAAATCCAACTACCTCCCGAGGACGACTTCGTGGGGGCCACCGACCTGCTGGGCACCGACGGGTACACCGAGGTGAAGGGGCATAGCCTGCCGGTCAAGTTGGGCGGCTACGGCTACCAGTGGTTCCGCCTGCAAAAGCGGGGGCAGCGGATTCTGCCCTAGCCGGTTACGCTCTAGCGGGTCCCCCCGGGCGGCGGGGCCTAGCTGCGGTCCAGTTCGATTATCAGACCTGCGTCCGGCCCGATCCGCAGTAGCCGGGTGTCTACGACCTCGTCATCCAGGGCGAGGTCGGTGGCCGCTCGCACCGTACCGGTCCCGGTCCACAGGGTAGTGGGCAGGCCGAGGGGCATGGAGCGATGCCCTCGGCCGGTCACGTGCACCTCGTGCCCGCGAAACTCCACCTCCTCGGAGGTGAAGTTGAGCAGGACCAGAAACCGGCGATGCTCCAGGCTGCGCAGGTACATAAGCAGACCTTCGGTGCCCTCGAGAAGCAGGATGTCCCCCGTCTGGAGCACGGGCTCTTCGCGGCGCAGTCGTATCAACCTGCGGTAGAGATTGAGGACGGAATCCGGGTCCTCGCGCTGCCTCGAGACCGCCAGCTCTTCCGCCCGGGGATCGAGGGGCAGCCACGGCTTGCCTGCGCTGAAGCCGGCCGCGGCAGTTACTCCGTTCGCACCGGGAGGCTCCCAGGGCATCGGGGTGCGCACCGGATCGCGTCCGTCCACGTCCACGACGCGGTCTGCGGGAATGGGCGAATTCGGCAGCCCGAGCTCGCCGCCCTGATAGATGAAGGGGGTCCCGCGCAGGGTCATCAGAAGAAGGGCCGCCACCCGGGCGCGCCGCCGTCCGATCCCCTCGGGGTCTCCGCCGCCGTAGCGGGTGGGGATGCGGTCGTGATCGTGGTTCTCGAGAAACCAGGCCGCCCAGGCCCCCGGGGTCGATAGGCTTTGGAACTCGCGGATCGCTTGGTGGAACGCACCCGCCTCCCAGGGCTGGTGCAGGAAGGCAAAGTTGTGCGCCAGATGCAGTTGCCTCGTCGAGTTGACGTACTCGACCAGTCGGCGCTGGTTGAGCAGGTAGACCTCGCCCACCCCCGCCCGCTCGCCATCGTACTCCTCGAGTACCTGGCGGATCCGCCGCAGCCTCTCGTGTACGCTCGGCCAGTCCTCGTCGTGGCGCATGGCCGTCGACTTGATGAAGGCCTCGTCCCGGTCGCGCGGGTTGTCCCGCAGGAAGGGATCCTTGCCGATCTTGTGGACCACGTCCATGCGAAAGCCATCCACGCCCCGATCGAGCCAGAAGCGGAGCACGTCGTGCATGGCCGCCTCCACCTCGGGATTGTCCCAGTTGAGGTCGGGTTGAGCGGCGAGGAAGGAGTGCAGGTAGTACTGGCCGGTGGTTTCGTCCAGGGTCCAGGCGGCTCCTTCTCGAGTGAAGGCGGAGCGCCAGTTGTTGGGGGGGCCGCCCTCGCGGCTGGGATCGGCCCACACGTACCAATGACGTTTGGGGTTGTCCTTGGAGCTGCGCGATTCCTCGAACCAGGGATGCCGGTTCGAGCTGTGGTTGGGCACCCAATCGATGATCACTTTGATCCCGCGCTCGTGCGCCCCGGCCAGCAGTTCGTCAAAGTCGTCCAGGGTGCCGAAGAGCGGATCGACGTCCCGGTAATCGGCCACGTCGTAGCCAAAGTCGGCCATGGGAGAGCGGTAGAAGGGGCAGAGCCAGATGGCGTCCACGCCCAGAGAGTCCGGGGTGCCGTCGTTCAGGTAGTCGAGCCGGCGGATGATGCCCCGCAGGTCACCCACCCCGTCGCCGTCAGAATCCTGAAAGCTCCGCGGGTAGATCTGGTAGACGGTGGCCCGTTGCCACCAGTGGAGGCTGTGGTTAGAGGTCACGTCCAGGGCTTACCCGGCCGCAGTTGGCGCTATTCCCCGGGGGCCGTCCTCCCGGCCGGCTATTCAGCCGTCGTGACGAGGGCGTCCACGTCCAGGGGAATTCCCTTTTCCGGGGCGAGCTCGAGGGCAATGGCCCCATCCGGGCATTGGCCTTGGCAGACGCCGCAGCCCATGCAGATTTCACGGTCGACCCGCGCTGAGCTTCCCTGCATTTCGATCGCCCCGAAGGGGCAGGCATCGCTGCAGGTCCCGCAGCCGCTGCAAATCCCGTCGGCCACGCGGGCGACGTAGCCCGAGGAAAGCACCATCGGCGTCCCGAAGCGGCGCATCGCATTGAGACCCCCGCAGCAGCACGTGCAGCAGTTGCAGATGGCGTAGAAGCAGTCCAAATTCACGTGCTTGAACCAGGCGGTGTGCACGTGGCCGCGGGCGTGGGTTTCCTCGAGGAGCTGGACCGCCTCCTCGGTGCGGAGTGCGCGGCTGCTCGGGTCGTGCTCCAGCATGAAACCGGCAAAGGGCTGGCCCACCACCAGGCAGACCTGCGTGGGTTCGCAGTGCTTGGCTTTGCTGGTGCGGCAGGGGCAGTCGATCACGACCACGTCCGGCGGACCCTCGAGCACCAGACGCCGCGCGGTGGGAAAGGGAATCACCTGCTCGAGGTCGAGGTCCAGACTCACGTCCGCCTCGATCAGCCGCCGGGCCTGCTCGGGAGGCAGCACCTTGGCGTGGTAGCGGTCGGCGATGCGCCCGCGGCCCCGCTTGCCCACGAAGGCAAAGACCAGATAGCGCAGGCCCCAGATGTATTCGCGCGGCCAGCGCACGTAGAGGTAGGAGTGAAGGGCCGTGCCTCTGAGCAGACGCCCGCTCCCGCCCTGGGACAGGAGCGCGCGGGTTGAGGCGCGCAGAACCGGGCCGCGCTCGGCCCGGAGCCAAGCGGCCCCCAGAGCGAGGGCCGTGCCCAGGATCAACCCTCCGATGGTCCCGCTGCGCCGCCGGCCCCGGGGTTTGACTCCGGCTCTAGCTGCCGGTTTGCTTCTTGGCGTGGGCATCCACCTCCCCGGAACCCAGTTCGTCCTCGACCATCTCCTCCTCGAGTATATGGGCCTTGGGCCGAAGAGTGATCCAGACCAGGGGCGCAGAGAGGGCCAGGAACGCGGCGAAGGCCAGGAAGGGCAGGCGAAAGCGCGCGCTCGAGGCGGAATCGGGAGCCAGTTGGACCAAGCCGCCGCCCAGAGGCGGTCCGATGAGGAAGCCCACGGCGAAAGCCATGTTCCACAGGGCGAAGGCGCCCCCACGGGCGAAATGAGGGCTCTCGGCCGCGATGATCAGCAGCGAGGCGCCCACGAGCACTCCCGTCGCCACTCCGAGAACCGCGAAAATGGCGATCCACCAGCCGAAGTCCGCCGTCAGCACGAGGGCCGCCAGCCCGGCGGCCAGTACCAACACCGCCGCCGCCTCCAGCATCCCCCGGCGCGCTCGATCCAAGAGAGGGGTCATCGCCGGCTGCCCGGCGGTCACGAACACGGCGTAGAAGAGAAAGAGCAGACCGATGGCCGCTTTTGACTCACCGTGGGAGTCCGCATAAAGGGGAAAGAGAATCTCCATCATGCTGATGCCGGCGTAGAGGAGGAACACCAGAGCGGCGGCGGCCAGGATCACCCGGTTGCGCAGGAGTTGCCGGTACATTCCCGCCAAGAACTCCGGTTCGGCCGCCGTCCCGGTGAGCGCCCAAAGCGCTGCCAGCCCCACGGCGAGCGCGATCGCGGTCGAGATCAGGAAGGGGAGCCACACGGGTGACAGACTGCCGAGCAGGGGACCGATGACCAGCCCGAGGCCCAAGGCGATGGTGATGGCACTCATCAGCAGACCGCCCCGGCCGCTGCGTTCGACCATCCGCGCGGCCAGAGGCGGCGCGCCAATCCAGGCCCCGGCCGAACCGGCGCCGTGGAATCCCTGGGCCAGGGCGTAGGTCCACAGGCTGCCGCCAAAAGCGAAGAGCAGACCGGCCGTTCCGGCAAAGACCATGGCCAGGGCTATGATCAGGTCGCTCCGCCCGGTCCGGTCGACGGCGAGGCCGAAGGGGACCACCGCAGCCAAAAAGACGATCGAAAAGCCCGAAGTGGCCAGGCCGAGACTGAACTCGTCGGCGTCGAAGCGCTCGGCGAAGACCGGGATGTTGGGGATCACCGCCCCCGAGATCACCACGTCCGCGAAGATGGCAAGTGCGCAGACCAGAAGGACCACCAGATGGGAACGCCTGCGGCGCCCGGGAAGGTTCCTCCGGCGTGACTCCTGCCCTCGATCAGTCGTTTCCACCAATCACCTCCGCGGGCAGCATCTCATGCCGAACGCTTTGGTCCAGCACGGCGATGCCGATGGGGTCATCCCGATCGAGCACGGGGAGGACCTGGCCCGCCGTCTCCCGCATGCGCAACTCTCTGTTTGTGAAGGGGAGGGTCACTTCCTGCTCGGCGCCCGCATGCCGGAAATTGTCCGTGAGCTGGGCTGGCTTCCGGAGGGTGCGGTCCTTTAGAGCCGCCGCCTGAGCCGCCTGCCCAGCCCCACCCGCCGCAGAAGCAGGGAGGGCTGCTGCGGGCCTGCCTCGATTCTACCGCGCCCGGTAGAGCAGCCGTACCACCTGCGAGCGCAGAATGACTTCGTCGTCCCGGGCGCTGTCCCAGGAAAGCCCGGGGAAGGCCGCCTTGACTTCGGCGCGCGTTGCCGGCGAGTAGTTGGTCTCCCAGCTTGGCTGGGTACCCAGGCCGGCCCGCCTCATCACCAGGGCGACGTGGCGGTGCGTCAGGGGATCCCAGGCTCCGAGGGAGCCCGAGGGGTAACCCAGGAAGTAGCCCTGAGCCTTGACGTAGATGGCGGCGCTCCAGAGCTCCGGATCGCTCTTGTCGACGTCGCTAAAGGGCGCTCCTGAGCCGGGGTTCGAAACCGCCGAACCGTCGACGACCGAGCCGAAGTCCGTGGTCCAGTAGACCCCGTAGGGGCTCCCCGGAATATCCCGGCGGGCGACTCCCACGACGCGGTAGGCCGAGCCCAGCATGTTGGCGTTGTGCCCCGCCGAGGATTTCCAGGAATTGAACACGTCCTCGGCAGTCCGCTGGCCGGCGGCGATGTTCTCGCTCCAGGAGACGTTGCGCGGGTAGCCCAGACTGGCCATCCGGTCGATGGGATCCGAACCTGCCCCGAAATAGCTCGAGCGCTCGCTGTAGTGACCGAAGTAGCCATAGTTGGCCATGTCCAGAGAATGCCGGGCGGCCGCTTCCGAGACGATGCCCGAGGTCTGCAGGGTGGGGAGTCCTTGAGAGCTGCGATATGAGTTGAGCAACTGAACGAAGCGAATTTCTTCGGCGTTGTAGATCCGCGCCTGCGCGACCCCGGCAAGGCCGGCGAAGAGAAGCACGAGGCTCAGAAGGAAAAGCGAAAAGGAGCGCTTGCCGTTTGTCATTGGGACCTCCTCCGCCAACCGTGGCGGCGGCTATCTTTGCTCAAACGGGCGCCACGCTATCCGAAGCGAAGCAGCAGGACAAGCCCGGTCGGCTGCGGTTATGGCGGACTTTATGCACCCAGAGTGCATTGGGCGTGGGCACAGTTACGTCTGATCCTGGGCCCCAAAACGGAGGGTGTCGCTTTCGTCAGGGTGCAAGTGAGGGATTCATAGAATGTTCTCATGAGTGCATTCTAAGCGGAATGGCTCTTCTCTGAGCGGTCACGCCCCTCCCGGGGCCGGCCCCGCATGTTGCTCGCTCGCATCCTTCTTTCTCGGTTTTCATCGACTTCGTCCGCTGGGTTCGAGATACTTGCGTCTTCCGATTCGAGGCCACCAAAGATGGGAGTACCGAAGCATGAGTCTCAAAGGCAGCCGGACCGAGGCCAACCTGCTCAAGGCGTTCGCCGGGGAATCGCAGGCCCGCAACCGCTACACCTACTACGCGTCCGCCGCCAAGAAGGAAGGCTACGAGCAGATCTCTGCCCTCTTCCTCGAGACCGCCGAGAACGAGCGCGAGCACGCCAAGGTCTTCTTCAAGCACCTCGAGGGTGGCGAGGTGGAGATCACCGCGTCCTATCCCGCCGGTCCGCTGGGCAAGACCGCGGACAATCTGCTGCACGCGGCCGAGGGCGAAGCAATGGAGTGGGGCACCCTGTATCCCGACTTTGCCCAGGTGGCGGAGGAAGAGGGCTTCCCCGAGGTGGCCGAGTCCTTCCGCCATATTGCCGACGTCGAATCCCACCACGAGGCGCGCTACCGGGCGCTGCTCGACAATGTGAAGAGCGGGCGCGTGTTCAAGCGCGAGCAACCGGTCAAGTGGAAGTGCCGTAATTGCGGTTATGTGAGCGAAGGTGCCGAAGCTCCGGAAATGTGCCCGGCCTGTCGCCATCCACGGGCACATTACGAAATCCTGGCCGAGAATTACTAGACTCACCAGCGAGGAAAGCCCGCCGGTGCACGATCACAACCGGGCCGGCTGGGTGCTGCGGGAGGTCTTCGGCCATCCGCAGTTCCGCCCCGGCCAACGGGAGATCGTCGATCACCTGATCGCGGGGGGAGACGCCTTCGTTCTGATGCCAACGGGCGGAGGCAAGTCTCTCTGTTACCAGATCCCCGCTCTGGTGAGACCCGGCACCGGCGTGGTGGTCTCGCCCTTGATCTCGCTCATGAAGAATCAGGTGGACGGGCTCCGGCAGGCCGGGGTTCGCGCCGACGTCTTCAACTCCTCTCTGGAGCATCACCAGCGGTCGGACGTGCTCCGCCGGCTGGGGCGGGGCGAGATCGACCTGCTTTACGTCTCGCCGGAGCGTCTCATGATGGACGGTTTTCTCGAGATGCTCGCGGGACTGCCGCTGTCGCTCTTTGCCATCGACGAGGCGCACTGCGTGTCCCAGTGGGGCCACGACTTTCGGCCGGAATACGTCGAACTGGGCAGGCTGAAGGAACGGCTGCCCGAGGTTCCGGTGGCGGCCTTCACCGCGACTGCCGATGAGCAAACCCGGGCCGACGTGATCTCCCGACTGAATCTGCAGAGCGCCTCGGTTTTCGTTGCCGGCTTCGATCGGCCCAACATCCGCTACCACGTGGTGGACAAGCGGCGCCCGGCGCAGCAGCTCCGCCGGTTCGTGGAGGCGCGACGGGGGCAGGCGGGCATCGTCTACTGCCTTAGCCGCAGGCGCACCGAGCAGGTGGCGGCCGGCCTGGCACAGGCGGGGATTGCGGCGGCCCCCTATCACGCCGGCCTCGATTCGGGGGAGCGAGAGAGGGTGCAGGACGCCTTCGATCGCGACGAGCTCGAGGTGGTGGTGGCCACGGTGGCGTTCGGTCTGGGAATCGACAAACCCAACGTGCGATACGTGGTGCACTACGACGTGCCCAAGAGCCTGGAGTCCTACTATCAGGAGACGGGGCGGGCAGGGCGCGACGGACTCCCCGCGGACGTTCTGCTGCTCTATTCGCCGGGAGACCTCATGCTGGTTCGCAGCCTCGTCGAGCAGGGCGAGAACCCCGACCAGGTGAGGATCGACCTGCACAAGCTGCAGGCCATGGCCGGCTACGCGGAAGGCCTCACCTGCCGCCGCCGGGCCCTGCTGGGATACTTTGGCGAGGCCCGCGAATACGACTGCGGCAACTGCGACACCTGCCTGGACCCACCAGAGTGGTACGACGCCACTGAAGACGCGCGAAAGGCGCTCTCCTGCGTCTACCGCCTGGGTCAGCGGTTCGGCCTGAACCAGGTTATCGACGTACTTCGCGGAGCCGACACCGAACGGGTGCGGGAGCTTCGGCACGACGCGCTCTCCACCTACGGGATCGGCGCCGGCAAGAGCCGCGACGAATGGCGCGACCTGCTGCGGCAGCTGATTCACCGGGGCTACCTGCGCCAGGACGTGGGCAACTACTCGGTGCTCAAGCTAACCCCTCTGGCCAGGCCGGTTTTGGCCGGCGACGTGACCCTCACTCTCGCGAGCCCCCGGAAGGCCCTTCACATCCCCGGCGGCAAAGGCGGCAGCCGGTCGAAAGGGTCGAAGGGGTCGAAGACGGGTGCGGCCCTCGACGGTCTGGATTCCGAAGATCAATCCCTATTCGGATCGCTGCGCGCTTTGCGGACGCGGCTCGCTGGGGAACAGGGACTCCCCGCATACATGATCTTCAACGACGCAACGCTTCTCGAGATGATCGAGCGGCGGCCGGCGACGGCCGCCGAACTCCTCGAGGTAAACGGGGTGGGCCGGAAGAAACTCGAAGCCTACGGGGACGCCTTCCTGGAACTCATCGGCGCTTAGCTCGGGCCGCATTGGCGTCTAGCTCGGGCCGCATCGGCGCCTGGCTCAGGCTTCGAACGCGAGTTCCTGCTCCAGTCTCTCCAGAAAGCTGCTCATGTATCGGCTGCGGCCTTCAGCCACTTCCTGGGCGGTGCCGGGAAGGGATTCCGGAGTCCCGGCGATTATCTTGCGCATGACGGCGGGGAAGTCGTCGACCTCACCGCTGAAGGAGCCGTCGATGACGCCGCGCACCGCCGCGCGGACGATCCCGATCGCCCCCAGATACTCGATGGTGTCGGCGGCCTGAGCCACCTCGGCCTCGACCGAAGCGGGGTCGGGACCGCCGTAGCGGCTGTGAGCTTCCTGCACGTGGAGAACCGCTTCCCGCCGGGCCTCCGGATAGCCGACCTCTGCCAGGATCTCGGCAGCCTTGGCGCGGCCCGCCACGAAGTGCCGCGGCCGATCCGTGAGGACGCCCACGTCGTGGAGCAGGGCACCGGGGATCAGGGTGTCGAGGTCGGCCCCTACCTGCGATCCGACACGTTCCGCCCATTCGGTCATCCGCCGCACGTGTCCGGGAGTGGCGATGGGCTCCTCGGACAAGAGCTCGTTCACCCGCTCCCAGATCCCTTCCCTGCTCTTCTGGTCCATGCCCGCTCCTTTCGGTGGTCGAAGCCGCCTAGCTTAGCGCACCGGATAACAATTTGTGCCTGCGGGTATCCGCCTGCGGGAGGCCGAGTTCAGCCAGGTTGGTGTGGGTGAGGGAGGAGGTGCGCTTGACCCCCAAAGCCCGAAGCGAGTGGGAAAAAATGATCTCGGGTGAGCTCTACGATCCCCGAGACCCCCAACTGACCGCCCGGCGCAGGCGCGCCCGGGAGTTGCTACGGCACTACAACTCCTCCGCCGAGACGAAGCGCAGCCGCCGTGACCGCATCTTGCGGCAGCTGTTGGGTTCTGCGGGAGATGACCTTTGGATCGAGCCGCCGTTCTTCTGCGACTACGGCACCAACATTCGAGTGGGCCACGACGTCTTCTTCAACTTCAACTGCGTGGTGCTTGATGTCGCCGAGGTCACGATGGGGGATCGGGTCTTCGTCGGGCCGGCCGTGCAAATCTACACCGCGGACCATCTGCGAGAGGCGGCCGCCCGCGGCGCCGACCTGGAGTTCGGACTGCCCGTACGCATCGGCTCGGATGTCTGGATCGGTGGGGGAGCGCTGATCCTCCCGGGAGTCTCCATCGGCTCGCGTTCCGTTATTGGCGCAGGCAGCGTGGTTACCCGGGATGTGCCGGACGATGCGTTGGTCGCGGGAAATCCAGCCCGGATCATCCGCGAATTGGGCCAAGGGGAAGACAGCTAGGCGGACTCAGGCCGGGCGAAGCGCCCGGCCTCTTGCGGTTGCGGCGTGAGGATCTTAGTAGCGAAAGTGACCGGGTCCCCGCTAGACCCGGCCTCTACTCGAAGGTATCGGCCTGTTTTCGGGATATCCGCTAGTGGCGGTAGCGGTGGAGCAGTGCGTCCATCCCCCCGAAGAGCCAGAGCCCGACACCCAGGGCCACCAAGGCCCCAATGATGATGACTATCCAGAGAAGCGGGTCCATGCTGCCTCCTTTTGCCGCGCCCGCTCTTGGCCGGCTGCGACCGCTTCCATTTCGGAACATTTAGGTTGTACCCGCTGAGCGGGGACCGCAACCCGATGCGCCGCAACCCGAAGGGCCGGAACCCGATGCGCCGCAACCCGAAGGGGCGCGACGACCTCAGGCGGTCACCTCGTGCACGACCTCGTCTAGGCGGCCGGCCAGCTTCGGCGCCGGCGTTACCACTATCTTCTGGTCGCCCAACGAGTAGGAGTAGCGCGGCAGTTCGGCCGACGCTTCGTAGGCCTCCTTGAGCTCGCGCGAGAGCTCCTCCACGCGCCCCCCGCCGATGCCCTTCTCCTTCACCACCTCGGCGAAGTTGTGCTCCTCGTGGCCTTCGTACCAGACCACGCCAAATTCTTTGGGCGGCTTGCCCACCATCACGTACATCCCGTCGTCGGCCGGTACGGCCTCCAGGCGGTCCTTCGCCCGCTGGGACAGGTCCTCCAGCTGACTCCGGTAATCCTCCACCTTTGCGGCGATCGGACTCTTGGGATCTAGGTCTGGATACTCCTCTTTCTTTCCGAAGATCGAGTCCAGCAGACCCATGTTCGGCTCCTTCCCCCGTTTGTTGCCAGGGTGGCCCGACAAAGCGCGATAGAAGAAACCACGGGAAAGAAAAACCGCCACCCGAAAAACTTCGGATAGCGGCCCGACTACCCCGATTGTACCTCCGGGCGCTTTGCCGCCCGGACCCCCCTGTACAAATATGTAGTACTCAACAGTCTCGTGGAAGCGGGCGGCTAGGTCAACCCCCTATCGGCGTCGGGGCAGCCGGCGGGCCCGGAGCGTCCGCCTGCGCGCGGACGCGGGCTTCTCTACGCTTCCACCACCACTCCAATCCGTAGTACGCCGCCAGCGCGTAGGCCACCCCGGCAATGGCGTCGATCACATAGTGGTTTCCGGTGTAGACGATGGAGAACCAGACCGCCAAGGGGTAAAGGACGAAAGGCAGGGCCCTGCGCCCATAGAGCTTCAGCAGAAAGAGGAAGACCAGGAACGGGTATGCGGCGTGCAGCGAGGGCATGGCCGCGACCGGGTTGGGATTGGCGAAATCGTAGATCGAGGGCAGGCTCGGGCCGTTCCCCAAGTGCCCCAGGACGCGTCCGATCACGCTGTGCACCTCGGGGATGTACCCGTCTCGGGCCGCCATCCACGGGGGCATCGCCGGATAGAGAAGATAGGTCAGGAAGCCCGCGTAGGAGAGCACCAAAAGCGTCACCGTAAACCGCTTGAACTGCTCGCGCCGCGTCGACCACAAGTAGTAGGCGAAGCCGAAGGGCAGGATGGTGTGCGACATGTAGAGCAGTGTGGCCAGGTAGTCGTACCAAAGGGGACCGCCCTCGTCGAGCAGCCAGTCCTGCAAGGCTACCGGCGGCAACTTTCCCAAGAAGAGGAAGCGGTCGGCGTCGATCATGAAGTGGATGTTCACCGGCAGACCGTGGGTGTAGGCAATGCCGCGGAGAAACTCATACCCCAAGAGGAGGAGGATCACCGGCGTCCAGTCACGCAGATAGGCGATCGGTTTGGCGAAGAGGAGTGCGATCGCGAATCCGACGATCACCAGCTTCTCCGGGGTCATCCACATGCCGTAGCGCACCATCAGGGCAGCCGCAATCACGAAGTAGAGCGCGGTGAGCAACAGGCCGGGCCGGGCACGGGCGGCGGCGAGGACGCGCGCCGCCCTGCCGGAGGTCTTTCTCGCCGGGACCTCTGTGGTGTCGATCGCCAATTCTTTCCGTTCCGCCGATTTCGCTAGAATCTCCCATATTAACGCAGGGCCCGCCCTGGTATGCGCCGGCGGCCACGCTGACCGGCGCCACGCCAACCGGCGGCCCAAGCCGGGATAGAAGAAAGGCCGAGTAACGCAGGACGACGACCTGACAGACACACCAGACGGACGGTCCGGTCGACGGCGCGGCCCATACTCGTGGCTAATCGAGCATGCCTGGCTTCTGCCGCTCCTGGTATTCGTTGCCGTGTACTCCTGGCGGCCCTTCGCGCTCGGCTTCTACTCGGATGACTGGCCCAACATAGTCGAGGCGGCGCATCACGGCGGACCGTTCTCTTGGGAGCGTTGGCTTCAGATCAACGAACGCATCCCTCTAGCCCGGCCCCTGCAGATCCCCCTGATGTTCCTGCTTTCCAGCCTATTCGGTAAGTCCGCGCTGCTTTGGCAACTGTCGTTGTTGGCGGTAGTGGCTGTCACCGCTTGGACGCTGCGCGTATTTCTCGGCCGCCTGCTCGCCGCGCTCAGAGCGGGCAGCGGGTCGCTGGCGGACTTCGCGGTAGCCCTCTGGCTGGCGGTGCCCTGGTCGCTGGGCTATTCGGCCTGGCCGGTGGCGTTGCCCAACATGTTGAGCTTCTTGCTCTTTCTGCTTGCCGGACTCGTGTTGCTTCGTTCGAGATCTGTCCGTTCCGTGGCCGGGGCGTTTGTGCTTTTCGGTGCGAGCATCCTGACCTATGAAGCTTTCTACTTGCAGTTTCTGCCGCTCCTGGTGCTGGTCGCCTTGGTCGTGTTGGTCGCGCCCGCGCGCGATGTCGATACCGGAGGCCGCCATGGCTCCGGCTTGCGAGGGGCGCCCGGAGAACGGCGGGCTTTCGTGTGGGCCGGGTTGAGTTTGCTCGCGGTGCAACTGGGCGCCGTGGGCTGGAACCGGCTGGCGGCCGAACTGCAACCCTGGACCGCGAAGCGCTTCAATGACCACTGGGCGGGGGAAACCCTCGATTCCCTCAGGGGCCTGCCCCACCAACTCGCTCGGGCCCTTCCCCTGGGGCAGGGGGTGGCTATCGCGGCGGCGCTGGTGCTTCTGGCCCTCGTGGCGGCCGGCTTACTGCGCCGGCGTCGGCCCAGCCGTGGCATCCAACTGAGGATCCTTGCCGTCGTCCTGGTGGGTCTCTGTGGCCTCGTTCTCGGCGTGGTGGTGCTCTCCGCCGCGGGCTACTCGTTGGTTGCGGTGGGACGGCCGTCGCGCACGTTCATCTCGCCCAACTTCTGGCTGCTTCTGGGGTTGGTCGCTCTTTTTGCAGTTGTGCGCGGTGAACTGCACCGCCGGGTGCTGGCGGTCGCGGGAGTCGTGCTGGTGGTCGCCTTGAGCTTGGCCAACATCCATTGGGCCACGGAGTGGGCGCAGATCTGGCAGGTGGAGCGGGAAATGGTGGCGGAGTTCCCGGCGGAGCAACTCCAGGGGGCGGACGAGAAGGCGCTGGTGCTCGTGCGCAACGGCCTCATGGTCGAGAATGCCCGGGTCTTCCCCGATAGCTGGAGTATCGGCGGGGCCGTCGTCGATAGCCATCCGAGCACGCGCAATCCGGATGGAAGCTACCGGCGTTTCGTCCCCTATAAGGCCGGATGGCGTAACTACTGGAACGGCAATCGCTTGACCCAGCGGGCCGGCAATCAGGGGGACGATCGCAAGCTCGTGTTTTCCGGATCTGAGCTCTGGATCTGGGACTTGGACCGCGACACGGTCGAGCGCTGGCAGGCCCGCGGGGAAGTGCCTTAGCCGGGAACTTCGTCAGCAGGTCCCGGCAGGCTCCCGAACCATAGCTGCAAATTGCGCAATAGTTGAGCGGCTTCCCCGCGGGGCATCGGTTCGTAGGGATTCGAGGCTGCGCCCCGGAGCGGGATGCCCGCGAGCAGCCCGTTGAACTCAGCTTTGGCTGCGTTCAGACCGTGTTCGCTACTACCCAGGGTACGGTCCCAGGCGGCCGAATAGCCCGCGGGAACGTCCTCCATAGGGGCGGTGGCCAGCATCTCGGCCGCGCGCACCGACATGGTCACAGCCTGGGCGCGAGTGACGGCCAGCCAGGGCCCAAAGCGCCCGTCCTGGTAACCCCGGATCAGCCCGTCGCGGAACGCCGCCGCCACGAAGTCGTGAGGATACAGATCGTCGGGCGCGTCGGGGCCCAGGTCCGGAAACGGGGAAACCAAGGCTTCATCCACGCTTCGCCCGAGTGCGCCCACCAGCATTTTGGCCAACTGCGCCCGGTAGAGCGGATTGTCGGGTCGGAAGGTGTTGTCCGGATAGCCACCGACCGTCCCGTCGGCCGAGAGAGCCTCCAGTGCGGGGCGGTAGGGATGGTCGGGGGCGACGTCGTGAAAGCGCAGAGTCACGGCCTCCAACTCTCGCACGAACCCGAGGAGGAGAGTGCCCGCCGCTTCGACCCGGCTCGGCTGAAGATGGCTTGGGGTGTCCGCGGCGGTGTGGTAGACGGGGTCGTCGCGCCACTGGAGCCAGGCCGCGGGTATCCCGGCAAGCTCGAAGGCCTCGTGGTCGCTCCACCCACTCTTGCCGGGATCCTGCAGATAGGTCAGCGGGGCCGGCTGGGGTGCCGTCCCCTGCCTTGTGGCAAAAGAGAGGAGCTGGTCCTTGAGCGCCTGAGGCCCTCTGCCCATAGTGCGGACGTGAAAACCGGTGCCGTACCCGATCATGTCCACGGAGATCATCGCCCGGGTGAGGCGGCGTTCCTCCGGCGACATGGCCGCGACGTGGTGGCGCGAGCCGTAGTGGTGGTGATCGGGATTGGAGTCGATGGTCTCTTCGGCGCCGAAGAAGACAAACACCACCGTAACGTCGAGCGGTTCGTCCCTGAGTTGAGCGGCGATCTGGAGCAGCGCGCCCACGCCGGTCCCGTTGTCGTTTGCGCCGGGCGAGGGGCTCTTACTGTCGTAGTGGGCGCCGAGCACCAATACATCGGGGTTGCGGCCAGGCAGGGTGGCCGCCACGTTACGCGAGGTGAGCCCGTTGTCCAGGGCAAAACCCTGAAAGCGGGGCCGGTAGCCCAGGGAGGCAAGCCGTGCGGCAAGCCAGTCACCCGCGCGCCACTCTCCTCCGGCACCTGCCCGGCGCACCCCGATTTCGTTCGAGAGGGTGGAGGTATAGCCGAGGGCCGCGGTGGTGTCAAAAGGGGCCGTGGCAGCCTGCGCGGAGGGGGCGAAGATTCCCCCGACCAGCGCCAGGGAGATGAGCAGAGCCGCGAAAAAGAGGGCCTTACCACGCAGAGCGGCGGACGGCGCACTGCTCGTCGGCCGTGGACGCCTCTGGGCACCCGTGAACGCTGTCATATCTTCTCCCGCTCGGCGTCACCGGTTCGATGGTTGTCTACTGCCGTGGGTCCCAAGAAGACCTGCAGCGCCCGTCTCAGCTCTTCGACCAGGGCCTCCGGCGCCCTATTCTCCATGACCTCGAGTATCCGCCCATAGTACCAGCGGGTGGCCTCGCCTCCTTCGGTGAAGCGGTCGAAGGCGCTGTCTCCCAGCCGGTAATAGTCCCGCGCCAGGGCCCGCGCGTTGTGCAGTTTGTCGCAGGCCGAGACAAGCAGGATGGATCCGTCGGCCTGTTCCATCCTGGATAGGTAACGTTCCTTCCGTTCGCGCCAGGCAAGCTTCTGCCCCCGCTCGCCGCGGGTTCCTTCGACCCAGTCGCTCAGCCCTTCGACGATCTCCGCCACTCGGTCGCCGAGCGCCGGCGGATGTCTTCCAGCCTCTCCTGTCCGCCGGCGTCCTCGACGCTGTCGTGCAGCAGAGCGGCCACAGCTTCAGCATCATCGGCACCGTGCTCCAGCGCGAGCGAGGCGACCCCGAGGACATGAGAGATGTAGGGCGTGTGGGTCTTCTCCCGGCATTGCCCGCGGTGTGCCTCGTGCGCGTAGCAGAGCGCCTCGCCAAACTGCTCCAGCAGCCTGTCGGTCTTGAGCACGTCAGACATGGCCTAACCTGCGCCGGAGAGGGCCGCGACGCCCAGCACGACCATCCCAGCGCCCAACCATTGTGGAGGCTTCATGCGCTCGCGGAGGAAGGCCCAAGCGAGCAGCACGGTGATGGCGGAGAAGGTCGAGGCCACCACCACGGCGATGGCCTTCCCCTCTCCATGGCTACCGGCCAGGAGGGCGAGGTAGGCGCCGCTATCCAGGATTCCCTGAGCGAGGATCAGGGGCCAGAGCGCTACCGGCAGGCGAGGCGCCTCACGTTTGACCAGGAGCAAGAGGCCAAGCAACGTCAGACTGACGAGTCGGGCGAGCCAGACCGTGGTTAGCTCACCGGTGTTTTCGGCCGCCGTCTGACCGGCCGCCACCGTCACGGCTGAGAGCACAGCGGCGGCTAAGGCGATGGCGGCGCTGCGGCGGACGTGCGCCCGGTCATAGGTTTCGCCGATGCCCGGGCCACCGGCGGCGGTGAGCTTTTTCTTGGGGACGTCCGCCCCCTCTTCCTCGGTGGAAGAGAGCGCCAGAGCCGCGGTCCCCGCCATCACCGCCCCCATGGCGGCCCACTGGAGCAGGCTGGGCCGGACGCCGATGGCAAGGCTAAAGGCCACATTGAAGGCAGGGAAGGTGCTGACGATGGGGGCGACCACGGCGATCGGGCCCCGCACGAGCCCCAGATAGAGCAGGAGCGTGCTCATCATGGTGGTGGCCCCGGCCAGCCCGATCAGCCAGAGGTCGGAAGCAGCCGGCAGAGCAACGGTTCCCACCGTCAAGACCACGAGAGTGAGCGCCACCACCCCGACCAGGAACGTCCCGAGCAGCGCGTTGAGATGTCCCACCGAGCGGCCGGTGAAACGGACGATGAAATCAGTAGCACCCCAGCCTGCCGCCGAAAGGAGTCCCCAAATCGCTGGATTCATCGCACCTCACGAAGGCTCGTCTTTGCAGGAGCTAATTGCCGCGGCGAAAGCCGAGATAAACTCCTCAGCGGCGAGCATATCCGCGGACGGCCGCTAGTCAGAATGGTGTTGACGAGTGAGCCGCGCCGGAATAGCTTTGGTGTACAGAGGCGCGATGCTCCTATTCCCTTGGCTTCCCGGAAGCAGCCGGGCCGGGTGAGGGAAAAGGAGGACGCGGGGAGGAGGTAACGGGCATGCAGTTGTTCTTGATCCTGCTCGGGGGAATCTTCCTCTTGAGTGGTGTGGCGCTTGCCGGGTTGAGCTTCCTGCTCCCGGCCGAATGCAAAGACGAGACCGCCGCGGACGGGCAGGTAGAAGGCACTCTGCTTGGCGAGGCCGGATCGGGGCCGCAGACCCGGCCGCGCGGTTGGAAACACGCCGCGGGTTGGGGCGGGGGCTACGTGTGGGAACCCGGGCAGCAGAGCGGCCGCTCGCGCCCGGGGGCCGCAGGGGATCCTGCAGATCCGTCGTTTATCGACGAGCCTCTGGCGGAGAGTTTCGAGCTGGACTGACCACCCAGGTCACCCCGGCCGGCTGCATTCGGCGTTCGCGCCGTCCATCAGTCCCGCGCCATCGTATGGAGTCGCAGGGCCGCCGGCCAGGCAGGGGGTTGGCTCTGGCATGGTTCCCCCTTCGGGACCGGGCTCCTCGCCTACCGGCAGCGTTTGTTCCGGGGCGGCCCGGTCTTCGGCTTCGGCCGCCCTCCCTCCGCGGATCAGGGAAAAGGACAGCGCGGCGCTCGTCACGCTCAGACCGGCCGCGATCCACATCGCCCTCTGGAACCCGTCGGAAAAGCCGGCCGCGCTGAGCTCCTCGGTTCCGGCCACCCCGGCGAGCACCGGGATGAGCGCAATCCCGATCAAACCGGCGACCCGGGCCACCGCGGTGTTCACCCCCGAAGCCAACCCGGCGCGGCGGTCGTCCAGCGCGGTCAGTGCGGCGGTCGTCAGCGGAGCGACCGTGGCGGCAAGACCCAGTCCAAACACGAACATGGCGGGAAGTACGACCCCGAAGTACGAGGCCGCCGTGGGCGAAGTCGAATCCGGGGTGATCCGCGCGACCATCAGGAAGCCCAGAGCCATCACCAGCGGACCGAAGGTCATGGGTAGCCTGGGTCCGATGCGGCTGGCGACCTTCCCGGCGTAGGGAGAGAGCACCACCAAGAGCACCGTCACGGGCACCAGCGAGAATCCGGCCTCGAGCGCGGAATAGCCGATCTGGCTCTGCAGTTGCAGCACCGACATGAAGAACAGGGTGTCGATGGCCGCGTACAGCGCGAGGGTGGCCAAGTTGGCTCCGGTGAATTGCCGTATCCGGAAGACCCCCAAAGGCAGCATGGGATGGGGGCTGCGTGACTCTACCGCCAGAAATACCGCCATCAGGATCGCTCCGCCTGCCAGGGCACCCAGCACCAGCGGGTGATCCCAACCCAGTTCCCCTCCCTGGACCGGGGCGAAGGTGAGAAGCGCCAGAGCCATGATGGCCAGCAGGCCGCCGACAAGGTCCAGATGGCCGCTCTCGGCCTCGTCTCGGGTTTCGGGGACGTAGCGCAGCGCCGCAACGATCGCCCCCGCCGCCAGCGGCAGATTGATCAGGAAGACCCATCGCCAGGAGGCGGCGTCCACCAGCCAGCCTCCCACTAGGGGACCACTGGCCACCGCCAACGCCGTCATCGCCGACCAGACTCCGATCGCCTGGCCTTGATCCTGCTGGCGGAAGGTGGCGGTGATGATGGCGAGACTCGAGGGAATCATCAGCGCCGCTCCGACTCCCTGGATCGAACGGGCGGCGATCAGAAACCCGATGGAGGGTGCGAGGGCCGCGAGGGCAGAGGCCGCGGCGAAAACCGCGAGACCGGCGGTGAGCGCCTTGCGTCTACCGAATACGTCTCCAAAGCGCCCGCCCAGGAGGATCAGGGACCCGAGAACCACCAAGTAGCCGTTCAGAATCCATTGAAGTCCGGAGAGGCCGGCACCAAGTTCACGTTCGATCGTGGGAAGCGCGAGGGTGACCACCGTGTCGTCCAGGAAAGCCATGCTCGAGGCCAGCACGGTGGTGACCAAGACCCAGCGTCCGCAGGTGGTGCCCATGGCCACCCTATCGCCGTAGAGGCGGCAGGCGCGGGCGGCCGCGCCAAACATAGTCTTACCTCCAAAAGGTCACTACATATGCTGAACTTTTGACAGAAATACCCGCCGGGGCAACATATTCAACCATTGGACCGGGGTCTCAGACCGAGCCTCGGACGGTGCGGCTGCGGCGCGTGAATCGAGGGTCGCCCATCCCCGATTGTCAGGGGCGTGAGGTTGTCTCGGCCGATATCGGGGGAGATGCAAAGACTCGTGGGGAGCTTCGTGGGGAACTTCTTGATCACCTCCGGCGAGGGGACAGAATTGGTGCTGGACATCCAAAGAAGAACGGAGTGCGGGACCCCCTGCCTCCAACTCTCGGGCGAGGTCGATCGCAGCAATGTCGAGCGATTCAGCGCGGCCCTCGAGGAGGTCTTTAGCGAGGATCGCCACCGAGTGGTGCTGGACTTCACCCATCTGGTGTTCCTGGATAGCGCGGCCATTTCCGTGATCTTTCGGACGCTCGCCCTATTGTCGCCCGAAGACTGGCTGGCGGTGCTCAACCCCGCTCCCAGCATCCTTCGCCTACTGCAACTCGTCGGCCTGCCGGAGATCGCCAACTTTCGGGTCTTCGTCAGCCGGCAAGAGATGCACATCGCCCTCGGTTAGTCTGCGCCGCAAGCTTCCCTCGACTAGGCTGCAAACGGTTTGACCCAGCCAAAATCGGGTGACAACTGAGAGCAAAGAGGAGTAGCAATGGGTCGAGGAGTGGTGGATGGCCCTCCCTGAGATCGTACTCTCCCTGCTGAGCGTTGGCTTTGCCCTCATTTTGGTGCTGGCCTTGATGCTTCAATACCGGGCGTTTTCGTTCCGGCGGCATCTGGCGAGATGCTATCCCAGGCTCTCACAGTCGGCGTCCGGGAGCCGAGGCGAGGCGCCACGCGAGGGACCTTTCTCCCTTGCGGGCGGTTTCCGGCTGGTGCTGGCTCCCCCGACGGAGATCGAGCAGACCGGGGAGTACCGCAAATTGAAACGGGAAGAGATATTCCGGCGCCTGCGGTCGGAGGTCTATCTCTTCTATCTGGCGCTGGGCGCCTGGCTATGGTTGCTCGCGACCGTCGCGGGCGCGATCGTGCTGGTGCGGATCACCTAGGCGGCTATCCCAGGCGGCGATCGCCCCGAGGCCTACGGCCCCGCCTCGGGTTCCTCGAGTTCCTCGGGTTCCTCGAGTTTCAGGGCGAGAAGCGCCACGTCGTCGTTCAGCGTGCCCTCCGCGAACGTACGCACGGCCCGGAAGATCACTCCCGGCAGCCTGCGGGTCTCTTCGGTTTGCCGACTCGCCAAGAGATCAGCGAGTCTTTGCTCGCCGAACAGTCCTCCTCCTGCAGAGCGGGCTTCGATGACTCCGTCGGTGTAGAGCAGCAGCAGTTCTCCCGGCTCCAGAGTGGTCTCACTGGTGGCGTAGAGGGAATCGCCAAAGCTGCTCAGCGGAGGCGCCGCCGATTTGAGGCGTTCGACCTCCCGGCTCTTGCGGAGCACCAGCGCGGGAGGGTGTCCCGCGGAGGAATAGGCCAGCTTCCCCGTGCCCACCTCGAGCAGGCCGAAGAAGACGGTGACGAATTTCTGGAACTGCGTGCGGCGCACCAATGCCTGATTGGTCAGGTGCAGCACGGCCTCGGGGGTGCTTCGCTGGTAGGCGTAGGCTCGGATGGTGTCTTTGACGAGCGAGGCCAGCGCCGCGGCCTCGACGCCGTGGCCACTGACGTCGCCGATCACCAAGCCCACCCGGCCGTCGGCGACCGAGAACAGGTCGTAGAAGTCACCGCCCACCCGCGCCGCGTGCGTGGCCGAACGGTAGAGGTGGGCGAAGCGCACGCCCTCGATCTTCTCGGGCACGGTCAGCAGCGACTCCTGCAGCTCTTGGGCGATGCGCAGCTGGGCTTGATAGAGCCGCGCGTTCTCCAATGCAAGCGTGACCGCGGCGGCGAGCTTTTCGGCGAAGTCGATCTCCGGTTCGGTGATGGGACGGGGCCCCGGAAAGTAGAAGACCACGAGCCCCGTCAGTGACCCCCGCCGGAAGAAGGGCGCCGCGAGAACGGCGGTCAGGCCGACCTCACGGGCAAAGGAGGAGGCGGCGTACGACACCGCCCGCACGTCGGGAATGGCGATCGCCCGCCGCTCTGACTCGACGTCGAGGGAAACCGGGGCCGTGGTGCTCTCCAGGAGGCGGGCCACCAAGGACTCGTCCTGGCCCGCGGCGTAGCGGACCAGCCAGCCTTCGTCCTCGCGCATGGTCACCATGGCGAGTTCGCTCCCCAAGGCCCTTCCGCCTTCGATGACCAGGTTCTGCAGGATCTCGTCAGGATCCAGGGTCCCCAGTTCGAGGTTGATGCGGCCAAGAGCCTCGTTCAGCCGCTCACGTTGGCGCTCTGCGGTGACATCCACGCCCGTTGCCACGATGTAACGGAGCGATCCGTCCGGATTGCGCAGAGCCGTGTTTCGCCAGGAAACCCGGACACGGTTGCCGGCCCGGTCCAGCAGGCTGTTCTCGTATTCGCTCTGAAAGTCACCGGATTCGCTCAGGAGATCCTGGAAGGTTCGGGTCACCCCGCTGCGCTCGTCTTCGGGGATGAACAGCTCAAAGATGGCGCGGCCCTTGACCTCCTCGGCCGTGTAGCCCGTCTTCTCTTCCGCAGTACGGTTAAAGGCGACGATCCGTCCCTGTCCGTCCAGCACCACGAGCAAAGCCCCAACGCTTTCCAACACGGTCGTACTGAACTCGTGCTCGGCGCGGAGGGCCTCCTCGGCCTGCCGCAACTCCTCCTCACGGCGGCGCCGGGGCCCGGCGTCGGTGAAGTACACCGAGAGCCCACTGGGAGAGGGATAGGCTCGGACTTCCGCCCAGAGGTCCAAGGGCGGATAGTACTCCTCGAAGAAGACCGATCTCTGCTCGGTCACGGCCTGTTGGAAGTGCTCCTGGAAGGGGGAGCCCACGGCTTGCGGGAATTCCTTCCACAGGTTTTTGCCGAGGAGGTCGTCTCGAGTTCGCCGCAGAACCGTCTCGGCATGAGCGTTCAGGTAGGTGAAGCGCCACTCTCGATCAACGGCGTAGAAGGCGTCGGTGACCCGATCGAGGGCATCGGACGGGGTTTCTAGCCCTTCAAGCGCCGCCTCCAGTCCTTCAGACCCTTCAGATCCCGTTTTGACGAGATTCTGCGAGTCCGGCTGGGTGCTCAAGATCATCTCCAACTCGTGCGGGGCGTTTCGAGAGGGCGGGAGGCGCTGCCTGGGGGCCGCCGGCTGCGGCATTATAGCCTCCAGGCTCGTGGTCCTGCCATTCAAGGACAACGACCTGGTCTCCTGGCGGGTGGATCTGGGATTGCCGATCGGTAGACTGTGCGGTGAAGAATGCCGCATTCCATGGGGAGGTCGCCCAGTGTCCGCCGTGATCCAGGTCAACGATCTGCATAAGCAGTTCAATCCTCCAGACGGCACCGTGGCCGTCGACGGGGTGAGTTTCACCGTCGCGGGGGGCGAGATCTTCAGCCTTCTCGGGCCCAACGGCGCGGGTAAGACCACGACCATCTCCATGCTTTCCTGTCTGCTGCGCCCGACTGGGGGCGAGGCTTGGGTGGCCGGCAGTTCCATCATCGATGAGCCTCGGCAGGTCCGCGATCATCTGGGGGTCGTTCCGCAGGAAGTTGCCCTCTACTTGGATCTGAACGGCCGGGAGAACCTGCGCTTCTGGGGGCGAATGTACCGCTTGGGCAGCGATGAGCTCGAGCGGCGGATCGATGAGGTGCTCGACCTGATCGGCCTCGCCGAACGGCAGAAGGACCGGGTGGCGGATTATTCGGGAGGGATGAAGCGCCGCCTGAATATCGGCGTGGCTCTCCTCCACCGGCCGGAGGTCCTCTTCCTGGACGAGCCGACCGTGGGAATCGACCCGCAGAGCCGGCGTTCGATCCTGGACGGCATCAGAGACCTCAACTCCGCCGGGATGACCGTTCTCTACACCACGCACTACATGGAAGAAGCGCAGGAGATCTCCGACCGTATCGGCATCATGGACCACGGGCGCATGGTCAACTGCGGCACTCACGCCGAACTGGTCAAACTGGTGGGCGAGGAAACCCGGGTCAACGTGAGTGTCGAGGGGGATCCCGAGAAGGTGGCCAAGCGTTGGGAAGGCCTAGCCGGGGTGCGGATGCTCTCCCGGGAGGGCTCTGATGTCCGCCTGCTGGTCAAGGATTCCCAGGACGCCATACCCCGCCTCTTTCAGCAGGCGGAGAGGGCCGGCAGCCGGCTGACCGCGATCACCGTCGAGGAGCCGGACCTGGAGGACGTCTTCCTCCATCTGACCGGGCGGGAACTGAGGGACTGAGAGCTTTGCGCAATGCCCTGTTCATCTCTTTGAAGGACGTGCGCCGCGCGTACCGCGACCCGGCGGGGCTCGCCATGATGCTGCTGGCGCCATTGGTGCTGACGCTGCTCCTGGGTGCCGCCTTCGGCGGCGAGGGGGAGCTGAGCCTAACCCCGGTGCCGGTCGTGCTCGTAGACGAGGACGGGGGTGAGTCCGCCCGCTCGTTGGTAGCTGGGCTGGAGGCGACCGGAGGCGAAGGATTGCTCGAACTCGCTCCCGCGGACACCCGCGAGCAGGCCGAAGCGGCGATCGCCGGGGGAGACGCGACCGCCGCCATCATCATCCCCGAGGGTTTCAGCGAAGCCTTTTCCGGAGGCTGGAGTCTCGGCGGGGCGAGCGTTCAGGTGGAGCTGCTCCAGGACCCCGCCTCTTCTTCGGGGCCGCGGCTGGTCGCGGGCGTATTGCAGCAGCTGATCTCCTCCTTCAACGGGGCCTGGGCGGCCGGCGCAGCCGCCGCCGTGGACGCGGGAGTTCCCGGAACCGACGCCATGCCCGAAGCAGACGGGGGCTTCCCCGCCGAACCCGCGGGAGACCTGGCCGCCGCTCAGGATGCCGCCGAAGCGGCGGTCCACCGCTTTCGCGAGCTGCAGGCGGGCATCCAGTCGCCTGAGATCGAGTCACGCTCGCCGAGAATCGGGGGCGCGGACGCAACCGAGGTGTCGGTCACCGGCGCGGTGCTCGCGGGCATGATGGTCTTCTTCATGCTGATCGCCGGAGCCAACGGGGCGCGCAGCATCCTCGAGGAAGACCAGGCCGGGACCCTGGCCCGGCTCTTCACCACCCCGACGGCCCGGGCGGTGGTTCTGGGCGGGAAGTTCCTTTCTGCCTTCCTCTCCGTACTGCTTCAGGCCGCCATCTTGGTGATCGCCGGACGATTGCTCTTCGGCATCGATTGGGGCGCGCCGGTCGCCGTCTTGCTGCTGATCCTCATGGGGGCACTGGTGTCCGCGGGGCTGGGGGTGATGCTCAACTCGTTCGTGCGCACGCCCTCGCAGGCCGGGGCGATAGCGAGCGGCGTGGTGGTGCTCCTGGCGTTGGTCGGGGGCAACTTCACCGGAACTCTTTCGGCGGGCGGTGCCTTCGATGTGCTGCGTCGCCTGACTCCCAACGGCTGGCTGCTCGAGGCCTGGGATCTGACCATGCGTGGAGCTCCCCTGGCCGAGCTCATGCTGCCTCTGCTGGCGGTGGCTGGGTTTTCCCTACTGTTCTTCCTGGTGGGGACCTGGTCTTTCCGCAGGAGGTACGCATGAGCGGGGTAGCGAGAGTTTGGCCGGTTCTCGGAAAAGAGTTGCTGCAGACCCGCCGCGACCGATTGGCCGCCCTCTTCACCTTCATCCTTCCGATCTTGTTCATGGCCTTTTTTGGTTATCTGTTCGGGGGGGAGCAATTCACCGAGGTTACCTTGGGGGTGGCGGCCGAGGGGGATACGGCGGCGACCCCCACGGGTGAGCTGTTTCGGCTGCTCGCCGAGAACGAGGATTTCACGCTGGTGGAGGTGTCTTCCGAAGAGGCCGATGCGGCCGTGAGCGAAGGGGAGCTCGACGCAGCCCTGGTCATTGCCGAACCTCTCGATCCGGCCGCGCCGAGCGTGACCCTGATCCGGGATGCTGTATCCGAAGCCGGGTTGGTGGCGGAGGAGACGGTGCGCGCGGCTCTCGCCGACCTTCAAAGCCGGAGCTTAGCCTTGGAGGCGGCGCCCGCGGGCGCGGACGCCGCCCAGTTCTTCGCGCAGACTCCGGTAGAGCTCGAGCGCACGGCCCTCGGCAGTGGGGAGGAGATTCCCAGCGGCTTCGAGCAATCCGCGCCGGGAAATATCGTCAACTGGATCCTTTTCAGCCTCCTGACCGTCGCCATCGGCCTGATCTATGAACGCCAAACCGGCACTCTCGCCCGGCTACGCACCACCGGCGCCGGAGTGATCGACGTGCTCGGGGGCAAGTTCCTCGCCATGGTGCTGATCACGCTGATCCAGCAGGCGGTGCTCATCACCGTGGCGCAGGTGGCCTTTGGCGTGGAGTTCACCCGAAGCCCCGCGGCGCTTGCTGCGACCGTCTTGACGCTCTCGCTTTTTGCCTCGGCCCTGGGCATGCTGCTCGCCACCCTCTTCAACAGCGAGGGGGCGTTGATTGCCGGCACGGTGATCATCGCCCTGGTCATGTCGGCCATGGGGGGCGCCTGGTTCCCTCTGGAGATCACGGGCGACACCTTCTCGGCGGTGGCACACGTGCTGCCGACCGCCTGGATAATCGATGCCTTCCAGGCGAACATACTGCGGGGAGAGGGCCTCGCCGGGATTTATCCGTCCCTCCTGGTGGCGCTCGGCTGGAGCGCGCTCCTAGCGGCCCTCGCCTTCGTCCGCCTGCGCCGTTCCTTCCGCGGGTAACGGACGACTCTCCTCCGCGAGCCAGGCGAGCACCTCTTCCCGCAAGAACAAGGGGTTCCCTTCGCGGTCCGCCACCGAAGGGGGAAAGGAGGCGAACTCCCGGCGCCAAGCCTCCACCTGAGGTCGAGGTATCTGGGCCAGTTCGGCCACCTCGTCCAGATCCACGAACCGTTCCTGTAGTTCAGCCCAGGCGTCTTTCCAACGAGCCGCCACCGGCCCCAGCAGAGGGCCCAGGTTTTCGGCGAAGCTGGCCAGGCCGGCAAGGCCTTTTGCGGTGGCCCGGCCGGCCAACCGGCCCAGTTCCGCGGAGTCGGGCACGCGGGCCAGGTAGTAGGAGATGGGGGCATCGGCGTCAGGCGGCTTCACGGCAAGGACGAGGCTGTAATGGCGGGGTTCGCTAACCGGGGTCCAGCGCCAGCCCTGCCGTTCTGCCCTGCTGATCCAGAGGTCGGCGTCCTCGGGCTCGCCGCTGACGAGGAGTTCGCCCCGAGATTCCCAGGCATCCGGATCGAGCCGGCGGATCTCGCTCACAGGCGGATCTCGCTCACAGTCGGGTCTGCGTGAGCGGGGGCGCGCCCTCCGGGGGAACGAGCACGTCGGCCTCGGCCGCCACCGGAACCGGCTGTCGCCCCGCCCGGCCTTCCGCGGCGGGCGCTCGACGGAGGCCCCGCGTGTTCACCAGAGCGACTCCGGCCAAGGCCACGGCCCCACCCAGCAAGGAAAGCGCGCTGGGGACCTCCCTCAGCCAGAACCAACCGATGAAGATCGCAAGGACCGGGGAGACATAGAGAAAGCTGGTCACGAGCGAGGCGGGGGCGCGCGAGAGTGCATAGGTCCAGGTGACGTAGCCCAAGGCCGCGGGAAAGATTCCGAGGTAGACCCCGGCGAACCCGGCTTCCAGACCGGCGTGCGGCAACTGGCTGAGCAGGCCCGGCATGAAGACCAACATGGGTAGCGTGCCCGCCCAGATCGAGTAGGTGGCGAAGGCGAGGGAGCCGTATCTGCGGGCGTAGGGCTTCTGAAAGACGAAGTACAGGCTGGTGCTGAAGGCCGCGAGCAGGATCAGCAGCGCGCGGGGGTCGACGCTCAAGCCCTCGGCTTCTCCCACCGCTACGCCCGCAACCCCGGCAAAGCTGACGGCGATCCCCACCCAACCCCAGGGTCGGAGACGTTCGGAAAGAAAGATGGTCGCAAGCAGCGCGGTGAACACCGGTCCGGAGGCGATCAGCAGGCTGGCAGCGCCGGCGCTCACCGTGACCTCGCCGAAGTTGAGGCAGAGGTGGTAGACCGTTATTCCCAGGAAGCCCAGCGCGAGGATCCCGGGCAGGTCCCGGCGTTCGGGCAGCGGCAGGCCGGCCACGAGCGCGTAGACCGCGAGCGCGGCCGAGGCCGTGAGGAAGCGCAGCAGGGCGAGTTCCCCCGGCCCGAATCCTCTGAGGCCGGCGCGGATGGCGGCAAAGGCCGACGCCCAGAAAAACAAAGTGACGCCGAGCGCAATGAAGGTGCGGGGGCCGCCGTGAGCTGTCAGGATCGCACCTCCGATTGGGGGCTCTCCACTCTGCCGGCCATGGCGCTTTCCTCCTCGCGACGCTTCTTCGGGTGGAGCACGGTTCGCACCAAGTTGGTGGTGACGTCGCGAACCCCGCCGCGGCGCACGAGGGCGATTATCTCGGCCGCAGTCTCGCGCCTGGAGTCGTCGGCCCAGCGGCAATGGCAGTCGTGCAGGGGGAGACCGCCGATCCGAGCCACGCGGGCGATGGCCTTCTCGTCGCTGAGGTAGAGGGGGCGGATCACGGTCAGCCGGCCCCCGAATAGGGGCTGGCGCGGGAGCATGCTCTCGTGGCGCCCCTGCCAGAAAAGGTTGAGGAGCAGGGTCTGGGCGGCGTCGTCCTTGTGATGGCCAAGAGCGAGCAGACGGCAGTCCTCTTCCTGCGCCAATTCGAGCAGCCGCTTGCGCCGCCGCCAAGAGCACAGGAAGCAGGGTGACTTCCCGGATTCGCTCACCTCGGTCTCGGTGGGAACGGTGTGGTCCTCGACCACGCGTAGGGGCACGCCCAGTTCCTCGCAATGCGCGCCCAGCCGGGCGGCGTATTCGCATCCCGGTGCGCAACCACCGTCCACCAGGTGGCCCGCCACCAGCCCGTAGTCGTCCGGGCGCCAGCGCTTGCGCAGGGCAAGCAGGTCGAGCAGAGTGAGACTGTCCTTTCCTCCGGAGACGCCGACGAGCACCCGGTCGCCGGGGCCGATCAACTCGAGGTCGCGCAGCGTTTTGCTCACCCGGCGGTCGAGGTTGCGCAGCGCGCGCAGGTAGGGATGACTGAGTGGTTGGTGGATGGGGGGCTCCATTTGAACTCCAGATGGTACACCCGACGAGTGCCGGCCGCCCAGACGGGCGCGCACGTCCGATCGCGGTCGAGGGTACGATGAGGGCATGGCTTGGGCCTTGGACAGTTTCTCTGCTCCCGTACGCGGTTGGTTTGAGGCGACATTTGGCCAGCCCACGCCCCCGCAGGCGGGGGGTTGGCCGGCGATTCAGGGCGGCGAACACACCTTGATCCTGGCCCCCACGGGATCGGGCAAGACGCTGGCCGCCTTCCTCTGGGGAATCGACCGCCTGGGGCGAGAGCTTGCGGCCCCCTCCGCCTCCGCGGCCACCCGGGGGTCGAAGGCGGGGGCGGGAGGCGCCCCCGAGCCGGGTGTGCGCATCGTCTACCTCTCCCCGCTAAAAGCGCTCAACAACGATATCCACCGCAATCTGCGGGTGCCCCTCCGAGGGATTCGCGACCACGCCGAAGAGCTCGGCCTCCCCTTTCCCGAACTGCGCGCGGCGGTCCGCTCCGGAGACACCCCGGCCCGGGAACGGCGGTCTCTGGCCAACCGTCCACCCCACATCCTGGTGACCACGCCTGAGTCGCTTTATCTCCTGCTGAGCAGTCCCCGGGCCCGGGAGATGTTCCGCACGGTTCACACGGTGATCGTGGACGAGATTCACACGATGGCCGGGAGCAAGCGCGGCGTGCACCTGGCCCTCAGCCTGGAGAGGCTGGAACGCCTGGCCGCCGAGCCTGTTCAGCGCATCGGGCTCTCGGCGACCATCCGCCCGCTCGAGGAGGTGGCCCGCTTTCTCGGCGGCTTCGGCGAGTCGCGACCCGGCCGGGAGCCAGCGGGCGGCTTCGGCGAGGAGCCACCTTCGCCGCCTCGCCCGGTCACCGTCGTGGACTCGGGCTACCGCAAGCCGCTCGAACTGCGGGTGGAGACCGTGCTCGAAGACTACATGCGCCCCCCCGGAGATTCCATCTGGCCGTTGATCATTCCGCGCCTGACCGAGCTCATCCGCCAACACCGAACCACGCTTATCTTCACCAACAACCGCCGCCTCGCGGAGCGGACCGCGGACCGGTTGAACGAGCAGTTCGCGGCCGAGGCCCGGGGGGCTGCCTCGGGTCTGATGGCAGACGGAGTGGCTTTGGGAAGCGGCATCGCGGCGGCGGGGCGCGGCCTGCACGAGAACCCGATACGGGCCCATCACGGTAGCATGTCCAAGGAGGTTCGCTTGCGGCTCGAGCGAGACCTCAAGGCCGGAGAGATGCGGGCGCTCGTCGGCACCTCTTCTCTCGAACTGGGCATCGACATCGGTTCGGTCGACCTGGTCGTGCAACTGCAGTCTCCCAAGGGGGTTTCGCAAGGATTGCAGCGTGTCGGCCGGTCGGGGCACCTGGTGGGACAGACCAGCAAGGGCCGCATTTTTCCGACCCACCGCGAGGATTTGGTGGAGGCCGCCGCGGTGGCGGGCGGGATGCTGGCCGGCGAGGTGGAGGAGGTGAGCACGCCCCAGAACGCGCTCGACGTCCTGGCTCAGCAGATCGTGGCCATGGTTTCGGTGGAGGAGTGGGATGCGGCAGAGCTTCTGGAGCTCGTCCGGCGGGCGTATCCCTACCATCAGCTGAGCGAGCGTGCCTTTCGCGGAGTGCTCGAGATGCTCTCGGGGCGCTATCCCAGCGAGGCCCACGGGGAACTCCGCCCCCGGCTCGCCTGGGACCGGGTCAACGACCGGCTGATCGCCCTTCCGGGATCGCGCATGCTGGCGTTGACCAACGGGGGGACCATCCCCGACACCGGCATGTTCGGAGCCTACCTGCCCGACCGCAAGACCAAGGTGGGGGAACTCGACGAGGAGTTCGTTTTCGAGACCAGGGTGGGGGACAGCTTCATGCTGGGCAGCCAGGTCTGGCGGGTGCTGGACATCACCGACGAGCGGGTGGTGGTCTCCGAGGCGCCGGGCGCCTTTGCCCGCATGCCCTTCTGGCACGGGGACCTGCCCTGGCGTCAGCCGGCCCTGGGCCGCCGGCTGGGGGCCTTTCGGCGGGAGGTGGGGGAGCGGCTGGAGCAGGCGGGAGAGCAGCTCGAACTCGAGGACCTGCGTGAGGTGCGCCGTCACTGGGAGGCCCCGGCGGTGCTGGAGGTGGTCGAGTGGCTCGGGCAGGAGCACGCACTGGACGTGAATTCCGCCCGCCACCTGCTGCAGTATCTGGCCGGACAGGTGGAACGGGGCGCGCTCGCCACCGACCGCCGGCTCGTGGTCGAGTTCTTCGAGGACGCGGTGGGTGATCCCCGCATGGTGCTGCATTCTCCCTTCGGCGGGCGGGTGAACGGGGCTTGGTCGGTGGTCCTGCGGGATGCTCTGCGGGAGCGGACCGGGGTCGAGGTCGAGGCCCAGGCGGGCGACGACGGGATTCTGCTGCGCTTCCCCGAGGCGGAAGGCTCCTTCCCGGACGACCTGGTCACTTCGATCGGTCCGGAGGAGGCCCGTCAACGCTTGTTGGCCGACCTGGCGAATTCACCCGTATTCGGGGCCCGCTTCCGGCAGAACGCGGCACGGGCTTTGCTGCTGCCGGCCTCACGGGGCCGGCGCACTCCCTTCTGGCTTCAGCGGCTGCGCGCCAAAGACCTGCTGCAGGCGGTCAAAGGCTTTTCCGATTTCCCAATCGTGGCCGAGACCTACCGGGACGTGCTCGAGGACGTCATGGATCTGCCGGCGCTCGAACAGGTGCTGGGCGAAGTGCGGAGCGGCGACATCGAGGTGCGGATCGTTCACTCGCCGACGCCCTCCCCGGTGGCCGCGAGCCTGATCTGGAATTTCACCAATCAGTATCTCTACGAGTGGGATGCACCCAAGGCCGAAGGCCGCCTGGGACGGCTGCAGGTCAGCCGCGAACTGCTGGGGGACCTGCTCCGGGGCGTGGATCTCGGCGACCTGCTCCAACCGGAGGCGGTCGGCGAGGTGGAGGCCTCGCTCCAGCGCACGGCGCCGGGAGCACGGGCGCGCACGGCGGAGGAACTGCTCCTGGTGCTCGAGGAGTTGGGGGACCTTTCGCGGGCGGAACTCGCCGAGAGATCGGAAGTCGATCCGGGAGAGTGGCTCGAGCGGCTAAAAGCCCAGGGCCGCGTCGCTCAGGTGGAACCACCCGCGTCCGAGGACGACTCTGAACCACGCTGGGTGCCCGTTGAGTATCTGGACGACTATCGCCGCCTGGCCGCCGACGAGTGCGAGGTGGACGAGGAGAATCTGCGGCGGCTGGTCGGGCGATTCATCCGGCGGCACGGAGTGCTCGAGGCGCGCGAGCCGGCGGCACGTTACGGCCTGCCCGTGGACCGGGTGGGCGCAGAACTCGAACGGCTCGTGGACGAACGCCTGATGGTCAGGGGGCGCTTCCGCGGGCGCGCCCAGGCCGGTGACCAAGCCGTCGAGTACGTCGAGGTGGGCAACTTCGAGCGCATGCACCGCCGTTCCCTGGCGCGGCTTCGCCGGCAGGTCCGCGCCGTGCCGCTGACCACGTATGCCGATTTCCTCACCGCCCACCAGCATCTCGTTCCCGCCGCCCCCGGACCCGCGGGCCTGCGCGAGGTGGTGGGACAGCTGCGCGGCTTCTTCCTGCCGATGAGCGTCTGGGAGCGGGACGTGCTGCCCTCCCGGATACCCGGCTACCGGCCCGCCCTGCTGGACGACCTGAGCCGCCAGGGGGAAGTCGTCTGGGTGGCCGAGGGGGGACAGGATCTCACGCGCGGCGCGGTGGCCTTCTTCTTCAGGGGGGAGGCGCGGGCCTTCGTCGGCCTTACTCCGGAGATCGCCGCCTTCAGCGAGAATGCCCGGCGGGTGCATGAACTGCTCGCCGGAGAGGGCGCGCTCTTCTTGGCCGACATCGCGGCGGCCTTGGGCCTCTCGCCCGCCGTCGCGGAAGCGAGCCTTGCCGAACTCGCCGCCGCAGGTATGAGCACGAACGATAGTCTTGAGGTGCTTCGCCGCTTGTCCGCGCCCGCGGGCCCCCCTTCGCGCCGAGGCGGCAGGCTGTCCGGTCAGAGGAGCACCCTGGAGGAGGATCTGCGGCGGCTGCGTTCCGAGCACCGGCCGGGGGAAACCCCGGGGGCGCGGCATTCGCGTGGCTTCGGCCCTCATTCCCGGCGCACCCGGATGGGCGCCCGGCCCAGCCGGGCCGCCCTTCGCTCCGCCTCTCGCCGGGTTCGGGAAAGGCTCGGCCAGACGGAGCCCGTCGAGGAGCAAATTCGTCACCTGCACGAGGGCCGCTGGACGCTCGTCCATCGATTGCCGGTGCTGGGACCGGAGCTCGAGCCTGACGAACGCGCCCGCCGTCAGGCTCGGCAGCTGCTCGAGCGCTGGGCGGTGGTCACCCGGCGCGCTCACGAGAGAGAGAAAGGAGCCTGGGACTTCTACTCGTCCGATCGCACCTTGGAACGCATGGAGATGCGCGGCGAGGTGCGCCGGGGGTACTTCGTCGCCGGCCTTCCCGGGGTCCAGCATGCCCTGCCCGACACGGTCGAGGCGCTGCGGTCCTTCGAGGAAGACCCCGCGCGTTTCGTGGTCATGAACGCCCTCGACCCCGCTCTGCTGAAACTTGCCGCCGAGACCGCGGAGCAGGGCCGGTTGACCTTCAGCCGGGTCCCGTCCACCTGGGTGGTGCAGCAGCGGGGTCTGCCTCTCTTGGTCGCGGCGGACAGCGGCGCCCGTATCGAGGTGCGCAGGGAGGCACCGGTGGAGTTGGTCGAGGAGGGCTTCGCAGCGCTGATCGATTACCTGGGCCCGCGGCTTTGGCGAATCTCGGTGGAGCTTTGGAATGGTGGCCCTCCGCCCAAGGAGGCCCGGGAGCTGCTGGCCCGCCACGGCTTTCACCGCGGCCCCCGAGCCTGGGTGTGGGAGGCTCCGCCGAGCTCGTGAAGTCGCGCCGCGCCCGCGGGCAGGGCCGTCCCCGTCAGGCGATTCCGGCTACTCCAGGTACTCGAGCGACATGTGGCGGATGAGCTCCGCGTTTTCGGCGGCGCGGTCGGCGACCGACTCCAGACGGTCGATGATCGACTTCAGTTGGTGGAAGGTCTTGAAGTCGGTATCCCACTCGAACATGAACGTGTAGATGTCGGCGTAGAGCTTGTCCGCCTTGCTCTCGATGGCGTCCACCTCACCCGCCACCTCGATGGCCTTGCGGAAGCTCTCGTCCAGGGCGCGGATCGCGTCCCGCAGGCGCTCGACGGCCTCCACGCAGACTCCGGCCATGCGCAGGAGCTTCTCGTTGACTTCCTCGGGGAGAGTGAAGGGCCGCATGGCCATGCGGTCGGCGGCGCCAACCGCGTAGTTGGCGATGATGTCGAGCGAGGTTACCAGGCGGGCCAGGTCGCCCCGGCCGATGTGAAAGGCCCCGGAAACGGAGAGGCGGTCCGAGATTTCCTGCTTGCGGTCGTCGGCCTGGTCCTCGAGCCGCTCCATCTCCTCCACCTTGCGGTTCATCGATTGGTAGTCGTCGGCCACGTAGCTTTCGACCACGTCTTCCAACGCCTTGACGATGACCACCACGAAGTCGCTGAAGTCGAAGATACGCTCCAGGATCTGTTCCTGCCGTTCATCGGCCATCGCATCTATCGCGCTGTCCAGACCGGTGGGGCCCCCCAGGCTCTTGCGGAGCCTATCTAGCCGAGACTTGTCCATGTCGCGCTCCTTTCGATACGGGTACTAGAGGAAGAGGTCGAGAACCTGGTAGAAGAGGTACGCGGCAATCGCGCAAAAAGGCAACGTAATCACCCAGGCAAGCATGATCGCACGGAAGACCTTCCAGCTGACCGACGACAGCCCGGTGGCGAGGCCGGTCCCAGTCACCGAGGAGGTGACCACGTGGGTGGTGGAAACGGGCAGGCCGAACACCGAGGCCAGCTGAATGATGATCGCCCCGCCGGATTCCGCGCTGAAGCCGTTGATGGGGTGTAGGTGCGTGATGCGCTCCCCCATGGTGCGGATCAGCCTGAAGGAGCGCACGGAGAGGTAGGTGCCGAAGGCCATGGCGGACGCCGCCGCGAGGATCACCCAGAGGGGAAAGCCGAACTCGTCGACGTAAGCGCTGACGCTCAAATCTTCTTTGGCGGCCAGAAAGATGACGATGATACCCATCACCTTGGTCGCATCGTTCGATCCGTGGCTGAAAGAGACCCAACTGGAGGAGAGAATCTGCATGTGCTTGTAGAAGCTGTCGGCCCGCCGCAGGTCCATTTTGACCAGATGAAAGAATGCTCGAGCACCTTTCATGAGAATGAAACCGGCCAGGATCCCGAGGAAAGGCGACACCAGCAGGGAGGCCATCACCAAGGCCACCTTGTCCATGTTGATGCCGTCGAGCCCCAGCCCGGCGAAGCCGGCCCCCAAGAGACCGCCGACCAGTGCGTGGGAAGAGCTCACCGGGAGTGCCCAGATCCAGGTGAGCGTGTCCCAGAGCAGCGCGCCCAGCATGGCGGCGATGACCAGGTGCGCCGTCGCCTGCGACGCCTCGATTACTCCTCCAATGGTCTGGGCCACCGCGACCCCGATGACCAGCGGTCCGATGAAGTTGAAGAAGGCGGAGATGCCGATCGCGACCTTAGGGGGGAGCGCGCCGGTGTAGATCACGGTCGAGACCGCGTTCGCGCCGTCGTGGAAGCCGTTCATCATGTCGAACAGGAGCGCCACGGCGACGACCGCTACCAATAGAAGGACATCTGTATCCAAGCGCACCCTCCCGGATCGATAAGCGGGTAGATCGTAGTCCATCAGAAGCCGGATAGACAAATCTCCTTCGGGCGGCGAGCTTGAGCCGGGATCCCGGTTGGTAAACTATGAAAAGTGAGGGGGGCGACTGCCCCTTCGGGTGAACTGTGAGGCACTCTGCTGGAGCACCTGGAAGATTCTGATCTGGACGCGGCACTGGCGCGCTACGGCTGGGACGAGGAAACCCGTTCCGCCTGGGAAGAGTTGGCCGAGCCGGAAGCCCGCGTGGGCCGCGTGGTTGCCGAGTACGCCGGCGCTTTTGTGGTTTGGGGAGAACACGGCGAGAGCGAGGCCCGGATTGCCGGCCGCCTGCGGCACGACACCCGCGCGGAACGAGGCGAGCAGCCCGCGGTTGGTGATTGGGTGGCCTTCACTCCGGCGGGAAGCGGCGCGGGCGAGAGCGACGGCCTTGGCCTGATCCACCGCGTTCTCCCGCGCAAGACCAAGCTCTCCCGGCGCGCGGCGGGCCAGCAGGCGATCGAGCAGGTGATCGCGGCCAATCTCGACACCGTGTTCGTGGTCACCTCGCTGGGTCAGGACGAATTCAATCCGCGCCGGCTGGAGCGCTACCTGGCAGCAGTTTGGCAAGGCGGCGCCCGGCCGGTCCTGGTGTTGACAAAGACCGACCTGGCCGATGACCTCGAAGGGGCCAGACGAAGCATCGAACATCTGACGGGCCGCATCCCCGTTCACGGCGTCAGCGCGCTCAGCGGCGATGGTCTCGAAGAGCTCGACCGTTACCTGCGGCCGGGAGAAACCCTGGCCCTGGTCGGCTCCTCGGGCGTGGGAAAGTCGACCCTGGTCAATCACTGGCTCGGCCAGGATACCCAAGACGTGAGCGCGGTCCGGGCGGACGGCAAGGGAAGACACACCACGAGCCACCGGCAGATTTTCGTTCTGCCCTCCGGGGCCCTGGTCATCGACACCCCGGGAATGCGCGAACTCGGCCTTTGGGCGGAGGACGAGGGGCTGGAGGAGTCCTACGGAGACGTGGAAGAACTGGCGGCCCTCTGTCGCTTTCGTGACTGCCGGCACGAGTCTGAGCCGGGTTGCGCAGTGAAAGCCGCAGTCGAATCGGGGAAACTTTCCCCGGCCAGGCTCGAAGGTTATATGCGGCTAAAAGTCGAACTCGCGCAACTGTCGGCGCGGCGGGACGAGCAGGCCCGCCGCGAGCAACGCGGGCGGGAACGCCGGCTGAGCCGCGACATCAAGCGCGCACCCAAGCGCCGCCGCTGAGCCAGTCAACCTGACCACCCGGCCAGGTAGCGGACTCCCGCCCTGGCCGAGCCACGCCTCCATGTTTCCCGGTATCCTCAGAGAGACCGATGAGCCAACAGCAGGAGAATCTCGTGTCGAGTTCAGCCTCTTCGGCGGATGCCGGAACTATCCCCAGCGTCTCCGTGCGCAACCTGGCCAAGTCCTTCGGGCCGGTGCGCGCGGTGCAGGACGTCTCGTTCGACGTCTACCCAGGAGAGATCTTTGGTTTGCTGGGCCCCAACGGCTCGGGCAAGACGACCACCATCCGCATGATGCTGGACATCTTCGAGCCGGACAAAGGCACGGTGCAGGTGCTGGGCGGCTCTCTGGACCAGGCGCGCAAAGACCGCATCGGATACCTGCCCGAGGACCGCGGCCTCTACAAAGATCAGAAACTGGACACGGTACTGACCTATCTGGGACGGCTAAAAGGACTCGATGAGCCCACGGTCGCCGAGCGGCTCGAGAGTTGGCTGCGGCGCCTGGATCTCTGGGAGCACCGCGAGAAGAAGGTGCAGGAGCTCTCCAAGGGCATGCAGCAGAAAGCCCAGGTGATCGCGACGCTGCTTCACGATCCCGACCTGATCGTGGTCGACGAGCCCTTCTCCGGACTGGATCCGGTGAATACCCGCATCATTAAAGAGGTCTTCGACGAGCAGCGCGCCGCGGGCAAGAGCATCATCATGTCCACCCACCAGATGTACCAGGTGGAGGCGCTTTGCAGCCGCATCGCTCTGATCAACCAGGGCGAGGTCGTGCTCTACGGCGAGGTCGACGAGATTCGCCGCCGCTTCGCCGGCAACGCCGTCGTGGTGGAGGGCGAAGGCAACTTCGAGGGTCTCGGGGGCGTGGTGGACGCCCGGCAGACCAACGGAGCCTGGCACCTGGCTCTGTCCGCCGATGCCGACCCGCACGACCTGCTGAGGACGCTGGCCTCCCGCGAGGGAGTGCGCCTCGACCGCTTCGAGTTGGCGGAGGCCTCCCTGGACGACATCTTCGTCAGCGTGGTGCAGGAAGGCGACCGCGCCTTTGCCGGCGCAGGCGGGAGCCTCGAGCCTTCGGCCACGGAGAACCGGCGTGCGTAGGCTTTTCCTGGTAGCCGGGCACGAGTACCAGCGCTTCTTCCGGCGGCGCTCATTTCTCTTCTCCCTGATCGGAATGCCGGTCTTTCTGATCCTGATCATGGGCGTGGGCGAGCTGAGCAGGGTGGGGAGTGGTGAGGCGGAGACCATCGGCTACGTGGATCGGGCCGGGGTACTCGAACCTCGGGTGTTGGGCACCGGCGCCGCCGAAGACTTACGCCCGGAGGAACTCCTGGCATTCGACACCGAGGAGGCCGGACTGGAGGCCCTGGCCGACGGGCAGGTGGCGGGCCTCGTGGTCGTGCCTCAGGATTATTTGCGCGAGCGCAGCCTGCTCGCCTACTACGACGAGGGCGAGCCGGGGGAGGAGGTGTGGAGCGCCTTCCGCGACTTCATCCGGGCGAGTCTGCTCTCCGCCGAGAACCCGCAGGTAGCCGAGCGGGTGGGCGAAGGCGCCGAGCTCACCGTGCAGAGCCTGCAGGGCGACCGCGAGATGGCGCCCGGAGGCTTCATGGATGTGCTGCTTCCCTTCGCCGCCGGCTTCATCTTCATCTTCGCCGCCATCACCTCTGGGGGCTACCTCCTGCAGACCGTCAGCGACGAGAAGGAGAACCGGACGGTCGAGGTGCTCACCACCTCGGTGTCTACCAATCAGCTGATCTTCGGCAAGGCGCTCGGCTTGATCGCTCTGGCGGCCACCCAGCTGCTGGTTTGGGGGCTCGGGGTGGTGGCCGCCATCGTCATCGCCGCGCAGTTTTTCGAGCCTCTGGCCGCGGCGGAGGTCCCCTGGGTCCTGTTGGGGGTAGTGGTGGCCTTCTTCATCCCCTCCTATCTGCTGGTCGCCGGGATCATGATCACCATCGGGAGCGCCTTTCCCGAATACAAGCAGAGCCAGCAAGTGGTCGCCATCATCAACATCCTGTTCTTCATCCCCTTCTTCCTCGTCACCATCTTGTTCGAGAACCCCAACGGCACCCTGGCTGTGGCCCTCAGCCTCTTTCCCACCACGGCCTTTCTCACCATAGCCATGCGTTGGGGGGCGGCTGTCATCCCGCTGTGGCAGCTCCTGAGTGCGTGGGCGATCCTGACCACGACTGCCGGACTGAGCATTTGGGTGGCGCCCAAGGTCTTCCGGGCGGGCATGCTGCGCTACGGCCAGCGGCTCGACCTGGGGGAATCCTGGCGTGCCCTGCGGGGAGGCCGCTAGCATGAGAACCGTTTGGATAGTCCTCCGGTACGAATTCCTTTACGCCACGCGCAAGCGCTCCTTCTGGTTCATGACTTTTCTATTCCCGGTGCTGATTTTGGCGATGAGCTTCGGCAGCAGCTTCCTGGGTGACATCGAGGGCGATTCGCTCAGCGAGGCCCTGCGTCCGCAGGACCAGGCCCAGATCACGGGCTACGTCGATCAGGCCGGGCTTGTTCAGGAGCTTCCCCCCGATGTGCCGGCCGAGGTGTTTCCCGGCTTTGCCGATGTGGAGCAGGCCCGGGCCGCGGTCGAGGCGGGGGAGATCGGCGGCTACTTCATCATCGAGGAGGACTACCTTCAGACCGGAGCCGTCACCCTCGTGCAGGACCAGTTCTCGCCGTTGTCGGCGGCCTCGGCCGGCCCGCTCTTTGAGTACGTGATGAATTACGCGTTGGTGGGTGACGCCGCGGAGGCCGCCGCCCTGGTAGAGCCCGTCGGGGACACGAAGCTCGAGCAGGTGCAGCTGGCGGGAGCCTCGGGAAGCGGGCAGGGCTCCGAAGGCGCTGCCGGCGCCGAGGCGGCGGCCGGCAGCGCCGAGACCGACCCATCCTTCAAGGCCATCGCCGACATGGTGCCTTTCGGCGTGCTCTTCATCCTCTTCTTCGTGATCACCACGAGCAGCAGCTATCTGCTGCAGAGCGTCTCGGCGGAGAAGGAGAACCGCACCGCCGAGGTCCTGTTGGTTTCGGTCAAGCCGCGCGAGCTCATGCTCGGCAAGGTTCTCGGATTGGGTGCGGTGGCCCTGCTGCAAATCGCGGTTTGGATCGCCGGGAGCCTGCTGGTGCTCTACCAGTACGTGGGCATCCCCGACCTGGCGGCCGTGGGCCTTTCGGGAAGCTTGGTCGCCTGGTTACTGGCCTTTCTGGCGCTTGGGTACGTGGCCTACGGTGCCCTCGTCGCGGCCCTGGGGGCCATGGTCCCCAGTCAACGGGAGGGCACCCAACTGATCTTCATCGTGCTCTTCCCCCTGATGGTGCCGGTCTGGTTCAACTACGCGCTGACTTCGGACCCGGACGGTTTGATCTCGGTCGCGCTCAGCCTCTTCCCGCTGTCGGCTCCGGTGGCGATGCTCACCCGGCTGGCCGCGGGCGCCGTCCCCCTGTGGCAGCCTTTGGTCGCGCTGGGAGGGCTCGCCGTGATCGCCTACTTCTTCGTCCTGGTCGGGGCGCGGCTCTTCCGAGCCGACACGCTGCTCTCCACGCAGTCCCTGCGGTGGGGGAGACTGGTGGGCGAGTTTCGCCGCAAGCCTGCCTGAGCGCGTTTAGCGCGGACTAATCGCGGCCTGAAGCCAGCGCCACTCCCCGTCGGTGCCTCAGGAAGCGACTGTTCTCGCTGCCCTCTCGGCTCTGCGGGAAGGGCTCTCGGTGCCGTCATGTTCCGCGACGAAGTGTTCCAGGTCGGCCACGTTGGTCTTGGAACCCGCGAAGAAAGGCGAGCGCTGGTGCAGTTTCTGCGGCACGATGTCCAATACGGGTGAGCTGCCGGTAGTGGCCGCACCTCCCGCCTGCTCGACCAGATAACCCATCGGGGCGCACTCGTAGAGGAGCCGCAGTTTGCCGGTGTTCATCTCGCCCTTTTTGTTGTCGGCCGGATACATGAAGATCCCGCCGTAGAGAAGAGTGCGGTGAATGTCCGCCACCATCGAGCCGACGTATCGCGAACTGTAGGGACGGTCACTGCTCTCGTCCGGCTCTTTGATCCAGCGGACGTAGCCTTGCACGCCCTTGGACCAGTAGGGGTAGTTGCCCTCGTTGACCGAGTAGATCTTGCCCCGCTCCGGGATGCGGATGTTGTGGTGGGATTCCAAGAACTCGCCGACCGAGGGGTCCAGGGTGAAGCCGTGGACGCCGTGGCCGGTGCTCATCACCAGCATGGTGCTGGTGCCGTAGACGACGTAACCGGCGGCGGCCAGATTCCGCCCCGGCTGCATTAGATCCTGCTCGCAGCCGTCTTTGCCCTCGCTCACTCGGCGCCAGATGGCAAAGATCGTGCCGACGGTGATGTTGGCGTCTATGTTGGACGATCCGTCCAGGGGATCGAAGGCGATGGCGTAGGGCCCCTTCTCGAATTCATCCGGGATGGGGATCACCGCCTCCTCTTCCTCGGAGACCATTATGCAGAAGTGGCCGGGGTGGTCGAAGGCCGCGTAAAAGACGTCCTGCGCAAACTGATCCAGCTTCCGGACTTCTTCACCCTGGACGTTCTCGTCTCCGGTGAAGCCCAGGAGTTCGGCGAGGCCGGCCTTGTTCACCTCGCGCGAGACTATCTTCGCGGCTAGAGCAACCTGGTTGAGAATCCCGGTAAGCTGACCGGTGGCCTCCGGGTGTTCGAGCTGACCCTCGTAGATGTGGCGGGTCAGCGTCATGCCGATCCGTCCGTCCAAATGCTCCTCCCCTCGTAGAGCAGTCCAGCGCGTTAAGAACATCGTATACCGTCGGTCTAACCTCCTCAATCCACTCCCGCCATCACTCCTCGGGAGCGGTGCCGGCAGGTTTGGAGCCCATGGCGTCGAGAAATCACGAACACGAGCGGTTGGGGATTTTGCGGCGCGGCCGTCGCGCAGTCTGCCCAGAACAGGGGGAAATATGGGACATGAAGTCGAGATCGTCCGGTTCGATCCGCAGCCCGTGGCCAGCGTGCGATTGACCATCCACCGCGACGAGCTGGGCTCCGCCCTGGAGGAGGTGCTACCCGATATCATCGAGCAACTCAACCGGGAGGGTGTGGAGGCCACCGGTCCGCCTTTCACCCGTTTTCACAACAGCGAGGGCACCAATCTGGAGATTGAGGCCGGGCTGCCGGTCGGAACGCGAGTGGCGGGAGGCGGCCGAGTGCGGGCCTCGGAATTGCCGGGGGGCGAGGCCGCGACCATCTGGCACGTCGGCTCCTACGCCACCATTGGCGAGAGCTTTGGTCGTCTGTCCTCCTGGTTCGCGAAGTCCCACAAGACCCAGGGCGACGGGCCCTGGGAGGTGTACGTCACCGATCCGCGGATGGAACCCGACCCGGACCACTGGCAAACCCAGATCATCTGGCCGATCGGTGAGGGCGAACCCGATTCTGAGGAGGGGGAAACCCCTCGCGCCCCAGAATGGCGGGCGAGTTCGCGCAGACGGGCAGCCACCGCCGATTCGGCCGAGGAGGAGTAGGTAGCCCGCCCGGCGGCTGGTTCCGGGCGGTTCGGCCAGGAATCCTCCTATGCGGCTTGGCCCTTGCGGGTTTGGACGGGCGGGATCATGGCGGAGTCGCCGGGAACGCCGTCCTCCGCGGACAGATCGAGCCCATCGCACCAGAGGCAGTGGCGCTTTTGGGCGTAGGCGAGACTCACCCGTCCGGTGAACATCCCCGGTAGCAGGGCGCGATTCTCTTTGATCAGGAAGGCGGCCAGGTGCCCCCCTATGCCCAAGATGATGAGGAACATCGCCAGGTTGTGCAGCGTGGTGGTCGTCCACAGCAGCCAGTAGGGGAGTTCGACGCCGGGCAGGTTCTTGACGGCTTTCAGATAGCCGGTGGCGATCACGAGGAGGATGGCTCCCCCGATGAAGGCGTAGGCCACGCGCTGTTCCGCCAGATATTTGTCGCTGTCGGGCTCTTCTCCTCGGCCGAACATCGCCTTGATGATCTGGTAGGACTCCCGGAGGTCGCCCCGCCGGGGCACGATGTCGAACTCGCGGCGCGTGGTGTGGTAGACCACGTGGTAGACGACCGCGAGAGTCAGGGCTGCGGCCGCCAAATAATGGAGTTGGAGCGTGACGCCGAAGTCCGAGGTCCATGCCAAACCGGGGAGAGTGTCGACGAAATAGCGCTTGAACAAGGGCAACTGGCCCAAGCCGCTGATGATCAGGACCACAGTCGACAGCGCCACGGTCCAGTGAACGAAGCGGCCGGAAAAGCCGTGGCGTTTGATGCTCGCCCGCTGTGCGTCGATCGCTCTATTCATCGTTGCCCTCCCTCTCCGGCACGCGCTCCGGGTCGCCACCCGAGGCCGGCGGCGCTCCGTCCTCTCCTTGCCCCTTCATCGTGCGGTAGGCTGCGGCTCCGGCCCCCACGATCCCCGCGACCGGCGCCACCAAGAGACTGATCGCCAACCCGTTGGCGCTTTCGAGGAAGTTTTCGGCGTTGACCGGCATTCCCGGGAAGCTGGGGGCCTGCGGGTTCTCTTGGCCTTGCTTTTGTTCCATCAGGGCCTTGTGCACCTTCTCGAAGGGCACCGGGGAGACGTAGAAAGTGGAGGTGCCACCGTTCTCCTTCTCCCCGTAGACGTATCCGCCGATCTCGGCAGCGCGGGCCCTGGCCGCTTCGAGCATCTGTGCCTGCCCCCCGATCTGCATGGCCGCGTTGGGGCACGCTTCTATGCAGGCGGGCAGCTTGCCCTGCTCGAGCCGGTCGTAGCAGAGGTCGCACTTGTACATCACGCCGCCTCCGGCCAGCTGCGGCGCGAGCTTCAGGTAAAGACCGACGCCGGCCTGCCGGGCGGGAATCCCCCAGGGGCAGACGTCGCGGCACTTGGCCCCGCCGAAGCAGAGCTCGTCGTCGATAACCACGGGGCCTTCGGGCCTCTTCTCCTGGGCGCTGAAGGGGCAGACCTTCACGCAGGGCGGGTTGTCGCAGTGCATGCAGCGGCGGGGCACCGACACTTCATGCGCCGTCCCCTCGTGCTCCACCTCGACCTTCTGCACGAAGGTCCAGTTATAGGGGGTGAGCCGTGAGGTCAGCCCCTTCTTGTCCGTCCAGTCCTCGTGCTTCTTCTGTGGCCAGTAGTTGGCGATGTCGTCGGCCGCGGGCTCGGGGAACTTGTGCTGGTTGGTGGTGCGGCAGGCGGCGACGCAGGCGGGCGTGTCCTTACCCGGGCAACCGTCGCACTTGGTCAGATCGATAAAAGTGCCCACCGGTTCGCCGGTCGACGCCAGGGCGACCTTGTCCATGCCGGTGAGGATCACTCCTCCGGCAAGACCCGCCCCCATGCTGCGCTTCAAGAAGTCACGTCGAGAAATGCTTCCCATCGTGAGGTTGTCCTCCCTCTTCATCCCGGGCACACCTGGCCCCTGCTAAGCGGATCCGGGGAGACAAACGATACCCCCCCGGGTATGTTCGGCATGGTAACAGAGGATGAACCGAGGGATCAAGAGAAGGGTCAAAGAGAAGAGCTAAAGAGAAGGGGCCGGGAAGCTAGAAGTCCTCGGCGGTGTAATCTCGGCTGCGCTCGCGCTTCTTCTGGGCCAAGCGCTTCTTCTCCTCGAGCCGTTTGCGCTCCTGGGAGCGAGGCGGTGACGTCGGGCGGCGGGGCGGAGTTTCTTCGAGGGCTTCGGCAAGGAGTTGCACGAACCTCCCTGTGGCCGCCTCTTTGTTGGCGTGCTGGCTGCGGTGGCGCTGGGAGGTGACCCGGAAGATGCCGGCCCGGCTGATTCTCCCGGCGAGACGCTCCTGGATGCGCGCCTTCTGTTCTTCGTTCAGGGCGTCGGTGGCCGCGAGGTCGAAGCGCAAGGTGACCCGGGTGTCGGCGGTGTTGACGTGCTGCCCCCCGGGCCCGCTGCTGCGGGAGGTGGTGTATTCCAGTTCCTGTTCCGGGATGGCGACATTTTCTGTGACGGCGAGCATGAGGAGTTTCTACCACAGGCCGGGAAAAGCACTCGCCCCCAAGAAAAGAAGACCGGCGGATCGGTGATCCGCCGGTCTCGAGACAGAGAGCGCCTGCTGGTTTAGAGGCTGGTGGTCTCCGCCGAAGGGGCGCCTGCGCAGCCCGCTCCCAGGCCGCCGCCCATGCCGCCGCCACCGCAGCCGCCCTGGAGTCCGCCCGTACCGCCGGCGCCGCGGCCAAAGCCACCGCCGAGCTCATCGGAGGACACGCGTTCGCGCACCATTTGCTCCATCCGCTCGAGCATCGAGTCGGACTGCTCCTGAGTGATCCGGCGGTCGGCTACTGCCTGCTCCATGGCCGCCCGGCGAGATTCGAGCATCGCGTCGACCAACTCGTCCTGAGACACCTCTTTGTCTGCGGCGATGTCGGCGAGGCTCTTGCCCGCCTGACGCTCCTCTTGGATCTCTTCGGAAGAAAGCCCCAGCAGGTCGGTTACCCGCTCGGCGGCCGACCCCACGCCGTTACAGATTCCGGCGGCCACTCCGGGAGCCGGTCCGGGAGCGCCGGATTGCGCCAGCGCGGGCGCGGCAATCGCCAGGAATGCGGCTATCAAAACCGCCCCGACAACGAGCTTCTTGGTTGATGGCATCGACGACCCTCCGTCTAACAGGTTAATTCGCGGCCTCAGCGTAAGCGAAGAATGTGCGCAAAGTGTGAGGAAATGATGGCTATCCGCACGTCCCCCGGTATTATGTGTCCATGAGTGCACGCATTCCGCCCCAGCCCGGTCCGGATGACCCGACGGCCCGCGCCGAAGATCCTCGAGACGGCGCCGAGATCTTTTCTTCGGAAGCGGGGAGGGGTCTGGAAGAATTCTTCCGGCCGCTGCTGGCCATTGCCGAATTCACCGAGGACGGGGTTTCTCACCTGCTCGAAGTGCGCAAGGTTCTCGAGGCCGAGGCGGCATGGCTGGCCGCCCTCCGCGCCGAAGAGCACCACCTGTCCGCCCTCCGCAAAGATTTGGCGGTCATGGAGAGAGCGGTGGAGGCCGGAGGCGCGGTGGACGCCGCCGATGCCGGTTTTCATCTGCACGTGGCCGAGGCCAGCGGAAATCCCCTGCTGGAGCGGATCATGGACGGCATCTTCGCGGTCCTGGACGAACTGGTGCGCCCGGGCCGCCAGGAGATGGTCAGCGCCGACGACAAGCGGCAGTCCTTCGTCGAGCAGCATCGCGAGGTGCTTGAAGGCCTAGAGGCGCGGGACCCGGAGAGGGCGCGGCAGGCCATGTACGTGCACCTCGCCCTGGTCGAACGCGAGTCCGGCGGGTCCTGACCGGCTAGACGGCTGATCCGCTAGAAGACCGTGGCGCACCAGGGCGCCGGCGACCAAAGGAAGAGGGAGTCTGCGCGGGCAAGCGCCTGGGGCCGCAGTTCGCGAATCCTGCCCGCCTGAGCCAGGGCAGAGAAGCTCACGCCGCCAAGGTAAACGGCTCCCAGGGCTTCGGCCGAGAGCCGCAGGTCCGGATCGGAATGCGTCCGGTGACATCCCGCGGCTCCATCCTCCACCAGCAACTCAAAAACCCCGCCGAGCTCCGGCAAGAGCGGATCCTCCACCTCCAACACCACTCGCCCGGTCCCGCGGTAGCCTCGCTGCGCGAGGGCCTTTGGCACGTCGAACAGCCGCACGTATAAGCCGTCGGCCGTGCGCTTCGTGCGCAGCCGGCGCGGATCGCGAAGCATCCACCGCAGCGGCTCGTCGAGCGGAGCGGTTTGGACGGCGAGCGTGCCCACGAGATCGAGTTGGAGCAAATAGGACCACAGCCGGGAACGGGCGGCAGGAGATCCCACCACCTCCCGCACCTGGAGGGTGTGCTCCGGATACCCACGCTCCCAATTCTCTTCCAGGTAGTAGGCGGTGAAACCCTCTATGCGTTCGTGCTGAGAGCTACAGACGGCTATGAAGAGCGCGGCGTTGGCGCGGGAGGCCTCCTGCTCCAGTTCGAAGAACCAATCGGCCCACACCCAGTCGGGCCGCGAAAGCTCGCCCGCACGTTCGAGACGCAGCCGCTCCCAGGCTTCGGGAAGGCGCGCTCGGGCTTGATCGAGGGACAGTAGATCTACCCGGCAGCCGGTCGACGGCAGGTTGAGGTCATTGCGCAGGTCACCGTCGCGGCGGCTCAATTCATAGGCGGCGTAGTAGGTGGCGGCGCCGTAACCAAAGCGGCCGTAGATCCCGCTTTCGGCGGCGAACAAGAGACCGATGGGGAAGCCCTGTTCCCGGCCTTGGGATAAATGCCGCGCCATCAGGCTGCGCAGGATCCCCTGACGCCGGTGGGTCGGGGTCACCCCCACCCAGGTGAGGCCCCAAGCGGTCGTCTCTCGACCTCCGGGAAGCGCCAGCCGCAGTTGGGCGCCCGCTGCCGAACCGACGATGTCCTCGCCGTCGGTCGCCACCCAGGTGGCCCCGGGCGAGAACATCCTCTCGCAGACCTCGACCAGTTTGGGGTCGTGGGGATGGCCGAAAGCCTCGTTGACCACGCGGATGACGTCGCGCAAATCGCTTTGCTCGGCCAGGCGGACGGCGTGCGGTGGCCGGCCGGCGGCCGCGCCCTTGGCGAAACCGGCCGATTTCCCGGCCGATGGCGGGGTGGGTCCTTGGCTGTGATCGTTCATCTCGACTACCGTTCTCCGGGGGGATTGGTACCCTGGCAAGGATACATCCCGGCCCACGGGCAGCCATCCGCGAAAGGGGAAAGCTTGCACCTAGTCATCGTCGCCGGCTCTCAACTGGCGGAACCATTGGACGTGGACCTGATCGACCGCGCCGACCGATTGATTGCCGCAGATGGGGGTGCCGACGCCCTCCGGTTCGTCGGCCGCACTCCGGACCTGCTGGTGGGCGACATGGATTCGATCGACCATGCCACTCTAGAGGCGCTGCGGGGGGAGGGGGTGGAGATTCGGATTCTGCCGACCGCCAAGGACGAGACCGATCTGGAGAGCGCACTGAGGTTGGCGGTCGAGTTGCAGGCCGAAGAGGTGACGGTCTTTGGAGCGCTGGGAGGACCCCGGCTCGATCATCTCGTCGCCACCCTGCTGTTGTTGACGGCTCCCTGGTTGTCCCGGATGCGGGTTCGCCTGATGGATCCCTGGCATGAGGTCTACCTGGCCCACGGAGAGACCCTCATCCAGGGAGCCGCTGGGGAGACCCTGTCTTTGCTGCCTCTCAGCCACGAGGTGCGCGAAGTCTGGACGGAGGGGCTCCTCTATCCGCTCGAGGGGGAGACCCTTCACCAGGGCGCCACGCGAGGGGTGAGCAACGCCCTGACCGGGGAAAAGGCCAAGGTCACGCATGGCGCGGGCCGCCTTCTGGTGATGCACTATCGGCGGCTCGAGAAGCCTTCACTGCACTTCCGGCAAAGCTAGCGGAGGAGTTACCACATGGGGCAGCCCAATTCCCCTCAGGAAAGCGCGCGAATGGCCGTCCAATTTTCCGTATACCCCCTAAGGCAGGAGCATCTGTCGCCCGGTGTGGAGGCGGCGGTCGAGGCCGCGAAGCAGAGCGGCGTCGAGGTCAAGGTGCAGAATCTGAGCACCCTCATGCACGGACCCGAGGAGCAGGTCTTCGCGGCCCTGCGGGCCGCTTTCAGGGCCGCGCGCTCGGAGGGGGACACGATTTTGATCGCCACCCTGAGCACCGGCCTGCCCAGCGACCAGCGCGTGGCCGAGATCCAGCAGGACCAGAAATCCTAGGCGGCCGCGCTAGGCGGCCGCGCCGTAGGCGACCGCGCGTAGGCGACCGCGGACCCGCGTCCCATGGGCGCGCCCAGCATTCGCCGGGGGGCGCGCCCGCGCTCAAAATGCCTCAGCGATAGAAGCCCAACTCGGCGATCGATACCCGGTGCCGCCCGTCTTCCCCCGCCTCCGGCGGCAGCGCTGTGATCCAGATGCGTCCGGCCGTGATCGGCTGTTCCAGGGTGAGAGTCTGGGTCTCCTCCCCGCCCAGTTCGCCCAGAGGCTGCCAGGCGCCGCCGGAATCCTGCACCTGGAGCGAGCCCTGCCAGCCGGTCTGTCCCGTCTGCAGTCGGACCAGCGTGGCGGGCGTGGAGAGGGTGAACGAAACCCCGACGCCGCTCTTGCCGGTGGCGCCAAAGTCCGCAGTGCCGTAGCCTTCGGTGGACCAGGCGGTATCGGCCTGATCATCGGTCAGGTTGTTCAGTTCGTCGGAGTGCTCTTCCTGGTCGCCCTCGGGATCCAGAGCAGAAAGATCGGTGACGGGCACCGCTTCGGGTTCCTTGGTCGCGGTCACGCGAAGCACGCCTCCCGGGGCGTCTTCGCCGGGCGCGGGATCCTGGGCGATGATGGTGGATGCGGCATCGAAAGAGGGAACCACCTCCACTTCGAGATCCAGGCCCTCGGCACTCGCCTCGGCCTTGGCCTCGTCCAGCGTAAGCCCGACCACGTCGGGTGCAGCTCCGGGGCCGGAGAACAGCAGCAGGCCCGCCAGGACCACTACCGCGACGACGCCTGCCAGTAGCGCGGCCCACAAGTATCGGGAGTTGCTTCTGCGCGGTTCCCGCCGGCGATCCACCCGGCGCCCCGTGGCCGTCTGGCGGGAAGGGGTCTCGCCGCCCACGCGTCCGCGGGCCGCCCCGCTTCGAGGCGGCTCCGGCATGGTTTCGGCGGACGGCTCGAGCGGAGGCGGTGTCCATTCCCCGCTGTCCCCGCTTCGCTCGCGGCGGCCCAATCCCACCCGGCGCAGGTTCTCGACCAGGCCGCCTGAGGTCCGTTCCAGGCGGTAGAGATCGAGGCCGACGAACGCGCCCAGCAGTTCGTCCATAGACTGGAAGCGGCTCTCGGGCAACTTCTCCAGACAGCGCATCACCACCCGGGAGAGCTCCGGCGGAATGTCCGGGCGCAGTTCGCTAGGCGGCGCCGGCCGGTCCTTGACGTGCTGCCGGCCGATATCGGCGATGCTGGTGGCGTCGAAGGGCGGGCTGCCGGTCAGCATCTCGTAGAGCACGATGCCCAGAGAGTAAAGGTCGGAGCGCCCGTCCACCGGTCTTCCCTGCACCTGTTCCGGAGACATGTAGCGGCCGCTGCCGATTATGGCGCCCACCCGGGTCACCTTGGTCAGGTCGGCCCCGGTGGCGATGCCGAAATCGGTCAACTTGGCGCGGCCTTCGGCGTCGAGCAGGATGTTCTGGGGTTTGACGTCCCGGTGAACGATTCCCGCCCGATGGGCTTGGGCCAGCCCTTCCGCCACCTGTCCGGTGATGTGCACCGCGTCACGAGGCTCCAAGGGTCCGCCCTCGCGGATGAGATCCTTGAGCGAGCGCCCTTCCACATACTCGAAGACCAGATACTCCTCGTCTTCGGTGGAGCCGCGGTCGATCAGCGTCACCAGGTGTGGGTGCGAGAGCCGGGCGATGGCGCGGCCCTCGCGGTTGAAGCGGGCCCGGGAGTGCGCGTCCTCGAGCAGCGGGTCCTCGAGCCGTTTGATGGCTACGTAGCGCTGGAGCCGAGTGTCCCACGCCCGGAAGACCGTGCAGGTGCCGCCCCGGCCGACCACCTCGGTCAGTTCGTAGCGGTTCATGTAGAGATCGCGCGGCTCCTCGGCCTTGGGGGCGGAGCCGCCGGCATCGTCCTGGCCCTTGTTTTCAGCCGGGCCGGAGCCCGGATTATCCTTCTCGTATGTCATTCTCCGACGGCTTTCATTTGGTTCGCGACGGCAATCACGTCGGTTTCCTCCAACCCGTAGGCCCTCAAGGCATAGCGGACGCCGCTCTCCTCCCAGAATAGTACGATCTCGTCGCCCTCGCGCAGGAGCGTGGCGGCGTGGCCCCGCACCTCCAGGGTTGCCTGCTCGGGCCCACCCGGAGGATCTATCCAGTTACCCTCCATCAAAACGACCCGCGCGGCGGAACCGCCGGCCTCGAAAGTCACCTCGAAACCAGAAGCACCCGCCGTCGAGGCCACATGCCGCGGATTCTCGGCGGCCCCACCCAGGCTTAGCCCGGCGGGCAGGACGGCGGGGTGGAGGACCGGAAACGAGTACCAGGAGGCGAGCGAGCGGAAAAGAGCCTCGTAGGTGTCCGAGACTACTGCCGGTTCGGAACCGTTCGCCGCAGCCGCCTCGGCCGCCGCGTTCACCACACACACCACCTGCCCGCCATCGGCGATCTCGCTGCCGGGCTCGGGGCTCTGCCGGACGACGGTCCCCGGAAGGCCCTCTCCGCCGGTCTGCTCGACCAAGCGGAGTGCGAACCCCGATCGGCGGGCCAGGGAGCGGGCCTCCTCCGCAGTGAACCCCACGAGCCGGGGCACCTCGACCAGTTCGGGCGGTATCCACAAAGCCACCGCCTCGCCGGCGCTGATTTGGCGGCCCGCCGCCGGCTGCTGGCGGATCACTTTGCCCGGGCTGCCGCCTCCCGGCTCCCCCGCGAGCACTTCAGCCAAGACCAACCCTGCCCGAGCCAGAATATCCTCAGCCTGGGCCAGGTCGAGGCCGGCAAGATCCGGCATGGTGAGGTTCGGAGCGTCGGCGGAACCCAGCGTGACGACGATGGGCCGCCCCCGGGCGGCTCTGGAACCCGACTCGGGTTCTTGTCCACGGATTACGGCATTGGGTTCTTCCGTCTGGGTTCCGCTGTTCCCAACCAGAGGCGTCAGGCCGAATCCGGCGACCTGAGCCCGGGCGGTGGCTTCGGAAAGCGTCAACCCTCGCAGTTCCGGGACCTCGGCTTCCGGGGCGCGCGACGAAACGAACCACCAACCGAGAAGGCCCACGAAGACAACGAGGACCAGGGTGGTGAGGACGAAGCCGGCGAATGGCCGGCGGGAGGGCATCTGGAGCCCGGTCTTCTTATCCCCCGAAGGCATTTCCTGCAAGGCCGCTCCGTCCGATCGATCGACCGCACAGTAGCATACCCGCCCTTCTGCGGAAGCCCCGCAGAAGGCGCCCGATCCTCCCCAAGGCAAAAGACAGTGCCGGGCTTTGCAGGGATTAACCGGGCGCTTGGACAATAAGGCCGGAGGGCGGCTATCATGGATGACGAAGACCGCGCGCGGACGATCCGAGCGGGGTCGCGGACCGCGAAAGGCAGGGCAGTTGATCTACTACGTGATACCGCGCGAACTCGGCGATGAGTACTTCGAAGAGTTCAAGAAGCGCTTCGCGGACGTCGAGGACGTGGAGGTCATTGTCGATCGCCGTCAGGGCGAGCGCCGCGCGCATGGCGACTATGGCGGCAAACGCGTGCTGCGGGACCGCCGGCGGCGCCGGGCCCCCGGTACTTTTCCCGAGGTATAGCGGGGCGGGACGCTCTCTCCGGGTTCGCATCGGGCCGCACCACGCAAGGGAGACCCCGTGCGCTTCCGCCTCGATCTACACAACCATACGAACGCCTCAGCGGACGGCCTGCTGTCCCCGCGACGGCTGCTCGAACTGGCCGGAGCGCGGGGAATCGATCTGGTCGGGGTCACCGACCACGATCAGTTTGCCGGTGCCGAAGAGTGCGTCCGCCTCTCGCAGGAGGACCCCCGTCTTCCCCGCGTCGTCGCCGGTCAGGAGATCACGACTTCGTCCGGCGAACTGATCGGGCTCTATCTGACCGAGCGGATTCCCGAAGGCCTCTCGCCCGAGCAGACGACCGCGTCGATCCGGGCTCAAGGGGGCCTTGTCTACCTTCCGCACCCGTACGATTCTCATCGCCGCTCGACCATGAAGCGGCAGTATCTTGAGCAACTGGCCCGCTCCTGCGACCTAATCGAGGTGCGAAACGGCCGCATGCTCGATCCGGCATCTGACCGTGAGGCGCTTGCCCTGGCCGCGCGGAGCGGCGCCCTGCTTGGCGCCGGAAGTGACGCCCACTACGCGGGTGAGGTGGGCAGGGTCTACGTCGAGCTGACCGAATTGCCCTCCCGGGAGACGTTCTTGCGGCTGATGCGGCTGGCCCGCCCCGTGCCCGAAGCCGGTCTGCGCGATACCCTGCGCTCCCGCGCCTATCGTTGGCGAACCGGTGCGAACAAGGCCCGGCGCTTCATCCATCTCGTTTGATCAAGTCCTTCTTGCGAATCTCCCGCCTCGGTCCCGGGTAGACACGCATAAACGAAGGTACGCGCGCTCGAGGGTACCCGCTCGAGGGCGCGTACCTGGGCGAGGAGATGTCGACGTGGGGCAAACTGTGAAACCGACCGAAGCGGCGCTATGGGAAGTCTGGAGGGGCGGACCGACGGTCCATTGCTTTCTCTGCGCGCATCACTGTCGGATCGAACCCGGTGAGCGCGGCCTTTGCGGGGTGCGCGAGAACCTGGACGGTAAGCTTTATACCTACACTTACTCCTGCGCTATCTCGGCGGCGGTCGATCCCATCGAGAAGAAGCCATTGTTTCACTTCCTTCCGGGCAGTAAGACCTACTCCGTGGCCGCCGTGGGGTGTAATTTCACCTGCCGCTTTTGCCAGAATGCCGATATCAGTCAGATGCCCCGGGACCGGGGCGAAATCCGGGGGAAGTCCTTCCCGCCGGACCGGGTGGTGGAGAGCGCCCTGGAAAGCGGCTGCCGCAGCATCTCTTACACCTACACCGAACCCACCATCTTCTTCGAATATGCGCGTGACTGCTCGCGCGGAGCCGTCGAGGCGGGCCTGAAGAACGTCTTCGTGACCAATGGGTACATGACCGCCCAGGCGTTGGCCGAGATGGAAGGTTACCTGCACGCGGCCAACGTCGACCTCAAGTCTTTCTCGGATGACTTCTACCGCTCGATAGTCGGTGCCCGGCTGAAGCCGGTGTTGGATTCCATCCGGCGGCTGCATGACATGGGGGTCTGGCTCGAGGTCACCACCCTGCTGATCCCCGGCCGGAACGATGGCGAGGAAGAACTGCGGCAGCTGGCCGGGTTCCTGGCCTCGGTCGATCCGGATATCCCCTGGCACGTCTCCCGTTTCTATCCGACCTACCGGATGATGGACGTGGGGCCCACCCCGATCCGGGCGGTGGAGCGGGCGCTCCGCATCGGGAAGGAGGAGGGCCTGCGTTACATCTACGCGGGAAATCTCCCGGGTCACGACGGCGAGTCCACCAGATGCCCCTCTTGCAGAGAGATCGCGATCGAGAGGCGGGGATACGTTTTGGGCCGGTCGAACTTGGCCGGCGCCCGCTGCGCTTCTTGCGGATACGAACTGCGAATGGTGATCCCGGAGTTCAAAGCCACGGCTGAGGGGGAGGAGGAGGCATGAGTCTTGCCGGTGCAGTGATCACCCCCCATCCCCCGATCATCGTTCCCGAGATTGGGGGTTCCCGTCAGCCGGAAGTCGAAGAAACGATCCGGGCCATGCGCAGTTTGAGCAGGCTGGTTGCGGATGCGGCACCGGACACCCTGGTCTTGATCAGTCCGCACGCTCCGCTGATGAGGGAGGCGATGGGCGTCTGCATTGCGGATCGCTACGAGGGCTCGTTCTCCGCATTTGGCGCGCCCCAAGTCGGCCTGGAACTCGAGGGCAATCCGGAACTGGCGAACGCGATCATGCGCAGCTCGCTCAAGCGCCAGGTGTCGGTGCGGCCCCTGGGGGGAAGCGGCGGACAAACTTTTCCCTTGGATCACGGGGCTCTGGTCCCGCTCTACTTCTTGGCAGATGCGATCCGTCCGGCTCCTCGTCTGGTGCTATTGGCCTTTTCCCTGCAGAACCTTCCCGCTCACGTCGATTTCGGCCAAGCCATCGGCGCGGTACTCGGGGCGCATCTGGGCCGCACTCTTTTTGTCGCCAGCGGCGATCTCAGCCACCGCTTGTCGCCGGGGGCTCCGGCGGGCTATTCGCCCAAGGCGGCGGAGTTCGACGCCCAGGTGGTCGAGGCCGTGAGGCAGGGGCGGCTCGCAGATCTGCTCTCGATTCCCGAAAGCCTTCGCGAGACCGCGGGCGAGTGCGGCTACCGGTCGCTCTTGGTTCTCCTGGGAATGCTGCAGGATCTGCTCTACAGCGCCCAGGTGCTCTCTTACGAAGGTCCTTTTGGGGTGGGCTATCTGGTGGCCATGCTGGACACCGAGCGCTCCACGGGCGGAGGGGGCCTCGATGTCTGACCCGCTGGTAGAACTCGCCAGGAGCGCCATCGAGAAATGGGTAAGGGAGGGCGCGGAAGTGACGGCCGAGTTGCCTGCGGGCGCGGCGCCCAAAGGCTCCGGGGTCTTTGTTTCCCTGCACTCCCCGGACGGTTCCTTGAGGGGCTGTCTGGGCACCATCGCGGCGGCCAAGCCCACCATCGAAGAGGAGGTGGTGGGCAACGCGGTCGCCGCGGCCACGCGCGACCCGCGCTTCCCGCCCCTTGCCGAGCGGGAATTGGAAGGGCTCCGCGTCAAAGTGGACGTTTTGCACCCCCCGGAAGAGATAGCGGGGGTGGAGGAACTCGACCCAAAGCGCTACGGTGTAATTGTACGCGCCGAAGACGGACGCCAGGCATTGTTGCTGCCGGACCTCGAAGGGGTGGAGGAAGCCGAGCAGCAGTTTCGCCTTACCTGCCGAAAAGCCGGGATCCATCCGGAGCGGGACCGTTATCGCCTCTACCGCTTTGCGGTGACGCGCCATGACTGAAGATTTGGAGAGTGGAAAATGGCCGAGGCATCGAACACACCGGTCGAGAGGCTGCAGCGACGGCTGGCCGCCGCCGGCAAGCGGGGACTAGGCTTTCGCAACCTGGGTTGGGATTTGGGCGTGCGCCTCATGGAGAAGGCTGCCGGCCATCGCCGGGGCGAACCGCTCGACGTCCGCCTTGCCACCACCACGCGCGATCTGCTGACCGAGAAGAGTCGGGCCGCGCGCGAGGAGGTCCGGGCTCTGAGGCTCGAGATGGAAGCGCTCGCCCATGAGGTGATGAGCGCCGGCGAGTATGCCCGCTCGGAAGAGGCCGTACGCGCGGTGCGGGCGGTGCTGACGGCGTTCCGCCGGCAGCTGCCGCCCGACCTGCTCCTCCGGCTGAGCGAATATCTGCCCGAGGCGGAGGCCCGGGAGATCCGGGACTGGCTGCGCCAGGCGGCCTGCCGCGAGCGGGCGGCCGGAGGCGCCGCGCACTAGAAGCCCGTGGCGCCCTTCGGTGTAGGTTCGGGCTCCGGCAGCGAATCGGCCTGCGCGCCTTCGCCCACGTGCGGAGATTCGCTCTCCTGCACCTCGCTCATCAGGATGCGGTCCATCACGTCGCCCACGTGCTCCACGTAGACGAACTCCAGTCCTTCGACCAACTCTTCCTTGATCTCAGAGACGTCGGCTTCGTTCCGCTGGGGCAGGAAGACCTTGTCCAGGCCGGCTCGGCGGGCCGCCAGTGTCTTCTCTTTGATCCCGCCCACCGGCAGGACCTGACCGGTAAGGGTCACCTCGCCCGTCATCGCCACGCTCGCATCGACCGGGCGGCCGGTGACCATGCTGGCCAGCGCCATGACAATGGCCACACCCGCCGAGGGACCGTCCTTGGGAATGGCGCCGGCGGGAACGTGCACGTGGATGTCGTGTTCCTGGAAGTAGGCGGGAGGAGCTCCGAGCCTTTCGGCAATGCTGCGGACGAAGGTGAGCGCGGCCTGCGCAGACTCCTTCATCACGTCCCCCAGCTGGCCGGTCAGGGTTAGCTTGCCCGATCCCCGCATGGCCCGCGCCTCGATGAAGAGGATATCGCCGCCGGTGGGCGTCCAGGCAAGACCGGTCGAAACCCCGGCATCACTGGTTCTGCGCTTGCTCTCCTTGAAGACCCGGCGCTTGCCCAGGAATTCCTGGACCTTCTCCTCATCGACCTCCAGCTGGGTCGTCTCGCCTTCGGCCACCATCCGGGCGAATTTACGGGCGATGGTGCCGATCTGCCTCTCCAGGTTCCGGACCCCGGCTTCCGAGGTGTAGCCCTGGATTATCAGACGCAGAGCCTCGTCGCTGAAGTCGAGTTCGGGAAGTTCGCCCTCGGTCTCCGGCGCCTCCGGGGAGGGCTGGCCGACGCCCACATGCGCTTCTTTGGGCTCCGGGTTCCCGCCGACGTTGCCCTCGGTCTGCGAGGTGGCCTCTTCCGGCTCCTGAGGCGCCGCCGCAAGCTCGCCCTCCGCGGCCGGCTCGCTCTGTGCAGGCTCCCCTTCGGCTTCGGCCTCGCGCTCGGGAACCAGCCCGTGACGCTCGAGTTGGCGGGGGATCAGGTAGCGCCGGGCGATGTGGAGTTTGTCGTCCTCGGTATAGCCGGCCATCTGGATGATCTCCATGCGGTCGCGCAGCGGGCCGGGGACGGTGTCGAGCATATTGGCCGTCGTTATGAAAAACACTCGGGAGAGGTCGAACGGCAGGTCCAGGTAGTGGTCCCGGAAAGTATCGTGCTGTTCCGGGTCCAGCACCTCGAGCATGGCGCTGGAGGGATCTCCGCGCCAGTCGGCGCCCATCTTGTCGATCTCGTCGATCATGAACACCGGGTTGTTGCTCTCGGCGTCCCGCAGAGCGCGGATGATGGTGCCGGGCATGGCTCCGATATAGGTGCGCCGGTGACCGCGGATCTCGGCCTCGTCGCGGACCCCGCCGACGCTGATACGCACGAACTTGCGCCCGAGAGCGCGGGCCACGCTTTGCCCCAGGCTGGTCTTGCCCACCCCCGGGGGTCCCACGAAGGTCAGGATGGGGGAGCGGATCTCCTTCTTCAGCTTCTGCACCGCGAGGAACTCGAGGATCCGGTCCTTGACGTCCTCCAGGTCGTAGTGGTCCTCATCCAGGGTCCTGCGGGCATTCGCGATGTCCAACTGGTCCTCGGTCGACTGGTTCCACGGCAGGGAGAGGATCCAGTCGATGTAGGTGCGGATAACGCCGTACTCCGCGGCCGCCGGGGGGAGCTTGGCCAGGCGGTCGAGTTCGCGGCGGGCCTGTTTGTCGGCCGCCTCGGGAAGCTGGGCTTCGTCCAGACGCTCGCGCAGCTCGTTGACCTCGGCCTGAGTCTCGTCGGTTTCGCCCAGCTCCTCCTGGATGGCCTTGAGTTGCTGCCGCAGGAAGTATTCCCGCTGCCCCTTCTCCATCTCCGACTGGACCTGGTTCTGGATCTTGGAGCCCAACTCGAGCACCTCGAGCTCGCGGTTCAGGACCTCGGTCAGACGCCGCAGCCGTTTGGCCACGTCGCCCTCCGCGAGCAGTTCCTGCTTCTCCTCGGCCTTGATGCGCATGGTCGAAGCGATGAAATAGCCCAAGGTCCCCGGGTTGTCGATGTTGGCCGCGGCCATCTCGAGTTCATCCGGAAGGTAGGGCACCAGCTCGATGATCCGCGTGTAGACGGACACCAGGTTGCGGTGGAGCGCCTCGAGCTCGGTGGTGTCCTCGACCGTCTCGCTCAGGTCCTCCACCCGCGCCACCAGGTAGGGTTCCTCGGAGGTCACCTCGATCACCCGGATGCGGCGAATGCCCTGCACGATGATGCGCAGGGTGTCGTCCGGGGCTTTGATCATCTTCTGGATGACCGAGAGGGTGCCGATCTCGTAGATGTCGTCCGGGCCGGGGCTCTCGACGTCTTCGTTCTTGACGGTCACCAGCGCGACCATCTTGTCGCCCTGAAGGATGTCGTCGATCAACCGCACCGAGCGGGGCTGCCCCACTGCAAGCGGCATCATGGTCTCGGGGAAGACCACGGTCTCCTTGAGAGGCAGGAGCGCCACCTCCTCCGGAGTCTTCAGCTCTGAATCCCCGGAGCCGCCTTCTTGCGTGGCCGCCTTCGCCGCCGGCTGCTCGGCCGCCGGCTCCTCGGGTCTGTCCGTCTTCTCGTTATCGGTCATCGTCTACCTCGTCCGGCAGTTCGGTGGCTTCGGGGTCGCTCTCTTGCGTCCTCTTTGCCGGCGGTTGATCGGCGCCGGCTTTCTGCACGATGGGGATCTTGCGGGCTTCTCGCTCCACGATGGGCAGAGTGATGATGAGAAAGCCGGCCTCATAGCCCGCCTTCGCCTGCTCCAGGTTCACGTCGACCGGGACCCGCAGCTCCCGCTGAAAGGTTCCGTAGGCGATCTCCATCTGTTGGTAGACCTTGTCCGACCGGGTGCGCTCCTCCCGGATCCCCCAGATCCGGATCGTGCGGTCTTTGGCCTCCAGTTGAACTTCCTTGGGGTCGACTCCCGCCAGTTCGAGCTTGACGACGATGGCGTTGTCGCTCTTCGCGAAGTAGACGTCGGCGTTGGGTCGAAAGGCGCATGTAGCGCAGCCGTAGACGCGGTGCGCTCCGGTGAGCTCGAGGAGGATCCGGTCCATCTCACTCTGCAGATGGTGGATTCCCTCCTCCCGGCGCTTGCTCGTTGCCATAATCCTGCACCTCGGGTGAAACGGTTTGGGCGGGGAATTCTCTATGTCCTTGATGCCAGAAGCGGCCTCGCGTCAAACCGCTCTGCCACATTTGCGTTTGTCCGGGTAGGGGGAGGGAATCTTCGAGAGAAGGCATTCGGAGAGGAGCGGGGCGCCAGTATGAAGTGGTCCTACGGGATATTCTCGGCTTTCGGAATCCAGATACGCGTCCACCTCACGTTCTTGCTGATCGTCGGTTACTTCGCCTTCATCTGGGGCGTGCTGCGCGAACCGGGTGGGATCTCGGGCGCGCTATACGGGGTACTCCTCGTGATCCTCCTGTTCGGCCTCGTCGTCATCCATGAGTTGACGCACTCGCGCGTCGCTCAGTACTACGGCATCGAGGTCACGAACATCACCCTGCTGCCCATCGGCGGTATGGCCATGATGGGCGAGTTCCCGCGCGATCCCAAGAAGGAGTTGGTGATCTCGATAGCGGGTCCGCTGTCGAACGTCGTCCTTGCGCTGATCATGGCGGTGGGCGCCTTCGTGTTCTTCGACGTGGGCGCGGTGTTCGACGACTTCGTCGGCGTCATGCTCTCTCCCAGCGTGCGCGGCGCGTACTTCTACCTGCTGGTGACGAATATCGCCCTGGCGGTGTTCAACCTGCTTCCCGCCTTTCCCATGGACGGCGGCCGGGTCTTCCGCTCCCTGTTGCAGCTCCGGCTGAGCCGCAGCCGCGCGAACCGCATCGCGGTGGTCACCGGTCAGGTCTTCGCTCTCTTGCTGGGGTTGTTCGGAATCCTGACCGGCAACGTCGTGATGCTGCTGATCGCGGTCTTCATCTACTTCGGCGCCCAGGCCGAGGGTCAGGGCGACGGCGTGCGGCGCGTGCTGGGCAACCTGAAGGTGAGCCAGGCGGTCAATACTTCCATCGAGGTCGCCCATCCGGATCAGGTGATCGGCCAATTGGCCACCCGCCTCTTCCACTCCTATCAGGAGGATTTTCCCGTGGTCGACGAAGCCGGCTCCGTCGTGGGCATCGTCACCCGCGAGCGCCTGATTTCCAATCTGGGCACGCTCGGTCCCAATCATCCTGTCAGCGAGACGATGCGCACTGACTTCCCGGTCGCCGGTCTGGAAGAATGCGTCTACGACGCCTTCGTCCGCATGCGCACGAAGAACGTCAAGGCCATGCCGGTCATGCGCGGCCGGGAACTGGTGGGAATGGTTTCGTTGGAGGACATCAGCGAGGTCTACGCCCTGCTCTCGGCGACCGGTCCCGATTTCGTGCGGCGAGTACCGGAAGAGCCGCGCCTGGATCGGGACCGGCGTGACGAACCCCCGAGCCCCACCGCCAACGGAAACGGTCACTCGGGGGAGACGATATCGGGAGGGGCAGGGTTCGGGGAGCCACACGAATCCTAGCGGACGATGTTTACGGGCAGCGGGCCGGGGAACCTGAGGGCCGTGTCCACGCCGGAGGGTAAGTGAGGGAGGAGGCAGCGCCATAGCCGAGCGCGAGCAGCGCCTGCCCCATTGGGGCATGGCCATCGATCTCGATCTCTGTACCGCCTGCCAGGCCTGCGTCGTGGCCTGCTACGCGGAGAACAACATAGCCACAGTGGGGGAGGAGCAGATCCAGAACGGACGCGGCCTCCACTGGATCCGCATCGAGCGCTACTGGAAGACCGAGTGGCCCCAGCCGCAGGCTCTCTTCCTGCCCCTGCTCTGCCAGCACTGCGTCAACGCTCCCTGCGAGCCGGTGTGCCCGGTCTTTGCGAGCGTTCACTCCGACGACGGCCTCAATCTGCAGGTCTACAACCGCTGCTTCGGCACCCGCTACTGCGCCAACAACTGCCCTTACAAGGTCCGCATGTTCAACTGGTTCAAGCCCGAGTTCCCGGAGCCCTTGAACGCCTCGCTCAATCCCGACGTCACCGTGCGCGGGGTGGGGATCATGGAGAAGTGCACCTTCTGCGTTCAGCGGATCCGGCGCGCGCGGCAGCAGGCCCGCGCCGAGGGCCGCAAGGTACTCGAGGGCGAAGTGGTGCCCGCCTGCGTGCAGACCTGCCCCACCGGAGCGCTCACCTTTGGGGATCTGAACGATCCCAACTCTCTGGTTGCCCGGCTGGCCCAGAGCGAGCGAGGCTACAACCTGCTCGAGTTCTTGGGCACCCAGCCCTCCATCACCTACCTCAAGGGGGTGGGAGCGGAGCGTGGCTAGGCTTCCCAACTGGGCCAGGCTTCCTCGCTACTCCCGCGGGCCCACCCGCGGGCTGGGTCACGACCCGGTACCCGAGGCCGAACGTCCTCTGGTGCGGCAGGGGCACGGGGAGGAGTTCGGGCCGGGAAGCGTACTCGAGGTGCAGGACGCGGTGGCGGATGGGCGTATCGAGGACGTTCCGCCCACCGAGCAGGAACTGGAGGAGATGGACGCGGCGCTGGACGGCGTCGTGCTTCGCTCGATGACCCGCATCGGCCCGGGCTACCTGTTGCTCGCTCTGGTCCTGGGCTTCGGCACCCTTTCGCTTTTCGGGGCCTGGCTCTACCAGATCTTCCAAGGGATCGGGGTGGCTGGCATAAATCGGCCGGTCTTCTGGGGCTTCTACATTACCAGCTTCGTGTTTTGGATCGGGGTCAGTCACTCCGGCACCCTGATCTCCGCCATCCTGCGCGTCTTGAATGTGGAGTGGCGCCGTCCGCTCACCCGTGGCGCCGAGGCGATGACGCTGTTCAGCCTGATGGTGGGCGCCCTCTTCCCTCTGATTCACCTGGGCCGAGTCTGGAAGTTCTACTTCATGATCCCTTACCCCAACGTGCGCGAGCTCTGGCCAAACTTCCACTCGGCCTTGGTCTGGGACCTGGTGGCGATCCTCACCTACATGACCTCGAGCGCCCTCTTCCTCTTCATGCCGATGATCCCGGACATGGCGACGGCCCGGGACCGCACCACCGGCATCCGCCGGCGCGTATACGGCGTGCTGGCGCTGGGCTGGCGGGGCTCGCAGCAGCAGTGGCACCGCCTGCATCTGGCGATGAAGGTCTACACCATCGTCATCATTCCGGTGGCGGTCTCGGTCCACTCCATCGTTTCCTGGGACTTTGCCATGACCACCAACGAGGGCTGGCACAGCACCATCTTCGCCCCTTACTTCGTGATCGGGGCCATCTACTCCGGTGTCGCTGCGCTGATCACCGTGCTGATCTTCGTCCGGCGCGGACTGGGCCTGCAGGAGTACATCACCAAATTCCACTTCGATCGGCTGGGGTTGATCCTCCTGGCCGTATCGGTGATCTGGTTCTACATGTTCTTCGCCCAGGTGCTGACCAACTGGTACGGCGGGAATCCAGTCGACCGCGAGTTGGAGGAACTGCACATCTTCGGGGCGATGGCGCCATTGTGGTGGTTCATGGTGGCGGTCAACGTGTTCCTTCCTTTCTTCACCCTGTGGTTCAAACGGGTGCGCCGCTCTCTGCCCGCCATGGTGGTGATCACGGTGCTGATCAACATGGGCATGTGGATCGAGCGCTACCTGATCGTGGTTGGCTCCAATGTGCGGAACCATCTGCCTTTCGACTGGGGCGACTACACCCCCGGCATTCCCGAGATCATCATCGCGGGCGCCACCTTCGCCATGTTCGCCTTCCTCTACGTCGCCCTCTCCAAGGCATTGCCCTTCGTCTCGCTTTGGGAGGTCAAGGAGGGTTGGCGGCTGGATAAGTGGCGCACCCAGGGCATTTCCGAGGAAGAGACCGAGTCCGTGGAAGAGCCGCAGCCCGCTGCGCCGCTGCCTTCCACCTCCGAGGCCGGGGAGGCGGCGACGTGAGCCGCGGCGTGGTCTTTGCCGTGGTCAAGAACCAGGCCGGGGTCGCGCGGGCCATGCGCCGCCTGCGCCGCATGGGCATCTCCAACCGCTATATCGAACTCCTGACCGAGATTCCCTATCCCCCGACTCTCATTGGAGGAGAGGTCTCGGACACCCGGCTGCCCTGGTTCACGGCGGCCGGCCTGATCGGCGGCTTATTGACCGGCCTCTTCCTGGCGGTGGGCACGCTGCTGCTCTACCCCCTGATCGTGGGTAGCCAGGCGATCCTCTCTCCGCCGGTGGTGGTCATCGTCTACGAGATCACCATCCTGGGGCTGGTCGTCATGACCTTCGTCGGCTTTGTCTACGAGAACCGGATCCGGCGCGATCCGCTGCGGGACTGGGTGGTGCCGGCGAACGTGGATGGACATGTGCTGGTGGTTCAGGTGCCGCCGGACATGGTCGAGAGCCGGGTTCGCGAGGCACTCCTCGAGGAGGGAGCGCGCATCCTGCCGGTCGAGGAACCGGAAAGAACCCGGCCTGAAGACGACGCCCTGGTGATCGAGCGGGAGGCTCAGTGAGTTCGGGACCTGACTATCCTCGAGACGAAGTTAGGCCAGACGCCCCCGGAGCCACTCCGGCAGATGGGCTGGTGGTGCGTCGCCGTCCCGAGCCCTCCGCCTGGAGCGGCTGGGGAAAAGCCATCGCGGCGCTTTTGGTGATCGGCCTCCTGGTCTTCCTCATCGCTCAGATCTTCACCGGTTGCCTGATTCCACTGCCCAACGAGTTGGCGGACCAGCCCAGCTTCGGCTACGTGGAGCCCCCGCGGATCATGTCCCCGGCGGAGGCCATTCCCTTCCAGGGCCCGGTGGCCATCGAGGCGCAGGGCCTGCCGGCCAACCCGGTGGCCTACAGCGTGGAGTCGCTGGCGCGCGGCGAGAACGCCTTCAGCATCTACTGCCAACTCTGCCACGGCGAGCCCGGCTCCGGCGTGCCCGGCGAGGTGGGAGCGCTCTTCCAACCACCACCGCCGGACCTGGGTGAGCGCGTGGTCGATCTGCCGGACGGGCAGATCTTCGTGGTGATCACCCAGGGCTTTGGGCGGATGCCGGCGCTCGACTGGAACCTCGAGGAGGACGGCCGCTGGCACGTGGTGAACTATCTGCGCAGCGTCACCACCGGGGCGCCCCCCGAAGCGGCCGCCAGCGCAACCCAGCGCGCCGCTCTGCTTTTCAACCTGCAGTGCGCCACCTGCCACGGACCGACCGGCCGGGGCGCGCTGGGGCCGGCCCTCTACCCCTCGGCATTCATCACCGAGGCGGCCATAACCGACATTGCCCAGATCATCATTGCCGGCCGTACCAGCCGGGGAATGCCCTCGTTCTCGGGCTACGTCAGCGAGGAAGAGGCCGCCAATATGGCCGAGTTTCTCAAACTGCTGCAGCGCGAGGGCCCGGCCGGGATCGAGGAGACCCGGCGGCGGCTGCTGGAGTCGGGAGTGGAGGCGCCCGGACCGCCGGGTACCACGACGACGACCGGACCATCCGCGGGCCAGACCACGACCACGAGCGCGCCCGCGGGACAGACAACCACCACCGCCTCGCCGGGAACCACCACGGCCCCGGGCGGGGAACTGATCTCGACGGGGCAGCAGGTGTTCTCCCAGAACTGCGCTACCTGCCACGGCCAGGAGGGCACGGGCGGCGGCATCGGCCCGGTGCTTCAGGGCAACCAGTTCATCCAGCAGGCCACGGACGACGATCTGCGGCAACTGATCGAGCAGGGAAGGGCGGGCACGCCCATGCCGCCGTTTGCCGGCCGCCTGACCGACGAGCAGATCACCGCGGCGATCGCGCTGCTCCGCTCCTGGCAGAGCGGGAGTTCTTCGCTCGATCCGCGGCAGCTTCACCCCGAAAGCGGGCCTCGGCTCGCGGCGCGCGAGTGGGCCCTGGTGGCCAACACCCTGCTGCGGGGAGTGAGGTACCTCCCGGCGCAGCCCGCTCTCAGTCGGGGAGAGGCGCCGAAGGTGGTGTTGGCCCAAGCAGGCGGAGGCGATTTGCAGGAAGGGCTCACCCTCTTCTCCCAGAACTGCGCCACCTGCCACGGCCAGGAGGGCACGGGCGGCGGCATCGGCCCGGTGCTTCAGGGCAACCAGTTCATCCAGCAGGCCACGGACGGCGACCTGCGGCAACTGATCGAGCAGGGCCGGGCGGGCACCCCCATGCCGCCGTTTGGCGGAACCCTGAACGCGGGACAGATCGGCTCTCTGATCCAACTGCTCCGCTCCTGGCAGGACGGAGGCGGCGCGGGCGGCACCACCACCACGGCCGCAGGAGGAACCGGTACCACCACCACGGCTGCAGGAGGGACCGGCACCACCGCGGGCGGCACCGAAAGCACGGCACCGGGGGGCGTTACCACTACGACCGAACCCGCTGGTGCTCCCGGCGGCCGGGCCGATAACGTCATCGAGGCCGAGGGTTGCATCGAGTTGCCCTTCACGCACAAGGCCCACGTCGACCGGGGGGTCGATTGTCTTTTCTGCCATGCCTCGGCCCGGCGCGGCCCGGCGGCGGACCTGCCGCCGCTTCAGCTCTGCGCAGGATGCCACCAGTGGATCTCGACCCAGACGGACCAGACCCAGCAGGTGCTGGACGCGTACAACAATGGCACTGCGGTTTCCTGGGCCCGGGTCTACAACGAGCCCGACTTTGTGTATTTCAACCACCGCTCGCACGTGGTGGTGGCCGGAGTGCAGTGCGAGCGCTGTCATGGAGACGTGGGGGCGCTCACCATCGTGCGCTCTCCCGCCAACGACTTGAACATGGGCTTCTGTCTGGTCTGTCACAAGGTGGCTAATTACGCTCTCTACGAGGACCAGCCAGAAGCCGGGATCCAGGGGGCGCTTTGGGGCGAGGATCTGCCCGAGGGGCGCTTCCTGACCGATTGCGACATCTGCCACATGTAGCCGGAGGAGAACCGTACGAGGATGATGCCCAAGTTCACACGCCGGGAGTTCCTGAAGAAGTCGAGGATGCTGGCTGCCGCCGGCACGCTCGGGCTGAGCGGGTGCGGGGCGAGGGACGACCAAGCCCGCTTGGTCCCCTTCCTTCAAACTCCGGAGGAGCAGGTCGCCGGCACCTTCACCTACTTCACCAGCCTCTGCCAGATGTGCCCGGCGGGCTGCGGGATTCTGGTACGCACCATGAATGGGCGGGCGAACAAGCTGGAGGGCAACCCGCAGCACCCCGTCAGCCAGGGGCGTTTGTGCGCCCGGGGGCAGGCGGGCCTGCAGGCAATCTACAACCCGGACCGCGTGCAGACGCCGCAGGTGCGCACGAACGAACGAGGGGATCCCTTCGCGCCCACCACGTGGGACGAGGGGTTGGCCATCCTGGCCGAGGGCCTCTCTCAGTCTCAGGGGAGAATGGCAATCTACAGCGGCCATCTTCCCGACCATGTCTACCGGGTGGCGGCGCGGCTGCTCGACGCGGGGGGAAGCGCCCGGCGGCCCATCGTGTGGAACCTCTACCGCGCCGCCGAGGGGCGGAATCTGCTGCAGCAGGCCGCGGCGGAGGTGTTGGGAGCCGAGCGGCTTCCCCTCTTTGACATCGGCGCGGCCACCGCGGTGATCAGCTTCAACGCGGGTTTCCTCGAAACCTGGCTCTCACCCGTGCAGTACGCCCGAGGCTTCGCCGAGCTGCGCAAAGGCGCCACCCGCGGCAGCCTGGTGGCGGTGGAACCGCGGCTCTCCTCCACGGCGGCGGTGGCCGATGAGTGGCTCTCCCCACCCGGCGGGCGCGAGGGAGACGTCGCCCTGATCCTCGGCCGCATCATCTTGGACGAGCGGTTGGGCGCGAGTGACCGGCCCTCGGAAGTCGATGCGATCTTTGCCGACGTGAGCGTGCGCGACTCGGCTCAGGAACTCGGACTCGACTTCGAGCAGGTGGTGCGGATTGCCCGCGGCTTTGCCCAGGCGGACGCTCCGCTGGCCATCCCCGGCGGCGGCCTCAGCGGCTTCGACAACGCTCCGGCCGCCATGCGCGCCGTCCTCGCCCTCGACCTCTTGGTGGGGGCTCCCAACCGCACGCTGTTCCTGACCCCGCCGCCCCCGGCCGGCGGCGAACTCGATCCGCGCGAGGAGGTCTCCTCCTACGCCGATGCTGCTGCGCTGGTGGAAGAGATGGGCGCCGGGCAGGTGGATCTCCTGTTGGTGCTGGACGGGGATCCCTATCACGATCTCCCTCAGGCAATGGGCTTCGCCGACGCAGCCGCTCAGGTGCTTCTCATCGTGGATTTCTCGCCCTTCCCCACCGACACCAGCGTGCTCTTTGCCGATCTGCACCTGCCTCAGCACACCTACCTCGAGTCCTGGGGCTTCGGGGTGCCGGAGCCGGGAACCGCGCTCCGCACCATGACCGCGCAGCAACCGGCGGTTCCTCCGGTCTTCGACACCCGCTCCCTGGCAGACATCCTGTTCGCGGCGGCCCGTCTGGCCGGCCCTCCCTACGCCGACCGGCTGCCGTGGGAAGACGAGTTCACCTATGTGCGCCAGTCCGTGGAGACCATGCAGCAGGCCCTGAATTCGCAACAGATCCAGACCGGCTCCATCCTGACCAACAATTTGGAGAACTTCTTCTTCGAATGGCGGCAATTCGGGGGTTGGTGGTCGGCGCAGGAGGACCGGCCCGAGGTGAGCCCCACCGTTCCGCAGAACGCCCGGCCGGAGCCGCCGGTGCGCTTGGCGGAGGAAGGCCGTCCCTTCCGGCTCCAGATCTATCCTCACCTGCTGCTCGCCGAAGGACGCCACGCCAACAAGACCTGGATGCAGGAGACACCCGAGCCGATGACCACCGTGGTTTGGCAGAGCTGGGTGGAGATCAATCCGCAGGTCGCCGAGGAACTGGAACTAGAAACCGGGGACATCGTCCGGGTGGCCTCCGCGGTGGGAGAGGTGGAGGTCCCCGTCTACGTCTTTCAGGGCATCGGCCCCGACGCGGTGGCGATGCCGATGGGCCAAGGCCACGTCGCCTATGGCCGTTACGCCAGTGGGCGCGGGGTGAACACCGTCGATCTGCTGGAGATGACCGAAGTCGGCGATACCGGCGAGCTGGCCTGGGGCTCCACCTGGGTCTCCATCGAGAAGACCGGAGAGCACGAGCCTCTGGCCCGCATCGAGCGCTCAGACGCCACCGAAATGCCCACGGGCATCTAGGGCGGCGAGGGCGACGGGCGGCGGCGAAGCGCCGCCGCCAACTCCGGCCTCGTTACGGCTGTCCCTGGCCGCCGTTCAGCGCCTGCAGCCGCTCGAGCACCCGTCCCAGCGCTTCGATCTCCTGCCCGTAGGTGGCCCAGTCGCCGGCCCGTTGAGCCGCTTCCGCCGCCTGGTAGTGTTGGTCGGCAAGGGCGATCAGGCCATCCACGTCGGACGGTAGCTCGCCGCCCGGCTGAGTGGTACCGGGACTCGGGGGCGCGGTGGTCGAGGTCGTCGGGAGACCGCCCTCGCTGGTCGTGGTGGTCCCCCCTGGCTCGGTGGTGCCGGTCCCCCCTGGCTCAGTGGTGCTGGTCGTGCCCGGCGCCTGAGTGGTGACGGTCGGCGGGCGGACCCCTTGGTCAAAGATGTCTCTGAGCGCCCCCTGGAGGTCCTCCGCCATGACCACCCGGTCACCGTAGCTTACGATGACGCGTTTGAGTTCGGGGATGGGGCTCTGCTCGGCCTGCAGATAGAGCGGCTCCACGTAGAGGATGGAATCCTCGATGGGAATCACCAGCAGGTTTCCCCGGATCACCCGGCTGCCGGCCTGGTCCCACAGGGTCACCTGTTCGCTGATCGTGGGATCGTTGGAGATCCGAGCTTCCACCTGCGAAGGTCCGTAGATCAGTTTGTCCTTGGGGAAGCTGTAGAGCACCAGTTCCCCGTAGTTCTCGCCGTCAGAACGGCCCCCCAGCCAGGAGATCATGTTCTGCTTCTGCACGGGAGTGAAGGGGCGCAGAAGCAGGAACTCTTCGCCCTCGCCGCCCGGCAGTCCCATGATCACGTAGTAGGGCAGCACCGGCACGGTCTCACCGGCGTACTGCTCCATGGGGATCTCCCAGGCGTCTTCCTTGTTGTAGAACACCTGCGGATCCTGCATGTGGTAGAGCGACAGCACCTCCGACTGCACCGTGAATAGATCCTCCGGATAGCGGATGTGGGCCCTCAGGTCATCCGGCATCTCCGATCCGGGGGTGAAGAGGTCGGGAAAGACGTTGGCCCAGGTCTTGGCCACGGCATCCGCTTCGTCCATCAGGTAATAGGTGACGTCGCCGTTGAAGGCGTCCACCACGACCTTCACCGAGTTGCGGATGTAGTTGTAACCCGTGCTGCGGGGCTGGGAGTAGGGGAAGTAGTCGGTGGTGGTGTAAGCGTCCCATATCCAGGCGAGGCTGCCGTCGGCGCGCACCACCATGTAGGGGTCGCGGTCGAACTGCAGGAAGGGCGCCGCCTCGGGCACTCTTTCCTGCAGGGTGCGGCGGTACATCAAGCGGGAGTTTTCGGTCAGGTACTCCGAAAGCACCAGCTTGAGCGTCCCAAAGCGCAGCGCGAAGGCGGCTTGGCGGGGAAGCGAGGCCACCGAGATACCGCCTCGCCCCGAGTAATCGTCCACGTACACGTTCTGATCGCCCTGCGGGTAGTCGAACTCTTGGGCCGTGGTCCGCACCAGAACGTAGTCCGCTCCCGCCTCGCCGTAGTAGATGGCGGGCTGGGTAACCTCGAGGTCGGTGACGCTCTGCGGGGGGATGTTCCTGACAAAGAACACCGGCAGACCTTCGCCGCGGACCTCGTTTACCGGGCTGGCCACGACTCCGTAGCCGTGCGTATAGGTCAGGTGCTGGTTCACCCAGGTCTGGGCCTGAGCCTGCAGCTGGCTCTGATTCATCTCGCGCGCGGCCACCAGAAGCTGTCGGTAGTTGCCGTCGACGTCATAGCGGTCGATATCGACGTCCTGGAAGTCGTAATAGATCCGCAGTTCCTGCAGCTGGGAGTAGGTGTCGAGCGCCGGGCGCGGATCCCAGAGCCGGATGTTGTCGATCGTCTCCACGTTGCGGGTGACGTCGGCGTACTCGAGCGATTCCTCGGCCGGGAATTCCCTCACGGTCACCCGCTCGAGGCCGTAGGCGAACCGGGTGGCCTCGATATTCGAGGCGATGTACTCGTCCTCCGCCTCGATTTCGTTGGGGGAGACCTGATACTGCTGCACGAAGGCAGGGTAGATCTGGCCCGCGAGGAGCCAGACCACGGCCAGCAGGGCGATGGCCGCCGCGGGCAGCCGCCAGCCGCGATAGTAGATGTTGACCAAGAAGATGAGCGCGGAGATCACGGCCACCGCCGCCAGGATGTAGAGCACCGGCAGTTCGGCATTGACGTCGGTGTAGCTGGCGCCAAAGGTCACCCCCCGCGGCGAGAAGTCCAGACGCCAGGCATCCATCACGTAGCCGAAGGCCACCAGCAGCAGGGCCAGAGCCGCGAGCACCGACAGGTGTCCCTTGACGTGCGGGGCCAGCTTCAGGCTGCGCTCGTTCTGGATGGATACGGCCTGATCGAGCACGTAGACCGCGGCGGTGCCCAGGATGGTGAGCAGCAGCGTCATCCAGAGGAAGGTCGAGGCCGCTTCGAGCAAGGGCAGGGTGAAGACAAAGAACGACGCGTCAAAGCCAAAAAGCGGCTCCTCGTAGCCGAAGTCCACCTGGTTGAGGTAGAGGAGGACCGTCCTCCAGGTGTTGCCCGCACCCAGAGCGAAGAGCAGGGCGAACACCGCGGTGACCCCGGTGATGATCCCCAAGACTCGGCGATTGCTGAGCGGCACCAGTTCGACTATCTCTTCGTCGTTCACCCGGCCCATCACGCGGATCTTGGGCGAGAGCCGCCGGGCCAGGTACAGGTTGACGAAGAAGACCACCGCGAAGATCAGTCCTCCGCCGGCGGCGACAGCGGCCCAAGCCTGTATGCGGGTCCAGAAGACGCCCTCGAAGCCCAGCTCCTGATACCAGAGCAGGTCGGTCCAGAGGGTGGCGAGCGTAGTCAGAGAGAACAGCACGAGCAGGACCAGCCCGACCGCGGCCAAAAGCAGCCGGCGGCGCCGGGAAATCGTCGGGCGTTTGCCCCCGGGCTTGGACGCCTTGCGCCGATTCCACATCCAAGAGATCATGCTGAAGAGATTGGGACGCTGTGGGAAGCCTTGGTTTGGCTCTTCTTCGGGGTCGCGATTTTGGCGGTTGGGATCGAAGAAGCTTATGGGGGTACTCCTCGTCTCGGCTGGTTCCTCCGCCTACTCTACCATCCGCCCCTGGCCGAACCGGTTTTCATCCCGCCGGTAACTCCCTGTCGGAACGACGACGCGGTCGTATTCCGCCCCGGCGTCCTGCAGGGCCGCGACCGCGGCGTCCAGGTCCTTCTCTCGAAGCCGGTGGGCGAGCCCGCATCCCGCGCTCACCTCTTCCGGGGCAGGGACCACCTCGAATGCGACGGCGGCATCGTGAAGCACTTCCTCGGCGGCCATGGCCTGGTGGGTGGTTTGATAGGTGATGATGCGAACATCATCTTCGGGCGCCCGAGTCACTCAGGACCCCTCAGAGCGTGATCACTTTTTGAGCCGACAGCATCAGCTCTTGCAGCTTCGCCATCGATCCGATCTCTCCGACCGCGACCCGATCCTTGGCGTCGTAGTAGTCGAGGCAGGTGCCGCAGGCCAAGAAGCGGCAGCCCTCGCGCTCCAAGGCACTGAGGGACTGGAGAACGGGGGAATCTTCCAGGACCAGCAGCACTCCTCGGTTGATGAAGGCCACGGTGAGGGGTTGCTCCAACCTCTCACCCAGGCTATTCCAGAAGCTCTGCATCAAACGGAGGCCGAGTTCGGGCTCTTCGCCAAGCGAATCCGAGCGCACATAAATCAGGGTATCTGCCATCGTTTTCTCCACCGATCGAAGGTGCCTCCTGCAACTCTCGCACGAGCGGGACCGCCCCGGCAAACGGGCGTTGTGATGGCGACACTCGTTTAGGGTACCCTAAGCTAACTAGAAACCTGGACGACAGCCAGCGCCACCGCAAATGCCTGGGAGAATTGGTGCCGACACCCGCCATAGAGGAGTACCTGGAGTCCATCTACAAGTTGCAGGCCCGCGGTTTGCGCGTGATTGGCGCCCGCCTGGCCGAGGACTTGGGGGTCTCCGCTCCCACGGTGACCGAGATGGTCAAGCGCCTGCGCCAGGAGGATTTCGTCTCGGTGGCGAACGACCGGGAGATCGTCCTGACCAAGAGGGGCCGGGAAGCGGCCGAGGTGCTCATTCGTCGTCATCGGCTCTCGGAGCGCCTGCTGACCGACATCCTGGGAATGACGTGGGCGGAGGCGCACGAGGAGGCCTGCAAGTTCGAACACGTGATCTCCCCGGCGGTCGAGGCCCAGCTGGCGAGAGTGCTCGACTATCCGACCACCTGCCCCCATGGTAATCCCATTCCCGGGAGCGGGCAGGCTCCCGAGACTCTGGTCAGGCTGAGCGACGCTGAGGCCGGCGCGCGCGCGGTTCTTCGCTGCATCGAAGGCGAAGACCAGGAACTGCTCGGGTATGTTCAGGGATTGGGCCTCGTCCCCGGCACGATTCTGGCGGTAGGCGACTTTGCGCCGATGGAGGGGCCGGTGCGCATCAGGTTGATCCGCGACGACGGAGAGGAATCGGTTTTCGTGGCTCTGGCTGCGGCAGAGCGGATTCTGATCAAAGTCGACGGACGCCCGGCGGGCCCGGGGAAAAAACCGGGGCCCTAGCGCGACCGGTGCCCGCCGCAGTTTCCTCAGGCCGGGTGGGGGTGCCGCAGGCCGGGTTGGGCTTACTCGGGCCGGGTACTGCGCTACCTACCGGCCCGTGGGACCGGCCTTGGCGAAGCGTCCCACCACGTCCAGCAGTTCCTCTACCGCGCGGTCGGCGTCCGGCCCATCCGTTGCCAGCGCGTTGCGAACGCATCCCTGGATGTGATCTTCCAGCACCAGAGCCCCCACGCCCTGGAGCGCCGCCATCACCGAAGAGACCTGGGTCAGTACGTCGACGCAGTACTTTTCCTCGTCGATCATTCTCTGCAGCCCGCGCACCTGACCCTCGATGCGCTTGAGCCGGGCCAGTAGTTTCGCCTTGTCCTGGGTATACGAAGCCATCTTCCGCTCCTAGCGGGTTGATAGTAGGGGCAGGGGGTATATCATGGAACGAGAATACCATGGGCGCCTGCCTGACCGAGGCTCGTCAAGACCGATCAAGGATCAAGGAGGATCTCGAATGACCAAGAAGACCTACCAGGTGCCGGACGTTTCCTGCGGCCACTGCAAGGCCAGCATAGAGAAGGCCCTGGGAGCGATGGGGGGCATCGAGACGGTGCAGGTCGAGGTGGACCAGAAGACCGTTGACGTTGCCTTTGACGAAAGCAAGGTCACCGAAGAGCAGATCAAGACCGCCTTGGCCGAAGAGGGCTACCCCGTCGCTGCCTAGGCGGGTTCACCGATCCTTTTGAAAGCAATGATGCCGTGACGCGAGGCGCGCGGTGAACCCGCGCCCCGAGGTGCTCGTGGTCGGCGCGGGACCGGCCGGGGCCACTGCCGCTATTCTTCTCGCGGAAGAGGGCTTCGAAGTCACCGTGCTCGACCGGGCGCATTTTCCCCGCGACAAGGTTTGTGGGGACGGGCTCGCCCCTCGGAGCGTGGGCGTGCTGCGCCGGCTGGGACTCGAAGACCGGCTGACCCAGGCGGGGCATCGGCCGCTGGCGGAATATCGGATCGTCAGCACCTGGGGCGACTCGATAAGGGCCGGTCTACCCTCATACGGTAAGGGTCCGCCGTACGCATACGTGATCCCCCGCCGTGAATTCGACGCTCTGCTGGTGGAGCGGGCCCGGGAGGCCGGAGCCGAAATTCTCGAGGGCCGCCGCGCCGAGCGCCTGATTCCCGGCACTGCCGCGGCTCCCGCCGTCGAAACCGAGGATGACCGCGGCCGGCGGCTGGTGATGCGTCCCCGGGTGGTGGTGGCCGCCGACGGTTCCCGGGGCTCGTTCTCGCGCACCGTTATCCCCTCCAGGCATTTGCGGCCTATCGCCGTCGCCATGCGTCAGTACCTGGACGGGGTGGAGGGTCTGGACGGGGCGCTCAGCTTCTTTCTGGATCAGCCCATGCTGCCCGGGTACGGCTGGGCCTTTCCCGCGAGCCGAGAGGGCGGGCCGGTCAATGTGGGCGCCGGCATGACCGTCCACGCTTTGAAGCGCCGGGGCCTCAAGGTCCGCCAGGTGATGGACTGGTTCATGGGGCCTGACTCGCGGGCCTTTCCCTACCTGGCCGGTGCCCGCCCGGTCGGGCCACGCGCGGCCTTTCCCCTGCTGATCGATTTCCCCCGCGGCCGCCGCAGGCGGGGGGCCGTTCTCCTGGTCGGTGACGCCGGCAATCTGATCGACCCGCTTTCCGGCGAGGGCATCGGCTACGCGCTGGAGAGCAGCGTCGCTGCGGCTGAGGCCATAAGCGCTTCCCTTCACTCCGGCGACCTCCGGGAGTTGGCCGGATATGAACGCGGCATCTGGAAGGAATTGGGGCCCGAGTTTCTCGGGGCCTACGCCCTTCGGCAGTTTCTGCAGCAGCCCTGGGGAAACGGGGGCATGGTGCGATTGATCGAGCGCGACGAGGCGCTCGCCCGCGGAGGCATGGGGGTCTTGTCGAACACCGTGCCCGCCACCTGGCTTCTCAAGCCGGGGTTGTGGCGCAAGATCCTGGACCCGAGCCGCGTGCGCGCGACGATCAAGGCGACGCGGCCCGCCCGGGAGCGGAACGGCGGGGCCGGCGCAGCGCCAGCCACATCAGTGAAAGCACCCCGGTAGTGGCCACCGAGAATCCGGCGATCAGCTGGAGATCTTCGGGGTTGGGCAGCCGAGGCCGGCGGCCGACGGCGTAATCGACCAGGTCATTGGCGCCGTACCAGGCGGCGACCAGCGCTACCTCCCGCAGCCCGAAACTGAGGAGGGGCAGCAGGGTCAATCCCTCGAGCACCATGCCAAAATGATTCAGGCTGAGGACGACGGCTTCGAGGTCGTAAGTCCCTCCTGACAGCGAGTTGGTGAACCAGACCCAGTCGGTCCACAGACCATATTTGATGCACCCGGTGACGGCCAGCAGGCCGAGCAGCGGCATCGGGCGGCCGCGGTAGTAGGCGAGCAGGGCGAAGGCGAAGAGCGTTGCCGAGAGCGGGCTGTCCGGAACGAAGGGCCAAAAGTAGGGCGGGCTGGCCAGGATCGCGTCCCCGTACCAATAGATGTAACCGAGCACGGCGCTCGAGAGATTGATGCCCACGAGAGTCCACACCACCCATCGAGTGGACACCACCCATCGCGAGAATCGCAACCAGAATTGGGGAAATAGGGTGGCTCCGGGGGGGCGGTCTCTGCCCTCGGATGCCGTTGGGCCGGGTTGCGGCGCATGCTTGTCTGCGATGACTTCGTTCATCCGGCGGCCATTATAGACCCGGAGGCGGGCGGCCACGGGTTACCGAGACCCCGCATCGGGTAATCCGAGGAGCAGAGGCCACGCGCCCCAAGACCATCAACAAATAAATGGTTGGTGCTCTTGTCCTCCTTGCCGGAGGCCGTTACTATACCCCCTTGGGTATCAAACGGGCGCGGTGTGGCCTGTTTTGTAAAGCGGGTGCGTAAAGCGGGTGCTGTCACCTCACGGGGCCTTGTTGCCAACAGGCTCGGTCGAGGGGGCTCCGCCGAAAGGAGTTAGACGTGGGTGACGGACAAGTGCGGGACATCGATACGACTGTGTTTGACGACGAGGTAATCAGCGCGGACGGCAAGGTGGTGGTCGACTTCTGGGCGCCATGGTGCGGCCCCTGCAAGATGGTCGGACCGGTGCTCGAGAAGCTCGCCGGTGAACACACCGAGAGCGTCAAGGTGCTCAAGGTCAATGTGGATGAGAATCAGGAACTCGCGGCCCGTTACGGCATCATGAGCATTCCCACCGTGATCCTCTTCGAGAAGGGCCAAGTTTCGGCTCAGATCATCGGTGCGCGGAGCCAGAAGGACTACGAGCGCGAGTTCGGGCTCGTTTAGGAGGCAGTGTGTCAGGCGTAAAGACCGGAGAACTGGTCGTGGTTGGTTCGCACGCATACGATGCGTGCCGCGGGGGCGGTTGAGCTCCTCCTCTGTCTCTGGAAGAGACGGTGGGTTACATCAATCGCTACCTGCAGCAGGACTACGGCGATCACGTTCGCATTCGCTACGTGGACGTCGACAGTTCAGAACTGGCGGAGTATCCTTCATTGGCCAAAGCAGTCGAGGAGGGCCTTCCTCTGCCCGTGGTTCTTTCGGGCGACGAGGTGAAGACCCCGCCGGTGCTCTCATTCGGCTGGGTGGTCAACGAACTCAAAGCTCAGGGAGCGCTGGAATAGATGGCGTCTTACGATCTGCGCTGCACGTCATGCGGGAGCGATTTCGAGGTCTTCGTGCAGGGATTCCTGAAGGACGAGAATCGGCTCTGCCCTGACTGTGGCAGCCGCGAAGTCGAACAGCGGTTCACCGGATTCATGGCCTGCACTTCCTCTTCCTCTTCGTCTTCGAGCGGCGGCGGAGCTTCCAGCTGTCCCTCGAGCGGCTTTGGCTGAGGGCTCTAAGCGTCTTTCGGTGAGTTCACCGAAGAGAGGAGCATTGATGTCGCGTGCTGACGTTAAAGGGCTGGGGCTAGGCTACCCTGCCCTGTTGCTCTCGGCCTTTCTGGTCGTGGCTGCCATGTTCGTGGTTCCCGGAGCCGCTTGGGCCGCTACGGCGGACACGCTGTCTGCCGAGCAGGAATCGCTGGCTCGGTCTTTGGAGGGAGAGCTGATTGCTCCCTGCTGCTACACTCAGACCGTCGCGGAGCACGACAGCGAGAAGGCGGAAGAGATAAAAGCCCAGATACGTTCGCTGGTGGCAAGCGGCTCGGACAAAGGCGAGATCCTCGGTTTTTTCAAAGAGCGTTACGGCTCGCAGATACTTGCCGCTCCCGAAAAGTCAGGCTTCGGTCTGATGGCCTATCTGTTCCCCACCTTGGCCACGCTGGTGGCCCTCGGCGCGATCTTGTTCGTGATTCAGCGTTGGCGGCGCCGGGATGAGTCCGCCGTTGCGGTGCCGATCCCGGTCAATCGAGAAGGCTCCGATCAGGCACGCGCCCGGTTGGACGAAGAGCTGCGTCGATTCGACGACTAAGGGCGGCGCCTAAGGGCGTCTAAGCTGTGTCAATCTGTTGTACGTGAGGGCGGCCCCCCAGGGCCGCCCTTTTGTTTTGCGCTGCGCCTGCCATTTCACCCTGAATGGAGGGGTTTCGCCGGCACCGCAAAGTCAATAGAATCGGGAGCAGTGCAGGAACCGCCGCGGGCAAATGCTTGCCACACGAGCGTTTCTCGGGGCGCAGAGCCGGTTGGGGGGTCCGGCGCCTTGAGCCGGAACTCGTCTCGGTCTCCTCTTCCCGCACCCTGTGAGGGCGGCCCCCCGGGTTTTGGTGAATCGGAAGGAGGTTGATGGATGAGGCTCACCCGTCTCGAGTTCCTCAAGTTTCTGTACGGCGCTCTGGCCGGCACGGGAATTGGCGTGGCGCTCAAGAATCTGCGCAAGGGGTGGTCGGCGTGAACCGGCTCGAGAAGGCCCTGGAAGCGCATGATCTCAGCAGGCGAGACTTCCTCAAGGGCTGCGCCGCGCTGGCCGCGGCCATGGGATTGGGAAGCTCGTTCGCTCCCAACATTGCCCGGGCGCTCGCGCAGGCGGCCGAGCGCCCGCCGGTCGTCTGGGTGACCTGGCAGGAATGCTTGGGTTGCACCGAATCCGTCACCAAGAGCCGCAACCCCGACTTCGTCAGCCTGGTGCTCGATCTGGTCAGTGTCGAATACCACGAGGCGATCATGGCCGGTGCGGGAGAGAGTGCGCACCAGAGCCTGCAGAAGACCGTGTCCGCGGGCGGCTACGTACTGGTGGTCGAGGGGTCGGTGGCCACCGGCATCGAGAATGCCATGACTGTCGGAGGCCGGACTTCGGTCGACATCGCCCGGGAGGTCATCCCGGCGGCGGCACTGGTGATCGCCATTGGCAACTGCGCCGCCTTTGGTAACGTCCAGGCCGCCTACCCAAACCCGACCGGAGCCGTGGGCATGCTGGAGTTCATGGAGAGCGAGGGCATGGATACGGAGAAGCTCGTGCAGCTGACCACCTGCCCCGTGAATCCGGTTCACCTGACTTCGACCATCACCTACTTCCTGACCCGCGGGGCTTTGCCCGAGACCGATCACTGGCGCCGCCCGCTGGTTCATTTCGGCAAGAAGGTTCACGACATGTGCGAGCGGCGGGCTCACTTCGACGAGGGCCGCTTCGTCGAGCAATTGGGCAGCGAGGCCGAGTTCAACCGTTATTGCCTGTACAAGATGGGCTGCCGCGGCCCCAGCACCTTCGCCGACTGTCCTCAGGTCCTCTTCAACGGGCGCACCTCCTGGTGCGTGCAGGCGGGGCAGTGCATCGGCTGCGCCGAGAAGGACTTCTGGGATGAGTTGATCGACTTCTATCAGCCCCTACCGGGGATCGCCATTCCGGGAGTCGGGGGGATCCGCGCCGACGCCGACACCATCGGCATCGGGCTGGCTGCCGCCACAGGTGCTGCCATCGCCGCCCACTTCGCCGTCAGCGCCGCCCGGGGGCGCCTCGGCAAGACCCAAGAGGTGGTCGAGAAAGAGGAGGAGGTCTAGATGCCGAAGATCATCATCGACCCGGTCACCCGCATCGAGGGCCACCTTCACGTAGAGGTCGAGGTGGAAAACGGAGTGGTGAAGGACGCCTGGACATGCAGCACCCTCTTCCGCGGCATGGAGACCATCGTCGAAGGGCGGCCCTGGTACGACGCTCAGCATTACACCGAGCGGATCTGCGGAGTTTGCCCAGCGCCGCACGGGCACAACTCCGCCTTTGCCCTGGAAGACGCCGCGGGCGTGAACATCCCCGTGAACGGCCGCCTGATGCGGAACCTGCTCGAGTGCGGGCAGTTGCTCCATGACCACGTGCTCTGGTTCTACGTCCTGAACGGCCTGGACTATGTGAACGTGCCCAGCGCGCTCGGGGCCAAGGCTTCCTCCGAGGAGTTGCAGACGGTGCAACGGCGGCTTCAGGTCTTCGTGGATTCCGGCCAGCTCGGCTTCCTGGAGAGCGGCTACTGGGACCATCCGGCCTACACGCTGCCCCCCGAGCTCAACCTGCAGCTGGCGGCTCACTATCTCGAGTCGGTCTCCATTCAGGCCACGGCCTCGGAGGCCTTCGCCGTGTTCGGCGGCAAGTTCCCCCACCATATGTCGACTCCGCCAGGCGGCTGGTCGTCTGTGCCCCACGAGGAGCAGATCAACCGTTACGCCTTCAAGGTGCGGGAGGTCAAGGACTTCATCGACAACAAGATGGTTCCCGACCTGTTGGCCATCGCGCCCTACTATCTGGATCAGGCGAGTATCGGGCAGGGTCACGGCAACTACTTCAGTTGGGGCGTGCTCGACTGGAACGACCTGGAGGAAGGCCGCCCCGAGAACCGCTTCTTCCCCCAGGGCGCCATAATCGGTGCGCTGGAGGGAAACCTCGAGGTTCAGCCCGTCAACCAACTGGAGGACGTGCTTGTCTGGTACAACAGCACCTGGCAGGAGCCCTTCAACGGCGTGCACCCCTACGAGGCCAAGCAACGGCCGGACTTCACCGGCCCCCACGGCATCACCGAGGTGGCGGGGCTGGACCGGTACGCCTGGGACCGGAGCTCGACTCTAAAGGGGGTCCCCTGCGAGGTGGGTCCCCTGGCGGAGATGTTGATGGCCTACCTGGTTCACGGGGACTCCCATCCGGCCAAACAGATGGTGGACAGCACGCTGGCCGCCGTCGGTCAGGCGGGTAACGTTCCGGTGCTCTTCTCCAACCTCGGACGGATCGCCGCCCGCACGCTCAAGATCCAACTGGTGGCGGATCAGACTCTGGCCTATGTCGAGGCTCTGCGCGAGAACATGAAGAACGGGGACCTCGATTTCTTCGCGCCCTTCCCAGATAGCCCCAGCGGCCGGGGCTTCAGCGGCTGGGACGCGCCTCGCGGTTCGCTGGCGCATTGGGTCGAACTGGACGGTGGCGTGGTCAGCCACTACTCGGTGATCACTCCTTCCGGGTGGAACTTTTCCCCGCGGATGACTTCAGATCGGATCCGGGGGCCGGTGGAGGAAGCCCTCGTGGGCACCCCGGTGGCCGATCCGGAACGGCCGTTGGAGGTGTTGCGCACCTTGCACAGTTTCGACCCCTGAATGGCCTGCTCGGTTCACGTGATTGAACCGAAGAGCAACCGGGTTCTCGACTTCAAGGTGCGGTGAGGAAGGGGAGCCATGAAGCGCCAGCTGCTTTGCTACCACGATCCCATCGAGCGCGCCGGCCACTGGATCCACCTGGGGAACACCGTTCTGCTGGTGCTGTCCGGATTCCAGATCCACTGGCCGGAGTTCAACGTGTTCGGCAGCATGAACAACGCCCGCTGGGTGCACTTCGTGGACATGTACCTGTTCGTGTTCATCGGGGTGTTTCACATCTACCAGTTCTTCGCGAGCGGCAAGTGGTCGCAGGCCGGGCCCACTCCGCGCAACATGTCGGGGCTGGGCAACTCCCTCAGGTACTACCTGTTCCTGACGGACGAGAAGCTGCATCTGCACAAGTACAACCCGCTTCAGATCATCACCTATCTGTTGCTGTTCGTCCTCTCCGCTGTCATGGTGCTGGTCGGTTTCGCCCTGTACTGGCCGCTGCGGCTCTATTGGCTGGTCGAGCTGTTCGGCGGGATCATGACGGCCCGCCAAATCCACTTCCTGATCGCCTGGTTGTTCGTGTCTTTCACCTTGGTACACATCTATCTGGTGTTGATGCAGCCTCTCGCTCGGACACGGGCGATGATCACCGGTTGCTATTGGCAATCGGTCGACGAGACCGGTCACGTGGTCGAGGAGAGCGGGGCCTGACCGCCCTCGCCCGCGCCGCTGCCTGAGGTCTCGCGGCAGCGACCAAGAGTGCCGCACACCGACGGGGAGGCGGGCCGGGGCCCGCCTCCCCGTTTTTCCGCCTGTTCCGCGCGGGTAGAAGCGACAGGAACTATTCGCACGGACGAGGTGTAGACGTGAGCACTCCAGAGAGCAAATCGTCGGGTTACGACGTGATCGTGGTGGGCGCGGGACCGGCCGGCCTCTCCGCCGCTATGAATGTGGCCAACCGCAAACGCTCGGTGGCGGTGTTTGACGCGCTTCGGCCTTTTTCCAAGACCCGGCGCGCGCCGCAGATTCCCAACTACCCGGGCTTTACCTTCACCACCGGGGAGGAGCTCGCCGACAGCTTTCTCGAGCATCTGGAGCGTTTCGAGGTGACGCTGCTCAAGGAGAGGGTGACCCGCATTCTTCCCGGCGAGGAGGAGTTGATGCTGTCGACCGACCGGGATAACTACCACGCCCAGGCAATCATCCTGGCGCCCGGGGTCTACCGGGGCTCGACCCTCGAGGGCGAGGACGATCTGGTGGGCATGGGCGTCAGTTATTGCGTCAACTGCGACGGCCGCCTGTACGCCGGCCGCGAGGTGGCGTTCATCAGCTACGCCCAGGAAGGCGAGGAAGAGGCCGCCGCCCTGGCGGAGGACATGGGCTCCCAGGTGAAGTTCATCCCCTTGTACGAAGGCGCCTACGAGCTTCCCGCCGAGGTCGAGGTCCTCCCGCGGCAGCGGCCGGACCGCCTGTACCGCGAGGGGATGAAGGTCCATGTGGTGCTGCCGGACCGGGAGCTCGTGGTCGATGGGGTGTTCATCTTCCGGGAGAGCGTCTCCCCGTCGACGCTCGTGGACGGTCTCGAGTTCGAGGGCCGGCACATCAAGGTCAACCGTAAGATGGAGACCGGCATCCCCGGGATCTTCGCCGCGGGGGACTCCGTGGGGGAGCCTTACCAGATCGCGAAGGCGGTGGGAGAAGGCCAGGTCGCAGCGCTGAGCGCCGTGAGATTCGCCCGCAGCCGGGAAGGCGGACGCCCGGAAGAGCCGCACGCCATCACCTCGGAGGACCGGGCCAATCTGTCTCGCATCTTGGCAAAGCTGCAGGAGCCGGTGAGGCTCCTGCACATGACCCAATTGCCGGATTCGGAAATGACCAGCCTTGCCTGTCACGAGTGCGAAGAAGCTCGGCGTCTGCTGAGCGAGTTCGCGGGGCTGTCGCCCAAGCTCGAGCTCGAGTTGCTGGACTTCTTGCAGGATCACGAAAGGGCCGAGGACCTGGGAGTCGAGCGCATCCCCGCCACTCTTCTCGGCACGGAGGGCGAGCAGTATCCCCGCATCCGTTTCTACGGGGTACCCGCGGGTTACGAGTTCGGCGCGTTTTTGGACGACGTGATGGATCTCTCCCGCGGGGAGCTTCGCCTGAGCGAGCAGACCCGGGAGGGCCTGAGCGCACTGACGGAGCCGGTTCACCTCGAGGTGCTGGTGACACCCACCTGCCCCAATTGCCCCGGGGTCGTGCGCTTGGTTCACCGCTTCGCCATGGCCTCGCCTCAGGTGACCGCGGATATGATCGCCGCCACGGCTTTCCCCGAGGTGGCTCAGCGCTACCAGGTGTCCACCGTGCCGACGCTCGTGGTGAACGGCCAAGTTGCGCCGCCAGGGCCCCTCAGTGAGGAACGCCTGCTGGAGTTGATCGGCAAAGGGTAGTTGATCGGGGCAGGTTCGCAGGCCGGCGCCCAAGAGGCCGCGGGCTAGCAGGCTGTTGAAAAAGCAGCCCCGATGAGCCTCTCAACTGTCGTAGATAT
>JADQBG010000022.1 GCA_016278725.1 Actinomycetota bacterium
TTACTGTACCTATATGGTACTTCGGAGAAGTGGGTTTGTCAAGTATATAAGTCCCTTTTTGAGGTCATCCGTATGGCGTTGGCCGATGCCACCGGGCGCACCTTCCTCATCGGCACGGTGTTGGTGGCGGCGGCATGGGTGGTCAACTGGTTCCTCAAGGAAATCCCGCTGCGCATGACTCACGAGGCCGGCGAAGAGCAGATCACAGCCGATCCGGTGATCCCGCTGCCCGAGCAGTCGTCGGACTCCGTGGACGCGGCCGATCGTCACGTGCCTCCTGCGCGGCCCGCGCCAAACCATAATTGACTTATTGGGCGGACTGCGCCCGCTGAGCTAGACTCAAGCGCCATGAGTCCGCCCCGCCTGCACTACCGCACCGTCTACGCGGCCTGGTGGCCCTTGGCCGCCAGCTGGCTGCTGATGAGCGTGGAGCTTCCCGCCATCAGCGCGGTCGTCTCCCGGCTGGCGGACCCGCAGGTGCACCTTGCGGCCTATGGGGGCGTGGTCTTCCCCCTGGCGCTCTTGGTCGAGGCGCCGATAATCATGCTGTTGGCGGCTTCCACCGCGCTCAGCAAGGACCGGGCGGCCTACGAGCGCCTGGCGCGCTTCACCCACGGGCTCTCCTTCCTGCTGACCTTGGGCCACGCTCTGGTGGCCTTCACCCCGCTCTACGATGTCGTGGTGGGCGGGCTAATCGATCCACCGCCCGAGGTTCTCGAGGAAGCGCGCCTCGGATTGATCATCATGCTGCCCTGGACCTGGGCCATCGCCTACCGGCGCTTCAATCAGGGCGTCCTCATCCGTCGCGGATATTCCCGCGTCGTGGGAGTGGGGACCGGTATCCGCCTGCTCGCCGACGGCACCGTTTTGGTCACCGGCTTCATGCTCGGAAACGTGCCCGGGATCGTGGTTGCCACCCTCACCGTCATCGCCGGAGTGTTGGTCGAAGCGGTGTACGTGCGCGTTAAGGTCGCTCGGGTGGTTCGGGAAGAGTTGCCCGCGCGCAGCGATTCTCCCCCGCTGGGGGTCAGCGCCTTCCTGGCCTTCTACATCCCGCTCTCTTTGACGTCGGTCCTCTCCCTGCTGACCCAGCCTGTGGGTAGCGCCGCCATGAGCCGTCTGGCCCTGCCGCTCGAGTCGCTGGCCGTCTGGCCGGTGGTGTCCGGAGTGGTGTTTCTCCTGCGCAGTTTTGGCTTCGCCTATAACGAGGTGGTGGTCGCTCTGCTGGAGCGGCCCCGGTCGGTCGGTTCTCTCCGGCGGTTCACCCTCGTTCTGGCCGGTCTGACCTCGCTGGCCTACCTGGTGCTGCTGGTGCCCGCCGTTGCCGTGTTCTGGCTCGAGGACGTCACCGGCCTCTCCCCGGAGCTGGCGTCGCTGGCCCGCCGCGGCCTCTGGTTGGCGCTTCCCATGCCCGCCTTGAGCGTGCTGATCAGCTGGTACCAGGGCGTCATCGTGCACAGCGGCCGCACCCGCGCCGTCAGCGAAGCCGTGGGGATTTCGCTAACCGTGATAGTCGGAATCTTGGTGCTGGCCGTCCTTGTTGGCGGCGTCACCGGGATATACGCGGCTCTGGCCGCGATCGCCGTGGGAGAGATGGTGCGGACCGGCTGGCTCTGGTACCGGAGCCGCCGGATCCGCGCATGTCTTGCGGAGGAAGAGTATGAAGCCGGTTCGCCCGCTCTTCCGGGGGCGCACGGGAGCGAAGGGGCGTTCTAGGCGGCCGCGCCCGGCGCCGGCCGGTGCCGCCTAGCGCCCCAGCAGGTCATCTCGGCGCCGGGTGAACTCCTCCCGGTCGATCTCGCCCCGCGCATAGCGTTCCTCGAGCAGATCAAGCGCCCGTGGTCTCGGCGGTTCCGGGGCGGGGCGCTCACCTTGCGGGCGCGCACCAGGCTGCTGGGTGAGCGCCCGGATCACCAGCACGATTCCCACGATCACCGCGCCCCAGAAGAGCACCATCATGATTAGGCCGACCAACCCGAAACCCCAGCCCATGCCGCCATCCCACCAGTCATGCATCGCTTCTTCGCCTCCTGTTTTTACTGCCTTTTTCGGCGAGGAGTCACAGTGCTTGTTGCGCCAATCCCCGTCTCTCTTTGCCCTGTCTCTCTTGGTTTCCCCTAATGTGCTTGGGGGAACGCATTTAGAGCATTGACACCTTAGCACTGTGTTGATAGGGTAAAGCCCTCAAGGGGTGCATTCGCGAGCGAGTCGCCCCGGAGGTTGAACCGCACAGGCAGGGAAAGCGAGCGAGGAGAGCCTATGAACCAGACGGCACAGGACGTGCAGGCAATCAAGGACGAGCTGGCGATGTTCTGTCACCAGTGCGAGCAGCGGCGGGGCGAGGCTTGTACGACCGTAGGGGTATGCGGCAAGACCGCTGAGGTGGCCGCTCTGCAGGACCTTCTGACCTACGCCCTTCGGGGGCTCTCATACCACGCGGTCGAGGCGCGGAATCTGGGCTATGTGGATGATGAGGTAAACCGTTTCACCGTGCGCGCCCTCTTCTCGACGCTTACCAACGTGAACTTCGATCCCGAGAGCTTCGAGGAACTCATCGCCCGCGCCTCGTACTTGCGGGACATGCTCAAGGAGAAGATCACGCAGAAGGGCGGCCGCACCGAGTTTGATGACCCGGCGGCCTCATTCAAGAAACCGGCGACGATCGACGAGATGATCGCGGCCGGGAAGAAGATGAAGCTCCCGATCGACTGGGACCGCGACGAGGACGTGCGCAGCCTGCAGGAAACCACTCTGTACGGAATGCGCGGCGTTGCCGCCTACGCCGACCACGCGGGCATCCTGGGCTTCGAAGACGACCGGGTCTACGCGTTCATTCACGAGACCATGACCAAGCTCATGGACAAGAGTCTGGACCTGAACGACTGGGTGGGCCTGACTCTGAAGACCGGTGAGATCAATCTGATCACCATGGAGTTGCTCGACACGGCCAACACCACGGGCTACGGGCACCCGAAGCCGACCGAGGTTCCTTTGGGCCACAAGAAAGGCAAGGCCATCCTGGTCTCGGGCCACGACCTCAAGGACCTGCACGATCTCTTGGAGCAAACCGAGGGCAAAGGCATCTTCGTCTACACCCACGGCGAGATGCTGCCGACCCACGGCTATCCCGAACTCAAGAAGTTTCCTCACTTCTACGGGCACTTCGGCACCGCCTGGCAGAACCAGAAGCGGGAGTTCAAGGAATTTCCCGGGGCCATCCTGATGACGACCAACTGCCTGATGGAGCCCCAGGACGAGTACATGCCCAACCTGTTCACCACCGGCCTGGTCGGTTGGCCGGGGGCGGACCACGTCACCAACGGCGAGTTTGGCCCGGTTGTCGAGAAGGCCCTGGAGATGGAGGGCTTTGCCGAGGACGAGGACGAGGACAAGGGCTCGGTCTGGGTCGGTTTCGCCCACGAAGCCGTTCTGGGCCAAACGGAGATGGGCAGCGTGGCCGGCACCATCATCGATCACGTGAAGGCGGGCAAGATCCGTCACTTCTATCTGGTAGGCGGCTGTGACGGCGCGAAGCCGGGCCGCAACTACTACACCGAGTTTGCGGAAAAGGCCCCGGACGACACCGTGATCCTCACCTTGGCCTGTGGGAAGTTCCGCTTCTTCGACAAAGACCTGGGCGCGATCGACGGAATTCCGCGTCTGGTGGATGTCGGGCAGTGCAACGACTCGTACTCCGCGGTCAAGATCGCGTTGGCTCTGGCCGACGCCTTCGAGGTCGGGGTCAACGACCTGCCGCTTTCCCTGATCCTCTCCTGGTACGAGCAGAAGGCCGTCGCAATCCTGCTGACGCTGCTCCACCTGGGAATCAAAGACATCAGGCTGGGCCCGACACTGCCGGCCTTCATTTCGCCGAATGTGCTGAACGTGTTGGTCGAGAACTTCGACATCAAGCCGATCACCACTCCGGAAGAAGACCTGAAGGCGACCCTGGCGGCCTAGGGGTCCCTCAACGAGCGATGATGGCGGCGGCTTCGCGTCTTGCGCGAAGCCGCCGCTTCTCTTTAAGGCTCCAGAGCGGTCACCAGTTCGGGGCGCACCCCGACCCGGACGGAGTCGCCAATCTGCGGGGGGGCGCTTGTCGGCCAAGCACCTTCGCCTGCCTGGGGATCCGAAGGTCCTCTCCGCCCGGGCTGCAATTCCACCGGCACCTCCAGCGTGAGCCCGCGCTCGAGCTGGACCATCACCCGGTAGTGCCCATCTCGGAAGGTGAGGGCAGAAACGCGCCCCGCGAGGGGCGAGAAGGGCCCCTCGGCCGAGCCGGCGAGAAACAACGCCTCGGGCCGGAGGATGAGGGTGACGCGGCTTCCCGCGGGCCGATTCTGCAACCCCGGCGGCAGCGGGAATTCCCCCCAGGGCGTGAGCGCCCGACCTTCCGATACCTCGGCCTCCACCAGACCGCGCATTCCGAGAAACCGCGCCACCCACTCGCTTTCCGGGCGGAGCCAAAGGTCGGCGGGGCTGCCCGCCTGAACGATCCGGCCCTCGTTCATGATGGCCACCCGATCGGCGACGGTGAAGGCCTCCTCCTGGTCGTGGGTGACGTAGAGACCGGTGATGGCTGGGTCCGAGAGCAGGCCCCGCAACTCCAGGGCAAGCCTCTCCCGCAGCACCCGGTCGAGCGAGCCCAGAGGCTCGTCCAGCATGAGGAATTGCGGCTCGGGCGCCAGCGAGCGGGCGAGGGCGACCCGTTGCTGCTCGCCTCCGGACAGGTTGGTCACCGGCCGGTGCTGGAACTCGCTCAAGCCCACCCATTCGAGGACTTCGCGGACCCGGCGCTCGATCTCCCGCCGGTCCATGCGGCGCATGCGCAGGCCGAAGGCCACGTTCTCTCCCACAGATCGGTGGGGGAAGAGGGCATAGTCCTGAAACATGAGGCCGAAATTGCGCCGGTGAGGCGGCACTCCGGTGAGGTCTTGCCCGTTCCACAGGACCGTTCCCGCGTCCGGACGCTGCAGGCCGGCGACCACGCGCAATAAGGTGCTCTTGCCGCTGCCGCTCGGCCCGAGCAGGGCCAGCACCTCGCCGTCTTCGATGGTCAGATCGATCCCCCGAAGGACCTCGAGATTGCCGAAGGCCAGCCGGATTTGCCTCAGTTCGAGCACGGCTGCCTAGAACTCACCGGTGTTGCCCACACGCAAACGCTCCACCAATAGGATTGCGCCCGCGGTGACCACCATCAGCACGGTGCTCATGGCCATCGCGCGGCCGAAGTTGAGCGAACCCGGCTGACCGAGCAGACGAAAGATGGCTATCGGCAGGGTGGGCGTGTCCGGCCGGACGATGAAGGCGGTCGCTCCGAACTCTCCCAGGCTGATGGCGAGAGCGAATGCGGCTCCGACCAGGGCGGAGCGGGTGATCAGCGGCAGGTCGATCTCCCGCCAGACCCGCGCGGGCGGGGCGCCCAGCATGGCGGCGGACTCGCGCAGGGGCGCGCGGATGGAGCGCATCACCGGGGCCGTGATGCGCACCACGAAGGGCACGGCCACCAGCGAGTGGGCCAGCGGGATGAGCACCGGCGAAGTGCGCAGATCGACGGGGTAGTCGAAGGCCACCAGGAAGCCGAACCCGATGGTGACTGCCGAGGTGCCCAAGGGGAGCATGAGCAACATGTCAAAACCGCGGGCCATCGGTCCGCGCCCGTAGCTCACCACCACGGCGGCCATGACGCCGATGACCACCGCGATCAGCATGGCGGTCACGCCGAACAGGAGAGAGTTGCGCAGCGCTTCCCCGGGCGGTGCGAAGAGCGTGGTCCCGCCGGTTTCCCCCAGAGAGCGGTAGTAGGTGAGGGCGTAACCTTCGGCGGTGTTCACCGAACGCTCGATTAGGATCAGCAGCGGTCCCCCCAGGAAAACCGCGGCGAAGCCCAGGTTGGCGGCCAGGAACCCCCACTCCAGCGGCCCCCGGGGACGCCGCGAGTTCTCTTCGGCGGGACGCAGCTGTTGCTGGCGGATTCCCCTCTCCTGGTACCGCGCGTAGAGCAGCAGGATCAGACTCACCGCCGCCAGTTGCAGCACGGCCAGAGCAGCGGCCACCGACAGGTTGAGATAGGAGACGGTCTGCCGGTAGATCTCCACCTCGATGGTGGCGTACCGCAGTCCGCCCAGGATGATGATCACGCCGAAGGAGGTGAAGGTGAAGAGGAATACGATTGCCCCCGCGGCGGCGATGGCCGGGCGCAGCCGGGGCAGGGTGACCTCCCAAAAAGTGCGAAGCCTCCCGGCGCCAAGCACCCGGGCCGCCTCTTCCACGCGCGGGTCCAGGTGGGCCCAGAGCCCTCCCACCGTCCGCACCACCACGGCATAGTTGTAGAAGACGTGGGCGGCGAGGATGGCCCAGATCGAACGGCTGAGGTCGACGGGGAGGGCGCCGGAGGGCCCCAGCAGGGCGAGAAAAGCCGATCCCACCACCACGGTGGGCAGGACGAAGGGCACGGTGATCGCCGCGCGGGCCAGGCTCTTGCCCGGGAAATCGTAGCGGGCGAAGACGTAAGCCGCCGGCATTGCCGCGGCCAGCGTGAGCAGGGTGGAGAGCACCGCCTGCCAGAGGGTGAACCAGGCGGCCCCGCGGAGCGCGGGCCGCTGCAGGATGTCCGCGAAGGCCGCGTAGTCGAAGTCGCCGCCGGGAAATAGGCTGACCGCCAGGATGCTGCCCAGAGGATAGAGAAACAGCAGGCCCAGAAATCCCGCGGGGATCAGGAAGAGCAGGGGGCGAAGCAGCGGTCCGAGGAGGGGCCGCAGGAAGCGGCCCCTCCCTCCGGTTTCGGGCATCGGCCCTGAGGAAGCGGGGGTCAATCGAGGACGATTCCGGTCCACTCCTCGATCCACTTCTCGCGGTTCGCCTCGATGTCAACGATATCTAGGGTCAGTGGCTCCGAGGGCAGTTCCGCGAATTGGACGAACTCAGGGGGCAGTTCGGCATTCTCGTTTGCCGGAAACACGAACATGTTGAGCGGAATGTCCTCCTGGAACTCGAGGCTGAGCATGAAATCGATGAGCTCACGGGCGGCCTGCTCCTTTTCGGTCCCGCTCAGGATCCCCGCGAACTCGATCTGACGGAAGGAGCCGTCGGTTATCACCCCGGTGGGCGCCTCCTCCAGTTCCTGCTCTGCGAAGATCACCTCTGCCGCGGGTGACGAGGCGTAAGAGACCACCAGCGGGCGGTCGCCCTCGCCGGCAGCGCTGAAGTGGGAGTAGTAGGCCTCCTCCCAACCCCCGGCCACGAGCAGGTCGTTCGCCGCCAGTTCGGCCCAGTAGTCCTGCCAGGTGTAGTCGCCTTCTTCGCCAAACTCGGCGATGGTGGCGAGCAGAAAGGCCAGCCCGGGCGAGGATGTGGCGGGATTCTCCACCACCAGCATCCCCCGGTACTCCGGGGCGGTGAGTTCAGCCAGATTCTCGGGGACGGGGGGCTGGCCCGGGCCTCCCAGGGCGCTCTTGTCGTAGTTCAGCGAGACGTAGCCGAAGTCGATCGGGGTGACGCGGTTCTTTTCGTCCAGCCTCAGGTCCTCCGGCACCGCGTCGAGCAATTCCGACTCGTAGGGCACGAAGAGATCGGCCTCCAGGGCGCGCGAGAGGAAGGTGTTGTCGACGCCGAAGATGACGTCGGCCAGCGGATTGTCCTTGGTCAAGATGGCCTGATTGAGCATGGCCCCGGCATCACCCGCCTGCAAGACCTGGACGTGAATACCCGTTTGCTCTTCGAAGGAGGTGAGCGTCCCTTCGGATAGAGCGAAGGAGTCGTGCGTCATGAGGACCAGATTTTCCGGGTTCTCGTCGCCCACGTCGCCGTCGGCGGCTTGTGTGGTCGGCTCGGTCTCCTCGGTCCCGTTCTCAGCGGGCGCGGTGACCGCGGCCTGGTCCCCGGCATCCTCCTCGCCGTCCCCGCAGGCGCTCAGCAGGCTCAGGGGCAGGAGAAGCAAAACGAAGATCAGCAGCAGGCCGGCACGCCCGATGCGCTTCCCGTGCCCGCGACGGCGTTCGCGACCGCGCCCGCGGTGCCGGGTAGTTCCGGGGGATCGAGTTCGATCCGATTCCTCGAGAATGGTCATTCCTCAGCTCCTTTCGGCTAACGCTACGCTTAAGGGCTGCTGAGGGGGCGTGAGGCGGCGCCGAAAGGCTTCGGCGCCTCGCTGGCTTGCTTCCCTTCGCCGGCATTACCCGGATCAGGTTCACAGGGTCTGCGGTCTGCGACCGCACTCTCAGCGCACTGCGCTCCCCTAGCACGTCCCGGTGTCGCGGCTCGGCGACACGGTGCGCAAAACTATAGCATGACCCCTTCCGGCCTTCTGGTACCATCGCTGACCATGCTCCCCATGCGCTACACCGACACCCGCGGCCTGGCGAACGGACTCCAATTCGATGATGTCCGGGCCGGCGGCGCTGCGGCCCTCGCAGGCCCGGCTTTTACCGACGTCCTGATCAAAGGCCTCGCCCCCGGCGGCGGTCTGTTCGTCCCGGAGTCGGTACCGGCGCTTACGCTCGAAGAGATCCTTGCCCTTGCCGGCCTGCCCTACGCCACCCGGGCGGCGCGCATTTTCGCCAAATGGAAGTTGGATCTGCCCTCGGAGACCGTGGAGACCCTGCTGGCGGAAGCCTACGGGGACAACTTCGACGTGTCCGAGGTGGCCCCCCTGCGCGAAGTGCGTCCGGGCATGCACGTGCTCGAGCTCTGGCACGGTCCCACCGCCGCCTTCAAGGACATGGCCCTTCAAGTGATGCCTCGGCTCTTCGGGGCGGCGCTCGAAGCCCGGGCCGAACCCGGCGCGTCGATCCCCGACTACCTGGTCTTGGTGGCCACCTCGGGCGACACCGGCAAAGCCGCGCTCGAAGGTTTCGCCGGGCGGCCGCACACGAGGATCGCCGTCTTTTATCCCCGGCAAGGGGTTTCCGAGCTCCAGCGCAGGCAGATGGTCACGCAGGGAGGCGCAAACGTCGCCGTGTTCGGCGTCGAGGGCAACTTCGACGACTGCCAGTCCGCGGTGAAGGCCGCTTTCAACGACCCGGACTTCAACGCCCAGTTGCTGCGCCGGCACAACGTAAAGCTGACCTCGGCCAACTCCATCAACTGGGGGAGGCTGCTGCCCCAGGTGATCTACTACGTAAGTGCCTACGCCGACCTCGCCGCCTCGGGGGCGGTTTCCGCCGGGGAAGCGGTGGACTTCTGCGTTCCCACCGGCAACTTCGGCAACATCCTGGCCGGCTATTACGCCAAGCGCATGGGCGTGCCCATCGCCCGTCTTATCTGTGCCTCGAACGAGAACCGGGTGTTGGCCGATTTCTTGGAGACCGGGATCTACGATCTGAGCGGCAGGGTCTTCGTGAACACACCCTCCCCTTCGATGGACATCCTGATCTCTTCGAACCTGGAGCGGGCGCTTTTCGAGTTAGCCGGTGCAGCTTCGGTGCGCCACTGGATGGAGCAGCTGCGGCAGACGGGAAGTTTTTCGGTCGACGCGGAGACCTTCGCCCGCTTGAGCGATCTCTTCGCCGGAGGCTTCGTCTCCAATAGCGAAACTCTGCGGACCATCGCCCGGGTGCACGGCGAGGAAGGCTACCTGCTTGATCCTCACAGCGCCGTCGCCTGGCGGCTGGCCGAGACGATGCGGGAGGACCGGGCACTGGTGGTCGTGGGCACCGCTCACTGGGCCAAGTTTGGAGCGGACGTGCTTCGCGCTCTCGAGGGGAGACAGCCGGATGACCCATTGCCCGTCGGGCTTTTGGAGCATCCCGGGAAGATGCTTGCGAAGATTCTCGAGCTGGCGCCGGGAGAGTCGGTTCCCCGGGCGCTCAGCGACCTGGAGGGCCGGCCGGTGCGTTTTGACGAGACCATAGCCGGGACCGCGGAAGCGGTTGAGGCGGCGGTCGCCCGGAGCCTAGGGTGAAGACCGAAGTTGCCGGTTTGCCGCTCTGCTGCGCTGGCGAGAACGATGGGGCGAATCAGTCGGGACTGGAGGGAGCAAAGTGTCTGAGCGGGAGATCATCGATATGGCCGTTATTGGCGGCGGTCCCGCCGGCCTGACCGCGGCTCTTTACGGGGCCCGGGCCCGCGCCAAGACCGTGGTGTTCGAGAAGGGGCTTCCCGGCGGCCAGATCATCACCACCGAGTGGGTGGAGAACTACCCTGGCTTTCCCACAGGCATTGCTGGGCCGGATCTGGGCCAACTGTTCCACGAGCAGGCCGAGAACTATGGCGCCGAGTTCCGCAACTTCTCCGAGGTCGAGAGCATCCGCCCGGAGGGCCTGGACTTCGTGGTCACGGTCTCGGGCGACGAACTGCTGGCCCGGGCCGTCATCGTCTCCACGGGCGCCGTGCCCAAGAAGCTGGGCATCCCCGGCGAAGCCGAGTTCACCGGCCGTGGGGTTTCCTGGTGCGCCACCTGTGACGGCGCCCTCTACCGGGACAAGCGGGTCTGCGTGATTGGCGGCGGGGACGCCGCCCTGCAGGAAGCTCTGTTTCTGGCCAAGTTCGCCTCGGACGTGCACCTGATTCACCGCCGGGACGCGTTCCGGGCGACGGAGTGCATCCAGGAGTACTGTCACGAAGAGAGCAAGATCCAGATGCACATGAGCCGGATCCCTGCAGAGATCGTGGGCGAAGACAGCAAGGTGGCCGGTGTCCGCCTGGTCTCGACAGAGGAAGCCACCAAGGGCGAGGAGGAATTCCTGCCCTTAGACGGCGTCTTCATCTTCATCGGGGTCGATCCGGTCAACGAACTGATGCTCGATCTGGTGGAGCTCGACGACTGGGGTTTCGTAATCACCGACAACATCGGCCGCACTTCGGTTCCCGGGCTCTACGCCGCAGGCGACCTGACAAATCGGGAGCCCAAACAGGTGGTGACCGCGGCGGGGCAGGGCGCCGCCGCCGCCTTCGAGGCCCTGCGCTTCATCGATGCCAAGGTGTGCGCCATCTGAATCAGTCTATGGCCTGGTTATCTCCAATTTGGTCTCGACCACCGGCGAAGCGGGCTTCGAAGTGCTCAGCCAGGCCTGGACGTCGTAGGTTCCCGGCTGGATTGCACCCAGTTCTTCGCTGCGCACGATGGGAATCGAGCCGGTCGGCTCCAGGATGACGTCTTCGAGCGCCTGGGTGAACGCGCGTGCTGCGCTCCAGCGGTAGGCCTCCTCGTCGGTTCCTTCCTTGTAGAGCACGACCTCAATGCGCTGGCCGCTCGCGAAATTGAGGGTCAATGGTTCTGCGCCGGTATTGGTCACCTGGAACACCCAATGAACGGTCCTGCCCACGGCCGGGGTGGAGGGTGAAGCCATGAAGCTCAACCGCAGAGGTCCGTCGCCGGCCGTGACGGATGGAGGTGCGTCGCTCACGGTGAAGACCTCCCCGTCGAGCGAACCCTCGAGGGCAATGGGGAAATCGGTCCAGGCCACGTCGCTGTCGGGGGCGCGGGAAACTCCGGTCACCTCGGCTATCTCGAGTCCCACGACATCCACCGAAGGCCCGCCGCACTGAGGCGGGTAAGATTCGGCCAGAGCGTCGCACAAACGGATACCCTCGGCGGTGGAGATCAGGAAGCCCATCAGGCTATAGCGGCCGGGCTTGTCTTGATCCAGGGCTTCGGCCACCGAGAGAGGATAGGCGCCGACACCCATGTCGGTATTCGTGGATTCGGCCGGCGGTTCTCCGGGGTCTTCGCTGCACCCGGCCAATAGGATCAAGCCGGCCATCAGCACGACGAACCCGAGCACGGCCGGGGACGCCCTTTTCCACCCGTGCGCACCATGGGTCTGCCGCCTGCCCATTCCGCCGCTCTCCGAGTCTCTAGAAAGGCATGCGCTCGGGGGGACGGCGCTCGGGAATCGATTCAGAGGGAGCTTCGCTCTCGTTCCACTCTTTGCTGACGTAGAGATTGCAGAAGCAGGTGCCATATTCCTGGACGTCCGGTTCACGGTACCAGCAGGGGCAGATGATGTCGCGGTCGGCCTCTCGGTCGCCGGCAGCCAGGCGACAGGGGCAGGCCATGTACCCGTAGCGTTCTTTGTTGACCAGCAGAGCGTCCAACAGGAAGTCGACCCGCTCCCGGTCGCGGTTGAAGTAGTAGCCCTTGGCCTCGTTGACCTTTCGCAGGCGTTCGTAGAACTCATCCAGATTCATTGCAGCTCCAGCGCCTCACGGATCGCCTGCTCTTTGAATCCCACGATGACCGTGTCGCTGTCGATCACGATGGTGGGGAAGGAGAGGCTGGGATTGGCCTCGCGCACCTGCGCGACCACCCGGTCCCGTTCCTCGCCTTCGGTCAGATCGACCTCGATGCAGTCGTATTGGACGCCGCTATGGTCGAGCAGCTCTCTCGCATTCCGGCAATGACTGCAGGTGCTGAGTGCGTAGACCATGACCTGATGCTCCGCCATCGTGTGCCTCCCAGATTCTCTCGAGTCTTTGGCTCTTACGGAAAGGTTATCCGGTTTCCCGGTTGGGCGAATTCGGCATCCTGGGCGTCAGGAGCCGTGTCTCTGAACGTGTCGAAATCGAAAGGACCTGCTCCGTAGTAGGCATCCCATTCAGCCGCCGCCGCCCAGTTGAATTCGCCGGACAACTCGCTCAGCGATTCCAGGGGGAATTGGACGACGAGCCGCTTCCCTTCGACAGAGGGCTGGACGGCAAAGGTGAGCTGTTCGTCGGAGCCCATCTCGAAGGCTCCCACGGTGTAACCGTCCCCGCGGAGGGTGACCTCCAGCAGGTAGAGCGGCTCCTGGCCCTGCCAGGTCTGAATCTGCCACAGCAGGGCGTTGGCGGCGCCGGCCTCTCCCTCGCCCGCATTGGCCGGGACCGCTTGGGCATGGTCAAAGACGGCGAATAGCGAGGTGCCGTCGGCGGGCCGCACCAGGCTGACCGAGGTGAGATCTGCCAAGGGCGCCTGCGGGGGGCCTTGGACCTCCGACAGGGGCAGGGCGTCGCCTGTCGGGTCCTCCACCCCCGCCCGGTCTGCGTTCTCGAGCGTGTCGAGATCCAGGGAGGTGGCGGTCTCGGCGGTCTCGGTGGTTTCCATTGCCTCTTCGCCCGCCGGGGATCCGGCGTTGCTTTCGTCCGTCATCAGCGGAACGGCGGTGGAAGCGGTTTCTTCTGCCCCGGCGCGGGCTTCGGTGGCTCCCGGCCCGGAATCTCCGTCCGCGCAGCCGATGATTGCCAGAACGAATACAGTCAACGCGGCCGCGATGCATGAGCGCACTGAAATTGAGCCGGGGAACATCTTGATCGCCTTCCCCGCGGGCATCCTCGGCAAACGAGCCGGAGGCAGGAATAAGGGTAGCCGCTCGGAAAAATGACATACTGGTGGATCTTGGGAAAATGGAAAAGTGGAGGGGTCCGCTCCGGATGAAACACCGCGACGCGGGTGAACGCAGGCTCTGTGTGGGACTCGCGCTGCGTGGCGCGTGCGTCGTGACCGTGACCCTGCTCGCGCTTTCGGCTTTTGCCGTTCTCTTTTTGTCCTCCTCCGCAGCCGCTTCTCCGTCCGACCTCGTTGTGCGTTTGGAACCAGGCACGTCTCCCGAGGCGGTCATCCGCGCGGTTCCGGGAGTGCGGGTGGTGGACAGCATTCCCCAAATCAACGCCTACCGGGTGCGACTGCCGGAACAATCTGACCCATCCCTCCGAATCCAGGGAGGCTCGCCCGAAGAGCTGCCCGCGAACGCTCGGGGTCTTGGCCGGCAAAAGGGCGTGCGCTCGGTGGAGACGCTTATCTCCTTCCGCACCGCCGAAACGGCAGTCAGCGACATGCCTGCGGACGCGGATTGGTGGCTGGGGGTGATCGGCGCGCCCGAGGTTTGGGGCCGTCCCGAGGCGGTGCTCGCCCCCCTCGTGGCGGTGGTGGACACCGGGTTCGACGTCGACCTGCTCGACTTTCGGGGAAGGATCACCGGGGCCCGCAACTTCACCAACGTGGGAGCGTCGACGGACGTCGACGACGTCGATCACCACGGCACCAGAGTGGCCGCGATCCTCGCGGCCGAGGGCGGCAACAACTTCGGCATCGCCGGGGTCAACTGGCAGGTGCGACTGATGCCCCTCAAGGCGGGCAGCAACGGCACCCTTTACTCATTTGACGCCGCTAAAGCCATCGTCCACGCGGCGGATAGCGGAGCCGAGATCATCAACCTGAGTTGGGGTTTCCATATCAGTCCGGGTCAGGTGCCGGAGGTGGCGGACGCCCTCTCTTACGCCCGAGCGGCGGGGGTGCTCACGGTGGCCGCGGCGGGGAACATCGACAGCTCCGAAGGCGAGCCGGCCGAGACCGGGGTCATGTATCCCGCCAGCGATCCCAACACCCTCGCGGTCGGCTCGGTAACGCGGGAACTGGTCCGCAGTCCCTTCTCCTGCTTCGGCCCCCAGCTCGATCTGATGGCGCCCGGGGGAGGAGATCCGCTGGGCGCGGAGGACGACTACATCGAGACGCTGGACGCCGGAGGTCTCTCCCGCCCGGCGCGGGGGACTTCCTTCTCCGCCCCAATGGTGAGCGGAGCGGCCTCTCTGCTCCTCTCGGCCCGGCCCGGCCTGTCCCCCTCGCAACTGACCGAGCTCTTGATGTCCACGGCCGTCGATCTGGGCCATGAAGGCCCCGACAGCGAGTACGGGGCCGGCTTGGTGGACGCCGATGAGGCCTTCGAGGCGGCCCTCACCGTGACTCCCAAGTTCTCCGACGTCAAACCGCAAACCTTGTACGAGGAACAGATACTGGAGCTTGCCCGGCGGGGGATCGTACAGGGTTTCCTGGACGGCAGCTTCCGTCCGGAAGAAAGGGTGATGCGTCAGCAGTTCGCCAAGATGATCACTTTGACGCTGGGTCTGCACACCCCGCCGATCGAGCTCCTGGGGGACCCGACCTTCGCCGACGTCGGCTACCATGGCGATCCCTATCCTTACGACTTTGTCGAGGAGGCGGCCGCGGCCGGCATAGTCATCGGCTATACGGACGGTAGCTTCGGTCCTTACAATTCGGTGACCAGGGCGCAGCTGATCACGATGGTTGCCCGCGCGGCCGGATTGCTCGCAGCACCCGCCGACTACCAGCCGCTTTTCCCGGTATTCGACCAGGTGCATTACCCGTGGGCCCGGGCCGCAGCGGCGGCGGGCCTGCTCGAAGGGTTGGCCGGAGTGGGCGACACCTATGAGTTCTACGCTCCGGCATCGCGGGGTGAGGTCTGTGCTCTGCTCTTCAACCTGCTCGAGTAGCCTTGGAGGGTACGGCGCGCGGCCTTGTGGCCCGCGGCCCGCGGCCCGTGCCGAGGCCCGTGCC
>JADQBG010000026.1 GCA_016278725.1 Actinomycetota bacterium
GCCCTCTGAGCCTATCGCTCAGAATCGGCCCAGGGAAATAGTAAGGTCAACTTTTGGGTTGTCGAACACACGGGCTGGATCATTGGGGGGAGAGACGCATGAAGGTAGCTGAGTTGCTGGACGGCATCGCCAAGCGTGACATGGTGCTGCTGGAGTTCCAGCGCGAGTACGTCTGGAGCCGGGAGCTGGCCAAACAACTCCTGGTCTCGTTGGTGAAGAACTATCCCGTTGGGGGTTTGCTGTTCTGGAAGACGGACAACCCGCCAGAACTCAAGAATATCTCAGACCTACCAGCCAAGCTTGGAATGATCCAAGTTATCCTCGACGGCCAGCAGCGACTTGTCCTTATGGCATCCCCCTGACGCCGTCCGCTCACGAGCGCCGGTGAGGCTGCGTCCTTGGGCTCCGCCGTGGGCCGTAGCGGTCGCAAACGGGGAGCGTGGCAGAGGGCCTCCCTGATGGGAAAAGCTGTCATTCGTACCGAACGACGTCACGCAGGGGAGGTTGTTTGGGCCGGGGACACTATGTTGGAACCAGTTGTTAGGCATTGCTATTCCTGCAATGGCCGGATTACTATGCCCCAGTAGTATTCAGCTGCGCCTTGTTGTGACAAAGTAGCCTCCGTGCGATCACTGAACCCATGCATGCCGAGTGGCTTGAGCTGTAGGGTGTGCCCATCTTCAACAACGCTAAGAAACTCGTTGAAGCTATTTCTCTGATTTTCGTCAGACTGTGAGTAGGCTATCCCACGTGAATCAAAGCTGCCCCCGCCGTACCAGACAGAGCATTGAGCCACTCGGTTTCCTCCGTCGTAGATGGAAGCCGAGAAGCTGGTTGCGCTCAGTCGCTTAAACCTTTTCTCTATGTGTGGGTTGCGTGCGGAAAGCTCCTGCAGAGATCCATCAAAGTAACGCGCCATATACTCGTAGCTATCTTCTAGGAACTCGTCCCGTTCGTGATCATAGAACTTCCGTTTGATCCTTACATTACTTGAGTGGTCTCCCTGCAAAGGCGGAGTTGGATCGCCCGCATGCTGCTCGCTAGCCTTCGGAGACGGGCTACCAGCAAGCAACAACTTCACGGCGTCGCGAACATCCCCTGCAATAATGGCGAAGGCTTCATGCTGGTTGGCGTACATCGAGACCGGCTTTCCATCAGTAGGTGTCGCTCTTAAATGGCCGAACGGCGCTGAGTGCCAATCACAGGGATGCAGAATCACAGGGATGACAACTGCGGTTCCATTGGCGTGCTTCTCTAGTGCCCGCTGCATCTCCCTATCGTAACAATAGTCAGACGCGAGAAAGTGAGCGCTAACAAGAAGCAAAATAATCTGAGATGACTCAATCTCAGAACTGATGGCTTGATTGATATCACTGCCTGCGGTGATGCGGCGATCATGCCACGATGAGATCACACCTTGGCGATTCAGCAGCGCCAAATGGGTTTCGAGCTCGTTGCGGAGATCCTCATCTTTGTGCGAATATGAGAAAAACAGCGTAACCATAGCGTGTTCCACTTAGCCCGGGTTAGACGAGACGGCTTAACTGATTGAGGAATGCCACTAGGTTTCCACCGGTGAAGTCGGCGTCATTCAGGCCTCTCTGATTCCAGAGATCGAACACCTTCCTCTCTTGACGACGGGGAGGTCTACCGCCACCGGGGCTGGTTCCGCAGTTTGGGGTGGACAGCACCATGTCCAGGTCGCCCTCGTGGATGATTACCCTCACGCAGACCGTCTGTCCATTCGCCCGGCGCCGGTTGATCTGTTGGTTAATCCACTGCTGATCAACAGTACCAAGCTGCCTTTCCTCTTCGGCGATCATGATTCTGATCATCTTCGCTCCTTGTGCCCAACAAGCATTATGCCGTCTGCGGGACTCCACAAACGCAACACCCGCCCCTCTGGACAGCATTAGGCGCGGCTCTCCGCGCTTGCTCAACGGCCGGCTGCCGGTAGTGGAGTCCGAGGTTAGGGAGTAGTTTCGACGCCAACAGTATATAGATTGTAGGACTCGGTTTGCTGCCCGCAAGACACATTACCTGGCCGCCCCGGCCTCCCTCGGTGAGCCCGTTCGTGGCCGTCTTGGGTGAGCGGGCTGACTTTGCCCAGAGTGGCCCCATGCCCAACCCGCCGCAGCGTCGCAGAGCGAGGTAGTGATGCCAAGGACTTCCTTGGAGGCCCTCCTCCGGGTCAGGTGCCAGCGCAGCGATTCGAAGAGAGTGCCCTCGTCATCCATGTGCTCGGCGCGAAGACGTTGCTCGACCGCTTCGGTGATAGCGTCGGTTCGCGGAAAACCGTCAGTGAGCGAGACGCCAGAGCCGAGCAGAAACGCGAGGCGCCGGGGCTGTCGTGCCTCCGGCGTGTTCAACGCGCGCGATCTTGTTCGCCGCCTTCGGTGTCTGCCATGCTCGTCCACCGTTGAGCTGCGGCGCGACGAGCTTCTGCTCGAACGGCAGACCGGACGGAGGAGCGACGTTGGGGATCGCGCAGCCCTTCCTGAAGCGTCCGGCGGTTCCCCAGATCTGCTCGGATGAACTCCTCGAACAGAATTGTTGCCTCGGCTTCAGCAAAGCCGCCGTCGCAGAGCACGTCGTTCCACTCCTCTAGGAGGTCGGCTTCTTCAAAAGTGTGTGCGAAGGCTTCGTGCAGCCGATAGGTCTCGACCTCGAAGCGGGTGAGGTGCCAGATCAGTCGCTGCTGCAGCAGGTTGATCCCCGGGACGGAGAGACATGCCAGTCGTTGGGTCTTCAGAAGGTCAGCGGTCAATGCTCTGCCCATCTCGTCGAACCGGCCAACGTAGAAACGTGTGCCGATCAAATGTGGCAGGGGCATCATGTCGTAGTAGCCCTTGGTCCAGGCACCCTGGCCCACCTCCGCATGATCACGGACGGCTGCGACGAGCACGTGTTTCTTGAGCTGTGCCTGCCGACCGCGCAGGGTGCATGGATGGGCCATGATCAGTGCCGTCCCGCCGGTTTGGATTCCGGGCACCGGAACGTCGGCGAAGACATCTCCGGTGAACAAGGGACGCCGCGGATTGACGTCCTGACCGCGGGTCAGGTAGAGATCGGCGGCATCGGCGTAGGTTTCGAGGCTCAACCTTCATCTCGGGAGGAGAACCGGATTCCCAGCTCGCCGTCGGCCGCTTCGAAGACCTCGAAGTCCGAACGGTAGCGCTCTCGCCAGTCCGGCTGGTACTGGTCGAGGACCTCCTCTGCGGTCGTGTGCTCGGCAGCGAGATCGAACACATCCGCGTAGTGTCCGTCGGTGAGCATGTCGATGCCGGTGACTGGGGCGCTTGGAACGAGTGGCATCTCGAGCCATGCCGCCGCGTCGGTTACATGATGGTCGGTGCGCAACGTGTCGATGAACGCCAGGAGACGGGCGATCGTCCAGAGACGGGGTCCGGTGGGTGGTTCTCCTTGCCGCCATCTCCGCACGGCGGGCACCGACACACCGATCAGGCGGGCGATGTCCCTCCACGCAAACCCGCGCGCCGCGAGCTCATCGAGCATCTCCACCGCAGATCGCTTGGCGACTTCACGGGTGCGCGCGTTGAGTTGGGCCTCGAAAGCGTGGCGGTGCACTTCGCCGACGCCGTCGCCGATGACCCGCGCGACGTTGCGGAGATAGCCGGCCTCGTCGACGAGTTCGTCAATGGTCCGCGTCCATGAGGGCGGAATGGCGGCCTGTATCTTCACGCTCGCCCGAGTGCCGTCGACGGTGAGGTTGTCAGACACGTGCCGGCTCCTTCCTGAACTCGCCCACGAGTTTGTCGGTGACCAGGAGATCGAACAAGGTACGGATGGGAGTCCTCAGTTGATCGCCCGCCTCGATGATTTCGCTCGGGACGAACTCCGGAATGCTGTCTGAAGGCTCCCAGAAACTGTCGAAGTCAAGCAGGAAGAACACGCCGGGTTCTGCCAGGCGCGGACGTCGGAGTGGGCCGGCCGGGTTGAGCATCTGTCCGGAGCGAGGGCCGTACCGCAAGACAAGCTTGCGATCCGGACCCGTCTGATACTGAGCAGCTCCCTCCCAGGCTGTGGGGGGGAAACCGTCGCCTTTCATCTGGGTCAATCCCGGCGCCAGCAGCGAAGGTTCGACCCACTCACTCCAGGCGGACGGATCGGTCTCATCGATCCCGCCGACGCGAACCTCGTTGATGTAGCGCATGCCGATTCGAGTGATCCCGTCAGGCAGCAGGACTTCAGCGGCGGCGGCGATGGCCTTTTCCAGGGTTGCTCGAAAAACCGGATAGTGCGTGTACGCCGTGGTTTCGATAGTCACGCTCTCGTCCGTGATGGCCACGGCCCGGGTACGGTCTCGGACTGTGAACCTGGAGACAATCTGTGACTGTGCTGGCTGGGCTATCGCCCCGCCGGGTCCAAGTGCGATCTCAACCTTCTGGGTCTTGCGCGACTCGAGGACCCAATGAGGGCCGAGCAGATCGCGAAACGCCCGCTGCAACGTCACGCTTGGCGGCCGTCCGCCAACGGCTGCGGCGCCGGGGAATCTCACCTCGACGACCACCAAAGCTAGTGGGGCGTTCGGGTAGACCTCATGGATGTCGGCTTCTGAGTTCATCATTCTAAGTCAGAGTGTAACTGAAACAGAAAGCAATTGGTATAGCTGTGACGCGCTGACGCACCGGAGGCGGTCGACCGGGTGGCTTCCTGGCGCGCGGCGAGCACGATAAGAAGCTCCACCTCAGGAAGGGCACGTCCCTGAGCGATCAGTACCGGGCGGATGTGTTGGGGGCGTGCGACCCGGATACTCCCACGGCGGTGTTCGAGCGCGGGGCCCACATCACCGCAGACGGGCTGCGTTCACAGCTCGACCTGCTCCCCGAGCAAACCATTCTCTTCTGACGCGGTGAGGCTTCTCGGAGCCGACACGCAACGCGGTTCTGGCCGAGGCTTGATCTAGAATAGACGTGACGCTGCAGCCTGGGCGGGGGGACTCGTGACCGCATTGAAGAAGCCGCGCCGCACGGACGATCCCTGGGATCTAACCGAGCGGCCCCACACCAAGGCAAAGCTGCGCCTGCTAGGTGATTACTTCGGCAGGTGGCTCACGATCTGGAACGCTCCGAAACAGCGCGGGTGGGCGTCGAGCGACTGGTACGTGATCGACTTGTTTGCCGGCCAGGGCGTGTACGCCGACGGGGACGCCAAGGTCAGCGGCTCACCCCTCGTGTACTTGGAACAGATCGCCCGCGTTGGCTCGAAACTGGAGACAAACGGAATACGGGTCCATCTCCTCCTCGTAGAGTTGAACCCGAAGAACTACGAGATGCTGAAGAACCACGTGGCCGAGTTTATGGAAGCGCATTCCGAGGTCAAGGAAATCGTCGACATCAAGCTCATGAAGAGTAACTGCAACAGCCCAGATGTATGGTCAGAGATCTCATCTCTACCACTAATAAGCAACACACCATTGTTCATGCTCATCGATCCCTACGGCTTCCAGATTCAGCGGCAGACCATGGACCGGCTCGTTGCCGTGGACGCCGCGACGGACATCCTATTCAACTACATGGTCTCGGGCGTCAAAAGGGCGCAGGGCATCGCATCGAAGCCCGAAGAGCAGCTCACGCAACGGGAGCGAACGACGCTGACGACATACGCCCACTTCCTCGGGAAGGACGTCACGTTGGACGAGGACGCCGAGAGCCCGCAGGAGTACGCGAACGCCGTTTTCGGGTCGCGCGGGTTCTACGTCGTCGCGTACGACATGGACTACCCCGACCGGGTAGGCACGCTCTACTACCTTTTGTTCGTCACGAAGAACAGAAAGATCGCCGACATGGCGAGAAAGATGTTCGGTGGCGCCAAGAAGCAGAACTATGCCGGCCAACTGCGCTTGGGGGACACCGAGCAGTTCACGGCCGAGATCACGTTCTTCGCGCCGGATGGTGCGGCATGAGACGGAAGTCGTTGCTCTACGAAAGCAAGGTGGAATACGGGGGCTGGACGATCAACCACGTCCAGGGATGCGGTCATGGCTGCAGGTACCCCTGCTACGCGATGATGCTTGCGAAGCGTACCGGCCGCGTGAAGTCCTACGAAGAGTGGTGTCGCCCGCACGTCGTCGAAAACGCCCTCGAACTCCTCGATGCGGAGCTGCCTCGGCTCGCGGCCCGCATCGACAGTGTCCATCTGTGCTTCACGACGGACCCCTTCATGTACGACGCCGATGTGGAGGGTCCGGTCGCCGAGGTTGTCGATCTCACGACCCGCATCATCGAGCGCCTGAACGAGCGAGGGATACGCGTCACGACGCTCACGAAGGGTGTCTATCCTGATGACTTCGTGGAGCGAACGCGGTCACTCAGCCCGGGCAACCAGTACGGTCTATCCGTCGTCTCCCTTGGCGAAGCCTTCCGCTCGCAATGGGAGCCCGGTTCCGCGCCCCTTGGAGCCCGCATCGCGTCGGCTCGTCGGCTCGCCCAGGCCGGACAACGAACGTGGGCAAGCATTGAGCCGTATCCGACCCCCAACATCGATCCGTCTTCAGAGAACGTGGAGCCGCTGCTGGAGGCCATAGGCTTCGTCGACAGCGTCGTCTTTGGTAGATGGAACTACAGCAAACTCGTCTCCTCATTCCCCGAATCGAAAGGGTACTACGAGCGCATAGCGCGGCGCGTGGCCTCCTGGTGTGACAGCCACGGCAAGACGTTGCACATCAAGAAAGGGACGCCCTTGAGCGATCGGTACTTCGCCGATGTGCTCGGCGCGGGTGGCGATGACGCTGATGACCGAATTGCCAGAAGGCGTAAGGTGGGAGCAGACTCGTTGTGCGCAGAGCGGCGGGCTTCGTAGCGCCAAATACGTGGCTCGAATCCGTCATGGACGCCTTGATGCGTGCCCGTGACATGTCTGCTTGGGGTGGGGTGCTACGAACAAGGGCAGAAGGGTGCCATCGAGCAGCTTCTTCGGGATAGGGATGTAGAGTTGAAAGTAGTTGCCAGGCCGGGATGGTTCTTCAGATGATCACGTACCAGAAAGGCAATCTGCTGGATGCCCGCGTTGACGCGCTGGTGAACACCGTCAACGAGGTGGGCGTCATGGGCAAGGGCATTGCCCTACAGTTCCGCGACTCCTATCCCGAGAGTGCCCGGGAGTATGTGGATGCCGCGAAACGACGAGACATCCATGTGGGCAAGGTTCTTGCAACGCCGAGCCACATGCTTGTGGGTCCCCGCTGGATCATTCTTCAAAGAAGTCACCGACCATGAATGGATTCCTGCGTAGTGCCACGACCATCAAGATGAACAGGGTCCGCACGGACCGTAACTCGCCATTCGGATCCGTGAGGGCTCACTTGCTTCTCCGCGCCTAAAGCACTACTATAGGTAGTGCCAACTGCGCAAGGGAGCAAGTCGTGCGGTCCGAGGTCTTCTTCGACATACATCCGGTCTTCACGCTCGACGAATTCCACGCCGCACGGGCAGAGACCGGCGTCAAGCTCAGCACGAGCAAGAACCTGCTGGCGAAACATGTCGCATCGGGTCGGCTTGTACGTGTGCGGCGTGGCCTCTACGCTACGGTTCCCCGGGGCGTGTCTCCAGAGGAAGCGACGGTCGACTCCTACATCCTCGCCGGCCATCTCGCGCGGGACGCGGTTGTTGCCTACCACTCTGCCCTGCAGTTCTTCGGGAAGACGTACTCGGTGTGGAGCCGTTTCCATTATCTGACTCGCGGCCGCCGGCGGCCGACAGTGGTCCAGGGTGCGGAATTCATTCCGGTCCAGGATCCGGCGCCTCTGAGGATCTTGGAGGACCGCGGGGGCGGAATCGTGGAGCGTCCCCACGCGGGAGGCCACGTCCGGGTCACGACCCTCGAGCGCGCCATGGTCGACGTTCTGGACGAGCCCGAACGATCAGGAGGGTGGGAAGAGGTCTGGCGCTCCTTGGAGATGATCGAGTATCTCGATCTGGACGCCGTTGTCGCGCACGCGCTTGCGCTCGGTTCTGCGCTCACGGTTGCGCGAGTGGGTCTCTTCCTCGAGCAACATGCTGAGGCGCTCATGGTCGATGAGTGGTATTTCGAGACACTTCGCGGTCACGTGCCCCGGCAGCCGCGCTACCTGGATGCGACGCATGCGTCCGGGAGACTCGTGCACCCCTGGAATCTGGTGGTGCCCGAGTACGTGCTGGAGCGTGGGTGGAGGAGCAGAGCTGATGGAGTCGCACGACCAGCTGGTGCGTGGCGCGGCCGAGGCAGGGTTCTCGCCGGAGGCGTATGAGAAGGTCGCGAGGCTCCTTGACCTCCTCGCGGGGCTGAATTCCCACCCATACCTCAGGGGGCGCCTCGCCCTCAAGGGTGGCACTGCCCTCAACCTGTTCGTCTTCGATGTGCCGCGGTTGTCCGTAGACATCGACGTGAACTACGTCGGCGCGGCCGATCTCAAGACAATGCTCGAGGAGCGTCCCCAGGTAGAGCGTGCTATCGAGGCGGTCTGTTCACGACTCGGCCTGCAGGTGAGGCGGGCGCCGTCTGATCACGCAGGAGGCAAGTGGCGCCTCTCGTTGACGACTGTCTCCGGTCGGCCGGGTACGCTCGAACTGGACCTCAACTTCTTGCTCCGTACACCTTTGTGGCCTGTGGTGATTGCTGAATCCAGACAGGTTGGCTCGCTTCCGGTCGTGCGGTTCGCGATGCTCGACGTGCACGAGCTGGTCGCGGGCAAGCTGGCGGCGCTCTTCGGCCGCAATGCCGGCCGCGACCTTTTTGACACCGCCGAGTTGTTGAAGGTGGACGGGCTTGACCATCGGCGGATGCGTCTGGGCTTCGTGGTCTACGGGGCCGCGAATCGCCGCGACTGGCGAGGGGTACGCGTCGAGGATATCCAGGTGGATGCCACCGAGGTCGACCGGCACCTCAGGCCGATGCTGCGCGTCGGGACGGTTCCGACGAGGAACGACTTGGCCCCGTGGGTGAAGAAGCTTGTTGCAGATGCGCAGTTGCTGGTCTCCCGGCTCTTGCCCCTGTCCGCGAATGAGTACGAGTTCATCGAGCGGCTTAACAACGCGGGCGAGATTCGCCCGGACTTGCTCACTTCTGATCCCGAGATGCAGCAGCTGATAGTGTGCCACCCCGCACTACTCTGGAAGGCCAAGAACGTGCGGGATTATCAAGCAAGGGACCGCAGCACATGAGCACTGACACGCCGCCCACCCGCAGACTGCTGCCGGTGCCGGACCATCACCAGATCCAGCAATTGCTGTGGGCCGACATCCGCGACCCAGGCGGCTGCCTGCGACTCCGCGAGGGTCTCTCGCCAGACGACCTGACCGCCTCCGTGTACCTGGCGAACGCCCGTGAGTTTCTCAGTTTGATGGGCGAATCGGGCATCCCCGCCACGGCCAAAGGCAACCTCAGCCGGGCATTCGTCCTCGCCATGAACGAGCGCATGCGTTTCTCGGAGCACGACGGCGAGTGGCGACCGTATATCAAGGTGCACAAAGAGGACGACGTCTGGCCTCTGCACGTCCTCCGGGTCGTCCTCACCCTGGGAGGGGTCATCCGCAAGTATCGGGGGCGCTTCCTCGCAACCAAGAAGGGCGCCAAACTGGTGGCGAACGAACGGGCGGGCGCTCTCCAAGCCCACCTCCTGCGCACGTTCTTCGGCGCGTTCAACCTCAGCTACTTGGACCGATTCCGCGATGATTCCACCTTTCAGACCGCCGTGGCCTACAGCCTCTGGATGATCAGGCGCGTGGGCGATGAATGGATGACGCCCGAGCGCCTGCGGGAACTCGCCCAGCTCGGGTTGCGCTTCATGGAGGAGACCGACGAACAGGGGCGGAGTGATCGCCAGTGGATCTTCGAACACCGGCTCCTCCGTCCGCTTGAGAACTTCGGACTGCTGGAGACGAGGGTCGACCCAACGACAGCCGGCAAGGGCCCGCGTCGCTACGATCCGTACGAAGTGCGCAAGACTGCTCTCTACGACCGGTTCATCGCCTTCGAGCTTCCACCCGCCTAGCACGACGTCGATGTCACCGCGGGCGGGGCCGAGAGCCTTGTCCAACGTCGTGCCTCGCTGGCTCCGGGATTCGTTGCTTTGGAGATGACGGCGTACATTTCCCGAGCCGATTTCTTGGGTCGACTGGAGCGGCTCCTACGCACAACCGACCGGCTCATGATCCTCAGGTGGTCGATCGACTCGGCATTCGATACATCGACCGCATTGCCTGGGCCGCCTAGAGCTAGATGACGACGGCGGGGTCGGCGCGCTGCCGCGCTCTTGGGCTTGAGCGAGCCGGCCTGCGTTGCCGTTGGTGACGAGTTCCGCTTACGCTTTCTAGCCCTGGCGATGGAAGCCTACCGTAGGGAAGAGATCTCTCGGGGTAAGGTCGTGGAGCTGGCAGCGATGGTCGGGTGCGCCGCAGACGACGTCGATCTGCTCATCGAGGATGTCGGACTAGACGATGCCACAGCACCTCTTGCAGAGGGTGCGTGATCGCATCTCGGCTCCGCATCGTGGTCACCGATGCCAACGTGCCGATCAATCTAACCCACGTCGGGCGGCTCGATGTTCTGGGCGCCCTCGAGGGTTACGAGTTCTGGTGCCTGCGGATGTTCGCGAAGAGATCACCGACCTCGACCAAAGCGCGGCACTCGAAGAGGCGATCGGTCGCTCATTCCTGCGCATCGAGCACGTCACGAACTTGGAAGCAGTGGCGCTCTTCGCTGAGCTTCGGGCGCGACTCGGGAGGGGGGAGTCGGCGTGTCTTGTCTTGGCTCATGAGTATGGGTGGTCCGTGGCGTCCGACGAGAAAGGCAGGTTCCGGCGGGAAGCCGAAAAGCGCATCGGCCGGTAGCGCATCCTTGATACCGCCGACATCTTTCTCTTGGCGATCCATGGGGATTGCATGGCGATCGCTGAGGCAGACGCGGATAAGGTGGCTCTCGAAAGACACCGGTTCAGAATGCCGTTCATGTCGTTTCGAGAACTCGTGCGCGCTGCGGATCGACCATGACTATGAGACCTATGCCTCAGACGTAAGCAGTGGGTTCAAGAATGCCTGGTTCAACGGTGGGTTGGGGTCGGTCTATCGGTTACACTTGACGATAAGGACACGGAAGTGGTGGCGCCTGATGGTCTTGCCGCTGCGGTCCGCTCACTCCTTTCACCAGAGAATCTGCGTTCGGTCGCAGTTCGGCAAATTCGAGAAAGGTCTCATGAAGGCTGAAGTGGGGCGGGTCACGCCTCTTGACATAGACCAACTCGACCGCAAGATACTGCGTCTTCTCAAGGACGACGGCCGCCGACCAAACGCCGAAATAGCGCGGGCGGTCGGGGTTAGCGTGCCGACCGTGCGTAGGCGACTCGAGCGCCTGCAGGAGAGCGGGGTCCTTCGCATCATCGGGCTCCTCAATCCAGTGGCCACGGGCTTTCCCGTCGATGTGTTTCTGGCGCTCACGATCCGGGACGGCTTCGCTCTCAGCGTGGGCCGCCGCCTGGCTGCCATGAATTGCGTTGCTTTCGTCGGGCATACGACAGGCAGATTCGACATGTTGGTCGAGGCCTTCTTCTCCAACCTGGACGCCCTGTTCGATTTCTGTGCCGAAGCGCTGGATTCGAGCGGGGGCGTCATCTCTGCGGAAACGTACTTCATCCTGGGCGTGGATAAGTTCAACTACATGTGGGATCTGCCGGACGAGTCGGACGTGCCTCCGGGGACCGCCGGCGCGATGAGCATGGGGACCCCTGGGGTTACCCAATCTAATCCGGCGCCCCCCAGGCTGACCGGACGACGCAAAGAGACTTCGGTTGAACGGTCCGAGAACGAAGAACTCTGGGGGGAGGGTAATGGCCGCGGGGGACTCGACACGCTCGACCGGCAGATACTTCGGCTCCTTCGGGATGACGGGCGCCGTCCGAACGCCGAAATCGCCCGCGCAGTAGGGGTTTCGGAGCCTACCGCCCGCAAGAGAATCGAGCGGCTGCAACAGAGCGGTGTCCTGCGCATCATCGGCCTGCTCGATCCGGCTGCCACCGGCTTTCCCGTCTACGCCATGATGCTCATCGAGGTGGAACCCAGCGCGGCCCGGGAGATCGGCGCCCAACTGGCCGCCATGGAGCGAGTGGCAAACGTGAGCTACATCACAGGAAGGGCGCACGTGTGGTGCGAGGCGATGCTGCCGACCAACAAAGCCCTGCATTCCTTTCTATGTGAAGAGCTTGCTTCGGTCCCCGGAATCATCCGCACAGAGGCGTTTCAGGTTCTTGCCATCGACAAGTTCAGCTACATGTGGGATCTCCCCGAGTCCCAGGAGTAGCCCCGCTCCTTTCTTCCTTGTCGGGGCTCGCGCGCCCGCTAAGGTGCCTACCGCCCCGCTTCCATGAAGCACCTTCCAACGGCCCTAACCCACGGTGCCCACCGTGGAATTTGGCACGGTGCCGACCGCGCAACCCGGCCCCCTCGATAGGGGACCTTTCGGATTAGATAAGTAAAATGTGAAATCCGTTACGCAATACGTATCGAAAATTGGGATTGCGTTGGCAAAAGCAAGCTGTTAAGTTCTACATGTTGCGTAACCCGAAAGGGAGCCGAGCGCACCACACGACCGCATACGGTTGATCGCTTCGCCTGGGGGGGCGGCTGTCATCAATGCGGGGTTATCGGTGGAGCGGCATTCTCGGACAGCTTCCGTACTGGGGGGAACAGTATGAACCGGGGGGAGTCGCCCGCTAGCGGGCGGCGGCGATCAAGCATTGACGCATCCTTTTCCGAGCCGGATCCGATCATCCGGTCCGCTGGATCCCTTGCGCACGGATCCCTTGCGCACGGTCTTCTTCAGCCCCATCCGCTCATCCCGGTGCCAATCTCACCCCCGGGGTTTGTCTCAGCCTCCCTTCGCTCTCTAAATCAGGTCGCTATCGCCCAAGGGCGGCAGTCGACCGGCCTCCCAAGGATCTTCCGACGGTCATCTTCAGCAATCCCCAACCCATCCCGAAAGGAGGTGAACTAATGGAACGAGACCAAATCCTAGAAAAGCTCGCCCGCTCGGTATCCGATCTTGACCCGGACCTGGCCGTAGAAGCGGCGCACGAGGCCCGAGAGGCGAACATCAAGCCGATAGAAGCCATCCAGGAGGGCCTCGCCAAAGGCATGGGCGTGGTCAGCGAGCTCTTCGACGAGGGCGAGATGTTCGTCCCGCAGATCCTGATCGCAGCAGAAGCCTTCGAATCGGCGGTGGCTGTCCTCGTGGAGAATCTCTCCGCCGAGGAGGCAGACATCGGCCGAGGCAAGGTCATCTGCCACACCGTCCAGGGCGACATCCACGACGTGGGCAAGAACATCGTAAAGACCATGTTCAAAGCCAACGGCTTTGAGGTGATCGATATGGGGCGCGACGTGCCCGTAGATGACGTGGTGGCCAAAGCCAAGGAGCTAAATGTCGACATCGTGACGGGCTCGGCCCTCATGACCACAACCATGCCCGCCCAGCGCGACATCATCCAGGGCCTAAAAGAAGGGGACTTATATACTTGACAAACCCACTTCTCCGAAGTACCATATAGGTACAGTAA
>JADQBG010000012.1 GCA_016278725.1 Actinomycetota bacterium
GGGACTCTCCGGCCGGCCCCTCCGCGCCGCCGGCGGCGCCGGGCTCGTCGGCAAACGGCGCCGCTTCCCTCACGGCGCCGGGTTCTTCGCTCCGCTCTTCCCCGCTCCACCAAGCGTTCAGTCGAGCCAGCGCGGCCGAGGAGTAGACCCTTGTTTGCGGCCGCGTGCGGACGACCTCGGTCGCTCGCTCTTTCCACCAACCCACCTCGCCGCCCCAGGCCTCGTCGAAGGCGGGGGCGCCGGCGATCAGCGTGACGAGAACCGGGACCCGCTGCGAGAGCGCGAGCAACAGGGAGCGCTGACCCGAGGTGAACGAGGTGAATCCGTGGGCGGCCACCGGCCGCCGCCACTCCGCGCTGCCCAAGTCGCGCTCCGCCCGGGTCAGCACCTCCCAGCGCTCTTCGGCCCCGAGAGTGGCGCAGGCCGCCGCGTATTTTTGATAGGCCAGAGCAAGCTGCTCGGGCAAGGAATCCCCCGAGGCCTGCGCCCAGGCGTCCAGAGAGCCCATCACCCCTTCCGGGGGCATGCCGGTTTCGCCCAGTTCCCGCAGCAGTTTCTCGAAAGCCTGGGCCGCTCCAGGCAGCTCCGCCATCGCCGCCAGCGGCCCCAGATCGGCGGTACTGAGAATACGGCGCAGCAGGAGCTGCCGGCGAAGCGGGCCGAGCAGCCGGGGACGGCCTTTGAGAATCAGGCCGGCCAGATCGTCGAAAGTGCCCGAGGGCGCACCGCCGATAACCGCCCCCCCGCAGCGTTCGAGGGTTTCCGCAGCCAGCTCGCGCGCATCCATGCGCGTGGGCGCCAGCAGGAAGGGAGCCGCCTCCCGGTTGGCCTGCCACCAGCCGATCACCTGTCCGAGTTTGCCGGAGTTGGGGGGCCCGTTCACCAGGATCAGCCTCTTTGGCGGAGCGGCGGTCCGCGTTTCCCGCGCCGCGGCCGGGCTTTCCAGTGCCGCCTCCCAGCCCTCGAGCTGTATGTCCTCGCGAGATTTCACCATGCGAATTGTACTAAGCCCGGCGGACAGAAGGCAGCAGTTGCTCCCCTCGCAGACCTCCGTACGCTACCCTAAGCCGTATGGCCCGCGGCGACGACAAACTCCTCCGCCAGCTTTCTCTGGTGTCGTTTCTCCTCTCCCGGAGCCGCCCGGTGACGGGCCACGAAATCGCGCAATCCGTCGAGGGCTACGCCAACATGCGCGTCGACACCTTCACCCGCCGCTTCCACATGGATCGCGAAGAGTTGAGCCGCTCCGGAATCGTCATCGAGACCCACGACGATGGCGACCGCGACCTCTACCACCTTCCCCCGGAGAACTTCTATTTGCCCGACCTGGAGTTGACCTCGGAGGAGGAACGCGCTCTGGCGGCGGCGCTGGTGCTGCTCGAGGGGAGCTTCCCCTACGTCCGGCCCCTTCGGCTGGCCCTCTCCGCCCTGATGGCAGCCAGACCCGGTGATCCGCTCGACCCGGCCAGCCTGGGCCTCGCTCTGCCTGCCGACGAAGAAGCGCGGGACAGAGGCCCCCAATTCGCGCGCCTCGAAGATGCGGTGGCCCGGCACAAGAGCGTGCGATTCGACTATTATTCCGCCCACCGCGAGGCCGAGTCCCCCCGCTCGCTCGATCCCTACGGGTTGTTCCGCATAGGCGGCCATTGGTACGTGGTGGGCCGCGATCACGAGCGCGACGACGAGCGCATGTTCCGGCTCTCGCGAATCCGCGGAGCCGTCGAGTTCGCCGGCAAGAAGCCGCGCGACTTCGAAGTGCCGGATTCCTATGACCCGGGGCGTTACCGGAGCCGGCCCTCGTGGCTGCTGGACTCCCCCGTGGGAACGGTCACGCTCCGCGCCGATGCCAGCCTGGGTTGGTGGCTCGCGAGGACTTATCCGGAAGCCGTGCGGGCGGGCGGAGAGGACGCGGACGCCGGCGGGGAGCTCTTCGCAGTCCCCTACGCCGACCGAGATGCGCTCATCACCTGGCTCCTGCAACTCGGCCCGAAGGTCGAGGTGATCGCTCCCCCGGAAATCAGGCAAGAGGTGATCCATAGGCTGCGCCGAGTCCTGGAGGTTCACCCCGTGCACCCGGAGCCGAAGTGAGCCGGCCGCCGGTGCCACCGGACCGCCTCTCGCGGCTGCTCACGCTGCTGCACTATCTGCTGGACGAGACCCGCTCCGACACCGTCCCGGTGGCCGACATCGAGCAGGCCCTGGGACTCGACCGCGCCGAGATAGAGGCGGATATCAACCTGCTGAATCTGGTGAACCACGGAGGCGGGACCTACATCATCTTCGCTTCCCTCGAGGGCGATCACGTCTCGGTCTCGCGCGAGACCCTGTCGGAGACCCATGAGCGGCCTTCCCGGCTGACCCCGCTGCTGGCCAAGGCCCTGTTCTTGGCACTCGACCTCTTGGGGAAGGAGGGGGAGGAAGGTGGGGCGGTCCTCGCTTCACTCCGCCAGAAGCTGGCGCAGGCCCTGGGCGACGACGCCGGCGGCGAGGTGGGAATCACCGACGCGCTTCCCGCCGATGAGCGGGTGCTGGCCCAGTTGCGCGAGGCCGTGACCGGCCGAGAGATCGTCCGCATCGAGTACTTCACGCCGGCCCGGGGAGAGCTTTCCGAGCGCGAGGTGGAGCCTCACTTCCTCATCCATGGAGGCCCGGGCTGGTACGTGCAGACCTGGTGTTTGGCCGCTTCGGACGAACGCACCTTCCGCCTGGACCGCATCCGCACTGTCGAGAAGACCGGCCGCCGGTTCCGGCCCCGGCCCGCCCTCGAATATCGCACCCACCCCGAGGTCCCCGGCCCCACCCCCAACGCCTCCAGCGCCATCGTCAGCTTTCCCGGCGGGCACCGGCTGAGGCTGGAAGAGGCGGGCTACGAGGTGGAGGCCGAGGTGCAGGAAGACCGGGTCCGGGCGCGAATCCCCTATCTCGAAGAGTCCTGGCTCGCGCGCGAGGTGCTGAGCCAGGGAGGAAACGCGGTGGTCGAGTCTCCGTTGGCCCTCAGAAAGCGGGTCCGAGCAGAGGCTGCGGAGCTGCTCCGCCTATATCAAAGAGGAGAAGAATCCGAATGAAGTGGGTCCTGAGCTGGGTAGCGAACACGGTCGCCATCCTGCTGGCCGCCTACCTCCTGCCCCAGGTGGAGGTCTCATCCGTGCTCTGGGCGGTGGTCGCCGCCCTGGTGCTCGGTGTGCTCAATACGGTCGTCCGGCCCATCTTCAAGGTGCTGACCCTTCCCCTGACCTGTCTGACCTTGGGCCTGTTCATCCTGGTGGTGAACGGCATCATGGTCCAACTGCTGGATTGGCTGATGGGGACCCGCTTCGAAGTCTCGAGCTTCATCTGGGCGATCATCACCGCTCTGCTGATCTCGCTGATCACCACCGTGGTCAACGTGATCGTGGGACAGGCCGAGGAGGAGTAGACCGAGTTCCGGGAGCGCTCCGGTGCGCTCCGGCGATCAGCTCCCGGCCGGTTCCCCGCCCAGGTTCCACATGCGTTCCAGGTCGTGCTGTGAATAACAGCGGAAGGCCATCAAGGTCTCGGTGTCCACGACGCCCTCCACCTTGGCCAGACCTTCGGTGACCACGCCGGACATGTCCTCGTAGCGCGGGACGCGCAGCACCGCCACGTAGTCGTACTCCCCCGCCACCGAGTACACCTCGGCGATGCCGTCGACCTCGATCAGGCGCTCGGCCACCTCGGCCAAACGGTGTCTCTCCACGCTTATCAGGGCAAAGGCCGTGACCATTTACTCCGCCTTTCTTTGGTCGTTTCCTTCGTCGCTCCAGGAATACACGCCCACACACCGCCGGTCACCACGCGTTCGCTTGGCTTCGTAGCGCAACCTCACTCGGGGATTGAGGCCGCGCGTCAGTCCCACCTCGTACCGCGAGAAAACCCCGCAGGCGGTCGCGCCCCACCACTCCTCCCGCGACCAGGGACAGCCCGGGGTGATCACCAGGGCACTTTCCCCTCTCAGCTCGGAGCGGGCGCGGATTCGGAACAGCCGGTTGGCCAGGGTGACGGCGCGCGCGCACTCCAAGGGGTCCCGCCCGTAGCCTAGTTGGCTCCGCAGGGAGTTTCCGTGCTCCTCACCCAACGACTGCATGACCGCGCCGACAGACGATTCGGCCTGAAGCCTCGCGATGACGAGCCCGAGTCCGCCGGCAGCCGCCCGCCAGCGCAGGCGCACCGGGACCAACCAGGGAAGGCGCAGCGCGAGCAAGGCCACGCCCCGCGGCACCCGCGGCAGGCCGGCGACGGCGACGGGATGGAACAGGCCGGCGGTGCGCCGAGCGATTTGAACAAAGGCGGGCATGCGGCCAGTTTACCGCGCCGGCCGGTCCTTCGGCGATTGGGCCTGCCCCGGGGCAAGGGCAGGCTGCTTGCTGGTCCGGAGCGTCAATCCTCCGACAAGCGGACGGTTACTCCGGGCATCAGGCGATCAGTGACACGTCATGACCGCGGGACTGGACCAACAGCTTGAAGTCGTGGGGACTTGTCGACACGCCCAGGGCGTCGTGCAGCGTGATCAGACCCTCTTCGTAGAGTCCGACCAGGCTTTGGTCGAAGGTCTGCATCCCGTAGAACTCGCCCTCTTTGATGGCCGTCTCGATGTTGGAGGTGTGCTCGGGATCCAGGATGAAGTCTCGGATCCGCCCGGTCATCACCAGGACCTCGACCGCGGGCACGCGCCCTTCGCCGTCCGCCCGGGGCAGCAGCCGCTGAGAAATGATGCCCCGCAGCGTGCCCGCCAACATGATGCGCACCTGCTTCTGCTGATAGATCGGGAAGAAGTCGATGATGCGGTTGACGGTTTCGGTGGCGTCGATGGTATGCAGCGTGCTCATCACGAAGTGGCCGGTCTGCGCCGCGGTGAGAGCCGTGCGCACGGTTTCCAGGTCGCGCATCTCGCCAATCAGGATGTCGTCCGGATCCTGCCGCAGCACGTACTTGAGAGCGGAGGAGTAGCTTTCGGTGTCCAACCCCACCTCCCGCTGCTGCACGATGGACTTCTTGTCGCGGTGAAGGATTTCGATGGGATCCTCGACCGTGACGATGTGGCGGCGCAGGTTGGTGTTGATATGGTCGATCATCGCGGCGAGGGTGGTGGTCTTACCCGAGCCCGTGGTTCCCGTGACCAGAACCAACCCGCGAGGCTCGAGCGCCAGGTGCCGCACCTCGGGGGGCAGGCGCAACTCCTCGAAGCTGGGGATGTGGTGGGCGACCTGCCGGATCGCGATGGAGATGCTGCCGCGCTGACGGTAGACGTTCACCCGGAAACGCCCGATCTTGGGGGCGCTGTAGGCGAAGTCGATCTCATTGGTCTCGCTGAAGCGGCGGATCTGCTTGTCGCTCATGAGCGCAGCGGCGTAGTCCTTGGTGTCTTCGGCCTCCACCGGACCCTCGTCCAGGGGACCCAACTCGCCGTCGACCCGCATCACCGGTGGGCTGCCCGCCTTGAGATGAAGGTCGGAAGCAGCGGTCTCGGCCATTATCGCCAGAAGTTCGTCAATCGTTCTCATACATCCTCCACCCGGAATGGAACGTGGCCCGACCCGGGAAGTTTCGCCCTCCTCGGGAGCACCCGGCCTCCTGGGCGGAAAAACCGGATCTGGCGGATGTATCGGCGAAAACCGCCGGCTATTTGAGAGTGCCGGGCCAATAAGGCCTGAGGGCGGAGAGGATTTCCTCCAGAAAGGCACGTTCAGGGTCGTCGGGCATCCCCATAAAACCCTCGGGCTCGCGTTCGAGCGCGCCAAGGGTCGCGAGCACGGACCGCGCCATCATCGAGGGCATGTACCCGCCTTCAAGAAAGAAGATGGGGCCCGCCGCGGTGCCCTCCCGGGCCAGAAGGTGAAGCCGGCGGGACATCCAGCCAAAGGCGGCCCGGCTCAAGCTCAACCCGCCCAGCCGGTCACCCGATTCGGAGTCGTAACCGGCGGAGACCAGCACCAGTTGCGGGCGGTAGGCCCGCGCCAGAGGAACGACGAGTTCTTCGATGAAGAGCCGGGCGGCCCCGTCCCCGGCCCCCCCGGGCAGGGTGTAGTTGGCCGTGTACCCAGAGGCTTCGCCGCTGCCGACTTCCTCCGGCCAGCCGGTACCGGGAAAGTGATATTGCTGATGCATACTCAGGAAGAGCACTCGCTTGTCGCCGTAGAAGGCGTCTTGGGTGCCGTTGCCGTGATGCACGTCCCAATCCACGACGAGCACGCGCTCCAGCCCGCGCACTTCCAAGGCGTGAGCCGCCGCGATGGCAATGCTGTTGAAAAGGCAGAAACCCATGCCGCGCGCAGGAGTGGCGTGGTGCCCGGGAGGTCTGACTAGAAGGAAGGCCTGCTGCCCCTCGTCGAGCGCGGCGTCTACCGCTTGGACGCCCGCCCCGGCGGCAAGGACTGCGGCGTCGAACGAGCGCGGCGAAATGGCGGTGTCCAGGTCGAGCGCTCCTCCTCCACTGGCCGCAATCTGGCGCACCCGGTCCACGTAGCCGGGGGAGTGAATCCGCTCGATGGCGGAAAGGTCGGCCGGCTCAGGAAGCCGCCATTCGAGAGAGAGATCAGAAGCCCGAAGCGCCTCCGCGATGACCACGAGGCGCTCGGGCGATTCCGGGTGCAGGCCGGTATCGTGCTCGAGAAAGAGCGGATGGTAATAAACGGCCGTCGAAGACCGCCCCACCGTCGGCATCGCTAGCCGATGCGCCGGCCCCCCCTAAAGTCCCGCCGGTTCATGCCGTCGATTCTGACTGTGGCGCCCGTATAGGGCGCGTGCAGGTAGTTGCCGCCCCCGACGTACATGCCCACGTGGTGAATGGGGCTGCCGAAGAAGACAAGGTCGCCCGGCTGCAATTGATCACGCGAGACCGGGGTCCCGTAGCCGAACTGGGCTCGGCTGGAATGGGGCAGGTATACCCCCACCTGGGCGTAGGCCCAGAGCATCAGGCCGGAGCAGTCGAAGCCGCTGGGAGAGGCGCCGCCCCACACGTAGGGCACACCTCTCATACTCATCGCCGCTTCGAGCGCCGAGCCGGCGGACCCGGAACGGGCTACGCTGCGAGACGGCTGGCTGGACGAGGATCCGGAACTCGAGGAAGCACTCGAAGAACTGCTCGAAGAGGACGAACTCGAGCTGGAGGATTTCGAAGCCTGCGCGCGCTGCTGCTGAGCGGCTCTTTCGGCTTCCCGCGCCGCCGCGGCCCGGGCTTCAGCAGCGATCCGCGCCTGCCGTTCCGCTTCTTCCTTCTCCAGTTGAGCGATCTGCTGCTCTTTGCCCTGCAGCTGAGACTTCTGTTGACCAAGGCGGCTCTCCAGGCTCTTTTCCGCCTCGGCTTTTGCCGCGACCAATCGGTCATGCTCGGCCTTCTGCGCAGCCAGCGCTTCACGCTGCTCGCCAACACTCTGACGGAAGGTGGCTATCTCCTCGTAGAGATCGACGTCCGTTTCCCCGATCCGGTTGAGGAAGTCCACCTGGTTCAGCAGGTCAGTCAGGGAATCTGCGCTGAACAGGACGCTCCAGAAGCCGACCTCGCCCTGGCGGTAGATGCCGTCCAAGCGCTTGGCCAAACGGTCGCTCGAGACGCTCAGATCTTTTTCTGCCTTGTCCAGCTTGGCCTGGTTCTCGTCGATGGCGGCATTCGTCTTCTCGAGTTGCCACTGGGCGTAGGCCAGGTCTTCCGCGGCCTTCTCGACCTGCATGCCCAGTTGTTCCACCTGCTCGCGCAGAGCAGCGGCGTCCTGTTTGGCTTCGGTGATCTTGGCCGGCTCTGCGTTGGCAGGAGCCGCCATCAGAAAGAGTCCCAATATAGTAAAGGCGAGAACCGCGATTATCGGAACGAAGAAACGTCCCTCCGAATCCCGCCTTGATATGCCCTGGGTCAAACCGGTGATTCGTGGCCTCCCTAGTAGTGTGCGCAGCAAGCGAGGCCGCGAGGGCCACGCTGCGGGCGACTCTATCATTCCTTCTCTGAAGGTATCAACCCTGTAACAAAAACCGGAGCGTGAACAACTCCGAGAGCGAACCACCCCGGAGCGTGAACCACCGGCTAGCTGCGTCTGAGGTAGCGCTCGAGCCCCCGCAGTATGGCTTCCGCCTCGGCCTCGATCGTCTGGGGCCGGCGAAGCGCGGCTCCCTCAGCCGGGTGGGTGATGAACCCGGGTTCCACCATCACGGAGAGACCGTCGGGCTCGCGCAGACAGGAGAAATTCCGGCCGTGGGTGTGCAGGTCGGTGCGCCCCAAGCCCTCGACCAACTCCTTGACGATGTAGCCGGCCAGGCGCTTCCCCGCCTCGGAGAAGTAGGTCCCATTGGCGAAGTAATAGGTGGCGGCGCCCTGAGCCCGCACGCTGGTGTTCGCGTTGTGGTGGAGGGCCAGGTTGATCTCGGTCTCCCACCGGTTGATCAGCTCGGCCCGCTCGGAGAACCCCAGATGCGAATCCGACTCGCGGACCAGGAGAACCTCCGCCCCCCTCGCGCTCAGCATGTCGGCGAGTCGCCGAGCGAGGTCCAGATTGATCTGCTTCTCGGTGAGGCCTTCGGCTCCCAGATGACCTCGGTCCGTTCCCCCATGACCCGGGTCGAGGGAGATCTTGACTCCCTCGAGCGCGCTGCGGCCGACATAACCCCCCATCCGGTCCGGTATCTTCCTGCCGGGGACGCCCAGTTCGGCCTTGTGCACCCGTTGCAGACGGTCCAGGGTGCTCTCGCCCAAAATGGCGTCGACATTGAGACCGGCGTTCCGCTGAAACTCCATCAAAGCTTCCTCGGTGAGGGAGCCGAAAATGCCGTCCTCCGGACCGGAATCGAACCCGAAGGAGTTGAGCCTGCGCTGCAGATCGAGAACGTCGTCTCCCCTCATGGGCGGGATGCGCAGATAGACCAGCCGTTCACCAAGCTGGTATCCGGCCTCGACCAGTTCCGCCCAGGTGTTCTCTCCCACCACGCCGTCGGCCAAGAGAAGCCGCGCCTGCTGGAAGGCGCGGACGGCGAGCTCGGTCTGGGGCCCGAAGTGTCCGTCGGCTCCCTCGCGGCCAACCTCCAGGCCCAATCCCCGCAACCGGGTTTGGATATCGAGAACCTCTTTTCCTCTGCTTCCGCGAGAGACGGGTCTCATAGACAGGACGAAGCCTCCACTTCCGACGCGTTGACGAGCGCGTATTATACCCGCGCCCTCCGCCTCGACTCTTCGGCGCCGATTCCTCGGGCCGAAAGGGACTGCTTCGAGAAGACGTTCGCGGTCCCCGCGGCCAACGCCGGAGGCGAGCGTAGGTGAAGGCCGGCCCATGCAGAATAGAAGAGTGATGAGCGACCGAAGAAGATCGAGACCCGGACCGAGTGCGAGAGCGGGCCATGGTTCCAGAGTGCGGCGGAGCCCCCGCCGGACCGGCGCGCGTGCCTCCGGGGATGCCGTCCTCGGAGCCATGGTGCTCGGCGTCTGGGTGCTCGCGGTAATCCTGGGTGCGGTTTACCTATTCGAAAGAGGGCCGTTCGGCGACACGGCGGCGGCCGAAGAATTCACAAGCGGCGCCGAGCAGGCGGAAGGCGAGCCCGGTTCCGCCGCTGCGGACACCGCAAACAAGCCGCGCGCTTCGGCTCCCCTCACCCTCGCGGCGGGCGGCGACGTCATCGGCGACCGCAAGGTCGGCGACTTCATCGACTCCGAGGGCGGGCAGGCCGCGCTCTCCGGGGTAGCGCCGCTTCTTGGCCGGGCGGACGTCGCCTACGTCAACCTGGAATCGCCCGCGTCCGACCAGGGATCGCCCGATCCGGACAAGGACGTGGTCTTCCGGGGGCGCCCGCAGCTCGTCACCGGCCTCCAGGCGGCGGGAGTCGACCTGGTTTCATTGGCGAACAACCACGCTCTCGACTGGGGAGAGGCGGCCCTCGCCGATACCATCGCCCGGCTTTCGGCCGCCGGGATCGGCCCGGCCGGCGCCGGCGAGGACCTGGCCGCCGCCCGCAAACCCGCGGTGATGCAGGTGAACGGCGACCGGGCGGCCCTGCTGGCCTACTCGCTGATCCTGCCGGCCGGCTTTGCCGCCGGCCAAGAGCGGGCCGGCATCAACCCGGGAAGACCCGATCAGCAGCGCCTGCTCGAAGACATCCGCGCCGCGTCCCTGGAGTATGAGTGGGTCATCGTGAGCATTCACTGGGGGGCCGAGTACCAATCCGCCGCCAACGCCGACCAGCGCGCCTTGGCCCACCGAATGGTGGAGGCCGGCGCCGACGTCATCCTGGGGCATCACCCCCACGTGATCCAGGGTCTCGAGATCTACCGAAACGCGCTCATCGCCTATAGTCTGGGCGACTTCGTGTTCGACCATCGCTCCCGCGAGACGGGCGAGGCCTTCGTCCTCGAGGCCACGCTGCGCGAAGACCGGCCCCCGAGTCTGCAGATTACGCCGGTGTATCTCTCCGACTCCCACGGCATCCCCGCCGTCGTGGAGGGTGAGGCCGCGGAGCGGATTCTCAGCCGCCTGGCCAGGCTGAGTTCACCCTTCGGGCTGGCCCTCGAGCGCCGGGGAGACCTGTTGACCTACGAGCCCTGAGACACCCCTTGAGCCCGGCGGCACAGGGCAACCACCACGTCGTCCCGCAACCGGCCCCCGGCAAACTCTGCCGCCTCGATCAAAAGGGCTTCCGCGCTCTGGGCGAGAGAACCAGACAGCAGAGCGGGGGCCCGCCGCGCCAAGCGCTCCACGCCGAACAACTCCGTGTCGGCGCGCGCCTCGAACAGGCCGTCGGTGTAGAGCAGAAGCGTCGCTCCGGGAGGCAGTTGGTCAGCATGAGTCGCGTAGCGCTGCTCTTCCAATGCATTCAGCGGCAGACCCGGTTGTCCGCCGAGGAACCGCGCCGGCCCTCCGGCTTCCATGAGCAGCGGGGGAGGATGCCCCGCCAGGCTATAGGTGATGGTTCCCACGGCCGCATCCACCACGACCAGGACGGCGGTCACGAACTCATCTCGGGCCAGGCTGGACCCCAGGTTCTCGTTGACCAGAGTCAGCCACTGCCCCGGGGACAGCTCAAAGGAGGCGTAGGCGCGGAACATGTAGCGCGCCTTCGCGGTCTGGGTGGCCGCGCTCAGGCCCTTGCCGCATACGTCTCCGGCGATCAGAGCGCAGCGCCCCCGCGGCAGCGGGATGAGGTCGTAGAAGTCGCCTCCGACCAGGGTGGACTCGGTCGCACTACGATAGCTGAAGTGAACCTCCAGCCCCTCGATGGCGGCGATATCCGGCAGCATCGCGCGCTGTAGGTACTCCGCGATCTCCCGCTCGTGCTCGATGCGGCGGAGGTTCTGAAGCGCCACGGAAACGTGAGCGGCCAGGTTTCCCACGAAGACGGCGTCGTCGGCCCCGAAGCCGCCTCCCTCCGCGCGGCGCGTCAACAAGAGAATGCCGGTCAGGTCGCCGTTTCCCTCCAGGATCGGGGCCGCCAGTTCGCCAAACCCCGAGCGGAGGGTTTCGCGCTCCCGCATGACTCGGCCGAGCAGGGAACGCACCCGTTCACGCGCCGCTTGATCCCGACTGAAGGCCTCGGGCGATACGCAGTGGGCATCGAGCCGCAGGTGGCCTCGTTCCACACTGTAGAAGGAGGCCGAGAGGGCTCCGGCCAAGCGGGTGGACCCGTGCACCACCGTGTCCAAGAGCCTTCCCGGCTCGGTCTCGCTGTTGACGCTCATCATGAGTTGGCTGAAGACCCTTAGCTGCGCCGAGCGCCTGCGCTCGACCGCAACCGCCGCCTCCAGTTTGCGCTGGGCCTGCACCCAGCCGGTGATGTCGACCACCACCAGCGCGGCGCCCACGATGCTGCCGTCGCGTTCCCGTATGGGCGAGGCGTGCGCCGCGATGTGGACCGGCACCCCGTCCCGGTCCAGCACCAACCGGTGGTTGCGCACCTCCTCCCCCCGCAGCGCCTCACAGGGAAAACCTGCTCCGTTTCCGCCCAGAAGTGCGCAGGCATCCGCCTGGTCGAGGTCGGGACGGCCGACGCCGAGGACCTCCGCCGCCCGGTTGTTGGCGAAGAACACGATGCCTTGGGCATCCGTGAGAATCAGTCCGTCGGAGAAGGCGGCAACGATGGCGGCCAACTCCTCCGTGCGCTCAGCCTCACGCGCCACCGATCCGCGCAGACCCTCGCGCAGGCGAACCTGTTCCGTGACGTCCACAGCGCAGAGCAGTACCCGTTGTGGCGGGCCCTCCGCGCCAAGCGGGGAAAGCGACAGATTCCAGAAGGTTTCTCCCCGGGAAGGCAACTGCCGCGCCACCTCGTCGAAACTGCGGCCGCGGCCCTCGCGGTACACCTCTTCCAGCACTTCGGCGGTGGAGGGCTGCAGGAGATCGGGGAGGGAACGAGCGACGCTGCCTAGGCCCAGAGACCCGGGCAGGAAATCCAGGGCAGGCTCGTTGGCGTAACTCACTGACCAATCGGCGGGGTCCAGCACCAGGAGGGCCGCGGGTACCTGATTGAGCAGGGTGGCGGCCACCGGAGGGTCCGGAGGGGAAGCGAGCGGCCTTTTCGAACTTGCTTCCAAGCGTGACATCCCGAGAGCGGACGACTGACCTTTCACCTGCTCAGAGTGCGGCCATCCTAACATCGTCTCGCCTGGAGAAAAGTCTCGCCAGGCTAAAATTTATTTTGGCATCCCCGGTTCGGTGAGCCGGCGGGGGTCCAGCAGCTCGTCCAGGTCCAGGTTCAGGCCCTCGCCCACTCCCTCGCGTTCGGCGGCCTCGCGCACGCTCAGGTTCTCGGACACCGCCCGCTTGGCCACCGTGGCCGCCCGGGCATAGCCGATCACGGGCGCGAGTGCGGTGGCCAGGCTGGTGTTCCGGGCGACCTGATCGGAAAGCCGGATTTCGTCCGCCTCGATGCCTCGCACGCACCTATCCGTGAAAACCGTCAGGGCGCGGGACAGGTTGTCCAAGCGCTCGGGGAGCACGTGGGCCATCACCGGCGCGAACACGTTCAGGTCGAGCTGCCCATGGAGTCCGGCCAGCGAGACCGTGAGGTCCCCGCCGATGACATCGAAGCAGACCATGTTCAGCATCTCGGCCATCACCGGGTTGACCTTGCCCGGCATGATCGAGGAGCCCGGTTGAACCGGAGGCAGCGAGATGTCGCCCAGTCCCGCCCGCGGGCCCGAGCTCAGCAGGCGCAGGTCGTTTGCGATCTTGGTCAGTTCCACCGCCAGGTTGCGCAGTTCTCCGGAGAAGCGCACGAAGTCGTCGTGGCTCTGGGTGATTTGGAAGTAGTCCTGGGGCGCCCGCAGCGGCCAGCCCGTGAGCCGAGAGAGCTCTTCGACCACCTGCGCGCGGTATTCAGGCGGAGAGTTGATGCCCGTGCCCAGAGCGGTCGCCCCCAGGTTGAGCGCGCGCAGGTCCCCGGTCGCCTGCTCCAGACGCACCGCCGCCTTGCCCACGGTGGTTCGGTAGGCGCCGAATTCCTGGCCGAGGCGGATGGGGACCGCATCCTGCAGGTGGGTCCGGCCGGACTTCACTATCCGGTCGAAATCCCGGGCCTTCTCGGCAAAAGCCTGCTCCAGTTCCCGGAGCGACTCCTGTAAGCGCTCCCATCCGCGCAAGATCGCCAGCCGGGTCATGGCCGGCACCGTGTCGTTGGACGACTGGGACATGTTGACGTGATCGTTGGGGTGAACCGGGGAGTACTCGCCGCGGCCCGCGCCCAGCAATTCGTTGGCCCGGTTGGCCAGGACTTCGTTGGCGTTCATGTTGTGCGAGGTGCCGGCCCCCGCCTGGAAGCGGTCGACCACGAACTGCTCCCGCCAGCAGCCCTCTGTCAGGATCTCGTCCGCCGCCGCCACGATCGCCCGGCCCAATCGCTCCTCGAGGTGGCCGGTGGCGAGGTTGGCCAGGGCCGCCGCTTTCTTGACCAGCACCGCCGCCCACACGAAGTCCGGGTGAGGCGGCCGCCCGCTGATCGGGAAGTTCTCGACGGCCCGCTGGGTCTGGATGCCGTAGAGCGCGGCCGCCGGGACCTCCAGCTTGCCCAGACTGTCCTGCTCGGTTCTGGTTTTCACGGCTCCCCCTAGAGACGCCTGTTTGCAGATCCCCCTCGGACCATCGGTTAGGTTTCGCGGACCTGGATCATCACCTTGAAGAGGCCACCCACGTCGTGCTCGTCGAGCAGAGCCGCCAGGGTGGACAGCTGGATGTCGCGCTCGAAGTCGTAGGACTCGCGTTGCTCCCGACGTCCCGCCTCGAGATCCTCCCGCGCTCCCAGACTGGCAAGGAAGGCGGCCAACGAAGTCAGGAGCAGGCGGTGGAAGCCGTACCGGGAACCGTGGAGATCGAGCGCCCGGAAGTCGACGTCGGCCGTGAGGTCCTGCCGACCCGCGAGGGCGGTCAGATCGGCCATCCGCTGATGCTTGAAATACGCGCGCACCGAGCGGCCGTGGGGAACCGCGGGCGGGGGCGCCGCCAAACCGGTTTCCGGGGCGGCCGTCTGCTCCAGCTGAGGACCGGCGAGCCATTCTCCGTAGTCTACGGTCAGCAGACAGGCGTCGGGGCCCAGAGCCCCAGATAGCCTCTCCATCAGGCCCGCCAGGGCCGGGCGAAGCTCGATCCAGCCGTCGCGGCTGTGGGCCGACAGCGCCTCGGATTCGGCCGAGCCGAAGAGCAGCTCGGCCTCGGCCAGAGCCGCCTCGGTCGGCTCCGCCAACACCTGGTGCAGCTCACCCCGCTCGTCGGGTTCCACCCAAACCTCACGCAGATCTCGCTCGACGCGCAGAAGGTGCACGGGGAGGGCGTCGACCAGTTCGTTCGAGAACGCAACTCCGGGGAAATCCCGAGAACCAAGCTCTTCCCACACCCGAACGTCCCAGCCCAACTCGCGGTAGGGCGCGAGCTGCTCCTCCTGTTGCCGCCGCAGCACCGGGCTGACGTCCAAGGTGCGGTAGAGCAGACGGTCGCTCAGTCCGGGCTCGTTCGCCTGCCACTCGGAGAGGATCCCCGCCGAGAGGCCCCCCCCACCCGCGCCCAGTTCGAGTATCAGCGGGGGGCGCCCGGGCGCCACCCGGAAAAAGCCGGCCACGATTTGTCGTAAGAAGCGAGACAAGTACACCGGGAAGGCCCGGGAGCGCTCGGGAGCGGTGGTGAAATCGCCGCGCCGGCCGATCACCGTCTCGTTGGTCGTGTAGTAACCGGCCGCGGGCTCGGTCAGGGCAAGCTCCATGAAGCGCGCGAAGGACACCCGGCCGCCCTCGCGCTCCATGGCGCCCAGAATCGACGGGGGGACGGCCACGGCCGGCGGCTACTCCCCGGCCCGTTCCGCCCGGGGACGGTGCGCGCCCTGGGCGGATGTCTCGGATTCTCTCACCGGCACCTGGAGCTCCACCTCCCAGGCGTCGGGATGGCCCGGAGGCGCCTGCCGGTACACCTGACGGTGATCCTCGGTCACCCGGGTGAGCTCCCGGGCCTGCACCCATTCCAGCAGGTTGCGAAGCGCTCCGCCGAGTTCATCGGGGAAGCCCCGATGGACCGTGCCCGCCACCCGGATGGGCGGAATTCGCTTCACCTGAACGCGCGCGTCGCCGTGCGTCATCTCGAGCATGTCCGGGGGAATCGGTAACCAGGCCTCGGCCACGAGGTGGCGGCCCTCGCCTCCCGTGCCGTCCATGTATACGCCCACCAGCGGTCCCCAGGCCTCGGTGTGGTAGATGTTGGCCCAGTTCAGCAGATGCTCGAATACCTCGCCGATGCCGTTTGCAGCCCCCTCATAAGGGAGCGAGGCCACCACCAGGGGCTCGGCGGTTATCAGGTAGTTACCCGGAGGCCGAGGCGGCCCCGAGGGGCGCTCGCGAATCGGAGGCGGGCCCTTGCTCATGGGAGATTCCCCTTTCTCATCGGACCGGGCTCTCGCGGCTTGGGGGCAGGCAGTTCTTCCCGTGCCCGCTGCTGCAGCCGTAGTCGGCCAGATGGGACATCACCCGCACCCCGCGCAGAGGCGAGGGCAGGACCAGAGTGGCGTGGCGGCGGCCAAATTCAAAAACCGCCTGCTCGATGGGCGTGAAGGAGACGTTGATGATGGGCTTGCCGTGCCGGTCCATGAGACAGGCGACCTCCTCCAAGAACCGCTCCTCCCGCTCGCGGTAGCGGGCCAGGCCTCCAGGCCCCATATCCGGGGGAGCAAAGCCTCTCTTCGCGGCGAGCTCGGCGGCCTCTTCCAGGATCCTCACCGGCGTGGTCATCATCCCCACCACGCCCAGAACCACCACCCCGTCCACCTCGGGCGAACGAACGATCGCCTCCACCGCCTTCTCGGCCACGCCTTCAGCCGTGGTGCCGACCAGGTCCACCGGGTTCCCCCGGCTCCAGAAGGGGGGCAGCACCTCGTCCAGTTCGGCGATCACCTCTTCGGGCAGCCGGGCCAGATCGAGACCCGACCGGGCGGCCTCGTCGGCGGCCACCACCCCCCAGCCGCCGCCCATGGTGACGATCGCCGTGCGTCGACCGGTGGGGATGGGCAGATAGGAAAAGGCAAAGGCGAGGTCCATGAATTCGTCCGGATCGTAGGTCAGGTTGATCCCGGCCTGGCGCGCGGCGGCTTCGAAGATCTCGGCGGAACCGGCCATCGCGCCGGTGTGCGAGGCGGCCGCGCGGCTGCCAAAATCGCTCGATCCCCCTTTGAGCACCACCACCGGCTTGTCCTTGGCGGCCGCGCGCGCTCTCTCCAGGAAACGCCTCCCGTCGTCGGCCCCCTCCATGTACAAAAGGATCACCCCGGTTCGGGGGTCCCGGTGCAGGTACTCGAGGAAGTCCGTGGAGTCGACCATGGCCTCGTTGCCCACGCCGATGAAGCGGCCGATGCCGCCCTGCCGCTGTTCCGCCGAGGACATCAGCTGGATGCCCATGTTTCCCGATTGCGAGATGCAGGCGGCCGGACCGCGTCCGGGCCGCATCACCACGGCTCCGGTCGCGTAGAAATGAGACCAGGAGGAGATGATGCCCATGCAGTTGGGCCCCACCAGAGGCATGCCGGACCGCCGGGCGATCTCGGCGATGCGCTCCTCTTCCTCGGCCCCCTCCTCGCTGACTTCGGAAAAGCCGGAGGTGACCACCACCACGGCGCGCACGCCCCGCTCGGCGCACTCCTCGACCGCTGCCCGCACCGCCCGAGCCGGAACCGCGACGACCGCCAGGTCGGGCACCTCGGGCAAGGCGGCGATGCTCGGATAGGCCGGCAGCCCGAAGATGGGCTCGGCTCCAGGATTGACCGGATAGACCGGGCCTTCGAACCCCCCGGCCAGGATGTTGGTCATGATGGTGCCGCCCCACTTGGTGGCCGTGGACGAAGCGCCCACCACTGCCACCGAGCGTGGGTTGAACACCGCGTCCAACCGCTCGAAGTCAATTTCGAAGCGTGGAGTAGGCTCGGGCGCAGGCCCGAGTGTGATCAGGGCGTCGGCCGCCACCGGCCGGCCCTGGGGGACCAGGAGGGGATTGATGTCCATCTCCCTGATCTCGGGATGCTCCTCGGCAATGCGGCCCAGCGCCACCAGCACGTCCACGAGCGCCCGGCGGTCGACCGCCTGCGCTCCGCGGTAGGGTCCCAGGAGCTCACGCGAGCGAATGGCGTCGAGCAGGGACTCGGCTTCCCCCCGGCTGAGGGGCGCCACCCCAAAGGCCACGTCGTCAAGCGCCTCGGCCAGCACTCCGCCCAGACCGAACATCACCACCGGCCCGAACTGAGGATCACGGATGAGTCCGCAGACGAATTCCCGTGAAGAGGCGAGCATCTGCTCGACCAGCACCCCGTCAAGGCGCCCGTCTCCCCGCGCCACCAAGTCGCGGTAGGCCTGGAGGACGGCGGCCTCGTCCCGCAGGTCGAGGAGCACCAGTCCCGCGTCGGATTTGTGAAGGATCTCGGAGGAGGCTCCCTTGAGCACCAGCGGGAACCCCAGGCGGCCGGCGGCCCCCAGAGCTTCCGCCTCGTCGTGCACCAGCACGCCCTCTGCGACCGCGATTCCGTATTCGGCCAGGAGGGCCTTGCCCTCCGATTCGGTGAGGGCGCGTCGTCCCTCGGCCAACGCCCGGGCGACCAGCCCGGAGGCGGCGCTGGAATCCGACTTATTTTGGGTGAGCTCCTCGATCCTCGTCCTCCTCAACCCCACCAGGCCAGGGTGATCGCCATAAGCACGACGGCGGAAATGCCGACGAGAATCCATTCCCGTCTTTTGAAGAACAGGAAACCGGAAGCCAGAACCCGGGCGGCCGGAGTGGCGATCAACACCAGGAGACCCACCTCGACCAGAGCGAGCGCCTCCAGCCTCGCAGCCCGGCGGAGCACGGCGATGGGGCCCTCGCGGAAGAGGGGCTGCGGATAGGCCAGGAGATCGGTCCCGCGGGCGACGCCGGGGCCGCGGACGAGCAGCAAGAGGATGCCCAGCGAGAGCAGCCCCACCGCGGCCCACACCCCCACCGTCAGCACCTGGCTGAGCCGGCGTCCCAGTTCCGGATCGCGCAGGTTTCCCTCGGGCATCATACGCCCAGGCCCTCGAGCATCATGCGCACGGCAACGATCACGAGCACCGCCACGAACAGCCTCCTGACGGCGACCGCGGGAAGGCGCGGCAAGAGCCGCGAGCCCAAGCGGGCGCCGAGCAGCACCCCGATCGCCACCGGTCCGGCAATCACCGGGTTGATATCGCCCCGGGCGAAGTAGACGGCGGCGCCGGATGAGGCGGTGACTCCCATCATGAAATTGCTGGTTGCGGCGGATACCTTGATGGGCAGCCCCATGGCGGTGTCCATGGCCGGGACCTTGAAGACACCCGAACCTATCCCCAGAAGGCCGGAAAGCACGCCCGCCACGATCATCAACAGGAACCCAAGGACGGTGCGCTGAGGGTGGTATTCGATAAGGGTGGCATGCCGGTGGTCCAGGTACTCATCCTCCAGGCGCAGCAGGCAGGAGAGGCGGTCGCCTTCCAGCGAGATGCCGTGCTCTTCCTGGCGGCGCAGCACCATGACCGAGGCGCCCAAGACCACGACGCCAAAAATGAGTTGCAGGGAGGGACCGGTCAGGACCCCGGCCAGAAGCGCTCCCCCCAAAGCGCCGAAGGTGGTGGCCAACTCCAGGAACACCCCCACCCGGATGTTGCAGAGGCCCTGGCGCAGGTAGCGGATCGCGCCGCCGCTCGAGGTGGCGATCACCGTGACGAGCCCTGCGCCCGCGGCGTAGTGCATGTCGACCCCGAAGAGCAGGGTGAGGGCGGGAATGACGACGATGCCCCCGCCCAGACCGACCAGGGAGCCGACGAATCCGGCGCTGGCGGCCACGGCGAGGAGCGCAAGAAAGAAACCGAGGGTCATGCGGCCAGACTATCGCAGCCACGGAGAACGAAGGTGGAGGCGGGGGGAATCGAACCCCCGTCCGAGACTCGTCTGATGAAAGCTTCTACGAGCGTAGCCCCTGCTATTTTCGAAATCTCCTCGCCTCTCGACCCCGCAGAAGCTGGGTCCGATTAGCCAGCCATCTAAAGTCCCCTGGGCGCCGATGGCAGTCGCCCTGGGCTATCCCGCCTAAAATAATGCCGTCTGACTCCCCGGCGGGAGCGGGAGGGACGACAGGCCTACCTAGTGTTTAGTTAGGCGGCCAGGGCTAGCTCTTGCTTGCCAGCTATAAGTGTTCCAACGTTTAACGAGAAGTTGGGATCTCGGCTCGCTACTCTCATCCAGACCACTAGCCCCGTCGAAACCATGTCGCCCCCATGAGGAAGCGGCCGGGTCAGCGGACCCATAAGGCCGGATGGAAAGTATACCATCCGCCCCCGCTCCCCGCCGCCGCGGGGCTAGCGCTGCCGGTCCCTGAAGGCGCGCTGCATCTCGCGTTCGGCCTCCTTGCGGGCAAGCGTTTGCCGCTTGTCGTGAAGCTGCTTGCCCTTGGCCAGGCCGATTTCCACCTTAGCCCGGCCGTCTTTGAAGTAGAGCTTGGTAGGCACCAGCGTGTATCCGGCCGCCTGGACCTTCCCCAGAAGCCGCCGGATCTCGGCCTTGTGAAGCAACAATTTTCGTTCCCGGAGAGGATCGTGGTTGAAGATGTTGCCCTGCTCGTACGGGCTGATGTGCATGCCCATGAGCCAAACCTCTTCGCCGAGGATGTTCGCATAGGCGTCGCGGAGGTTGGCCTTGCCTTCCCGCAGGGACTTCACCTCGGTGCCGGTGAGCACCAGCCCCGCCTCGAAGGTCTCCTCAATGAAGTAATCGTGGAACGCCTTCTTGTTCTTGGCGATCAGTTTGCTTCCGTCTCGTGCCATCCAGCGAGTATAGCCTCTAGCCCGTCACCGTTCTCCGCCCCAACTGCCCGAAGAGGTGAAAGAACATCAGCACGCTCCAGAAACCCGCCACGATCGCTCCGATTCCCAGAGCGAGCGTCCCCAGGATGATCAGCAGCATGGAGAGCACCACTCCGACGATGAGAATGGCCAGGTAGGTGCCCAGATTTCGGCCGATCACCGACCAGATCCAACCGAAGTCGAACATGGTGAACCACTGATCGGTAAGGGCGTAGCGCAGCACCGCGATCGGCATCATCAGCATGAGGATGAAGCTCCAGCCGAAGTAGATTGCCGCCGCCAGGGGAGCATAGTCCTCCTCGAAACCCATCCCCGCGAGCAAGAGTCCGGCAAGCAGCATCCCGGGGAGCATGTAGAGAAAGGCCGCCAGGCCGACCGCCAATCCGCGGACGAAGTAGCGCCCCAGCTGATCCCAGGCCGGCAGTTCCTCGGCATCCCCGTATGCGACCCGGCGGGCCACCTCCATGCCGTAGCCGTAATTGGCCAAGTTGAGCAGGGGAATGAGGTTGAGGATGCAGCCGATGGCTATCTTGGATACCCAGCCCTCGTTCTTCCAGGGAAAGCTCAACGCCCGTCCGAATTCCATCCGGTCTCCTTTCGCCAAAAGGCGCTATTGACAGCCCAGCCTGATTCGACACCCAGCCGGGCTATTCCTCGAAATCGGATTCTGCCGCAGATCGGCCGGCGGAGGCGCCGGCGAGGGCCCGGCCGGCCGGTCAGCCGCCCAACCCCGGCGGCGCAGGAACCAGATCCACGCGCCCGCGCGCGGCATCGATCTGCGAGACCTGAATCGGCAACAAGTCCGCCAGCCGGAAGGCCCGGCCGGTTCGCCGGCCGACCAGCGCGGTCTCCTGGTCGTTCAGCTCGTAGTAGTCGTCGGGCAGGGCCCGGGCCGGCAGGAAGCCCTCGTAGAGCCGGTCGAACAGCACGAACGCCCCCGATCCCACGAAGCCCATGATCTGCCCTTCGAACACGGTGTCCGCGCCCTCCTCCTTCAACCTTCGCTCGAGCAGGAAGGCAAGGGCCAGATCGTCCGCCTTCAGTTCCACCTTGGAGGCCTCGCGCTCCCGCAGCGAGCAGTGCTCAGCCCACTCGGACAGAGTGGCGGTGGTCGGCTGGGGGCCCAGTTGCAGATGCCCGAGGAGAGCCCGATGGGTGAGCAGGTCGGGGTAGCGGCGGATGGGCGACGTGAAGTGGCTGTAGGTCCCCAAGGCCAAGCCGAAGTGGCCGATGTTGTGCGTCTGGTAGACGGCTCGAGATTGCGCGCGTAGGACCTGCTGCACCAATGCGGCCCGGCCGCGGCCGGCGGGCCGGAAGCGCTCGATCATCTCCGCCACCTCGCGCATGACCCGGCGCACCTGCCCGGGCGTGGCCGTCAGCGCGTCGAAGGGGGGCGTGGGCACCTCGAGTTCTTCGAGCACGTTCAGCAGATGATCCAGGCCGAAGGGGTCGGGCGTGTCGTGCACCCGGTAGACGTTCGGCACCTTCTCCCGTTCGAGAAACGACCCCACCTGCTCGTTGGTCAGGATCATGTACTCCTCGATGAAGTTGTGGCTCTCGAGCTCCTCCGCGGCGTGGGCAGAGACGATGCGGTCACCCGCGAAATGAAATTCGGGCTCGGTCGAGGTGATGCGCAGACTGCCCCGTTCGTAACGGTTATCACGCAGCGTTTGCGCCAGCGGCCTGCCTAACTCGAGCGCCTCGGAAAGCTCGGGACTCGGCTGACGGCGGTCCTGGAAGATCTCCTCGAGCTGATCGTAGTCCAAGCGCAGGCCGCTCCGGATCAGGGAGCGGTAGAACTTGACCGAGAGCACCCGTCCGCCCCGGTCCAGTTCCATCTCGACGGTTACCGCCTTGCGGTCCGTCTCGGGCTGCAGGGAGCAGACACCCGCGCTCAGGATCTGGGGCAGCATGGGCTCGACGCCGGTGGGGACGTAGATCGACGTCGCCCGCCGAAGGGCCTCACGGTCGAGTTCGGTCTCTTCCTCCACGAAGTAGGACACATCGGCGATGTGGACGAAGACGCGAACGCCCTCCGAGGTCGCCTCGAAGGAGAGCGCGTCGTCGAAGTCGCGGGCGGTCTCGGGATCAACGGTGAAGGTGAACAGGTCGCGCAGGTCCGCGCGATGGTGGTCGTGCCGGTCTGCGGCTTCGGTCGCCTCCGCGGTCTCCTGCAGAACCTCGGCGGAGAACCCCCGTTCGACCACGGTGTCGAGCATCAGTGCCTCGATCACGTCTTCCAAGCGGTCACGCCGGCCCACCTTGCGCGTCACCCGCAGGCGCCGGCCGTGCGAGTACTGTCCGAGGACCACGTCTCCCACTTCGACCGAGCGGCTGCCCTCCCGGGCGATCAGGAAAGGGGATCCCGTCTGGAAGAGCGGTTCGATCTCGAGGTGCTTGCCTCGCCGGGTCACCACTCCGGCGATGTGCTTGGGGCCGGAGAGCCCGCGGGAGGACCCTGCGCGTTCCGAGCCGCGTTTGCCCACGCCGGGCTTTCCCGTACCGGGGGCCTTCCGCCTGCCGCCCGCCTTTTTGCGCGGAGAGAGCGCCCGCCCTCGGGAGGACGAGCCCCCGGAACCCCGCGCGCCACTCCCCTTCTTCCGGGCCGAACCGGGTTTGCGCGCGCCCCCGCTGGGCTTCCTGCCTCGAGCCACATCTACTCCCTTCGCGGGCTCACAAGCCCGGTTGGCGTCAGAAATGGGATTCGGCCTCGCTTCTCCTAATCCCGCTTGTCCCCCGCCCCGGGGGAATGGGGGCGCAGGTCGAAGGCCACCCACTCGTGCTCGTAGAGCCGCGAGGCAATCGTCAGCCCCGCCTCCTGCGCCCGACTCTCGAGCAGGGACTCCTGTTCCCCGGAGAGTATGCCGGCGACCAAGAGCCGCCGGATCTCTAGACCCTTTAGGCGTTCCAGCAAGACCGAAACCGGCTCCAGAGTGATGTTCGCCAGGAGCGTCGCCGCCCGAAACCACTCGAGCGGGGCGTCATCCAGCTCGTGGCACTGCACCTCGATCGGCGCCGAGTGGTTGGCGGCGTTTGCGCGGGCCGCCTCCACCGCAAGGGGATCGTTGTCCAGGGCACGGATCGGCGCGAAGCCCAGCGCGTGGGCGGCCAGCGCCAGTATGCCCGAGCCGGTGCCGACGTCGGCCAGCGGACCGCGGGCTTCGCCGTCCTGGAGGAGCAACAGGATCCCCCGGGTGGTGGGGTGCAGCCCGGTGCCGAAGGCCAGACCGGGAGTCAGCACCAACTCCGCTTCGACATCGGGTACCGGTGGCTCCCACGGCGGACGCACGGCCAATCGCCGGATCACGATCGGCTTGAAGTGGATCTTCCAGGAGTCCTCCCAACCGCCCGGCACGAGCACCCGCTCGATGAAGGTCAGGGTGCGCAGTTCTTGGGGCAGGCACGCCAGGATATCCTCGTCTTCGACGAACCCGGCGCCGTGCCGGAAGGGATAGAAGATCAGATGCCTGCGCTCCCCCTCCCCCAGTTCCTGGAAAGGCCCCAGCCGGTCGTAGAGCAGCGCTCCGGCGATCTCGGCCCAAGCGGAGGGAACAGAGATTCTGACCGCGGGATCGGCGCCCATCAGCCGGGAGTCAGCGGGTGAAGAGGTGCTTGATCCGCTGGAAGATCCCTTCCTCTTTCAGGTCGTAATGCTCCGGCCCGCAGGACTCGTCGAAATCGCGCAGCAGGTCTTTCTGAGCCGCGGTGAGGTCCTGCGGCACCATGACGTTGAGGAGCACGTGGTGATCCCCGCGGCCGCTCCGCCGCAGATGGGGAACCCCGCGCGCCCGCAGCACTTTGACTTCGCCGGGTTGGGTGCCCGGAGGCAGCACCACTTCCTCCTCGCCGTCGAGAGTGGCCACCGAGATGGTGGTTCCCAAGGCGGCTTCCACCATGGTGATGTCCTTGCGCGAGAGGATGTCGTCACCGTCACGCTCGAACTCGGGGTGGGGCGCCACCGAAATCTCCACGTAGAGGTCGCCGGGGGGGCCGCCGCCGGCTCCGGCCTCGCCCTGGGCGGCGAAGCGCAGCCGCTGTCCATCGGCGATACCCGCAGGCACATCCACTTCGATGGTCTTGTGCTGCCGGGTGCGCCCCTGCCCTTTGCACTCCTCACAAGGCTGGCTGATTGTCTGGCCCTCTCCCCGGCAGGTCGGACAGGCGCCGGTCTGGATGAACTGACCCAGGGGAGTCGAGCGCACGCTTCGCCGAGCGCCGGTGCCGCCGCAGTCGGGGCAGGACTTCACCGAAGCCGGATCGGTAGTGCGGGCCCCGCCGCAGACCGGGCACGTATCCAGAAGCTCGACCTCCACCTCGTGACTCGCTCCGAAGGCGGCCTCCTGCAGGTCGATCTGGAGCGAGAGAGTCACGTCCCGCCCTCGGGTCGTCCGGGAACGCCGGCCCGTGGCCCGCCCGAAGATGTCGGCGCCGCCACCGCCGAACATATCGCCTCCGAAAAAGGCGTCGAAGATGTCCGAGAAGTCGGTGAAGCCGCCTCCTGCGGTTCCCCCGCCGCGCCGCAGGCCCTCATGGCCGTAGGTGTCGTAGGTCCGGCGTTTCTGCGCATCGCTCAGGACCTCGTAGGCCTCGGTGGCCTCCTTGAATTTCTCTTCGGCCTGGGGATCGTGGCCGTTTACGTCCGGGTGCAGCTCGCGAGCCAGCCGCCGGTAGGCCTTCTTCACGTCGCTGACGTCGGCCCCCCGGGTCACCCCGAGCACTTCGTAGTAATCACGCTTCACTCGTACCGGTCCTCCAGATAGTCACTGAGTAGCTGAGCGGTGCCCCTGACGGTGGCGATGGCCGCTCCATAGTCCATTCGCGTGGGGCCGATCAGGCTGACCGTTCCCAGCATGCGGTGGGGAAGGCCGTAGCCCGCGGCCACCAGAGAGAAGCGGTGCAGAGACTGCTCCTCGTTCTCGCAGCCGATCCGCACCACCACGCCCTTGTCGTCCAAGGCGCGGCGCAGCAGGCGGAGCAGGAAGTAACGTTGCTCCAGGAGATTCAGCAGTTCGCGCAGATCTTCCACGCTGTCGAAGTGGCTTTCGGAGAGCAGCCGCGAAGCTCCGCCCACGTAGAGCGCGTCGACCGACTCATCCAGGAAACGATGAAAGGCAGGGGCCAGGCTCTCGAGGAACACCTTCTCCCGAGGGGAGAGTTCGGGGTTTTCCAGAACCCGCCGCACCAGGCGCTCGCTCAGACGGCGTTCGCCCATCATTTCGTTCAGATAGCTGCGGCCCCAATCCACCAGGGCGGCGTCCACGGATTCGGGGAAGTCGATAATCCGCTTGGCCACTCTGCCCGTCGAAAGGATGAAGACCGTCATCACCAGATTGGGCTGCAGCAGAAGCAGTTCGATGTGCCGTAGTTGCTCGCCACTCGAACTCGGCGCCACCACCAGGGCCAAGAGGTTGGTGGCCTGGGCCATGGCCTCGCTGGTTTGCTGCAGGGCGTCGTCCACCTCTTGGGCGAGCCGCGGCTCGGGCAACGGCGGCGCTGCCTCTTGGCCGCTCTTGGTTCCGAGCAGCCAGTCGACGAAGTCCCGGTAGCCGATGTCGGTGGGCACCCGGCCGGCCGAGGTGTGGGGGCTGGTGAGAAAACCTCGATCCTCGAGCACGGCGAACTCGTTGCGCACCGTCGAGGGAGACACCTTGAAGCCCGCGCGGTTGGCCACCAGTCTCGAAGAGACCGGCATTCCCGAGCGGATGTATTCCTGGGCCACGAGCCCCAGGATGACATGCTGGCGCGAGGTTAACCCGGCGCCAAGTTCTTTGGTCATTGATTTGATCGAGTGCCCTTCAGGCATTGGTATGTGCTTCGCCCCTCGGCGTCCATTAGAGTCAAAGGATGTAGCAAAGTATAACGGGACCCCTGAGGAAGGTCGATGCGAAGCCCCTCCGCATGCGCAACGGCCGGCTGCCGGGCGCGCTTCGCCGCGGGCATGCGCCCCGGTCGGCCTTCGCCGCGGGCCCCCTTCGCCGCGGGCGCGCTTCGCCGCGGGCGCCCCATTGCCACCCCGGCGCCCCGCCCCTTCAGTCCAACAGCAGCAGGTCGGCTATCACGGACGTGCTGAGGTCCAGGCCGCGCCGGCCCAGGCGCAGATACCCGTCCTCGAGCCGGGCAAAGCCCGCTTCCAGCATCCGCGCGAGGCCGTTCTCGTCCAGCACCAGGCCGACCTCGGCCATCGCCACGCCTTCCCGGGTGCGAAGACCGAGCATTGCCCGCTCGACCAGCTTGGTGCGCTCGTCGAGCGTCTCGGCTTCGGGCGGGCGTCCCTCGAGGTAGGCGCGGACGCGCCGGGGGTTCGTCCAGCGGCGGAGTCCCACCGTGGACACGGCCGCCGCCCCCACGCCCAGGTAGTCCCGGAGCCGCCAGTAAGCCTGGTTGTGCCGGCTCTCGTGGCCGGGGATGGCGAAGTTGGAAACCTCGTAGCGCCGGTAGCCCGCCTCCTCCAGACGGTCCACCACCTGGGCGTAGTGCTCCTCGGCCACCGCTTCGGCGAGTTCCCGGGTCTGCGGCCCGCTGCGCCGCCGCAGCCGGGCCACGAAACTGTCGGTGTAGGTAAGATCGTAGAGCGAGATATGGGAGGGCCCGCTATCCAGGGCCCGCTCCACATCGGACCGCAGGTCGTCCCCAGAGGCGCCGGGAATGCCGTAGACCAGATCGAGACTCCACTCCGGCCAGCCGGTCTCCCTTACCGCCGCGAGCGCCCCGTCCACCGCCGCCTGCGGCACCCGGCGGCCCAGGGTGCGGCGCAATTCTTCCGAGAACGACTGAATGCCCAGGGAGAGACGGTTGACTCCGGCCGCTCTGAGCTCCTCGAGCAGGTGCCGGTCCACGGTTTCGGGATTGGCCTCGACGGTGAATTCCCCTCCCGGTTGCAGCCGCTCGGCCAGAGCGGCCACGAAGGGCAGCAGCCACTCTCGCGGCAAAGCCGTGGGCGTGCCTCCCCCCAGGTAGATGGTTTCCAGCGCGGGAGCCAAGCTCTCGTCAGCCGCCGCGAACTCCTCCCGCACCCGACCGAGATACAGCTCCACCCGCCCGGAAGCCAGATGGACGGCCAGCGGCTCGGAGGCGAAGTCGCAGTAGGCGCAGCGGTGTCCGCAGAAAGGCAGATGGACGTACAGGTGACGGGCACCTGCCGCACCGCCGCCCCCCGGGGCCATCAGGCCACGAAGGCCGCGACGAAAAGCACGAGGCCGAACCCGAGGGCGGCGATGCCCAGAGCCTTCGAATACCAACGCCCCTCGGGATCGGGGAGCAACAACCGAACCGCGCCCAGGACCAGCAGGATCAGGCCGGCGATCAAATACTCAAGCATCAAGCGCGGCCACCGGGCTAATCGCCCTTATCGTCCAGGTCCAAGACGGCGAGGAACGCTTCTTGGGGAATCTCGACCCGGCCCACCGTCTTCATCCGCCGCTTGCCCGCCTTCTGCTTTTCGAGGAGCTTGCGCTTGCGGGTGATATCGCCGCCGTAGCATTTGGCCAGCACGTCCTTACGCACGGCCCGCACCGTCTCCCGGGCGATGATATGACTGCCGATCGCGGCCTGGATGGCGACCTCGAACATTTGCCGGGGAATGCGCTTGCGCAGCCGCTCGGCGATGTCGCGCCCCGCCTGGTAGGCCTTGTCCCGGTGCACGATCAGACTGAGCGCGTCCACCGGATCACCGGCGATCAGAATGTCCAACTTGACCAGGTCTCCCTGCTCGAACCCCTTCATCTCGTAGTCCAGGCTGGCGTAGCCCCGGCTGCGGGTCTTCAGCAGGTCGAAGAAGTCCAGCACGATCTCGGCCAGCGGCAGGTCATAGGCGAGCCGCACCCGTTCCTCGGAGAGGTACTCCATGTCGCGGAAGGCTCCCCGCTTGTCCTGGCAGAGCTCCATCACCGTCCCCACGAAATCGCTGGGCACCATGATGCTGGCAGCCACATAGGGCTCCCGCACCTCCGCAATGACGGCGGGATCGGGAAAGTCCACCGGGTTGCTGACCATGCGCACTTCGCCGTTCAGCAGTTCGACCTCGTAGCGCACGTTGGGAGTGGTGGTGAGCAGTTCCAGGTTGAATTCCCGCTCCAGGCGCTCGCGCACGATCTCCATGTGCAGCAGGCCCAGGAACCCGCAGCGAAAGCCGAAGCCCAGCGCCTTGGAGGTCTCCGGCTCGTAGTGCAGCGAAGCGTCGTTCAGAGCCAGTTTGTCCAGAGCCTCCCGCAGGGCGGGGTAGTCGTCTCCCTCCATGGGGAAGAGGCCGCAGAACACCATCGGCGTCGCCTCGCGGTATCCCTCTAGCGGTTCGAGGGCGGGATTGTCCACGTGCGTCAGGGTGTCCCCCACGCGCAGGTCCGCCACCTCCTTGATCCCGGCGATGATGTACCCCACCTCGCCGGCGCTGAGCGTGCCGGTGGCCAGCATGTCCGGGCTGAAGATGCCCACGTCTTCGACTTCGCTCCGGCGTTGGGTCGCATAACTGCGGATGCGGTCGTTCTTGCTGAAGCTGCCGTCCACCACCCGCACGAAAGCCACTACGCCGCGGTACTGGTCGTAGAGCGAATCGAAGATCAGCGCGCGGGGCGGGCCGTCGAGATCTCCCTGCGGCGGCGGGATCCGGCGCACGATGGCCTCGAGCACCTCTTCCACCCCGGCTCCCGTCTTGGCCGAGATGTGCAGGATATCGGCGGGGTCGCAGCCGATCAGATTGACGATCTCCTCGGAGCGGCGTTCGGGCTCGGCCCCGGGCAAGTCGATCTTGTTTAGCACGGGGATGATCTCCAGATCATTCTCCAGGGCCAGGTAGGTGTTGGCCAGCGTCTGCGCTTCGATGCCCTGGCTCGCGTCCACCACCAGCAGCGCCCCTTCACAGGCGGCCAGGCTGCGCGAGACCTCGTAGGTGAAGTCCACGTGGCCGGGGGTGTCGATCAGGTTGAGCTGATAATCCCGCCCGTCATGGGCCTTGTAGTAGACGCGCACGGCCTGCGCCTTGATGGTGATCCCCCGCTCGCGCTCGATGTCCATGCGGTCGAGCATCTGCTCGCGCATCTCGCGCTCGGCCACCGTCTTGGTGATCTGCAGGATGCGGTCGGCCAGCGTCGACTTGCCGTGGTCGATGTGGGCGATGATGGAGAAGTTGCGGATATGAGAAAAGGCGTCCATGCGGCCACGTATTGTACCCCAGGCCGCCAAAGCGGAAGGCCGGACCCGCCCGCGGGGAGCAGCTTTAGAGCACGCACATCCCGTAGACTTTGTGATAGGGCACGTATTCCGGGAAGAAGGCGACCCGGTCGCCCCCCAGGACCTCAGAGGCCGGATCGGCCCAGCAGCCGTTCACCATGGTGAAGCCCACCTCCTCCTCGCCGAAGCCCATCTCCTCGCGAAGGTCCGAGACGGTCCAATCCCGGTCCGCCGAGACCAGGCGCTTACCTCCCATACGCTCGCCGAGGGTGAAGTACCCTCGAATCTCGATCATCCGCTCCGACATAGGTGACCACCCCTCGTGTGCCGCGGTGCCTTTCTCAACTCCTCCGCCCAAGGCGCGTGCTTTTCGGGTACCCGCAGGTCCCCGCCGGCACGCCCCGGCGGCACACCCCTGCTAGTTCCCCCGCTTGATGTAGAACTGAGAGAAGTGGATGAAGTTGGGCGGGAAGAGCGCCACTCGGCTGCCGTCTTCGAGCTTGGCCTCGGGCACCACCGGCTTGAAGTCGCGATAGATGAGATTGACCTCGTCTTCGGGAATTCCCAATTTGGCCATCAGGTCGAGTACGCTCGCTCCCGGCGGAAGTTCGACCTGGCCTTCTCCCCCTTCGAACTCAGGCACCCTCGCGCGCAGCACCGTGCCAAGCTTCACCGTCACCCGAATGGGGTAGTCCCCGCTCGTTGAGCTCACCTTATTCTCCTTCGTCCGTCGAATCGACCGAGGAGCGGGAGAATCCCGGAGCGATGTCGCCCCCCTCGGATCCCGCCTCCGTGCCGGCGGTTACCCCCGCCTCGCCCACGGCCGTCCGGCTGCGCCGCCGGCGCACCACCGCAAGCACTTCGTGCAGTTCCTGCATGCCCAAGAACCGAGCGGCCATGGCGTAGGCCGCCAGTCCGGCGGCGTATCCCGCCGCCAGCGAGACCAGCTGGCCCGGCAGCGATCTTCCCAAGAGTCCGTCAAGCACATACCAGGTCCCGAAGCCCGCCAGGCCAAGCGGAACGAGCGCAGCCGCCGACCTGAACCCGGAAGCGGCGATCGCCCGGCCGTCGACCGTGCCGATCTCTCGCTTGAGCAGCCACATCAGCGCGAGAAAGTTGAAGGCCGATACCAACGCGGTGGACAGGGTGATGCCGCCCTCTTCCAGCGGACGATACAGGGCCAGGCTCAGAGCGGCATTCAAAACCAGATTGACACCGCCGACCATCAACGGGAGCCAGGCCTTCTGCATCCCGTAGAAGGCCCGATTCAGCAGCGTGTTGGCACTAACGAAAGCCATGCCCATGCTGTAGAAAGCGAGCGCCCAGGCTATCTGCGCGGTGTCCTCGGGGGAGACCAGCCCGTGCTGGAAGATCAAGCGCACCGTGGGAAGCCCAAGCACGATGAAGAAGCCGGTGAAGGGCAGGGTGACGAACAGGATCTGCCGCACCCCCAGCGAGACGGTCGAGCGAAAAGCGCCCAGTTGATCGGAGGCCGCCAGCCGCGAGAGCGCCGGGAAGAGCACCGTCCCGATGGCGATGGCGAACATACCCTGGGGAAGTTGAAACAGGCGAAAGGCCTTGTCGATGACGGCGGGCGCCTCTTCGCTTATGTAGCTGGCGATGATGGTGTTGATCAGCACGTTGAAGTTGACCACGCCCAAACTGAGCATCACCGGGCCCAGCAGGATCCCCACCCGGCGGACGGCGGGGTGGCGCAGCGAGACCGAAAGCATCTTGCGCCCGCCCCTAGAGGTCACCGCCGGTATTTGGATGACCAACTGCAGCACGGTGCCGATGACGATGCCCCAGGCCAGGGCTTGAAAGCCCAGATCGTCGGCGAAGAAGAAAACCGCGCCGATGATGACCAGGTTCCACACGATGGGCGCCAGCGCGGGAAGAGTGAAGTGATCGTAAGAGTTGAGAATCCCCATCATGATTCCGGTCAGACCGAAGATGAGGACGGTCGGGAACATGATGCGGGTGAGCTCCACCGCCAGCTCGATTGTCGCCGGATCCTCGAAGCCGGGCGCCGCCAGCGCAACCACCTGCGGGGCGAACATGACTCCCAGGAAGCTGATGACGCCCAGGACGAGGGTGGCCAGCAGCATCACGGTGGTGGCCACCTGCCAGGCTTCTTTGCGCCGGTCCTTGGCCAGGAGTTCGCTGAACACCGGAATGAAGGCGGCGCTCAGCGCGGTGTCCGCCACCAGCGTGCGCACCAGGCTGGGGATCTTGAAGGCCACGGTGAAGGCCCCCATTTGCGCGTTCAACCCCAGGACCGAGAGCATCACCTGCTCGCGGAAAAGGCCGAGCACCCGCGAGGCCGCCGTTGCGACCATTAGAAAGGCGGCCGCGGCCGCCAGACCCTGTCTACCTCGATTGCCCACGTATGGGGCCTATGCTAAACTCCTCCGGCCTTCAAGGGAAGGCATCGCAATAACCCCTGCGATTCGGCGGGAGGAGGTGACAAGTGGCCAACAGCAGACAACAGCGTAAACGCGTGGTTATCGCCCAGCGTCAGCGCATGGAGAATCTTCGCTACAAGTCCGCGATCAAGACGTACTTCCGCCGTCTTCGTGATTCTGTGGCGGCCAAGGAGGAGGATCAGGCCCGGGAAATTGCCCGGAAACTGAGTTCCACCATCGACAAGGCCGCTGCGAAGCATGCCATTCACGACAACAACGCGGCCCGCAAGAAGTCCAAGGTCGATCACCTCGTCCAGCAGCTCTCCGCCAAAGAGTAGGGACCCCGGGCCGGAGGCACGCCTCCACGCCCGGCCCCTCTGGGCCTCTCCCCCACCCGCATCACCCCTCAGACTTCGCGCAGCGCGAGCAGTCTCCCCAAGCAGAGCTCGAGTTCGAATTCGGCGGGAGTGTTCGCCTGCCCCTTCATGCGCGCGTCGGTTTCCGCAAGGTGACCAAGCGCCGCCCGCGCCCGTTCGACCGAGTAATTGCCCGCCTGCTTGAAGAGCTTCTTGGCGGGATAGGGCTTCAACTGGAGCTCTGACTGAATCTGCGCCTGCGGCCAGCCTTCCTCACGGAGCGCCAGCACCCGGGAAAGTTGCTGGTAGTGACGCAGCAACCGGTAGAAGAGACCGGTCGGTTTCTCGCCAGAGCCGTAGAGATCCTCGACGATCGTGAACGCGGCGTAACCGTGCCCGTCGACCACCGCGTCGACCAGATCGAAGACGCGGGCCTCCAAAGTGCGCGGAACCAGTAATTCCACGTCTTCGGCGGTCACCCGGGCGCGCCCTTTGTAGCTGAGCAACTTCTCCAACTCCCGCAGGATGCTCTGCTGGTGCGCACCCGCTCGTTCGACCAGGAGCTTGGCCTCGGCCGAGCCCAGGCTGACTCCGAGCTTCTTCGCCTGCCTGAGCGTCCACTCCGGAAGCTCCCAGCTCTTGGGCGCCCGGTATTCGAGCACCTCGCCCTTTTTCTGGAACGCCTTGCGCAGCGGGTCCTTGGGCGGAAGCGTGGTTCCCACCAGCGTGAGGCAGGCGTCAGGCGCCGGGGACTCGAGATAGGCGGCGATCTCCTCCTTATCCGGCTTGCGCCAGGCCTGCGCGTCGTGGACCAGGACCAACCGGATTCCCTCCAAGAAGGCCAGAGTGTTGGCGGCGGCCACCGCCTCGCGCGCCGGGTGGTCGCCCGCGCGGAACTCGTCGATGTTGAGTTCGGTGCCCGACTCCTCGACTATGCGGGCACGCAGCCGGCGGAGCGCGAGTTCGACCTTGGGCTCGTCGTCCCCCAGAATCAGGTACGCCGGGGATAAGGGCCGCTTGGCCTCTCCTCCGCCGGTCCCGCCGCTTTTTGCGCTCTTGCCTCCGGGCACTGACGATCCCCCTCTGCCGCTGTTCCCGCATCCACCAGACCGTATCCCTTGGCGGACGGCCGGACACCGCTCCCGACCCGTGCTCGGTGTGCACCACGAGCCGCCCCTTACCGAATTCCAGGGCGATCCAGCCATGCACATCGCTCCGGAACGTGCTGACGCCGCGGGCGGCAAGATCAGCCATGACTTCGGGAGCCGGATGGCCGTAGGTGTTGGACCCCACCGGGACGACGGCGATGCTTGGCGCCAACTGCTCGAGCAACGCAGCATCGACCGCCCCTTTGCTGCCGTGATGAGGCACGAGCAAACCAACCACCGGTATCCCGAGCGCCCGCAAAACGGGCGCCTCGGCATCGCCCGGAACGAGTATAGCAACGCCGCCGGAGCGAACGACCGTCACCAGTGAGGCGTCGTTTACGCGGTCGCCGTCCAGTTCGTTGCCGCCGGCCCGGTCGACCAATGCCGGCGGCCGCCTGGCCAGGAACTCGAACTCGAGCCCGTCAAGCCGTAGCTTCAATCCCCCCTCGCCGGCCAACCGGCGTGCGGCCTGCTCTCTGAGGGTTTCGAGAAGCGCGTAGTAAGCCAAGGAATCGCGAGACGGTTTCCCCGCCGGGGCCAATGGGTCCGCCTCGGTCAACTGCACTCGGTCGACGAAGGTTTCGACCTCAACCTCCGGGAGCGCCTCGAGCAATCCGCCGAAATGGTCTAGGTGGGGATGCGTGATTACCACCAGGTCTAGACGCCGGACGCCGAGGGCCCGCAGCTGCCCACCCAGGTCCATCCCGGCAGGACCTCCGTCTATCAGAGCCGACTTTCCTCCCGGAGTGCGCACGAGTACCGCGGCTCCCTCTCCCGCATCGAGCACGCGCAGTTCGGCCCTTGCGGGCCAGCCCTCCCTGCCCCAGGCCAGCACAGCCTCCCGGTGGACAAAAGCTGCGCCCGTCCACAGGGCCAAGCCCAACAGCCCTCCCGCCACCAGTAGGGGGACAAGTGCGAGACCGCGGCCCACCCGCGCGTTTTCTCGGCGCCTCAGGAGGATCAAGACGTAGGCGACCCCGCCGCCGAGGAACAGCCCGAGAAGCGGCGCCACCATGCGCAATTCCAAGAGAGGTGCGCGCGAGAAGATCCAGGCGATCTCCGTAACGTAAGCGAGGAGCACCGCCGCCAGGCGGTTGAACACCACCGGCAGCGCCTCTCCCCAAAATCCGGTCAGCAGCGAGCCCATGCCCAGGCCCATCACCACCGGCAGCACCGGCACGGCAAGGACGTTCGCGAGGACGCCGACGACGGAGGCGCTGCCAAACACCAAGAGTGACACGGGGAGGGTGCCGAGCGTGGCGGCGAGTGAGATGGCCATGCCCTGAGCGAGCAACTCGGGAAGAAAGCCGAGGGCGCGCTGCAGTCGGCCGCTCAAGGCCAGGATGCCGGCCACCGCCGCGAACGAGAGTTGAAAGCCCACCGTGGTATACGCCAGGGGATCCCACACGAGCACCACGGCGGCTGCCTGAACGAGAACCAGCCAGGAGTCGCGCCGCCGGCCCGAAAGCTCGGCAAAAAGCACGGCGGAAAGCATCACGAAGGCCCGAATGACCGGGATCCGCGCTCCCGTCAGAGGGACGAAGACCGCCGCGCCGAGCCCCGCCAGCAAGAGCGCGGGGCGTCGCGGCAGGCGCAGCAAGCCGGCGATCGCTATCACCCCGCCGGCCAGCCCGGCGACGTGGAGCCCGCTGACGGAAAGGATATGGGACAGGCCGCTCGCCCGAAAGGCCGCGATCAGTTCCGGGGAAACTCCCTCACGCTCTCCGAGCACCACCCCGCGGAGAAGGCCCGCCTGTGACTCGCCCAGGCCCAACCCCAGATAGCCGCTCGAACGCCCGCGCATCGCCGCCCAGAAGCCACCGCTTCCCGGCCCGGAGGCTCCGGGATCGGCCGCCGTGATACTCCCAAGGACGTCTCCCGTTCCGAGCACGGCTCCCGCCGTCAGGACGAGCGCTCCGGCGAGAGCGATCCGGAGGAGCCCGTCGCGCGGCCCGCATTCGTCCCGGCCACGGTTCCCCGGCCCGCCCCCTGGCCCCTTTCCCCGCCCAGAGGAGATGAGGACGAGGACGAGCAGCACGATGAGTCCCAGGAGTACGGGCAGCAGACGCGGCGATGCCCCAGGAAACCGCGACCCCAAGACCAATCCCAAGACCAGCAGGATCCAGCCCAACCGGGGGACGCCCACCCGCCGAACCAACCAGCGCTCGAGAGCCACCATGACCAGAAATGCTAGGGCTGCGCCAGGCCCCGAAAGCGTTCGATCGTCTTGGGACCGATTCCGGGGACGCGTTCCAGATCTTCGAGCGAGGTGAAGGGCCCCTCCGCGTCGCGCGAGGCCACTATCTGCTCGGCGGTCTTGGGTCCGACTCCCGGCAGCTCTTCGAGTTCAGCCGCCGTCGCCGTGTTGAGAGAGATCATGGCGCCGCTTCCGGCACCCGAACCTGCGGCACCGCCGGCCGCCGCTCCCGCGGACGCGCCGCCTCCGCTTCCCGGGTTCACCCCTCCCGCCTCGCCCTCCGCCGGAACGACCACCTGAGCCCCGTCCGCAAGCGGCGTTGCCAGGGACAAAGCCTGCTCGTCGGCCTCGGGCGCCGGCCCACCGGCCGCCGCCAAGGCCTCGAAGACGCGCGCACCGGCCCGCAGCGAGTAGACGCCGGGGCGCACGACCGCGCCGGTAACGTGAACCATGATGGGAGGAACAGAAGTCGTGGTGGTGGACGCGGCTTCCGACTGGATTCCAGCCGCTCCCCCGGGCGGGCCTTCGCCATCCGGGGCCGAACTCGGCGCTGCGGCCGCGGGGGTCACCACCACGGCTGCGTCAGGCTCCCCGCTCCCCGCCGAATCGGCGGCCCGTCCGGCTTTGGCCAAACTCCAGCCTCCGGCCAACAGCACGATCAGGGCAAAGGCCGCGTACACCAGAAGCCGGGATGTGGGCAGCGAAGGCATGTCCCCACCCTAGCCCGCAGGCCTCGGGCGGGTTATCGGTCCTTGGTTGGGGGATGGACGCCCCGCCCAAGGAGGCGCCCCACCCAAGGAGGCGCCCCTCCCAGAGAGCTATTCGCCGGGCCGGCTTTTCGCCCTTTCCACGGAGATCTCTCGTCCCCGGAAGACGGTGTCCTGCATGGTCTCGATCACCTTCGATGCGATCGCCTTTCGCACCTCGATGAAGGCGAAGCGGTGGAGCAGGTCGACCCGCCCGATATCCTCCTCGTGAATACCCGCGGTCTCCCGCACCAGATCCTCGAGTTGCTGTCGGTTCACCTTCGCCCGGCGGCCGATCGAAATGAAGAGCCGGGTCATGTCGCCGTTCTCGTCGGAAGACTCGCCCTCCTCGGCCTTGCGGCCCGGCGCCGCGGCCGCTTTCCCCTTCTCCTCCGGTTCGCGCCGGAAGGGCACCGCTCCGGACTGGGAGTAGGCGCCGAGCAGAAATGCGGCGATGAGCTTGGGGTCGAAGTCCACGGCCAGCCGGTCGATGACCGCGAGATAATCCCCCACCGATTGCGAATCGAGTTCCCGCAGGCGGCCGGAGAGATGATCGCGGAGTTGGAGGGCGCGCAGAATCCGTTCCTCCTCGGACAGTTCCGCCATCGCGGCCGGACGTATCTCGGAGGGCGTTGCCGGCGTCACCGGGATGGCGGACGTCTGGGGGACGGCCGCGGCCGGCGTCTCCGCCACCGGTTCCGGCCTCGCGGCCGGCCTTGGGCGGGCCGGACGCTCCGGTTTCTTGGCGGCGGCCTCCTCCGACTGCCGGGCGTCGCGCATGCGTTCCTCGACGTCCTCGCGGCGCAGCTGCTCCGCTTGGGCGCGTTCTTTCCGGCGTAGCTCCTCGAGACCGCCGTGAGCTGAGGCTTCCTCAGCCTGTCCCCCGGTCTCCCTCTCCGCCTGAAGCTGAGCCTCGGAGATCAGGGCTTCCCGCTCCAAGCGCCCGGCCTCTTTGAGCACCTCCTCGACACCGGTCACCTCGATGCGCTTGTCGATATCGCGCAGGGTGTAGCGCCGCTGGTGGCGTTCAGCTTCGGTCTGCGCGCCCTCGGTCATGCTGCGAAGCTCGTCGAAGAAGGAGGAACGTTTTTCTTCCTCGCGCGGGCCCTTGCCCGGCCGGCGGCGGTCCCGGGTACGGCGGGGTTTTTGCTCGACCTGATCGGAGGCGGTCGCCCCGGAGGCAACGAGGGCTTCCGGCTCGACTGTCGCCAATGCCTCGGCCAAGACGGGTTGCTCGACTGCCACCGATTCTTCCCTGCGGGCCTTCTCCTGGCGGCGCACGCTCTGCTGGGCAACCTCGTCGCCTCTGGCGGCGCGGCGCCGTTCCTCCATCTCTTCGGCCGAGGGGAGTTCGCCCTCTTCGATCTGGGCGTGCGAGAACTCCTGAATGCGCAGCAGGTCCCAGTACTCCGCGGGAGTGACAAAGGTGATGGCCACTCCCGACCGGCCCATGCGCCCCGTCCGCCCGATGCGGTGCACGTAGGCCTCCGGGTCCTGAGGGATGTGGTAGTTGATCACGTGGGTGACGTGGCTGATGTCCAGCCCGCGGCTCGCCACGTCGGTGGCCACCAGATAGGGGAACTCGCCCCCGCGGAAGCCTTCCATGATGCGGTCCCGCTGCTGCTGGGTCAGATCGCCGTGCAGGCCCTCCACCTCGTAACCGCGGCCTTTCAGCTTGCGCGCGAGCCGCTCCACGTTACGCCGGGTGCGGCAGAAGATCATGGCCGAAGCGCTCTCGTCCTCGTAGTCCAGCAGGTGGGTGAGGGCTTCCAGTTTCTCGTCCTCGGGAAGTTCGTAGAAGATCTGCTCGGTATCGTCGAGCGTGAGCGTCTCGGGGACCACGGAAACCGACACCGGATCCCGCATGTAACGGTCGGAGATGTTGCGGATGTCGTCGGGAATCGTGGCCGAGAACAGCATCGTCTGCCGATCTTCGGGGCACTGCCGGAGAATGCGGCGGATATCGGGCAGAAAGCCCATGTCCAGCATCATGTCGGCCTCGTCCAGGATGAGCATCTTGAGCGCGCTGAGGTCGAGCGTTCCCCGGCCGAGATGATCCAGCACGCGCCCGGGGGTGCCGGCGATGATCTGCACGCCCTTCTTCAGAGCGTTGATCTGACGGTCGATCCGCTGTCCTCCGTAGATGGGGAGAACCTTCTGGCCGCTGAAGAGGCTGAGTTCGTGAAGCTCTTCCGAGACCTGGACGGCCAACTCCCTGGTGGGGCAGAGAACCAGGGCCTGCACCGGGCCTTCCGGATCGAGGTTCTGAGCCATGGGGATACCGAACGCCGCGGTCTTGCCCGTCCCGGTCTGCGCCTGCCCCAGGAGATCCCGGCCTTCGAGAACCAGGGGAAGGGATTTCTTCTGAATGGGGGTGGGCTCGACGAATCCCATCTTGTCGATGGCCTGCATCACCGCGGAACTCAGGTTGAAATCCTGGAAGGTCACGGGCTTTCCGCCGGGCTCCTCCGAGCCATCAGAAGCGGCAGACTCGGCCCTGGGCTCTTCGGCAGGAGGCTCGGTCTCAGCGCTCGCCGGCTCGGTAAGCTCGGTCTCGACGGCTGCCGGTTCGGCGGCTGCCGTCTCGGCGGCTTCCGTCTCCGTGGCTTCGGAGCCGGCCTCTGCGGGTTCGGGTGGGGGGTGCGATTCGGCAGCGGCTTCGCTCTCGGCATTGCTCTCGGCATTGCTCTCGGCCTTGCTCTCGGCTTCGCTCTCGGCCTCGCTCTCGGCTTCGCCGGTGGTGGTCTCTGGTTCTTCCTTGGTGGCGGCTTCGCCTGCCGGCTCGGGAGGGGTCACTTCGTTTTCGGGCACTTTGTCTTCATTCATATAGAGAATATTAGCCTATCTCCCGCTGGTTCCCGTGCCGGTGACCACAAAGCGCCGCTCCAAGAACCCTTTTACGACCGCTCCCACCTCGCGCTGACGCCCATTGAACATGTGATCGGCGCCGGGCAGCACCTCCAAGGTAAGGTCGAGATCGAGACTCTCGAGGAACGGCCCCACGACGTCCGGAGGCGCCAGCGTGTCCTCCTCGGCGCAGACGGCCAGCACGGGCCCACGGAAGCGGCTAAGCCCTTCCAGCTCCGCTTCGCTGAACTCCTCGGAACGGATCACGAGGGCGACCAGAACGAGCGCGTCGGCGGACTCACCCGCGATCACCGCGGCGGCCGTCATGATGCTGCCGAAAGAGAAACCGCCCAGCACCAGCGGGCGCGGGGGTCGCATCTGCGCGCGCATGAACTCAGCCGCCGCCCTTACGTCATCGCGCTCGGCCCTGCCGTCGAACTCTCCGGCACTGCGCCCCACTCCGCGAAAGTTGAAACGCAGCGTGCTGAAGCCCGCCTCGCGCGCCGCCTGCGCCACGTGGTGAACCAGGGGTTGGCGAAGGGTGCCGCCATAGAGCGGGTGCGGATGCGCGAAGACCAGACTCCCGGCGGAAGGAGTCCCGCCCGCCCTCTGAGGCTCCTCCACCAAACCCTCCAGGGTGCCCGCCAGGTCGAGGCCCATGCCGATTCCCCCGAAAACCACGTGCCGCGGAGTCACTGCTCAGTCCCGGAAGTTGACGAACTGCAGGGGCACGGCGAAATCCTGTTCCTTCAGGAACGAGATCACTTCCTGCAGATCGTCGCGCTTCTTGCCGGTGATCCGCACTTCATCGCCCTGGATCGAGGACTGCACCTTCATCTTGGTGCCCTTGATCGCTTTGACGATGCGCTTGGCCACCTCCTCGTTCAGGCCGGTGGCGATGTCGACCTCCTGCCGCATCATGTCCCCCCCGGCCCTCTGGGGGTCCTTGAAGTCGAATGCCTTGGTGTCGATCCCCCGCTTGACCGCGCGGGCCAAGAGCATCTCGCGCAGCGCCCGAAGCTTCATCTCGTCCTCGGTCAAGAAGCTAACCGCTCCTTCCTTGCGGTCCAGTTCCACGTCTGCCTTCGAACCGCGAAAATCGTAGCGCTGGGCAACCTCTTTGCGCACCATGTTGACCGCGTTGTCCAGTTCCTGCATATCCACTCGGCTTACCACGTCGAATGAAGGCATCTGCGCGCCACCTCCTCTTGAAAGTCCGATTGAAAAGCTACCCGAAAAAGTCCATCTGCACAGAAACTTTACATTTTCGCCTTTCCATCTCCAGTGCCTGCGTGTAGACTCCGGCGCCGTGTTCGACTCGATGACAAGAATCCGTACTGCCCTTGCGGGCCGTTCCCGCCTTTGCTTCCGAAGCGCCGCCGTGGTGGCCCTGGGGATCTTTGCCATCCTCCCCCTGCTTGCGCTCTCGCCCGTTACCGGCGGCGGCCTTACCCCAACGCCTTTCCCGGCCGAGGCCCGGGCGGCCACCCTCGACGGCGCCAAGCAGGAACTGGAACAGGCCAAAGCCCAACTGGAGCGCCAACAGGCGGAACTGGACAAGCTCGCGGCTCAATACGCGGAGGCCGAGAATACCGTACACCAGACGCGCGACGCCCTGAGCGAGACCGCGGCCGCGATGGATCGCAGCAAAGCCGATCTGGCCTCTCTCGAAACCCAAGTGGCCTCCCGGCTACGCCGGATGTACATGAGCGGGGGCAGCACCGAAACCGCCTTCTTCTCTGCACTCTTTGGAAAAGACCTCAGCTTCGGAGAGATCCTTCGCCGCTACCGGGGGCTCTCCGACGTGGCCGAGAGCGATCGAGAACTCTTTGCTCAGGTCTCGGGCCATCTGGAGAGGTTGGACGAACTCGAGGCCGAACTAACCGACAGGGAGCGTGCGGAGACCGAGGCGCTCGCTTCTCTCGAGGAGACCAACAATCGCGCCCTGGCGCAACTGGACGCCTCGAAGGAAGAATACAACGCACTGCGCGAGCGGGTACGCCGCCTGGAGGAAGAGCAGCGCCGGCGTGAGGAAGCGGCCCGCAAGGCTGCCGAAGAGCGCAGGGCACAGCAGGCGGCGGCAGCTTCCCGCGGATCGAGCGAATCCAGAAGCGCGGCCGGCTCGTCCTCGTCGGACTCCGGCGGGTCCTCCAACCGGGCCAGCGGCGTCATCGCGTCCGGTTCCTGGGTCTTCCCGGTCCAAGGCCCCAACAGCTTCATCGACTCCTGGGGATATGCGCGTTCCGGCGGGCGCAGCCATGAAGGAACCGACATCATGACGGCGCGCAATACGCCGCTGGTGGCGGTGACCGACGGCGTGATCAGCAAGGCAAGGGCCTACGAGAGCGGGCTTGGCGGGATCACCATCTGGCTGCGCGGAAGCGACGGTAACTCGTATTACTACGCCCATCTGAATTCGCTGGCTTCGGGCATCAGCGCCGGGACCAGCGTGAGCGCGGGCCAGGTCATTGGCTATGCCGGCAATTCGGGGAACGCCCGGGGAACGGATGTGCACCTGCACTTCGAGATCCACCCCGGAGGCGGTTCGGCCATCAACCCCTACCCCACCCTCATCAAGTACCGCTAGCCGTCTGGGGCTGCGACCGCTATTCGTCCAGGCCCGCTAGTCGTCCAGGCCCGCGACCTTCTCCGCCAGTTCCTCCCACTCCGCGTAGAGTGAGCCGAGCTCTTCGCGCACCGCACCCGCTTCCTCGCTCGCCTCGGCCAGCACGGCGTAGTCGCTGGCAAACTCCGGCGCGGAGAGGATGTGCGCCAGTTCCTCTTGGCGCTCTTCCAGCTCGAGGATGCGCTTCTCTGCCTGCTGGTGGCGCCGCCGCAGAGTCTTTCGCTCCTCCCGGCTGATGCGCCCGCCTGCGCCGTTGCCCCGTACGGGCTTGGCGGCTTCGCCCGCGGCCGGCTTGGCCCCGGCCGGCTTGGCAGCCCCGCCCGCGGCCGGCTTGGCCCCGGCCGGCTTGGCCCCGGCCGGTTCCTCCGCGGTCACAGGTGCCGGTGCCGGACCCCGTCCCCTCTTCCACTGGTAATACTCCCAGTCGCCCAGGTAGTGGACCAGCCGCCCGGAATCGACCTCGATCACCTTGGAGGCGATGCGGTTGATCAGATGCCGGTCGTGGCTGATGAAGACGATGGATCCCTGAAACTGCCGCAGGGCCGCGATCAGCACCTCGCGCGAAGCCATATCCAGGTGGTTGGTGGGTTCGTCCAGGAGCAACAGCCCCGCGGGATCGAGCAGCATGCGCGCCAGGGCGAGCCGGGCCTTCTCTCCCCCGGAGAGCACCCCCACCGGCTTGTCCACGTCGTCCCCGCTGAAGAGGAAGGTCCCGAGGAAATCCCGCACTTGATCGACCCGGTCCACCGGCCCGGCCGCCTCTTCCATGGTCTTTAGCACGGTTCGCCGGGGATCAAAGACCTCGAGTTGGTGCTGAGCGAAGTATTCCTGCCGCACCTGATGGCCCAGCTTGATACGGCCTGCGTCCGGCTCTATCACTCCGGCCAGCAGCTTGAGCAGCGTGGATTTGCCCGCACCGTTGGGGCCCACCAATGCGATCTTCTCCCCACGCTCGACCACCACGTTGAGGTCGCCGTAAACCACGATCTCACCGTAAGCCTTGCGCACGTGGGAGACTTCCACAGCCACCCGCCCGATGCGCCCCGGTTGGGGAAAGCGAAAGCGGATCTCCTTGCGCCCCAGGTCGGGCACGTCGATCTTGCCCATCTTCTCCACATAGCGGATCTTCTGCTGAACCTGCTTGGCCTTGGTGTTCTTCGCCCGGAAGCGGCGGATGAAGCTCTCCGCCTGGTCGATCTCCCGCTGTTGGTTCTTGGCGGCGCTGACCAGAGACTCGTAACGCAGGCGTTTCTCCTTCTCGAAGTGGTCGTAGTCCCCGGCGTAGAGGTCGATCACTCCGCGGTCGAGTTCGGCGATATGGGTGACCAGCCGATTGAGGAAATAGCGGTCGTGGCTGATCAGTATCAGGCTGCCGGACCAATCCAGCAGAAAATCCTCCAACCAGAGCAGGCTTTCCAGGTCGAGGTGGTTGGTGGGCTCGTCCAGTAGCAGCAGATCGGGGTGCTCCATCAGCAGCCGGGCCAGGGCGACACGCATGCGCCAACCGCCGGAGAGTTCCACTATCGGCCGGTCGAAGTCGGATTCGCCAAAACCCATGCCCCGAGCGATCGACTGCGCCCGCGCCTCGAGTTCGTAGCCGTGTGCGGCCTCGAAGGCGGTCTGCAGCGAACCGAGCTCGGCCAGCACATCTTCGGCGTCCTGCTCCTCGGCGGAGGCGGCGCCATTGCCACCGTCACCTCCGTGCGGGTTCTCCGGCGCGGACTTTCCTTCGGCCGGCCCGTACTCCGCCAGCCGTTCTCCCAGAAGTCTCATCCTCTGCTCGAGATCGAGGATATCTGAGTACGAGGCCAGAACCTCCTCCATGACCGTGTGGTCCGCGATCTCCTCGATCTCCTGGGGGAGAAAACCGATTTTGAGATCCTTCCGCGCGTTGATCTCGCCGCCGTCGGCCGACATCTCCCCGGCGATGATCCGCAACAGAGTGGTCTTGCCGGCGCCGTTGGGGCCGATCAGCCCCAGGCGCATGCCCGGCTTCACGTGCAGGGAGGCCTCATCCAGGATCACCTGTGCGCCGAAGGTCTTCGAGAGTTCGTTCAGGTGGAGCATGGGGAGAGGATACAGCAGGCGGCGGAGGCTACCGGTCCCAGAAGAGCCGCTGCTCCGACGAGGGGAAGATCCCGGCCTGTTCGCCGCGGCTCAGCAGGTCGCGGATGGCGTTCTCGCCCTCGATCCCGTAGTCCAGGCTGAAGTCGGTGACGTACAGATCGATGTGCCGGCGGCAGACGTCGGGATCCATCTCCTGGGCGTGTCTTTCGATATAGGCGCGGGAAGCCATGGGGTTCGCCCGCGCGTGCTCCAAGCTCGCCCTCACCGCCTGGTCCAACCGACGCGCCATGTCCTCGCCCAGGTCCCGGCGCACGGCAATCGCGCCCAGAGGGATCGGATGCCCGGTCAGCCTCTCCCACCACTCGCCGAGATCCACCAGCGCGGCAAGTCCGTGGTCGGGATAGGTGAAGCGGCTCTCGTGGATGATCAGGCCGGCATCGACCTCTCCGGCTTCCACGGCCGGCATGATCCGGTCATAGGGCATCACCCGGAGCCCCTGAAGCCCCGGAGCAAACAGGCGCAGGAGAAGCGCGGCCGTGGTCCAGCGGCCGGGGATCGCGACGGAAAGCCCGCTGAAGGCGCCGGGTTCTTCAGGCATCCCCGCAACCCTGTCGGCGCGAGTCACCAGCAGCGGTCCACAGCCCCGGCCCAGGGCTCCCCCGGAATGAAGCAGAGCGTAGCGGTCCCGCAGGTGTCCGAAGGCGTGGAAAGAGATCTTGCAAACGTCCGCCCGGCCCTCGCGCGCCAGACCGTTGAGCGCGTCGATGTCGAGCAGCCGTTCCTCGACTTCGGGCGCATCGGGCAGCAGACCGGAAACCCAGGCATGAAAGATATAGGTATCGTTGGGACAGGGCGAGTAGGCCAGGATCACGGGGACGGCTCTCCTCCCAGCAGGTCGAGAGCAACGGCGACCGCCGCCTTCCCCGAGCGTTTCGCAGCGGCCTCCACTTGCCAGGATGACCGGTCCCGCGGACCGACCAAATTGCTGATTCCTCGCAGTTCAACCAGGGGCATGCCGTAGAGCAGACAGATGTGCGCTGCAGCCGCCCCCTCCATGCTCTCCACCAAAGGCTGCCAGCGCTGCCAAAGCCGCTCGGCGCCCTCAGCCGTGCCGCACCCGGTGGAGTTGGTGACTCCCAGTCCGCGATGAACCACCTCGCGGCCCTCGACGTGCCGCTGCAAAAGGTCCTGCGCCCGCCGGGCGAGCGCGGCGTCCAGCGGAAACTCGTTCCACACGGGCCGTCCCGCAACCTCGGCCAGAGGGAGGCCCAGTTCTTCGGTGGAGAGCCAGTCTCCCTGGGCCGACCAGGCCCCGGTGTCGCCGTAGGCCTCGCGCTCGATCACGGCCAGATCACCGACCTTTACCCCCGCCTGAGCGAAGCCGCCGCCCACTCCCGAGAGAATCACCGCGCGAGGACGCGCAGCCTGAAGCACACAGGTCAGGGCATGAGCAACGTTGGTCTTCTCGTACCCGGTGAGGGCCACGAGGACCGGCGCGGCCGCTGGGGCCGCCCCAACGCCGCGCGGCGCGAGGTGTCCCAGCCACCAGGGCTTACCGGCCACTGCCAGAGGCTCGGCGTCCCGCAGGGCCGCCCGCAGAGGGGCGACTTCGAGCGGGGTTGGCGCCGCCAGCACCAGGGCCACTCCCCGCAGCAGTTCATTCAGCTCCTCCGCCCCGAGGTCGCACCGGGCGGAACGGCGCAGGTCGGGGAGATCCCGGTTACTTCCGATCGGGATCTCCCCCTCCAAGCGCTAGATCGACTCCAGGAGCAACCGGTCCGGGTCCTCCAGGAAACCGATGACCAGATTTAGGAAGCGGGAAGCCTCGGCTCCGTCGATCAACTGATGGTCGAAGGTCAAAGACAGCGGCAGCATGTGCCGAATCTTGATCTCCCCGTCGATGACCACCGGCATCTCCCGCACCCGGCCCATGCCCAGAATGGCCACTTCTGGGTAATTGGTGGCCGGCGTGGCGTTGATGCCCCCGATGGCCCCGTAGTTGCTGATGGTGAAGGTGCCGCCGTTCAGTGCCGCAAGATCCAGCTTGCGGTCCCGCGCGCGCTCCACCAGGTCGATGATCTCCTCGGCGATCTTGAAGATGCTCTTACGGTCGGCGTTCTTGATGTTGGGCACCATGAGACCCACCTTGGTGTCGATGGCGAGCCCAATGTTGTAGTAGCGCTTGAGCACGAACTCGTCGCAATCGGGGGCAAGCACCGCGTTCACCCGCGGGAACCGCTGCAAGGCCGCCGCGCAGGCCTTGATGACGAAGGCCAGGTAGGTCAGCCGGATGCCGCGCTCGGCCGCCAGGGTCCGTTCCTTCTCCCGGATGCGCTTGAGAATGCTGACGTCGGCCTCGTCGGTGGTGGTCACCTGCGCCTGCTTGGCCAGGGACTCGGCCATGCGGTGGGCCATGGTGCGGCGCACGCCCTTGAAGGCCACCCTCTCCACCACGCCGTGCTCATCCTGCTGTAGGCTTCCGCCCATCCAGGACTCGGCCTGCTCCATCTCTTGGGGCTGGACCGAGGGCGCCTGCACGGTTTCGCGGCCGTAGGCCGCCGCCTCGGCGTGATCTTCCACGTCCTGGCGCAGGACGCGGCCCTGCGGCCCCGTGCCCCGCACCTTCCCGAGGTCGACCCCCATCTCCTTGGCCAGTTGTCTGATGGACGGCATGGCCGACACGCCGGACTCGCCTTCGCGTTCCGCGGCCGGCTGGGCCTGGGCGGCCTTCGCCGGCGGTTCCTCCTCGTCGGGCGCCTCTTCGAGTTGTCCGACCACGGAACCCGTGTAGAACTCCTCGGCCTCTGCCTCCGTTTCCGCAGGCTCCGCCGCCGCTTCCGCCGGCCGCTCGGGTTCGGAAGGCGGCGCCGAAGTGGGCTCGGGTGCCGGGGGCGATGGGGGAGTGACCTCTTCGGCCGCCGCCGGCCTCGCCTGGCCGGAAGCCTGCTCCGGCTCTTTGGCCGCGGGAGCGGCCTCGGGCGGGGCCTCGGCCCGTGCCGGCTCGCCGGCACCCGCACCCTCTTCGATGCTGACGATGACCTGACCGACCTCGATCAGCTCCCCCTCCTCGGCGTGCAATTTGAGGATCCTGCCCGTCCGCGGGCTGGGGATCTCGACCACCGCCTTGTCGGTTTCGACTTCGGCGAGCGTGTCGTCCTCGACCACGGCGTCGCCTTCCGCCACCTTCCAACTGAGCAACTCGCCTTCGGTGATGCCTTCGCCTACATCCGGGAACTTGAACTCAAAAGCCATGGCTAGAACTCCAGCGTCTTGAGGGTCTCGCGTATGACCAGGTCAACGTCGGGCAGGAACCAATCCTCGAGCTTTGCCAGCGGCGTGGGAGTGTCAAAGCCGGTGACCCGCCGAGCGGGCGCCTCCAACTTGAGGATGGCGTGCTCCATGATCTGCGCCATGATCTCAGAGGTGAAGGAAACCGTGGGCGGTTCCTCACTGACTACCACCGCCCTTCCCGTCTTGCGCACGCTGCCGATGACGGTCTCCCGGTCAAAGGGGTTGAGCGTGCGCACGTCCACCACCTCGACCTCGCCCCGCTTTTCCGCGGACATCTGCTCCGCCGCGGCCTTGCAGGTACGTACCTGAGCGCCCCAGGCGATGAGGGTGGCGTCGCTCCCCTCCCGCACCACCTGCGCTTTGCCCAACGGGATTTCGTACGACTCCTCCGGCACTTCCATCTTGATCGCCCGGTAGACCCGCTTGGGCTCGTAGAAGACCACCGGATCGGGATCGCGAATGGCCGCGATGAGCAACCCTTTGGCGTCGTAGGGGTCGGAAGGGATCACGGTCTTTATCCCCGGAATGTGCGCCCAGATGGCCTCCATGCTCTCGGAGTGGTGCTCCAGAGCGCGGATACCGCCGCCGTAAGGGGTCCTCATGACCAGTGGCACCGTCCAAGTCCCCTGGCTGCGCTTACGCATGCGCCCCGCATGACTGACCATCTGATCGAAGGCCGGATAGCTGAAGCCGGAGAACTGCATCTCCGCCACCGGGCGAAAACCGGCGATGGCGGCGCCTATGGAAAAGCCGAGAATGGCCGACTCGGCCAAGGGCGTATCGATCACGCGATTTTCGCCAAACCGCTCGACCAATCCCTCGGTCACCCGGAAGACTCCGCCGTCCTTGCCTACATCCTCTCCCAAGACGATGACCGTGTCGTCGCGTTCCATCTCCTGCTGGAGGGCCTGGTCGATCGCCTGCACCATATTCAGTCGAGCCACCTGCTACCTCCCCTCTCCCGTGCGGAATTTGAGCCAGCGAAGTTGCTCTTCGAGGTTGGGCGTGCGCTCCGCGAAGACATTGTCGAAAATCCGCTCCGGGTCGGCGGGCTCCAGCTCCTCAAAGGCTTTGACCGCGTCGGCCACCTTCTGGGTCGCCTGCTCCCGGACCTGCACGACTCCATCCTCGTCCAACATCCCTTGCTTTTCCATGTAGCGCGCAAGGCGGGGAATGGGATCCTTCTCCAACCAGGGGTCGAGATCTTCTGCGGTGCGGTAGCGCCGGGCGTCGTCCGAAGTGGTGTGGTCGCTCAGCCGGTAGGTGTGTGCCTCGATCAGCGTCGGCCCTCCCCCGCTCCGGGCGCGGTCGGCAGCTTCCTTGGCCACCCGGTAGACGGCGAAGATGTCGTTGCCGTCCACCTGCACCCCGGGCATGCCGTAGGCGATGGCTTTCTGCGCGACCGTCGTGGCCGCGGTCTGCTTGTGATAGGGAACCGAGATGGCCCATTGGTTGTTCTGGCAGAGGAAGATCACCGGCAACTTGAACACTCCGCCGAAGTTCATGGCCTCGCTGAAGTCTCCCTCCGAGGTGGCTCCGTCGCCGAACACGGTCAAAGCGACGGCGTCCTCACCCTTCTGCTTCATCGCCCAGGCTATGCCGGTGGCGTGCAGCAGGTGGGTGGCGATCGGGATGGAGACCGGCAGCACGCGGACCCCCTCGCCGATCTTCTGGCCGCGCTCGTCGCCGGCATTGACCGCGAGAATGTCTTCCAGAGGAGTGCCCCAGAGGATGAAAGCCCCGGTTTCGCGGAAGGCAGGAATCAACCAATCCTTGCCCTTTTCGAGAGCATAAGTCGTGCCGATATGGGCCGCTTCCTGGCCCATTACCCGCGCGAAAGTGCCCAGCCTCCCCTGCCTTTGGAGCTTGAGCATCCGGTCGTCGAACTGCCGGGTGAGCACCATCATCTCGTACAGATGGCGGATCTGCTCCTCGGACAGATCGGGCATGAGGGACTCGTCCACGTTCCCCTGATGATCCATGACCTCGACCCGCTCGATGGAGAACTGTGCCAGCGTGGTAACAGGCACGGCCCTACCTCCCTTCCTCCGACATTTCTTACCTAGCCCCGCGCCAGCAAATGCGAGTACGGCCGCCGCGCGCTCCCACCAGAGGCGCGGCCCGATGATCTCCTATCTATCTCCGGGTTTACCCGCTTCCTACACTTGCCCGGGTAAGGCCAAGGAGAGAACGTCTCCAGCAGCTTTTTTGCGCCGAAACGCTCTTTTAACACTCCAGGGGGAGATTCGCGATAAGATACCTCCAACGTGATTAGTTGAGCGAATGGCGAGATGGTCTCGTCTGAAGGAGGTGACCTAATGAAACAATCAACAACCTGCGTACACTGCTGCACCTCGATCCCCCATTCCGTCTGGGTCTGCCCGGCGTGTGGAGGCTGGGTTGCGGAGACCGTGGCGGCTTCGTCCGCGCGGCTGGAAAGTTCGGTAGCGACGGCCTAACCGTCACCATTCCGATTTCGATTCAGATGGGGCCCTTCGGGGCTCTTTTTTTTGGCCTGCGCCGCGCCCCCGGCCGGTGACGCTCGGCAACAGACCCGCTAACCCCGGGGCATTCGGCGCCCTTCGATCTGATTGATCTCGAAGACCGAGGGGTGCTTGTAGTGAGACTCGACGTAGGCCTCCACCAGGCGCGCCACCAGGGCCTCGGGGTCGCTGTCGTAGATGACGAAAGCGCCGGTATCCTTGCCGATGGCCTCCAGCAGCATCGGGATGGAGTCGGCGATCCCGCCGCTACACTCGACCACCCCGATCAGCTTGCCCTCGTCGTAGGCGATGGCGAACTCTCCCAGGGTGCCCGAATGCCCGTTGATGATGATCACTACGTCGCTCGAGCGGATATTGACGATCTCCCGGCCCATCAGCCCGCTGCCCGTATAGATCATCACGTCGAAGACGTCCGCGGGCGAGTCGTAGACGTAGCGATGCTCGTCCAGACTGAGCGCGGGCGAGATGCCCACCGAGATGCCCCCGCCCACATGGATGCCCCGGGCAGACTCGTACGGTAGCCCCGGCGCGGCCCCGGTGATCAGCACCATTTCCCGCTCGGCGATCGCCTTGCCGACGAGGTAGGCTTGTTCGCGCACCTCCTCTGAAAGATAACCCGAGGCGGCCCCCATCACCCCCACCTGTATCGGAAGCGCTTTCACGTTCTTGGCGTAGAGTTCTGGGTCGGACTCGAATACCTCGCGATGTTCGAGGGAGCAAAAGTAGTACAGCCGGCCGCGGTGTACCGCCGCGGCCTCGGCTTCGCTCTCGCGAAGCGAAATTCCACATACCGGATCGTGTGCCATGAAGTGCCCTTTCGGGAATCGGGCTGCGCCCCGCCAAGAGACCTGCCCCGGTTTCGACAGCAGCGAATCAGCGTGTTATATCATCGGTCGACCGTTCTCCTACCATGGAGCCGCTCTCTCTCATGCATAAGGGCGAGGCAAACAGTCACCCGCAGGCTTCCGGCGGTCCGGTCGCGCTCCCTTCCGGGCGCAGCGTGGTGGTGGTCGATCTGGAGAGCATCCGCCAGAACGTGCGCCAACTGCACGCCAAGCTCAGCGCGCCCACCGAAATCTGGGCCGTGGTGAAGGCCGACGGATACGGGCACGGCGCCTTTGAAGCCGGCAGCGCCGCCGTTGAAGCAGGAGCGGCTGCGCTGGTGGTGGTGACCGCCGACGAGGCCCTGGAATTGCGGGAGCGCGGCTATGCCGGCCGCCTGCTCGCCCTGGGCCCCTTCATGGAAGCGCAGGAGCTGCGGAGCCTGGCGGCCGCCAAAGTGGAGATTGCGCTGGCCGAGGTGTGGGGGCTCGAGCTACTGACTCAAGCGGCCGCAGCGACGGGCCGCACCGCGGGCTTCGTCCCTCCCCCGGCAGAGGCGAGGGACCGCTTCCGGATTCATCTGAAGCTGGAGAGCGGCATGAACCGGCGCGGGCTGGCCGAGCGCGAACTCGCCCAGACGCTGGACCGGTTGGAGAGTCTGCACGGAGTGGCGGTTCACGGCGTCATGACCCATTTGGCCCGCGCCGACGAGGACGAGGCGTCGGTGGCCGAGCAACTCGCCGTGTTCGACAGATTGAGCGAACTGGTGCGGCGGCGCTGGCCGGCGGCCCTGCGCCACACCTCGAACAGCGCGGCCACCCTCCGCCATCCCGAGGCCCACTTCGATGCGGTGCGGGTCGGCGTGGCGCTTTACGGCCTCTCTCCTTTCCAGCGCGCCCCCGAACTGGATGAGCTTAGGCCGGCGCTTTCTTGGCACTCGACCTTGACCTCGGTAAAGCAACTGCTCCCCGGGCAGGCGGTCGGCTACGGCCATAGCTTCCGCGCCGAAATCCCCACCAAGGTGGGTCTGGTGCCGCTGGGTTACGCCGATGGCGTGCGAAGAGAGCTCGGGGGCAAGGGACAGGTGCTCGTCCACGGGGAGCGCCGCCCCATGGTCGGCCGGGTCTCGATGGACTCTTTTGCCGTCGACCTGGGCGACCTGAGCGCCGAGCCCGGCGACCGGGTAACGCTGATCGGCAACCAAGGCGCGGCGCGGATCACTGCCGAGGAAGTCGCCGGCTGGCTGAACACCATCAACTACGAGGTGACCTGCTCGATCTCCCCGCGCCGCGCCCGCCGCTTGTTCCTCAACCGTTAAGCGAGGCTGAGACTCACCCCGCTATTCTCGATCCGCGTTGTGTCACGGTGCTGCTGATTGTGCCATAATCGACACAAGCCAACGCAGCAGTCCGGCATGAGGAGGCAGCAGGCGGTGAGAGAGATCTCTATACGCGAGATGCGGAGCGAACTCGCCCGGATCGAAGAGGTTGTCGAGCGGGAGGGCGAGCTCGTCATCACCCGCAACGGCCGGCCCCTGGCTAAAGTGGTCCCCTTAGAGCGGAAGCGACCGGTACCCTCGCACGCAGCTCTGCGCGCCTCGCTACCGAAGATGGACCGGTCGAGCACGGAACTGATTCGCGAGGATCGTGACTCGCGCGGATAGCGGGGACAGCCTACACCGTCCGCCTGCCTTCGGCCCCTCCATGGACGTATACGTCGACACCAGCGCACTGGCGAAGTGGTACCTAAACGAGGAATTCTCGGACGAGGTCGAGGATTTCCTCCAACAGGTGCTTCCCGCCTACATCAGCCCTTTGACCAAGGTCGAGATGAAGTCCCTGTTGGCCCGGAGGCGTCGGGAAGGAAGCCTGGACGCGGGGGACGAAGCCCGCGTTTTCTCCGTTTTCGAAGGCGACCTCATCTCGGGTCACCTGGTCCTCCTCCCGTTGCGGGCCCAGCACTTGTTGCTCGCCGAGACCGTTCTGGGAGCCATGCCCGACATACCGCTCCGCACCCTGGACGCTCTCCATCTGGGGATCCTCGAAGGCGAGAGCATGACGCTCCTGGCCACCGCCGACCGCGTCCTGGCAAGGGCTGCGGAGCGGCGCGGCCTGGATTGTCACAACTTCTTTTGACATGAGCGGCCGGCTCGGGTCGATCCTCCTCGACGACGAGAGCGCCTCGAGACAGCAGGTGGCGCCCCTGTCCTGCCGGTAGTCCTCCCTCCCGGCCCGCTCATGGAATAGATGTCGAGTCCAGTTGGCGCAATGGACCGTCCATTGATATCGTTTTTGCTGCGCGAAACCCACGCATCGCGCGTGCCGGCGCTCGCCCGGGGGTAAAGAGTCGCCGGACCGCAGCAAGAACCGTCACACCAGCAAAGGGGGAAACGTGGCCGACGAACCCACGCTCGAAGGCAAGGTATTCGAGGTCCCGGAGGAGTTCCGCCAGAAGGCATTCATTTCGAGCTTCGACCAGTACGAAGAGATGTATCGCCGCTCCATGGAGGACGGCAACGCCTTCTGGGCCGAGACGGCCGAGCGCATTACCTGGTTCAAGAAATGGGACCAGGTGCAGAACCACGACTTCGCCAACGCCCGCATCCGCTGGTACGAAGGCGGCAAGTTGAACGCCGCCTACAACTGCCTGGACCGCCACTTGGAGACCGACGTCGGCGACAAGGTAGCGTTCTACTGGGAGGGCGACGACCCCAACTACACTCGGGAGATCACTTACCGCCAACTCCACGCCGACGTCTCCAAGTTCGCCAACGTGCTCCGCAAGCACGGCGTGAAGAAGGGCGACCGGGTCACCATCTATTTGCCCATGATCCCGGAACTGGTGGTATCGATGTTGGCCTGCGCCCGCATCGGCGCCATTCACAGCATCGTCTTCGGTGGCTTCTCGGCCGATTCGCTCCGCGACCGAGTGAACGACGCGGATTCCAGCCTCATGGTGACGGCGGACGCCGGCCTGCGCGGCGGCAAGCAGGTCCCTCTGAAGAAAGCGGCGGACGAAGCGGCAACAGAAGCGCCCAGTCTGGAAACCTTCATCGTGGTCAAGCACACCGGCGCCGACATCGATTGGCAGGACGGCCGCGACCACTGGTATCACGAGGAGATGGAGGCGGACGACGTCGCCGGGGACAGCCCCTGCGAAGAGATGGACGCGGAGGACCCGCTGTTCATCCTCTACACCTCCGGCTCGACCGGTAAGCCCAAAGGGGTGCTGCACACCACCGGCGGCTACATGGTCTACACCAGCTTCACCCACCAGATGATCTTCGACTACCATCCCGAGGACGTCTTCTGGTGCACGGCCGACATCGGTTGGGTTACGGGCCACAGCTACATCGTCTACGGCCCCTTGGCCAACGGCGCCACCAGCGTGATGTTCGAGGGAATCCCCAGCTATCCCGGGCCGGACCGCTTCTGGGAAGTGGTCGAGAAGTACAAGGTGAATCAGTTCTACACCGCGCCCACCGCGCTTCGGGCCATCGCCCGCGAGGGTGACGAGCACGTGAAGAAGCACGACCTGTCCTCGCTGCGGCTCCTGGGCACCGTGGGCGAGCCGATCAATCCCGAGGTCTGGCTGTGGTACTACAACGTCGTCGGCGGCGGCCGCTGTCCCATCGTGGACACGTGGTGGCAGACCGAGACCGGCGGTATTCTGATCACTCCGCTCCCCGGCGCCGTGAGCATCAAGCCGGGTTCGGCCACGCTGCCGTTCTTTGGGGTGGAACCGATCCTGGTCGATGCAGACGGCAACGAGATCGTCGGCCCGGGTGTGGGCAACCTGTGCATCGGCCGGCCCTGGCCGGGAATGATGCGCAGCGTCTACGGCGACCCCGAGCGCTTCTACAACACCTACTTCATCCAGTATCCCGGTAAGTACTTCACCGGTGACGGATGCCGCCGCGACGAGGACGGCTACTACTGGATCACCGGACGCGTGGACGACGTCATCAACGTCTCCGGGCACCGCATGGGCACCGCCGAGGTGGAGTCCGCCTTGGTCAGCCACGACGCGGTGGCCGAGGCCGCCGTGGTGGGCATGCCGCACGACATCAAGGGGCAGGGCATCTACGCCTACGTCACCCTGAACGCCGGCATCGAAGGATCGGACGACCTGCGTCAGGCACTGGTCAAGCACGTGCGCAAGGAGATCGGCCCGATCGCCACGCCCGACGTCATCCAGTGGGCGCCGGGCCTGCCCAAGACCCGCAGCGGAAAGATCATGCGGCGGATCCTGCGCAAGATTGCGGCAAATGAAGTCCAGGAACTCGGCGACACCTCGACCCTGGCCGATCCCAGCGTGGTGCAGAACCTGGTGGATCACCGGGCGGGCGCCGACGAGTAGCCTCCGGAAGCTCTCGCCCACCTGCCGGGCGAGGCGCACCTTCGCTTCTGAATGGGGGCGGCTTCGGCCGCCCCCATTGCTTTTGCCTTCCCGGGCGATTGGCGATCCGCGCCGCCGCGGATTTGGCCGCGGGGGCCGACTGATATATCTTTGTGTCAGGGGGGCGGCAAGGCCGAGGCTGGTCTTAAAACCGGAGAGGGAGGCGGCCATCGCAACTCGCACGCCCAACGCGGCTCCCGAGAGCTGGCAGCAGCGATACCAGAGCAAGCTGCGCTCTCTGCCCCAGGCCTTGGCGCTCATCCGCCGCGGCGACCATGTCTTCATAGGCGCCGGCTGCGGAGAGCCGCAGGCGCTGGTCCGCGGATTGACCGAGGCGGGCAATCGGCTGGCCGACACCGAGGTATACCATCTCCTGACGCTGGGCACCGCGCCCTACACCGCTCCCCGCTTTAGCGAGACCTTCCGTCTGAACTCTTTCTTCATCGGAGCGGACGTTCGCGACGACGTGGCCGAAGGCCGCGCCGATTACACCCCGGTCTACCTTTCCGAAGTGCCTCGGCTTTTCCGCAGTGGCCAACTGTCGATCGACACGGCTCTCATTCAGCTTTCCCCGCCGGACGCTCACGGCTACTGCTCCTACGGGGTCGCGGTCGACATCACCAAGCCCGCGGCCGAATCCGCCCGTTGCCGCATCGCCCAGATCAATCCCAGCATGCCCCGCACCCTGGGCGACTCCTTCATTCACGTGGACGAACTGGACGCCATCGTCGAGTTCGAGGAGCCCCTGCTCGAATGGCGTCCCCCGGCGCTCGACGAAACGGCGCTCGAGGTCGGCCGCCAGGCGGCCAAGCTGGTCGACCACGGGGCCTGCCTGCAGATCGGTATCGGCCACATCCCTCCCGCAATCCTGCGCTTCCTGCACGACCGCAAGGACCTGGGCATCCACACGGAGATGCTGACGGCCGACGTGATCGAGTTGGTTGACGCCGGGGTGATCACCAACTCCCGTAAGACCCTGCATCGCGACAAGATCGTGGCCTCTTTCTGTCTGGGCGGGCCGGAGGTGCTTGCCTTTGTCGACAACAACCCCCAGTGCGAGTTCCACCCCTCCGACTACACCAACGACCCCTACGTGATCGGGCAGAACGACAAGATGGTCGCGGTGAACTCGGCGCTCGAGATCGATCTGACCGGCCAGGTGTGCTCGGATTCGCTCGGCTACAGCTTCTACAGCGGCATCGGGGGGCAGGTCGACTTCGTGAGGGGGGCGTCGCGCTCGCGGGGAGGCCGGCCGGTGATATGCCTCTCCTCCACGGCGCCGGACGAAAGCAGCACCATCGTACCCGTGCTTTCTGAGGGGGCGGGAGTGGTTACCTCTCGGGGTAGCGTCCATTACATCGTCACCGAGCACGGGATCGCCTATCTGCACGGCAAATCCATCCGGGAACGGGCCATGGCCCTGATCCAGATTGCCCATCCCGAACACCGCAAAGAGCTCCTCGATCACGCCAAGGAGCGCCGTTACGTCTTCCTCGATCAGCAGGCGCCGGTCAGCGCCCGCTATCCCGACGAGCTGGAGCGCTTCAAGGCTCTGCCCGACGGCGGCCAGGTGACCATTCGTCCCCTGCGCCCCACCGACGAGCCGCTGATCCGCGACCTCTTCTACGACGCCAGCGAGCAGAGTCTCTACCAACGCTACATGAACACCAAGACGACGCTCCCCCGCAGCGAGCGGCAGGGTGTGGTCAACGTGGACTACTGCTCGACCATGAGCCTGGCCGCCTTCGACGACGCGCACAACAAGCTGGTGGCCCTGGCGGAATGGAGCCTCAACCCGAACACCAATTTGGCCGAGGTGGCTCTTCTGGTAAGGGATGATTGGCAGCGCCGGGGCGTCGGCACCATACTGCTCGACTACATGATCGAACTCGCCATGCAGCGCGGCATAAGGGGCTTCACCGCGGAGATCCTCGCGACCAACCGGCTGATGCTGCATCTATTTCAGCAGTGCTCCCAACCCGTGCGCACCCACCTCTCCGAGGGCTGCTACAGCGTGGTGGTGGAGTTCGATCCCGAGGAACTCCAGAGGCAGGTGGCTATCGCGGCCGATTGGCTCCGAAAGCACCCCGTCATCCCCTGTGATCTGCCGGGGATGGCTCCGGGCGAAGAGGCGGGCACTTAGAACGGTCCTCTTTCTTGGTTTCTCTCTTGTAGTTTTGGGGCGGTCCCGTTAAACTGGCTGCTCATACCCCCTGGGGTATAGTCGAAAATTCACCCATACACGGAGGAACCTGCATGCCGCGGGAGATCACGACCGAAACTGCCGGCCCCAAAGATCGCAAGAAGGCGCGCCCCGTAGCCGCCATTAATTCGGAGATCTGCGATCGTTCGCCCGGTTGTCCCGTGGCTCGGGTCTGCCCCAAGAATGCGGTGGTGCGAGACGAATCGAGCGCCGGCACGGAGCGGAACTCCTTCTTCGGCCTCTTCGGCGGCAGCAGTTCCGGCTGGAAGGTGGACGAGGACGCCTGCACCGGCTGCCTGCTCTGCGCCCAGTACTGCCCCATGGGCGCGGTCGAGGCGCGCGAGCGAACTCAGGGCTAGCGGAGGCCGCCCAAAATTCGGGGGCCTACCCCTCGGATCTGGGCTCCAGTTCGCCCACCAGCATCTCGAGACCCCGCACCGGCGGGCCGTGCTGAGGAACCGATGGCGACAAGGGGCTCCCGGACCCCCCGGGCGGCGGGGTCCGGCTGACCAGGCTGAGTCCCCCGAGTATGAGGCCGAGTCCAAGGGCCAGGAAGAGGTCGACGTGTTCGCCGAGCACGGCCCAGCCGGCCAACACGCCCAGCGGAGGCGTCAGAAGCAGGAACGAGGAGAGCACGCTGGCCGGGTGACGCTCGATCAACTCGAACCACACCAGATAGCTGATCGCCGCCACCACCACGATTTGAAAGCCCACCGCCGAGACCACCGAGGCGGTCAGGTCCCAAGCGCGGTCCCCCTCCAGTAACCACCCCGCCCCGAGAAGCAAGGGCGCCGAGAAAACCAGTTGATAGAGCAGGGCGTTGCGCGGAGCCAGGTCGTACTCGGTCAGCGCCCACTTGGCGTAGACGGTGTTGAGCGCCCAAACGACCGCCGTGGAAAGCATCAAGAGGTCACCCTCGAGCGAGCCCGAACTCCCCGCTCCGCGGCCCATGAACACCGCGGCCACTCCCAGAAAAGCGAGGGTCAGCCCGACCGCTTTCAGCGGTGTCAGGCGGTCTCCGCGCAAGAGGAAATGGGCACTTAATGCCACGAACAAGGGCTGCGTGTAGAGCAGAACGACCGCCCGGGACGCGTCGGTCAGCGAGGTCCCCAAGTAAAGACACAGGAAGTTGAGCGCGAAGACTCCGCCCAGCCCCACTCCGTGCCAAAAGCGCTTGTCCCGGTGGAACAGCGTGCCTTTGCGCATGAAGATGTAGAGGGCGACCAGCATTCCGGCGGCGGCGTTGCGGATACCTGCGGTCATGATCGGCGGCATACCGGTGGTCGAGAGCTTGATGGCAACCACGTTCGCCCCCCAGGCCGTGGTGCAGAACAGCATCAGCAGGACGACCGCCAGAGGCAGCTTGCCGGTGCGGCTCATCTAGCGGACGACCAAGTTTACCAGCTTGCCCGGGACCACGATCTCCTTGACGATCGCCTTGCCCTCCAGGTGACGCTGCACCCCGGGCAGTTCCTTCGCCGCGGCCAGGATCTCGTCCTTGCCCGCCTCGGCGGGCACCTCGGCGCGGTCCCGCACCTTGCCGTTGATCTGCACCGCGATCTCCACGGTGTCGTGCTCCAGGAAGCGCTCGTCGGCTTCGAGCCAGGGCTCTTCCCAGATGCGCTCCCGGCCCAGGAGGCCCCAGAGTTCGGCGCACATATGGGGGGCGAAAGGCTCGAGCAGGCGGATCAGGGACTCGAGAGACTCGATCAGCACCCGCCGGCCGGTCTCGGTGGCCGCGAGGCCCGCGCCGTCACCCTTGGCCGCGGAGATCTCGTTGTTGAGTTCCATGATGGCGGCGAGGGCGGTGTTGAAGTGGAAGCGCCCGACGATATCTCCGGTCACCTTTTCAATGACCTGGTTGGTCTTGACCAGAAGCGCCCGCTCATCGGCGGTGAGGGCTTCGGGTTCGGGCAGCGGACCGGCGGAGAAGGTGGTGCCCGCCAGCGGCGTTCCGAACCAACCCGCCTCGATCGCTTCGGTCACCTGGCGCCAGACTCGCTGCAGGAAGCGATGAATCCCTTCGATTCCCTGGTCACTCCACTCGACGTCGCTCTCGGCGGGGCCCATGAAGAGCACGTAGGCGCGCAGCGCATCGGCGCCGTACCGGGGCACGTACTCGTCCGGGCTGACCACGTTGCCCTTGGACTTGGACATCTTGGCGCCCTTGTAATAGATCATCCCCTGGGTGAAGAGGTTGCGGAAGGGCTCCTCGAAATCGACCAGCCCCAGATCGTAGAGCACCTTGGTGAAGAACCGCGCGTACATCAGATGGAGAATCGCGTGCTCGACCCCGCCGATGTACTGATCGACCGGCAACCAGTAGTTGGCGGCCTCCCGGTCCCAGGCGACGTCGTCGCGCCAAGGCGACACGTAGCGCAGGTAATACCAGGAGGAGTCCACGAAGGTGTCCATGGTGTCGGTCTCCCGGCGGGCCGTCTCGCTGCCGCAACGGGGGCAGGCGGTGCTCACCCAATCCTCGGCCGCAGCCAACGGCGAACGGCCTTTGGGCGCGTAGTCGCTGATCTCGGGCAGAAGCACCGGCAGCTCTTGCGCCGGCACGGGCACCTCGCCGCAGGTCTCGCAGTAGACGATGGGGATGGGCGCGCCCCAGTAGCGCTGCCGCGACACCAGCCAGTCCCGCAGCTTGTAGTTGACGGCGAAATCGGCTTTGCCCTGCTCCTTGAGCCACTGGGTGACCTTCTCGATGCCCTCTTCCTTGGAGAGACCTTCGAAGCCGGGGGAGTTGACCATCCGGCCCTCGCCGGCGTAAGCCTCGGCCATCTCGCCGGCCTGATTCTTTAACTCCTCCGGTGAGGAGATCACCTCGATGATGGGCAGATCGAACTTCTTCGCGAACTCGAAGTCGCGCTCGTCGTGGGCGGGAACCGCCATGATGGCGCCCGTGCCGTACTCCATCAGCACGTAGTGGGCGACGTAGATGGGGATGTCCTGCCCGTTGACGGGGTTGACGGCGTAGCGGCCGGTAAAAACCCCGGTCTTCTCCTTCTCGGCGTTCGCCCGCTCGAACTGAGGCGTGTTCATCGCCCTGCGCGCGTAGCGCATGACCTCTTCTTGCCGGGGAAGGCCGGCCACCAGGTCCTCGAGCAGCGGATGCTCCGGCGCCAAGATGAAGAAGGTCGCCCCGAAGAGCGTGTCCGGACGCGTGGTGAAGACGGTCATCTCCTCCGAGCCGCAGAGGTCCTCCACTCCCGGGAACTGCTCGGAGTTCAGCGGCGCGATCTGGAAGACCACCTCGGCCCCCTGAGAGCGCCCGATCCAGTTGCGCTGCATGGTGATCACCCGTTCGGGCCAGGACTCCAGTTTGTCGAAGTCCTCGAGCAGGCGCTCGGCATAGTCGGTGATGCGGAAGAACCACTGCTCGAGCTTCTTGGTCTCGACCTCGGTGTCGCAGCGCTCGCAACGCTGTTCGATCACCTGCTCGTTGGCGAGCACGGTCTGGCAGGAGGGGCACCAGTTCACCGGGGCCGCCTTCTTGTAGGCCAGGCCCTTGTTGTAGAACTGGACGAACAGCCACTGCGTCCACTTGTAATACTCAGGCCGGCTGGTGGCCAACTCTCGCGTCCAGTCGATGGAAACGCCCAGACGGCGGAGCTGACGGTTGATGGTGGAGATGGCCCGCTCGGTGAAGGCCGCGGGGTGTTCCCCGGTTTGAATGGCGACGTTCTCGGAGTTCAGACCGAAGGCGTCGTAACCCATGGGATGGAGCACGCGCTTACCTTGGTGGCGGCGCACTCGGGCGATAACGTCGCCCACGATGTAGTTCTTGACGTGGCCCACGTGGGCGCTGCCCGAGGGATAGGGGAACATCTCGAGGACGTAGGTGGAACTGGCCTCTGTCCCCGGATCGACGCCATCCTGGCTCGGGTTCAGCACCACGAAGGTCTTCTCCCGCTCCCAGACCTCCTGCCACTTGACCTCGATCTCCTGCGGATCGTACTTCAGCGTCATCCTGGACCTTTCCTCTGTATGGTCATCCCGCCGCGGGCGGGCGGGTAACTCCCCGTGTCAGACCGGTAATTCTAGTCTGTCGGAAGGACCCGGACAAACGCCGGAATTTGGCTCCTCACGGAAGCCGGTTCAGCAGCCTCAGCCGCCTCCCCCTCCTGGCCGGCGCATCGCCCACCCGAAGTAGGCCAGCACCAGAAGCACAACCACGATCTCCAAGTCTCCACCTTCCTCTTCACAGTCGCCGCCCCCGCAGAGCAAATAGCGCTCGGGCAAATACCGGTCGGGGTATGTTAACAGACTTCACCGGGCCCCCGGCGGATCGAGAGGAACCCGGCCGCCCCCAGACCACCCCCGGCCGCCTCGGGCGCGCGGGCAGGAGAAACCAGATTCCTGGGTAAGGCTTATCCGACGGTTGTCGACCTACTTTGACGATTATGACGGGAGCGCTTCGTGACGGTTGACTGGGAGCTCTTCGGGACCGAAGTCCTGCGTATCGTCGTCGCCCTGATCCTCGGCGGATCGATCGGCCTCGAGCGCGAACTGCGGGAGCGCGCCGCCGGGTTTCGCACGCACATCCTGGTGGCCGTGGGGGCCGCGGCCTTCACGCTGGCCTCCATCTACGGTTTTCAGTTGACGGCCGAGCAGGCGGCCGAAGGACAGACGTACGATCCCTCCCGCGTGGCCGCGCAGATCGTTAGCGGCATCGGTTTCCTCGGGGCGGGGGCAATCATCCGCCACGGCATGTCCGTGCGGGGACTCACCACTGCGGCGAGCCTTTGGGCGGTGGCCGCCATCGGCATGCTGAGCGGCGCGGGCATGTACGGACTGGCGACCGCAACCACGCTGCTGGTTCTGGTCAGCCTCGCCGGGCTCCGCTTCTTGGAGCATCGGATTGCCGGCAGCCGCGGCCAAGGCCGCGTGGATCTACACGTGCGCTTCGCCCAGGAGAAGTACGGCAACCTCTCCCGGCTGATCGGGGATTTGGATGAGCGGCATGTGACGGTGCTGCGGCTCAACTCGGATCCGGAAGACGCCGACCGGCGGGTGATCCACCTCAGCCTGCAGCTTCCGGAAAGCCTGGGCCGCAATGAGTTGATGTCCATCATCTCGCAGGATCCGGACACGGTGGAGGTCAGCGCCGACTGACCGAAGGACGGCCGGTGGCTACGCCCGCTGAAGCGTCTGCATCTCCCGGGCAAGCTCCTTGATCTCGTCCCGGAGCTTGGCCGCGTACTCGAAGCGGAGTTCCTCGGCCGCGGCAAACATCTCCTCCTCGAGCGAAGCCATCAGCTTCTCCAGTTCCTCCGGCTCCATCTGCTTGCCCGTTCCGTCGAGCCGCCGTTCCTTGGTCGGCAGAGCCTGTCCCAGCCCCAGCAACTCGGTGATGTCGGAAATGCCTTTGACGATCGATTGAGGAGTGATGCCGTGCTCCAGATTGAACTCCGTCTGCGCAGCCCGCCGCCGGTTGGTCTCGCTCAACGCTTTGTCCATGGCCTGGGTCATGCGGTCGGCGTACATGATCACCTTGCCGTGCGCATTTCGGGCGGCCCGGCCGATGGTCTGGATCAAGGCGGTCTCCCCGCGGAGGAAGCCTTCCTTGTCCGCGTCCAGAATCGCGACCAGGGTGACCTCGGGTAGGTCCAGTCCCTCCCGCAGCAGGTTGATGCCGACCAGCACGTCGTACTCGCCCAGCCGAAGCTCGCGGACGATGTGGATGCGTTGCAGAGTGTCGATCTCGGAGTGCAGGTAACGGGCCTTGAAGCCCATCTCCACCAGGTAGTCGGTCAGGTCCTCGGACATCGACTTGGTCAGGGTGGTGACCAGCACGCGCTCGTTGCGCTCGACGCGCGCGCGCACCTCGTTCATCAGGTCGTCGATCTGGTTGCGCGTCGGCCGAACCTCCACCTCCGGATCGAGCAGCCCGGTGGGGCGCACCAACTGCTCGACCACCTGGTTCGAGGCAGAAGTCTCGTACTCCCCCGGGGTGGCCGAGACAAAGACCACCTGAGGCACCTTCTCGATGAACTCCTCAAAGCGCAGGGGCCGGTTATCCAGCGCGGAAGGGAGCCGGAAACCGTTTTCCACCAGCGCCATCTTCCGGCTGCGGTCGCCATGGTACATGCCGTGGATCTGCGGCACCGTGTTGTGACTCTCGTCGATGAACACCAGGAAATCATCGGGAAAGAAGTCGAGCAGAGTGTAGGGCGGATCCCCCGGTTGACGCCCGGCGATGATGCGGGAGTAGTTCTCGATGCCGTTGCAGTACCCGAGTTCGCGCAGCATCTCCATGTCGTACTGGGTGCGCTGCCGCAGCCGAAAAGCCTCGAGTTGCTTGCCCTCGGCCTCGAGTTCCTTGACGCGGCTTTCGAGTTCCTGGCCGATCTCGCGGACCGAGCGCTCGATGGTATCGGCGCTGGTCACGAAGTGGGTGGCCGGGTAGACGGCGGTGCTGCGCAGCCGGCGCAGCACCTCCTGCGTCACCGGGTTGACCACGCTGATCTCTTCGATCTCGTCGCCCCAAAGGGTCACCCGCAGGGCATTGTCGTCGTAGGCCGGCCACACCTCGAAGCTGTCGCCCCGCACGCGGAACTTGCCCCGCGCAAAACCCACGTCGTTGCGCTCGTAGTGAATGCCCACCAACTTGCGGAACACCTCGTCCCGGTCGATGAGCTCGCCCTCCTTGAAAAGCACCACTTGGGCCAGATACTCGTCCGGCGAGCCCAGGCCATAGATGCAGGAGACCGAGGCCACGATCACCACGTCGCGGCGCATGAGCAGCGAACTGGTGGCGGCGTGCCGCAGGCGGTCGATCTCGTCGTTTATCGACGAATCCTTCTCGATGTAGGTGTCCGTGGCCGCGATGTAGGCTTCGGGCTGGTAGTAGTCGTAGTAGGAAACGAAGTATTCGACCGCGTTGTCCGGGAGGAACTCGCGAAACTCGTTGCAGAGCTGGGCCGCGAGCGTTTTGTTGTGAGCGATTACCAGCGCCGGCCGGCCCACGTCGGCGATTATGTTGGCCATGGTGAAGGTCTTGCCCGAACCGGTCACCCCGAGCAGAGTCTGGAAGCGGTCACCCCGCCGCACGCCGGTGGTCAGCTTCTCGATGGCCTGGGGCTGATCGCCTTTGGGCTCGTACCCCGCCTGAATGCGGAAGTCGCTAGCCGGCGAAGGCATCGGGGTGCCCCTTCCGGAAAAGCACACGGTAATGCTGCACCCGCTCGACGAAACGCCGGGTCTCGGGAAAGGGAATCTCGCCCACCGCGGTATCCGAGGCGGCGGTCTCACCCGCGGCCTGCGCTTCGGTGATCCAACGGCCCACCACCCCATGTCCTGCGTTGTAGGCCGCGAGCGCGGTATCCTCGTCGCCGCCAAAACGCTCGAGCAGGAAGGCCAGGTAGAACGTACCCAGGTGGATGCTGTCCTCCGCGCGCGCCAGATCGGGTTGTTCCGGACCCAAATAGCCCTCCCGCTGAACCAGCCAGTCCGCGGTCTCCGGCATCAACTGCATCACGCCTCGAGCTCCGGCCGAGGACTCCGCATCGGCCTTGAAGCCACTCTCCGCTCGCGCCACGGCCGACACCAGATAGGGATCGACCGAGTAGGTCTCCGCGGCCGCCTGAATCTGCTCCCGATACTCGATCGGGTAGAGCCGGGCCAGCACCGCCGCCGGCAATTGCTCCATCTCCATGGAGTGAATGCCGATGGCCGCGATCATCAAGATCCCCAGGGCCATGAGGACAGGCCAAAGCTTCCGCGCCCGGGGTTGGCGGCGCGAAGCTGCTTCGTAACAGGTATAAGGACGTTGCGTCGTGGCCAAGCTCCTGCTCCTCGGCTGCTGCTAAGGCTTAGGCGTTCCTCGATGCGCCATCGGTGCGGGCGTCCGTCGGCAATCTAGTCGGCCGACTCCCGGCGGACCCGCTCGATAACCTCGTGCACGAATTGTGCCATGTCTTCCGGACAGACGTCGTTGACGTAGACGAAATCGGCCCCCGCCCTGCGGGCCTTGCTCGAGAGTTGCCGCTGATCGAGCAGCTCGAATAGAGAAGAACCCTCTCGCCCGGATGCGCGCTTTCGCCGAACCTCGGGCGGCGCCTCGATCGTCACCACGAAATCGAAGGCATCCTCCAGGCCCGCTTCGAGCAAAAGAGGAACCTCGACCACGACGACGCTTCCCGCCGGGGCCCGGGCGATCCGCTCGGCGATCTCGCGGCCGACCAGGGGATGGAGCAGTTTTTCGAGCCAGTCAAGCGCGGCCCCCTCGCCGGCGGTCCTTTCCCGCAGCGCCGCACGATCAATCCCGCCATCGACCGCCGCGACTCCTTCTCCGAATCGGTCGAGCACCGCCCGGATCACTTCCGGACGGCCGTAGAGGTCACTGACGATCCGGTCGGAGGAGAGCGGCACGGCGCCCGCCTCGGCGAAGAACCGCAGCGCGGTGCTCTTCCCGGCTGCCTGACCGCCGGTCAGGCCGATGCTGATCACCCGCGACGAATGCTTCGCGGCCCCGGGGCCGTCATTCACCGCATCCTCCTTGGAAAGCGAAAGGGGGGCGCCGGCCGGCGCCCCCCCTTCATTTAAGCCCATAATGGTTGCGCGCCTATTCGGTGCGGAACACCTCTTCGGAGAGACCCAGGCTCTCGGCGTCGATCTCATCCTCGTCCTTTTCGGAGTCGGAGTCAGTTTCGGGCGCCGGCTCGGCTTCGGCTTCGGCTTCGGCTTCGGGCTCGGTCTCGGCCTCTGCTTCGGCGTCGGGCTCGGGCTCAGACTCGGCCCCCGCGGCCTGCGGTTCTTCGTCTTCAACGGCTTCCGCGGCTTCCGGACCGGCCTGGACTTCTTCGGCTTCGGCTTCTTCGGCCTGGACTTCTTCGGCTTCGGCTTCCTCCTCGGCGGCTTCACCTTCGAGCGCTTCGGACTCGCCTTCCGGTTCTTCGCCTTCGGCTTCGGCTTCCTCGCCCTCGTAGCCCTCTTCTTCCTCGTACTCTTCATCCTCGTACACATCTTCGTGGATGCGGTACTCGGCCTCGAGGCGTTTGAGGCTGAGAGACAGCCGGCGGCGCTCGGGATCGATCTCGATGATCTTGACGTTGATCTCCTGACCGGGCTGCAGGATCTCGGACGGCTCCTCCACGTGGTGCTGCGCCAGCTCGGAGATGTGGATGAGGCCCTCGACCCCTTCCTCGATCTCAACGAAGGCGCCGAAGCTCACCAGTTTGGTGACCTTGCCGTGGACGATCTCGTTGACCTGCCGGTTTTCGAAGACCTCTTGCCACGGGTCCTTCTGGGTCTGCTTGAGTCCCAGGCTGATCCGCTGGCGCTCGCGGTCGATGTCGAGCACCTTGACATTGACCTCCTTGCCGATGTCCAGCACCTCAGAGGGGTGGTTGACGTGGCTCCAGGAGAGCTCGGAGATGTGGATCAGACCATCGATGCCGTCCAGATCGACAAAGGCGCCGAAGTCAACGATGTTGGAGATCGTGCCCTGCACGACGTCGCCCACGTTCATCCTGTCCAGGATCTTCTCGCGGACTCCGCGGCGCTCCTCCTCGAGCACGGCGCGGCGGCTGAGCACGACGTTGTTGCGGAAGCGGTTGAGCTCGATCACCCGGCACTTTAGCGTCTGACCGGTGAACTCCTCCAGATCGTTGACCCGGCGGATGTCCACCAGCGAAGCGGGCAGGAAGCCGCGCACGCCCAGGTCCAGAATCAGACCGCCCTTGACCACCTCGATGACGGTGCCCTCCACGGGCTCGCCTTCCTCGGCGGCCTTTTCGATCCGCTGCCAGGCACGTTCGAAACGGGCGCGCTTCTTGGAGAGGATCAGACGCCCATCGGCGTCTTCCTTGGTCATGACCAGGGCGTCGATCACGTCGCCCAGATTGACCTCTTCGCTGGGGTCCACCGACTTTCGGATCGAGAGTTCGTTGGACGGAACCACGCCCTCGCTCTTGTAGCCGATGTCGACCAGCACCTCGTCTTTGTCGACGCGGACCACGGTACCGGTGACGATCTCACCCTCTTCGAAGGTGACCATCACGGCATCGTAGTTGGGGACCATCTCCCCGTCGACCTCGATCATGAGGTCTTGCCCGTTTGAAAGTGTCTGCTCGTCGTTGACTGTTTGGTTCATGTCTTCCCTTGGTTTATCCCGACAAAAAAACGCGCGCAAAAAGTTCCCCCGAAGGGCTTGTGGCGCGCGGCAAGTATACCTGCCCCCCTGTCAAAAGCAAATCTCTCCCGATGGGCAGAATGCCCGTCTGCAGGCCGAACCGCGGGGGGAGGCCGGGCCGGTCGGCCGGCGCCGTCCGGGCTGCTACTTCGCGGCCAACCAGTTGCGGCCGATGCCGGCATCGACCTGCAGTGACGGCTCCATGGGATAGGCGGCGACCATCTCCTCGATCATGAGGTCGCGAACCCGCTCCGCCTGGTCTGCCGGCGCCTCCGCCACCAGTTCGTCGTGCACCTGAAGGAGCAGGTGTCCCGAAACCGCCTCGTCACGGAGCCGGCGGTGGATCCGCACCATGGCCACCTTGATGATATCCGCGGCGCTGCCCTGGATGATGGAGTTGACCGCCAGCCGCTCTCCCAGCGAGCGGGTCTGGAAGTTGGTCGATCGGATTTCCGGCACCGGCCGCCTGCGTCCGAAGACGGTGGCCACCCAGCCCTGCTTGCGGGCATCCTTCACGGTCTGGTCTATGAACTGCCGCACTTTGGGGAGCCTTTCGAAGTAGCGCTCGATATAGGCCCCCGCCTCTTCTCGGGAGATGCCCAGCTGCTGCGACAGCCCAAAGGCCGAGATCCCGTACATGATCCCGAAGTTGACCGCTTTGGCGTAACCGCGCTGGGTGGAGTCCACCTCGCCCTCAGGCAGATCGAAGACCTCGGCGGCGGTGCGCGCGTGGATGTCCTCTCCCCGGCGGAAGGCCTCCATCAGCGCCTCCTCTCCCGAGAGATAGGCCATGATGCGCAGTTCTATCTGCGAGTAGTCCGCCACCACCAGCAGATGGTCTTCCGCAGCCGCGAAGCACTCCCGGATCTGGGCGCCGAGGGCGGTGCGGATGGGGATGTTCTGCAGATTTGGGTCGCTCGAAGAAAGCCTTCCGGTCGCGGTCACCGCCTGATGGAAGGTGGTGTGCAGCCTCTCCCCCGCATCCACCGCCGCCGGAAGCGAGATCAGATAGGTGGAGAGCAGCTTGGAGAGCTCGCGGTGGCGCAGGATGGGCTCGATCACCGGGTGCTGGCCCTTCAGCGCCTCCAGAGTCTTTGCATCCGTGGACACGCCGGTCTTGGTCTTTCGCTGGACGGGCAGACCCAGTTTTTCGAACAGGAGCACGGAGAGTTGTTGGGGCGAGCCCAGGTTGACCTCCTCGCCCGCCAACTCGAGAACCTCCTGCTCGAGCTCTTCGATGCGGTCCTGCAGCTTGGCCGAGATCTCTCCCAACAGGTAACAGTCCAGCAGGATGCCGGCGCGCTCCATGTCGAGCAGGACCCGGGTCAAGGGAAGCTCCACGTCGGTGAAGAGTTGCCAGGCCCCCTGCTGCTTCAGCTGCTCCCGCTGCCGATCGGCGAGGAGCAGCACGTTCACCGCTTCCGCCGCGGCCGGGCCGGGCTCGGGCTCCTCTTCTTCGGCAGGCGCCGCGCCGCCGTTGCCGGGAAGCTCGTGGTCGCGAAGCTCTTCGGGAAGCTCGTTGCCGGCAGGTTCGCGCGCGGCAACTTCCTCGCTGGCGGGTTGCCGGGCCGCATAGGCCGGGAGCCCGCTCTCGCCCAGGAGCTCCTCCAAGTCGTAGGACCGCCGCCCGGGCGCCAGAAGATAGGCCGCCAGCACCGTGTCGTGGGCGGCCTGCTCGCACAGGCCAAGCAGCAGTGTCTGCCGCTTGAAGTCGTGGACGACCGGGTAGCCCCGGGCGAGCAGATCGCGCAGGATCCCGCTCACCGAAAGCGGTTCGGAAAGCTCCAGGAGAACCGCCTCGGGCGCTCCCGCGGTGCCGCCTAGCTGACCCAGGCGCAGCCGCTCGGCTCCGGGCTCCCCCACGAGCGCGAGGCCCACCGGCTTCCGCCAATCCAGCGCCGATTCCAGATCGCGGGGCGATATGGGCCGCAACTCCAGCTTCATCGCCTCGGGGGTTTCCGCCCGCGGTTCCGGCAGCGAGGCCGGCAGCCGGTCGAGCAGGCTCGAGAATTCGAAGCGCAGGAACAGATCGCGCAACTTCTCCCGGTCTGGTTCCTGCGGCTGCACCTCGGCGGCGTGGATGTCGATCGGGGCCTCGCGGTCCAGCAGAGCGAGCTTCTTGGAGAGCAGCGCGATCTCGCGGTGTTCCTCCAGCAGTTGCCGACGCTTGGTCCCGCTGACCTTGTCGGTGTTGGCGAGGACCTCCTCGACCGAGCCGAACTGCTGGAGCAGCGTGGCGGCCGTCTTTTCCCCTATACCGGGAATGCCCGGGATGTTGTCGGAGGTGTCCCCCTTGAGCCCGATCATGTCCGGGATCAGGCGGGGAGGAATGCCGAACCGCTCGCGCACGCCCTCGGGGTCGTAGAGCTTGACCTCGGTGATGCCGCGCCCGGTGGACATGACCGTGACGTCCTCGGATACCAGTTGCAGCGCGTCCCGGTCGCCGGTCACGATCACGGTTTCGCGCCCCTCGGCATCCGCCTGGCGGGCCAGCGTGCCCAAGATGTCGTCGGCCTCGAAGCCTGGGATCTTAAGGTTGACGAAGCCAAAGGCCTCGCAGAGTTCCTCGAAGTACTGCCACTGCTCCCGCAGCAGGTCGGGCATCGGCTTGCGCTGGGCCTTGTACTCCACGAATTCCTCATGCCGGAAGGTCTTGCCCCGCGAGTCCCAGGCCACGATGACGCTCTCCGGCCGGTATTCGGAAAGGATCTTGATCACCATGGAGCAGAAGCCGTAGAGGGCGTTGGTGGGGAAGCCGGTGCTGGTCGCGATGGTGTCGGGCAGGGCGTAGAAGGCCCGGTAGGCAATGTTGTTGCCGTCGAGCAGGAAGAGCAGGCCGTGTTCGTGAACGGAGGAAGGCGGTCGTTCTGTCATATCCCCATTGTAGCGCCCGGCCCGTGCCGGCGCGGAGACGGCCCCCCTGCTCGACAGGGAGGCCCGGCCGGGTTGCGGGCGGGCCGCGCCGCCCGGGCGAAATCTAGCCGATCTTGTTCCGTGGCCTGAGCCAGCAAGAAGGGGGCCGTCCGGAAAGACGGCCCCCTGCAGTAGCGGCCCCTGCGCAACCTAGTCCGGGCGAACCGGACGTCTAGACGCCGAGGATCTCGTCCACCTCGTCGGAATCGACCTCGGTGACGTAGGGAATCCCGGAGATCTCCGCGGCCTCGCGCGTCAGGCAGGCCAGGTCACCCCGGCTCAGGTGCTCCAGCCCGAACTTACGCGAGCCGGTCATCAGCTGGCGCAGGCCCTGCTTGAGGCGGGCGATGTAGGTGTAGACCCCGATGGCGCCGTCAGGCACGGCCCCCAGATCCTCGTACTCCTCCATCAACTCGTCGTAGTAGACGAACACCTGCTCGCGCTGCTGGCCGTGCTCCAGGATGTGCTTGGGCAGGCGGCCCTCGTCGAGGAGCAGGCCGATGTTGCGCGAGATCATCGTGGCCGTCAGCGCCGCGCGGCCCAGACCGGCCAGCTTGAAGTAAGGGGCCCCCATGGCGAGCGCCTTGAAGAGATGGTCTTCCATGGAGAAACCGCCGGCCATGGCCAGGGCGGGCACGTGCTCGCCCTTCTGGTCCAGCCGCTGAGCGTACTCGTAGGCCAGGGATTGGAGGTAGAAGGTGGGCACGCCCCACTCGTTCATCATGCCCCACGGGCTCATGCCGGTGCCGCCGCCGGCGCCGTCGATGGTCAGGAGGTCGAGTTTGGCCTCGGAAGCGAATTTAACCGCCCGCGCGAGGTCGGCCGGCCGGTAGGCCCCGGTCTTCAGGAAGACGTACTTGGCGCCGGCGTCGCGAAGTTGCTGCACCCGGTCGTGGAAGCCGTCGCGGGTGACCATGCCGATGCGGCTGTGGCGCTCGAACTCGTTGAAGCTGCGGCCGAATTCGCGCTCGACATGCTCGTCGCGGGGATCCGGCAGCACCAGGTAGCCCCGCTCCTTGAGCATACGGGCCTTGCCCATGTCATCGATCTTGACTTCGCCGCCGATGTCTTTGGCGCCCTGACCCCACTTCAGCTCGACCGCTTCGACGCCCAGTTGCTTGACGGCGAACTCCAGGGCCCCCAGACGGTTGTCCTCGACATTCTCCTGCATGACGATAGCGCCCTTGCCCCGGGCCCACTTGCGGTAGAGCTCCACCCGGCGGGCAAGCTCGGGGGCATGCTTGATCTCGCCGTTCTCGATCACGGCCTCCTGGTCCATGCCCACCACGTTCTCCCCGATGGTCAGCATGATGCCGGAGATGGCGCAGCCGACGGCGAGGCCTTCCCAGTGGCGCCGGGCAACGTCAGTCGAGCCCAGGCCCGGGACCACGATGGGGAAGTCCAGACTGATCCCGTTGTCGTGCCCCAGAGTGGTGGAGACATCGGCGTTGGGGAATATGGCCGCGTCGGAGTCGGCGGCCACTCCGTGCGCCCCGACCGCGGTGCCCATGATGTTCACGTGGGAGTAGTCGACCGGGTATTCCTTCTGCGCGGCCGCCGTCATGTGCCCGTAGGGCTTGGGATAGAGAAGCTCGGGCCCCCTCATCGACGATTGCGCGACCTCGCAGTAGCCGGCGCAATCCTCCTGGCAGACGACGCAAAGGCCGCTCTGGGGATTGACGTCGTCGCCCAGGCGCGTCCGCGTCTTGGTCGCCTGCGAGCGGTTGGGATGACTGTAAGTCATGGAACCTCCTGCCAAAGTGATCTTGCCGTCGGCGAATGGCCCGAGCACGCTGATGCTGGCCTTTCGTACATCGTGGAGGTGACATTTGTACTCAAGAGGCCGCCATTCGACAAGTCGGGAGGCCTCCCAATCCAGACTTTTGTACTAGTGTCCGAAACCGGGCTCAAAACTTTGGCCATTCGACACTTGACGATGGCGGCTTTGTTCTCCCAATGAACGTGAGTGCCCCGGCGGCCCCGGTTCGGACCTTGGTTGACCACCCCCGCCGCGCCGAGGTGCGCGCCGACAAGAAAAGGCCGGACCGCCTGTCGGCGGCCCGGCCCGCATTGGGTCCCGATTTATCTCTGCGCTAGAGGATCGGCAGGTAACGCTCCAGCTCGTACGGCGTCACTATCGCCTTGTACTCGTCCCACTCTTTCTGTTTGTTGACGATCAGGCTCTCGCAGACCCGCTCGCCCAGCACCTCGTGGGCCACCTCGGACTCTTTGAACTGATTGATGGCATCGTAGAGGTCCTCGGGCAGCGACTCGATGCCTTGATCCTCGCGCTCTTGCGCGGTCATCTCGTAGATGTTGTTCGTGGCCTCGGGCGGAAGTTCGTAGCCCTCTTCCATCCCTTTGAGGCCGGCGCCCAGCATGACGGCAAAGGCCAGGTAGGGATTGCAGGCCGGGTCCGGGTTGCGCAGTTCGACGCGGGTCGCCTGCTCTTTGCCCGGTTTGTACATGGGCACGCGCACCAGGGCGGAGCGGTTGCGGCGGGCCCAGCAGGAGTAGATGGGCGCCTCGTAGCCGGGCACCAGGCGCTTGTAGGAGTTGACCCACTGATTGGTCACCAGCGCCAGTTCCGGGGCGTGCTTGACCAGGCCGGCGATATAGGACTTGCCTTCCTTGGACAGGTTGTACTCGTCGTCAGCGTCGAAGAATACGTTCCGCGGGCCTTCGAACAAAGACTGGTGCGTATGCATGCCGGAGCCGTTCTCACCGAAGATCGGCTTGGGCATGAAGGTGGCGTAGATTCCGTGCGCCTGGGCGATCTCCTTGACGGTCAACCGGTAGGTCATCACCTGGTCGGCCATCAGCATGGCTTCCTTGTAGCGCAGATCGATCTCGTGCTGGGAAGGGGCCACCTCGTGGTGCGAGTACTCGACCTGGATGCCCAGTTCCTGCATGGCGATGATGGTCTTACGCCGCAGATCGGAGGCGACGTCCAGGGGAGTCAGGTCGAAGTAGCCGCCGGAGTCGATCACCTGAGTGCTGCAGTTGTCACGCAGATAGAAGTACTCCAGTTCGGGGCCGACGTACATGGTGTAACCCTTGTCCGCCGCCCGCTTGAGGGTCCGCTTGAGCACGTTCCGGGGATCGCCTTCGAAGGGGGTCTCGTCCGGGTTCTTGATGTCGCAGAACATGCGGGCGGTGCCGCCGGCCTCTCTGCGCCAGGGCAGCATGACGAAGGTGCTCGGGTCCGGCCAGGCGATCATGTCCGATTCCTGAATCCGGCCGAAACCCTCGATGGAAGAGCCGTCAAAACCCATGCCCTCGTCGAACGCGCCTTCCAATTCTTGATCGGTGATGGCGAAGCTCTTGAGGAAGCCGAGGATGTCGGTGAACCACAGGCGGATGAACCGCACCTCGTTGTCTTTGACGTACTTGAGTACGTCTTCTTTGGTCATGCCTTTGCTCATACGCACCTTCCTTGAAATCTCACTGGGCGAATCCCAGGTTAACGGCTGGCCTGCCTATTGGACAACAAGCAGTTGGCTAAAGATAGACCCTCGTACTTGTACCTTTGGCTAGTACGCGTAGAGCTTGCCGTAGGGGCGGTGGGTATAAGGGAAGATCTTGATGAAGGGGCGCTCCAGGATTTCCCCTGCGTCCAGCCCCATCCAGCCGGCAAAATCGCCCACCAATTCCGCCACCCGGCTTTGCTCTGCGGCAGAGAGGGGGGCAATGCTCACCTCTTTGCCCAACTGATGCTCCGCCACCTCGCCGCGCACGTAGATGACTCCGCCGTGCATGCCGGTGCCCAGATAGGAACCCACGATGTCCTTGCCGTCGCTGCCCAAGCCGAGCAGCACCAGCTCGCCCCCGGCCATGTATTCGCCGAAGAAGTCCCGCGCTTTGCCGCCAATGACCATCGCCGGGCGCTGATCCTCGTAGGCCTTCATGTGGATGCCCACGCGATAGCCCACGTCGCCGCGCACGTACAGCCGGCCCCCCCGCATCCCGTAGCCCAGCACGTCGCCGGCGTCCCCGTTGATGACCACCAGGCCCCGGTTCATGGTGTTGGCCACGCCGTCCTGAGCATTCTCGTTGACGATCAGGGTGGGACCGGTCATGAAGGTGGCCAGATCGTTGCCGGGCACGCCGTTGATGACCACGCGGACGTCTTCTCCGGAAAGACCTCCGCCGATGTAGCGCTGGCCGTTGACGTTCTCCAGGATCACCGTTTGGGCGCCGTTCAGCATCTCCTCCCGGATCTGCTCGTTCAGCGTCTTATAGTAGATACCCCGCGCATCGATGCGGGCTTCGCTGCCCTCGTGGGTCACCGCGCCCTTGTCCGTGCCGGGCTGGCCCGCCACCTTGCGGGCGGGCTCGGCACCGATGGGACCCCGCCGGGCGGGACCGGTGGGCACGCGCCTGATGGTGGCGGAATCGGGTGACATTCTCTCTCCGTGATTGTCGTCGTTCATTTGTCTAGTGGCCGATCCCGGCGGGCTTCACGCCGAGAATCTCCTGGGTTTGCTGGTCGAGCCCCAGGCTGCGGAGACGCTCGTGGCTACCGCGCAAGGATTCGACCGCGTTCACCCCGAGCGCGCCCAGGATCTCCGCGAGCTCATGACTCCAGGCGGTGACCAGGTTGACGATGCGCTCGGCTCCCCACTCCGGATCCAGACGGCGGGTGAGCTCCGGCTTCTGCGTGCAGATGCCCCAGGAACAGGAGCCCGTGTGACACTTCTGGCACAGATGACAGCCGAGGGCCACCAGCAGGGCGGAGCCGATGGCGCAGGCATCGGCGCCCAGGGCGATGGCCTTGGCCACGTCGGCGGAGCTGCGGATGCCTCCCGCCGCGATCACCGACGCCCGATTGCGGATGCCCTCGTCGCGCAGACGCTGATCCACCACGCTGATCGCAAGCTCGATGGGAATGCCCACGTGATCGCGGATGACGGTGGGAGCCGCGCCCGTACCCCCGCGAAAACCGTCCAGGTACACGATGTCCGCGCCGGCCCGCACCACGCCCGAGGCGATCGCGGCCACGTTGTGCACCGCGGCGATCTTCACCGACACCGGCTTGTAGCCGGTGGCTTCCTTGAGGGCATAGATCAGCTGGCGCAGGTCCTCGATGGAGTAGATGTCGTGATGCGGCGCGGGCGAAAGCGCGTCGGTCCCCTGCGGGATCATCCGCGTGACCGAGACTTCCTCATTGATCTTCTCGCCCGGCAGGTGGCCGCCGATGCCCGGCTTGGCTCCCTGACCGATCTTGATCTCCACCGCGCAGCCGGCGTTCAGGTAGTCCGCGTGCACCCCGAACCGCCCCGAGGCGCACTGCACCACGATGTTGTCCTGGTAGGGCTGGAGGTCGGCGTGCAGGCCGCCCTCGCCGGTGTTCATAAGAGTACCCAGCTCCTTGGCCGCCATGGCCAAGGAGCGGTGGACGTTGAGCGAGACCGAGCCGTAGCTCATGCCGCCGAAGACGATGGGAGTCTCGATCTGGAGCAGCCGGTCCATCTCGGTCTTCAGCTTGGGCTTGGAGCCATTGCCGTCCGGCACGTACTCCACCTCGATCTTGTCCGGCTTGCGCCCCAGGAAGGTGCGCAGCTCCATGGGCTCGCGCAGCGGGTCTATCGAGGGGTTGGTCACCTGGCAGGCGTCCAGCAGCAGGTGATCGAAGATGCGCAGGTAAGGCTTGTCGTTGCCCATCCCGGCCAGCAGCACCCCGCCCGTCTCCGCCTGCCGCCAAACGGCTTTGCGCAGATCCGGGGAGAAGCTGTCTGAATGCTTGTAGGCCAGCGGGTTCTTCTCCACCAGGATCGCCTGCGCCGGGCAGAAGGTCACGCAGCGGTGGCAGGCGCCGCACTTGGAGGAGTCGGGCACGGGATAGCCGGTTTCCTCATCCATCTTGTGCACGCCCCAGCCGCACTGGTGGGCGCAGCGGCCGCACTGCTGACACAGTTCCTTGTCGATCCTGACCCGGAACTCCGGTCTCGTGAACGTCACTTCAGCCATCTAGTTCACCTCGACAGGCACGCTTTGCGGAGCCGCGCCGAACGCCGCTGCGTTGAGCCGGGCGATCACGGGCTCGCCGGCCCGGGGCATCCAGCTCTTCTCCGGTTTGGGACAGATCTCGCGGATGGCCGACTCCTCGCTGGCCACGTAGACGCGGTTCCCGTCGCGCGCCGCCACCAGCGGGCGCAGCTTGATCCGGTCGTTGAGGGCCACCATGCCGTCCGCCATGCCCAGCACCACGGCGAAGGGGCCGTTCAGCAGGCCCGGACCGTAGACCGTGCGCAGCGCGGTGTAGAACTCCTTATCGTCTGCGGGCATCAGATCGATGTCCTTCCAGAAAGGCGCCGCCAGGGCGCGGCAGGCGACTTCCACCGGCAGTTCGTGCCGGCGCAGCATCAGATCGAACAGGTAGGTGACCACCTCGGTGTCGGTGCGCAGCGTGAGCTGGTAACCGTGCGACTCCAGATAGCGCTTGTTGATGCCGTAGGAGCTGATCTCGCCGTTGTGCACGATGGAGTAGTCGAGCAGACAGAAGGGATGCGCCCCTCCCCACCACCCCGGTGTGTTTGTGGGGAAGCGGCCGTGACCGGTCCAAGTCCAGCCCGCGTACTCATCGAGCCGGTAGAACTCCCCGATTTCCTCGGGAAAGCCGACGCCCTTGAACGCGCCCATGTTGCGCCCGGCCGAGGCCACGAAGGCTCCGTCGATTCCCGAGTTGATGTCCATGAAGGCATGAACCACGTAGTCGGCTTCGGAGAGCTGCGTTTCCTGCAGACGCTCCGCTTCCACCCGGCAGAAGTAGCGGTGAAGCAGGGGCTCATCCTGAATGCCGCGCACCGCCCGGGTGGGGATGGGCTCCTCGTGATCGATGGTGAAGTGCCGAGCCAGGTAGAACTCGGTATCCTGCCGGGCGTCTTCGTCGGCGTACATCATGTGAAAGGCGTAGTGCTCGGGATGGTCGGGATAGATGCCGTAGCCGGCGAAGCCGCCGCCCAGTCCGTTTCCCCGGTCGTGCATCGAAGCCATGCTGCGCACCGCGAGTTCACCGCTCATGCGCTCGCCCGCCTCGTCGCAGACGCCCATGAGCCCGCAGTTGCCGAGGATGCCCTCCTCCGCCTCCACGGTGTAGCTGGGGCGCGGGCCCACGTCGGGGATCTTCGTCCCGGGCAGGGTGAGTCCACCGTATTTGCGTGCGGGTCGGTCGATCACGCCGCGTCACCTTTCTCTTCGGCTCTGCGCCGGTCCAAGATTCTGGTCAGGGCTTCATGGCCGCGCGGAGCCAGCGGTTCCAGGCCCAGCTTCTTGCGTTGGCTCTCCCGGGGCTCACCCAGAGCGCCCGTGCTGAGGAAGGTCTCGTAGGCCGAGAGCACCTGCGCGGGCACCTTGTCCTTGCGCAGCGCGAGTTCTTTTAGCGTGCGGAAGACTTCGGCCATGCCCAGCCGGCTGTGGCACTTCTCGTAGCAGGTGTAGCACTCGATGCAGCGCCAGAGATCACCGCGGTCCAGGAGGCCGTCCAGATCGCCCTGCAGGATCTCGCCGATGATCTGGGTGGGGCTGAAGTCCGCCTGCACCTTGGCCACCGGGCAGTCCTCTTCGCAGGCCCGGCACTCGCTGCATTTCTGCAGTTCGGCCACGTTGAAATCGCGGGCGATCTCCTGGCGGTCCTGGCTGCGGCCCTCCCACTTCTCGAGAAAGCCTTCGACGCCCACGCGGTGCATGCCCAAGCCGAGCTCTTCGGGCTGACGGCCCATGGCCAGGGCCACCAGTTCGGCGTAGTAGAAGACGGGGATGCCCTGCCCCTTGGCCTGCCGCTGGATGCTCGCCTGATTGAGGTCGAACTGCTGGAAACAGCTGGGACAGACCACCACCAGGGCGTCCACTTCGTGGGCGGCCAGGTCGGCCAGTTTGCGCCGGCAGAAATCGAGGGCGCCGTCGCGCTCGCCCACCCGGTCCAGGGCGCCGCCGCAGCAGTCCATCTTGGTCTCGTAATCGACCACGGTCGCGCCCAGCGCCCGCACCAGCTCCTCCAGCTTGGTGGGGTTGGTCGAGCTATCCCAGCGCACGGCCGGGCTGGGCCGGAGCAGATGGCAACCGTAGTGCACCCCCAGGCGCATTCCCCAGAAGGGCCTCTGCACCCGCTTTGCGAGCGCGGCGGGCCCCACTTCGTCGAACATCCACTCGGCAAAGTGGCGCACCTCGGGGCCTTCGCCCAGGGCGAGACCGGCTTCGCCCAGCAACTCATTCACGCGGCCCCGGCGGCGCCAATCGTTGGTCAGGTCGGCCTCGGTCGATTTGAAGGTGGAGTAGCAGCCGTTGCAGGGCGTGAGGATGGGCAACCCGGCCGTTTCGGCAAGCGCCAGGTTACGCGCGGCGGTGACGTAGAAAGCGTCCTCGTCGACGGCTTTGACGAGCGTCCCTTCAGGACAGCAGGTGTAGCCCTCGACCTCGACTATCTCCGCGCCCATGTCGTCCAGCACGAGGCGAGTCGACTTCTCGATGAACGGAAAGCGAGCGGGGATCGTGCAACCCCAGAAAACCGACATACGCTTCATGCCAACCCCAATGCGAGAGGAAGTTCCAACTCCGGACGCCCGATTCCAACTCCGGCGCCTAACAGGAAAATCCAGCTTAGCAACGGGTTCGCGCGGGGTTTTTATCCACATGTCGGAACCAGAGGGCGCCGCTATGGGCCATATGGCCAAAGCAGTGGTCACGGGGGGGTGCTCGCCGCCCCGTCGGCCGGGTCTACTCCAGGGGGAAGCGGAAGCCCGGCTTCGCGGTCCGGGGGACCAGGGGGCTGGCCGGCAGGCCGGTCCGCGGATCGCCGTGGTTGTACCCGCCCGGGGCCACGTCATTGGGGCCGTCCGCATAGAAAACCGAGGCCAGCGCCTGGATCTGGGCTCTGCCCGGGCCCAGTTCGAACTGCCCGCCTCCGTAGAGCGGGATTTCCTGCGTCAGGCAGTACTCGATGGTCTCCAGCGTTCTCTGCAGAGTGCCCAGGCGGGAGGGCTTTATGTTGATGGCCCCGGGGCGAGGGTCGAGCGACTTGACGTCCTCCGCGGAGTGGATGATCGCGTCCCAACTCCAGCGGTCGCGCACCTCGGCGAGTTGAGCCACCGCCTCGGGTTCGCGCGAGGGATCCTCGATCCACGCGTTGGAGAAGTAGCGCTTCACCCGTTCGTACATCTCCGGATCGTAGGGCTGATCCACCGGCGTGCCCACGTAGGCCGCCTTGAGATCCAGGATGCGGACGCTCCCGGTCTCCGCCAACTCCTGGAACAGCTCCTCGCTCCACGAACTCTGCGGATCGAGCTTGAACTCGAGCTTCGGGTGTTGGGCGAGCCAGCCCTTGGGAATACCCGCGCTCGGCGGAGAGCCCAACCGGGTAGAGACCACGAAACGCAGGGGGCGGTACTCGCGGCCGAGAGCTTCAGGAAAGGACAGTCCCGCCTGCTTGAGCGCCAGATCGAGCGCGGCCGCCTCGAAGCCCCAGCGCGCGTAGAGTTTCTCCTCCACCTGCTCGACGGGGAAGAAGCTCTCCAACCGCTCGCAGAAGTCACCCAGCGTAGTGCTGCCGGAGAGGTCGAGGGCGGCAACTTCGGGGAAGCGTGCCCGTTGCAACTGCTCGTTGTAGCTGACGTCCTCGCCAAGACCCTGGTGCCCATCTCCCTCGAGTAAGATCTCCGTGGTCACCCGGGTGAAGCCGCTGGAGACTTCCATCTCGTGCAGCCGCACTTCGTGCCTATCGATCCGCAACGGAAGCCGGCTCAGTATCTCGTATGCCCCAGTATCCACCTGCACCCCCCGCTTGGGTAGCTCTTTGCTCTCTACGCTTGCTTACCCAGGCCGGCCTCGCCCCAGCCGCCGCCCCCCGGAGTCTCCAGGGTGAAGGTGTCGCCGGGGTCGAGGCGGTGCTCGCCCTTGGCCGGCACCTCCCGGTCGTTTACCAGACAGCGTCCCACCGCGCCCGGCCCCCCTCCGCTCCGCCCCGGTGGGGGGAAGCGCCGGCGCTCGGTCAGCAGGCTCAGCGAAGAAGCCTCCAGCACCCGGAAGCGGCGGACGAGCCCGTCGCCCCCGGTCCGCCGGCCGGCGCCGCCGGAGCCCTCCCGGATCTCGTAGCGCTCGACCCGCAGGGGAAAGTCGCGCTCCAGGGCCTCGATGGGCGTATTCAGCGTGTTGGTCATCCCAGAGTGAATTGCGTCGGTTCCCCCAGACGCGGAGGAGGCGCCGCCCCCGCCGGCCAGGGTCTCGTAGTAGGTATAACTGGGGCCGCCCAGCGCCAGGTTGTTCATGGTTCCCTGGGAGGCGGCGGGTAGGGCTAGGGGTTCCCCCAGCGCGTCGAGGATCGCATCGACCACGCGCTGGCTGGTCTCCACGTTGCCGCCCGCCACGGCGTGCGGCGCTCGCGCGTCGAGCAGCGATCCCGGCCGGGTCAGCACCCGAACCAGCGACTGACAACCCGCCGCTCCGAAGGGGCTCGGGTCGAGCAGGGATCGGGCGAAAAAGAGGCAGGCGGAAACCGTCACCGCCCGGGAGCAGTTGAGGTTGCCCGCGATCGCGTCCGGTGACTCCCGAAAATCGAAGAGCAGTTCCTCGGCTGAGATCCGCACCTCGACCGGAACGGGAATGGGCGCTTCCTCGTGCTCTAGACCCTCGACCTCCAGCCGGTCGCAGCCGCGATAGGTCCCTTTGGGCAGCTCGCGCAGAGCCGCGGCGGCCCGTTTCAAGCTGTAGGCGCGCACTTCGGCAAAAGCCCGCTCCACGTACCATCCTCCGCGCTCCCGCTCCAGCCCGCTCAGTCGGGACAGCCCCAGCCGCACGGCCGCAGCCTGCGCCATCAGGTCGGCGCGGCGTTCCGCCGGACGGCGGGTGTTCGCGAGTATCAGGTCCAGCACATCCTCCTGGATGATCCCCCCGGCCTCCAGGCGAACCGGGGGAATCACCAGTCCCTCCGCGAAGAGCGAGGTGCTGCCGGCGGGCATCGATCCGGGATACGCCCCGCCCACGTCCGCGTGGTGGGCCCGGTTGGCCACGAAGCCGACCAGCTCTCCCCGGGAGAACCAGGGAGCCGCCATGGTGATGTCGGGAAGATGCGTGCCCCCGCGATAGGGATCGTTGAGCACCCAGATGTCGCCCTCGGTCTGGGCGCGTTCCCCGATCGCGGCCACCGAAGCGGGCAGCGCGCCCAGGTGGACCGGGATGTGCTCCGCCTGCACCACCAGGTTGGCCTCGCGGTCGAGCAGCGCAGCGGAACTGTCCCGGCGCTCCTTGATGTTGGCCGACCGGGCCGAGCGCACCAGCGAGGTGCCCATCTCCTCCGCCAGGGCGTGAAAGGTTCCCACCGCCAACTCGAGATCGACCGGGCCGAAGTCCGCCTGGTTCGCCGGGGGCATCCCGCGGGATTTGCGCCGGTCGCTCAAAGCACAACTCCCGGCTCCTCGGCTGGGCCGAGCCGGCGCAGCCGGAGCGCGCCCGCTACCGAGGTCACCTGCCAGCCGCGCGGAACGTACGCGCTGTACTGCTCGGCGCTCACCACCAGCGGCCCGAATAGGGCGGCCTCGGCCCCCGCAGTCCCGTCCTCGCCCTCGTCCTCGGCCTCGGTCACGACCCCACCGTCGCTCGCGAACCCACCGTCGGCCTCGCCCTCTTCCTCGATCACGACCTCGTAGTAAGGGATTTGGCGCCAAGCTTGGTCCGCGTATAGGGCTCCTTCGCCGGCAAGGCGCAGCCGGGGCACGGCCCGCTCCTGCGCGGCCAGGGGGGCCCGCACCTCGGCCACCACCCGGGCCGCGATCACCTCGACGCGGCCCGCCGGCTCGGCGTAGCCGAAGCGCTCCTCATGCAGACGGTGGAACCGCTCCGCGAGCGGCCCGATGGCGCTCCCGCGTTCCACCACCAGGCCCAACTCGTAAGCCTGACCCGAGTAGCGTGCTTCCACCTCCCAGCGGTAGTCGACTGCTGCCCGGTCGACCGGAAAAACGCCGTCAACCTCCTGCCCGGATCCCGGCTCCGCAGACCGGCCGGCCGCCGCATCGGAGCCCGGTTGCGCGGGCCCCCTGGCCGCCGAATCCCGGTCGGCCGCCACCGCCTCTTCCAAGGCGGCCCATTGCCTCCGCCACTCCTCTTCGCTCAACGTCCCCAGGTCCCAGAGCAGGCTCGCCGTGCGGTCGAAGCGGCTGGGGGCGGCGGCCAGTCCCTCCGCGCTGAAGGCCCCCGCCCTGAGCGGCAGCAGCACCTCGGGAGCACCTATCTCGTCGGCCAACTCGCAGGCGTGCAGACCCCCGGCTCCTCCAAAGGCGAGCAGCACGTAGCCTCGGGGGTCCAACCCCCGTTCGAGCGTCACCTTGCGCAGGGCGGCCGCCATGTTGAACACCCCCACCCGGAGCACCCCTTCGGCCGCCTCCTCTACACCCAGTCCGGCCCGCGCCGCCAGCCGCCCGAGCGCCTGCCGGGCCGCCTCGGGCACCAGCTCCACCGTACGCGCCAACGGCCGGTCGGGCCGGATTCGCCCGAGCACCAGGTTCGCGTCGGTCACCGTGGCGGCCACACCGCCGCGCCCGTAGCAGGCCGGCCCCGGATCTGCGCCCGCGCTCTGCGGCCCGACTTTGAGGGCGCCACCGGCATCTACCGTGGCCACGCTGCCCCCGCCCGCGCTGACCGTGTGGATGTCCACCATGGGCAGACGGCAGGGGAAGCCCGCCACCTGCCGCTCGGTGGAAGTGGGCAGGGGAACTTCGCCCGCGTGCGACCCGCGCAAATCGACGGCGGCGCAATCGGTCGAGGTGCCGCCCATGTCGAAGGTCAGAACCCGCTCGTAGCCCAGACCCCTGGCCAGGGCCGCGCCCGCCCGCACTCCCCCGGCCGGTCCCGAGAGCAGAAGACGGGCGCCGTGGCGGCGCGCCTGCTCGTAGGGCGAGGTCCCCCCACTGGAGGTCATGATCTCCGGCATCGGAAGTCCGGCCGCAAGGCAGCCTTCCGTCAGGCGCTCGAGGTATCTTCCGGTGCGGGGGGTGACGTAGGCGTCGAGAACCGCCGTGCTCATGCGCTCGAACTCGCGAAAGAGCGGCGCGACTTCCGCCGAGCAGACCACCGGCACCTCGGGCAGGGCCGCCCGAAGAGCGGCGGCCAATCGCTGCTCGTGCTCGGGATGGCGAAAGCTCCACAGAAGGCAAACCGCCACGGCCTCGGGTGCGCAGGCAGCCACCAGCCGCACCACCCGCTCCACCTCTGCGGCCAACAGCGGCTTCTCCACGCCGGCCGGTCCTGCCCGTTCGCCCACGGTCACGCAGTCCTCGCGCGCCACCAACGGCGGGGTACGCTCGGGGAAAAGGGTGTAGAGATGCAGCCTCTCCTGCCTGCCGATGGTCAGCAGGTCACGGAAGCCTTCGGTGGTCAAGAGAACCGTACGGGCTCCGCGCCGCTCGAGCAGGGCGTTGGTGGCGACGGTCATGCCGTGCACGAACCGGTCGACCTCGGCAGGGGCGACCCGCGCACGCCCGAGCACCGCCCTGGCCGCCGCCAGGACGCCCTCGGACTGAGGATCGGTGGAGAGGGTCTTCGCGCTGAAGACCCGGTGCGGCGTCACCAGCACCGCGTCGGTGAAGGTGCCCCCGACGTCGACGCCCAGAATCACGGGGAAAAGGGGCGCCGGCTACGCCGCGCCCAGATAGGCTTCCTGAACCTGGGGATTGCTGAGCAGCTCCCGCGAATCCGCGGTGAGGGCGATGGTCCCCGTCTCCATCACGTACCCGCGATGGGAGATCTCCAGGGCTACGTTGGCATTCTGCTCCACCAGCAGGATGGTCATCCCCTGCTCGTTGATCTCCTGGATGATCTCGAAGATCTTCTCCACCAGCATGGGCGCCAGGCCCATCGAGGGTTCGTCCAGCATCAGGAGCTTGGGTTGCGCCATCAGCGCCCTGCCCATGGCGAGCATCTGCTGTTCGCCCCCGGAAAGCGTGCCTCCGGGTTGGTTGCGGCGCTCACGAAGCACCGGGAAGAGATCGTATGTCCGCTCGAAATCAGCTTTGAGATTCTGTCCGCTGCGGCTGAAAGCACCCATCTCCAGATTCTCCCGGACGCTCATGCGGGGAAAGATCTTGCGGCCTTCCGGGGACTGGGAAACCCCCAGGGTGACGGTCTTGTGCGCGGGGACGTTCGTGATCTCCCGCCCGTCGTAGTGAATGGACCCGCTGCGAGGCCGCACCAGCCCGGAGATGCTGTTGAGCGTGGTGGACTTGCCGGCGCCGTTCGCACCGATCAGCGTGACGATCTCCCCGCGTTTGATCTCCAGGGACACCCCCTTGAGCGCATGGATATTGCCGTAGTAGACGTGGATATCGTCCACCAGCAGCAGGGGTGCCTCGCTCATCGAGCTTTCCTCGCGTTCCGCCACTCTAGGCCTCCGCTGCATGGCCCAAATAGGCCTCGATCACCTTGGGATCTTGCCTGACCACATCGGGACTGCCTTCCGCGATCTTCTCGCCGTGATCCAGGACCACGATTCGGTCGGAGATGCCCATCACCAGGCGCATATCGTGTTCGATCAGGATAATCGTCATCCCCTCGTCGCGGATCCGGCGGATCAGACGCATCAGATCCTCGGTTTCCTGTGGATTCATGCCCGCCGCCGGCTCGTCCAGGAAGAGCAGTTGAGGGTCGGTGGCCATGGCCCGCGCGATCTCCAGCCGGCGCTGTGAGCCGTAGGGCAGATTCATGGCCAGTTCGCCCGCATGGCCCAAGAGCCCCACGTATTCCAGCAGCGCGAGCGCCTTATTGCGGACCGCTTCTTCCTCGCGCAACGCCCTCGGGGTGCGCAGAATAGCCGAGAACACGTTGGTCTTCATCCTACAGTGTTGCCCCACCATCACGTTCTCGAGGGCGGTCATGTCGTTGAACAGCCGGATGTTCTGGAAGGTGCGGGCTATGCCCAACTTGGTCACCTGGCTGGGCAGGCGGCCGGCGATCGAGGTGCCCAGGAACTCGATCTTGCCCTCGCTGGGCTCATACACCCCGGTGATCACATTGAAGAAGGTGGTCTTGCCGGCGCCGTTCGGCCCGATCAGACCGACGATTTCCTGCTCGTCCACATGGAAATCCACATCGTTGACCGCGGTCAAGCCGCCGAAGCTCTTGCTGAGACCGGTTACCTCGAGAACCGCCATCCCCACCCCTAGCGCGAGCGCACGTCGGCCACGGCCTGACGCTCCTGCTCGCTCTGATGAACCGTGCGGGGACGCATTTCCAGAGCCACCCGGCGGCTGCCCAGCAGGCCTTGGGGCCGCAGGACCATCATCGCCACCAAGACCGCGCCCATGGCGATCCCCCGCACCTCGGGATGCGCCTGGATGAACTCGAAGTCCCGGAGGTACTCCTGAAGGGAGATCCAGAGCACGGCTCCGGCAATGGGGCCGATCAGGTTCCCCATCCCTCCCAGGACCACCAGGCTGACCATCAGGATCGACTCCATCAGCTTGAAGTTGCTCGGATGGACGAAGTTCAGGTAATGAGCGAAGAACACCCCCATGACGCCGGCGAAGAAGGCGCCGACCGCGTAGCTCAGCAGTTTGTAGCGCGAAGTATGGATGCCCATGGCCTCCGCCGCGATCTCATCCTCCCTGATGGCGGTCCAGGCTCGGCCGATGCGCGAGCGGATCACCCGGGAGATCAGGAAGACCGAGAGGATGGCCAGGCCGAGGATGAGCCAGTAGAGCCGGCGCGCGTCATCGAAGACGAAGCCGGCCACAGCCGGATTGGGAACCGAGATACCCGAGGGGCCCCGGGTGACGGCGTCCCAGTTGTTGGCCACGATGCGGATGATCTCTCCAAAGGCCAGGGTCATGATGGCCAGGTAGTCACCGCGCAGGCGAAGCGTCGGGTAACCGATGATCGCCCCGGCAATCGAAGCCAGCAGGCCCCCGACCAGCAGGTTGACCCAGAATAGCCACCAGACCTCGCTGACCACCACGCCAAAATGCAACTCCAGCACCTGGATGAAGAGTATGGCCGTGTAGTAGCCGCCGACCGCGTAAAAGGCCACGTAGCCCAGGTCGAGCAACCCGGTGAAGCCGACCACGATGTTCAGACCCGACGCCAGCACCACGTAGATCAAAACGATGGTGAGAAGCGTCAGCCAGCGGTCGGAGTCGATGATCAGAGGAAGCACCATGGCCACCGCAACCGCGGCGATGACGAATGCGCCGTACCAGCCCAGCCCGCGCACGCGTTGACCGAGGCTGCTCGCGGAGGGCATTACGCCTTCTCCGAGATATGGCTGCCGAGCAGACCCGAAGGCTTGAAGATAAGCAACAAGATCAGAATGACGAATGCGAAAGCGTCGCGGTACTCAGAACTGATGTACGCCGCGCCCAGGGACTCGATCACTCCCAGGGTGATGCCTCCCAGGAAGGCTCCGGGGATATTCCCGATGCCGCCCAGTACCGCGGCGATGAACGCCTTGAGACCGGGGATGAAGCCCATGTCCGGCTTGGCGAAGTGATAGATGGCCCCATACATCCCGCCCGCCAGCGCACCCATCGCCGAACCGATGATGAAGGTGATCGCAATGACCCGGTTGACGTTGACCCCCATCAGGGCCGAGGTCGACTTGTCTTGGGCCGCGGCCCTCATGGCGCGGCCGATTCTGGTCCGCTGGACGAAGAAATTGAGGATCAGCATGGCCAGCACGGTGACCGCCACCACGAAGATCTGCAGATAGGTGATCTGCGCGTTGCTGATGGTGACGTACTTCGGCAACCCATTATCGCCGGTGAACATGCCGATGTCGGGAAAGAAAACCTGGCTGGAGCCGAACATGGCCTGGGCCACGTTCTGCAGCAGAATCGACATACCGATGGCGGAGATCAGCGCGGCCAGCCGGGGGGCGTTCCTCAACGGGCGGTAAGCCACGCGGTCGATCGCCACCCCCATACCGGCCACCACGGCCATGGCGATGGGTACGGCGAGGAGGAAATGCAGACCGGGAAAGTTGACCTCTTGCCCAAAAATCGTCATCGAGTCGACCATCATGGTGATACTGATGAACGCCCCGAACATAAAGAGCTCGCCAAAGGCGAAATTGATCAGTTCGATAATGCCGTAGACCATGGTGTATCCCACGGCGATCAGTGCATACAGACTACCGAGCATGAGTCCGTTGAGGAGCTGTTGTATCAAGTAGTCCAAGGAACTCCAGATAACTCTAGATGAACCGCCAATGAACCGTCCGCACAGAGCGCCGCATCTTAACAAATGGCGAGTCGGCGCCGCAACCCGAAATGGCGGGCGGGCAGGCCATAAAAAATGGCGGGCGGGGACGGAATCGTCCCCGCC
>JADQBG010000016.1 GCA_016278725.1 Actinomycetota bacterium
GTGGGGAGGGGTGTTATCTGATCGAGGCAATGAGCTTGGCATCTCTCGCTTGTTGATTGGCGAAAGGTCACGTCCGGGGCCCGATTGTAGCATTCCATAGGGCGGGAATGGTTCTCTACGCAGCTTCCTCCCCGGGTTTTGCCTCGGCCGGGTGGGGACCTACCGGTTGACCGAGCATCTCCGCCAGGAAGCGGGTCTCTTCGTAGCGCTCCAGGTAGAGCCTTTTCAGCATGATCGTCATGGGGACGGAGAGGAGCGCCCCCAACGGGCCGAGCAACCATCCCCAGAGGATTAGCGACAGGAACACCACCAGGGTGGAAAGACCGAGGCCCCTGCCCATGTAGCGGGGGGCCACCACGTTGTCGATCGCGGTGTTGATGATCAGGTTGACCACGATCAGGACGACCGCCCGTTGCCAGCCGAACTCGAGCAGGGTGACCGCCGCCGGCGGGACCAGGGAGAGCAGGTAGCCGATGTTCGGGATGAAGCTGAAGAGAAAGAAGAGCAGACCCCAGAGCAGGGCGAAATCCGTGCCCAGGAATACGTAGAGCAGGGTGATGGGCACGGCGGCGAGGGCGCTGATCCAGCCCTTGATGAACAGGTAAGAGCGGATGTCTTTGCCGAATTCCGCGGCGGCCTCGGGGAAATTGCTGTCTTCCGGGAAGGCCACCCGCAGTCTCTGGGGAAAGCTGGTTGCGTCGGCGAGCATGAAGGCGATGATGAGGAGCATGAGTAGCACGGAGGTCATCGAGTCGAGCACGGCCCCCGCAAATGTCTGGACCAGGCCGATGATCCGGGAGGGCTGCAGCAGTTCGTCCATCTGGATTCCGGACACTTCGAGTCCCCAGGCCTCCAACTGCCCCACGATGTCCCCGGCGAGGGCCGCCAGGCTGTTCTCGTAGGTGGCAAGGTTTTCGTCCAGTCCGGTTAGTGAGCCCACGATTACGGCCACGAAGACGAGGGCCACAACGAGGATCAGCCCCAGTACCGCGAGCAGCGACAGCCAAACCGGCCAGCCGTGCCTCACCAAGAAATGCATGATGGGACTGAAGCCGATGCTGACAAACAGCGCGAGCAACAACGAGTTGAGGATGTCCGAAGCCGCCCGCATCCCGAGCAGCACCAGCACGGCGGCGGCCGCGACCAGGATGACGCGGGCGGCCGGTGACCATTGGCCGGTCTGCACGGATGCCGGGGGTTGATTCATCGGTGAGCCGGTCGTCTCCTCAGCCGTTCACGGGGTCTTCCGGCACCCAGCGCAGTACCGGCCGCCTGGCCGCGAGAACCTCGTCCGGACGGCGCACGGGGGTGGTATGGGGCGCGGTCCGCACCAACTCGGGATCCTCCCGGCTTTCCCGGTCGATTTGGCGCATGACTTCGACGAAGGCGTCCAGAGTTTCCCGGTTCTCGGTCTCGGTGGGCTCGATCATCAGGGCCTCCGGGACGATCAGCGGGAAGTAGATGCTTGGGGCGTGCATGCCGGAGTCCAGAATGCGCTTGGCCACGTCGCGGGCGTTCACGCCGTAGCTTTTCTGTCTGCCGGCCGAGGCCACGAACTCATGCATGGACATACGGTCGCACGGGATTTCGTAGGTGTCCCTCAGCCGGGCGCGCAGGTAGTTGGCGTTCAGCACGGCGTCTTCGGTGGCCTGCTGCAGGCCGTCGCCCCCCATGGAGATGATGTAGGCGAGGGCCCGGATGAGGACGCCCACGTTCCCATAGAACCCGCGCACCCGGCCGATGCTCTTCGGCCGCTCTTGCTCGAAATAGAACTCGGGGGAGCGATAGGTATCCGCGGAGCCCTCGAGGTCCGCCGCACCCCCGGTGCCCGCAGAGTCCGGCCTTCTGGCCACCAGAGGCGCCGGCAGATAGGGCTCGAGGGTCTCGCCCACGGCGACCGGACCCGCCCCGGGCCCGCCGCCGCCGTGCGGGGTGGAGAAGGTCTTGTGCAGATTGACGTGCACCACGTCCATGCCCATCTCGCCCGGCTTGGCTTTGCCCAGGATGGCGTTCAGGTTGGCGCCGTCGTAGTAGATCAGTGCGCCGGCTTCGTGGGTCAGCCGCGAGATCTCGAGGATATCCTCCTCGAAGAGGCCCAGGGTGTTGGGATTGGTCAGCATGAGCGCGCTCACCTGGTGACGGCTCAAGGTTTCCTTCAGAGAACCGAGGTCGATGAGCCCCTGCGCCGAGCTCGGCATCTCGACCACCTTGTAACCGGCCATGCTGGCCGTCGCCAGGTTGGTGCCGTGGGCCGAATCCGGCACGATCACGGTATCCCGGTGACCCTCGCCCCGGTCGCGCTGCCAGGCGCGGATCATGAGAATGCCGACGAGTTCCCCGTGGGCTCCCGCGGCGGGTTGCAGGCTGGCCCGGCGCATGCCGGTGAGCTCGAGCAACTGCTGCTCGAGCTCCCACATGGCCTGGAGCGTGCCCTGAACGTCCTCAACGGCCTGATAAGGGTGGAGCTCGGCGAAGCCGGGAAGGCCGGTGAGCTCGTCGTTGACCTTGGGGTTGTACTTCATCGTGCACGAACCCAGGGGGTAGAAGCCGGTGTCCACCGCGTGATTCAGCTGAGAGAGCTTGGTGTAGTGGCGGACCACTTCCGGTTCCGCCAACTCCGGCAGCCGGGGAGGTTCGTCCCGCATTTCCACTTCGCCGAGCAGGCCGGCGATTGACCCGGGCCGGTCCTCGGGCCCGCCCGGCGTCGGCACTCCGGCTGCGGGCAGGTCGAAGCCCCGGCGGCCGGGGCGGCTACGGGCGAAGATGGGAGGTTGCATCTCAAGCATCCGGGGCCTCCTCTGCGGCGGGATCGGGGGCCGTCTCTCCGGCGAGGACCGCCCGAGCCGCCGTCAGGTAACGCCCGATGTCCTCCGGCGAGTTCATCTCCGTCACCGCCACCAGGATCCGGTCGCCGCCCCTGTGTCCGTTGCCGCCCGAGAAGCGCGCGAGCTCGACCCCCGGGTCGACGCCCCGCGCCCGCATGGCCTGGGAGAACTCAGCGGCGGGCAGGGGCAGCCGCAGGGCGAACTCGTTGAAGAAGGGGCCCGCGAATACCGGCTCGATCCCCGGCATTTCGAGCAGTTTCTCAAAGAGGTAGTGGGCGCGGCGCACGCAGATCTCTCCCAGCTCGGCAAGCCCCCTTGGCCCCAGCAGGGCCAGATGGATGGTCGCCGCCAAGGCGTTCAGGGCCTGATTCGAGCAGATGTTGGAGGTCGCCCGCGAACGGCGGATGTGCTGCTCGCGCGCCTGCAGGGTCAGGGCGTAAGCGGTCTTCCCGTCGGCGTCTATGGTCTGGCCCACGAGTCGCCCCGGCAGCTGCCGGACCAGATCCTGGCGGCATACCAGGTAGCCGGCCGAGGCTCCCCCGAAGGCGCGGGCGTTGCCGAAGGGTTGGACGTCCCCGACCGCCACGTCGGCGCCGACCTGCGCCGACGGGGCCAGCAGCCCCAACGTGACCGGGTACTGAGACACCACCAAGAGAGCGCCGGCGTCGTGGGCGGCCTCGGCCAGAGGCCGCAGATCCTCGATCACCCCGTAGAAATTGGGCTGGCGCACCAGCAGAGCGCCCACCCCTTCCAGCTCGGAAGCCGTCGGCACCAGGGTTCGCCCGGAGTCCTCATCCAGGTCCAGGGTGGAAACCTCGAAGCCCGGCCCCGAGGCATAGGTCGCGACCACCTGCCGCTCTTCCGGATGGAGCCCCGCCGAAGCCAGGATGCGCTCCCGGTGATTGTGGCGCAACGCGAGAAAGGCGGCTTCGGCCAGAGCGCTTGGCCCGTCGTACATGGAAGCGTTGGCCGCCCCCAGCCCGGTCAGTTCGCAGAGCGCCGTCTGAAACTCGAAGATGTGCTGCAGGGTGCCCTGAGCCACCTCCGCCTGATAGGGCGTGTACGCCGTGGCGAACTCGGCCCGCGAGGTCAGCGACCGTACCGCTGCCGGCACGAAGTGGTTGTAGGAGCCCGCGCCGAGAAACGAAGCGCCGCCATAGATTCGGTTCCGGGCCGCAAGCGCTTCCAGGTGCTGCCGCGTCTCGAGCTCGCCGAGGCCCGCGGGCAGGTCGAGGCCGGTCGCGCGCAGGGCCTCCGGAATGGGGGAGAAGAGGGCGTCGACCGATTCGACCCCGATGACGTCGAGCATCGCCTGCCGGTCCGCCTGCGTATGCGATAGATAGCGCATCACGCGGGAGTCGAGTCCGGAACCGCGGGTGGGGTCTTCCCTCGCTTGTAGAAGGGGGGCTTGACCACTTGGGCCGCGACCGTGCGGTTCCTGAGCTGGAACGTGACTTTCTTTCCGGCCGCGGCGTACTCGGGAGTCACGAAACCCAGCGCGATCGGCTTCCCCAACATGGGGCTGATGGAGCCGGAGCTGACCCGACCGATCGGGCGGCCCTCGTCCAGGATGGTGGTTCCGGTGCGGGGAATTCCGCGCCCCTCCCCGACTAGACCCACGAGCAGACGTTCGGGCCGGCGGTCCCTGAGCTCGAGCAGCGCCTCTCGGCCGACGAAGTCGTGGCCTTCCAGATCGAGCAGCTTCTCCATGCCCAGTTCAAAGGGGGTGGTGCTCGGGGTCATGTCCTGGCCGTTGAGGAGAAGCCCGGCTTCCAGGCGCAGAGTGTCTCGGGCCCCCAGACCCACCGGAGCCAGTCCGTCCGCGCTGCCCTCGGCCAGCAGCGTCCGCCAGAGTTCGACGGCATCGGCGTTGTCGGTCAGGATCTCGACTCCCCGCTCGCCGGTGTACCCGGTGCGCATGACGGTGGCCTCGACGTCGGTCACCTCACCGCTGGCGAAGGTGAAGGGCGGCAGGGAGTCCACGTCGATCTCGGTCAGGCGCTGCAATAACCCGAGCGCCAGGGGGCCCTGAAGCGCGAAGAGCGAGGCGAACATGGTGAGGTCGTCCAGTTGGGCGTCTTCGTTCAGGTGTTCGTCCACCCAGTCTCGGTCCTCTTCGGCGCGGGCCGCGTTCACGATCAACAGAAAACCGTCCTCGCGGCGGTAGACGATGATGTCGTCCAGCACTCCGCCGGAAGGGGTCAGCAGCATGGTGTAGCGGGCCTGTCCGGGCTCCAGGCCATCGATGGCCGTGGGGACCAAACCCTGCACGCTGCGCAAGGCGCCCGTGCCGCGCACCAGCAGCTTGCCCATGTGGGACACGTCGAAGAGGCCCATGCGCGACCTGACCAACATGTGTTCCTCGATGATGGACCCGTAGGACAGGGGCATCCGCCACCCCGCGAACTCGATCATCCGGGCTCCCAGACGCTCGTGCTCGGCCTCCAGGGCCAAGTGTTGCTCCGGTGAGGCTCGGTAGGCGTCTTCCGCCACTGCTGCTCCTTCCTTCGGTAGTCCGCGGCAATTCCGTGTACCTACCCGCGGAACCCAGCGGGCTACGCCCGGCCGGACCGCGAAGTCCGCCGGATCTTCGCTCGCACCTCACAGTTCGGCAACAACTTCGGCGGATGCTGAGACTGCCGGAGCGAGCAATCGCAAATCTAGAACGGAGGAACGGATGAGACGCATGGTAGGTCAGGTACGGCTGATCGGCCTTCTGGCCGCGGTGCTCACCTTTGGCCTGGTGGCCGCGGCGTGGGCGGCGACGACCGAGGAGGGCACGAGCGGCGACATGCAAACGACGACGCTCGACGAGAACCAGGGCGAAGAATTCACCCCAGGTGAGGGCGGCGGCTTCATGATGGGTGAGGACCGCGGCGGCCGCGGCCTTGGCGGGATGCACGGCGGGATGGGCGGCGAGATGGGGCGCGGTATGTTCGGCCCGATGATGGACGATCCCGCTCTGCGCGAGCAGATGGAGCAACAGATGGAGGAACGCCGCGCTCTGGTCGAGGAGCGCCGGGACGCCTTCCACGATCAGCTGCGGGCAGAGATGAACGCAGAGGACCAGGCCAAGTTCGACGAATTGCTGGGCCAACTGGAAGAGCAGCGCGCGGCGCTCGACCAAGCCCGCGAGGCCATGAGGGAAACCGGCTCGCAGATTCGGGATCTGGTCGAACCATACCTGCCGGTTGACGGGGAATCCGCCGCCGGGCAGGACGGTGGGACTTCCCCATCGGGCTCGGACGCCGGCGTCTAACCGTCGAGCGAGGTCGAGGACCGGAAAAGCCGGAGGAGGGCGGCCGCAGGGCCCCCTCCTCGCGGCTTTGCCGCTATAGTGCAAAGGGTTAACTCGAGGGAGGTGACGATGCCAACAGCGGGAGAGCAGGCGCGGATTCTCGTGGTCGAGGACGACCCCTCCATCCTGGAGCTGCTCGAGTTGTACCTCAGCGGTCAGGGCTACCTCGTGGACACGGAGAGCTCCGGGTCTAAGGCGGCCGAAAGGGTGAGAGAAGGACGGCCCGACCTGCTGGTCCTGGACTTGATGCTGCCCGAGCAGTCCGGGTTCGACGTGCTCAAGCAGGTGCGCGCATTCTCGCAGGTGCCGGTCATCATCCTGACGGCGAGGGACGCCGAGCACGACAAGATCCTGGGACTCGAACTCGGGGCCGACGATTACATGACCAAGCCTTTCAGCCCGGGCGAGCTCGTGGCCCGCGCCCGGGCCGTCCTGCGGCGCGCCTCCTCGGGGGAGAGCGGCTCCTTGCAGGCGGGCGACGTCGAACTGTTGCCCGAGGAACGCGTGGTCCGGGTGGGGGAGCGCTCACTGGATCTCACTCCCAAGGAGTTCGAGCTCCTGCGATATCTGCTCTACAACCGGGGTATCGCCCTCAGCCGGGAACGGTTGCTGGAGGAGGTCTGGGGCTACACCTTCTACGGCGACGCGCGCACGGTCGACGCCCACATCCGGCAGCTGCGCAAGAAGCTCGAGGACTGGAGTCCTCTGATCCAGACGGTGTGGGGCGTGGGCTACAAGCTGGACCCGAATCAACGCCCGGCGGCCGAGGCCGAGCAATCCGAGGGAGCGACCGGCGCCGAGCGGCCGGACGATGCGCCCGGCGGGACCTCGCCCGGCGGGACGCCGCCAGACTAGTGAGCGCGCTCAGCCGCATTCCCGGCTCGATCTCGCGGCGCGTGATCCTCTCCGTGGTCGGGGTCGCCGTGGTCACTTTGCTCGCGGTGGGCCTGCTCTTCTACGGGTTTCTGGGCCGCTACGTGGTCGAGCGGCAGAAGGACGAGCTGCTCTCCCAGGTGGAGGTGGTCGCGGAGCAGGTCGCGGGCATCGGTGAGGCCTTCCCCACGATGGGGATGATGCGGAGCCCCCGCGGCCTTGCCACCCTGCTCAGGGTCGACCTCCAGGCGCTGCCGGCGGGGGCGGGCATCATGGTTTTCGAAGGCGGCGAGGTGATCGCGGCGGCGGGGCCGCCCTGGGTGCAGGCGGTCTCCCCGGAAGGCCTTTACCAGGAGGCGGCGGAACTGGTTTCCGAGGGGGAACCCGGCGTCGCGGACCTCCCGGCGCCGGGTGAAGGGCAGCGCCTGATCGTTGCCGCCGCAGAGATGCCGCAACCGGCGCCTTCCACACCTTTTCAAGAAGCGCTGATCGCCATCGGCCTGCCCACCGAGGAGGCCGTCGCCGACCGCTGGGGCCTCTTTCGCGTGCTGCTGCTTTCCGGAGTCATCGCCCTGGGCATCGCCGTGGCCGTGGGCCTGGGTCTGGGGGCGTGGCTGAACCGCCCGCTTCGCCGGCTGGCCGCGGCCTCTCGGGGCATGGCCTCGGGTTCTTACACCGAACCAATCGAAGGCGATTACGCGGGGGAGTTCTACGATCTGGCCTCGAGCATGGAGACCATGCGCCGCGAGGTGAGGCGCAGCGAGACCTCTTTGCGCGCCTTCGTGGCCTCGGCCGCCCATGAGTTACGGACGCCCCTTACCTCCATCTCCGGCTTCAGTCAGGCGCTGCTCGACGGTACCGCGGCCGACGCCGTTTCGCGGCAACGCTCGGCGGCCGCCATCTACCGGGAGGCGGGCCGGCTACGGCGATTGGTCGACGCGTTGCTGACCCTCTCCCGCTACGACTCGCGGGAGTTCACTCCTCGTCTGGTGCCGGTCGACGTTTTCGACCTGGTCACCGAGGAAGTAGAACTGCTGCAGGCGGCAGGCCTCGCCGAGGCCGGGTTTGTCGACACGAAAAGAGAAGGCGACACGGTGGTCACCAGCGATCGGGACATGCTGCGGCAGGTGATCGCCAATCTCCTGAAGAATGCGGTCACCTACGGCGGGGGCGAACCGGTGCTGGTCGAGATCGAGGGCCGCCCGGAGACGCTCGTGCTGACCGTGAGCAATGGCGGAGAGCCGCTGCGGCCGGAAGACCGCGAGCGCGTGTTCGAGAGGTTCTACCGGGGCGATGCCTCTCGCGGTTCGGAAGGCTTTGGCCTGGGCCTGCCCCTGGTCAAGGAAATCGTCGAAGTCTTGGGCGGCACCGTCGAGGCCGGGGGTGAGGGGCAGAGGACCATCTTCAGGGTGAGGCTCCCCCGGTCGCCCCTGGTCGCAGCTCGGTCCCCCGCCGAGGGCGCAGCTGCGAACGGTGCGTAGGGCGGCCGGGAGTCCGGCCGCCGCGGGGGTTGCCGGAGGGCTAGGACGTTTGCCCTGCCAAGAAGTGGGAATGGCCACATTGTCGTCGATTGGAGTGCCCCATGCGCATTACCCTCTTGGAGCCCGCGCCGCCGGGCTTTCACGTCTATAGCTTCATCAAGCAGGTGAGGCTGGGACTGCCGCTGCTTGGAGCCATGCTCCGCTCGGCCGGGCACGACGTGCGCGTCTACGTGGAAGGTCTGGGCCGGGTGGACTGGGACCGCGTAGCCTGCTCGGATCTGGTGGGTATTTCGACCACCACCTCTACGGCGATGAAGGCCTACCGTTACGCCGGGGCCCTCCGCGCGAAAGGGGTCCCCGTGGTGATGGGGGGGCCGCATGTGACCTTCCTCGCCGAGGAAGCCCTGGAGTTTGCGGACTACGTGGTCCGGGGCGAGGGCGAGGTCCCCCTGATGCAGTTGGTGGCTCACCTCGAGGGAGAGGGGCGCCTTGAAGACATTCAGGGGATCTCCTATGTCGACGAAGCCGGAGAAGCCCGGCACAATCCGGCACCGGCGGAGCGCCCCCAATTGGACGACATCCCCCTGCCCGACCTGCGCTTGGTCGAGCATCACGAGCGCATCTCCCCGACGCCGTTCCTCACCTCCCGCGGTTGTCCCTTTGACTGCGATTTTTGCTCGGTGATCGAGATGTTTGGCCGGCGCGTCCGCTCGATCGCGCCGGAGCGCATCATCCAGGCCATGAAGGAAGCCCAACCCACCGGCATCTTCTTCTACGACGACAACTTCATCTTCAACAAGAAACGGGCCAAGCGCCTGCTGGCGCTCATGATGCGCGAAGGGGTGAATGTTCCGTTCTCCGCCCAAATCCGCGTGGATTCGATCCACCGCAATGGGCGCACCGACCACGAGATGCTGCACCTGCTGCGTGAGGCCGGCTGCTACCTGGTCTACCTGGGCCTCGAGTCGGTGAACCCGGAGACCCTGCGCGACTTCAACAAGCAGCAGACGGTGGAAGACATCGCCGGGGGCCTGCAGGCGCTCGCCGACTACGGCATCAAGACCCACGGCATGTTCGTCTTCGGATCGGACAGCGACACGCTCGAGACCATCGAAGAGACCGTCGATTTCACCCTCGAACACCCGGTGGGCTCGGCACAGTTCCTGCTGCTGACCCCGCTGCCCGGCACCCGGCAGTTCGCGCGGTTGGAACGGGAAGGGCGGCTCTTCACCCGCAACTGGAGTCTCTATGACGGGCACCACGTGGTCTTCTGGCCCAAGCACATGTCGCCGGAGGAGCTTCAGGCTGCGACGCTCGAAGCGCATCGGCGCTTCTACAGCCCATCGCGGATCCCTCATAACCTGAAGCACCGGCTGGAGGGGTTCTTGATCTCCCGCGGCTGGGAGCGCGTCCCCCAGAACATGGCCTACCTCAAGGAACTCAGGGTTTTCACGCGGGACACGCCCCTGCCTCCCTCGATGCGCACGGTCTGACTTAGTCAGATGCGCACGGTCTAGCCTTCGTTCGTCGCCTACGGTCCGCCCTTCGGGGCCGGTGGTCAACCGCGACCGTGTAAACTGGCGGCAGGAATACCTCCTGGCCTGGCGAAGAAGCGAACAGCCGGCGCCGCCGGCCGTCTCGTTTGGTCCAGCGAGAGTCCGTATAATTGACATGCCTTACTTGTCGGGGAGGAGAGGCACTTGGCCCGGGTGATAGCCCTTGCGAACCAGAAGGGAGGCGTGGCCAAGACCACGTCCACTCTGAACCTTGGGGTCGCGCTCGGAGAGCTCGACTACCGGGTACTTGCCGTCGACTTGGACCCTCAGGGTAATCTGACCATGAGTCAGGGTCTGAACCCCGACGAGATCAACCCCAGCATGTTCAACGTCCTGGTGCAGGGCGTGGATATCGAGAATGTGATCTACGAGCGCGAACTGCACATCGCCGCCGCCAACATCGACCTGGCCGGTGGAGACATCGCTCTGGCTTCGGTCATAGGGCGCGAGCGCGCTCTGAGCAAGGCCCTCTTTCGCGTGCGCGACCGCTACGACTTCATCCTGATCGACACCCCGCCTTCGCTCGGGTTGTTGACCATCAATGCGCTGACCGCCTCGGACGCAGTCATCGTCCCGGTGCAGTGCGAGTATCTCTCGCTGCGGGGTTTGGCCCAGCTGGAACGCACCCTGGAGTTGGTGCGGGAGAATCTGAATCCCGACGTCCACATCGCCGGCATCCTGCCCACCATGTACGACGGCCGCACGATTCACGCCCGCGAAGCGGTGGAGCTGCTCAAGAACACTTTTGGCAATCTCGTCTACAACACCGTGGTACGCAAGACGATCAAGTTCGCCGAGGCACCGGTTCAGGGTTCCTCCGTCCTGCGCTACGCTCCCTCGAGCGAAGCCGCCGACAGTTATCGAGCCCTCGCCAGAGAGGTCATCAATGAAGAAGAAGTCTAGTCTGAAGAACAGCGGGCTCGCCGACCTGTTTCGCGGGGGCGGCGAACGCGAAGAAGCCCGGCCGCGCGTAGCCGCCGAGGACGAATCCGGGGAAGGCGGTCCGCAGGCCGAAGGCTCCGGCACGACCGCCAAACCGCCAGAGGCCCGGTCCCGGGAGCGCCGCCTGTTCCAACCCTCCCGCAGCTTCCCCGCGGTCATACGCGTGGTGGGCGTCGGTGGCGGAGGCACCAACGCCGTCAACCGGATGCTGGAAGCCGGTTTGGAGGGCGTCGAATTCATCGCAGTGAACACCGACGCCCAGGCCCTGCAGATGTCCGAGGCCGACCATAAGCTGAGGATCGGCCGCGATCTCACCAGGGGACTCGGCGGCGGTTCCGATCCGGCCATCGGAAGGGACTCGGCCCTCACCGCCTACGACGATCTGAAGTCCCTGGTCAAGGGCAGCGATATGGTCTTCATCACCGCGGGAGAAGGAGGCGGCACGGGCACGGGCGCCGCCCCGGTGATCGCCGAAATCGCCCGCAGCGTGGGCGCCCTGACGATTGGCGTGGTGTCCAAACCCTTCGCCTTCGAAGGCCGGCGACGCCAGCAGCAGGCCGAGGAAGGCATCCGCGAGCTTCGCGAGAAGGCGGACACGGTGATCGTGGTGCCCAACGACCGCCTGCTCGAGGTGGTCGAGCGGGGCACCACCATGATCGAAGCCCTCCGGGTGGCGGACGACGTCCTTCGCCAGGGCGTGCAGGGCATCTGCGACCTGGTGATCGTCCCCGGCCTGATCAACCTGGACCTGGCGGACGTGCGCACCATCATGACCGGCGCGGGCACCGCCCATATGGGCATCGGCGTGGCCCGCGGCGAGCAGCGCGCCGAAAAGGCGGCCGACATGGCGGTCAACTCCTCGCTGCTCGAGACCTCGATCGAAGGGGCGCGGGGCATCCTGCTGAACATCAGCGGCGGTTCCGACCTCTCGCTATTCGAGGCCAACGAAGTTGCCGAGATCGTGAATCGGGCGGCCGATCCCGAGGCGAACATCATCTTCGGTGCGGTGGTCGACGAGAGCCTGGGCGATCAACTCAAGGTCACCGTCGTGGCGGCGGGTTTCGAAGGTAAGCCCCGTCCGAGCCTCAGGCACGACACCGGTGCGGCCGCGGAGGGCGAGCTCCCGGAGGCCGGCGGGCCCGGCGAGACCGGCGAAGAGGGAGACAGCGGGAGCGGGACGGACGAGATCCCCGAACTGGAACTGCCGGCCTGGACCACGGTGCGCGAGTCCGAACCTGAGGCTGAAACCCTCCGCGCTCCCGCCGGCGCCGACAAGCCCGGCCGGGCTCCCGGCCGAGAAGATGCTGCTCCCGGACCGGACCCTGACCGCACGCGGGTGATGCAGCCGGGCACCGAGGCCGAAGCGCCGGCGGCGCCCGAGAAGTCTCGGCCCTCCGGCTCCGAACAGAGTGGGCGCGAGGGGGAGGAGGACCTGGACATACCCTCCTTCCTGCGGCGCCAAGAAGACTGAGCGGATGAAGGTCCCTTTCGCAGACAAGCATGCGGTGATCCGCGCGGCCGTGCTTCAGATGAACACCACCGAGGACGTGGAGCGCAACGAGTCCACGGCGCTCGCGCTTATTGAGCGCGCCGCTTCGCGCGGCGCCCGCTTCCTGGTGCTTCCGGAGAAGTTCCACTATCTGGGGACCGCCGAAGGGGCGCAGGCGCACAAGGAGTCCCTCGACGGTCGGCTGATGGCGCGCATGTCCCAGGCGGCCCGAGATCACCAGGTCTATCTGGTCGCGGGGAGCATCTGGGAGAAGGCCGAGGGGGAGCGGCGCGCCTACAACACCAGCGTTTTCTTCGGCCCGGATGGCCGTCAACTGGCGGTCTACCGCAAGCTGCACATGTTCGACGTCGAGGTGGGCGGGCACGTATACCGCGAGAGCGACGGCTGCGTTCCCGGCGACCGGGTGGTGGCGGCCCGCGTCGAAGGCGAGGCGGCCGACGAGGCCGGGGCGCCCCTGGAGGTGGTGGTCGGCCTCAGCGTCTGTTACGACCTGCGTTTCCCGGAGCTCTATCGGGCACTGGCTCTCTTGGGCGCGCACATCTTGGTGGTTCCTGCCGCCTTCACCGAAACCACGGGGCGCGATCACTGGGAGGTGCTGCTGCGGGCGCGGGCCATCGAGAACCAGGCCTTCGTCCTGGCGGCGAATCAGTACGGCACCCACGGCGCGGGCAAGGAGTCTTACGGCCGCAGCATGATCATCGACCCGTGGGGAGTGGTTATCGCCCGCATGAGTGACGGCGAAGGCGTCGCCCTCGCCGACCTGGACCTCAACTATCTTTCCCGGGTGCGCCGGCACCTGCCCGCGCTCGAGCACCGCATGCCCGATGCCTACGAGCGCCGAGTGGTGGAAGCCGCGCCGACCGAGCGCTAGGAGGCGGCGGCGGCCTTCTCCTTCTTCGACTTGCCCTGCTCTTCGCCCGACTTCTTGCCCTCTCGCTGCGTCCGCCGTTTCTTCGCGGCCTCGACGCTCGCCTTGAGCGCGTCCATCAGATCGATGGCCGGCGCGGGCTGCTCGGCCTTGGGCGCTTCGATCGTCTCGCCGGCGGCCTTCTGTTCGATGACGGTCATCAGGGCTTCGCGGTACTCATCCTTGAATTCCTGGGGATTCCATTCCTCGGTCAGGTTGTCGATCAGACTCACGGCCATCTGCCGCTCCTGATCGCGGATCTTGACGTCGGCGCGCAGTTCTTCCCGGGGAAACTCCCGGATCTCGTCGGGCCAGTGCATGGTCTCCAGCACCAGCGCTTCGCCCATGGGCCGGATCAGAGCGAGGTGCTCCTTCTCCCGCAGGGTGATCTTCGCCACCGCCGCCCGGTCGGTCTCCTCCAGCACCTGGCGGAGCAGATGGTAGGGCTTTGCCCCCACCTCTTCGGGCGCCAGGTAGTAAGTGCGCTCGTAGTAGATTGGGTCGACCTCTTCGTTCTTGACGAAGGCCGCGATGTCCACCGCGCGGCTGGAGGTGATCTCGACGGCCTCCAGGTCCTCGTCGGTCAGGGGCACGTGCCGGCCCTTCTCGATCTCGTAGCCCTTGATGATGTCCTCGAACGGCACTTCCTGGCCGCAGGTCTGGCAGACTCGGTGGTAGCGAATCCGCCCCATATCCTCGTCGTGCAGCTGATGAAAGCCGAGGCTCTGGTCCGACGTCCCCGTGTACATCCGCACCGGGATGGACACCAACCCGAATTGGATGGCTCCCTTCCACATGGTCTTCATGTTCTCGCGCCTCCTTTAACGGTTCTTGTCCCCGGGGAATAGGCTCTCTACACGGGTGGTAGGATGGCAGCGAGCAGCCATCCGGCAGCCGAGAGCCACCCGGCCGTGAGCGCGGCCTCGAGCCCGAAGGGAGTCCGATGCGGCACGAGGATTTGAAGATTTCGAACCTGGAAACCCCGGAACAGGTCGAAGAGGTCAAGAACATCATCTGCGGGATCACCGGCGCCCGCTTCGTCGAAGCCGATTTGGACGCGCAGGTAGTCGAGTTCGATATGTTCCAGGACTTCGACAACCTCGATCTGACCGCCATTCAGTGCACCTTGCGCGAGCACGGGTACGAGGCGGGCGATGTCGTCGAAGGTCAGACCTGCCGCGTCCGCTTCCGCGAGCCCTAACCCTCTGGGGTCAGATCGCGTTCGAAGTAGAGGGACGCCTTTTCGCTGAGGCCCAGAGAGCGATAAAAGGCGTGAGCGGGCAGATTCCAGGATTCCGCCGAGAGGAAGAGCAGGGTGGCGCCCTTGGCCCGGGCGGTTCGTTCCGCTTCCTCGAGCAGCAGTCGGCCGTATCCGCGCCCGCGGTAGGGTGCGGACACCACCACGTCCTGGAGCTCGCACACTCGGGAGGCGCGCCAGGTGCTCCAGCTGAGGATGAGGGCGCACATGGCCGCGATTACCCCTTCGATTTCGAGGAGGAGGAAGGAGTGCCCCGGTTGCTCAAGGATTTCCCGGATCACCGACTCGAGTTCGCCCTGCGGAGGAGGCTCGACTCCGTGTTCGCGCATGATCTCCGCGAGGAGCGTGCCGACCCCGAGGACGTCGCCGCCGCCGGCTTCGCGGGTCCTCAGGGGTTGCCCTCGGGTGTCTTCGTTACAGGCCACGCTCACGAATCTAGCAGAACCCCAAAGCGAGGGAAGCCGTGCTCGAGCCCGAATTGAACCCCCCGGGAGCCGGCGCGGGCGGATTGCTCTATCTGAACGGGCGCTTACTCCGGCCGGAGGAGGGCTGCATCGCCGTCGAGGATCGCGGCTTTCTTTTCGGCGACGGCGTCTACGAAGCGCTCAAGATTCTCAACGGCCGCTGCCTCTGGCTGGACGAGCATCTCGAGAGGCTGGGAGAGAGCTGCCGGGCAATCGGTCTCGAGTTTCCCTGGGGCGAGCATCCCCTGGCCGAAATCCTGCCCCGGCTGGCGGAGGAATCGGGGATCCAGGCCGGCCTGCTCTACCTCCAGGTGACCCGAGGGGTCTCTCCCCGCGACTTCGACTACGCTCCCGGCCTCGAGCCCACGGTGATGGCCTTGATCCGCCCTTTGGCCTTCCCGGACGAGTCCACCTTCCAGCGGGGCATCTCGCTCCACCCCTGGGAGGACTTTCGCTGGGCCCGCTGTGACATCAAGTCGCTCAACCTGCTTCCCGCCGTACTCGGGAAGCGCGCCGCCCGGGAGCAGGGCTGTGACGAGGTGCTCTGGGTGGCCGCCGACGGGACCGTGCGGGAAGGGGGTTCCTCCAACGCCTTTGCGGTAATCGGCGGAGTGTTGCGGACCCATCCGGCGGACAACTTCATTCTCAACGGCATCACCCGCCGGTCGCTGCTGCGGCTGGCCGGAGAGCTGGAACTGCCGCACGAGGTGCGGGCGTTCACCTTGGGTGAGCTCGAAGGAGCAGAGGAAGCCTTCGTGGCTTCGACCACCCGCGACGTGATGCCGGTAAACTCGGTGGGCGGGCGGCCTGTCGCCGACGGGCGGCCGGGACCCGTCTCCCTGCAGCTGGTCAACCGGTTGCGCGACGAGGCCGCCTTGCAGGCCGGCCTGGACTCGCCCCAGCCCTTTTCCCGCCGCTAGCGGCTTCGCCCTTGCCCGGGAGCGGGGCGTTTTCCCCGTGACCCGGGCCTTTCGCCGGCCCCCTTTCCGCTGCTCCGCCATCCGGCCCCGCTCCTCGGACTTGACCGGTTTTTGAGGATTACGCCTAGAGGAATGTGGTTAAGTTATGGGCAATTCCAACCGGAGAACGGGAGCCAAGGTGCGAGGCGACAGCGAAGCAGGTCCCTCAGGTACGGCCAACTCATCCGCCGGGCGCGGATCGAGGGCTTCCGACGCTTTTCGCGACGGTTCTTTCGACCTCTATCTCCAAGCCATCGGCCGGGTCGCCCTGCTCACCGCAGAGGATGAAGTCGAGTTGGCCAAGCGGATCGAGGCCGGCGATGAGGAGGCCCGGTGCCGGATGATCGAGGCCAACCTTCGCCTGGTGGTCTCCATTGCCAAGCGCTACGTGGGGCGGGGCCTGAGCTTCTCCGATCTGGTGCAGGAGGGGAACTTCGGCCTGATGCGGGCCACCCAGAAGTTCGACTATCGCCGGGGCAACAAGTTCTCCACCTATGCCACCTGGTGGATCCGGCAGTCTGTCACTCGGGCGTTGGCGGACAAGTCGCGGACGGTGCGGCTGCCGGTGCATATCGTGGAAAGGCTGCATTCCCTTCGCCGCGCCACCAACGGCCTGCGTCAGGACCTGGGCCGCGAACCGAACCCCGAGGAAGTCGCTATGGCCATGGGCACCACCGTCCGGGAACTGGAGCAACTGGCCAAACTCTCCGAGTCACCACTTTCTCTCGACGCCTCCACCGATCCCGAAGACGAGACCAACCGGTTGATCGCCGCCGTGACGGACGATCGTCAGCCCTCGCCTTTCGATACGGTATGCGACCGCCTGCAGGTGCGTTCGCTTTTCCTGGCCATGGCCGAACTGCCCGAGCGGGAGCGTTTGGTGCTGGTGCGCCGCTACGGATTGGACGACGAGGAACCGGCCACGCTCGGAGAGATCGGGGAAGAGCTAGAGATCAGCCGCGAGCGGGTGAGGCAGTTGGAGGCTAAGGCGCTCGAGCGGCTGCGGTATCACGGGATCATCCGCCGGCTGAAGGAACCGGCCTAACCCGCCTCTTCCCAACCCGCCTCTTCCCAACCCGCCTCGTCCCGGTTTAGCTCTCCCGCATCCGCTTGGCCCGTTCCACATTTGCCAGGTCCGGACCGTGGCCCTCGAGTCCCGGGATCTCCATCACGAAGGGCACGTCTTCTAGAGAGGGATGGCGCAGCAGTCGGCCGATGCCTTCATAGCCGATGTAGCCGTCGCCCAGGTTCGCGTGTTGGTCCCGCCCCGCTCCCAGTTCGAACAGCGAATCATTCAGGTGAAAGACGCCGAGCCTCTCCAGTCCGACCTCGGTCTCGACTCTTTCCAGGAGCTCCTCCAGACCGGCCTCCTGGTGGATCGGGTAGCCTGCGGCGAAGAGATGGGCCGAATCCAGGCAGATTCCCGTACTCTCGCCCAATTCTCTCACCAGGATCCCCAGTTCCTCGATCGTTCTGCCGAGAGAGTTGGGCGCACCCGCGCTGGATTCCAGCAGCAAAGGAGGGAGTGGGTCGGCCGCCTGCTCCGCGGCGAGCGCGCGCGCAGTCTCCACCGCGGCCAACGTGCGCTCGAGGCCAATGTCGAAGCAGGTCCCCTTGTGCGAGCCGACGTGGGTGACCACCCCTCGGGCGCCGGTGCGCGCCCCGAAGAGAAGCGCGTGGGCCAGGGCCTCCACCGATTTGCCGTGCACCAAATCGTCGGGCGAGGCCAGGTTGATCAGATAGATGCTGTGAATGAAGAGGGGAATTTCGCCGGACCGTAGGCTCTGGCGGAAGCTGTCAATCTGGGCGTCGCTGTAACGGTAAGGCTGCCAGCGGCGCGGGCTCGTGGGGAATATCTGCGCTGCTTCCGCGCCGATCTCGATCGCGCGGACGGTGACCATCTCCAGGCCCCCGCCGGTTCGCAGATGCGCGCCTATCAGTGGTCTGAGTTCCGCGGTCATACTCGCCTTTCGACTCTCGCTCACCGCTATCTTGCCTGCCGGGGCGCCCGCCTTGCCCGCATTCGCTTTGATTGCGGCCCTCGCCGGTTAGAATGGGCCTCGTGATCCCGCTCTACGACACGATACCTTCCCGCCGCTTTCCCTACGTGACCTACGTGCTCATCGCCTTGAACGTTCTGGTTTTCCTGTACCAGATAGGACTGGGACCGCTCGAGGCGCACGCGATCATCGGCCGTTGGGGCTTCACTCCTGCCGAAATCACAGCTTCCCTCAGCGGTTCTGGCTTCGATCCGCGGGTGATGCTCACGCTGTTCACCGCCATCTTCATCCACGGGGGCCTGATTCACATCGGAGGCAACATGCTCTACCTCCACATCTTTGGAAACAACGTCGAGGATGCGATGGGCAGCGCGCGGTTCATCGTCTTCTACATACTCATCGGCGTGGCCGCCAACCTGGCCCAGGTGGTGGTGGCGCCCGGCTCTGGGGTTCCCGGGGTGGGGGCGAGTGGAGCCATCGCCGGCGTGCTGGGCGCATACGTGCTGCTCTATCCCCGAGCCGGAGTGGTCACGCTCATCCCGGTGTTCTTCTTCCCGATCTTCGTCACCATCCCCGCACTGGTCATCCTGGGGTTCTGGTTCGTCATTCAGCTCTTTCAGGGCTCGGTCACCCTGGTCTCGGGCACGGCGGGAGCGGGAGGCGTGGCCTTCTGGGTGCACGCCGCCGGTTTTACCCTGGGGGCGGTCTTGATCACCTTTTTCCGCAAGAAGGAACTGACGGCCGGACGAAGCTGGCTATAGAAGGAGGAGCAGATGGCGGAAGACAGCCGCGAACGGGAGGAGCTCAGCTTCTTGGTCGGGAACTCCTGCAGCCGCACGATCAACCTGTTGATGAATCCCTCCGGCGCAGGCCGGGAACTTCGCGAGGAATTGGCGTTTCTCAGTGAGAAGGCGGCCCGCCTGGCCGAGCTGATCGCCAGGGAGCAGGAAGCCGAAGAACCGGCAGGGGAAGCGGCGGAGCAGGCGGCCGGGGAAGAGCCCGGGTAGTGACTCCCCGCCTCAACGTCCCGCCCTGGCTCGAACCGCCGCCTCCCGGGCTGCAGGTCTGGGCGGTCGAGCCATATTTCGGCGGGTCGCACCGTCAGTTTCTGGAAGGCTGGCAGGCTGTGGGCCAGCACCAAGTGCAGCTGCACACCCTGCCCGGCCGGCACTGGAAGTGGCGGATGCACGGGGGCGCCCTGAGGCTGGCCGAGGAGGCTGAGCGCCGCCTGGGTCAAGGAGAGTTGCCGCCGCAGGTGGTCTTTGCCTCGGGCATGCTGGACGTACCCACCTATCTGATGCTGGCCCCCCCGGAACTCCTCCGGGCCCCCTGCCTGCTCTACATGCACGAGAACCAGCTGACCTATCCGCTCCCTCCCGGGGTGGAACGCGATCTGACCTACGGGGTGCGGCAACTCGCCGGCGCCGCGGCCGCGGAGCGCCTGCTCTTCAACAGCGAATTTCACCGCAAGGAGTTCCTAGAAGCCTGTTCCGCCCTGCTCGACGAGGTCCCTGACGAGCCGCCCCGAGCCATCGTGGACGCGGTCGCGGCGAAGGCTAAGGTCTTGCCGTTGGGACTGGATCTGCGCCGCTTCGACCGGGCTCGGCCGGCGAGGGCCGAGGGTGGCAAGCTGCCGCCGCTGATCCTCTGGAATCAACGCTGGGAGTACGACAAGGCGCCGGGCGACTTCTTTCGGGCCCTCTATGCTCTGCAGGAGCTCGAGGTGGATTTTCGCGTCGCCGTGGCGGGGCCCAATCGCGGTCTTCCCACCCGCGAGTTCGTCGAGGCGCGCGAACGCCTGGGCCCGCGGGTGGTGCATTGGGGCATGGCCCAGAGTTTCGCCGAGTACGCCGAGCTCCTGTGGAGCGCCGACCTGGTGGTGTCCACCGCCCTGCACGAGTTCTTCGGGGCCGCCGTTTGCGAGGCCATCTACTGCGGCTGCCGTCCGCTGCTCCCCGACCGCTTGAGCTATCCCGAGCTGATTCCCCCCGAGGTCCACGGCGAGGTGCTTTACGGAGAGGGCGGGCTGGTGCCGCTACTCGAGCGGGCGCTGCGGGAAGGCCGGCCCTGGAGCGAGGACTGGCAGCGCACCTGGGTCTCCCGCTATGACTGGGGGGTAATGGCTCCGCGCTACGACGGCGAAGTGTGGAGCGCTTGGGAAGAGGGCACACGGAGGGCGGGGTTCGGGAGTTGGTGGAACCGATTGCGGGAGGCCTAGATGGAGTCACTGGTGCTGGACTACACCCTGGCGATGGACGACGCCCTGGGGGAGAAGCAGGGCGTTTCGCGCTACATCTTGGAAGCTCTGCGCATCCCTCTGCAGGACGCCCGCGATCATCTGCTCGCGCGGCGCCGCGAGGGCACCCTCGCCTGGACCGAGCTCCCGCGCAAGGACGTCCGCGGAGTCTTGGAGTACGCGGAGCGGGTGCAGGGACGTTTCGAGAACCTGGTGGTTCTGGGAATCGGGGGTTCCGCCCTCGGTACGACCGCATTGGCCACCGCGTTGCTCCACCCCTACCACAACCTGCTGCCCGCGTCGGGCCGGGCCCAGCGGCCCCGCCTGTTCGTGCTGGACAACGTCGATCCCGATCAGACCCAGGACCTCTTCAGCCATCTGGACGTGCGCAAGACTCTGGTCAACGTGGTCAGCAAGTCGGGCACCACGGCCGAGACCATGGCCGCCTACCTGATCATGCGCGATCTTCTCGAAGACCAGGTGGGCCGGGGAAGGCTGGCCGAGCACCTGGTGTTCACCACGGATCCCGAAGGCGGGGTGCTGCGCAAGATCGGCCGAGCCGAAGGTATCCAGATGTTCGACATCCCCGCGGGTGTGGGCGGCCGCTTCTCGGTGCTCAGCCCCGTGGGCCTGCTGCCCGCCGCCCTCGTGGGCATCGACGTCGAGCGGCTGCTCGCGGGCGCCCGCTTCATGGATGAGTGGATCACCGAGACCGATCTGGTATACAACCCCGCCTATGTCTACGCCGCGCTTCAGTTTCTCGAGCACACGCGCTACCACCGCGACATAGCGGTGATGATGCCGTACTCGGCGCGCCTTCGCGACGTGGCCGACTGGTTCCGCCAGCTCTGGGCGGAGAGTCTGGGCAAGGCGGTCGACCGGCGGGGGAGAACCGTCCATGCGGGCACCACCCCGGTGAAGGCCCTGGGAGCGACCGACCAGCATTCCCAAGTCCAACTGTACGCCGAAGGTCCGGACGACAAGTTCTTCACCTTCATCAAGGTGGGTGAGTTCGGCTACGATCTGACGATCCCGGACGCTCATCCCGGTGCGGAGGAGCTCAGCTACCTCGCCGGCCAATCCATGGGCGGCCTGCTGAACGCCGAACAGAGGGCGACCGCCTGGGCGCTGGCCCGCCGCGGACGTCCCTCGGTGACCATCGAGTTGCCCCGCGTCGACGAAGCCGGCCTGGGTCAGCTGCTCTATCTGTTCGAGGCGGCGACGGCGGTGATGGGCGAGCTCTACGACATCGACGCTTTCGATCAGCCGGGAGTGGAGCTGGGCAAGCAGGCCACCTACGCGCTGATGGGCAGGCCCGGCTTCGAAGAGCTGGCCACGGAAATCCGCGCCGAGGTGCCCGAGAGGACGCCGTACCGCATCGAACGGAAGTGACGGGGGCTTGCCTCCGGGCGGTCGTGATGCGAACATATGTTCATGAATGGAGCGACTGAGCGACCCGATCGCTCCCCGGAGAAACTGAGCGGCGGACGCCGCGCGATCGCCCACCTCGATCTGGACGCGTTCTTTGCCAGCGTCGAGGAGCGGCTCGATCCCAGCCTGGAGGGCAAGCCGGTAATCGTGGGAGGCGGGGAGCGCGGAGTGGTCTCCACCGCCAACTACATCGCGCGCCGTTACGGCGTCCACTCGGCGATGCCCATGCGCACGGCCCGGCGGCTCTGTCCGCACGCCGTCTACGTCCGGGGCAGCTACTCCGTCTACAAGGAGTACTCCTCGCGCCTGATGACCTTGCTCGGCGAGTACTCTCCGCTGGTGGAGCAGGTCAGCCTGGACGAGGCCTATGTCGACCTGACCGGGACCGAACGCCTCTTCGGTCCGGTGGTGGCGACGGCCCGGGAGATCCAGCGCCGCGTCGACGAGGAGTTGTCGCTAAGCATCTCGGTCGGCCTCGCCGCCAACAAGCTCGTGGCCAAGGTGGCCTCGGACTTCGAGAAGCCGCGCGGCTTCACCGTGGTCCGGCCCGGAGAAGAGGCCGCGTTTCTCGCACCGCTCCCGGTGGAGCGTCTTCCCGGGGTTGGCCCGGTGCTCCTGGGGCGCTTGCGCGACCGGGGGGTCGCGACCGTTGGCGATCTGGCCCAGGTGCCCTTCGAGCTCATGCGCTTGAGCTTCGGGGAGGCCGGCGAGGTCCTGGCCCACCGGGCGCGTGGAATCGACCCGCGCGGCGTGACTCCGCGAGAAACGGTTAAGTCCATCTCCCGGGAAACCACCTTCCAGGAGGACGTGACCGACACCGAACTGCTCGAATCGTCTTTGCTCGAACTGGCCGAAGACGTCTGCCGCCGGTTGCGCCGCCGCCGTCTGCAGGCGCGAACCGTTACCGTGAAGATCCGCTACTCCGACTTCGCCACGCACACGCGCTCCCATACGCTCGCCAAGCCCGCGGACGTGGACGAGATCTTCTTCCGCGAGGTGCTGGCTCTCTTCCGCAAGGGCCGCACGCGGCGCTACCGTATCCGTCTGGTCGGGGTGGGGGTCAGCAATCTGGTGCCGCGGTGCTGGCAGGACGATCTCTTCGACCAGGAGTTGCCGCTGCTGCGTGAACTCGGCCTCAAGCTCGATCTGATTCGGGAGAAGTACGGGCGAAACGCCATCCGCCGGGGGGCGGCGGAGAGTTCTTCGTCCCCGCCCGGCTCGGGTGGGGCACCTTCCGGCGACGGGTCATCTTCCGGCTGAGGGGCACCTTCCGGCGAAAGGAAGGTCTCGCGCTAGGGGAGCTGCGCCCGACTGCCGAACACCCGGATCTCGGAGAGCGCCAGGTCTTCCCACGTGCTTCCCGGGTACACGGATTGCGCGGTGATCAATAGCCACTCCGTTTCCTTGGGGGGCAGCGGTACATCCTGGAAACCCTCACGGTCCTCCAACTCGACGGTTTGGCTGGTACCGTCCGAGTACTTGACGGTCATCTGTTCGATACGCCCGTTCCCGGTGAAGCGCTCCTCGTCCCGCTGATAGCCGTTCGCCACTTCAAGCCGAGCCGGAATGATCGGGGTCTCGAATTGCAGCCTGACCCACTCGCCCTCGCCAAGCCCCTCGGCGTCCTCGTTCCACGCCGTGGCCGGATCGCCATCGATGAGGTTGTCCGGGCCGTAGGTGCGTTCCTCGGACGGCTCGATGTAGGACGAGGCTCGAACGTCCGCCACCGGCAACTCGACCACTTCGCGCAGGGAGGTGGTGGTCGAGGGCTCGGTGGTGGTGGAGCCGGCGTTCCCGGTGGCCTCCTCGTCTTCGGAGCCCGCCACGGCGTCGCTGGTTGCGGAACTTTCCGGATTCGACCCCACCTGTTCGGGGTTCTCTTCGGAGAGCACGCTCATGGTGAGTATTAGGACAAAAGCGGTGGCCGAGACAAGGGCGAGCAGCAGCCCCAGGGGTATCAGGGGACTGCGCCGGGATTTCTTCTGCGGACGGCTCCGGGCGGAGCGTTGCTCCCGGCGCCGTTCTCTCGATTCCGGATCCCACTCGTTCATCATCGGTCCCTCAGGTCCTTGTTCATAAAGCTGCTATTCGCGGATGACGCGGTCCGTCCTGCCCGAGCTGCTTTGTTAGAATCGGGAAAGTTCCCCTCGACCGGAGGCCCAGCGATCTTCGAGGACTTTGCCCAAATAGGAGGCGACTGCTTCCGATCCGGCCTCATCAGCTCGCATGCCGGCAATATCTCCCTGCGCTCGGGGGATTCTCTCATCATCACCCGGCACGGTGCCATGCTGGGAAGGTTATGTCCAGAGGATTTGGTGGAGGTGCTCCTGGACGAGGAGCAGGACGCGAGCGGGGCATCCTGCGAACTCCCCACTCACCGCGCGGTTTACGCCCGGACGCCGGCCCGGACCATCCTCCACACGCACCCCCCGCATGGGATCGTGCTTTCACTGCTCGGATCTCGAATCGTGCCCCTCGACGCGGAGGGCTGCCACCTGGTGGGCGAGGTGCCCGTGGTGAGCGCCGCTTCTGCGGTCGGGTCGCTGGAGATGGCCGACTTGATCGCCGAGGCTCTGCAGGATTATCGCCTGTGCATGCTCCGCGGTCACGGCCTCTTCGTCCGCGGAGAAACCCTGGAGGAGGCCTTCTGTCTGACCACCGCGTTCGAGGCGTCGGCCAGAGTGAGTTATCTCGCGCGGCTCGCCGGTATCTCCGTTCATTCCGGCGAGTGCGCCGCTGGCCCGCCGCGGCCCTCAGACGAGCGTTTGCCGCGGCCCTCAGAGGATCGTTTGCCGCGGCCCCCCGCCGACGGCTCGCCGGCCGCCGCCGCCCCGCATAACCCGGAAACCCCCGCCTAGAGCCATCGGAAAGGAATCTCGTGCCCGAGCTTCATGATCCCGTCGACCTTCGCAGCGATACCGTGACCCAGCCCACCCCGGAGATGCGCCGGGCGATGGCTCAAGCGGAGGTGGGTGACGACGTCTACCGGGAGGACCCCACCATCAACCGGCTGGAGGAGCGCGTCGCCGCCCTCCTGGGGATGGAGGCGGCGCTGTTCGTGCCCTCGGGCGTCATGGGCAATCAGATATGTCTGCGCAATCTCACGCGGCCGGGCGACGAGGTCCTCGTCCACGAATGGGGGCATGTCCTCAATTTCGAGGGCGGCTCGGCGGCGGCCCTTTCCGGGATCCAACTGAATCCCCTGCCGGGGATCAACGGCATTCTGTCGGCCGAAGACGTGCGCGCTGCGATCCGCCCTCCGGACGAGCACTTCGCCAAGGTGGCGGCGGTCGCTCTGGAAAACACCCACAACCGGGCCGGCGGCACGATCTGGCCGCTCGAGGCTCAGGACGCGGTCGTGGCCGCGGCCCGAGAACATGGGTTGGCGGTGCACCTGGACGGCGCTCGGCTGTGGAACGCCCATGTGGCTACGGGCGTCCCGCTCGATCGTTACACCCGAGGCGTCGATACCGTTTCGGTATGCTTTTCCAAAGGTCTCGGCGCCCCAGTAGGATCGGTGATCGCCGGTTCTCGGGAATTTATCGCGGCGGCGCGACGCACGCGCAAGCGTTACGGCGGGGCCATGCGCCAGGTGGGCGTCCTGGGGGCCGCCTGTCTGTATGCCCTGGACCATCAGCTCGAACGCCTTGCCGAGGACCACGAGAATGCCCGCCTGCTTGCGGAGAGGCTGGCCTCGGTGGACGGCGTGGTGATCCCTCATCCCGTCGAGACCAACATCGTCATGGCCGAAGTGGGCGGGCTGGGGGTGACCGGCGCCGAGGTGGTCGAAGTGCTGGCCGGCCGGGGCGTGCTCGCCGGGACCATGGCCGCTCAGACCGTTCGCTTCGTCACCCATCTGGGGGTGGAGCGGCCGGAGGCGGAGCGGGCCGGCGGACTGATCGCCGAGACGCTGACGGAAATGGTCGAAGCGGCGGCGGGCCGGCAAGCGGCCCGCCGCAGGTAAGAAGGGGCCGGGCCGTGTGCCCAGAGCGGTCTTGACCGCCGCGGCCCGCGATCCGCGGGGAGTCTATCCCCGCCTGGCCGTGGTGGCTCTGCTTCGGGACCGCCGGGGCCGCTGGCTTCTGGTGCGCACCTGCCACGATCCTTCGCGCTGGGCGCCGGTGGGAGGGCGGGTCGAGTCCGGAGAGACCCTGGCGGGGGCGCTTCGCCGCGAACTCCAGGAGGAGGTTGGTCTCGAGGCCTGTATCCTTGCTCCCTGTTACGCTGCGCTGGTCAATCACAAGAGCGAGGCCACCCTGGCCGTGAGCCTGGCGGCGAGCCTGGCCGCAACGACGCTCAGCGATGCGATCGTGGAGGGGTTGGCGGTGGGGGAGAAAACGCCGGGGGACGAGCGTGTGTCCAAGGGGCTCGATGGAGAGGTGCTCGATGGAGAGGTGCTCGATGTGGCCTGGTTCACCCGCGAGGAGTGGGTGGAACTCGCGCGCCGGGGAAGGACGCCGTGGCGCGCAGCCGACGTCCTCCGCGGGACTCTGCTGGCGGACACACTCATTGACTCACCGGCGGCCGCGCAGGACCTTACGGGTGAAGGTGGCGGCTAGATAGTACGAGGAGGCAGCCGTGGAACGGACACGCGCCCTTGAACTGGTTAGAGAGAACGTATCCCAGGAGAACCTGGTCCGGCACATGCTGGCTACCGAGGCGATCATGAAGGCGCTCGCCGTTCGGCTAAACGCCGACCCGGAGCGCTGGGGCCTGGCCGGCCTGGTGCACGATCTGGACGTCGAAGAGACCACGGGGCGGCCGGAGGTCCACGGCAGGGAAACGGTCTCCCGCCTGCGGGCCGCCGGACTCGGCGACGAGGAGGTGCTCGGCGCGGTCGCCTCGCACAACCCCGCCAACGGCACCGTCATCGAGAGCGACATGGGCCGCGCTCTGTTCGCCGCCGATCCGCTGACCGGGCTCATCACGGCGGCCGCCCTCATCCACCCCGAGAAAAAGCTCGAACTGGTCAAGCTCAAAAGCCTCAAGAAACGGTACAAGGAGCCCGCCTTTGCCCGCGGGGCCCGCCGCGAGGACATCGCCACCATCGAGCAGCTGGGACTAGGTCTCGAGGAATTCCTCCAACTGGGCCTGGACGCGATGCAGGCCGTGAGCGGGGATCTGGGGTTATAGCGGTGCCGCGGGGGTAAGCCAAAGCCATGGAAACGTCGAACACCGACCTCACCACTCCCGCCGCCTGCGACCTCGTCGGGCAAGAGCCGGACCCGGCGAGGCTCGCCCGGTTGCGCCGCGAAACCGAGCCGCTGGAGCGCTTCCGCGAGAAGCTCCGGGGCGTCCGGATCTGGGATATGCACGCCCACGTCGGGCGCGATCATGACGGCAGCGTGCTCGATCCGGCTGAACTGGTGGCACGCATGGATATGCTCGGCGTCGAGAAGACCGTGGTCTTCCCTATGGATGATCCCCGGCAGGGGGAGTGCTTCACCCACCCGAACGACGTGGTCTGGGAGGCCTACCGGGCCTATCCGGAGCGGATCATCCCCTTCTTCCGGCTGAACCCCAACTACTCCTCGCGCGATGAGTATGAGTATCGCCTGGATCAGGGTTTTCAAGGGATCAAGCTCCATCCCCGTTCGCAGAGCTTCAGCATCTCTCAGCCCGAGGCCATGCGAATATATGGCTGGGCCGAGCGCGACGGCATCCCCGTCCTGGTCCACACGGGCAGGGGCATCGAAAACGTGGTTCGCGACATCCGCCACGTCGCCGATCAGCACCCGGCGCTGCGCCTGGTGCTCGGACACTCCGCCGCATACGAGCTGAAGGAATGCTGCGCCAGGTGCGAGAGTTGCGACTGGTTGCTGTTCGATACCTCGAGCCTGGGCAAGGAGCGGCTGCGGTCGCTTCTGCAGATCGCCGATCCGCACAAGATCGTCTACGGCTCGGATGTGCCTTTCGACCCGCAAGCCGAGGATCTGCTCCATCTCCTGGAGCTGGCAGAAGAGCTGGAGATCCCCCAGAAAGAGCTCGAACTCATCCTGGGAGGCAATCTGCGGCGCTGGATGGAAGAGGGTCCGGTTTGCCGTTACAGCTGCCCGCTCGACTTTGCTCAGGGGGCCTGAGGGGGCCGGTGACTCCCCTGTCGTCGCGGCCGGACCGCTACGCTCCCATAGTCGCCGAGGCTCGGCGGCAGGTACTGGCCTTGTCGCTCGAGCAGGTGTGCGCCGCTTCCGGTGCCCGCCTGGCCTCGGCGTCGGCAGTCCGCGCGCAACCGTCCCCGGCCGGCGCCGCCGCCGCCCTCCACCTGCCGGTGCTCGACCGGGAGCTGCGGATGCAGCTGCCCGAGGGGGAACTTGCGTGGCCGGACGGAACCGCTCCGGGCACCGATTATGCTCTGGTGAGCCTGCACTACCTGGCCCGCGCCGCCGGCCCCCTGGCACCGGAATCCCTGGTGCGCTACGGCGGTCTTCCCGGCGCGGCGGCATACGCCGGCGCCTTTGAGGCGCGCGCGGAACAGCCTCTGGCCGCACTCCTCGACCAGGAGTCCGCGCGCCTCACGGAGACGGCGGACGCGCTCGGCACCCGAAGGGTCGACGGCCTCTGGGGGTTCCGGTTCTTTCCCTATCTGCCGCTCGTGGTGAGACTGGCCCCCGCAGAAGGCCCGCTGCCGTCCGCCTGCGTCATCCTCTTTCCCCGCCGCGCGGGATATCTCCATCACGTCGAGGACCTGGCGGTGGTAGGGCAGCTGCTGGCCGGGCGCCTGCTCGAACTCACGGCAGCTGGATTTCACTGAACGAAGGCCGCTTCATCCTCTATACTCGAGCGCGTTGGACCCCGGACGAGGAGGCGCGGTGTTCCGCCTGCTGTATCTGTACTTGGAGGAGCCCGCCTCCTGGATGGCCTACCTGCAGTTCTCGGTCGTCGTCGGGCTGATGGCCCTGGCCTATTTGCACACCATCCGGCGCCGGATGAGCTTCATGCCCTTGTTCGGCGTGATGCTCGCCATCTTCTTTCTGGATTTCTTCGCGTACCTGCCCTTCCTGGCCTACTTGTTGATCCGCGACCGGCGGCGCGGCCTCGTGGCGTCGGAATCCGCGAATCGCCTCTAGCCCCATGCGGGGGCCGGGCACTCAGGCCGGTGGGCCATGATGACCCGGGAACAGATTCCTTTGGTCGAATCCCGGCTGGGGAAACCGAGGGTTCTCGCGCTTCACGCCGAACTGAATCCCTACGAGATGCGCCTGGTTTCGGGCTCGCTGCGCAAGCAACGCACTCATGACGTCACCCTGTTCATCATGCACGAGGGCAGAGTGGCGGTCATACGCAAGCCCCAGTTCGCTGCCGGCCTTTACCGCGCCCCCAGCGGCGGCGTCGAACCCGGCGAGAGCTTCGAGGACGGCGCCCGGCGGGAGGCCATGGAGGAGACCGGCCTGGCCGTCTGCTTGGAGCGCTATTTGGTTCGCGTGGAGGCTACCTTCGCTCCCCCGGACGGTTGGCCGATTGACGACCTGCCGGCGGGACTTTTCGAACCATATGATGGGAATATTCGTTGGTGGACGCATATAATTGCAGCCAGAGTCGTGGGAGAGCCGGTGCTCAGACCCCAGGACACCAGGGAGATCGCCGAAGCCAGGTGGATGACCCTGGACGAGTTGCAGGGTCCGGTGCGTGAGCGCTTGCTTGCAAGCGGCCGCGCTCTGTTCGCCTATCGCGTGGCTCTGACCGACGCGACCGTGGCTGCGCTCGGCGAAGGATATGCGAGGGGAGTTTGCGCTTGAACCTGAACCTCGGGAAGAGACTGAGATTTCGGAGTGAAGCCGGTCAACCGACCGGCCTGGTGTGGACGCTCATCGGCGTGGTCCTTCTCCTGGGTGGCGTCTCCCTCTTTCTCCTGGGTCAATACCTGACCGCCCCGTCGCTGGCGGGCATAACTCCCGAACCTTCCGCTGCCGTCAACGATTCCGAGGTCACCTTTCGCATCAAAGCCCCGCACCTGCGGGCCGGGCCCGACGAGATCCTGGTGGTGCTCGACAACGAACCGGTCCCGGCGGGTGAGCTCTCTCTGGCTGACGGCCTGATTCTCTTCTCCCGCTCGCTCGCGGACGGGGAGCATCGGGTTTTGGTCAAGGTGGAGTCGCGCAATCTCTTCGCCCGCCTGCTCGAGCTCTCCAGCACGGTCAAGGTCGACACCGTCCCGCCCGAGGTGCAACTGGTCGGCCGCGAGTCAGGCGGTTCCGCGACCTCGCCCGAGTCTCTGCGTTTTGCGGTCAGCGAGCCGGCCAAGGGCACTCTGCGCCTCAACGGCGTGGTCAGCGACCTGGTGTTGGACGGCGGCGAACTGGTGGCACAGCCGAAGCTGGTCGAGGGCCACTACACCGCGGTGGTCGAGGTGCAGGACGAGGCGGGGAACGCCGCCGGGGGGGAGTGGCGTTTTTGGGTGGATCTAACCGCTCCCGTGCTGAAGATGCCCGAGTTGCCGGAGGGCGCCTGGGACGAGAGCGAACTCTCGCTGCCGGTGAAGGTCGAGGACAATCATCCGGAATCGGTCAAGGTCGAAGCCAAGCTGAACGGCCAACCGATAGCGGTGACTCCAGCGGTCGTCGAGGCGGCTTCTGGAGGCAAGGGCTCGGCGGCCTATGAACTGGTGGCCGAGGACTTGGCCGAAGGCCTGCACCAACTCGAAGTGCTGGTGGTCGATCGCGGCGGCAACGAGGCGAGCTATCGGGGCAACCTGCTCGTGGACTCTTCCGCCAGTCTGGGCAGCAGGCCCATGATCGAGGGAGCCCGGGGCGCGGACGTCAAGCTGTTGCAGAATCTGCTCGCGCGCAGGGGGACCTACAAAGGCGAAAACACCGGCGTACTGGACGAGACCACCATGGCTGCCGTCGTCGCCTACAAGGAAAAGCGGGGTTTGGGGAGCGAACCCATCCTCGAACCCGAAACCGCCACAACGCTGCTCGGCCGGATCGTGATCGACATCTCGGCGCGCACCCTGGTGCTCTACGACGACGACCAGGTGTTGAGGAGCTACCGCGTGGCCGTGGGTCAGCCACGGTACCCGACGCCGACCGGTAACTTCCGCATCATCAACAAGGCCAAGAACCCGACCTGGTCGCCGCCGCCCTCTCCCTGGGCGGACGGGCTGGAACCGGTTCCTCCCGGCCCGGACAACCCGCTGGGGACCCGCTGGATGGGACTCTCGGCCCGGCACGTGGGCATTCACGGCACCTACGCTTCGGGTTCCATCGGGACCGCCGCCTCGCACGGCTGTATCCGCATGCACATCTCCGACGTGGAGGCCCTTTTCGACCTGGTCTACGTGGGTACGCCGGTTTCGATCGTGCCCTAGGGGCGCTGCCCGGGGCAGCGCCCGGGCCCCCGTGCCCGGATGGCAAGCCCAGTCCGCCCGCGGTCCACCGCCCGCCCCCGCACCCGCCTCCCGTGACCACGCGCGACCGGTTCCCTCGCACCGCTTGCGCTTCTGACGCCTTCTTATATACTCGGTATGTATGTATCCGGTGAGTATAAGAACGATCGGGGGGCGCGGCGGCGCGACCGAGGTCGCTGCGGGGCGGTTGCCGTGTCGGTGAAGCACGCTTTCCTGGGCTTGTTGGCCGAGGGGCCCCTGCATGGCTACGAACTCAAACTGAGTTTCGAGGAGCGACTGCTCCCGAGTTCGCCGCTCAACTATGGCCAGGTCTACGGCTCCCTCGAGCGGCTGGAACGCGACGGCCTGGTGGAGCACGAGGTGATCGTGCAGGAGGAGCGCCCCGACAAGAAGGTCTACCGCATAACCGCGGCGGGCTTGGGCGAGTTGGACCGGTGGTTGCGGAACCCCTCGGTGCCGGCGCTTGACCTGCGCAACGAGACGTTCCTCAAGCTGGCGGTGGCGCGGCGGCTGGGAGACATCGACACGGCGGAGGTGTTGGCTTCGGAGAGGCGCGGGAGCCTGCGGCGGCTCCGGGAAGTGACCGAGGCACGCCGGCAGGCGGGGGCCGAAGGCAAAGGGGTTCAGCTGCTGTTGCTGCTTGACCTGGCCGCCTTTCGGCTGGAGGCGTTTCTCAAGTGGCTCGAGCGGTGCGAAGAGCTCTTCGATCAGGAGGCGACAACGAATGGCAACGGTAACGCAGAGGATGCCTGAGACCACAGACGGGGGCACCGCAGCGGTGGTCGTTAAGGGTGTGCGTAAGGTCTTCGGAACGGGCGAGACCGCGGTGGAGGCGCTGAGAGGCGTCGACATCGTGGTGCCGAAAGGCGAGTTCCTCGCGGTGATGGGTCCTTCGGGGTCCGGCAAGAGCACCCTGCTCCATCTGGTGGGGGGATTGGACCGGCCGACCGAAGGGACCATTGAGGTTGGCGGTCAGGATCTGGCCTCGCTCTCCGACGATGAACTCACGCTCTTGCGCCGTCGCCGGATCGGTTTCGTCTTCCAGTTCTTCAACCTGCTCCCCATCCTGTCCGCGGCCGAGAACGTGGCCCTGCCTCTGATGGTCGACGGCGTCCGCGAGAAGCAGGCTTTCGAGCGGGCGGCGGCCTCCCTGGAGCGGGTGGGCATCGCCGGGCGCAGCGCGCACCGGCCGACGGAGCTCTCCGGAGGGGAACAGCAAAGAGTCGCCATCGCCCGGGCGCTGGTGGCCGAGCCGGTGTTGATCCTGGCCGACGAACCCACGGGCAATCTGGACAGCGCCGCCGGGGAGCAGGTGCTGGACCTGCTGCGAAACGTCGTGGACGAGGGCGCACAGACCGTGCTGATGGTCACCCACGATCCCCGGGGGGCCGCTACTGCCGACCGCATGATCATGCTGAAGGACGGCCGGGTGGCCGAAGACCACGAGTTGGGACGGGCAGCCTCCTTGGCGGAGGTGCTCTCGCATCTGGAGGAACTGGAGGGATGAATCTCTGGTCTTACAGCTACCGAGAACTCAGACGCAGACCGGGAAGGACGCTGCTCACCCTGGCGGGCATCGCTTTGGGGGTGGCGGCCATCGTGGCGGTGTCGCTCGTGACCACGGCGACCAAGTCGGCCTATCGGGAGATGTTCGCGGCCGTGTCGGGCGAAGCCGAGCTCGAGGTGGTGGCGCAGGGCACCGGCGGTCTGGATACTTCCCTCGACGGGCGATTGGCGGCGGTCGAGGGGGTCGAAGCGGTGGTGCCGGTGGTGCAGTCGCCCAGCGCCCTGGTTACCGGCCTGGGGCGGACGGTGGTGGTGGTTCTGGGGGTGGACCCGGAGCGCGATCTGGCCGCGCGCCACTACGAGGTGACCGCGGGCGAGTCCTTCTTCGAGACGGCGAACCCACCGAAATCCCCGGAGCCGGCGGGGACGGTTCCCGTGATCTTGGAGGAGAGCTTTGCGCGCTCGCAGGGTCTGGAGCCGGGGGACGGAGCCAGGTTGATAACCCCGCAGGGAACCGCGGACGTCAAGGTGGTGGCCCTGGTCGACGCGGCGGGTACGGCTGCCTTCAACGGCGGCGCTGTCGTCTTCATGCCCCTCCCGCGGGCGCAGGAGCTCTTCAGCCTGGGGGAGCGGGTCAACTCGCTGCCTTTGGTGCTTGAAGAGGGAGCCTCCCTCAGCCGGGTCGAAGACGCGGTTTCCGCCGTGCTCCCGGCGGGCACCGCGGTGCGCAGCCCCGAAGCGCGGGGAGCGGTGGCGGAAGACAGCATGCTCTCCACCGAGCAGGGGCTCAACAGCCTGAGTGCCCTTGCGATCGTCGCCGCGGTCTTCATCGTGGTCAACGCCTTCTTCATGTCGCTCACCGAGCGAAACCGGGATCTCGCGGTGCTCCGCACCCTGGGAGTGACCCGGCGCCAGTTGGTGCGCCTGGTCCTTCGCGAAGCCGCGGTCTTGGGGAGTGTGGGCACCGTTCTCGGCCTGCTCGGCGGAATCGGCGGGGCCTACGTGCTCATGTTGGGAGTCGAGCAGCTCTTGGGTGTCCAACTGGGTGGATTCGCCCTGTCCGCGGGGCCGTTGCTCGGCGCTGCCGCGCTTGGCCTGGGCTCGTCCTTGCTTTCTGCCTACCTGCCGGCGAGGTGGGCGGCGCGCGTGCCGCCGCTCGAGGGACTGAGCGGTGAAGCCCGCGAGGACCGGGGGAGCCGCCGCCGCTGGCCCTCCTACTTGGGCGCCGTCTTCCTCGTGCTGGTGCTGGCGATTCTTGCCGGCCTTCGCGCCCACGCGCTCGACGAAGACGTCACTGCACTGGCCATGGTTCTGCTGCTGGTCGGTTTGGTCCTTCTGATTCCCCCGGCGCTCGGCCCCCTGACCTGGCTGGCCGCGCGTCTGCTGGGACCGTTCCTGGGAACCGAGGGGCGGATAGCCTTCCGCCAGCTGAACCGGCACCCGACCCGCACCGCCCTGACCGTGGGCGTGCTCTTCGTCGCGGTGACCATCGGCATCGGCATGGGCAGCGCCCTGGTCAACAACATTGAGGATACCGGGGACTGGTACGAGCGCACCATCGTCGGCGACTACTTCGTGCGGGGAGCGCTTCCGGAGATCGGCACCAATCTGACCGCGACCATGTCTCCCGAGGTGGGTGAGGAGATCGCCGCCATGGAGGGAGTGCGCGCGGTGGACGCCATCCGCTTCCTGCCCGGGACCATCGAGGGTGAATCGGTGGTCATCCTGGCGCGGAGCTTCGAACTTCCGGATTCGCTCCCGCTCGATCTGGAAGAGGGTGAAAGCGGAGAAGTGCTCGAGGGCCTGCGCGGGGGAGGTATCGTGCTGGGTACGGCACTCGCCGGACGCCTCGGTCTGGACGTCGGCGACCAGGTCACGGTGGCCACGGCGCAGGGCCCCGGGGAACTCACCGTCGTGGGAACCGCCACCGAGTACACCGCCGGAGGTTCGGCAGCGTATGTCTCCTGGGCCACGGGTGAGCGGCTCTTCGGCTTGGACGGCTCCGACGTCTATCTGGTCCATGCCGAGGAAGGGGCTCTGGCGGCGGTCGGTGGGCAACTGGAGGAGTTCACCCAAGAAAAGGGATTGCTCCTGCAGTCCTTCGCCGAGTTTCGCGCCTTCCTCGATGAAATGGTGGCCGGAGTGATGGCCTTCCTCTGGGTCCTGCTGGCGGCGGTCTTCGTGATTGCCTCTCTGGGCATCGTCAATACCCTCAGCATGAGCGTGCTCGAGCAGACCCGCGAGCTCGGGCTTCTGCGGGCAGTTGCCCTGACCCGCAGACAGGTGCGAAAGACGGTGCTCTCGCAGGCATTGGCGATCGCCTTGGTCAGCCTGGTGCCGGGCGCCGTGGTGGGCGTAGCCGTGGCCATCCTGCTCAACATCGCCACCGGCGCGGTCATCGGCCAACCGGTGGACCTGAGCGTGAACCCGATCGTGGTGATCGCCGCTCTGGTCGTGGGCTTTGTCGTGGCGGTCCTGAGCGCCTCCCTCCCGGCGCGCCGGGCAGCTCGGCTGCAGATCGTAAAGGCGCTGCAGTACGAGTAAGGGCCGCTCTTGGAGGCGTGCCGGCCCCGCAGCGAGCGGGCGTCCGGCCGTTTCCGGGTGTGATCCTGGGTAACTGGAACCCAACAGAGCTCAAAGGAGGCGGCGTGGCGCTCATGCTGGGTATCGACATCGGCGGGACCAAGGTGGCTGTGGGCAGCGTGACCAAGGACGGCACCGTCCAGGGCGAGATCATGGAGTTCCCCAGCCCCGAGGGGGGTCCTGAGGAGTTCGTCGAGGCGCTGCTCGAGCAGTTGCGCGAGGCGCGGTCGCGGATCGAGGACGATGTCCTGGGCGTGGGTGTCGGCTGCGCAGGGACCATCGACTGGCGCGAACGCAGGGTGATCGAATCTCCCAACCTGCCGCTGGAGGACGAGCCGTTGGGGGAGCGGATCGCCAAGGCGCTCACGCTGCCGGTGGTTCTGGACAACGACGCCAACACGGCCACGCTGGCCGAGGTCCGGGTGGGGGCGGCGAAGGGGAAGTCGCATGTCGTCATGCTCACCCTGGGAACCGGAGTGGGCGGCGGCATCGTGCTCGACGGCAGCCTCTACCGGGGCGCGACCGGCAGCGCCGGTGAACTGGGACACACCATCGTCAAAGGCAACGGCGGTCTCTGCCTCTGCGGCAGGCGGGGGTGCCTGGAGCAGTACGCCTCCGGCTCGGCTCTCGAGCGTTACGCCCGGCAAATCGTGGATCAGGGCCGCCTGACGGGCGCGGCTATGGTCGAAGCCGCAGGAGAGGCGCAAGGCGCAGCGGATACCGCGGCAGACCCGCCCGAAGACTACGCCAAGCGGCTCAGAGAACTGGCGGCCGCGGACGACCTCAACGGCAAAAGCGTGGGTGAGTTGGCCCTCGACGGAGACGCGGCCGCGCTCGACGCGGTGGCCGAGGTCGCCGCCTGGCTGGGGGCCGGCCTCGCCAATCTGGCCAACATCTTCAATCCGGACATGATCGTGATTGGCGGCGGTCTCAGCAGCCTGGGGGATCTCCTGCTGGAGCCCGCCCGCGAGCTGATGGAGGCTTACGCCATCCGGCCCAACGGCACGGTCGCCCAGGTGGCCGCGGCGCAACTGGGTAACGAGGCCGGCGTGGTGGGAGCGGCGCTCGTCGCCTGGGAAGTGCTCGAGGACGTCACGTTGCCGGTTTGACCGCCCGTCGGCGGGAACTTCAGGCTATAGTCCGAGGCGTGCTCTACGTTTGCCCCACTCCGATCGGCAACCTGGCCGACATCACCCTTCGGGTCCTCGAGACACTGCGCGCGGTGGATCTCGTCGCCTGCGAGGACACCCGCCGCACGGGGAAGTTGTTGGCCCATTACGGGATAGAAGCCCGCATGCTCAGTTTCTTCGAGCACAACGAGTTGCGCCGTCTCGAGCAGATCCTGGGGGAACTAGAAGTCGGGGCCGCGGTGGCCCTGGTTTCGGATGCCGGCATGCCCGGCCTGTCCGATCCGGGCTACACCCTGGTGCGGGCGGCCCTCGATCGAGGGCTGGCGGTAACCGTCCTGCCGGGCGCGTCGGCCATAACCACCGCGCTGGTCGCCTCCGGTCTTCCCAGCGATCGCTTCACCTTCATCGGTTACCTCCCCCGCACCGCCGGACGGCTCACGGCCTTTGTCGAGGAGGCGGGCACCGCGGGCGGGACGCTCGTCGCTTTTGAATCGCCGCGTAGACTCCGCCGCACACTGGCCGCTCTGGCCGAACGCTGGCCCAACCGGGAATTGGCCGTGGCGCGGGAGCTCACCAAGCTGCACGAGGAGTTGCTTCGGGGCTCGGCGGGGCAGCTGCTCGAGTTGCTCGCCGGCCGCGAAGAGGTGCGGGGGGAGATCGTCTTGCTGTTGGCTCCCGAGGAGGAGTCCGGCGCCGGTGGCGTGGAGGAGCGTGAGGTGCGGACGGCCCTGGCCGCCATGTTGGACGGGGGGATGGGAGTCAAGGAGGCCTCCCGTTTGGTTGCCTCTCTCACCCAGATGTCTGCCCGGGAAGCTTATCGCCTGGCGGTGGCAGTTCGCGAGAAGCCCGCGCGCCGGATGGATCAGGAAAATCAGGATTGAATAACCCCGACTTGGCGCAATAATGCTGTGCGATGAGTGACCGCCGGACCGGCTTCGCCGCGTTTCCGGCCAAGACTGGAAAGCGAGCGAGGTGGCGATGCGTCGTTACGGGAAGTACCTCATCTACGCGGCCCTGGTGGCCCTGGTCCTATTCGTCGGGATCCAGTTCTTGCCCTGGGGGCCGGACCGGAACAACCCGGAGGTAACCAGCACTCCGCAATGGACCGATCCCGCGGCGCAGGAACTCGTCGAGTCGGCCTGCTACGACTGCCACAGCAACGAGACCAACTGGCCCTGGTACTCTCGCATCGCTCCGACCTCATGGCTGCTTGGCCGGGACGTCACGGAAGGCCGTACGCACCTGAACTTCTCCGAGTTCGACCGCTTCAAAGACGGCATGAAGGAGGAGACCATCGAGTCGGTCCAGGAGGGCGAGATGCCTCCCTTCACCTACAAGACCATGCATATTAGCGCCTGGCTCGATGACCAGGAGAAGCAGATCATGGTCGACGAATTCGAGCGAATCTTCGAGTAGCTAACTGGGGCGGGGGACGAGTTCGGGCTCTTCCCCCGCCAGGCTCCAGTAGGTCCTTTCTTGCCGCAGGAGGCGGCCCCAAGGCGGGGTGCGCCTCACCGAGAGGGGAAGCTCGCCCTCTCGCTGGATCCGCGGGGAGCTGGCCAGGTCGATTTGCCCTGGGCTCAGTCCCGCTCCACGTCCAAATCCAGGTCCTGATCGGGAAAGAAGCGGTCCCCGAATTCGCGTATCGACCACTGCGCGGACACCGGTTTGCCGTACTCTTGTTTCAGCTCGTTGTAACCGCTTATCTCGGCGCAGGGGATGCCGGTCTCGTTGACGAAGGTTTCCACTTTGATGCTTCGCCAGCCGGGGAACTCCCCCCGCTCCTCGAGCATGCCGAGGAGCGGGCCGCTTCTGTTAGAATCCCGCGCATGGCCAACTTCTACGTCACCACACCCATTTACTATGTCAACGACGTGCCGCATATCGGGCACGCGTACACCACCGCCGCGGCCGATGTGGTGGCCCGGTACCACCGCCAACTGGGGGACGAGGTCTTCTTCCTGACCGGCACCGACGAGCACGGTAACAAGGTGGCTCAGGCGGCGGAGAGGCGCGGAGTCTCGCCGCAGCAGCACGTCGACGAGATGGTGGGTAAGTTCAAGGGTGTCGCCGAGAAGATCGACGCCACCAACGACTTCTTCATCCGCACGACCGACCTCGAGCATGAGCGCTTCGTGCAGCAGTTCGTGCAGCGCTGTTACGACAACGGCGATATTTTCCGCCACAGCTATGAGGGCCTCTACTGTCCGGCCTGCGAGGCCTACTACACCGAAGAACAACTGGTGGGCGGCCTCTGCCCGGATCACGGTATCCGGCCGGAACACATGGCCGAGGAGAACTGGTTCTTCCGTCTCTCGGCCTACCAAGAGCGGCTGGCCGCGCATTACCGGGAGCATCCCGACTTCGTGCGGCCGCGCCACCGTTACAACGAGGCGCTCAGTTTCATCGAACAGGGGCTCGAGGACATCTCCATCAGCCGCTCGGCCCTCAAGTGGGGCGTCACCGTGCCTTGGGACGAGTCCCAGGTGATCTATGTCTGGGTGGACGCGCTGATCAACTATCTGAGCGCGCTCCACTACGCTCCGGACCCGGCTGCCGGCGCCGCCGGTGGACCGGGGAAGACACTTTTCGAGCGGTTCTGGCCGGCCACCTACCACCTGATGGCCCAGGACATCCTCAAGTTCCACGGGGTGATCTGGCCCGCTCTGTTGATGAGCGCCGGCTACGAGTTGCCCGAGCATCTCTTCATCCACGGCTACCTCAAGCTGGGCGGGGAGAAGATCTCGAAGACCCGGGGCAACGTGATGGACCCTTTCCCGCTGATCGAACAGTACGGCGCCGACCCCTTTCGCTACTACTGCCTGCGGGAGGTGAGCTTCGGTTCCGATGGCGTGGTCAGCGAGGAATCCTTCAAAAACCGCTACAACACGGAACTGGCGAACGATCTGGGGAATCTGCTGAGCCGCACCACTTCCATGATCGCCAAGTACCGGGAGGGCCTGATCCCCGGCCGCCCGAGTGGATCGGCGGGGAGTTCTCCCCTCGCGGCCGAGGCGGAGCAGATCGTCGGCAACGTGCGCGCCAAGCTGGACCAGATGGATCTGACCGGGGCGCTCGAGACAATTTGGGAACTGGTGCGCCGGCTGAACCGCTACGTGGAGGAGTGCGCTCCCTGGAAGCAGGCCAAGGCCCAGGATTCCGAGGGACTGGACGCGACTCTGCGCGACCTGACCGAGGGGTTGCGGTTGCTGGCGGTGCTCCTGCATCCATTCATGCCCGCGACCGCCGACGAGATCCTGCGGCGGCTGGGCCTCGAACCCGGACCGGAGACTTACTCTTGGGCGAACACCACTTGGGGAGGGCTCCCCGATGGACTCCGGGTGGTCGCCGGGGCTCCGCTCTTTCCCCGCATCGAGGAGTAGCCGGGCGACGTTTGTCGATACCCACACCCACCTCGATCATGTCGAGGAGGCCGCCGCGGAACTCGTCGAGCACGCCCGGCAGGCCGGGGTCTCTTTGATCATCCAATCGGGTACCGACCTGGAATCCTCGCGGGCTGCGGTGGCCCTCGCCCAGCGCTTTCCCGAGGTCTTTGCGACCGTCGGCATTCACCCGCACGACTCCGCGGCGGCCTCGGAGCGGGACCTGGAGGGTCTGCGGGAGCTGGCCCGGGATCCCAAGGTGCTTGCCCTGGGGGAGACCGGCCTCGACTTCTACCGCGACTACGCCCCTCACGGCGAACAGGAGCGGGTGTTCCGGGGGCAGCTTGAGTTGGCCGGGGAACTCGAACTCCCTCTGGTGGTTCACACCCGGGCGGCCGACCAGGCCAGTCTCGGGCTGTTGGCGGAAATGGCCGAGGGCCGCAACGTGGTCCTCCACTGCTTCTCCATGCCGGGTGCGCTCGCCGAGGTGGTGGAGCGGGGCTACTACGTGAGCTTCGCCGGAAACGTCACCTACAAGAACGCGGGCGATCTGCAGGAAGCGGCGCGGCTGGTGCCCGAGGAGCTCATGCTGGTGGAGACCGACGCTCCTTACCTCTCGCCCGAGCCCCGGCGGGGCCGGCCGAACGAACCGGCATCCATCGTTCACACCTACCGCTTCTTGGCGGAGTTACGGGGCCTCTGCCCGGAGGCGCTCGGGGCGAAGGTCCGGGCCAACGCTCTGCGTGCCTTCCCCCGCCTCGGCGCATTCCTCCGCGCCCGATGAGCCCGGACGAGGGCGAGCCCGGCGGACTCCCCGGCGGACCGCCCGGCGGAGTCCCCGGCGGACCCCGGCAGATTTCGCTCGCCCGGCTGCGCGAGTTTGGAGTAGTCCCCAAACGCAGTCTGGGCCAGAACTTCTTGGTCGACGACAACATCCTGGGGCTGATCCTCGACCGGCTGGGGCCCACGCCGGCGGACGTGGTGCTCGAGGTGGGTGCCGGTCTGGGGGTGCTCACCCGCGCGCTGGCGCGGGCCGCCGGGCATGTGCACGCTTTCGAGATAGACCGCTCCCTGGAGCCGGCCCTGCGCTCGACGCTGGGGGAGGAGTCCAACGTCAGCCTCCACTTCGCGGATGTGCTCGACGCGGATCTGGGTGCGCTGGACCCGGCTCCCACCCTCTGCGGCAGCAACCTGCCCTACTCGCCGGCGGCACCCTTCCTGGCCGAAGCCGCCTGGAGGCTGCCCGGTATCCGCCGTTACACGGTGATGCTGCAGCGCGAGGTGGCCGACCGGCTGATGGCGCATCCCGGAACCAAGAGCTACAGCGGGATCTCCGCCTGGATCCAGCTTCACTTCGATGTGGTCGATCATCGTCCGCTCTCGCGCGCGATCTTCTATCCCCGGCCCAACGTCGATTCCAGCCTGCTTACCCTGGAGCGCGCGGTCAAGGACGAGTCCGTGACCCAGCACCCGGCCCGGCTGCGCCGGGTGATCGACGCCGCCTTTCAGCAGCGGCGAAAGTCGCTGGTCAACTCGGTCTCTTCCAGTCTGGGCATCGAGAAGGCCGCGGTGATCGGGGCCCTGGCGGCTGCGGGATTCGATCCGAAAGCGCGGGCGGAGGAGCTTCCGCCGATGGAATTTGTTAAGCTGAGCGGCGCATTAACGGGATTGATGGAGATGCCATGATCGATCTAGAAAGACCGCATGCATCGAAAAACCCAGTGCCCGCCGAGACCCGCTTTCTTCGCCGCGCGGCCGCCCCGCTTGGCTCCGCCGTCCTGCTCGCGGCTTTCTTGCTCCTGGCATTCGGCGCGCTCGTCGGATGCGGGTCCGCCCAGCATCCCGAGTCCACGCTGTCCGACCTGGGCGACGTCGTGGGCGTCCAGCGACAGGACGAGATCGACTTCGAGACCTTGATGGACGACTACACCACCGAGGATTATGCGCAGAACACCGAGGCCGAGTTGGTGAATTATCAGCTTTTTCTTGCGGCCAAGGCCTCTGATATCTCGCTGAATCAGGCGGACCCGCCCGATCTGGTCGAGACCACCGTGGAGGAGTCCGGGGACGAGGCGACCGTCACCTTCGACTTTCAGCGCCGGGAGGGCCTTTTCGCGGTGGCCGACATCTCCACCATAGTCATCCAACTGGTGGATACGGGAGCCGAGGAGCATCCCTGGCGCATCCGTTCTATCGATCTGGAACGGTAGCTTTGACGGCGCCCCTGAGGGTCAGAGCGCCGGGCAAAGTGAACCTCACTCTGCTCGTGGGTCCCCCGCGGGGAGACGGCTATCACGAACTCCTGACGGTTTTTGCCCCCGTCGGGCTCTACGACGAACTGATATTCGAGATTGAGGCCGCGCCGCTGGAAGAAGGCCAATCCTCGGAGCCGGCGAAAGTGACCTGCCCCGGAGTGCCCTCCGAGGGCAACCTGGTGGGCTCGGCGCTCGGCGCCTTGGCCTCGGCCTCGGGTTGGCAACTGCGCGGGTCGGTAACGGTGCGGAAGCATCTGCCCGTGGCCGCCGGCATGGGCGGCGGCAGCTCGGATGCCGCCGCGGCGCTCAAAGTGGGCGCCGAATTGATCGAGGCGGCCGGCGGGCCTGCATTCTCCAGCGAAGAACTTCGGCGGCTGGCCCGGGAACTGGGGGCGGACGTGCCCTTCTTTCTGGATCCGCGCCCCTGCCTGGCTCGCGGTGTCGGTGAGCTGATGGAGAACCTCCGCCTGCCGCCCCTGCCGCTGGTGCTGACCTTTCCCGACGCCGCACTCTCCACCGCCGAGGTCTACCGTACCTTCGACGGGGTCGCCGCTGAGGAGTCAGGGGCGGCCTTCGCCGGCCGGGCTCTGCGGAGCGAGACCGCTTGGCGGTCCATCTCGCGGGCGTGGGAGTCCGAGGAACTCATCCTGCCCGAGCTATGCGCACAGGTGGCCGGCCTGCTCTTCAACGATCTGGAGCAGGCCTCTTTCCATTTGCTGCCCGAGCTCCTCGAGGCGAAGGTCGGACTCGAGCGCCGGGGAGTGCTGGGGGCGCTCGTCAGCGGGTCGGGTCCCACGGTCTTTGGCCTCTGCGTTTCCGAGGTCGAAGCCGAGACCATCGCCCAAGAACTCGAGCGGGACGAGGTGCACGCCACCCAGGTGAGCACCCTGGCCGGCTGAACCCTCGGCCGCGCCGAACCTACCGGCCAGCTGAACCTGCCGGCCGGTCAACCGCCCGCCCGGCTGAACCTCGCGCCCGGAGGTCTCTTGACGCTCCCTCTGGCTGTACCTATACTTACCCGTCGCTGTCGAGCGCTTGCTTTGGGGCGTAGCCAAGTGGAAAGGCAACGGGTTTTGGTCCCGTGATTCCCAGGTTCGAATCCTGGCGCCCCAGCTTCATTCCTTTCCGAGAACGCGCATGATCGAGGGCCGAAAACAGGTGACGTCTTCCATACCGACCGCAGTCGTTTTGGCCGCGGGGCTGGGTACCCGGATGAAGTCGCGAACCCCCAAGGTTCTCCACGAGGTCTGCGGCGTCCCGCTCCTGTCTCATATCCTGGAGGCCGTGGGCGCGCTACAGCCGGAGCGCCTGGTGGTGGTTCTGGGGCCCGGCCACGAACGGGTGGAGCCGCATCTGCCCGAGTCCGCCCGCGTGGCCCTGCAGCTCGAGCCCCGGGGGACCGGCGACGCCGTGCTCAAGGCTTCCGGTGAGATCCTCGACGGCCCTATGTTGGTGCTGCCCGGGGATACCCCTCTCATCACGGCGGAGGTGTTGGACGCACTGGTCGCCCATCACCGCGCTTCCGAGGCCTCCGCTACCCTCCTCACCATGATCCTCGACGATCCCAGCGGCTACGGCCGGATCATTCGGGACGATGCCGGCGACGTGACGGCGATTGTCGAGCACCGCGACGCCGACGCAGAGCAGCGCCGCATCAAAGAGGTCAACGCGGGCATGTACGTGCTTCCCGGCCGCAGAACCCTGGAGCTTCTTCGCGGGGTCGGGGACCAGAACGATCAGGGCGAGGTCTACCTGACCGACGTGATCGCCGCCCTCCGGGCTGAGGGCCTGCGGGTGAGCGCGCTGCCGGTGGCCGACCCCACGGTGACCCTCGGCGTGAATTCGCGGGTGGAGCTCGCCGAGGCGCAGGGCCTGATGCGCGCCCGCATCCTCGAGGGCTGGATGCGTGAGGGGGTCACCATCGAAGACCCGGCCTCGACCTTCATCGACGCCCGGGTGCGGCTGAGTGCCGACGTCCGCATCCTTCCCTTCAGCTCCTTGCGGGGAGAAACCGCAGTCGGTCGGGGCAGTGAAATTGGGCCGGGCAGCAGCCTGACCGACACGCTGGTGGGAGAGGGTGCGCGGGTGATCCAGTCCCACACCGAGCGCGCGCGGATAGGCGACCGGGCGCTCGTCGGCCCCTTCAGTTACCTGAGCCCGAAGGCCCCACTCGAGGATGCGGACGAGACCGGCGCTTTCGTCCAGATCGAGAACGGCACGGCGGTCGCCCCCTTCAGTCGCGGGGATGGGGTTACGATCGGGGCCGGTTCGGTCATTACCCAAGATGTAGCCGAGGGGAAGCCGGGTAGCTCCCGAACGCGACAGGAGAGCATCCCGGGATACACGGCACGAGCGGCCGAACCAAACGGGGAGGATGGCCAGGATGGAACCTAGGCAGGACGTTATGTTCGACTGGGATGTCCAGGCATCCCGCCGCCGGTACCCGGAGCGCACGCTGATGGTCTTTACCGGTCGCGCGAACCCTGAACTCGGCGAGCGGATAGCGGAGAAACTTCACCTCCCTCTGGGCAAGGTCATGCTCAAGACCTTTGCCGACGGGGAGATCTACTGCAAATACGAGCAAAGCGTCCGCGGGGCCGACGTCTTCCTCGTGCAGCCCACTTCGCGCCCGGTCAACGAGAACCTGATGGAACTGCTCATCATGATTCAGGCAGCCAAGCTGGCCTCGGCCTACCGGGTGGTGGCGGTGGTGCCCTGGTACGGCTACTCGCGGCAGGACAAGAAGAGCCGGCCGCGCGAGCCCATCACCGGGCGCCTGGTGGCCGACCTGCTCGAGGCTTCGGGCGTGGACCGGGTCCTGACCATGGATCTGCATGCCGGTCAGCTTCAGGGCTTCTTCCAGATCCCGGTTGACCACATGACCGCCATTCCCATGCTGGCCGACTACTTCAAGTTCAAGGAACTGGACCAGGAACTGGTCGTGGTATCGCCCGACGCCGGCGGCGTGAAGATGGCCAAGCGTTTCGCCGACCGTTTGGGAGCGTCGATTGCCGTGCTCACCAAGTTGCGGCCGGAGCACAACGTCGCCCGGGTGATGCATTTGATCGGCGACGTGCAGGGCAAGACCGCGATCATGGTGGACGACATCATCGACACCGCCGGCACGCTCTGCAACGGCGCCCAGGCGATCATGGACGCGGGCGCCACCCAGGTCTTCGCGGCGGCCACTCATCCGGTGCTTTCCGACCCGGCGTACGATCGTATTGCGGGCTCCGTTATCGAAGAACTGGTGGTCACCGACACCATCCCGCTGCGCGCCGACGTCAATCGTGAGAAGATCGTCGTGCTGTCCACGGCGGGCATTCTCGCCGACACCATTCAGAACGTGTTCGCGGACGAATCCGTGAGTGCTTTGTTCCAGGGAGAAAATCAACTCTTCTAGCCGGCCGTAAGGCTTGACCAAATCGGGAGGACAATCGTGGAGACGATGACGCTTGGAGTGACTCGACGGGAGACGCGCGGCAAAGGCACCAATCGGCGCCTGCGCAATGCGGGCGCGGTCCCGGCCGTGCTTTATGGCCGCGGGTCGGAGGCCACGCCCCTGACGATAGACGTGCGGGAACTGCGCGGGGCGGTCGGGGGAGGCCATCACGCCGTCCTGCAGTTGGCGTTTGCCGACGAGGGGCCCGAGGCGGAGCCCGTCTACGCGGTGGTCAAGGAGATCCAGACCAATCCCACCCGCCATCAGATCCTCCACCTGGACCTGGTGCGGGTCGACCTGAACGTGGCCATCGAATCGCCCGTGGGGATCGAATTGATCGGCGAGTCCGCCGGAGTAGACGAAGGCGGCGTGCTCGACCAGACCCTGCGTGAGGTCATGGTGCGGGCGCTCCCACGGGAAATCCCCGAGAGCCTGCAGCTCGACGTAACCAACCTGGGCATCGGGCACACGGTCACCGTCGCCGACATTCAGGTTCCCGAGGGGATCGAGATCCTGGACGACCCGGAGACCACCGTCGCCTCCGTTCTGCACCCGGCCGCGCTCGAGGAGGAACTCGAGGAAGCCGGTCTGCCGGAAGGCTTCGAGCCCGAGGTCACCGAAGAGGGCGCCGAGCAGGCCGAGAGCGGCGAGGAAGCCTAGAGGGACGGCCGCGGATGATGGAGGCGTCTCACGGATTCCCTGCTCGACCGGCTCGCCTTCTGGCGGCAGACCTCGCGAGGAGGCGAAACCGTGCATCTCATTGCTGCGCTGGGGAATCCCGGGCCAAAGCACGAACGACAGCGCCATAACGTCGGCTTCATGGTCGGCGAGGAGCTGCGCCGCCGCTTTGGTTGGGGTCCCTTCCGGGACAAGTTCCAGGGCCTCATGGGAGAGGGACCGGTTGGCGGCGGCAAAGTCGTGGTCCTGCTGCCCATGACCTTCATGAACCGATCCGGGGATTCGGTCGGCCGGGCCGCGGACTATTTCGGCGTGCCGGTGGAACGGCTGCTGGTGGTGCACGACGAAGTGGAGCTCCCCTTCGGAGAGGCCCGACTCAAAGAAGGCGGCGGACTGGGCGGCCACAACGGCCTGCGCAGCATCGAACAGGCAGTCGGCTCCCGTGACTTTCACCGCCTCCGCGTCGGCGTGGGCCGCCCCGAAGAACCCGGCCGTTCGCTGGCCGGCTACGTGCTCAGCCCTTTCGACGAACCCGAGGATGAGGTTCTCGCTCTGATTCGCGGTGCGGCCGACCTGGCCGAGGAATGGCTGGCGTCGGCCTTGGCCGCCCCAGAGGCCCCGCGGGCGTAGGCTGATGGCGCGTCTGGTCGACTTCCTGGGCGAAGTACCCGGGTTCAGGGCCTTTCTCGAGGCGGCCGCCGGCTCTCCGGGAAGGCTGTTGGCTCCCAGCTTCGCCCATCCGGTGCTCACCGCGGGCGTGTTGGCGTCGCCTCCCTGGGAGAGCGGCGGCGTCCTGGTGGTCGCCGCCAACCCCGATGCGGCGGAGGACCTCGCGCGAGAACTGAAGCTCTTCCTGCCCGCGCGGCGGATCTTCCATCTTCCCCCGCGCGGTATCTGGTATGGCCCGGAAGGGGAGGTGCCCCCGCGGGTGGCGGGCCGGCGCGCCCGCGCGATCGAAGGCCTTGCCTCCGGGGCCGTGGTCGTGGTGGAGCCGGGCACCCTGATGGAAGCGGTGCTGGTGGAGCGCCGCAAAGCGCTACGCTTCGCGGTGGGGGCCGAACTTCCCTTCGACGAGCTCACCTCGGCGCTGGTCGACCTCGGTTACGAGCGGGTCGATCAGGTGGAAGACCCGGGCGAATTCTCGGTGCGGGGCGGGATTCTCGATCTCTTTCCGTCCACCGAAGCCGACCCCGTGCGCGTGGAGTTCTGGGGGGACGAGGTGGAGAGTCTGCGCGCCTTCTCCGCGTACACGCAGCGCTCGCTGGAAACCCGGGAAGCGGTGACCCTCTACCCGGCGGCGGAGGACCACGAAGCGCCCTATGTCGGCGTGCTCGAGCTGTTGCCGGAGGACGCCCGCGTGATCCGGGTCGACCCGGGGCGGGCCGTGGGCCGCATCGAGCAGTTCGGGGCCGACTTGGGCGACGTCTTTCAGGACCACGTGGACGAGGAGCGCTACCTGGAATGGGAGAAGGTGGCGGCCAAGCTGGAAGCCTTCGTCTCGCTCACGCTGGAACGGGGCACGCCGCGGGAAGACGACGAGCCGGGAGTCCCCGAGGCAGAGCCAGCCGACGCCGCCGCCGAACCGTCCGCGGCCGCGGCCTCATCCGCGGCGCCCGCAGAGCCCGTGACCGCGCCCGCAGAGGGCGGGTCCGCCGGTGGTGGAGTGGTTTCTCTGGAAGTGTCGGCGCGGAGCGGGGAGCTTTCGGCCACCAATCTCCCCGAGGCCGAGCGGGAACTGGAGCGGTTGTCCAAAGACGGTTACCGGGTGGTGGTCGCCTTCACCCAGCGCGCCGAAGCCGAGCGCGCCGGCTATATCCTGACCCGGGTCGGCGGACGCACCGCCGGCCCGAGCGAGATTCCCCCTGATCCCGGACTGACCTTCCTGAACGCCGCGCACCAGCGGCCCTTCCTGCTTCCGGGGGCCCGGCTGGCCCTGGTGACGGAGGGACAGATATTTCCCCGCCGCCGCAAAGCCGCCAAGGAGCGGCGGCTGGTCATCGGCGCCGAACTGTCGAGCTTTCGCGACCTGCGCAAGAGCGATTACGTGGTGCACGAGGACCACGGGGTGGGGCGCTTCGACGGCATCTCCACCAAGACCGTATCCGGGGTCACCCGCGACTACCTGGACCTCGCCTTCAAAGGCGGGGACATGCTCTACATTCCCCACGACCAGATCGAGAAGGTCAGCCGCTACGTGGGCGCGGGCGGGGGCGAGCCCTCGCTGTCCAAGCTGGGGGGCCGCGCCTGGGACCAGGTAAAGAGCCGCGCGCGCAAGGCCGTGCGCGAGATGGCCGGGGAGTTGCTGCAGCTCTACGCCCAGCGCCAGACCGTCACCGGCCACGCCTTCACCGAGGACGGGGAGTGGCAGCGCCGCTTCGAAATGAGCTTTCCCTATCAGGAGACGGCCGATCAGCAGCGCGCCATCGATGCGGTCAAAGACGATCTGGAAGCTCCCCGGCCCATGGACCGGCTGATCTGCGGGGACGTGGGCTACGGCAAGACCGAGGTCGCCCTACGCGGCGCCTTCAAGGTGGTGATGGACGGCAAGCAGGTGATGGTTCTCGTGCCCACCACGATTCTCGCGCAGCAGCATTACGGCACCTTCCGGGAGCGCTTCGCCCAGTTCCCGGTCACGGTGGAGATGATCTCCCGCTTTCGCTCGCCCAAGGATCAGAAGCGCATCATCAAGGATTTCGCCGAGGGGCGGGTCGACGTGCTGATCGGCACGCACCGCCTGCTCAGCCAGGACGTGAAGCCCAAGGATCTGGGACTGGTGATCCTCGACGAGGAGCAGCGCTTCGGGGTTTCGCAGAAGGAGCTGCTTCGCCGGCTGAAGCTCAAGGTGGACGTGCTCACCATGTCGGCCACGCCCATTCCCCGAACCCTGCAGATGTCGCTGGCCGGGGTGCGCGACGTCTCGGTGATCGAGACTCCTCCTCGGGACCGCCATCCCATCCAGACCTACGTGGGCTTCTACGACGAGGGTATGGTCAAGCGCGCCATCGAGCGCGAGATCGACCGCGGCGGTCAGGTCTTCTACCTGCACAACCGGGTGGAGACCATCGACGGCGCCGCCTTGCGGCTGCGGGAACTGCTTCCCCACTCCCGCTTCGGCGTGGCCCACGGGCAGATGGGCGAACATGAGCTGGAAACCGTGATGACCGCCTTTCTGCGCGGCGACTACGACGTGCTGGTCACCACCACCATCATCGAGAGCGGTCTGGACATCCCGAACGCCAACACTCTGGTGGTCGAACGGGCCGATCTGCTCGGGTTGGCCCAGCTCTACCAACTGCGCGGCCGCATCGGCCGCTCGAGCCGGGTGGCGCACGCCTTTCTCTTCCACCCCGACGAAGCCGCGCTCACGGAAGAGGCCATGGCGCGTCTGGCGACCCTGGCCGACTACACCGAACTCGGCGCCGGCTTCAAGATCGCCATGCGAGACCTGGAGATACGCGGCGCCGGAAACCTGCTGGGCGACGAGCAGTCGGGGCACATCGCCGCGGTCGGCTTCGAGATGTACCTCTCCATGCTGAATGAGACCGTCGAAGCGCTGCAGGGCCGGGAGCCCGCAGAAGAGAAGATTCCCCGGGTGGACGTGGGCGTCAGCGCCTACGTGCCCCGGGAGTACATTGGCTACGAGGCCGCCCGGGTGGATCTGCACCGCCGCATCGCCGCCGCCGAGAGCGGCGCAGAACTGCAATCGCTGCGTGAGGAACTGGCCGACCGTTTTGGAGAGGTCCCGGAACCCGTCGACAATCTGATCTTCCTGGGCGAGGTGCGCACGGCCCTGCAGGAGCTAAAGGCCGACTCCCTTTCGGTGCGGCAGCAGAAGTTGACCGTCACCGGATTGCGCTTGCCTTCGGGAAGCCGGGAGGCTCTGGGCAAGGTGGACCGCAGGTACGTTTACGCGCCCGCGACCGGCGTGCTTTCCTTCGGTCTCCGAGGCGAAAAAACCCCGCTCCGGCAGGTGGTCGACCAAATCCTCGGTGATATACTCTCGCTCTGCTCCGAACGAGTTCAGGGCGCGGCTTGAGCGCCATTCCACAGTTAAGTAAGGAACCCGAGGAAGGGGATTCATGAAGTTTGACGTCTTTAGGAAGCTGCTGGTGGCGGCGGGCATCCTGGTGCTTGCCCTGCTGGCCTTCGGCTGCGGCGGTGAAGAACTCTCGAGCGACCTGGCCGCCAAGGTGGGCGAGACGGAGATCACCGTGGACCAGTTGGATACCCGGGTCGCCGAGATCCAGTCCCAGCTGGGCGAACAGGTCCCGACCGAGGAGCAAGATCCCGAGGGCTTCGAGACCTTCCGCCAGCAGGTGCTCGACTACCTGATCACCGTGGAGCTCGTGAATCAGAAGGCTGCTGAAGCCGGCCTCACGGTCTCCGACGAAGAGGTCGACGCCCAGGTGGAGCAGATCAAGAGCATGTTTGGCGGCGACGAGACCAAGTTCGAAGAGGCCATCGCCGAGCAGAAGCTCACCGTGGCAGAACTGCGGGACAACCTCCGCGAGCAGGAACTGATCAAGAAGATGATCGAAGAGGCCACCAAGGACGTCTCGGTCTCGCAAGAAGAGGTCAAGGCCAGTTACGAGGAGAGGAAGGAGTCGCTGCAGGTCGGTGAGACCCGCAAGACGCGTCACATCCTTTTCTCACCGGGCAGCTTGGCGGAAGAGCCTGGCGCTAAGGTGACCGAAGCCGAGTGGCAGGCTGCGCTGGAAGAGGCACAGCAGGTTCGCGAAGAGATCATGGGCGGCGCCGACTTCGCCGAGATGGCCAAGCAGCACTCCGACGATCCTGGGTCCAAGGAAGAGGGCGGAGATCTGGGCAACGTCCAGCGGGGCACCATGGTGCCGGAGTTCGATGATGCCGTCTTCAGTCTGGAAGAGGGCGCCATCTCCGAACCGGTCAAGACTCAGTTCGGTTACCACCTGATTCAGGTGCAGGAGATCAATCCCGAGCGGACGCCCAGCCTGGAAGAAGTCCAGGAGGCGCTGAAGGCGGAACTCGAGGACGAAGCCAAGCGCGTTGCCTGGGAAGATTGGCTCAAGAACACCCGCGAAGAACTGAACGTGGTCGTTCAGGAAGGGTTGGAGTACGTGACCACCACGACCGAGGCCGCCGATGCAACCGGCGCCACCGACGAGGGCGCGACGAGCGACTCCACCGAGCCCACGACTGAGGCGACCGCCGGGGAGACCACCGAGACCACTGGGTAGCGGCGCGACGATATTCCTCGGGCAACCGGGGCAAGAGCGGCAAACGTGAGGGCGGGCGACCGCCCTCACGCCGTTTTATGGGTGGGGCGGCCCATCGGGCGCCTGAGGCCCCTTGCGGACAAGTTCGGACAAGTCATTGGAGGTGGCGGTGAGCGGCTCTAGACCGGGGGACGGCGGTTCGGCAGAGCAGCGGGAGGAGATTATCCGCCAGCTGGCGCGGCTCTATGACCTGACGGTCACGCTGCGCCGCGAATGTCCCTGGGACCGCAAGCAGACCCAGGAGGACATCATCTCGTACACGCTCGAAGAGGTGTACGAATTGGCCGATGCACTCGCTTCCCAGCATCCCGGCCGCGATCTCGAGATCCAGGGGGAGTTGGGCGACCTGCTCTTTCAGGTGTACTTCATGGCGCGCGTGGCCGAACAGGAGGGCCGCTACCACCTTGGCGACGTGGCCGCCTCGATCCACGACAAGCTGGTCAGGCGCCATCCCCACATCTTCGCCGGGTCCCAAGCGGATACCGCCGAGGATGTCCGCCGCACCTGGGACGAGGTCAAACGGACGACCGAAGGGCGTCAGGGCATCTTCCATGCGATCCCCGAGTCTTTCCCCGCCACCCTCTTCGCTCAGAAACTGCAACAGCGCGCGGCTTCGGTCGGTTTCGATTGGGGCGCAGCGCGGGACGTCTTGGAGAAGATCGAAGAGGAGAGCCGAGAGCTCGAGGAACTGCTCGACGGATCGGGTTCCCCCCGCGAGATTCACGAAGAAGCCGGCGATCTGCTGTTCGCCGTACTGAATCTGGTGCGTAAAGTGGGGGCGGATCCTGAGTTGGCGCTGCGGGATTCGGCCTGCCGCTTTCGTAGCCGGGTGGAGGAGGCGGCGCGGCTCGCGGGCGAAGAAGGCCTGGTGTTCGCCGATTTGGATCTCGAGCAGCAGGAGACCTACTACCAGCAGGCAAAACGGGCGTTGAGGGGAGAGCAGCGATGACCGTGATCATGGACGTCTTTGGCCGCCAGATTCTGGATTCCCGGGGCAATCCAACCGTGGAGGTGGAGGTCGAACTGGCGGACGGATCGCGCGGGCGGGCGGCGGTTCCCTCCGGCGCCTCCACCGGACAATTCGAAGCGGCGGAACTCCGAGACGAAGAAGAAGCCTACGGGGGCAAGGGCGTCCTGAACGCCGTGGCCAACGTCCAGGGCGAGATCGCGGACGCGCTGGTCGGCTTGGACGCCATCAACCAGCGCGAGGTCGACCGGGTGTTGATCGAGTTGGATCGCACCCAGAACAAGGGCCGCTTGGGGGCGAACGCCATTCTCGGGGCCTCTCTGGCCGTGGCCAAGGCGGCCTCCAAATCGCTTTGTTTCCCGCTCTACCAATACCTCGGCGGCGTCAACGCCTACCAACTGCCCGTGCCCATGATGAACATCGTGAACGGCGGGGCGCACGCCAGCAACAACATCGATCTGCAGGAATTCATGATCATGCCCGCCGGGGCGCGCTCCTTTAGCGATGCCCTGCGCATGGGCGCCGAAGTCTTCCAGGAATTGAAGAAGGTCCTCACTGAGCGGGGCATGCCCACCCAGGTGGGCGACGAGGGCGGTTTCGCCCCCAACCTGAACGGCAGCGAAGAGGCCATCGAGCTGATCCTTCAGGCGGTGGAACGGGCCAAATATCAACCCGGTGAAGACATCTTCATCGCCATCGACGCCGCGGCCAGCGAGTTCTTCGACTCCGACGACGGCAATTACGTGCTCGCGGGCGAGGGCCGGACCCTGGGACCGGCGGAGATGGTCGACTATCTGGCGGGACTTTGCGACAAGTACCCCATCATCAGCATCGAGGACGGAGTCGCCGAAGACGATTGGGAAGGCTGGGCCACCCTGACCGATCGGCTCGGGGACAAGATCCAACTCGTGGGTGATGACCTGTTCGTGACCAACACCGACCGCCTCTCTCGCGGCATTGAACTGGGCGTGGCCAACAGCATCCTCATCAAGGTGAACCAGATCGGCACGCTTTCGGAGACCTTGGACGCGATGATGATGGCTCACCGCGCCGCCTATACCACGGTGATCAGCCACCGCTCCGGCGAGACCGAGGACGCCACCATCGCCGATTTGGCCGTGGCCACCAACGCGGGTCAGATCAAGACCGGCGCCCCCTCGCGCGGTGAGCGCACCGCCAAATACAACCAGTTGCTGCGCATCGAGGAGCAATTGGGTGAGGACGCGCTCTTCCCGGGTATGGCGGCGTTCTTCAACCTCGAGCGCGGTTGATTTGACCGGACCGCTATTGCAGGAGATTCCACGCCGAACCGGAATTTGTTCTCGATGAAGAACTCATCTGTCAATATGGATGCGCCCACGAAGCGCCACGGCCGGGGCCGTCGCCGTCTGGCCTACGTCATCGGTTTCCTGGTGATGATCCCCCTCGGCTTCTTCGTGAACGCCGGGCCTTATCAGGATTACCAGCAGGTGCGCGAGCAGCTGCGGGCGGAAGAAGAAGAGGTGGCTCTGCTCGAGAGCGAGAACGCCACCTATGTGGGCGAGATCGAGCGCCTGCAGAAGGACAGTTACGTCGAGGCCCTGGCCAGGCGGGAACTGACCTACTCCCGTCCAGGAGAAGACGTCTTCATCGTCAAGAACCTCCCAGACAGCCGGGTCGAGACGGCGGAGAGATCGGCCGAGGACACGGGCGGCCCCTTGGAATCCATGGTGCGCTCGCTCGAAGGCCTGTTCTAGGCACCAATCTGTCGGGGGAGTCGAGCTGGCGCGGGAAACCCCAACCGAGTCTCAGCATAGGGTGCTTCGCGGACAACTGGGCAGACCCGCGCGCGCGGTGGCCGGCATTCCCGTTACCTGCCCTTATGGCTTCCCGGCTGTAGTCGAGACCTATCCCTACCTCCCGGACGGCACTCCTTTTCCCACGCTCTTCTACCTCACCTGCCCGTCCGCCGTGGAAGCGGCGGGAATCGCCGAGAGCCGGGGGGGAATGGCCGAACTCCGGCGGCGGATTGCAGAGGACTCCGCGCTCGCCGACGCTCTCAATACCCTCGAGCGGGAGTACCGTGGGCGGCGTCTTCGTCTGGCCGAGAGTCAGGCGGCCGCGCGGACTCCACCGCGGGAAGACCGCATCGATTCCGGAGCGGTGCTCGAAGCCGGCATCGGCGGACCGACCCCGCCGGATCGGGTGAGTTGCCTGCACGCCCTGATCGCCGCGCTACTGGTGCTTGGAGGTCCGGACGGTGCTGTCGCCGGCCGGGACCCCGAGACTCCAGACAACCTGGTTCCGGTTGTCAAGCAGTGGGGGACGCTGCTCGAGCAGTTCGAACCGCTCTGGTGCCTGGACGTTCGCTGCGCCCACTTCCTGCCCGACCGGGACCGGCGGGCCATCATCGACGTGGGCACCAACTCGGTGCGCCTCCTGGTGGCGGAGATGGGGCCCTCGGATCGCACCGGTGATTCAAAACCCGGCGATCCCCCTGACCTACGGCTGACGTATCGGGTGCTGGCCCGCGACGCCTTGGTGACCCGCCTGGGCGAAGGGTTGGTTCCCGGAATGGCTCTTGGGGTGGAGCCCGCGGAGCGCACCAGGGCGGCGGCGGGCCACTATGTGCAGCGGGCCCGCACGCTGGGAGCGCAGACCGTCACCCTGATCGCCACCAGCGCCGCCCGTGAGGCCGTTGACGGCCGCGATTTCGTCGAGCGGATCGGCCACGAGTTCGGGGTATCCACTGAGGTCGTGAGCGGGGAGCAGGAAGCCCGGCTCACCTTTCTGGGGGCCGGCGACGCATGGGGGGACGCTGCGCTCATCGATCCGGGCGGGGGCAGCACCGAAGTCATCTGGCGCGGGGCGGACGGTCTGCTGAGCGCGCGGAGCGCCGCGGCCGGGGCAGTACGGATGACCGAGGGTTACCTTCACTCAGATCCGCCGACCGAGAGCGAGCGCGCCGCCGCCCGCGGCGCCGCGCTCGAGGCCTTTGACCGGGCTTTCGCCGATACGCCGGCGCCCCCTAGGTCCGAGACTCTCGTCGGCGTCGCCGGCACGGTAACCACGCTCGCCTGCCTGGCCCTTGACCTGACGGTCTACGACCCCGAGCAGGTACATGGATCGATCCTCACCCGCACCCAGATCGCCGAACTCGTCGAGCGGTTGGCGGCCTTGCCCGAGCCGGAACGCGCGGCCCTACCCTGCATTCAGCCTGGCCGCGCCGGCGTGATAGTCGGCGGGGGAGAGGTGCTGCTGGCGGCCATGGACTTCCTGGGCGCCGAGCGGCTCAGAGTCTCGGAGCGCGATCTGCTGGACGGAGCCCTTCTGGCGGAGGCGGACAGGGCGGGGCGTGGCGGTGACGCGGGTTTTGAGGCTCGCTGGTAGAATCGCTGCTGGCCCACCGGGCGCTCAGCCTCCGGGCGCGCGACGCTAGGCGGTCGTCGGGGTGGCCCTCCTGCCGGAGTGGCGGAATGGCAGACGCAACGGTCTTAAACACCGTAGGGGAAACCCGTCCGGGTTCAAGTCCCGGCTCCGGCATTATCAGGTTTTGCAGGTAATTCTTGCCAAACTGGGGACCTAGCAAAGTCTCTAGGTTCCCGAATTGCCGCCCAGCTGCCGCCCTCCTCTGAATTGCCGTCATTTACTGCCACCCGCGGGCACGTTGTAAGCGGTGTCCAGGTGCGCGGCTGCCTGCTGGTCAGCGCCGGGTAGAAGATGTCCATATAGGTCAGCAGTGATCGCTATGGTGGAATGGCCGGCCCGGGCGGAGACCACCTTAAGCGGAACCCCTCGGAGCAGCAGGTGGGTGACGTGTCCATGTCTTAGATCGTGGAAGCGAACCAGGGGGAGGTTGTGCTTCCGAATCATGGCGGAGAACGCGCTGGTCAGCGTGGAAGGCCGCCAAGGGCTCCCGTCCTGCGAAGGCAGGACCAGGTTGTTGTCCTGATAGCCGGCCCCCAGCATCAGGCGCTGCTCGTTCTGCGCCTTGCGGTGCTCCTTCAACGCTTTGACCACGAACGCGGGCAGGCATACGGTGCGCCGACTCTCGCGGCTCTTGGGTTCTTTGAAGCTGAGACCTTCCCGCGTCTCAGACAGTGAACGCTTGACCGTTGCTTCCCCGGTCTCGAGGTTGACGTCCGCCCAGCGAAGCGCCAAGAGCTCGCCACGCCGGAGACCGGTGCCGATGGCGAGCAGCACAGGCATGTGGAGCGGGGTTCCCACCACGGTGTCGAGCAGTTGCGCCGTCTCATTCTCGGTCAGTACCTTCAGGTTGCCGCCGCGCTCCACCTTGGGCGGTGTCACGGCGTCCGTCGGGTTCACGGCGAGCATGCGCATCTTGACCGCTTCTCCCAAGGCCTCCCGGAGAACGCGGTGGATGTGTAGAACGGTCCGAGGCGACAACCCGGTCGGTTCCCCGTCGGCGCTGGGCTGCTTAAGGCGGCCGCGGTCGAGACGGTCTGAGTAGAACGTCTGAATATCTATCGGCCGCAGCTTGTCGAGCTGGATCTCTCCGAGGCAGGGCTCGAGGTGTAGGCGCACGATGTCCCGATAGCCCTGGAGGGAACGCGGGGAGACCTGGTGACGAGCATGGTCCTCAAGCCAACGTTGCAGGAACTCGCCCAACGTCATCTTCGCCGGCGGGACATAGACCCCGAGATCCCGGGCGCGGGATAGGCGGGTGTGTTCCTGCTCCGCTTGACGCTTGGTTCCGCGGAAGCTGTGAAAGCTGCGGACCCGCTTCCCGGTCGATGGATCGACGCCAAGATTGACGCAGATCTCCCAGTAGTTTTGACCGCGTTTGCGGATGCTCACTTTGCCCCCCTTGGTTTGATCCACTTGCGGACCTGCTCCACGTCTCGGTCCATTCTGCCGGCGATCTCTTCGACGCTCAGACCTTCCTTTGCGTACCTGGTCGCCTGTGACCTGTTCTTGCGGTACTCCTGCTGCGCTTTTGCTCGGGCGCACTCAGGTGAGCAGTAGAGAACATTCTTCATTCGATGCTGACCGAACTGCGCGCCGCCTCGTTGCCTAACAAACGGACGGCCGCACTTCTCGCACTTGTGGTAGGTGGCCTCTTCTGCGATGTGGTTAGCCAACTGAAGGCATAGGGCGCTGTAAAGGCTTATCGCGGGAGATTCTTCGAGTGTTTCTGTTTCCTCGTTCTCGATGGTTTTATAGATGACAGGGTGAGCATGGAAACTACGGAGCCCAGCCGCTAAGAACTTATTAAGGAAAGCGTACAGGTCAGCGGGTTCCTTGGGCGGGGTCACTTTTAGTTGGAAGAACTCGTCCACCTGCCTCGCTTTCTCCATGTCGCCATCCTCTAACCAAGGGCGGGAATAGGCCCATGCTAAGAGCTCGTGCTCTTTCTCTTCGCTGGGCCAAGGGTGTATCTGCAATTCCGGCCACAAAGCGTTTTCCCACGAGGAAGCAACGTCGTCAAAAGTAAGCAGTCCGCGATGGTAATGCCAAACCCGCGCCAAATCGCGAACTAATCCAATGCGAAATGCAACTTCCTCAACCGACACGAGAACAGGGCGAGGTTGTATCTCTTCTAGGTGCCGCTGAAAGTACGGTTGGGTTTTCGCAAAAAAACGGCGGAACAGGCGCTCTTCAGACTTTCTATGCCACGATTTCAGTCCTGATCCTGGTAACTCGTTCAGCGGCAGGTGGGGTGTCAGCCGCCCATACCTTTCAGTGAACGCGGCGAGCTCGCCAACATCCTCGACGTTCAATTCTTGAAGCTCGCGTAAGTAGAGCTCTTCGGGTGGGACCGCGGACTTCTGTGGATCAGTCGGAGCGAATAGAAGGAAGGGACCGCCCTCTTCGCCTGCGCCATCCAGAATCTCGACTTTGCCCGCCGAAGGCACCGGCGGAACCGGTATCTGTGTACCTGGCCAGACCGTAACATGAAATCGTGTATTCATTCTGTTTGCCTTCCGTCCGGCTCGACCTGTATTGTGGCGCGTAGTGGGTTGTGCTGCACAGAACCTATCACTAGTGCGCTTCAGGCGCAAGGAGGCCCCGCATGGACGCAAGGCAAGGCCAACGCATCGAGGAGATGCCCGACATGCTGACGGTCGATGAGGTGGCCGCCTGGTTAGGCTGCTCAGTCGGCACGGTTCGCCGCATGATCCACGCCGGCACGCTCGCCCGGGTGAAGGTGGGACGCCTGGACCGAGTGCCGAAGAAGGAGCTCGTAAGAGTGCGGGACGGCGGCCTGGATGGGTGAAGGGAAGCGGCAGGGCGCCCGCGCCAACGAGCGCCCCACAGAAGCCGCCAAGGAAGGAATACAAGCCAAGCCTATCCCACCGGGAGCGGGACCTCAAGAGACTATAGAGACCGCCCTACGGCTGCTCCATGCGCCCGGAAACGTGTTCGAGATCCGCATACCCCACGCGCCCGGAGCAGGGACGGTTGCCGGGTACTTCGACGATCCGGCAGCAGCAGCCCGGGAGGTTATGGTCTGGAACGGTAAGGCTGCCGGTGTATACGTCACGCTGAACCCGGTGGCGCCTGCCCTGCTCAGCCGAGCATCCAACCGCCTGAAGTCCTACGCCAAGGAGACAACCTCCGACGCCGATGTCCTGCGCCGGCGTTGGCTGCTGGTAGACATCGACCCGATCCGCCCTGCCGGTGTCAGCGCATCAGATGACGAACTAAAGGCCGCGGGCGCCGTGGTCCGAAAGGTGCAGGCATATCTAAAGGAAGCCGGATGGCCGGCGTCCCTGGTAGCCGCGAGCGGCAACGGTGGCCACCTGCTCTACCGCATCGACCTACCGAACGACACCGAAAGCCTCGGGCTCGTGAAGCGTGTGCTCGCAGGCTTGGATGCCCGCTTCAGCACCACCAAGGTGCACGTCGATACTTCGGTGCATAACGCGGCCCGTATCGCCAAAGTACCCGGAACCCTGGCCGCGAAGGGTGATAGTACCAAGGAGCGCCCGCATCGCCACTCACGCCTCCTAGAGGCCCCAGAGCAGCCCGAGCCGGTGCCCGTGGCCCTACTCGAGAAGATGGCCGCTCAAGCGCCTGAACGGACCGCAGGCACGAACGGGACCCGCTCAGCGTTTGATCTGGACGCGTTCATCGACAGCAACCTCGACGTGCAACGTGCAAAGCAGCAGCCGGACCGCACGATCCATATTCTTCGCGTCTGCCCCTTCAACTCGGAGCACGACCGCGGGGAAGCCTACGTCGGGACGATGAAAGACGGCGGGATCTTCGCCGGCTGTCACCACAACTCATGCACCTGGACGTGGCGGGACCTGCGGGAACGTTTTGAACCTCCGCCGGCGTCTAGCACTTCCGACCGGTCAGTCCGAATCGCTGACCACGACCAGACATCAGACTGGGACGACCCGCTTCCCCTCGACCATTGTGGTCGGCTGCCTGTGTTCCCGGTGAACGTGCTCCCGCCGGATTTTGTGGGTTTTGTGAAGGAGATCGCGGAATCTCGGCAGGTCCCGGTGGATATGCCCGCCGTCGCCGTGCTCGCTGCCTTGGCTGCTGCTGCCGCCGGCCGCTACCGGGTGGAACTCCCTTCCCACAGTGAGCCCTGCAACCTCTATACGGTCTGCGCCCTGCCGCCCGGGCTCAGGAAGAGCCAAACACTCGAGGATGTAGCCGCGCCCCTGCATGAGGCCGAGCGCCGGCTGGTCGAGTCGATGCAGTACCACGTGGATCGTGATCGGGCGGAGAGGGAAGTGACCGAGGCCCGGGCGAAGCAGTTGCAGACCAGAGCCGCCAAGACTGACGATCCACAAGAGCGCCAACTCCTTCAGGCAGAGCTAACCGAACTGCACGCGGCTGCCGGCGATCCGGTGGCGCTTCCCCGGCTCACCTTCGACGATGCCACCCCCGAGCGTGTGGCCCAGCTGCTCGCAGAGAATAGCGGCAGGCTCGCCATGTTCAGCGCCGAAGGCGGCATCGTCGGCATGATGGCCGGCAGGTACACCGAGAAGGGTGGACCCAACCTAGACGTGTACCTGAAGTCCCACGCGGGAGATCCGCTCCGGGTGGACCGGGCATCAGGGCGAACGGTGAATATGACAGCCCCGGCGCTGACCCTCTGCCTCTTGGTGCAACCCGAGGTGCTGCGGGAACTCGCCCAGGTCAGAGGTGGCCGCGGTCGCGGTCTGCTCGGTCGCTTCCTCTACAGCCTACCCGAGCCCAACCTGGGAACCCGGATGTATCGGCCCCGGGGGATAGACCCGGCCATCGAGGCCCGCTACCACGAGAGGATGCTCCACCTCTTCGCCGCCCAGCCTGACGGCGATGTCCGTGGTCTGGAACTCCGCGGAGAGGCGCTTAAGGTGTGGGCGGCCTTCCATGACCGCATCGAGCGACGGCTGACACCGGACGGTGATCTTCGCCCGATGGCCGACTGGGCGGCCAAGATCGCGGGCGCTGCTGCGCGGATGGCCGGGAGCTTCCACGTGGCCAAGCATCCCCAGCCGGAGACGGTACCCATCGACGCCGAGACGGTGGCGGCAGCGGTGACGATTGCCGACTACTTCGTCGCCCACGCCGGCGCTGCCTTCGGGGAGATGGCCGACTCGCCCGACATGGCCCTCGCCCGACGCGTGTTTGCTTGGATCGAGCGCCGGGAGTATCCCCGTGAATTCTCGCTCCGGGACCTGCATCAGCACATCAGGACCGAGACGCCTGACGAACTCCTGCCGGCGCTTCACCTCCTCGAGGATCGCTCCATCGTCCGGCAGGTGAAGGTGGAACCCAGCCGAACCGGCCGGCGACCCGGCCCTCACTTTTTCGTAAATCCCAAGCTGGAAAACGGTTCACAAAATTCACAAAAGGGATCGGAAACAGCCGAAGAGACGAGTTTTGTGAGTTTTGTGAATGATTCCGGGCTTCCTGAAAACGAAAAAGCGATCAGGAAGGCGGTGAGGCTGTGAACCAAGTGCGCCGCATCATGGACGCGTTGACCGCATCCCTGGTGCGTGTGGAGCTCGACGGGGAGCAGCTGGTCCTGGACCCGCTCTTCCCCGAAGAGCATCCGATGGACGCGGCCCTGGTCGAGCAGGTGCGCGAACACAAGGACATCGTCGTGGCGCGGCTGCGCTGGGAGGAAGAAGCCGACCGGCTCCTGCTGGAAGCCTCCCACCGGCTCGCCGCGGTCTACCCCGGATGCCCGCTCGAGTGTGACGTGTGGCAACCCCACGAGGATGCTCTTCAGGCTGCCTACCACGACGGTGATCTGGGCGCACTTACCCGGGCGCTTGCTGCCCGGGAGGTGTTCGCCCGTAAAGCCTTCAGGAAGGGAGCAGCGTGAAGCCTACTCCCTGCAAAGCCTGCGTAGCTTGCGCCCTGGACTGTAAGCAGATGCTGCCGACTGAGGTTGTGTTCTGCGGCAAGTATGACCCTCTCGCCCAGAAAGAGAGCGGCAAGTGAAAACTACCTTCGAGGTTAAGCCGGTCACGCTGGAACACAAAAAAGCCTGGGCCTACTACGTCCGCACGGACAAAGGCCGGCTAGTCGCCTTTGCCATAGTCAACACCCGCGCCGAGGCTGAACAGGCGGGTCAGAAGTCTCACTCTCACGCCCAATTAAAGGGAGGTTTCACCGATGACGTAACCCGTCCCGTAAGAGGTTGGAAGAAGATGCACCAAACATCCGAAAGGAACTAACGAACAAAATGGCTATTACATTCAAAGAAGCGAGTCTACTCGCCCACCAATACGGTCTTACCCTGACCGATGCGAAAAGCCTAATCTCCGCCGCGACCTTCGAAGAGGCACAGTCAATAGCGAAGATCTGGAGTGAGCCCCGGCAACGATCTCGCGCCGAACTGAAAACCATGACCCCGACCGAGATCTTGGCGGCGCGAGACCGCGGCGAACTCTCGGAACTGCTCGGCCAGAAGAAACCCACCAAGGCCCCGGCTGAGTCTGGGCAGCTCACCCGGGAGGATCTGGCTTCCATGTCGCCCGAGCAGGTGCTCGAGGCCCGGGACCGCGGCGATCTGAACCATCTGCTGAAGGGCGGCAACTAATGACCACCAAGACGAGCGAAACCCTAGCCAAGATAGCCGGCCTCGATCTGAGCTCCCACCACTTCCGCGAACTCTCCGCGTGGCTGGCGGCCGCGAAGGCCTGCGGCTTTGAACTCCCGGGCGATGCGCTCGAGCCGCTGACGCAGGTCATCCACCTGGACCGCGAGCAGCAGAAGGCCACCAAGCCGGCCCCGCCCGAGATCGGCCCCGCCCTGCGCCTGCTCTCCGGGCGCACGGCGGAGGAAGTGTTCGCAGAAGATGACGCGCACACGGCCGCGGTAGCCTTCGAGTCTCGCCGCTCCCAACTCCTAAGCGCAGCACAGAACGCGCTGCAGACGACCATAGCCTAAAGCCTCGCCCCGCATCGCGCCAAGCTGATCGCGGGCCCGCTGCGGGCCGCCGTGGCCGAGACGCTGAAAGACGCTCGGAAGGTTGCCCGGAAGTTGGAGGCCTACGCGCCCAGCTACAGCGCCGCGCTCCTGGCTGAAGGGAGCGAGCGGGAGCTCAACCTCTGGAGATCGTCGCGGGAACTGCAAAGCCGCTTCGACACTTTGCGGGATGCTTACCTGCTCTCAGTCAGCGCCGAACTGGAAGCGGGCATGAGGCCGCAAAGAGCCGGCGGATACTTCGCCTGGTCTAACCCCGACGCGGTACATCCTGCCGAGCTTAGGCTAGGCCAGAACGCCGAGGTGCTCGCGGTGGCAACGGCGCCGAGCGGTTACGAATTAAGGACGGCGGCGGAAGTCCTCGCCTTGATAGACGAGATGCAATCGACACTCCCACCAAGCGCGCCCGCCAACGCGCGGACCATCGTGCGAATGGGAGTCTGCCAGTGACAGACCGCCGACCACGGCGAGCGGAAAGGGGGAGCGGCGACCGAGCCGCCCCCCCGAGGTGGGGGGTGACCCCAAAGCTCTTTCGCCCATGCGCGGGATGCATAGCACTTCCCTATGTGCGTCCCGGCATTACCCTCGATTTTACAAGGAGATAAACCATGTCTGACAGGCAGATACCCCGGGCGCCGGCCCACCTCCGTACTCGAGGGCGCCGATTGTGGCGTTCAATCGTGGAGGGATTCGACCTAACGCAGGCAGAGCAGGACCTACTGCTCGAGGCTTGTAGGACGCTGGACATCGTGGAAAGCCTGGAGGTTGCGCTTCGGGACCAACCCGCGTTGGTGACAGGTAGCCGTGGTCAGCCCGTCGCGCATCCGTTGGGCTCAGAACTCCGATCTGAGCGGCAACTGCTCGCCAAACTGATCGCGCAGTTGGGACTCCCCGACGCCGATGCTGAAGGCGGCGAATGGGACGGCCTAAGCGCAAGCCAACGCGCCCGCAAAGCCGCCTTCAGCCGGTGGCAGCATCGTGGTGGTGTGAAGTGAAAAGACGGCCAACCCCAGACCCGCCCGACCCCCGGGAACGTATGCACGAGCTCACCGAGATCCTGACCGAGAAGTCGGCCGCGGGCGAAGACGTGAGCAACAACCCGCTCCTCGCTGAACTCGAGCAGCATAGCCCGGTTATGGCTGATCGCCTTCGCCGTGGGCTATCGCCCTACAGCGACCCCTTCTGCCCTGGCGAGACCACAGCGGATCACGTTATCCGCCTAATGGAAGAGCGCCTGGACCCCCACCCACACCTCGAACACCTCATTGAAAAGGCCGAAGCCGACCTGGACGCGGCGAAGGAAGGCAACCCCGACAACTGCTAACCCTGATTGAAGGGTGAACCGACGGCCACGTTCCGCCCAACCTCGGAGCGGCGCCGACGGAGCAGAGAAGAGCCCGCGGGTTTCGTAGCCGTACCCGCGGGCTCTTTTACATCATCACGACCAAGGACCCCCTGCTATGCACCCCCCCAAGCCTCTCCCCATGCGCGGGGTGCAATCGGTCTGCCTCTCGCTACGGGTTCATGGACTTTTCCGGGAAAGGGCATCCCGTACACAGTCCTAGACGGGTAACCCCTCAGCGGTCCCCGGCGCCTTCCGCGGCGGCATGCCCCCACCCTTGTCCTCGTGTCTAGTTGCCGATGGTGCCCACCGTTTCGTCTAGCAACCAAGCGGCAAAGAGCCCGTTGCCTGCGAAAGAAGCAAGCATCGCCACCACGGTAAGCAGCACGACGGCGCCGACGATCCATCCGGGATGAGGATCTGAGATGTACTTGTGGAGCATGAGTGCTCCGAGGACAGCGAGGGCGAGAGCAACCAGGGCGGCAACGTCAAAGGTATCCATGTGATCAAGCCTATAACGGGGGGCGGAGGAAGTGAAGGACGGGGGATGGAGAGATCCTTCAGGATGCTCCACCCATTGACCGCCGACTAGCCGGCCTTCCCCCCCCGCACTATAGGACCAAAAGGGGGTGCCCAGTTGCCGCCCAGTTGCCGCCCTACTACGCAGAATGGCCATAAATCGGCATGAGTGCCGACACAACACGAAAGACCACGAGGGCCGACGTTATCCCTGCAAAGAGCCGGTAAACAAAGACCCCGAGCGCGTCAGAGTGAACACGAGAAACCACGAGAAAACAGCCCAGGGACCAGCTTAAACACCGTAGGGGAAACCCGTCCGGGTTCAAGTCCCGGCTCCGGCACTTGCCTTATCTGTGGGTCCGAGCGCACTTTTTGAGCGCGCACCGCAGCGAAAGTGGTCCGCAGTTTCTAGGGGTTCGCGCGGCGCGGCCACGTATGCGCAGGGGCCCGCGCCGCCCGGATCTCCCTCCGGTTCGAACGCTCTAAACGTCGCTTGACAAGCCTTTCGGCTATGCATATCTTGAAATAAGCGGGAGGCTACCCTGCGGAAGGGACTGCGAAGTCGTGTGGATTTCCGCCACACGTGCGGCTGAGCTGCCAGTGATTGATCACTGCAGGTCAGCCGTTTTTTTGTTTCAGCGGTGCCAGGTCTCTTGTCGGGAAAACGCACGTGAAGCCGGCATGTGAAGCCCTAACTTCGTGAAAAGGCTAGCAAGGAGGTGGCCACCCAGTTGATGTCCATGCATCGCTCGTACCTTGAGCCTAGCCTTGGAGGAGGTAATTGATGAAGTGCTACGTCTGCCATCAGATGGGCAAAGACACGGATGCCATCGGGATTTGTATCGTGTGTGGCATGGGTCTATGCCAGGAGCACCTTATCAAAGAGGAAGTGCCAATTTGGGAGGGTGGTTACCCCTTCCCCAGGCAAAAAGTGAAGAAAGCGTTGCCCCGGATACTCTGCTACGAGTGCTACAACGCTTTGTCCGACGTTGAGAGAAGCCCAACCTCCTGACAAAGGTAGACACGGTATGACGACGCGTCTCGTCTAGGAGGTGGTGAGACTTGAGGTAAGTCGAGCAGTGCCAACGTCGTCGAAAGAAGACGGAGGAGAGAGATGTCGATTTACGAAAAGATGATCAAAGAAGCTGTGGAAGCCACGATGGCCGTCAAAGGGGTCATCGCCGAGAAGCGCGGTACCACGGACTTCAAACTGACTGACGCGAAGCCTTACGTCGACGCGGTGAACAAGATGACCGCCGGCGAAGGGCAGGCCCAGGAAGTCATCGATCTGCACGTGAAGTCGGTGAATGCCCACTACGACATACTCACCGGCCTTACCGATACGATCCGTCCTGAAGATGACCCATTCGTAGAGCACTACCAGACGCCAGCAATCCTGGAAATTCTGTACGAAGTTGACCCAGAATTCAAGGATTCCATGTGGAAGTTCATCGACGCCATCAAGGAGAACACGGCGTTGCTGGGCCTCGAGGCTGTTCGCCGCTACGGCGGCATGTATGGCCCCACCTGCGTGGTGGACTTCGCCATGTCCGTCGGATCCGTACCGAACACGGTCAACCGAATCCTGCGCGAGATGGACATCCCTCAGGATCACAAGAAGGCGATCCTCGCGTCGAAGTCCTGGGGCATGAACACTTCCTACGGCTTGGGCGCTGCCTTCCGGGCCGCGGTTGAGTCCGGCAAGACCGTCGCCGAAGCCGAGAAGGAAGAGGTCGACACCTTCCAGTTCATCTATCGTGAGCCTATCGAGGCGCAGGCCCACTTGATGGACACGCATAACCTGGGCGGTCACGGAGGCCACAGCTCCTTCGACACCCGCAAGTACATGCAGCAGTACAAGGAGCGGATGAAGCCGACCATCGAGGCGGCGGTCAACTCCGGCGTGCATTACGCGAACATCACCGCGGTGCCCGCCTACTGCGTGGGCGACATCGGGCACCACATCGCTCAATCGGCCTACAACATGTTCAAGGACGACATGGTCTTCGCCATCTACGAGGCGGCCATGGGCGTCTTCCAGAACACGTTGCAGCGGGGCATCGATCAGAATGCCTTCAAGAGCGAGTGGGACGTTCTCAGCGTAGCCACCGGGGCGCCCGCGTGTGCGGCCGCCTACATCCTTTGGCTCGACAGCTTCACGGTGCCGATGGTGATCGACCTGTTCACCAAGCGGTTCTACAACTACGCGTCGATGCACCCCGATCGCGGTGAGGCCGACGAGTTGCACAACGTCGACTTCATGGATGTCCTTGCCCGAGGCGAAGAGATCCTGGACATCACCCCGCTCGGAGCAGGGGCGAAGGTGGCCGGTATCGAGATCGATCTCGATCCGGTGCGCAACAACGAGGTGATCATGAATCCGCAGCGGTACACGTACCCTGCGTGCGCCATCACCCAGCGGTTCGCGGCGCTCATGTCTCTCTCGGACTTCCCCTGCTATCTGACGCCGGAGTGCACCACCGCAACCTTGATGACCAACAACATCGCGTTGAATCCGGGCACCCCGGGAGCTCCCGTGCGGGCCTGCAAGAAGTGTGCGGTTACGAGCCTCATCAAGCGGAACGTGCCTCTCGACAGCGGTCGAGGCCAAGGCGCCAAGGGTTACTGCGAGTGGCACCTGGCCGTCTAAGCGGCCGAACGGTCCCACATACCAGGGAACCTCGAGTCCACGGGGCCGGGATGGTCCGGCCCCGTGGAACCGGCGTTCCTACTAGTTGAGGGGAGCTCACATGGGTCAACCCACACTGCTCAAACGTTCGATCGCGGAGCTGATAGGCACCTATATCCTCGTCTTCCTCGGGACGGGATCGGTGGTCATCACCGTCCTCTTGTTCCAGGGTGGGGAGGGTCCTCCGGGCAACGACTTCTTTGTCGGTATCGGGATGGCGGGCTGGTGGGCTATCAGCATCGCCTTCGGCATCGCGGTTGTCGCGATGATCTACACATTCGGCCATATCTCCGGCACGCACATCAATCCGGCCGTCACCATCGGACTTTGGTCCACAGGCCGCTTTCCCACGATGGAAGCCGTGTGGTACATCGTGGCGCAGTTCATCGGGGCGTCCTTAGCCTCCATGACCATCGTGCTGATCCTCGGCGACAGAGCCGTGGACACCGGGCTGGGGGCCACCGCACCCTTCGCCGGGGTCAGCTATTGGCAGGCGATCGTTGCCGAAATCGTGGCCACGTTCTTCCTGATGCTGACCATCATGGGTTCGGCCGTCGATTCCCGGGCGCCGGCGGGGTTCGCGGGTCTCTCGATCGGGCTGGTGGTCGCCGGCGACATCATCGTCTTCGGCAATATCACCGGTTCTTCGCTGAACCCGGCGCGGACCTTCGGCCCGTATCTGTCCGAGACGCTCTTTGGCGGGGACAACCTCTGGGAGAAATTCCCAATCTACGTGATCGGACCGATTGTCGGCGCAATCCTTGCGGCCTGGATCTACGATTACGTAGCCGGAACCCGGAACGCCGACTGACACAGGCTCTGTCATTGGAAACGCGCCCGCGGTGGCTCAGGCGGGGCGGCTGGAATCGGCCGCCCCGCTCCACCCGGGCTTTCCCGAGTGCCGAGCAGTACTTCGACCAGTCCCTCAGGGAGTGATGAGCGGTGACTGAGACGGCCATCAGGCTGATCGGTATCTGCGGGAGCCCCCGGAAGGGGGGCACCGAGTACGCCGTCCGTGCGGGGCTCGAACGCGCCGCGACGAAGTACGGGGCCGAGACGGACTTCTTCAGCGTGCGCCGCAAGGACATCAAGTTCTGCATCCACTGTGACTACTGCATCCGGAAGCAGCGGGGCTGCATACACAAAGACGACCTCCAGGAACTCTACCCCCGGCTCGAGGCCGCGGACGCTTGGTTGCTGGGCTCCCCGGTTTATCAGGGGGGAGTGAGCGCCCAACTCAAGGCCGTCCTCGATCGCTGCAGGGCTGTGGTGGCTCGAGATCCGAAGGCCTTCCGAAACAAGGTCGGGAGCGCGCTCGCGGTGGGGGGCGACCGGGCAGGAGGCCAGGAGCCCACGATTCAGGCGCTCCACGACTTCTACCTGATCAACGAGTTCCTCCCCGTGGCCGGCGGCTCCTTCGGCGCCAATCTGGGGGCTTCAGTCTGGTCACGAGACAAGGGGGCAGCGGGCGTGGAAGGCGATGCCGAAGGGCTTGCCGCCCTTCACCGGACGGTCGACGGGCTGATGCGGGTCGCCCTTATGGTGCAGGCCGGCGCCGGTTCCGAGGCTACCGAATGACCGGGAGGTAGATAATGCCGCTCAAGCTGGTCTGGGGGTTGACAGGCTCGGGTGATCTCATGCCCGAGACGGTCGACGTCATGGTCGATATACGTCAGACGCAAGACGTCGTCATCACCGCCGCCCTCTCGAAGGCAGCCGTCCAAGTGCTCCGCTGGTACAAACTGATGGAGCGCGTGGAGACCACGATGGACCGTGTCCTGGTCGAAAAGGACGCCAACTCCCCCTTCATCGTGGGAAAGTTACAGGTCGGCGAGTTTGACGGGTTTCTGGTGGCCCCGGCGACGGCAAACAGCGTGGCCAAGATCGTCCACGGCGTCGCCGACACACTGATCACCAACGCCGTCGCTCAGACCACCAAGACCGACCTGCCGGTCTACATACTGCCGGTCGACCGAGAGCCCGGCGAGACCACGACGGTCCTGCCGAATGGGGATGCGTTCACTCTCAAGATCCGAGACCTCGACGTGGAGAACACCGGACGTTTGTCGACCATAGAGGGGCTGCGCGTGATTGGCTCACCGAGCGAGCTCTATCAGGCGGTGGAGGCGTATCGGTCCAGGGTAGAAGGGAATTGATGAGGCGGGAACCGGGAGCATGATGGGCGACGGAGTTACAGTCGAGTGTGGGAGCCGGCTCCATCTGGGGTTCACCAACCTGAGCCCCGAGCTGGGCCGTTGCTACGGGAGCATCGGCGTGGGCCTCGACCTTCCCCGCATCGTCCTCACCCTGCGCCCGGCCGACGAACTGCGGGTTGAGGCCGACCGCGTCGATCAGGTCCTCCTTTACGTCGAGCGCTTCGGTCGGCACTTCCAGATCGATCCCCGTGTGCACATCATCGAGGAGCAGCGCATCCCGGAGCACGCGGGCCTGGGCTCGGGCACTCGGGTCGCCTTGGCGCTCGGTCTCGGTCTGAGTCGGCTGTTCGAGTGTTCCGGCGACATTCTGGAGATTGCCCGGGCAATGGAGCGCGGCCGCCGATCGAGCGTCGGCATACTCACCTTCGCGGAAGGTGGTTTTGTCATAGACGCGGGGCACCGGCCGGGAGCAGAAGAGTCTCAGCGGCCCACGGTCTTGTTTCACCGTCCGTTTCCCGAGGACTGGCGTTTCGTGGTCTGCGTCCCCGAGTGGGAGGAAGGCCTGAGCGGCCGGGCCGAGGAAGGAGTATTTCGGGTCCTCACTCCCCCGAGGTCGGTGTCCGAGCGCATTTGCTGTATCACCCAACTCGAGCTGCTCCCGGCCTTGCTCGAGGAGGACATCGAGACGTTCGGCCGGGCTCTGACCGAGATCGACCGCGGCATGGGCAGTTTCTTTGCCGAGACTCAAGGGGGGCAGACCGCCCAGACGGCAGGCAGCCTCGTGATCGAGCGCATGCTCGAAGCCGGAGCCTGGGGTGGCGGACAAAGCTCCTGGGGGCCGGCCGTCTACGGGTTGGTGCACGCCGACAACGCCCACCAGGTGGAACGGGCGGTTGAGGGCCTGCTCGAAGAGCACGGGCTGACCGGGCTGGTGATGGTCGCCCGCGGCCGCAACACGGGCGCCTCCGTCAGTCCCGAGACGCGGAGTCCCGCGGCGGCGGCAAAGGCTCGATCAACTCGCGAACGGCCGCTTCATACCGCGAGCCGGGGGCGACCTTCGTGATGACTCGGGCGTACTCGAGCAGCTGTCTGCGGAGGGTTTCCCGGTCGACCACCGCTGCGCGTGTGTGCAGAACCAGCGCCTCCAGCAGCAGGGGCGCCGCTCGGTTTAGCGGGCGAAACGGTCCGTCGGTTCGCAGGTCGACGACGGCGGCTGCCACCAGCGTGCGTCTCGGGCCCGGGGTGGTGGCGACAACGCGGACCTCGAGCACGGCGCAAAGCCCGGCGGGCTCGGGAGCATCGACCGACCGCGCTGGAGTGAATTTCAGGCTATCTGGGTGAAGGAGGGCGGCATGGATTTCCTCGACCCCCCGGGGGAAGCCTATTGTGAATTCTTTCGCCGCCATGATGCCGTCCAGCGTCTTGGAGTCGTTGTAGATCTCCATCTCGACGGTGGAAAAGTCGGGGGACCACACACCGATCGGCGTGGCGTGGGGGCCGCCGGCCCGGTAGGTCGAGACGAGGGTCTCGTAGATCCAACCGCGCTCGATTCCAAGAGAGCGAAGGTCAGCCATACCGGGTCCGCTCCAGAGTTCGGGCCTTCTGCCGTGCGCCCCGTGTACCTTGCTGGGAGGCGATACACATCATGAAGAGGATTCTAATCCAACTCGACAGCGATCAATACCCGAGCGTGTTCGATGCCGTGACCGCCTATGACTCGGGCGCCGAGGTGGTCATGCAGTACGGGGGGGTCACCCCGGAGGCCGTCCGCGACCTGGTCTACGGTGCCATGTTCACTCGAGGACCGGCGGATCTGCACGACTCGGCCGTATTCATCGGCGGTAACGATGTAGGGGTGGGAGAAGCCGTGCTGCAGGCCGCGCAAGGCGCATTTTTTGGGCCGCTGCGCGTGTCGGTGATGCTCGACGCCAATGGCTGCAACACCACGGCGACCGCGGCCGTGGTGAGCGTTCTGTCCGAGGGCGACGTCGCCGGCAAGAAGGTGGTGGTGCTCGCCGGGACCGGTCCGGTCGGTCAGCGGGCGGGAGCGCTCCTCGCGGGCGAGGGCGCCCAGGTGGTCATCACCTCGCGGAGCCTGGAGAGGGCCAGGCAGGCGGCCGATGCCCTTGGAGAGCGGTTCGGAGTCGAGGTGGCGGCGGGCGAGGCCGCGAACGAAGCCCAGACGCGGGAGTTACTCGAGGGGGCCTACGCCGTGCTCACCTGCGGGGCGGCGGGAGTCACCCTCGTGCCCGAAGCGGTTTGGAAGGATCATGAGACCCTGAAGGTCCTGGCCGACGTCAACGCGGTCCCGCCGCTTGGCGTGGAAGGGATCGAGGTCAACTGGGCCGGCAAGGAAATATCCGGCAAGAAGCTTTACGGCGCCATCGGGATCGGGGACTTCAAGATGGTGGTTCATCGGGGCTGCATCGCCCGGCTCTTCGAGGCCAACGACCTCGTCCTTGACGCCGAGGAGATCTTCCGTCTGGCCAAGGAGCTGAAGCAGTAGTGCGCATGCTCGCCGTGGGGATCAGCACTCGGGCGCTGGCCGAATCGGCCGCCGACGCAGGCCACCGGCTGGTAACGGTCGATTACTTCGGAGACCGGGATCAGAAGAACCGGGCGGAGAACCAGGGCTTGCGGCGGGACCTCGGTCTGCCGTGGACGCCGGCCGCGGTGGCGGCGGTGGCTCAAGAGCTCGATTACGACGCCCTGCTCTACACGTCCGATCTGGAGAATCATCCCGGCTTGATCTCGGCGCTGGCGGGCGATCGCCTTCTCCTGGGCAACGATGAGGCTACGGTTCGCCGGGTGCGCGACTGGAGGACTCTCCGCCGGGTTTGCCGGGAGGAGGGCATCCTATGTCCCACGACTCTGCTTCCCGGAGAAGAGGGGCTGGTGCCTATCGGCCGCGACTGGCTGACCAAACCCGTCCGGGGTGGCGGTGGACACGGCATAAGACCGTGGGACGGGCAGGACCTCGAGGAAGGGCGGCTTCTGCAGGAAAGGCTGGAGGGGGTGCCTGCCTCCGCCGCCTTCGTGGCCGATGGCCGGGACGCCGCGCTCCTCGGGATGACGGAACAACTCTTGGGGCGTCCCGGCCTGGGTGTGTCGGGCTTTGCCTGGTGCGGCAACGTCTATCCGCTCAGCGTTCCTCAGGCCCAGCATACGGCGCTCGCTGCCGAGGTGCAGGCCATGGTTTCTGCCCTGACCCGCCGGTTCGGGCTGCGGGGAGCGAACGGGGTGGATCTGGTGCTCGGCCGGGCCGGGGTGCTCTGGCGCCCCTGGTTGGTCGAGGTCAATCCCCGGTACAGCGCCTCGATGGAGTTGCTCGAGCACGGATTGGGCCAGAACGGGTTTCTCCGCCATCTGGCCTCGTGCGCCGGCACGCTTCTGGCCTCGGAGGGCAAAAGCCGGACGAGGCCGCAGACCCGATCGTTCTTGGCCAAGGGCATCGTCTTTTCCCGCAGGGCGGCGCGCGCCCCGGATACCCGCGGATGGCTCTCCAAGGGAAGACGCGACATTCCCTTTTCCGGAGAACCAATAGAGGCAGGAAGTCCAATTTGCACGGTGCTGGGTGGAGGAGACAACCGGGCGGAATGCCTGCGCGATCTCGAGAATCAGGCCGAGCAGGTCTATGCCGAACTGGGTGAACGAACGGAGGGCTACCGTGAGCGTCGAGTTTCGGCTCATCACCGGCCGCACGCGTGAGCAGGCGATCGGGCTGCACAAGGGCAAGGCATCGCAGCCCTATCTGGACGCTACCCACCAGGTCGAGATGAGCGGCGAGGATATGTCGCGAGTTGGCATCGACGAAGGAGCCCGGGTGAGACTGCGGACCCCTGCGGGATCCGGTGAGTTTGTCGTCCGGGAAGGGGACCTTCCCCCGGGACTGCTGTTCGTCCCGATGGGGGCCGCGGCCAATGAGCTCATCGGTGCCGATACCGCGGGCACCGGGATGCCCTCGTTCAAAGGGCAGCCTGTGGAGGTGGAGCCGGCATGACTACTCACGAAGACGTCACCTGCACCTTCTGCGGCTGTCTCTGCGACGACATCTCGGTCGAGGTGGAGGACGGCGATATCGCCGCCGTCAAGCGGGTTTGCGCCAACGGCCGGGGAGTATTCGCGGAGCACTGCTCCGACGCGCGCCGGCCTACCGTCGGGGGGCGGGAAGTGGATTTCGACGAGGCGATCGCCGAGGCCGCCCGAATTCTGGACCAGGCGGACAGTCCGCTGATCTACGGCTTGAGCTCATCGGCCACCGAGGGTCAGCGCAAGGCAGTCGAACTCGCGGACGTCCTGGGTGCCGTGGTGGACACCACCTCCTCGGTTTGCCACGGTCCCACCGGTCTTGCCCTGCAGGAGATCGGGGAGCCCAGCTGCACCCTGGGCGAGGTGCGTAACCGCGCCGATCTGATCGTGTTCTGGGGCTGCAATCCCTCCGCCTCCCATGTGAGGCACTTCGGCCGTTACTCCGTGACGGCGAAAGGCACGCTGACTCCGCGGGGGCGCCAGGACCGCACGGTGTATGTGGCCGATGTGCGGCCGACGGGAACCTCGAAGACCGCCGACCACTTCCTCCAGCTTCGGGTGGGCTCGGATTACGAGGTGCTTTCCACGCTGCGCCTTTTGGTCCGGGGGGAGAGCGTCTCTGCCGAAGAGGTGGGCGGGGTATCCGTGGCAGAACTCGGCGAGTTGGCGGAGCGCATGAAGTCCTGCCGCTTCGGCGTGGCCTTCATGGGCATGGGCCTGACCATGAGCGCCGGCCGGAACGTGAACGTGGCCGAGCTCTTCTCCCTGGTGGCCGAACTCAATGACCATACGCGCTTCTCGGTGATACCGATGCGGGGTCACGGCAATGTGGCGGGTAGCGATCAGGTGCTGACCTGGCTCAGCGGCTACCCCTTCGCCGTCAGCTACGCGCGGGGCTACCCTCAGTTCGGGCCGGGGGAGTTCACGGCCGTGGACATGCTGGCGAGGGGCGAGGCGGACGCCGCGCTGATTCTCGCGTCCGATCCGGTGGCGCACTTCCCCCGGGCCGCGGCCGAGCGCCTCGCCGCTATCCCCACCATCGTCTTGGATCCGTGCGAGAACCTGACCGCCGGAGTCGCCCGGGTGGTGTTCCCGACGGCCACCTACGGTGTGGACGCCGTGGGCACCGCCTACCGGATGGATAACGTCGCCATCCGCCTGCGGGCGGTCCTTCCGACCGAGCGGCCGACGGACGAGCAGGTGCTCGAAGCGATCATCCAGGCACTCCCGAAACGGGCGGCACAGTTGGAGGCGGTGAAGTGATGCGCGGCATCTTGGGCGGTCGGGTCTACGACCCGGCAAACGGCATTGACGGAGAGGTCCGAGACATCTGGATGCGGGACGGCCGAATCGTTCCGGCAGACGAGATCGATCCGCAGGGGGCCGAGACCTTCGATGCCACCGGGTTGGTGGTCATGCCCGGCGGGGTCGACATCCACAGCCACATCGTCGGCGCCAAGGTGAACGTGGGCCGGAAGCTGAGGCCGGAGGACCACCGGGGAAGCGAGCGCGAGCGCCGGGGCGGCTACTGGTCGGGCTCGGGATACACCGTCCCCACCACTCACCTGACCGGCTACCTGTACGCGGAGATGGGCTATACCACCGTGATGGAGGCGGCGACGGCTCCGCTGGTCGCCCGGCACACGCACGAGGAGTTCGCGGATCTGCCCATCGTGGACAAGGGCGCCTTCATCACCATGGGCAACAACCACTTTCTCATGCGGGCGATCAAGGAGGGCCGGCGCGAGGAGGCGCGGGACTACGTGGCCTGGCTGCTGCGGGCCAGCAAGGGCTACGCGATCAAAATCGTAAACCCCGGCGGAGTCGAGAACTGGAAATGGGGTGGCAACGTCGAGGAGTTGGACGACGAGGTCATCGGCTTCGAGGTCACTCCCCGGCAGATCCTCGAAACCCTCGGCTGGATCAACGACGAGCTCGGGTTGCCGCACGTGCCCCACATTCACGGCATCAACCTGGGGCGCGGCAGAAGCGGGCGAACCACGGTGGAAAGCATAAGGGCACTGAACGGCCGGCGGGCCCACCTCTGCCACCTGCAGTTCCTGAGCTATCGCGCGGGAAAGGGGGCGATGCACCTTTCTGACGCCGCCTCCGTCGCCGAAGCCGTGAACACGGCCTCCAACCTCACCGTGGACGTGGGGCAACTCGTGTTCGGTCCGGCGACGACCATGACCTCCGACGGCCCGCTGCAGCACAACCTCCACAAGACCATGGGCGGACGGTGGGTCAACGACGATGTGGAGTCGGAGACGGGCGGAGGCATCGTCCCGGTCACCTACGAGCCCACGAACCCCATCAACTCGGTGATGTGGCTGACGGGCCTCGAGCTCTTCTTGCTGATCGATGATCCCTGGCGGGTCTCCCTGACCACGGATCATCCGAACGCCGGGGTGTTCGTTCACTACCCTCAGGTGATCAAGCTGTTGATGGACTCTGCCTACCGGGCGGAGATGTTCGCGGGAATCCACCGGAGGGCCCGAAAGGGCGCTCTGCTGCCGGAACTCGAGCGCGAGTATTCGCTCTACGACATCGCCATCGTCACCCGCGCGGGCCCAGCGCGCAGCCTGGGCCTAAGGAACAAGGGCCATCTGGGCCCGGGCGCGGACGCCGACGCCACCGTCTACGAGGAGAAGGCGGACAAAGAGGAGATGTTCGCCCGCCCGCGGTACGTCTTCAAGGACGGCGGACTCGTCGTCCGGGACGGGGAGCTGGTCGCGGCGCCTCAGGGCAGGACCCTGCATGTGGCGCCCGCCTATGACTCCGCAATCGAGGAGCGCATACGAGAACATTTCCGGGAGGCGTACACGGTCTCGTTCGATAATTACTCGGTGTCAGAGGAGGAGCTGGGCCGCAACGAGACGGTCCCTTGCGATGCCTAAGTACCTCTTTGTCACGGGCAAGCTCGCCTCCGAGGCTCTGCATCACACGCTGGACCGGCTCGAGCTCGAGGAGGGGTACCGGGTGGCCGAACTGGGCTACTCGGTGGCGGCGCTGATGAAGACCCGCTCCATCGCCCGGCGGCTCGCGGACGCGCAGGGCTGCGACATGGTGATGGTTCCCGGCCTCTGCCGGGGCGACCTGGGCCTGATCGAAAGCCAACTGGGAGTGCCTGCGGTCCGGGGCCCGGTGGATCTCAAGGATCTCCCGCTCTTTTTTGGGCAGGAGCGGGTGCTTGAGGGCTACGGTGAGTACCGCGTGCAGATCGTGGCCGAGATCGTCGAGGCCTACCAGATGCCGTGGGAGGAACTGCTCACCCGGGCGGAGTACTACCGGGACTCGGGTGCCGAGATCATCGACCTGGGATGTCCGACGGACGAAGGGTTTCCCGCCGTCGGCGAGGTGGTTGCCGGCCTCAAGCAGCGGGGCTTTCGGGTGAGCGTCGACACCTTCGATCCGGAGACCATCCGCCGGGCGGACGCCGCCGGAGTGGACCTCCTATTGAGCGTGAACAGCCAGAATCTCGACCTGGTCCCGGAATTGGGTTGCGCCGTCGTCGTGATCCCGGACTTTGGTCAAGGCTTGGATTCTCTCGAGCGTAACGTCGAGCGGGTGGCCGCGATGGGCGCCACCTACATTGCCGATCCCATCCTCGACCCCTTGAGCTTCGGCTTCACCGCTTCTTTGGCGCGCTTCGTCGAGTACCGGCGCCGGCATCCCGAGGTGCCCATGCTCATGGGCCTCGGAAATCTCACCGAGCTGACCGACGCCGACAGCATCGGGTTGAACGCCCTGATGGCGGGGGTGATCACCGAGCTCGGGATCGATTACGTGCTCACCACCGAGGTCATAAGCTGGGCCCGAGGCTCCGTCCGGGAGCTCGATCTGGCGCGAAAACTGATGTTCTATGCCCACCGCGAGCGGACGCTCCCCAAGTCGCTGGACGAGAGTCTGATCGTGGCCAAAGACCCTCCGCATGAGCGCTACACCGAAGCGGAGCTGCGGCATATGCAGCAGATGGTGAAGGACCGCAACTACCGGATCTTCGCGACGGACGACCTGATCTACGTGTTCAACCGCGATCGCTTCGTGAGGGGGAACGACCCTCAGTCGCTCTTTGCCGAGTTGACGGCCGAAGATCCCGGCCATGCCTTCTATCTGGGGCGGGAGCTGGAACGAGCCTCTCTGGCGGTCTTGCTGGGCAAGCGCTACATGCAGGAGTCGCCCCTGCGCTGGGGGTACCTGGATCCCGCGGAGGCGACGCAATGAGTTCCCAGAACTCCGAGGAACCGGTGCGCGTGGTGGGAATAGACCCGGGCACGGTGAGCATCGACCTCTGCGGCATCGAGGGTGACAGGGTCTTCCTCGATCGTTCTTACGCCACCAGCGAGGTCGCCGCCGACCCTGCGCGGCTGGTGGAAGAGCTCCGCGCGTCCGGGCCCTTGGACCTGGTCGTGGGCCCCTCGGGCTACGGGCTACCCTGGCTCCCCGTGGACGCGCTCGGGGATTACGAGGCCAGGATGCTGCTTCTGCCCAGCCAACACGATCCGGCCGATCGGGGGGTGATCCCCGGCATGCGCGGGCTGTTGGAGGAACTCGCGGTCTCCGGCCTGCCGCTCGTATTCGCTCCCGGAGTGGTGCAGCTGCCCACCGTGCCCCGGCACCGCAAGGTGAACCGCATAGATATGGGGACGGCGGACAAGCTCTGCGCGACGGCGCTTGGAGTGTGGGATCAGGCTCGCCGGCTGGGGATTCCCTTCGCCGAAACCTCATTCGTTTACCTGGAACTCGGTGGCGCGTTCACCAGTCTGATCCGGGTGGATGGGGGGCAGATCGTCGACGGGGTGGGCGGCACCTCGGGTCCCCTGGGTTACCTGGCCGCGGGTGCGCTAGACGGGGAGCTCGCCGTGCTGCTCCCGTACCTGGACAAATCGAGTCTGGGCACCGGTGGCCTTGCCTGGGTGGCCGGCTACCCGGACGCCCCTCCTGAGAAGCTCTGGGCGGAACTCGATCAGCCCTCCGTGGCCCGGGCTTGGGAAGCTTACTTCGAGGGCTTGGTCAAGGCGGTCGCCGGTTTTGCCGCGCTGGGCGAAATCGGCGAGCTGCTGCTTTCCGGCCGTGTCGGCCGGCAGCCGGAGATACGGGAGGAGCTGTCTCTGCGGCTTTCCGGGTTTGCTCCGGTTCGGCCGGTGGAGGGTCTCCCGGCGGCCGCCAAAGAGGCGGCGCAGGGCGCCGCGCTGATCGCCCGGGACCTCGCCGAGAATCGCGAGGGCGGTCTGGTGGACGCCATGCACTTGCGGGAGGCGGCCGGTTCGGTGCTCGGCCATCTCTACCTGCAGGGAGCGGAGGACCTTCGCCGGGCTTTCGGACGCCGGATCGACGACGCGGCCCTTCGCCCGTCCAAGGGAAGTGAGGCTTGATGAAATACCAAGGCGTGGAGATCGAGGACACCTTCGCGGAAGCCTTCGAGATGTGGGGGTCCCGGTTGATCATCACCGCCGCGACCCCGGGGTGGGCCGAAACCGCAGCGCGCGTCGCCACCGGGCTGGCGACCTCGATCATCGGCTGCGGTTGCGAAGCGGGCGTCAACCGGCCGCTGCCCCCCGAGCGGACCCCCGACGGCCGTCCCGGGGTTCCCGCTCTCTTCTTCACCACCTCAAAAGAGGCGATGGAAGCGCAGTTACTCACGCGCGTGGGGCAGGGGGTGATGACCAGCCCCACCTCGGCCTGTTTCAACGGGCTCAACGTGCGGGAGCGGGTCAAGGTTGGCTCCCGGCTGCGTTACTTCGGGGATGGCTTTCAGGTCAGCAAGTACGTGGAGGGCCGCCGGCTGTGGCGCATCCCGGTAATGGACGGTGAATTCGTCGTCGAGGAGGGCATGGGCGTGCGGCCGGCGGTGGGGGGCGGCAACTTCTTCATAATGGCCGAGACCCAAGAGGCGGGACTCGCCGCCGCCGAGGCGGCGGTGGCGGCCATGGTTGAGGTTCCCGACGCCATCATGCCCTTCCCCGGCGGGATCGTGCGCAGCGGGAGCAAGATTTCCAGCAAGTACAAAGGGCAGCACGTCTCGAGCAACACCCCCTACTGCCCGACGCTGCGCGGGCAAACTGAGGTCGAGTTGCCGGAGGGAGCAGAGGCCGTGTTCGAGATCGTGGTTGACGGCCTGGACGAGGGGGCGGTGCGCAAGGCACTGCAGGCAGGCATACCCGCCGCCTGCGGAGATGGCGTTTTGCGGATTTCCGCGGGCAACTACGGCGGCAAGCTCGGCAAGTATCAGTACCACCTGCACAAACTGGTGCGCGGGTAACCGCGCGGCAGCTTCCCACGGCGGAGGAAGGAGGAGGGATGGGTTGCCTATCGTGCGCCGCCCTCGCGCGCACCTCTACGGAGGTCACGCTTCGGCGAAGGGAATCCAGCTCGATTCCGATCGAGGCGGAGACCATCTCGCCCGACCGGTTCCGGGGACTGAGCGAAACCCAGATCGCCCGTCTGCCCGCGTACTACGGCCGACGGCTCGTGACCCTTGGCGATCTCTTCGAGATAGAGGGAGTCCACACCGACCAGATCGGCGTCGAGGGCGACGTCAGCCACGTCAAGAAGATCGGATACGGAATGACCCGGGGATCTCTGACGATCCGGGGCGATGCCGGCCCGCACACGGGCGCGCTCATGTCCGGGGGGGAGCTGACGATCGACGGCGACGCAGGCGACTGGTTGGGCGCCCAGATGAAGGGCGGCGTCATCAACGTCATGGGCGGCGCCGGCAATTTTGTCGGCGGGGCTTATCCGGGCGAAGCGCGCGGCATGAACCGGGGGCTGATCGTCGTCCGCGGCAATGTGGGCCAGGAAGCCGGGCTTCGCATGCGTCGGGGATTGATCGTCGTCCTGGGAGCTACCGGTGATTTTCCCGGGGCGCACATGATCGCCGGCACTCTGCTCGCGCTCGGGCGGTTGGGGCCGCGCCCGGGGGCCGGGATGAAGCGCGGGACCATCGTCGCCTTGGGCGAAGCACCGGAGTTGCTTCCCGCCTTCCGCTACTCGGGCACCTTCGAACCGGTGTTCCTGCGTTTCTACATTCAACACCTGATCAAAGAGGGGCTGATGCTGAGCCAGCGGCAGCTTGCAGGACCCTATCTCCGCTACGTGGGTGATTTCAACGAGCTGGGGAAAGGAGAGATTCTGGTCCATGTTTAGCCTCAACCAACGGGCGGCGGACCTGGTGGAAAGGATGGCTGCAGACGCCGAGGCTCTCGGGTGCGCCGCGTCCCGGCCCTTCGGCGGAGGTTGGATCATCGACGCGGGCGTGGAGGTGCCGGGTTCCCTCGAGGCCGGTCGGCTATTCGCGGAGGCCTGCATGTCCGGCTTGGGGACGGTCGCTCTCCGGCAACTCGAGTTCGGCGACCTGGTGATGCCCGGCGTCGAGGTGCATGTGCGCCGGCCGGTGCTCGCCTGCATGGCTTCTCAGTATGCCGGTTGGGCCGTGAGCGCAGAACTCGAGCCCGGCCAGAAGACTTTCCTGGGCATGGGTTCGGGACCGGCGCGGGCGCGCTTTAGAGGGGAACCGCTTTTCGAGACTCTGGATTACACCGAACCGGATGCGGCCGCAGGGAGCTCTGCGCAGGCCGTGCTTGCGCTCGAGTCGCGCGCGCTGCCCTCGAGGGAAGCGGTGGCCTGGCTGGCCGAGCGTTGTGCGGTCGCTCCCGAACAGGTCTACGTCTTGGTCGCACCCACCGCCTCCCTGGTCGGGTCGGTGCAGATAGCCGCCCGGATCGTGGAGACCGGACTGCATAAGATGCACGAGATCGGATACGACATGAACACGGTAATTGCCGGCTTCGGCACCTGTCCGTTGGCGCCGGTGGCCGGCGACGATCTCACCGCTCTCGGGTGGACAAACGACGCGGTGCTCTACGGCGGCAGGGTCTGGTACACGGTCGAAGCGGACGATTCCCAGGTCCGGGCGGCCATCGAGCGGCTGCCCTCGAATTCTTCACCCGACTACGGCTCTCCCTTCGGCGAATTGTGGGAGCGTTGCGGAGGCGACTTCTACAAGATCGACCCCTTGCTTTTCAGCCCGGCCGAGGTGTGGATCAACAACCTGAGCACCGGCAAGACCTTCAAGAGCGGGGCCGTCGACCCGGGACTGTTTCGACACGTGGTCGGCTCTTGAAGGTTGCCGTCATTGGACAGGACGGCTGGCACACCCGGGATCTGCAGGCGGCGCTCGCCCGCCGGGGGGTCGCCGCTCCCTGCCTGAGAGTCACCCGCCTCGAGGCCCGGCTGGGTGCTGGTCCGAAAGTGGCCGTAGAGGGGGAGGTCCTCGACGGGTACGATGCCGTGTTGCTGCGGGCCTTGCCGGGCGGCTCTCTCGAGCAGATCGTCTACCGCATGGATGCGTTGCGCCGTTTGGAGAACCTGGGCGTGCGCGTGCTCAACCCGGCGCGGAGCATCGAGCACGGCGTCGACAAGTACTACACGGCTAGCCTGCTCGAGGACGCCGGGGTGCCCACCCCGCGGACCATCGTCACCGAGCGCTTCGACGAGGCCCTCGCCGCTTTTGAGGAACTCGGGGGGGACGTCATCGTGAAGCCGCTTTTCGGGTCCGAGGGGCGGGGCATGGTGCGGGTCTCGGACCCGGACCTCGCCTACCGCGTGTTCCGGGCCCTGGAATTGAGCCGTTACGTCTTCTGCGTGCAGGAGTTCATCTCGCCGGGAGGGCGGGATATTCGGGCGTTCGTCGTGGGTGACCGCGTGATCGGCGGAATGGTGCGTCAGGGCAGGGGCTGGAAGAGCAATATGTCCCAGGGCGGGACCGCGACGCCGCTCGTGCCCGAGAGTCAGGCCGCGGAGATGGCGCTGGCCGCGGTCCGGGCGGTGGGAGCCGACTACGGGGGCGTCGATCTCTTGCCCACGCAGGGTGGCGGATACAGCGTGCTCGAGGTCAACACCATCCCCGGTTGGCGCGGGCTGCGGGAGACGACCGGCATCGACGTGGCGCAACTCGTCGTCGATTATGCTTTGGGGGAAGAAACGTGAATCCGGCGGCTCCGGTCGAGGAGGCTCCCTCGAGCAAGGCTGCGGAGGTGGCCGCTTTGGTGCAGCTCGCCTGCCTGACCGAAGCTACGGTGGGCAAACCGGGCAATGTCTCTCCTTCTGCGGGCTTTGCCGATGTCGGTTACCAAGACTTCGTGCTCAGCGCTCTGGCGGTGGGCCCGGCCTTCATGCTGTCGGGTTCGCACCCTCTCGGCGAGGTCGTGCTGCGCGCGGTGCGCGACACCCGGGCTGCGGTGCACACCAACACCAATCTGGGTCTCGTGCTTCTGCTTGCTCCCCTGGCCATGGCGGCGACCCGGGAGGGCCGGTCTTTGAGGGAAGGCCGGTCTTTGCGGAAGGCCCTGTCCGAAGTCTTGAGTGGCCTGACGGTTGACGACGCCCGCTTGGTCTACGAGGCCATCCGCACCGCGCAGGCCGGGGGGCTGGGCGCGGTCACCAACCACGACGTGGGCGAATCCCAGCCAAAAGTGGACCTGGCCGCAGCCATGCGGTTGGCGGCCGGACGCGACTCGATCGCGCGCGAGTACTCGACGGACTTCGAATTGACCTTCGAGTTGGTCGCGCCGGTCCTGCGCAACCTCTGGGCTCAAACCCTTTCCCCCGCGGTGGTGGTGGCCCAGGCCTTCCTCACGGTGCTCGCGAAGGAGCCGGATACGCTGATCGCGCGGAAGCGGGGCCGGGCTGCGGCTGAGGCGGTATCGGCCGAGGCGAAATCGGTCCTGGATTTGGGAGGGTACCTCAGCGGGAGGGGTAAGGAGGCGGCCGCGCGGTTCGATCGCCGTTTGCGGAGCGAAGGGAACGCTCTGAACCCCGGAACCACCGCCGATCTGCTTGGCGCCGGCCTCTTCGTCGTTTTCCGAGAGGATGCCGGCTACGCCGCGGCGGTCCGGCGAGAAATCCTGAGCGGGTGAGCGGGTCAGCGGGTGGAGGAGCGGAGGCCCGCACGAGCGGGTGGACGGTGGAAGGGCGGATGGGCGCGCCGGCGAATTCGGCGCTCGAGCTACCCGGGCACCTCGAGTTGCCCGGTGTGCAGCGCCGTGGACATCAGGGCGCCGCGGAGACCCATGCGGCGCAATTCGTCGATATCTGCCGCACCGCGCACACCTCCACCCACGATGACCCGGTCAGGGGGAAAGGCTTCCTGGATCGCCTCGAGCAGCGCCCACGGGGGACCGCCGGCGGCGCCCACACCATCGAGGTCGAGGGCGATCAATTGCGAGACTCCGGCGGCGGCGAGCAGACGGGCGCCCTCGGCGGGCAGGGCACCGTCGAGACCGCGCGCCGGCGAACGGACCCTGCCGACCGACACATCCAAGCTCACGGGCAACAACTCCGAGGGGAACTCTTCGAGCAACTGCCGGAGATGGGCCAGACTGGTCAGCGTTTCCGTCCCGATCACCACCCGCGAAGCACCCAGCCCGAAGAGAGCCTGGGCTCCTTTAGGGGTGTGGACCCCGGTGTCCGCCCAGAGCGCGGCGTCCAAAGCTCCGGCCATCTGCCGCAGGAGCCCATCGTGAGAGCCCTTTTGCATGATGGCGTCCAAGTCGGCCACATAGAGGGACTGCGCTCGGGCTTCGGCGATCAGGGCGCGGCCGAGCGCGAGCGGCGCGGTGCCTTTGCCCAGCGGGCTGCGGAGAAGCCGGTAACGCGCGCGGTTTCCGCGGTTTCCGCGGACCACCACTCCTCCGAGGAGGTCTAGCACAGGGATGATCTCCAACGCTGCCTCTTCCGCTCCGGTGCTGGTCTTCGAGTATGTCACCGGCGGTGGGTGGCCGTCCCACCCGGTTCCCCCCGGTCTGGCCGATGAGGGTGACTCCATGCTGAACGCCGTGCTGAACGATTTCAAGGCCTGGGGCGTATTCCAGACGATCACCACGCGCGACTCACGGCTGCCCGCCGCCCGACTCAGCGCCGATGTGGTTCTGCCCCTGCTTCCGGAGGACTGTGAGGCAACGCTACGCGGCCTTCTGCCCAAGTGCCGGGCGGCGCTGATCATCGCGCCCGAAACCGGAGGGGCCCTCGCGCGGCTATCGGCCTGGGTGGAGCAGGCGGGTATCCTGCTGCTGGGGAGCTCCTCGCAGGCCGTCGCGCTTGCGGGTGACAAGTGGGAGTGCCACCTGCGGCTGAGCCAAGCGGGACTGTCGGTCCCCCGGACCTTGCGGTTGGCCGATGCGGACTACGGGAGCGGCAACTCCGGCATCGGGTTCCCCGCGGTGGTGAAGCCGCGTGACGGCGCGGGTTGTGACGGGGTGTCTCTGGTCCGCAACGAGAGGGAATTGCGCAAGCTCGTGCGCCGAGGGAAGCCGGCAGGCGGGCAGGTGGCGGCAGACCAAGGGGACGACTCCGACCTGTTGCTCCAGGAGTACGTACCCGGAGTCCACGCCAGCGCCTCCCTGGTTGTCGGCCGGTCGCAGACGGTCTGCCTGGGCCTGAACCGGCAGCTGATCGACGTGGGCACCCGCTTCCATTTGCGGGGAACGCGCTTCGGGCTGAAACACGCCCTGAGCGATCGGGCGGTGGAGGTTGCCTGCCGAGCGGCGGAGTCGATTCCCGGCCTGAGGGGGTATGTGGGGGTGGATCTGCTCCTCACCCCGGAGGAGTGCTTCATCGTGGAGATCAACCCCCGATTGACCACTTCTTACGTGGGCCTGCCCCGCGAGGCCGCTCAGCCGCTCGCGCAGATCTGGGCCGCGTGCGGGGAGGAGCTCCCGGAAGCCGAGAGAGGGGCCGGCGGAACCGGCGAGAGAGAAGGCGGGCGATGAGTGAGGCGAAGGGGATCGTGGGCTGGGACGTCGGTGGCGTCCAGGTGAAGGCGGCGTACTTCTCTCCCTCGGGTCTGCCGGAGTCGGGCCCGGACCGGGTGGCCAGCGAGCCTTTCGAGATCTGGCGCGGGCCCGAGCGGCTTGCGGAAGTGCTGACGACGGTCTTCGCCCGGGTCGCCGGGATGCCGGCCGAGCGGATGGCCATCACCATGACCGCCGAACTCTCGGACGCCTTCCGCACGAAGCGCGAGGGAGTGCTCCACGTGCTGGACGCGTTCGCCACGGCATTTCCGGGGGCCGATCTTGCCTTCCTGGGGCTGGATGGCAGCTTTGCCTCGCCCGAAGCCGCCCGCGCTCGGCCCGTGAGCCACGCGGCGACCAACTGGGTGGCGTCCGCCCGCTGGCTGGCGCGGGAGCAGCCGGCGGGAGTGATGCTGGACATCGGCAGCACGACGACCGACATCATCCCGTTCGCCGATGGGCGCCCGTTGGTCCGGGGGGAGACGGATGTGGAGCGGCTGCTTTCGGGAGAGCTTGTGTACACGGGAGTGGTCCGCACCAACCCCAACACCATGGTCCGCGCGGTTCCTCTGCGGGGAGGTTGGTGTCGGGTCGCCGCCGAGCATTTCACCTGCATGGGTGACGTCTATGTGCTTCTCGAGCGCCTCGGACAGGCGGACTACACCTCACCGACACCCGATGGGCGTGACGTGATGTCCGGAGCGGCGGCTCGTCTTTCCCGGCTGGTCTGTTGCGATGAGGAGACGCTGTCGCGGGAGGAGGTCAGGGCCCTCGCCGGTTATGTGGCCGAGGAGCAGTTGGGGATGATTCTCCGGGCTTTGAATCAGGTCCTCTCGCGCGCAGATCTCGCCGGAATCCTGGAGGGCGGGGCGGCGCTGGTGGCGGCGG
>JADQBG010000004.1 GCA_016278725.1 Actinomycetota bacterium
CGGCTGCGCCCATCCCCGGCCGCAGGCGGCGCCCCGGCCGCCGGCTGCGCCCAACTCGACTCGAGCCGGCCCCCGTGGGGTAAGGTAGCCTCACAGAGCTTTCCCAGGGCAACTTCCCGGGGTACGTCCATCTCTCTCTAGGGGGCCTCCATGGCGGAGCACAACGGCGGAGCACGCGAGGAGCGAAACGGCGAAGCACGCGAGCCGCAACCGGAGGCAGATGCCTGCACTCCCGCCTACCTCACCGGATCTCTCTCCTACAAGGATGCCGGAGTGGACATCGAGGCGGGCGAAGAGGCGGTTCGGCTGATGAAGCAGCACGCCGAGAGCACGCGCATCCCGGGGGTGATCTCCGGGCTGGGAGGGTTCGCCGCCCTCTACGAACTGCCTCAGGGCATCACCAACCCGGTTCTGGTCACGGCCACCGACGGAGTGGGCACCAAACTGCTGGTGGCTCAGGAGGCCGGCAAGCTGAACACGATCGGGATCGACCTCGTGGCCATGTCGGTAAACGACGTCATCACTTCGGGGGCCAGCCCGGTTCTGTTCTTGGATTATCTCGCGGTGGGCAAGCTCGACCCGGCGGAGGCGGCTGAGGTGGTCTCCGGCATCGCCGACGGCTGCCGGCAGGCGGGCTGCGCCCTGGTGGGCGGGGAAACCGCCGAGATGCCCGGGCTCTACGCTCCGGGGGAGTTCGACCTGGCGGGGTTCTGCGTCGGCCTGGCCGAGAAGGATCATCTCATCGACGGCTCCAAAATCGCGCAGGGGGATGTGGTGATCGGCCTGGCCTCGGACGGCCTGCATTCCAACGGATACTCGCTGGCCCGGGCGATCCTCGAAAGCAACCAATGCGATCTGGGAGACAAGTTCCCGCATTTTGGCGAGAGCATCAGCTACACGCTGCTCAAGCCCACTTTGATCTATGTCAACCCGGTCTTCACCTTGCTCGAGCGGGTGGCCGTGCACGGCATGGCCCACGTGACCGGCGGGGGCATCGGGGGAAACCTTGCTCGGGTGATCCCTGAAGGGTTGAGCGCCCGGCTCCACTTCGACAACTGGAAGGTGCCCAAGGTCTTTAGGGCGCTCCAGGAACTGGGTGGGGTCGAGGACGAAGAGATGTTCCGCACCTTCAACATGGGCGTCGGCTACGTGATAGTGGTGCCCTTCGAGTCGGCCGAATACGCGGCAAAACTCCTGCTTCGGGGCGGGGCGGACCCGGTGTATCTGGGCTCGATCGTCAAGGGCGAGCAACCAGTCACCCTGCAGGGAATCTTCTAGGGGCTAAGGGAAAGAGCGGATGCAAGACAGCGGCGACATCTCGGTTTTCGGTCCGCTCGGCCTCTCGGTCCTGGACCTGGAGAGGCAGAGAGAGTTCTACACGGAATTCCTGGGGCTGCGGCTTTTTGGCGGGGACCAGGGGCGCGCACTCCTCGGGGCGGGCGACCGCCAGATCCTCGCCTTGGAATCCGGGGCCAAGCGCCCCCGCCCCTCACGCACCACCGGCCTCTACCACATGGCGATCCGGTTCCCCTCGCGGGCCGCTCTTGGTCAGGTGTTGCAACGGATGCTGGCGAAGGACGCGGCGCCGCAGGGCGGCGCGGACCACCTGGTCAGCGAAGCGCTCTACCTGGCCGACCCCGAGGGCAACGGGATCGAGCTCTACTGCGACCGCCCGGAATCCGAGTGGCCGCGCAAGGACGGCATGGTGGTGATGGAGAACGCGCCACTCGACTGGGACGGGCTGCTCGCCGAAGCGCCGGTCGAGGAAGCGGGCGCCGCTCCCGGCACGCGACTGGGCCATGTCCACCTCCAGGTGGCCGACCTGGAGGCCGCAGACGCCTTCTACGTGGACGTGCTGGGCTTCGAGAAGTCGGCCGAGTTTCCGGGGCAGGCGCACTTCGTGTCCCTGCACGGCTATCACCACCACATCGCCTACAACATCTGGGCCGGACGGGGAGCCCCGCCCGCGCCCCCCGGGTCCGCCGGCATGCTCCACTTCACCCTGCCGCTCGAACCGGCGGCGCGCGAGGCGGTCATCGAGCGCGCCATCGCCGCCGGCCTTCCCGTGGAGACCGGCGAATCCGGCGACCTTCTGACCGATCCTTCGGGCAACCGCGTCCTGCTCGCCCCGCCCGGTTTCTAGTTATCAAGCCCAGTTGATACGATGAGCCCGCCGCCCGGCAAGGGTGGTTCCCGCGGTTTGTGTTGGCTGCGCCACGCGGCCGCCGGGAGGGAGTAGCGGGAGACAGGGGAGGCTCTTTCTCGTGTACCGGGTGGCCGTAATGGCCTCGGGAAGCGGCTCGAATCTGCAGGCGATCCTCGACCGGCTGCATCATCAGGTTGCGGGGGTCGAAGTGGCGCTGGTCGTGAGCGACGTCCCCGGCGCCCTCGCTCTCGAGCGGGCCGAACGGGCCGACATTCCCACCGCCGTTTTTCCGGTTCACCCCCACGTCACCCGTGAGGAGCGCGACCGGGCCATCGCCGACGCCATCACCGCCGCGTCCGCCGATCTGATCGTCCTCGCGGGCTACATGCGCATGCTCACCCCGCCGCTCCTCGAGCGGTTTCCCTGGCGCGTGATCAATCTGCACCCCGCGCTGCTTCCGGCTTTCCCCGGAACCGACGGCATCCGCGACGCGCTCGAGTACGGGGTCAAGGTCACCGGGGTCACCGTCCACTTCGTTGATGAGGGGATGGACACCGGCCCGATCATCCGGCAGGAAAGCCTCACCGTGGGCGAGGGCGAAGGACGGGTCTCGTTGGGGGAGCGTATCCATGCGCTCGAGCATCGGGTGCTCCCCCGGGTGGTGGAACTGTTCGCGACCGGCAAGGTTCAACCGCCCGAGCGGGGGTCTCGCCTGGTCCGTGTCGACGACTCAGAACCCAGTCGCATCGACTGGTAATTGGAGGCAAGCGTGAAGGTTAACCGTGCTCTGGTGTCTGTGTCGAACAAGGGGAACCTGGAGGGCTTCGCGCGGGGGTTGGTGGATCTTGGCGTGGAGATCATCTCCACGGGCGGAACCGCGCGGTTCCTCGAGGAAAAGGGCATCCCGATCACCCCGGTATCCGAAGTCACCGGCTTTCCGGAGATACTCGACGGACGGGTGAAGACCCTCCACCCCAACGTGCACGGCGCCATCCTGGCGGACCGCAACGTGCACGAGCACATGAAGGCGCTGCAGGAACTCCAGATCGAGCCCATCGACCTGGTGGTGGTCAACCTCTACCCCTTCGAGGAGACCGCCGAGAAGCGCGGGGTGGCCGAGGAAGAGGTCATCGAGAACATCGACATCGGCGGACCCACCATGGTGCGCGCCGCCGCCAAGAACTTCCACAGCGTGGCCGTGTTGGTCGATCCGCAGCGCTACGACGGCGTGCTTCAGGAACTCAAGGAAGGCGAGGGGCGGATCTCGCTCAGCACCCGCCGGGAGTTGGCCATCGAGGCCTTCCACCACACCGCCCACTACGACTTCGCCATCGCCAACTGGTTCACCGCGAACGAGGACCAGCATTTTCCCAGCTACCTCATGTGGGACTTCAAGAAGGTCCAGGACCTGCGTTACGGGGAGAACCCCCATCAGCGGGCGGCCTTCTACGCCGACGTCGACGGGCGCAAGCAGGTCCTCGATCAGATCATGCAGCTGCACGGAACGGATCTATCCTTCAACAACCTCCTCGATCTGGATTCCGGACGGCGGCTGGCGGACGAGTTCACGCTGCCTGCCTGCGTGATCATCAAGCACAACAATCCCTGCGGCGTAGCCGTGGCCGACAACGTCACCCACGCTTACGAGAAGGCCTTTTCCTGCGATCCGGTTTCGGCCTTCGGCGGGGTCATGGTGGTCAACCGTCCGGTCGAGGAGGAACTGGCGCGCGCGATGGGAGACCACTTCGTCGAACTGCTCTTCGCCCCGGCCTTTACCGAGGAAGCTCTGGAAATTCTGGGCCGCAAACCCAATATTCGCCTGCTGGTCGACCAGGACGGCCGGCGGAGCGGGCGCCGCGGGCTGGATCTCAAGCGGGTGATCGGCGGCCTCTTGGTCCAGGACCGCGATTCCGACTCGGAGAACCGAGAGGCCTGCGAGGTGGTCAGCGAGCGGCACCCCAGCGAGGACGAATGGGGCGACCTGCTCTTCGCCTGGCGGGTCGCGAAGCACGTGAAGTCAAATGCCATCGTCCTGGTGAAGGATCTGATGACCGTGGGCGTGGGCGCGGGCCAGATGAGCCGGGTGGACGCCGCCAAGATCGCGGTGGAGAAGGCGCGCTTTTCCCTGGACGGGACGGCCGTGGCTTCCGACGCCTTCTTGCCTTTCCCGGATACCCTCGAGGTGGTGGCCGACGCCGGCGCGACCAGCATGATCCAGCCCGGGGGGTCGATCCGCGACGAGGACGTCATGCGCGTGGCCGAGGAGCGCGGATTCGCCATGGTCTACACCGGGCGACGGCACTTCCGGCACTGATCGCCCAATTGGTCCACGGTCGTCCGTTATTTCCGGGCAGCCGCTTTACGCGCTCGGGTCCAACTCTTCGAGCGCCTGTTGCAGAGCCTCGTTCATGCGGGTGGTGAGCTCCGCCACCTTCTCGAGAGAGGCGCGGGTAACGGGCAGGTCGTCCTCGGACAGCTTCTGGCGCCATTCGAGGTAGCTTTCCCGGTGCCCGTCGTTGTGCTCGACCCAGTGCCTGACCAGGTGGGCCAGCTTGTCTCTGTCGGGGGTTGCGCGCGCCTCGTCATGCATGTCCGGCTCCTCGCTCGATTTCGGTTCGCAGGTGAGTATTCCCGTTGAAGCAGATCTTCCGTCGCGGCCGTGGCGCCAAACGGTGAGGGCGCACGGGGAGGGCGCGCCCCGTCGCCGCCGTTGACCTGCGCTACCAATCGGGCTAGAATGCATCCTCGCTCGGGCCCGTAGCTCAGTTGGTAGAGCATCGGACTTTTAATCCGCTGGTCGTAGGTTCGAATCCTACCGGGCTCACCTTAAACCCTCGTTTTGCGGGGGTTTTTTAGTGGATTCCTTCTGACGGGGAGTTTCCCCTCACCGCCCGCCGGGACCCTCCGCCGGGCCGGGCCACTTGCGAATCTAGAGGATGGGCCACGGTCCGGACGGCCAATAAGAGAGGGGCGCCGGAGCGCCCCTCAAAGGCTTGGTCCAAAATCACCTTTCTCCTAGAGCAGGAGCAGGACCAGAATAACGATCAAAACGATGAGGAGTAGGCCTCCGAAACCGTAATACATGTCTTCCCTTCCTTCGGGGACTGCTTACTTGCTACGAAGACATGTTCCCTGTAAATAGGGAAGTTACGCATAGAACAGGAAGTCTAAGGTATCGTCCGGGTAACGATGTGGGTCGCGGGAGGGGACTAGACGGACCGGGGCCGCGGGCACCTGGGCTGCGGAGGCGCCGGGCCGTGGAGCCGCCAACCTCCGCCTAGCCGTGGGCGTAGAAGAGGAAGGACCCCACCAGCAGGACTGCGGCGGCAAGCAGCGGGATCCCGAACTTGGCCAGAGGACAGAATTGGGTCTCTGAGCGCTGCACGCCATCGACGGTGCGGATGCAGGGCTTCGCCTGGCTAAGGCCGAAGAGCGTCGCGAAGAAGAGCAACGAGAACAGGACCACAAAGACGACCATCGGTTTCCCCCTATGCCGGTCTCTTGGTCTGGTCGGAACCGAGCGCTCCCCCCGGAAGCTCGGATCGGCCCGCGCCCAGCGCGGATATCCAGATCTTGGCAGATGCCTCGGCCAAAAACCAAGCAGAAAGGCCGCCGGACGGACCGGCGGCCTCGTTATCCCGATGAACGGTCGGTGTGTGCTGCGTTTGGATGAGGGGCTAGAGGAAGAAGATCACGAGAGCGAGGGCCAAAACCAGTATGGCCACGACGATAATTGCCAGATACACGCCGCCGCCGATGGCCGCCGCGGTTTCTTCTTCCCTGGCCAGGACGGGCTCGTCATCGGCGTGGACTCTCGGCGCGCCGTAGAGGCCTTCCTCGCGGGCTCTGAACTCCGCGCGAGTCTCCACATCCTCCTCGATCACCTCGTCTTCGGGCCGATTGTCTCTGAACACAGGGTCGTAGTCTGCCATAGTACTCACTCCTCCTAAGCCGCAATTCGCCAAAAACGGCTGCAAGTTCCACTATATTTGGTATACCCAGCAGTCTTGGAAGTTATCCCTGATCAAGTTCGGGTAGCGGGCCTGGCCGGCCCAGGCTATGGGGTGGGCGGCCGACGCGGGGTGGACCGGGGTGGCCGGCCGAAATCTCGCTCTTGGCCCGCGGACGGGTGGCCGGAAGGCCCGGAGGGTAGGAGCAGGACGATGGTCGAAGTGCTTCTCATAATCAACACCGTCTTACTGCTGGGGATCGCCGTGGTTCTCGGGGTTGTCGTTTACCGGCTGGAGCGGGCCCGCCGGGTGCTCGAGGAGAAGCAGCGTCGGTTCGAGGGCAGCCTGGAAACCCTCGCCCGCCTTACCGAGGGGCTCGAGAGAATCATGTCCGCGCTTGGCGGTGTGCGCGGCTACGCGGGAGTGGCCGAAGACATCGGCAGGATCATCGGGATCGGCCGCCGACGGCGCCAGCCCTAGCGGTCTTCGAGGGCGCCGAGTCCAGCCTGCACGGCGCGTTGCGCCGGTGGTTGTCCTCGAGGTTCTGTGTTAGGATTCCGCCTCGGTCGCTCGCGGCCGAATGGATTGGCGCGCCCCCATCGTCTAGTGGCCTAGGACATCGCCCTTTCAAGGCGACGGCGGGGATTCGAATTCCCCTGGGGGCACCTCCTTTCCTCCTGAGTTTGCGCTGGCCCGGGAACGACTCGGGGCTGCGAGCTGGAAACGTTGGGCGCATAGCTCAGTGGGAGAGCACCTGCCTTACAAGCAGGGGGTCGTAGGTTCAAATCCTACTGCGCCCACCTGATTGGGGCAGCATTTTCACCGGGACCGCGGCCGGGCAAAGAGCCCGGAGCATGCGGATCACGGGGGCGTAGTTCAGTTGGTCAGAACGCCGGCCTGTCACGCCGGAGGTCGCGGGTTCGAGTCCCGTCGCTCCCGCCTCAGTAAGTCGAGCCCCTCGCCGAATGGTGGCGGGGGGTTTTTCTTTGGCCTGCAACGTGGTGATGCTCGTTCATCGTCCTGGCGGTGGCTAATCCCGCGGAGTCACCACCGGCACCGGGACTTCCATGCTTCCGGCGATCGCGAACGTGAGTTCCAGGGAGAACACGTCGCCGTCCGACAACCGGGGGAGGGCATCGAGAAGCAGGAGATGATCACCCTCCGGCGTGAGCTTGACCTCTTCGCCCGCCGGGACTGCCAAGGGGACATCCGGCGATACCGGCGAGCGCTCGCCCCCGAGTACCAGCAGCACGTCGCCCCCCGCTGGGCTGCTTGCGCCGACGAGCGCGTCCGTCTTATCCCCCTGGTTAATGACCGTCAGGTAGACCGGTAAAGAGTCGGCCAGCGGCGCGTTGAGCGCATAGGGCTGGGAGATCACCACCTCGCCGGCCCGGGCCGCCACCGGCGGTTCGCTGTCACCGCAGGATAGCCCGACAGTCGCCAAGGAAAGTGCGAGCGCCGCCGTGGCCAGCGCGAGCGCGGAGCGAGCCGGGAGGCGAAGCTTTTGGCCTTCCAACGGAAGGCCTAACGCCGCGCCGCTCAGCCGCCTCCGGGTGCCGCCTCCCCACTGCAGCCGCAGGAATCCCCGACCAGCGCTGGTGATTCACGCTGCCGCAGTCTGCTGGGAAGACCCGAAGACTGGGGTTGGGCAGAAATGCCGATTCGGGCGTGAAGGTGCTCGTCTTCGAGCGACTCCGGGTACGGAGCGGGTTCGGGCAGCACGGCGCCTTCTTCCCGCGGTTCGACCGCCACCGCTTCCGCTCCGACCGCCTCCTCGCGTCCGTGACGCAGCAGGCGCAGGCCGTTGAGGATGACCACCAGCGAGGCGCCGGTGTCGGCCAGGACCGCCATCCAGAGCGTCAGCAAGCCGGGGAACACCAGCAGGGTGGCGAGCACCTTGATGCCCAGAGCAAAGCCGATGTTCTGCCGTACGGTGTGGCGGGCCGCCCGGGAAAGCCGGATGGTGAAGGGGACGCGGGTGAGGTCATCGGCCATCAGGGCAATGTCCGCGGTTTCGATGGCGGTATCGCTCCCGGCCGAGCCCATGGCCAGCCCCACTGTGGCCGTGGCGAGGGCGGGGGCGTCGTTGATTCCGTCGCCGATCATCCCTACCTGCCCGTATCGCTCGAGCAGCTCCTTGATCGCGTCGACCTTGTGCTCGGGCAGCAGTTCTGCCTTGTACTCGTCCAGGCCGGCGCGCTCGGCCACTGCGGCTGCGGTGCGCTCGTTGTCACCCGTCAGCATGATCAGGTGCTCGATGCCGGCCTCGCGCAGGTCCTGGATGGCCCCGCGGCTGACCGGCCGGAGCTCGTCGGCGATGGCGATAGCCCCGATGGCGCCGTCGCTCGTCCCCAGGATGACCACGGTCTCGCCCCGGGATTGCCGCTCCGCCAGGTAATCCAGCACGTTCTGTTCGAGTGCGATGCCCTGTTCTTCGTAGAGGCGGGCGTTGCCGATCAGGTAGGAGCCTCCGTTCAACCGCCCCCGGGCCCCCCGGCCGGGAACGGCCTCGAAGTCGTGCACCGTTTCCAAGTCAAGATCGCGGGCTGTGGCGGCGTGCAGAATGGCCTCGGCCAGGGGATGCTCGGAGTCCTTCTCCAGGGCCGCCGCCATCGCGAGAATCTCGTTGGCCGCGTGGTCGTCGCCCAGACTGTCGTTGCCGGCGTTGCCGTTGCCCCCACTGCCGTCACCTGCGTGGCCGTTCCCCGTGGCCGCCAAGGCCGACTTCGAGAAACCGTTGAAGTTGGCGACGTGCGTTACTCGGGGCAGTCCCTCGGTGAGGGTCCCGGTCTTGTCGAAGGCCAAGGCCCGCAGGCTGCCGGCGGCCTCCAAGTGCGCTCCGCCTTTGATCAGCACGCCCTGTCGGCTGGCCGCGCCGATGGCGGCCACGATGGTCACCGGGGTCGAGATCACCAGAGCGCAGGGGCAGGCCAAGATGAGCAGAGCGAGCGCCCGATATATCCAGGTATCCCAAGCGGCGCCCAGCAGCAGAGGAGGAAACACGGCGGTGAGCAGGGCAATGACCATGACTGCCGGGGTGTAGTACTTGGCGAAGGCGTCCACCCAACGCTCCGAGGGCGCCTTCTGCCCTTGGGCCTCCTGCACCAGGGTGATCAGCCGGTCGAGCGTGGTGTTGCCGGCCGGTGCGGTCACCTGCACCTCGAGCGTGCCGTTCTGGTTGATGGTGCCGGCGAACACCTGGTCGTCCACGGCTTTTCCGCGCGGCATGGACTCCCCGGTGATCGGTGACTCGTCCACCGCCGAGTGACCCTTGACCACCACGCCGTCGAGCGCGATCCGGTCCCCCGGCTTGATCACGATCACCTGGCCCACCGCCACCTGCTCCACGGGAATGCGCTCCTCGTGGTCGCCGTGGCGGATCAGGGCGACGTCGGGGGAGAGGTCGATCAGCTGCTGGATGGAGCCACGGGTGCGCTCCACCGCCCAACCTTCCAGGGTTTCGCCCAGGCCAAAGAGCACCACCACGAGCGCCGCTTCCACCCACTCGCCCACGGCCGCCGCCCCGATGACGGCGACGGTCATGAGGACGTTCATGTCCACGTTGCGGGTGCGTATTACGGTGTTGACGCCGTTGCGCGCCACCGAATAGCCACCGATGACCGCCGCCGCGGCGAGGAAGCCGATCGCCGCCAGGTGGGGCTCCGGGGTGTTCAGCCAGAGGACGACCCCGACCAGGAGGAGCACGAAACTCGCCAGGGTGACCAGCGAACGGCGGTTACGGAGGTAGAAGGGCCGGGTTTCGCCGGCCGCGCGCTGGGCCTTGTATTCCTCCTCGGTCCAGACTTCGTAGCCCAAGCCGCGCACGTCGGAGGCGATCTGCTCGAGCAAGTGGTCCCGGCAGTCGTACTCCACGAAGAGCCGCGCGCTGGCGAAGTTTGCCGAGACGTAGAGCACCCCCTCCCGGCGCTCGACCGCACGCTCGATCGACCGGGCACAGTCGGCGCAATCCAACCCACCCAGAATCAGGTTGTGATGGCAGTAGCTCTCGGCGAGCTCCGAACAGGCCTCCTTGGCGCGTTCCTCGATCCCGCGGAAGGTGAGGAGGTCGGGATCGAAGCTCACGGTCATGGTACGCCCGCGATCGTTCACATGGACTTCGCTGACGCCCCGGGTGTGCTCCATGTGTTCCTGGAGGCGGAGCACGCACTGCCGGCACTCATCCTCGGTGGGGAGGACGATGGGGACTTCTACCTGCTTTTGCGGCATCGGTTCCTCCGTCATCTAGCGGTGCTGCACATGCTCGACGCAGACAGCGATCAGTTGTTCGACGTGTTCGTCGTCGGGGCGGTAGTAGACCTCGCGGCCCTCACGACGGAAGCGGACCAGTCCCGCCGTGCGCAGGATCCGCAGGTGATGGGAGACCGCGGAGGGACTCATATCGATGGATTCGGCGAGATGGTTGACGCAAAGTTCTTCGCCCTCGATCAACGTCCTTAGCAGCAGGACCCGGCTCGGATCGCCGAGGACCTTGAACAGCTCGGCCACGGCCGTGGCCTGTTCGCGGTCGGCGGGGGGCGCCGGCTCGAGCAGCGACTGGTCGGAGTCGGCGAAGGGACCCTGGCTGGCTGGCATCCGATCCTCCTTGGTCCCTCGGGGCGGGGACGGAAAACTTCGATCGAGCTCGTTTACAGGATATCTGCCTTCATAAGACATATGAACAGATATGCAGATGTTAAACGGATTTGGCGCCGCTGGGAAGGGGCAATTTGGCGGTTCCAGGGGGGCGGGGTGACCAGCGGCGAGCGAGGGGACCCGGGCGCCCGAAACCCACCTCCCCTCTGTGACCGGACTACACCCCCCGAGTGGGCGCCACGCGGGGCCGGCCACGCTTGCAAACCCCTGCCCCCTCGGCTACCATTCCTCTTCACCCCGACGCCGGGTCGCTTCATCGTGGCGTCGTTGGGCGGGATAGCTCAGTTGGTAGAGCACATGACTGAAAATCATGGTGTCCGCGGTTCAAATCCGCGTCCCGCCACTAAAGCTCCTGGAAACAGGGGCTTTTGTGTTTGAAGTGTTGGCCGCCGGAGACGTTCTGGGCACGTCTGCCAACGGTTTGCCAACGCCGGGGTTGTCCGAGTGTGTACGTGGTTGGCCTCCGTTGGGCTTAACGAGGCAGCGCACGGCGGCTGTGCACAGATCTGAGACTCGGCTACCTCTCTTTGTCCTCTCGTGCGGTATTCTCCCCGAGCCCAGGGTGAGGACAAAACCCCGACGAACTAGCGGTGGCTGCAGGAAGGAAAACCCGTGAGACGCACAATGCTGGGTGGCAAGATTCATCGCGCCACGGTGACCGGCGCGGACCTCGCCTATGAGGGCAGCGTCACTGTCGATCAAGAGCTGCTTGACGCGGCTGGCATTCTCGAGGGCGAAGCCGTCGAGGTCTGGGACGTCACGAACGGAGCGCGCCTTGCGACCTATTCGCTCTTTGGGCCGCGGGGTTCGGGTGTGGTGTGCATCAACGGAGCAGCCGCCCACCTCGTGCACACGGGCGACGTCGTGATCATCGCGAGCTTCGTCTCGTTCGACGACGCTGAGGCGCGCTCCTGGCAGCCGAGCATCGTGTTCGTAGACAGCGACAATCGCTTGGTGGAGAAAAGACCTGAGCGACACCCCATTGCCGTGGGTGACGCCTAACCCTGCGTGGGACCTGTGTCCCCACGTGCCTCCTGACTGTTGGCGGGAGGTGCCTTGAGCCACGGTGGGATTCCTGACGCGCGGGCGGCAACGGGGGAGAAGCGGAGATTACCCGGTGACGAGCGCCGCAATCCGGGAGGCCGCCTCTTCCTCCATAGAGGGAACGGCATGCGAATACACGTCCAAGGTGAGGGACACGCTCGCGTGCCCCAGCCGCTCGGACACTACCTTAGGATGGACCCCCGCAGCGAGCGCCAGGGTTGCATGGGTATGTCGAAGCCCATGTAGTGTGATGGGTGGCGCGCTCGTCTTCTTCGCTGCAGCCTTGAAGACTTGAGTGATCCGCTCGGGCCGGTAGCCGGTTCCGTTTTCCCGAGTGAACACGAGCCCGGTGTTGATCCAAGCACGCCCCCAGTCGAGCCGTTCCTCGCGCTGGCGGCGTCGCCACGCTTTCAGGGCAGCCACCGTCCCCGGGTCGAGGGTGACCGAGCGATGCCCCTTCCGCGTTTTGGGCTCGCTTACCACGACCAGGGAGTTGACCGGTACGACGCTCCTACGCACCACGAGGCGCCCAGCCTTCAGATCGACGTCCTCCCACAGGAGCCCGAGCGCCTCGCCCCGACGCAGCCCGGTGAGCGCCAGGGTGAGCCAGAGCGGGTAGAGCCGGTCGTTCTTCACCGCCTCAAGGAACTTCTTCAGATCTTCCGCCTGCCACGCCCGGCCCGCGGACAGCTTGGGATCGACCTGGCGCGGGGGATCCGCGTTCTCGGCCGCGTTCCTTGGCAGATAGCCCCAGCGCACCGCGTCTCTGAGCGCTCGGTGAAGGGTGGCATGGACCCGTCTCACCGAGTTCGGCGAGAGCCCGCCCTTGCCGCTCGCCTTGCCTTCGCGGGCAAGCTCTGAGTAGAGGCGGTTGATCTGCCCGGGGGAGAGCTTCTGCAGGGGGACTGTGCCGATACGGGGCGCGATATGGACCTTCACGTGTGTTGAGTAAGAGGCGAAGGTGGCCGGGCGGATGGTCGACTCGATGGCGGGTAGCCATTCGAGGGTGAGAAACTCTTTGACCGTTACCTTGGCCGGCTCGATGTAGGTGCCCTGCTGGAGCTCGGTAAGCGCAGTCGCGAGGGAAGCCTGGGCTTCTTTCTTCGTCTTAAAGCCTGTCTTTACCTGCTGCTTTCGTTCGACCCGGCCCACCAATGAGCCGCCACACTTCGGGCAGGCTTTTAGGAGAGTTCGTCCCACCCAGTGGCGCTTGTTGCACTCGGTGCAGCGCTGGGTGGGACGATCGCCGAGTTCCAGGATGTACTGCCAGGTGCCTCTCTTTCGGACGTGGCCCTGCAACGTTACCTACTCCGCTGTCGTCGCTTCTGGGCCCGGGCGGCGCACCGCGAATTGGTGCCGGGAAGATCCGGTGGGCAGTAGCGCTGCCTCCTATCGGTCACGAGAAAGGGGGCTCCGCACTCTTCGCATCTTCTAAGCTCGCCCCCGAGGGCCATGTCTCGTACGAGAAGCCAGATGATCTCGATGAGGCCGCGCGCGCCCAGCTTCATCCCAAAGCCCTTCGTCTCAAAGTCGATCTTTAGGGTTTCACGGACCCCTCGCGTGTTCCTCTCGACGAGGTCGGCCACGATCTCGAGGGCGTGCATTCGTAGCCCTTCATCCTTCTTTGGCAGGTGGTAGAGGCCGGTGGTGTACCAGCCCCCGATATCTTCGGCGGCGTCGCCGAACTTCCCGCCGCCTCCCCCGTAGCCGCCGCCTTCTGCGATGTAGTAGGTGGCATAGAGACTACCGGAGCTCGTCCGTGCTTCTTTCGGGTAGGTCTCCGCCTCGTGTACCGTAAGTCTCCGGGTGCGGAGGATGCGACCGAGGCGCTCCTCAGCGTCTTCCTGGAGAGCCTCGATGAGCTCGAGGGCAAAGCCGACGGTCTTAGCTTGGGCGATGATCCAGTCGATGGGCTCTGTCCGCGACAAAAGGCCCGGTCGGTAGCTCTTGGGCCACATCTTCTGCTGCTCTTCGCTTAGGAGCCCCCACCAACCGAGGTGGCCAAACTCCGTGAGGAACCGTTCGATGCTTGCCTCATCGATGGCCTTGGCGAAGGCGTTTGGCAGGTTGGGGTGGTCTGAGGGGTCATACATCTGCTTCGGGTCCATCTTTATGCGGGCAAGACCCTTTTCGATCTGCAGGGTCTCAGGCCGGGCCCAGACTGGCCTTTGCTGGCTCACCTGCCGCTCATCCCGTGTAATCGCCATTTCTGTCCTCCTATATGTCCAGACAACACGTATTGAGTTATCAAGACTACGAGTGGTAGCATCGTACCGGTTAATGGTTCAAGACGCAAGCGCAGGGAGCGGACTTGCTCAGGATCGCCCAGGAGATAACGGCCCAGCAGCTCACCCACGCGGAGCTCTCCCGCCGGACCGGCATTCACACGAGCACGATCTCTCGCCTGGTTGCCGGCAAGCTTCACCCTTATCCCGGGTGGCGACGGCGTCTCGGCAAGGCTCTGGGGGCCGACGGTGAGGAACTGTTTCAAGAGGTGGTGGCCACCATTGAACGCTCGGGGGGTATCGAGCTATGAGCGAGCGACAGGAGCGAGGGCTTGGTGCCCACGCCGACACTGGGTTTGCGGTTGATGACCGTCTGCCTGCCTGGCTAAGAGAAATCATCCAAGAGGAGGGCCGTCTTACCCTGACCGACTACGAGACTGCGCGCCTACTTGGTATTAGTCGGGGCAGCGTCCGGCAGGCTATCGGGGCGGGTGAGGTGCACTCGGTTCGTCTGGGGAGGCGGCTGCTCGTCCCGGTTATCCCCCTGCTGCGTCTGCTGGGACAAGAGGATGCGCTCCAGGGGGCTATTGATGCCGAGTGAGATGCCTAGTGAATCGCGCCGCTTCATGTCGAACCTCGTCGCCATCGGTAATGAACCCGCCCAACAACTTACCGGCGGGAGGCGATGAAATGACGAATGGCGTGTCCCCCTCGGATGTAACTCGGTTCTTGCTTACCCTGTGGAGGCAGGGAGACGTCCGTGAGGTCCGGATCCCTAAGCACGACTCCTATAGCACCGCCTCAGGCTACTTTGATACTCCCGAAGCTCTGGCCGACGCCGCGCTCTCCTGGGATAAGAGGGCCAATATCTACGTGACTCTGAATCCGGTAAAGAGTGACCTGCTTGCACGGGCAAACAACCGAATCGAGCGTCGGGCTAGGCATGCGACGTCAGACCAGGACGTCATCTGGCGACGCTTCTTGCCAATAGATATTGACCCGGTGCGACCGAGCGGGGTTAGCGCGACCGATATTGAGCGCCAGGCGGCATACGATCTTCTATGCGAGATCGTGACGTCCCTTCACTCCTGGCCCGAACCGATCACGTGTCTGTCGGGGAACGGCTACTATGCCCTCTATCCCATTGATCTTCCGAACGCCCTTGAGTCGCAGGAGTTGGTGCAGGGGGTCCTCCGGTTTTTGGACCAGCGCTTCAGCAATGAACGCGCCAGAGTCGATCCGACGCTTGCCAACGCATCCCGCATCATCGGCCTCATCGGTACCCTAAAGATGAAGGGCGACTCAACCAAGGACCGCCCCCATCGACGTTCGAAGCTGCTGGAAGTTCCTCAGAAGATCGAGGCGGTGCATCCGACACAGCTGCGCCGACTGGCCGGTGACGCGCAAGAGTCGAAGCGGACCTGTTCGAAAGGCGGCAACTCAGAGCCAGTCAACCTGCTCCTGGAACGCCACGATGTTCGTTTCAAGGAGCAGCCGCCAGATCAGTCGGGAAACGTCTGGTATCACGTCGAGCGCTGCCCTTTTCACGATGACGGGAGGGATTTCGAGTGCGGTGTCGGGCAGGCGCCCGACGGACGGTACCTGGGCAAATGCTTTCACCCGGAAGGTGACGGGAAGGGCTGGCGGGAGTTTAGCGAGGCTCTCGGGCTAAGGTCGACGCAGAAGCCCGACATGAGGAGGCAGGACTGGCAGGGCGAGGGGGTCGCGGCGGGAGGTGCTGCCGGGGCTCATGCTGATCGTTCGTGTGTTCCGACTGTCTTTAACCGGACTGACGCCGGCAACGGCGAGCTCTTCGCCGCTTTGTACCGAGGCCTCGTTCTTTACGACCATGGTCTAGAACGCTGGCTGCGCTGGACGGGGCAGCGGTACACCGAAGACGAACTGGGTGCCGTCGAGGGACTGGCCGTGGAGGCCGCCCGGCATCGCCACCATCAGGCGGTCCACTTGGCGGACTCGACGGAGCGAAAGCTCGAAACTGATTTCGCAATGCGCAGCGAGGATGAGAAGCGCATCCGCGCGATGCTGCGTCAGGCAAGGCGCCAGCCGGGCGTCGCTGAGCGTGCCGAAGCCTTCAATCGGGATCCTTGGCTTGTGGGGATGGAGAACGGGGTTTTCGACCTGAGAACTCAGGAGCTTCGGCCGGGGCGTCAGGAAGACCGGATCACTTTCTCCACCGGCCTACGCTACGATCCGGATGCTGCCTGCCCGCGGTGGGAGAGGTTTCTCAACGAAATATTCGAAGGCGATCTGGATCTGATCGACTACATCTGGCGCGCCACAGGCTACAGCCTCTCAGGTAACACCGGCGAGCAGTGCTTCTTCATCTGCCATGGGCGAGGTGCGAACGGAAAGAGCGTGATGCTGAATACGCTTAAGACGGCGGCCGGGGACTATGGTCACACCCTGGCGTTTAGCGCGCTCGAGTACGAGAACCGCGGCACGAGCGACCCGCACGTTGCTGAGCTTAAGGGGCGGCGCTTCGTGGTCTCATCGGAGATCAACGAGGCGAGCCGCCTAAATGAGGCCAAGCTTAAGGCTCTTACCGGCCAAGACGATATGCCGGCGCGCAAGCTGTACAAGAGTCCCTTCAGCTTCGTACCGGAGGCCACTCTATGGCTCGCCGTCAACCACGCACCCGAGATTCGCGATAGCTCAGATGCCTCTTGGCGGCGCATCCGGGTTATCTCCTTCCCCCGCTCCTTTCAGGGCGAAGAAGTGGATAAGGAGCTCGAGGAGCACCTGCGGCACGAGCTGGTAGGCATTCTTGGCTGGATGCTACGGGGATGCCGGGAGTGGCAGGAGCGCGGACTCCGTCCCCCAGCCACCGTGGAGTGTGCCACGGAGCAGTACCGTAGAGAGTCCGACCCGCTGGCGGAGTTCTTGGACGAATGCTGCCTCCCAGATTCGGAAGCCACGGCACAAGCGAGTCTGCTGTACGCCGGCTACCGCGAATGGGCGCAAGCGCGACGCCTATCAGAACGCGAGATCCTCTCGAGCAAGGCCTTTGGCAGCCAGCTCACCGGCCGGTTCCCCAAGGGCCGCAACAGGTCCCACACCTTCTACTCTGGGCTGAGGCTAATCTCATGAGTCCGTGCTGGGTGGTGGATGTGTTGGGTTCTCCTCTTCGTTCTTATTTTGCTCTCTCTTCTTTGGTGACTTCCTCTGAAACCCAACACCATCCAGCACCCCCCACGAAGGGAGTTCGATGACCAAGCTCACTTCCCCGTCCTTTGATCTCGTCAGCTTGCCTGTTGGCGAGCTTCGCCCCGACCCCGCCAACCCCCGACGCATCTCCGACTCAGACCTCGAAGCCCTCACAAGAAGCATTCAGGAGTTCGGCCTGGTCGATCCCATCATCGCGCGAGCCGACGACAAGATGGTGATCGGTGGCCATCAGCGCTTGCTAGCCGCCCGGCGCCTGGGCCTGAAAGAGGTCCCGGTCGTCCTCCTAGACCTCTCGGAGGAGAAGGGTCGTCTCCTCAACTTGGCCCTGAATAAGATCTCGGGCTCTTGGGACGAGGAGCTCCTCGCCCGTCTCCTCGCCGACCTGGACCAAACCCCCGACCTTGACCTCGGCCTCTCCGGCTTCGACGAGGAAGAGGTGAAGAAGCTCCTGAAGACCCTTGACGTGCGGGAAAAGCGCGACCGGCCGGAGAGCTTCGACCTAGATGCCGCCCTCGCTGAGGCCGAGCGCGAACCCCGGGTGAAAGCAGGCGAGCTCTGGGCGCTGGGGGACCATCGGCTGCTCTGCGGGGACGCCACTGATGCCCAAGCGGTCAGAGAGTTGCTGGAGGGCCGTCAGGCAAGGGTGGCCTTCACCGATCCCCCATACAACGTCGCTCTCGGTGATCACGGCGGCCAGCAGCAGGGTCAGAAGAAGCGCCGCATCAAGAACGACGCGCTGCCTGCTGCCGAGTGGGAAGCCTTCTGCCGGGGTTGGGCCGAGAACCTCATCCGGCACGTGGACGGGGCGCTATACGTTTGCATGAGCACCAAGGAGTGGCCCTTGGTCTCCGGAGTCCTGGAGGAGTCCGGGGCGCATTGGTCAGACACCATCATCTGGCAAAAGGACCGCTTCGTCTTAGGCCGCGCCGACTACCAGCGAGCCTATGAGCCCATCTGGTACGGCTGGCCGGAGGGTGCCAAGCGCCACTGGTGCGGCGACCGGGATCAGTCAGACGTGTGGAAGGTGGCCCGGCCCTCGGCCTCAGAGGCCCACCCCACGATGAAGCCCCTGGCCCTCGTCGAGCGGGCGCTTGAGAACTCTTCTGAGAGAGGAAACCTTGTCCTCGACCTTTTCCTGGGTTCCGGGAGCACGCTGATCGCCGCGGAGAGGACCGGCCGGATCTGCTACGGCACCGAGCTTGATGCACACTACGCTTCCATAGTGCTGGCCCGCTGGGAGGCCTTCACCGGGGAGCAAGGACGGAAGGTGGAGCCCTAGTGCCTACCAACCGCCATTCATTAGCAGTGGTAATAGGTAGTACCGCTGAGGTAGGCAGTGAGCACCGGTCTTAGCCGAGTCTGCCGCTACCGACACCTCGACGGGAGACCCTGTGGGGCCCACCCCCTGGTGGACGACGACTACTGCTTCTGGCACTCACCGGCACGCAAGGCGGATCTGGCCGAGGCCCAAGCCCTGGGCCGTGCTCGCCGCAAACGCGAGAGTACCGTGGCAGCCGCCTACGATTTGCAGGGCCTCTCCAGCCCCGAGGACTATCAGCGCGTGGTGGAGATCGGCATCTTCGACACCCTGGCCCTGGATAACTCGATCGCTCGGAACCGCACCCTGGGCTCGCTGGTGCAGACCGGGCTCAGGTGCCGGGAGGCCGGCGATCTCGAGACGAGACTCGCGGCCCTTGAGGCAGCGGCCGGCTGGACAAAGCCCGGGGAGGAGGACTCCGTCTTCGACGTCGATCCCTTGGATGAAGACGAGGCCGAACCCGGAGAAGAACACTTGCCTAATCACTCGCACTCCACCTCCACTTCTGAGCCGTGAGCCGGCCTGAGGGGCGCCTCGGCCGGCTGGAGACCGGGCTCACTCCCAGCCAGGCCTTTCTCCTCTGGCTGCAGGAGGTCCAGGGCTTCGACAGTCTCGTCGCCTACGCCCGCTGGGTTGTCGAGCAACCAGACGGCTCCTATCCCCTGGTAAGGATGCCCAGGCAGGTGGCCGAAGCGGTGAGGCAGGCGATGAAGGGCAAGTCGCGGAACGAGTTCAGTCGGCAGATCGCCAGGGCGCAGAAGGAAGTCGTCTTTCTCTTCTACCTCTGGAAGATCCCCAACCTGGAACTCCTGGCCGCCGCCGAGGAGCTAAGGCTCCGGCTGCACCTCCTGGTGGAACAACATAGGCTCCTCAGCTTGGCCCAGCAGGTTGAACGCGAGGTGGGGCGCCGGCGAAAGCGGCCCCTCGCGTTCTGTTACCCCACCGACGTCGCTAGCCTGGACGAGAAGGCAGTCGAATGGCGGGAGTCGGCCAGGGACTGCTTCCTTTCCGTGTTCACCTCGGCCGCCGCCGCGCGTCTTCTCTCCCGGCACTACTTCTCCGGGCAGGAGTTCCTCTTCTCTCAGACGGCCGGGATCCTCGCGAATGCCGAGGGCGCCGTCCAGTGCTTGACCGAGCTCTTCAATCTGGGGCCGCGAGCGAAGGATGACATCGGGCTCGTGCTGGATGAGATTCAGGAAGAGGCCAGACCGCAGGCCCGGGCGCTGGCCCGGTACTGGGTGGACATGGCCAAGGCGGAGGCATTGGAGAAAGCGGGGGAGGAGGGGGCGGCGGAGGAGCTCGTGAGGAGCCACCTCGCGAGACCCTTACTGGCGCAGGAGATCTCGTCGACGCAGGAAGAGGGCCAAGCACTATGAGGCGGTTGTGTGCGATGCAATGGCGGGCCGCGTGGTCGCGGCGCCTCTTAGAGACGGCGATGGAAGCAACGCAGCGCTCGAGGGGGTGGGTGAGCGGGCGGACCAGGGAGTTCGGGAAGTACTGTTTCGTGCCTCAGGGAGCGCTCAGGAGGCTGCGTCCGATGAGGAGGGTAAGGTAGGATGAGGAAGAATTTACGGTCGGGCCGTCCTGCAGCTCTCTCAGGGAGATTCGAACGAAGCATGACTAGGCCGTCGGCAAGACCGCTGTACCCCGTTGCTGAAGCTTCCCGCTACGCTAGGGCTAAGCAGAGCAACGTTCGCAATTGGCTCAAGGGCTACGAGGCCCGCAATCGCCTCTATCCCCCCCTGCTCGACCCCCCCGGTCGAGCGACCCGAAGGCGAGCTGGCGCTCTCGTTCGAGAATCTAATCGAGATTGCATTAGTTACTGCATTGCGAGGCAGCGGGATATCGCTTCAGGCCATCCGTGAAGCGCACAAAATAGCGAAGAAGGAATTTGGCGAGCACCCATTCGCCCGGCGAGACGTCTTTATCGCGGGCAAAGACCTCTTCATGCGAGCGTCTGAACTGGTGGAGGGAGGGTCGGGACACCTAACCGCCCTAACGAGGGGCGGTCAGCGAGCATTCGAACCCGTGCTCAATACGTACCTCACGACGATCCAGTTCGAAAGGGGTTGGCCGATTGAATGGCGCCCCCGTCAGGGGGCCGTTGTCCAAAACCCTGAGATCGAATTCGGACGACCTAACGTCGACGGGATCCGAACAGAGGTGATCAGAGAGCGGTTTGAGGCGGACGAGAGCATCGGCTTCATCTCGGATGATTTTGGGCTGACGCCCGAGGACGTTGAAGCGGCGTTAAGGTACGAATTCTGGTTGCGGCCCGCCGCTTAGACACTTTCTTCTGCGACCGTAACTTGGGTCGCACTGTGCCCCGTTGCCTCCGGGAGGCTGGTTGGCAGTCGAGGTGCACGATGACCACTTCACCCAACGGACCAAAGACCCAGTCCTCCTCCTGCGCGAATTGGGCCGCCGGGGATGGGTTCTAGTTACCAAAGACAAACACCTTCACTCCCGACCTGCCGAGCGGGAGGAATACCTGCAGGCCGGCCTTCGCATCTTCGTGTTGACTTCCGGTTCCATCCGGGCAGAGGAGGCTGCGCAAGCGTTTCTCGAGGCCGAGCGGGCAATCAGAAGCGTCCTTGAAGCGAATCATGGACCGTTCATATGCAGGGTGACGAGGGACGGTTCGGTCAAGCTAGTCGTCGGGCGGTGATGGGGCCGGTACCCGGCGTCGCTCGCTGGCCACACTACGACGCAATCATGCCCTGATGCGAGTGCCCGTGCTGACTTCGTGGCGCTCTCATCGTGAAGAGGCATGCTTAAGCCGGAGGCGCTGGACAACGTTGGGGGTCCGGCGCCGGAAGAGCCAATCGCAAGACGCCCGGCGCAAAATCGCCGCCGTGGTCGACCCCATTTGATCCACTCCAGTCAACCAGGTGAGGTGCGACCTGCGCGCGGTTCCTGGCGTGCCCTCGTCCAGCGGGAAGTCGCCGGCCCCCGACACTCGTGCCCACCGCGCAGAGATTCGGTGCCTCAGCTGGCGTAGCAATGTTGCATAGGTCCCAACTTGGCAGGCGAGGCCCGGACTACGCGGCTCCGTTCAAAGTCCAAAGACGGGACGGACGTATTCGGAAGGCGGGGAAGGTCCAAAGTGGCGAGGCTTAAGGGCGCTTTGGTTAGTCCAGTAACGGTTGTATAATCGCGCGGCCGGCCCATGCCGTTTGACAAAGGAGTCTCTGTGAATGAGAAAAACAACAAGATCAAGCTGACAGTCGTTATATCGAGCAGGGACCACGAAGTGACTGTTAATCCCCACCAGACGGTTGAGCAACTGGTCCGAGAGGCGCTTCGCGACAGCGGGAACGAGGGGCAACCTGTCGACAACTGGGAGCTGAAGAAGTCCGACGGTTCCGTCGTTCCTAACGGAGCTCGGATTCAGGACACTGGAATTACCGACGGGTCGAAGCTCTACCTCTCTCCTAAGGCCGGAACGGGTGGCTTCTGATTCTCTCCCCGTTCTCGTTGACCCGACTGTAAGCCGGCGAAAGCTCCAGCGCGAAATCGACGCTTGGAGACGTAACGAAGCGGACTATCGAGCACGTGGATGGATCCTTCTCCGGCACGAGGATTTGGTTGTCGAGGTAAGCTTCGCACGCGCGGTTCAACTTGGAGGAGCCCAACTGCCTCTCCTCGTACCGACCGTCCGCTTCAGCTTTCAGAATTATGACCTGTGGCCGCCGTCACTCACATTCATCGATTTCTTCAGCGGTGCCGCGACCGATTGCCCTCTCCCCAATGCTTGGCTCGCGACGACAGAAGGCCCCCGCAACATCTTGCTCCGGAATCCAGATGGGAAGCAGTTCCTGTGCCTCGAGGGAACCCGAGAATTTCACACGCATCCTCAGCATACCGGAGAGCACTGGGCGCTATGTCGTTCGAGAGGAATGGGATCACTTGCCGTCCTGTGTGAACGCGTCTGGGAAGCAATCACACAAACTGTGGGTGGGTTGGGATTCACGCCCGTGGTCGTGCAGAAACCACCGCAGCAGGTTCTAGAAATAACCCCTCAGATGATAGCTGCCCTTCAACAGCTTGCTGGGGGACCGGGGCAAGCGTGAGCCAGCGTGGACTTCTTGCGGTCGAACGGTTCGTCTTGCCCGAGCGAATCCTTGAGCTGACACTGGAGTCCCTGGCAGCTATCGGCAGAAGACGGGTCGAGGGGTTTGTTGTATGGGGAGGCGTGCTCGAGGAAGGTGGTCGCCTTCTTCGATTCCAGTCTGCGCTGACCCCTCGGCAACAGGCCTATCGGACCCAGATGGGCTTGCTCGTGGTGGTAGACAGCGATGGCCTTTTCGAGATCAACAAGACGCTGAATGACCTCGGACAGATCTTAGCCGCACAGGTCCATACACACCCAGGAGAGGCGTACCACAGCGAAACAGACGATCATCAGCCCATCGTCACGCTTGTTGGCGGTCTCAGTTTGGTCATCCCCTTCTTTGCGCAACGAGGACTCGAAGCTTGGGACGACTTTCGTTGGTATCGCCTGGAGGGGTACGCGGACTGGCGGGCGATCGACGCGGACGTGGAGGTGATCGTTGTATGAGCCTCCCGCGGTTTATCAGTCGTGTTGCCGACGCCGCTATTCCGCTCCTCGGTGGACTCGATAGGGGCGACTTCACCGAGCACCTAGCAGGTACGGCGGTAGGCCTAGCCGTAGCCGAGGAGGTTGCTGCTGCAAATCATCACTTGTCACATGCCTTCTTGCTTGCGGTCAATTTGGCAGCACGCTTCTATCCCAGGCTAGTAATAGATGCGCCCCCAGAACTGAGGTCGAAGGCAGAGGCGCTCGCCTTCGCTATCAATCCCTTGTGTGAGACAGAGTCCACTGCGTTACCAGTGTCCTCGCAACTCGTCTTCACGCCAGATTCTCCGACCGGGAATGAAGTCACCGTCTGGGCATCCGGTTGGAATGTGGTTATCGATGGCGGTGCGGGTGGCCCTCTGTCGACGCCGTTACTGCCGGCAGCGTTGGCCGCGGGCACACTCGGGATGGCTGAGGTATTCCGAGCAGTATTCGCCGACCTTCTAGGTCCCGTCCGAGGTCGGACTGCGCCGCAGCCGGGCAGCCTAAGCCTGATCACCACTGAAACCTGGACCCAGGGATTAGACATCGAGCTTAAGCGCCTGAACGTCGGCCGGGTTCATTTGGTTGGAGCGGGCGCGATCGGACAAGCGGCTGTGGAGGTGTTTCGGCACCTCGACCTGACGGGGTCGCTGGTTGTAGTCGACCACGAGGCGGTTGATTTGTCCAACCTCCAACGATACGTGCTCACGCGGGACGAAGACGAGCATCGGTCGAAGACAGCCATTGTGAAGCAGGCCCTTGCTGACAGCTCCAGCCTTGAGGTGCACGAAGTACCCCAGCGGTGGGGGCTTGATCTGGAGGCTCAAGGCAACCTCGACGCTGTCCTTGTTGCACTCGACACTGCGGAGGACCGGATGGGGGTTCAGGCATCATTGCCTAGACGGATATACAACGCATATACTCAGCCGCTCGACCTTGGCTGGTCTCGCCACGAGGCGTTCGGTGTAGAACCCTGCCTCGCGTGTCTTTATTGGCCGACTTCACGGACTCCAAGCCGACATGAAGTCATCGCGCAAGCATTGGGGGAGTCGCCGTGGCGCGTTCTTGCCTACCTCGCCTCTCGACGGCCGGTTGGAACCTCTCTCGTCGCCACAGAACTTGTGCCGCCGGTGGAGGCGACAGCCGTCGAGAGGGGACACTGGACCACAGTCCCGTTGCTGGAGGATCTTATCGGTCGCTTCGGACTTCCCGCCGACGCCCGACCGGAATGGGCTAACAGCACAATAGAGGATCTGTATCGCCGCGGGGTATGCGGGGGCGCTATTATCAAGACCGGGACGGGTTCGTCAGAGCGAGAAGTAGTAGTGCCACTAGCTCACCAGTCTGCGTTCGCTGGCATCATGCTGGCCGTGCAACTGCTGGCTTCGTCGCACCCTGTTCTCGCACACGCGAGGCCCGACCAGGTGGAAGGACGGTTTGACGTGCTGGGAGGGCTGCCGCAGGTCCCAGGTGTGCCGCGAGCACGGACGCCGGGGTGCATATGCTCAGATGCCGATTTTTTTGAGCGCTGGGAGGAGTTCCAGCAAATGGAATTGCTATAGGCCGCGCCTGGTAGAGCGCTCCAAGCCGCTGGAACTCGCTCTCTGACTCCGCAGGCGGCCCCACCGCATGCGGCCTTCGGCACCACCCTCGGTGTATTTGGAGGCCCGACGACAGCGGCTACGCTATGACCGAATAGCGTGACCTAAAGGTTCTACTGTCGCTACAATAGGCCTTGTCTTCCTGCCCAATCGAACAGGTCCGATCCATGGCACGGAAACCACATTTCTGTATCCGCCAGCGCGTCTACTAGTTCTACTGCTGTCCCTCGACTCAACTCTCCCATCCGGAAGCCTCGTATAACTAGCCACAGAGTACCGTGCACCACCACATTCCGTCGTCTGCCGTGGTTAGTCCCGGCTCTTTCGTCGACAATTGCAGTTGCGCCGTTCAGCTCTGCCCAGGCAAGTACTGAAGCTTCGCCGATGTCCCGCTGGCTCGATCCGAGGAGACGAGTGTATTCGGTGAAGACACGGAGTGCGTCCAGCCCCTCGCCCAGGCGTACCTCCTCAAGCCACGTAGCGGTTAGGATGTCTTGATTCAACGGATGGAGACCGAGACCATCCCGAAGCTCTTCCAAGACGGACTGCGTCGCCACACTCCTACAATCCTGGCACAGCTTCCGCAACGACTCGACTTCGCCTGCCCGCGCAAAATGCGTGAGCGGGGTCGTGTCGAAAACAAGAGTCATCAGCTTTCGTTGAACTCTGGGGTGAGGGCTTCGAGTGGCAATTCATACGTCTCGGGTAGCTCGTCTTCAGTAAGGGTGTGGTGTAGCAACTCGAGCGCCCGCGTACTCGTGATCTTGTTGCGGCGGTAGCTCCCTATGACTGCGGCGGAATACCGCGGTGGTAACGAAGGCGGTATGAGCTCCTCTTGGAAGACCAACGCTCGTTCTATGTAGTCAGCTCGTGTAGGGGGCTGTGATAAAAGAATGGTTCGCCTATCCTCATCAATGAGACCCAGATTCAGGAGGTGCGCACAGGCGGCTGTCCAGCTGACTCCAAAGTAAGCCGCAAGCGAGATTGTGGCTCCCCGTGGATCGACATGGCCTTCCGCATCCCCCCATAGCTTCACTGTCACATTTCTTGGCATCAACAAGAATATGGCGAATGCATTCAGCAGCCGCTCGTGAGCGCCACTGATGTCATCGAACAAGGAGTGGTCGACAGAGTAAGCGTCTGAAAGGACGTGATGACCAATCTCGTGGGCAAGTGTGAATCGCCTCCGACCAGCTGGCATGCTGCCATTAATGATTGCCACGCCTGCACCCTCTAACAGAACGTAGGCGCCGTCGGATGTACCGGCAGGCATCTCAAAAGAGAACGCGTAGAGGCCAAGTCGTTCTGCGGTAAGCTGGAGGTTTGGAATGGCTGCTGATTCGCCAAGTTCCGTTCGGACGCTCGTTGCCAGGTCCTCGGCTTGGGAATGGCTTCGAATTGAGGAGGGGTCTCGAGAGTCCTCCTTAGGGAGCCCGCCTATCTCGAGCAGCAGCTCGACGTCACGTGACACGCGCTCAAGTTCCAGGTCTAAGGAGGTTGATGGACTAGTGTCGAGCTGGTCCGAGCGACGGCTTACCACCGACTGAGGAGGCTCCGTAATGAACCACTCAAGAGGGAGGCTCAGGACGTTAGAGATCTGCCCTAGCTCCAAGGAGCTGATGCTTCGCCTACCTCGCTCGATCTTGGCAATAGCGGTCCTGTCAAGACCGACAGACGACGAGAGCTGAGCCTGGGTCAGCCCGCGTGCCTCTCGGGCCTGGGCCACGCGGGTGCCGATCTGTTCCCAGGTTTCGAAGTAGCGCATGGCCCTCGCTCCCTTTGGTTCTCCTTGTGCGATATTGGCACACCTACCCTCGGTTCACAAGCCTCATTCCTTTATACTAGGCTCAGACCTGGATGCGGGCGCAAGACCGGTCGAAGCGGTTTCTTCCAGTGAAATTGCTTCGGCGACCTTCTGCCATCCTGGGTCCTCCTGCCCTTCCAGCCGCCGAAGGTAGGTCGTGGTCACAGCGAGGGAGGAGTGGTCCAGGAAGCGGGAAACCTCCTCGATGGACTGCCCGGCGTCCCGCCGTAGCTTGGCGGCGGAGTGGCGGAAGATGTGGACACCGGCGCGCGGGAGGCCGGCTTTGCGGAGGTAGCCCTGGAGGGAGGCGTAGAAGGTGGAGCTCCGGACCGCTGTACGGGCCTCTGTCGGCCACAGCGACTCTTCCGGGGCCATCTCCTCCAGTTCGCGCCCGAAACCGCGCAGAGCGGTTCTGAGCGCGTCGTAGGCCGGTCGTGGCAGCTCTCGCCGTCCCGATTTCCCGCCCTTCCCGCGGTACTGGTAGTAGGGCACCGCGCTATCCAGGCTCAGGTCGCCCGCGGTCAGTCGGAAGACCTCCTCACGGCGGCGGCCGGTCAGCACCAGAAAGAGGATGATCGCCCGGTTGCGTAGGCCGACCGACGTGTCCGGGAGCACAGCGAGCAACCGGCGTATCTCCTCCGCGGACAGCCCTCTTGGCGTTGACTGCGCTAACTTTGGCCGCTCGAGCCGGTCACACGGGTTGGTGCTGACGATCTCCATCCGAATGAGGAAGCGGAAGAAGGAAGAGACGCAGGCGATCCGCGCGGCCGTGGTGGTGGGGGAAGGGTCCTTGCCCGAGGCGCCGGGGGAGTGGGCCCAGACGAAGACGTCCTGGCTGGTCAGCTCATCCGGCGTCTTCCCGACCCGGCCGAAGAAGGCTTGTAGCATCCGCGAGTACCCCTCGACGGTCCGGCGGGAGCCTGAGCGCCGCTCCTTTTCAACGAGGAAGGCGACCAGGGCTCGCTCCCAACCCACCAGGTCCTCGGCCGGCCGGGCGACCGCGTACGATTGACCCATGATGTCTCCTCTCGTCGTGGAAGCACCATGTTCGCTCTGATCCCGGCGAAGTCAACGCTCATAAGGCCAGAGCCCGACAAGATGGCCGCAGCCGACGTGCGGCGCCCACACTAACGGGCCATAGTGCGAATTCGTTACATGTGGCTGAAGCTTCCCGGAAGGCTTTCCAGCGGGCAACGTCGCCTTCTCGCTCGGCATTCCTTGCTAAGAGGCGGTCAGGGCTGCGTCGGTGGCGACAGTGCCACTCGGCGCTGTGCTACGGTGGCAGCGTCCAGGGACATCACCTAGACGGGGGCTTTGCCTTGAATGCGTGCACATTACCGGTCCCGGCATTCATTTCGTATTCGCATCGTGACGAAACCTTCAAAGATCGGCTGGAGACGCAACTTGCACTTATGCGTCGCCAAGGGGTAGTGAGCGATTGGCACGACCGAAGAATTACTGCAGGGCGGGAATGGGAGGGCGAGATCGATGAGCATCTCGCTTGTGCATCTCTCATTCTGCTCCTGATCAGTCCGGATTTCCTTGCATCCGACTACTGCTATGACGTCGAAATGCAAAAGGCTATGGACCTTCATGAAGCCGGCGAGGCCCGTGTCATTCCGATAATGATTAGGCCTTGTCCGTCTGGCTGGAAGAAGACGCCTTTTGCACGGCTTCAAGCTCTTCCGAGGGATGCGCGTCCGATCAGTGAGTGGGAAAATGAGGATCGCGCTTGGGTCGACGTGGTGGACGGCATAGAAGCAACTCTTGCTGACATGTGCCAGATGACGGATGTTGAAGAGAATCCATACGAGAACTTCGGAAGATCTCGCCCCAGCGATTCGGTCCCAACCCATGATGTTGATCTTAGGCCGATTCTAGATAGGGCCAGGGCAGGTATACCGAAGACGTCGTCTTTTGGTCCTACCTTGCTGTGGTTTTGCATGGCGGGACGACCCTCTCCCGCTGTTCGTCCTGCAGAGTTTGACGCGCAGAGGTTAGAGCAAAGACTTGCCCAGTTGTTGCTGTTCGACGTGGGATTATTTCAACCCGGCGGCGGTTACGACCTTCGCCGGGAGGGATCCCAGCTCCAGATGGTGCAGGAGAAGTACAGAGTAGTGGTAGATGAAGAAGCGACAGTATGCATAGCCCAGCCTGCTGAGGCGGGTCCGTCTGGATTAACTTGCATTATTGAGGAGGACTTGCGGGGCAAACTAAGCGAAGCCGTTCAGGTGGCCCAGGGTGTTCTCTCTCTGGTGGACCCAGAACGCAAGGTCGAATGCCTTGCAGTGGCGGCGGGCCTGACTGACTGTTCGCTTCTATGCTGGCGCACCGAAGCGGAGCATGCTGCAAGCCCAAATTCCATGACCATGGATCACTCAGACGGAAAACCCATACTAGTTGAACTTCCGCGCCCTGTGGAACCGAGCCACCTCACACGTGACCGAGGGGATATAGTCGAAGACCTGTTGGTTCTTTTGCGTCGGGAGGTCAAGGGGTGAGCAGTGGAATGGCTGAAACCGAGCTCCGGAGGGCCAGGTGGGTTCGGCATAGAAAGCGCTTGGCTCTGCACCTTCCCCAAGATTCAGGCTTCTGCGCGGATCCTTTCGGCCACGAACCAGGTGCATCTGTCCGTATGCTGGTTCTACCCTCTGATCCTGACCAGGAATTTCTAGATTTCACCCCGTCCCTCTGGCAGTCACTTAGCCAACTAATGGACCCGGTGACCGGTAAGTCCGCGAGGTGGGGTCATCCTCGGCCCACGTCGGAAGCAGCTCTGCTCAAGTCGCCACAGACAGGAAACTCTCTAAGTAGGTATTTGGCTGTATATCGAAATGGAGCGATCGAGGTAGGTTTAGGGGCTGAAGCCTTCTTTGAGTCACAGGGTCGAAGGTGCTTTCGATTGGTCACCATTGTGGGGCGCCTCTGGGCTGGCTTAAGCACGTATTCTGCACTCCAGGCTGGCGTTTTGAGCATTTCGAACCCCTGCCAAGTCGTGGTGGGGTTGCGCTGCACCGAGGGAGCGTCTCTCGGCCAGCTTAATGCTGGATGGGATGCTCATATTGACGAGTATACGCCTCGGTGCTTGGCCCCCGCGATCGGCCTTGCCTTTACCGTTGATTGCTGGGGGGAGTCAGTTTCCATACGAGAACTAGCGTTCCGTATCGGTGGGTGGCTTGAGGATTCTTTCGGGTCGATGGAACGCCGCTTCCTCAACCCTTCAAATCCGGACGAAGGGTCTTTTGCCGCAGCTACTTATGGGTGGTAGGCCCCCCGCTTTGGCCTCGAACGTCGGAAGTCATCACTGCTGGGCGGGCGCCCCCTCGGGGCCCCCACGATCTACGCTACGGGGTCGGCCTTCGAACCTCGTTCTATGACCTGATCGTGTTAAGCACTCTTGATGCTTCGCGCAGGACGATAGAACGAATACTTCGTCTCCTATTCGCTCGCTGACCAAGTATCACTGTGTCGTGCTTGCTGGCCATGAGAATGCGGCGCGGAGTCCTATCCGAACCCGCTTCACCTCTTCCTTCCGCCGGAGCGGGCTCGCGACCGGCGCTCAGACTTCCCGGCACCTGTCGCTGAGACCATCCGTCCGCGAACATATTTGCGGTCGGAGATCGTCGGCTGCTGAAGGCCACGAGACGGTTTCCCTGCCGAGGACGAGGAGGGTGAGAGCTAGCCCTCGATCACTCAGCAGGAGCCGGGTCCCTTGGGGACTCAACAGTAGTTGTGCCGGTTGGCGAGAAGGCGTCCAATTAACCACCTGCAGGAGATATGGCCTAGAATGGCCAAGAGCCGCAGTCGCTCGCTTGTGGGGAGCTATCCGCCGAGGGCGCCAAGGTAGGTTGGCAGGGCAGACGATCGAGACGAGGTCTGCCGGTTTCACACCCCCCCGTCTTGTACAGTGCCTCCCTGGCGAGGGCCGCGGCCAGGGGCGCAAGCGCACGAAGGGAATTCCGCGAGTTGTCACGACTGACAGAACTTCTCCGTCAAGCACGTAAGGCCGACGAGCAACTGGGTGCCGACTTAGAAGCGGAAATCGCGACACTGCTCAAGCGCCGCACCTTCGGTCTCGTCTTCGAGCGTCACGTTCCTGAAGCCGTCGAGCTGCCTGGCCGCTCAGTGCGGCGCGGCGACAAGGTACGTGTCCTGCCGTCTCGTGGCGAGACCTGGGCCGGGGACCAGCGTCTTTGGCGAGTAGAGCGCGTTCAACGGGTGGACGGTGCACGGGAGGCCCACGTTTGGGAGCTTGATGCGGAGGAGCCAGAGACCCAAGTCGTTGCTGTTGATGATGTCGTCGTCGTGGCGGAGTTCAAGGACCGGCTCTATCCGGGGCTAGTGGAGACCGGCAGAGTTGAGCGAGGCGGTGACAAGCCCTTTCACACGGTCATCAACGCGGAGAACTTCCATGCCCTCCAGATGTTGACTTACACCCACCGGGGCCGAGTAGACGCCATCTATATCGATCCGCCTTACAACTCGGGCGCAAAGGACTGGAAGTACAATAACGATTACGTAGAGGGTGATGACGACTACCGACACTCGAAATGGTTGGCTTTCATGGAGAGAAGGCTGAATATTGCCCAGGAGTTGCTCGACCCTGACGATTCAGTCCTGATTGTCACCATTGACGAGAAGGAAGTACACCGCCTGGCCCTGCTCTTAGAGCAGATGTTTCCCGACGCCGGTATACAAATGGTCAGTTCACAGATCAATCCTGCTAACGTGGCCCGTCGTGGTGGTTTCGGACGCAACGATGAGTACTTGTTTTTCGTCATGATAGGAAAGGCTTTCCCGCAGAGGGTACGGTTGGGGGATGACTGGGTCTCCGGGAAAGGCAGAACTTTCACCGGCAAGGTACGTTGGGACCTTCTTCGGCGCTCCGGAACAAATGCTCAACGCTCGGATAGGCCGAGGTTGTTTTACCCGATACTGGTGGACCCTGGAAGCAAGAGAGTCGTTGGAGCTGGCCCACACTTGTCGGCCGAACAGACACCGGATGATTATCGACCTGACAATACTGACCTGATCCCAGTCTGGCCAATACGAAAGGATGGATCTCAAGGGAACTGGCAGTTGGGTCAGGCTGCACTTATGGAACATGTCGATCAAGGGCGAGTAAGACTAGGCGGTTCTGCGGATAAAGGGTACGTCGTGTACTACATCAAGGGAGGAGAATACGAAAAGATACTGAGGGGAGATTACCCATTGCATGGGAGGAATCCCGACGGATCGCTGAATGTGGGTCACTCCTCAAGTGATGGGAATCTCGTAGTTCCAGGGACTCAGTGGAAGATTGCTTCTCACGACGCCACTCAGTATGGGTCCCGTTTGCTTTTACTCCTACTGCCCGGCCGTCCTTTCCCTTTCCCCAAGTCTCTGTATGCAGTCGAGGATGCGCTTCGATTCTTCGTTAATGACAAGCCTGAGGCAGTAATCCTCGACTTCTTCTCAGGCTCGGGCTCGACCGCTCACGCCGTCATGCGACTAAATCATCAAGACCGCGGACGGCGCCAGTGCATCTCGGTCACCAATAATGAGGTGTCGGCTAACGAGCAGAAGGCTCTTAGAGCCAAAGGGCTTCGCTCAGGCGACCCGGAGTGGGAGCAATGGGGCATTAGCGACTACGTAACGAAGCCCCGCATTTGTGCCGCAATCACCGGAAATACTCCCGAAGGCCGACCGATAAAGGGCGCCTATAAGTTCGTGGACGAATTTCCCATGGCTGAAGGGTTCGAGGAGAACGCGGCATTTTTCACCCTGACGTACGAGGCTCCGCTACCGGTGAGACACCACCGGGCGTTTGACCGCATTGCGCCGATGCTTTGGATGCGCGCGGGGGCCCAGGGGCGGATGATCACCGACCTCGGAGAACATGGCTGGGACGTGGCCAACACCTATGGAGTACTGGAGAACCTTGACCGGGCGGCGGACTTCGTGGCCCGTGTCGTGGAGACCAATACTGTTCGAACGGTGTTTGTTGTGACGGATGACGAATCTGCATTCCAAATGGTGTCCCGAGACCTCCCCAGCCGCGTTGTACCGGTCCAACTCTACGAGTCCTATCTCCATAACTTTGAGATCGACACGGCTCGGAGCCACTGATGCGCTACACCTTGAAGGACTATCAGGTCGATGCGGTCCGAGAGGTACTGACCAACCTCCGGAAGGCTCGAACCTACTATCACTTGGAGAATGACTGCACATCATTCTCACTGAGCGCGACTACCGGCGCCGGCAAAACTGTCATGGCCGCTGCCATCGTCGAGGCGCTTTTCTTCGGTTCCGACGAGTTTGACTTTCCTGCCGATCCCGGCGCGGTCGTTCTCTGGTTCTCGGACAGTCCTGACCTCAATGAGCAATCTCGGGCACGGCTGCAGGTAGCGGCGAGTGAGTTGGACTCACGATTACGGGTCATTGGGACGACCTTCTCGGAGCCCTCGCTTCGTCCCGGGAACGTCTACTTCTTAAACACCCAGAAACTCAGCAAGAACTCGCGTCTTGTGCGGGGAGAAACGAACCCGTCGGAGCAGGAACGGCTCTTCCGTCCTCGTCCGGACGAAGTTCAGTCTACGATCTTCGATGTGATCACCAACACCATCGAGAACGAGGAACTCACCCTGTACTTTGTGCTGGACGAGGCCCACCGCGGTATGGGCACCGCCTTGAAGGAACGCTCCACCATCGTGCAGCGGCTTATCAACGGTCAGGGCTCGGTGCCGCCCATGCCCGTGGTGTTTGGCATCTCGGCCACGGTCGAGCGCTTTGACGCGGCTATGAAGGACGCCAAGGGTCGGACAGCCCTGCCCTCGGTCGAGGTCGACTCAGGGCTCGTGCAGGCGTCGGGCCTCTTGAAGGACGACATCGTGCTGTCCATTCCCGCCGAGGAGGGCGTCTTCGACACCGTGCTCCTTACACGGGCTGTCGATAAGGTTCGGGCTTCCACGGCGGCTTGGCAGGCGTACGCCGATGAGCAGGAGGAGGCCGATCCTGTCGTACCGCTGCTTGTGGTGCAGGTCGGCGACAAGCCGTCCCAGGAGACCCTTGTGCGGGCGCTTGACACCATCTACCAAGCATGGCCAGAGCTTCCCACTGAAGCGGTGGCGAACGTCTTTGGAGAGCACCAGGACCTAATCGTGGGTCAGCAGTCCGTCCCGTACATCGAGCCGCAGCGCGTGCAAGACGCCGCCCACGTGCGCATACTCCTGGCAAAGTCAGCCATCTCGACCGGATGGGACTGTCCCCGAGCTGAGGTGCTGGTGTCCTTCCGGCAGGCGGCGGACAAGACCCACATCACGCAACTGCTCGGCCGAATGATCCGAACGCCGCTGGCCCGGCGTATCCCGGGTAACGAACTGCTTAACTCCGTTGACTGCCTGCTGCCGTTCTTTGACCGCAAGACCGCGACGAGCGTCGCGACGATGCTGATGAAGGGCGCCACCTCAAAGGACGACGCAGATGAGGGTGCCGGCGGCGGCGAGGGACGGCGAGTGCTCTTCGACCCAGTGGAGCTCCATCCGATCCCGGAGATCTCGGAGGAGGTCTGGGAACGCTTCGCCGCGCTCCCCTCGGTGAGCATTCCCAGGAAGGACGTGAAGCCGGTTCGCAGGCTAACCGCTCTTGCAACCGCCCTCTCGAAGGACGGGTTGGTCGAGGACGCGGTGGCGGAGGCGCACAAGCGACTACATAAGGCGCTTGACGGGCGAGCCGTTCAGTACGATGAGAAGGTCGCCAAGGCCCGTGAGGACGTGCTTACGATGCAAGGCGAGGAAGCCCGGGGTCGAATCGGAGTCGGCATCTCTTATAGGTCTTTTTCGGAAAGCGCCGACCCTCGGGCCATAGAAGACTCCTATCGGGCGGCGGCGCGGGTCCTCAGCCCCGCGCTGTGCTCTTCCTACGTCGACCACCTGGTTGGAGAAGAAGGGGAAGATGACGACCTTCTGGAGGCTCACATCACCGTCGCTGCCCTCGGTCTGGTGCCTGAGATCGCCGAGGCGATTGAAGCAGAGGCCGACGACATCGCCCGAGCCTGGCTAGCCGAGACGCGGGTGGCACGCAAAGGCCTTACCGATGAGAGGCAGGCCGAGTACGATCGGCTGGAAGGGATGTCCACCCAGCCCGAGCGCATCTCGCTGACCCAGCCGAAAGCCGCGCAGGCGGACACGAAAGCCCGTCACCCGGACGGCACCGAGACCGTCCTCCCGACGCGGGAAATGCACCTCATGGCGGCCGACGACGGTACGTTCCCGATCGACCTGAACAGTTGGGAGCAGCAGGTGCTCGACTCTGAGATGGCCCGGGCCGGCTTCAAGGGCTGGTATCGCAACCCCGCGCGGGCAACCAAGGAGTCCCTGGCCATCGCCTACAAGGATTCATGCGGGGACTGGAAGGCGCTCCGTCCCGACTTCATCTTCTTCACGGCAAGTCACGATGGCACGGTGGTGGCCGACCTGGTAGATCCGCACAGTCATCACCTCGCGGACGCTCTTGCCAAGCTGAAGGGTCTCGCGGATTTCGCGGAAACGTATGGCGCGGAGTTCCGGCGCATCGAGTCGGTGGCCGAAATCGACGGGGCACTGCGCGTCCTTGATCTCACCCGGCCAAAGATCCGCCAGGCGATCCGGGAGGCTGCGGCGGCCAAGGACCTCTACGCCGAGGACTCAGGCGTCTCGAGCGCTTACTGATCGTTGGAGTCATATAGTCGGGCGCTTGCTGGCTGAAAGGGAGGTCCGTTTCGAGTGAATGATGCAGCGATGATACCGAGGTGGTGCTGGTACACCGGCATGTTCCTGTACGCGGCGGATAGAGAGCGGCTTCAGGCACCGAAGAAGCCGATTGAGCTTGTCTTCCAGGATTTCTTACAGGAGCAGGGCTTGTCGGAAGATTCGGGCTTTCAACTTCGCAACCAAGGGCTTACGTTAATGATGGCCTACGGTCTACTTGTACTGCCGCGAGCGTTACAGCAAGACTCTCAACCTATATTTGCCTTTCAAGCTAGAGATAAGTTCGTATTCGAGATTGATGATGACGAGACGGAGTCCCACGGCGGAAGATTCTTGCGCGCTATGCGTAACGCTTTAAGCCACAGTAATATTTCGATAACAGTCCCTTCCAATACAGATGATCCAAACTCGTGGGTATTCTGGGACGAGAAACACGGTTCGGGAAATGTTCGTTTAAGGTATCAACGTCATGGTCGGGGTTTAGCCAATTCTTGGACGAGGTCGCTCGCTACTACATAACTCCCACCTAGGCAATCACACGAGGCAAAGCACTCCTCCCCTGGGAGAAGGTGGCTCCGGAAAATGGTTGCACGGCCGAAGAGCGGGTGGTCTCGCCTCCTGGTTTGATTAGTGGAGACATGGAAATGCGGAGCCGTGGGTCGGTCGGCCGGAGAGAGGGAGGCTTATTCGACCGATCCTCCAGCGTCGGATCTGACCGTCACCCCCTCGTCTTCCACCGCCAAATTGGCTGCCTATATAGTTCTGACAAGGCACGTCCGATAACGGATATCGAGATAACACTCTTGGGAGGAGGTTGCACCGTTGGGACGAGTCCATGAACCGCGGGCGCAGGCCAGGGAAGCTGCTGTGGTCGGATCTCAGCGTGCAGGAGGAACCGTCTCCCTGGATGTCTTCTTGCTCGGAGCAGCAAGCCTCGTCGCGGTCTTCGTGGCATACCAGGTCGACCTCTTTGAAATCCTTGCCGACTTCAGCAGGGCCCACGAGCAGTGGGAGCTTGACGAGATCTTCTCGTCGCTGATCGCATTCTCGCTTTTCGTCAGCGTCTTCGCAGTTAACGAAGTCCGCAGCCTTCATGCGGAGGTTGCGGAGCGTCGACGGCTGGAGGCGGAACTGCGCGAACTCGCCTTCTACGACCCTCTTACTCAGCTGCCCAACCGTCGTCTCGCGCTCGAACTAGCTGAACTAGAACTTCGCCACGCGGCAAGAGAGGGCACCCGGCTTGCCGTCGTCTTCGTAGACGTGGACGACTTCAAGGAGGTCAATGACTCCTTCGGCCATGACACCGGCGATCAAGTACTGATGGACATTGCTCAGAGCCTCTCCCGGTCCGTGAGGGAGTCGGATGTCGTGGGCCGCCTAGCGGGTGACGAGTTCGTGGTCATACTGGCGGGACTAGAGACGGAAGAAGATGCTGAACTGGCTGCGAGGAAGGTTGTCGGAGGGGTCACTCACGACCTCCTCGGAAGGGAAGATCTGCCGGTTAAGCTAAGCGCTGGAATTGCCACCTATCCTGAGGCCGGAGGAAGCGTGGATGCGCTCCTGCGCGCGGCAGATGAGGAGATGTATGCCGCAAAGCGGCAAAAGGAGGCGCGGACCGCTTCACAGGCGGACTGAGCCATTTCGTCAGATCGAAGGGGGTCGAATCCATTTGTTCTGACGGGTCGGGGGATAGCCGGGTCCGCTAGTCGAGCGAAAGCTCATGGCCTTGGCGCAAGAGTTTCTCGCGAACCAGGTGCGGATCGAGCGCAAGCGGCGAGACCTCGTAACGTTCCGCCAGCGCGACGGCAACTCCCTTCGCACCCGCGCTCCCCAGGGGCGCTCCGATCCGGGGGAGTGAGGAGGAGGTCTAGGCCCTGCTGGACCAAGCTGGCAGCGGAACAATATCGCCAAGCAGCTGCACGCGAGCGCAAGGGACGTCTCTGGGCTGCTCGCCGAGGTGGGCTAGCGGTATCCGAACAGAATTCGGCCGGTTTGTGGCAGCCCCGCGGTACGCAGTCCCGGCCATTAGGGGCTCATACTTCGAGCCTTCAGTAGGTTCAGCCACTTGGTCAGTTTGCCTTCGTCTGGTGGCGTCGCTTCCCGTGTGATTGTCACCCAGTAGTACTGATTGACCAGGTCGATGGGAGTGCCAGAACTACGTGGAGGTCAAAGGCTCGCCGATCATCGGTCGCCTGCCTCGAGACTGAGAGCCGCCGAACCCATCAATTATTCGGGGCGGTTCGCCGCGGGGGTCCAAGAACCGCGGCGATCCGCCGGAAGGAGCGCTTCTACGGAGAAGGCAACACTCCTACGCAAAAATTCCGTGAATTCCCTTGACTTGGCCGTATCCGATGAGTAGATATCTGCTTTTCAGAACGAATCTTCCTCAAGTTGTTCTCTTTCTCTGCCGATTGGGTGAGAGTAGAGAACGCTGAGCTTCTCTCATTGTCCCTTCTTGTGGGGGCGTCTTCGGTCTCGAGCAGAACCGGGGACGCCCCCGAGCATGTCCAGGAAAGGCGAGGAGCCGGCAGAGGGAGGCCAGGATGGTATTTGAGTGGCCACGCGTCGTGCCTTGGGAAGCTGAAGCCCCGGCGCTGGGAGCTTGCATCGTCTGCGGCCAGCCCCTGCCCGTCGAGGGTGAATCCGGTGAAACCCAAAGCGCCGTCGGGGAGTGCTTCCTGTGCCCCGAGCACGGACGCGAGCACCTTCTTGAGTGGTCCTCCGTCTCGAGGCACAACATCTTCTCAATCTGGTAGAGGGTGCTAAGGCCATACATGGTCTGCCCTTACTTTGCGGGCTCAGTACAGGAGAAAGGAAACCGGTGGCTGGCGTCTGCGGCAGAAGCGGCACCAGTACCCGTAGCCGCCATACCTTCCTGCCCCCGCTGCGGCTCGTCCATGGTTCGACGGCGGAGTAAGTACGGCCCCTTCTGGGGCTGCTCTAGCTTCCCCGACTGCGGTGGAACGCATCCGATCTCGCCATAGTGTTATGCCTCTCAGTTCCTCGTGGCGATCTCTGAGCGAGATGCGCACGCTGACACGCCGGCCGACGACACCCGGCGGGACCGAGTAGTCGGCGCTGCCTGAGTGGACGAAGGCGTCCTTTCTCACGCGGGTCTGCGTGCGGCGATCGGTGTCGGGCAGCGGATCGGGCAGCGCGGCGAGAAAGGCTCTTTGGAGCAGGAGGTGTCTAGCATTGGGACAGACCCGACCACCTACCCGCCTGAGCTCAAGCGCCGAATCGTGGAGCTTCCCCCCGCGGGCGTTTCATTCCGGAGCTGGCACAAGGGTTCGAGCCCTCTGACGTCACGATCAAGGAGTGGGTGAAACAGGCTGAGGAGTATGAAGACCTGCGCAACAAGGAGCTGCGAGACCGATTGTAGATATTTCTGATATTTGCTCGAGTCCGGTCGTTCGCCTGTGGATCGATGGCTTCTATCGAAAGGAGAAGCTATCTGATACGGTTATCTATGCGGTCGTTGGACGATGCCCGTCCGATGCTCGCTGCTCGACCGAGGGGAAACATGTGCTGCGCTCGCGATCGGGGCTGGTGGGCAGGCGAGGCAGGCTGCGTCACCGGGCTGAGGGGCACCGCCCGGACATATCGAGCACTTTGGGGGTCTGATCCACTCATGAGCACCCACACGAACCTTCGCGTCCCACTCCTTCTGCTCCTAGTCTCCTTCGCATTCTTGGTCTTGCCGGGAGTGGCGTTCGCGGCCCAGCCGCCAGTGGACCTGGGAACCACCGAGAGCTTCGCTATCTTGGCTGGCTCCACCATCACGAACACCGGCTCGACCATCATCAGCGGCGATGCGGGCGGGAATGTCGGCCTCTATCCAGGTACGGCCTTCCCGGGGCAGGCGAGTGTTACCTTGAGCGGAGAGGTGCACCTGGCGGATGCCGTCGCGCAGGTAGCGAAGGACGACCTCGTGACCGCCTACAACGATGCGGCCGGCCGCACGCCGGTGACCACCATCCCGACCGAACTCGGGGGACAGACCTTGACGCCGGGCGTCTACGATTCTGCCTCAGGCACCTTCCAAATAACGGGCACTCTTACGCTCGACGCCCAGGGCGATCCTGACGCCGTCTTTGTGTTCCAGACAGCCTCTACACTTATCACTGCCTCGAACAGCACGGTGAACCTGCTCAACGAGGCCCGCTACTGCCGAATCTTCTGGAAGGTGGGGAGTTCTGCGACCTTGGGAACAGGCTCTCATTTCGTTGGGCACCTATTCGCGCTCACGTCCATCGCCGCTCAGACCGGAGCAACGGTGCAGGGCCAGTTGTTGGCTCGAAACGGTGCGGTGACGCTGGACACCAATACCATCACCAACGGTCTCTGCGCCACCGTCGCAACATCGACCACGACCACGCTTGACGGCACGACCTCCACCACGCTTGACGGAGGACCTACCACGACGACCCCAGGGGGAACCTCCACCACCCTTGACGGAGGACCTACCACGACGACCCCAGGGGGAACCTCCACCACGCTGGGCGGCGCGACTTCCACCACGCTGGGCGGCGCGACTTCCACCACGCTGGGGGGTGGAACTACCACGACGTCACTCAGCGGAGGAACTACCACGACGGGAGCCACGACCACGACCACGGCCCCTTCGGACACCACGACCACCACAGCGCCTGGCAGAGGACAGTTTCCTTTTACCGGCCTGCCGTTGGCTAACGTATTCTTAGCGGGGGCCGCGTTGGTGTTGACCGGCGTAGCCGGCCGTTGGGTATTCAGCCAAAAGCTGCCCCGATAAGACGCAAGTATCGCCGGACTCGTTTGGGGTCGTCATTCGCGGCCCCAACGTTTCGGCGAAGAGATCATTGGCCTCATCATCGCTACACCGACCACCGCTACAACTAGCCCGGGAATCTGGGGATGCCCTCCTTGGTCAAACGTCCGCTGTCGCCTTGCTTAGCTTTGTAGGACTCATGGGTCCACTGGATGACCGCTTGAGGGATTTATGGGTGAGACGAACGTCGCGGGAAAATACGGCACACCTTCGAATCCGGTATTTTCCCAAGGGCTGAGCTTATGTTCTCGACTCTGCGCTTCCTCCACCTTCCGACTTTAAAGCCCCACCTTTTCTGCCGATGTGTGACGCAGTAGTCTGTTCTGTGCGCCCATGCTGGCCCGGTCTTGGCGAAATCAATCGTGCACAGCGGGTAGCAGGTACGAGGTGCGAAGTTGGCTCTAGCGGATAAGACAGGGAACAGTGCCCCGGAGGCCACCTCAGAAAGTGCGATTCTGTCATTGCTACCCCTCGGGGTACTCACGTACTCAGTCGAGGGTGAATGCAGATCTACCAACGAGGCGGCCGCTAACCTTCTTGGCAGACCCCGCGAGCGCCTCTTCAGGGAGAACTTCCGAGAGATCCCTGTCTGGAAGAACTCTGGCCTTCTAGAACTGGCCGAAGAAACCATGAGGACTGGTCGCCCGCGTCGCTTGGATATGCCTTGTATCCCCGACTCCGGTGTCAGCCGGTGGCTGGACTTCACGCTCACTCGGGTGAATATGGATGGAGAGGCGAATCTACTCGTGATCATCGAAAATGTCACCGACCACAAGCGCGCCGAGGAACTGCTGCGGGCTAGCGAGCGGCGCTACCGCTGTCTCTTCGACGCGGCCGGCGAGGGCATCATAGTGCACGACTTGGAAGGTCTAATCCTGGAGGCCAATGCTGCGATCATCAAGCGGTTGGGCGGCTCAAGGGACGACCTAGTTGGCATGAACGTCATGGAAATCTGTGGCTCAGAGGCGTCAGCTTCTTGGTCCGAGCACATGGTGCGGGTCCGCCGGCAGGGTCACGCTGTGTTCGAGATGACCCATCGATGCCTTGATGGTACTGCGATGCCCGTGGTAGTGAGCAGCCATTTGATAGAGGACGTGAGTGGTGAGGTTGTACTCAGCATTTCGCGTGACTTCACCGAGCACAGGCGAGCGGAAAAGGCTCTATTGGATGCTGTGGAGGAGCTTCAGCGTTCCAATTGGGATCTTGAGCAATTCGCTCGTGTAGTTTCCCACGACTTGCAAGAACCGCTACGCATGGTCGAGAGCTATACGCAGCTTCTCGCGCAGCGCTACGAGAACCAACTAGACGACAAGGCCCAGAAGTACATCCATTACGCCGTGGACGGGGCCGCGCGCATGCAGCGGCTCATCAACGATCTGTTGACCTACTCTCGTGTCGCCACGCAAGGTCAAGTACCCGAGGCGGTCGACTCGGGTTCGGTGCTAGACGAGGCCCTGCGGAACCTCTCGGCGGTCATCGACGAGAGCGGAGCCACAGTCACCAACGGCCAGCTGCCCCAGGTGCGCGCCGACGCCACCCAGCTCCTGCAGGTGTTTCAGAACATGATCGCTAACGCCATCAAGTTTCGCGGTAAGGACTCTCCGGAGGTGTACGTGGTGGCTCGTGAGGAGGACGGCGAGTGGCTCTTCTCGGTGAAGGATAACGGCATCGGCATCGACGCTCAGTATGCCGACCGGGTGTTCACGATCTTCCAGCGACTGCACACCAGGGACGAGTACCCGGGCACGGGCGTCGGTCTCGCCGTGTGCAAACGCATCGTGGAGCGCCATGGCGGCAGGATCTGGTTCGAGTCCGAAATCGGCAAGGGTACGACCTTCTTCTTTACGCTCCCGAGATGAAAGGAAACCGCCTTCTTGACTGAGCCGCAGCTGGTCAAGCCCGTCGACATCCTCTTGGTGGAAGACAGCCCGAGCGAGGCCGAGCTAGTGCACGAAGCACTGGCGAGTGACAAACTCAACAAGCGGCTGCATGTGGTCGGTGATGGCGAGAAGGCCATGGCCTTTCTGCGCCGGCAAGGCTGCTATAAAGAGGCGCCGCGGCCGGAGCTCATCTTGCTCGATCTCAACCTGCCCTGCAAGGACGGACATGAAGTGCTGGCCGAAGTCAAGACCGACAAGGTCCTACGGCGCATACCGGTGGTCGTTCTTACGAGCTCTCAGGACCAGGGAGACGTCCTACGAACCTACAGCCTGCATGGGAATTGCTACGTCATCAAACCGCCAGACCTGGATAACTTCTTCCACGTGGTCAGGTCCATAGCGGATTTTTGGCTAAGCATCGTAGCGCTGCCAAGTGATGAGATGTTGAGATGAGCGACCGCATCAGTGTGCTTATGGTTGAGGACAACCCGGGTGACGCCGACCTGGTCATTGAGCGATTGCCCAAGGATGGGCCCACTGGATTCGAGCTTTCCTGTGTGCCGCGGCTCGCAATGGCGTTTGAACGCCTCACAGCAGACCGCCCAGACATTCTTCTAGTGGATCTCGGCCTGCCTGACAGCACGGGGCTCGACACGGTTCGGGCCGTGCGGAATGCGGCTCCCCACCTTCCCCTTGTTGTCATCACCGGAAACGGCGATGAGGAGATGGGGATGGCGGCTATGAAGGAGGGCGCCCAGGATTATGTGGTCAAAGGGACGGCCTCCGACGCCCTGCTGCCGCGCGTTCTACGCTATGCGGTGGAGCGCAATCAGAACGCAAGGAAACTGCGAGAGAGCGAGCAGCGCGAACTCGAGGTCCTAGAACACGGTGGCGTCGGCGTGACTTATTGGGATCTCGACGGCCGCCTACTGCTAATGAACCGGCGAGCGATGCGTGATCTCAGAGGCAGCAATCTGCGGGAGTTCTTGGGCAAGTCCCTCGCCGAGATCTTCGGCGATGAGGTTGGGCGTCAGTATCTGGAGCGCATTCGCGAGGCGGCAGTCTCGCCGACGCCGCTCGAATTCGAAATCCACGCGGACATGCCCATCGGCCCGCGCTGGTACTCATCGGTCTTTACCCGTTCGCTAGACGATGCGGGCAAGGTGGTCGGCGTCCACGCCTACGCCTACGACATCACTGAGCGCAAGCTGATGGAAAAGTCTCTTCGTCTAACCAAGTTCTCGGTGGACATGGCCGAGGATTGCGTTTATTGGTTGGATCTCGAAGGTCGATTTGGAGACGTCAGCGACTCCCTTTGTCAACGCTTGGGTTATGCACGTGAGGACCTGCTCAGCATGACCATTTTTGACATCGACCCGAACTTGACACGAAAAGACTATGCATGCTACTGGTACGAAAGTAAGTATCGGGGCTCATTCACCTTCGAGTCAGAGCATCTGACCAAGAACGGTGTGACCATCCCGGTAGAGAGTACGATTAACTACCTCGAGTTCGATGGCCAAGAGTTTGGCTGCGCCTTTACCCGCGATATCACTCAGCGCCAGCTAGCAGCCGAGGAAATAAAGGAGAGCTCCGCCCGTCTCGTGCGCCTGGTGCAGGGGACGGTTCAGGCTCTTAGCTCCCTGGCGGAGCAGCGTGATCCGTACACAGCCGGCCATCAACAGAGGGTGGCCTCGCTGTGCTGCGCCGTCGGTGCACAAATGGGTTTCGCTCCTGAAGATCTAGAGGGTTTGCGTACCGCGGCCCTGCTGCACGACATCGGTAAGGTGGCAGTGCCCATCGAAATTCTGAGTAAGCCGGGAGCGCTTAGCCCCCACGAGATGGAAATAGTCAGGACTCATCCCGAGGTCGGGTACCAAATCCTAAAAGACATAGATTTTCCCTGGCCGGTCGCGCAGATCACTCGGCAGCATCACGAGCGTATGGACGGTTCCGGCTATCCCTATGGCACAGCTGGGGAGAACATCCTGCTCGAGGCCCGGATCCTTGCCGTGGTGGACGTCGTGGAGGCCATATCCTCTCATCGCCCCTACCGAGCCGCTCTGGGATTGGATACGGCTCTTGCCGAAGTCTCGGCGCAGCGCGGTTTGTTTGACCGCCGGGTCGTAGAGGCCTGCTTTAAGGTGTTTGAATCCAGCTTCACTTTTGAGGGCGGCTGGCTGAGCGTGGCACCGAGTCGCTGATGCAGCAGTGAAGTGAGCTCGGGAAGTCGACCGGCTGGCCGCTTACTCCGCCCTCTGGCAAATCAGGTACCCGGCTTTCTTGGCGTGTTCCTAAACTCATGGGTCGCGATGTCCGGGCAGAGCCACCGGCCCGGTAGACGGTAAACACATGTCCCGAGTCCCGCCCGTGGCTGCCGGCCTGAGCTCGTTCTGCGGCCTGGCGGATGCGATGACCCTCAAGCGCCTGGACCTCTAGGCGGGGAAGCGCGATGCGCCGGCGGCTCGTCTAGCTTTTGGGTTCATCCAGCTCAAGGCCCTTGCCCGGGGAGCGGTGAAGACCCCGGCGCACCTGGAGCGTCCGGGCTTCTAGGTCGACGTCGTCCCAGCGGAGGCCGAGGACCTCGCTCCTCCTGAGGACGGTGGCGAGGGAGAGGATGTATAGGGTTTCCAGCCGGCCGCCCTTCACTTGCTTGAGCAGTGTGGCCGCCTGTTTTGAGGTGAGGGCCTCTACCCGCTGGTGCTCCTGGCGAGGGATGCGGGCAAGCGCTGCTACTATCCTTTCTACCTCCCCCCAGCGGACGGCGTCGTTAAGCGCGTTAAGAAGGATGTCCTTTGAGAGACTTCACCGACTGAGGCGCCATGGGGCCTTTGCGCTCATCGAGCAGGTTCTGTACGTCCTCCACCCGCCGCAGCTCGACAAGGCGCTTCTTGCCGAGGGTGGGGTAGACGTGGCGCTCGAGATACCCCTTGTAGCCGTGGTGGGTGCGGGCGCGGAAGTGGACCTCCTTCCAGAGTCAGGTGAGCTGACCAGGCCTGATAGCAGCCAACATTTTGCCAACGGCGGGCGTGACCGGGTTTGTACTTCGCTAACCCCTATTGCCACCGAGACAAGCCGCTGTGCAGCCCTTTCTGCCCTTACCTGGCTCGCCATGACCTTGGCCGTACTGCCCGGGTCATTTCTGAAAATCATGGTGTCCCCGGTTCAAGTCCGGGTCCCGCCACCTAAGAAAAGCCCCGCATAAGCGGGGTTTTGTGCTCTGAAGCCGTATATGCCCTCCCTTCCCCGCCTCTTGTGTGCCGATCAGTTTCGTTTGGAAGTGTCCTGTTTTCGAGGGTCCTCGAGTACGGTAGTATTTATGAGGTCGGTGCCCGCGATGGGCATTAGGGAGAGCAGAATGAGCGAGAGCGTACACCTTTCGGCAGACGTTTCGAAAATGCTGGAAGGTTATTCAAAGAAGACAGGCATCAAGGAGTCCGAGTTGGCTGAGGAGGCGATTCGGATTTACGTAATGGCGCGTGAAGCCGAGATCCCGGCCTCCGTGGTCATCCCCCCGGTAGCTGTCCTCACGGCGTCTTCTGCTGAGAAGGTCATGGAGCGATTGAGCCGTCCTGCCAAGCCCTCCCGCGCCCTGCAAGAGGTCTTGAAGGCTTGTGAGGATTAGAAAACTCGAGGAAGACGACAACCTCGAGTCCTTTTCCTGTGGGGTGCCCGAATACGACAATTTCCTTCGGCGGTATGCTTACGCCAATCAGGATAGTTTCTACGTCGGCGTTACCTACGTCGCCGATGACGACGGGGAGATAGTCGGCTACTTTACGATAGCTGGCGGCCATCTTCGGTTCGACGAATTACCCGCCGATTTATGGGCCGACCGACCGCGCTATCCCGCACCAATAATGCGCTTGGCTCGTCTCGCAGTCGATACCCGACACTGCGGACAAGGTATAGGCAAGGCCCTGGTTGGCTACGCTTTGCGTTTGGCTCTTCGGCAGAGAGATCTATTAGGCTGTATCGGAGTGCTAGTTGACGCCCTTCCCGAGAGAGCGAGCTTTTACGAGGGGTTGGAATTCATGAATGTTGATCTCCTCCTCGGGCGGACGCGCGAACCGGCCCATACGGTAACTATGTTCCTCCCCATCGAAGAGATTGCACTTAACGAGTCCCTTCTCTAGCGCGGGTCGTCGGAAACGCTCTGAGGGGCGGCTCAAGAGTCCGAATTCTCGAATTTGTTCCCGCCCGGCGCCAAGATCTATCCCGCAGGGGCAAGGCCATCGCGGCGCCCGTCGAATCCCGTGCGGGTGGCTATTGAGAGAAGTGGCCGGGTTCGTCTGAACAGCTCCATGCGTTTCATAGGTGATGACCCGCTCCTCAGGCAGCCGTTCGTTCCATCCGTAGTGTAGACCGGTAGACCTCATCAGGGGTCCGGTCTTCAAGGCCTTGGTGCCGGCGCCGCATGTTGTAGAAGTCGAAGTGGGTGTTCGAGACTCGGAAGGCGAGCACCCGTCGGCTGGCCCAGTCCATGATCGCCGTGAGGTAGCAGAAGCCTCTCGCCATCGGCAGATACGTGATGTCGGCCGCCCACACCTGCCCGGCGCGGGTGATCTCCATCCCTCGCAGAAGGTAGGGGTAGACCGTGTGGCCGGGGGCAGGCTTGGAGAGCCGACGTTTGGGATAGAGCGCCTCCATCCCCATCTTGCGCATGAGGGTGGCGACGTGCTGCCGGCCCACGGCAAAGCCCCGATCAAGGAGTTCGCCCCGGATCCGTCTGATCCCGTAGAACGGCAGCTTCATGTGGATGTCGTCCATGGCGGCCATCAGGGCTAGATCCCTCTCGCTCGGTCCGACCGGCTCGTAGTAGACACTTCCGCGGGATATACCGAGAAGCTCAGCCTGTGTCTTCACCGGCAGGAGATGGGTCCGGTCGATCATCGCTTTGCGCTCGTGCCGCTCATGCGACCGAGCGCACCGGACAAAAAATCGTTCTCCATGGTCAGCTCGCCGATCTTGGCGTGCAGCTCGGCGATGCAGGGTCCTCCCTCCTGGTCCTGCTCACTCTCTCCGAAGACGGCGGCAGCACCCTCCAGGAGCTGGCGCTTCCACTTGGTGATCTGATTGGGATGCACGTCAAACCGCTCGGCGATGGTGATGAGGGGCTCCTCGCCCTTGATGGCCTCCAGGGCCACCTTGGCCCTGAACACCGGTGAGTGATTGCGTCTCGGTCTTCTGGGCATTGTGCATGCTCCTCCGTGGTCGTGTACAGGGAGCAGTATCACCTATCGGGCTGTCCAGTTTCGCCCGGCCACTTCTGTCTGGCGGAGCTGGACCTCTCGGGTGAGCGGATGGGTGACGAGGATGCTCACCCCTCGGCCCAGAAGGAATACCAGCGAGACCTGGCCGAAGAGCGGGAGAAGTAGCCGACAGCACTCCTGCCGGCCCTGACCTCCTCCTCGGTGGGCCGCGTTCACCCCCGCTTTCTCCTCGAGGTAGCGGAGGAGCGAAGTGAGAAACGGATCAGCGCCTCGAGAAGCGCCTGAGCGCCCGAGATGGAGAGAACGAGGAGCAGTGCCCTGCCTATCCGGGGGGCGAGCAGACGCAGCCCCAACAGGCCGGCCGAGCTCCAGATCCCCGCGCACCAGTAGCAGGTGAGCAGATAGCCCACCTGGTTCTTGGGAACCTGCCGGCTTCCCTCCCCGCCGTCTGGTCGGGAGACCGCCTTCTCCCGCAGGAAGGGAGCGCGGAGAAACTCGGTGATGGCGTCGAAGACGACTAGATGGGTCAGGCGGAAGCTGGCGAGGGCGAACATCAGGAAGGTGAGAGGCCGAATACGAAGCAACAACAGTAGTACCTCCAGTTGGATGGTCCTTCAAGCAGGCACTACCCATACCTCGTCGTGGGCTACCGAAATAGGCTCGTCGGCCCGAACGTATCCAGAAACCGAAGATCTGGTCAACGATAGCCGGCGGCCTGGGCATGGGCGTCGAGATCCAGAGTCAAGAGGCGCTCCAGGCCTACGGCTGTCGCACTTCCTTCCTCCTGCCGCCGGTCTATGGTTTTGAGGTAGCCCCCACATACTTCGCAGACGTCGGTCCGATAGGGACTGGACTCGTCCGCAAAGTGGGACAGCCGAGTATGGTCTGTAGTGTTGCAGAAGGGACACCTCATCCGCTGGAACAACCACTCGGTGTCACAGCGGGAGCATACGAGCCAGCGCGCTCCCCGCTCCTCGTCGAGATAGGCGAGGTCCGGCTCACCGCCACACACCGGGCAGCGACCCTGGAGCCAGCGCTCTTGCTCGAACTCCATATCCAGACTGCTACGATACCCTGCAAAGAAGGGGTTCAGTGTCAGGGTGAGGACGGCCAGGCCATAGACCGACATCTCCATGTCCAGGGTCCCGCGAAGCCAGCCTCGGGCCAGCCGACGGACGTCCCCGGGGCCGACGACCGGTTCGATGGGCTCTTGGGCGAACAGATCCGCGTGGCGGGCAAAGACCGAAGACGTGGAGTTCAGACCCTCTTCAACTACATCCCAGTCGAGGTCGAAGTCCTCGAATTCTAGGAGCGGCTCGCCTTGATCCAGCCTCTTTTCGCGGTCGAGTTTCGCTTGGAGGGTAGGCTTTGATGTTGGCCCCCATCCCTTCCCCTGCCAGCGGAACCGCGACTGCACCTCCATCAGCTCTCGGAGAAATGCAACTAACGGCTCCGTCTCGGCTTCTTCCGCGGTCCACTCTTCCAATCTCTCCAGGGTCCGGTCATCCCCCGTCATTCCGCCTCCCGGTCGTCGGTTGAACTGCGCTGCTGCGCCATAACCATCGGATCTATGCCTTCTCTCTTTCGCCGACTATCCGGTCGTACCACCTCCGCGAGTGTGTCCTCACGTACCCTGCGGTCACCGTGCCCCTCGTCATCGCCCGCTTGGATTCAGCGAACATCGGATGGAACAGGCTCAGGTAGAAATGAATCAGGAACATACCGCCCAGAAGTATGAAGGCGATGTCGTGAAAGAACACCAACCACTGGAGCCACGGGGAGGGTCCGGCCAGAGCAGAGGTCTCAGACGTGGGAGAGGTGATGAACACCCACAAGAGGATGCCGGTAATCACGAGCACGGGCGCAAAGATCACTGTCAGCAGACGCCAAGCCCTCTGCCCGCCATTCAGCGTATCCTGAGCAGGCATGGTGCTACCGTCATTGAGAAAGTAGTAGCGGGGCATGGCTCTCAACCAGCCATAATCATATCTGTGCCAGGAAAAAGCATCTTTGATGAACTCCAAGGAAGCGCGGGGAGCCAGAAAGAAATAGATGACTGGGGCGACGATGAACACGACGGCCGCCGCCGAATGGATCAGCCGGGTCCAACTGTCCTGCGCGGCAAGGGATATGCCCGGGGCAAAGAGGATAAGGCCCGTGATGAAGAGGGTCACGAAGGATCCGGCGTGGATCCAGTGTAGAATCCGGCGTGGCCTGTCATATTTGACAATCACTTCTTGATCGGCCATGGTCGACATGTTACTGCTCCTTCTCCTTCTCCTTCTCCTTCTCCTTCTCGGTCTCCCGGACGGCGTTCGCTCGGGCCACGAAGTAGTTGATCCCCAGCCCGAATGCACCCGCCACGAAAATCCCCAAACCCACGGGAGTGAGAATCTCATTGTCGATGGTGGCCACTGCCGGGATTTCTGGGTTGGACGGAAGCCGGTAGACCTCGGGGGCGTCGTCAAGCACGTAGAGCACATGCAGGCCGTCCAGCTCCTTTTCCCCATACAGGTGGGCTTTGCCGTGCCCTTGGCCTTGGAGCGTCTGCACCCGGTCCTTGCCGTAGGCTACCATGTCTGCCCAGTTACCCGATCGCAGCGCCCGAGGCGGACAGGACTTGACGCAGGCCGGCTGCCAGCCTTGCGAAATGCGGTCGAGGCCGGCCGTCGTGCAGAAGGTGCACTTGTCCTGTTTGCGGAAGATGTTTGCGGTGCTCTCCGAGAGGCGTGGGACGTTGAATGGACAGGCCGACACGCAGTAGCCGCAGCCGGTGCAGATGTCCTTGTTGTAGGAGACAAACCCCAAATCGTGGTGAAACAAGGCGCCGGTGGGGCACACTAGAACGCAGCCGGCGTTGGTACAGTGCATGCAGGAGCGACGGTTGAAGAGCCACCTGAACGAGTCACTGTCGTCGACCTCGTTGAACTCGATCAGGAGCCAGGTGTGGATGGAGGTGTTTGGGGGGTTTTCGTAGCTGCCGTCCATGGTAGTGTCCGACGGCAAAAAGTCTTCGTCGGTTTCGTTCCACTCCTTGCACGCCGCTTGACACCCACGGCAGGCCATGCACAAGGTCGAATCAAACAGAATTGCTCTATCCGTGTCTTTGGCCACGACTGACTCCTAAGCTTTCCGAACGTCGCAGAGGAAGGCTTTGTATTCGGGAATGGTGGTGTTTGCGTCGCCCTCGTGCGGGGTCAGGATATTGCCGCTATCACCCGTGCTCAACCCCACATAGCCCCAGTGCCAGACAACGCCGATCTGATGGACCGTCTGGCCACCGACCTCGAAGGGCCTAAAGCGCTTGGTGACTACCGTCTTCATCTTGACGTCCCCTCGCGTGGAACTGACAATGGCATAGTCCCCGTTGTCGATCCCCTTCTCGGCAGCGAGTTCCTCGCTCATTTCCATGAAGGGCTCCGGCATCATCTGATTGAGCCACGGGGAGTTTCGGCTCATCTGTCCACCCAGCCAGTGCTCAGAGACGCGATAGGTGGTTCCTACGATCGGGAACTGTTGCCGGTCGGCCCGTTCGGCAGGACGGAAGATGTGGAAGGCGGGGTCTAGCTGCTGTTTTGAGACCGGGTTGTCGATCGGTGATTCCCACGGCTCGTAGTGCCAGGGGAGGGGCCCATCTGCCAGACCCGGGCCGTAGAAGAGACCTACGCCATCGGGTTTCATGATGAACGGCAGGTAGCCGCCCTGATTCATGGGTGGCGCTGCACCATCGGGAACGTCGCCCACCCATTCTTCGTTTCGCCACCAGATGACCGGTCGGTCTTGGTCCCACGGTACTCCATCCAGGTCCACCGAGGCGCGGTTGTAGATGATGCGCCGGTTGAGCGGCCAGACCCAGGCCCAGTTGGGGTGCATGTTGATCTCGAAGGGCCCCGGAGTGCGATCCCGGCGGCTCATACGGTTTCCGGGTATGGGAGCGTCGGGCTCCTTCTCGGGTTCGACATAGCTGTTGCAGTAGAGCCAATTGCCCGAGGTGGTGGACCCATCGGCTTTGAGATCGCCGAAGCTGTCTAGGAGCTTGCCCGTAGTAAGGTCATAGCCGTTGATCTCCTTGGCCATGGTGCGGGGGTTGGGCGGGTCGCCGAAATCCCAGGTGAGCTGAGTGATCGATTCGGCGCTCGGACCTCCTTCTTGGTCATAGAGTTCTTTGAGCCTGCGCATGATCCGGTCGATCATCCAGGTGTCTTCCCGGCTCTCGGCAGGACCGTCGGCCGCCTTGTAGCGCCATTGAGCCATCCGGCCGCTGTTGGTCACGCTGCCTTCCTTCTCGAAGGAGTTGGCTGCGGGCAGGAGGAAGACTTCCGTCTTGATCGCAGAGGGATCGACTCCCGGACGATGCCAGAAGTCGGCGGTCTCGGTGTGCCAGAGATCGCTCACCACCAGCCAGTCGAGCTCATGCAAAGCTCGGCGCTCCAGGGTGGAGTGGGGACCGCCAACCGCTGGGTTCTGACCCCAGCAGAAGCAGCCCTTGATCGTCCCAGAGTGCATGGCCTCGAAGAGGGGGATCCAGGAGTAGTTCTTCCCCGCTTCGATCTTGGGCAAGAAATCAAACCCGAAGCCGTTCCCTTCGGTGGCCGCGTCGCCGTACCAGGCCTTGAGCAGGCTTACCACGTACTTTGGCCGGTTGCTCCAGTAGTTGAGGCTGTTCGGCATGTTTGTGGTGGGGGTCACCCGAGTCAGGTAGGCATCGAGTGAGGTGTCCACGTCCTGAAAGACCGGGAGATAGCCGGGGAGGATGTGGTAGAGCAGGCAGTGATCTGTGGAGCCCTGTACGTTGGACTCCCCCCGCATGGCGTTGATGCCGCCCCCGGCAAGACCAATGTTCCCGAGCAACATCTGCAACATCACGTAGGAACGTATATTTTGGGTGCCATAAGTGTGCTGCGTAGTGCCCATCGCGTAAAGTATGGTCCCCGATTTACCCGGTTTTCCTGATGCAGTGAACGTCCGGGCCACCTCGAGGAACTTATCCGGCGGCGTCCCGCAGACCCTGCTCACCATTTCCGGGGTGAACTTGTCGTATTGCCGCTTCATAATCTGGAAGACGCAGTTCGGGTCTTGCAGGGTCTTATCTCGTTTTGGCGCGCCGTTCGCGTCTGTCTGGTAGCCCCAGGTCTCCGGTATCGTCTGCCAAGAGTCAAGCTTCTGCGTCCGGTTGTACTTCCGCTTCGCGTTGTCCATTTCATTCAGACTACCTGCGTAGTCCGAAAAGAGACCATCCAGCTCTACCGGTCCTTTGAAGTCCGGATTAACCAAGAAAGAAGCGTTAGTGTATTCCTGTATGTAGGTCAGGTTGTAGTTGTCAGGATTGGCTTCGATATCATCCAATACATATTTGATTAAACCGCTCATGAAGGAGATATCCGTGCCGGAACGCATGGGGGCGTAGAGGTCGGCCTTTGCCGACGTGCGCGTAAAGCGCGGATCTACGTGTATGAGCTTAGCCCCCTGCAACTGGGCCCTGGTCACGTGGATAAAGACCGCCGGGTGATTCTCCGCGGGGTTTCCGCCAATAGTGAGGATGACATCGGCGTTGACCACATCCGTCCAGTGGTTCGACATTGCCCCTCTGCCAAACGACTCTGCCAGAGCCGCTACGGTTGAGGAGTGTCATATTCGGGCGTGGTGCTCCAGGTACACCACACCGAGGGACCGGGCGAACTTGGCCAGGGCATAGCAGCCCTCGTTGTCGAGAGCAGAGCCGCCGAGGTTTGCGATCGCCTCGGTGCGGCTGACCACCGTGCCGCCGCTGTTGCTTGCAATAAAGGAAGTATCCCTGGTGTCTTTGACCCGCCGCGCAATGCGGTCTATGGTCCAGTCCCAGCTCTTCTCTTCCCAGTCGGCGCCGTTGGGCGCCCGGTAGAGCACGTTGTTCAACCTCTGCGGGTTGTAGCTCGCGAGTTCGCGTATCGATTGGCCCTTGGAACAGCCACCGCCCTCGTTGATGGGGTGGTCCGGATCGCCTTCGATGTTGACCACCTTGCCATCCTGGACGTCGACGATGAAGCCGCATCCGGAGGCGTCGTAGGGGCAGATGGTGATGATCTCCCCACGTCGCTTCCTGAGAGGGGTCAGTTGCTGCAGGGCGTTAAGCACATCGGGCCTCAGCAATCCCGCCAGGATGGCTCCGCTGACGCCGGCCCCTGATGCTTTTAGGAAATCTCTACGGGTTAGTTCTCTCACCCTTCCTCCTCTCGGGACGTCATTCCGTGCTGCTGCCTGGGGCTATGCCGCCGGGAGTAGCAGTCACCTGGACACTCGCCACCGCCGGCGGTGAAAGTGGCATGTCATCCTCGTCGACCAACTGGGCAGAGAAGGTGTGGTCACCCGCTGGGACGTCTGCCCACTGGAAGTAATTCCTGTCGCTTACGGCGTAAGTTCCTTCTTGGGTAGTGGCCGGCTCGCCGGGAGTAGTGGGAGGTTCGCTGTCCAAATAGAAGATCACATGGCCTCGAGGCTCTACAGCGGTCACGTCCACGCTCTGGCGGGAGTAGTTGAGATCGAAGTTGCTCGCGACCACGAAGATGGTTGTAACGCCGGCGGAGGTTATTCCCCCGTTCTCCGGAGTGGTGATTGCGATAGAGGGCGAGGTCCCTCTGGCGGAGGAGGATGAACTTGAGCACCCCACGAGGAGTAGTGTCATCAAGAAGGCCGCGGATAGGAAACCAAGCCGTCCGAGAGACAGGAGGGTTACTCTGCGCCCTGGCCCCTCGGCGAAGATCACATAGCCGATGACTGCAGAGACCCGGCCCATCGCAACTCCCCCTTTGCGTCCCGCGGTCGCCTGCCGGCGTGGACTTGCCGTACCAAATCTCTACCGACCAAGTGCCTGTCGGGGATCGTCTAGCTTACCCTTGTGCGGATAGTTACATATCCGGCCACGTCCTGTCAAGTGGTACGAACTGAGCTCCATCCCGAGCCTCATTCCTCAGCTCGCGATCAGCACGGGTGCCACCTCCTGTGTGATTTCTCCCGTCTCAGTCTCCTCCATGTAGAGCTTGGCGAGGGACTCCTGGCTCATGTAGCGCCGAGCTACCTGCCACTCGTCGTGCTGTTCGGTCAGGGAAGATGCCCACCACATCCGTGCGGCGGCGGATCTCGCGATTCAGGCGCTCCTGGGGGTTGTTGGACCAGATCTGTCGCCAGTGCTCGACGGGAAAGGAGGAGAACGCCGTGATGTCGGGGCCGGCTGGGATGCCCTCTAAACAGCCCTTCCCATAACCCAGAGCTGAGGCTTCGAGAGTCGCGTAGGCCGTTCGGAGCGAAACTAGTATAGACAACAGTGGACTAGTAGAACCGGACTCTTAATCCTCAGGTTCGTTCCCGCTTGAAGGTCAGATCAGCATGAGGATGCGCCCAGACTCGTAGCGGATGAGCACCTCCAGCCCGAGATCCAATTCCTGGAGCTTAGGCTCCCCGCCACGATTAGTTCCGGGTCCCGCCACAGGAAAAGCCCCGTAAATCGGGATTGCTTTGTGCTCTGAAGCCCCTTCCTGCCCCTCGCTTCTCCAGGCGCTGAGACTTGCTCCCACTCATGGAGTCGCGCCTGAACCAGGACATCCAGCCAAGGAATGCCTACAGAGAGTCTTGACGTTTGCCGATTTCACCTATAGGTTAAAGCACCACTGTGAAACTTCGTCTCATTCAAGAAGGCCAGGCGTTCACGATTTTCGCCGTAGACACCGGCCGTGCTACCGACTTCCACATAGTCGAGGCGGACTGGGAGGGCCGAGAGCCGGATTGGTCGCAACTTTGGGCGCGAATCGACAACCTCGCTGAGCGAGGTCCAATCTTCGACAACAAGAAGTACAGGCCGCTGGGGCACGGGATTTTCGAGATCAAGACAAAGAGGGAAGGTTTTCGGGTCCCTTTCTTCTACTGTGGACGAGGCGTAGTGGTCTTCACACATGCTTTTGCGAAGGGCGAGCCGACCGATCGTGAGATCGATCGGGCGAAGCAGATCCGGTCCGCGGTCGTCAAGGCCGTGACAAACGATGACTACACGCTTATTGCGGAGGCTATGCCAAGGAGGTTACCAAGTGCCTAAGCTCGAGCGCCCAGACCACACTGATCGCAACTACGAGGCCGTGCGACAACGTGCTCGCCGCTCCCATGCCTATTGGGCTGAACGACTGAAACTGCGAGCGGCTGACGAGATTGCAAGATTAATGGAAGAAGAGGGGGTTTCCAGAAGCGAGTTAGCACGAAAAATGGGAAACGCACCTTCTTTTGTTACGAAGATCCTACGAGGTGAGCACAACTTCTCATTCGATACTTTCTCTAAAGTAGGTATCGCGTTGGGCTATACCTGGGAGATCAGCCCGGTCAAGCTCAGTGCGCGTATGACCAGTTTCCACTTTATTGAGAAGGCCGCTGTCACTTCTCCACAAACTGAAGACTGCAAGTACACCGAGCGAGAGCGGGAGAGAGAGGTGGCACGTGCTGACCAACTTGCAGCTTGAACGCTACTATATTGAGGGGGTTTCCTTTGCCATTAATCCGGATTACAACGCGGATCTGGTTGAGCATGGAGGGGAAATTGGCGTTGTCCCGCAATATCACTCGCACTCTGAACTAGCGCAAAACTATAGAGCCACGCTTTCTGTCTTTGTCGTTCCCGAGAAGGGCGAGGCAGGGCATCCATACAATATTGAGGTTACTGCGAGAGCATTCTTTGCTCTGGTAGAACCGTCAGAAGATCTGATGACGATAAGCCCTGACACTGTAATATTGCAGATGGGATCTATCCTCTACTCTCTAATTCGAGGGTACATTTCTCAACTCACAGCGCAAAGTGAGCACGGACAATTTCTTCTCCCGCCTCTGGATCCTTCTGCGCTTGTTCCCCAGAATGAGGAGGAAGAGGCCAGTAATGAGGTCGAAACGACAGAAGAGCCTCCAGCAGTTGCGGCAAACAACTCCGTTTGAAGTCAAGATAACGCAGAGTAGCCCTCGCGGCGGCAGCCCTCCTCTTTTGCCCAAGCCTCGGCAGGCGGCCTTCAGGTAGGCCGCGACTCTGCGGCACACCTCGTCTGGCCGTTGTGGAGCGCTGTCTTGTGCGCGGATTTGTGTGTCCAGGGCGAATCTGCTTGTTGCGCCTCCGCTCCGAGATACGCCTGGGCCCTTGCCCTGGCTTCGGAACGAACTGACCCACGAGTACTCGACCGTGAACGATGTCATCGTCTGGGGGATAGCGCAACGAGACGTCCCCGCTTGCGACGAGACTCTGCGGTCTTGCTGGAAGAACTCGGTGGCTAGAGGCGCCAACATGAATAGCCTCCGCGGATGGCTGTGGAGGTTGCAGGAACGAGCCATCGCCGTCCTTCGTCAGTTCTGGTGGATTTGGGTCCTCGCCTTGGCTGTCTTCATCTACATTCTTACTGTGAATAGCGTGTCGGGATGACAGCGGAGCAACCATTGGCTTCCGGGTTCGCCATCGAAAGGCCTGCATATGCTGGACTTTCTTTCTTACCAGCCTCGAACCGGAAACAGTGCATACTCGATGACAGTTGCGGCAACCTTATTCCCTCGCAACAGGTCTATTCGTTCGACGGTTGAGCCGCGACCCGGTTCGCGGTTCCGCCGGAAAAGCCCCGCCCCGGCAACTCATCCGGTGTCCCCCTCGCGAGTACCGGGTATCCCGAAAATGCCATGACTGCCGGTCTGATCTTGTCCGGCGTGGGCGCGTCTCTCGTGTTCCTCGCCGTTCTCGTGGCGGAGGGCGCGCTCCGCCCCGATTACGACCCCGTCTACCACACAGGGAGTGAGTTGGAATCGGCATGGTGGTGGCCGGACTCTTTGTGCCGGACGCTTCCCGCGGGTATCCGCCCGGGGCCGCAGTGACGCCGCACGAGCCCTCGCGCCGCCACCGGGTTCACCACTTGCTCGGGGGGCCGGTGGCCTTTTTGGCACTGTTCGGAGCCGGCGTGACCTCGGCCTTTCGCCTGCGCGGCGTTTGGCGCTTGTACACCGCACTGACCGCGCTCTTCGGCCTAGTCCTTACCATCGCGACGGCCGCCGCGTACCAGCGCGACGCGCGCCGCACCGGACTCGTGCAGCGCGGGCTCATTCTCACGTACTGGACGTGGATCGTGGCTTTCGGCATCCACCTCACCCGTAGCCGGCGCTGACAGGGAGCCGTGCCTGACGTTTCAGCCCCAGGTACTCGCCGCCATGTCTCCTCAACCGTTCAGGTTTGGGACGACGGCACGCAGGCCGACGACTTGGTACAGAATGGCGACGTCCAGGAGCAGCGGGATGAACGCCCACTGATTGAAGAAGAGAAGGTAGAGGAGGACCGAAGCGCCGGCGCCGGTCACGAGCGCGGGTGCGAACCACCCGGCCGGAGCCACCCAGCCGAAGAGGCTGAAGAAGGCCAGACCAAGGCCGGCCACAGAGACGAACCCAAGCAGCAGGCTGAGCAGGTGGTCGTCGAAGGGCAGCTTCCCAAAGGCCGATCCGAAGACCGAACGAACGTCGTTGGTGAGCGGAGCCAACCAGTGCGAAGGTGGCTCCGGCAGCAGGATGCCGCTCAGGCTGTAGTGGATGGCGACCAGAAGAAGCGAGGCAAAGAGATAGCGGTTCATGACTGTTCCTTTCTTAGATCTGAGACGTACGGCCGAGGAAGATGAGGGCGATGGCCACCTTGACGAACACGACGACGAGCAGCAGCTTGATCGCGTCGCCGTCCGTGTGCACCAAGGCCATGTCGATATTCGCGATTCTGAGTGCAACCAGGCCGAGCGCCGCTACCCCCAGCACGCTGCCCGCGATGCCGGGGAAACTGAGCCAGTCGTCGGATTGGGCCACCTTGCCGATGCCGGCGGAGCAGATTGCCATCCCCAGGACGGTGACCCCGATCATGATGAGCATGCTGGTCCTCCTTCTTGTGTTGACTGCCGTGCGATTCACGATTGCTCCTCCTCTTGCGCTTCGCTGTAGCCCGCCGTGTCGATCAGCCTGCCGGGTCGATCGGGCAGCAAGACGTGACGGAGATCAGCTTTAGGTTCAGATTGAGGAGGTGGTTCAAGACCCCGTGGAGTGCCGACTGGTCCTGGAGCACCCCGCGCAGGAGAGTGATGTCGTCCGACTCCCGAGCGATCTCCATCTCGTCGAACCAGACCTGCCAGGCCTCGTCCAGCGACCCTTGGACACTGATCTCGTAGATCTGTTCGTGCAACTCCGCGCTCCTATCTCAATCCCGGTCTCCGAGTTCGAGCTTAGGCTTGGCGTGCTCGTTAGTCAGCACCCAAAGGAGTGATCTCGGGGAGTGAGGCGACCACGTCGGCGGATTACTCGAAAGTGTGAGCGAGAAGTATCAACGGCGGGGGCCGCGCAGTGGACGGTGGGGAGGAGGTTAGAGGAGGCCTTGCTCCCGCGCGATTGCCACCGCTTCCGTGCGGCTGCCTGCGCCGAGCTTCGAGAAGATGTTGCTCGAGTGCTTCTTCACCGTGTTCAACGTCAGCCAAAGAGCGGCGGCTATTTCCTTGTTCGAGCGGCCGGCGGCGATCAGACGCAGCACCTCCAGTTCGCGGTCGGAAAGCGGACCCGGGGACGTAATGTCCGCGTCAGGAGAGAGGGAGGCGAGAAGATGTGCGGCGTGGCGGTTGGCCCTTTCCGACCAGGTGGTGGCAGCCGCCCGCCGCTCCAACAGGAGCCGCAGAGGCTCGCCCTCTTCCAGGAACGTCAGCGTGTACCCCTCAGGCTCTGCCAGGTCGAGTGCGATGCCCAGTTCGGCCAAGGCGGCGGCGGGGTCTCCCCCGTCCATGGAGACCAACGCTGAGAGGAGATGCACCTCCAGAGCTCTCCCCTTCCGGCCCTGCGACTCCGCGGCCTCCAGCCCTTTTCTGAGCAGGCGAAGGGCTTCGCCCGGCTTGCCTTCGGCCAGCCGCACCCGCGCGATCACCGTGGCTTCGTGCTCGCGGGTATGACCTCTGTCATCGCCCGGCCTGTGCTCGGCCCATTGGGCCCAGCTTCTTGCCTGGTCCAAATCGCCCTCCGCCAGCGAGAGGCGGGCGCGGAAGGCGCGCAGTTCCGCCGCCGCGAGCGGTGCCCCGCCGACCTTGCTCTCCACCTTCCCCAAGGCAGCCAGGGCGCCGGGCAGGTCGCCCTCGGCCAACTTCAGTCTCGCCAGTGTTGCCGCGTAACCGACCAAGATGTCGACCAGCCCCGCGTGTCTGCCGAGCTGCTCCGCGAGTTCCAGGTGATGCTTGGCCTCCTCGAGGCGGTCTTGCTCGAGCGATAGCAGTGCCATGCCGAGGTGGAGAGCACCGACCGCCGGGTCGCCGGCTAGTCCTTCGTCGTCCGTCCGGGCAAGGAGCGACCTACAGAGTTCGAAGGGCTCCCTCAGGTGCCCCCTGAGCCTTTCATTCTTCGCGACGGAAAAGGCCGCGGCCATAGCGGCGAAGTGATTTGCGCCCTGCCACAGCAGCGGTATCGCCGTGCGCAGGCTGTCGACACAGCCCTCCGTATCTCCCAGCTCTCCCAGGGAGTGGCCCATCGCCGAGAAGCCCAGCCCCTTGAGCAGCGGCATGTCCTCGGGAGCCTCTCTTATGCTCTCTTCTGCCGCCGCGAGCGCCGTTTCGACCTCGCCCATCTGCCGCGCCAAGAGAGAGCGGAGCGAAGCGAGCCCAGACGACATCACCGCACCCTGGGGAGGAGCAAACATACCGGCTCTCGCCGGGTCATCAAGCAGGGCTCGAGCCTCATCAGCCCGTTCCCGGGCCCCTTCGATGTCTGCAACCAGCCACAAGATCCAGGCAAAGGCGGTGCTCAGCCACGGGTCGCTCCGCACCAGGTCTTCCGGCAGCGCCTGCAACCAGCGAAGCACTGTGGCCGCCCGGCCGGTATGCCCGACCGGCATCCAGTTGGCAGCGACGAGCCGGGCGGCCCGCGGCCAGTCGGCGGCGGCGGCCGCATGGTTGAAGGCGGGGTCGGCCAGTCCTTGGGACTCGTACCACTCGCTTGCCCGCCGGTGCAGGGTTTCGACGATTTCGGGCTGCACTCGACGCAGCTGGCTTTGCAGCACTTCGGCGAAGAGGTGGTGGTACCGGTACCATTTACGTTCCTCGTCCAGACCGACGACGAAGAGATTCCGCCGTTCCAACCCCTCGAGCATCTCGCTGCCGCTAACCCCGAGTTCGCCGTCGGCAACGTGCTCGCAGAGGGGACCGCACAGTCTCTCGAGAAGCGACGTCTGGAGCAGGAAGTCCCTAACCTCTTCGGGCTCGTGGGAGAGCACCTCTTCGATCAGGAAGTCGAGAATGAAGCGGTTGGTGCCGGCGAATTCGGCGATGAAGGCGGCCTTATCGCTGCGGCCTTGGAGAGACAGGGCCGCCATCTGCAACCCGGCGGCCCAGCCTTCGGTCCGGCCGGCCAGGGTCAGGACCTCGTCGTCAGGAAGCGCGAGCCCCATTGAGTCGTTCAGAAAACTGCTCGCCTCCTCCGGGGTGAAGCGAAGAGAGCCGGCCCGGACCTCCACCATCCGGCCTTGGGCTCGTAGCCTGGCTAGAGGAAACGGCGGATCGAAGCGGGTCGCTATCGCGAGTTGCACCTGCGGGGGCATCCTCTCCAGGAAGAGGGCGACGGCACTGTGGATCGCCGGGTCGGTGATGGAGTGGTAGTCGTCGAGTGCGACCACGATGTCTCGAGCGACCGAGGCCAGATCATTGAGAATGAGCGAAACCAGGTCTTCAACGGGCGGGAGTTGGGAGGATCGGAGCAAGGGGCTCACGCCGCGGCCGGCCCCCGGGTGCACGGTCTGCAGGGCAGCTATGAGATAACCGAGAAACACGCCCGGGTCGTTGTCTGTGGCATCGAGGGAGAGCCAGCATGCGGTGTTGGGCTTGGCGCTCAGCCATTCGGCCATCAGGCTGGTCTTACCGAACCCGGCGGGGCCGGAGATCAGTATCAAGCGGGCGTTGCGTGCGCGGTCGAGCAGGTCGATCAGGCGAGGGCGAGAGACGGCATTCGGCCGCGGAGAGGGCATGTAGAGCTTGGTCTCAAGGAGCACTCGAGAGGCGCCGAACTCGTTCTGCGTCTGCTCGGTACCAGGCAAGAAGCCTCCGGCTGGGCCGAATCATTGGGGCTTGCGGGAAGAATCATAGTAGTTAGCGAGCTGGCCATTGACAAGAGGCATGAGCGGCCGCAGGCCGCGCCCGACTCTCCGTGGCGAGCGATATGCTACGCAGGCGCGTCGAGCCCCGCTCCGCATCCAACCGCTCGGCGGTGTTAGCTTCGGCGAGCTGGGCTGGGGGCCACGCGTTCGCCAAGTCAGTAGATCCCAGGAGAGTCAAAGTGCGCAGAACCGACCGGCAGATCACCGAGGCCGAGGCCCGGTTGCTTCTTGAAGCAGGCGAGTTTGGCGTGCTCAGCACCGTCTCGGCGGACGGCACACCCTACGGCGTGCCGGTCAACTACTGCGTAATGGATGGGGACATCTACTTCCACAGTGCACCCGAGGGCGCGAAGCTCGACAACCTCGAGCACTCCCCCGAAGTCTCGTTTTGCGTCGTCGGATCGACCGAAGTGCTCCCCAGCAGGTTCGGGACCAAGTACGAGAGCTGCGTGGTCGCGGGCCGCGCGATCGAGGTGTTAGGCGAGGGGAAGCGGCGCGCGCTGGAATGCCTGGTCGCCAAGTATTCGCCGGGCTTCGAGGCGGAGGGGCTACGCCACATCGAGCGCCTCCAGGGCAAGACGAGGGTTTTCAGGATTTCGGTTCACTCGGTCTCCGGGAAGGCCAGTCCTCCGAGGCGAGCGCCGGGAGGCCGACCCACGCAGACCCCGGAGGGATAGCCGAGCGACTGGACGAAGCGCCGAATGCGCGTCAGCGGAAATGCTGACCCTGGTCGCTCGGCTCTGCCTTAGGCCGCCGCGACCCCAGGGCTCGAAACCACCCGCTCCACTTCTCGCTGACTGGTGCGAAGCATCGCGATTCCCGTCCAAGCGAACCACACGATCTGCAGCAGACCGAAGATCATCCCGGCGTCCCTCAGAACCGGGACCACCGAGACGATGCCGATCATACCGATCGCCGCTGCCAAGTATCCGAGGCTCAGGGGCAGAGCCCGGGTGCGCAGAACCGCCCCACCCACGAGTAGCATCCAGAGGCCGCCGAGGATTTCGCCTCCCGCTCCTCCGAGTCCCTCCGTCACCGGCTCGATCGCCTGCCAGACCGCCACGGCTTGATCCGGATGGGTGCTGTGGAGGTCGGCCACCGTCTCCATGCCGAAGTTGAAGATCAGCCCGCTCGCGACCAGGACGACCGCCCAGATCAGCCCCACGGCGGTGGCCGCCTGCATCAGGACCGGTGCCCCGTCCTTCATTCGGCGGTAGAGCGTGAGTGACAGTACGGCCAGGACGACCCCAAAGATCACGTAGGTGACGAGGTACATGGCGGTCATGCTGCTCTGGTGATCAGCGAGCAGAGCCACCTTTTCGGCCGGGTTGGTCACGCCGGGATAGTCAACGGCGATGAGGAAGTAGGGCATCGCGACCAGATAGGCCAGCGCCAAGTAGAGCGCGGCGAGGCCTCCCACCCTCTGATGGAGTGCGTCGCCCCGCACCAGTGCTTTCATTTGACTCTCCTCTCATCTCGAGACGCGACGGTTCTCCTCATTCGAGCATAGGTCCGGATAGGCGCTGCGATACCGGCCAGATGCAGGGTTATCAGCTGGCCACTCGGCCCAAGGTCAAAATCCCCTCCTCCATGGCCAGGATAAGACTCCCCTTTTGGCCGGGTGAGCCGATTCTTTCCGGCAGTACAGTGGTCCTTGGGGTGATAGCGAGACTCTGCGATTAGGAGGCCAAGGCGATGAACGACACGGGCTCGAGACTCTCGACACTCTGGGTGGTGGTCATGTTCAACATGGTCTTCGCCGACATCCTGACCTTCATCAAGCCGGGGGCCTTGCAGGAATTGTGGGCCGGACAGGCGGGCGTGGAGATCACTCAGGGAGTTCTGCTGGGGTTCGCGGTTCTCTTGGAGATCCCCATTGCCATGATCTTTGTGTCCCGGGTACTGCGCGGGGCCGCCAACCGCTGGGCGAACACGGTCGCTGCGGCGATCACCACCGCGTTTGTCGTGGGCGGGGGGTCGCTGGATCTCCATTACGTGTTCTTCGCGGCCGTGGAAGTCGGGTTCATGGCGCTGATCGTCTGGTCTATCTGGTCGCGGCGCAGCGCCGAAGGGGCGCTTTCCGACTTGTCTCGAGACGGCACGCAGAATCGTCCGGCTGCCGGGCGTCCCCTTCCAGACGTGCTCCAGTAAGTACGCAGACGGTGGAGGCGAGGAGCGATGAAGTCATACCGAGGAAATGCAATCGCGGTGGGGATCCTGTTGATCGCCTGCTCCGCCGCCAGCATCCTGAGTGTCGTCCCCCTGGGCTCTATGCTCGACGGCTCGGACTACCTGGCGCGGATGGCGGCGAGCAGCGACCGGGTGGTACTGACGGCGCTCATTGAGTTCGTCTGGGCCGCCGCCGCCGCCGGCATCGCCATCGGGCTGTATCCGATTCTCCGGAAATACTCCGAGTCTCTGGCTCTTGCCTCTGTCGCGGGCAGAGTGGTCGAGGGTGTGCTCATCCTGGTCGGGACCCTCAGCCTGTTGGCGCTGCTCACCTTGGGCAAGGAAGCGGGAGCGGTCGGCTTGGCCGGCGCGAGTCCTTATCAGGCGAGCGGAGACACATTGCTCGCAGTGCGGGATTGGATCAGTTGGTTTGTCATGTCGCTCGCGTTTGCCGTCGGGGCGCTGCTGTACTACTACGTGCTCTATAAGTCGAGGCTGGTCCCCCGATGGCTGTCCGGTTGGGGTCTTGCCGGAGCCGGGCTGTGTTTGGTGGCCACGGTGTACGGCGGCTTTACGCAGCAGTTCAGTTTCACCACGGTCGATACCGTGCTCAACGTCCCCATCGGTATCCAGGAGATGGTCTTGGCCGTGTGGCTACTGGCCAAAGGATTCAGTCCCTCGGTATTGGGTGCTATTCCATCCGATACCGAGGGCCTTCCCGGGCCGCGAGTACCAGCTTTCGGAGGCGCCGGCGCAGTGCCCAGCGCCTAGTTCGGGCTTCCCGCGACCAAGGGTCTACGAATGGAATGGAGAGTGCCGTGGATGACAAGTTCTTCCTGCCCATCGCGACGATGCTCGCGGGAATCGTGGTCTTCGTCGCTTTCGCCGTCTGGTACGCGCTCGCCGACAAGCCGAACCCAGGGTCGCTCTGGCCGGTAGTCGGGGTGTGTCTCGCCGCGGGCGGCCTGATCGTCTTCTCCGGCTTCAGCTGACTCAGTCTGCAGGGACCGGCCGCGGGCCAGGTCGTGCGACTCGTCTTGCTGTCAGCCATGGCCGGATACGCCTACTGGAAGATCGGCCCTGGGCCCGCGGGCGTACTGGGCGTCGAAGCGATTGCCGTCGGCACTCTGGCTGTTGTGGCGTTGAGCTAGCAGAACGCCGAGGAGCTACCGCGTACCAACGAGCCTCGTCTCGACGACGGGAGGAAGAATCGTGACCACGCCAGGGCCTCTCGCCAATATGAGCCGGAACAAGGTCGCCAGAATTACGGGCGGCTTCTACCTCGCATACATGCTGGCTTCCGTGCTCGCCGACAGGCTGGGGCATATCGGCCTGGGCGATCCGGATGAGGTCTACGAGGCGATCGCCGCGAATGAATCCTCATTCCGTCTGGGCCTGGTCGTCGCGTTGACCACGGGATTCCTCTTCCTCATGGCCGCCTGGGGCCTCTACCTCCTGCTGCGGCCTGTCGACAGGGACCTCGCATTGCTCTTTCTGCTGCTGAACGCTGTGGGCGTTGCCGTGCAGGGAGCGAGCATGTTGCCGCTCGTATCCGCGCTGCTCCAGGGAGAATGGGCAACCCACATGCAGGCCTACTCGGCGCCGCAGCTAGAGGGGCTCGCGTATCTGTCTATCAATGTCTACAAAACCGGATTTGTCACAGCCCAGCTCTTCTTCGGCACATGGTTGTTCCCGCTCGGCTATCTGGTTTACAAGTCCGGGTTTCTTCCCCGGTTCCTGGGTGCCCTCTTGATGCTCGACGGGATCGCTGTCCTGGTCTGGTTCCTTCAGGCGCTGTTGCTGCCGGATTACCCCGCGATCAGGTACCCAGGGCTCGCCGTGAGCTTCGCGGCCGAGGTCGGGCTGACAATGTGGCTTCTCGTCAAGGGGGTAAAGATCAGGGCCGGGGGGCGTCCTTAGTAGTACCATAGGTAGTACTTTAAGGAGGCCCTATGAGCGTCCCGAGAATAGTCCCCGTCTCCGACTTGCGGCAAGACACCGCCGGCCTGATAAAGGAAGCAACAGCCAAGGACGAACCCGTATTCATCACCCAACGCGGGCGCCCCTCGGCGGTTCTTCTAAGCGCGAAAGCATACGAGCGCACCCAGCGTGAGTTGGAGATCCTCCGACTGCTTGCCCGGGGGGAATCCGAGATCGAGGCGGGAGTGGGTCACGAGTTAGGCGACGTGCTGGCGGAGGGTCGCAGGCTCCTCACGGAGGAGTAGCAGGCGGAGGTCCGCCTCACGCCGGCTGCGCGCAGGCAGCTATTCGATGCTCTTGGCCATCTTCGTCGGGACGGCCGGCCGCGGCCCACCGGCTTCTCGACCGGGTTGAGGCGACCCCTTCCCGGCTCTCCGACTTTCCCCACTCGGGGCGTCCCATCCCGGAGTTCCCCGATCTGCCCTATCGCGAAGTGGTACTCGCCCCCTACCGCCTCTTCTATCGGGTGGTAGGGGAGACCGTGTGGGTCGTCGCGTTCTGGCACGATCGCCAGTTACCCGGGCCTCCACATGGCGGGGAGGCCGGCTAGAGCCTAACGAACCGCCAGCCCTCCCGCAGCGCCTCCCTCTGCAGCCGCTCTACGTTTGTTGATCCTTGGCTTCCGGGTTCCGGCACCTAAGAAAAGCCCCGCACATAGCGGGGCTTGGCGTTTTCCGGATAGTGTCAGCGTTGACAGTTGTCACCCGTTTGTCAAGGCGCGGTCTGAGAGGATCTGGCGCCTTGGCCGAGACGGACGGACACGCCGAAGATCAATTATCGGTGGGGTTTGTAGCTGCGGCATGGGAGAAGTGTTCGCCGAGGCGGGCTCGCGGTATATTGGTGGCACGGCCTCTCGATGGGAAGGAGCCGCGGTGAACACGCCGCCCGAACAATGGAAAGAGTTGACGCTCAGGCTCAGCAGAGCCCAGCACGAGGAAATCAGGGCAGTGGCAGAAGCGGAGAACGTTCCAGTCTCTGAAGTGATCCGTGAGGCGATTTTCGAGCACGTGGAGAAGAAAAGGAAGGACGAGGCTTTCCGTGCCCGCCTTCGCGCCTCCATAGAGAGGAATCAAAGGATCCTCCGAAGACTCGCGGAGTAGTCGTGGTCGAGTATCTCGACCTAGCCGACTTTCTTCTTATAGTTGAGGAGGGGGTTGGACATGTGCCCGTCAAGTTGGACCTTGCAAGTTCCGCGCTCTCCGCTCCGGCGGCGGAGCGTTCCGAGTTGGAGGACGAAGACGAAGTGGTGGAGATGATAAACGGGGCGGCGGACGACTCTGTCAGCCCGGTCGAGTTCCACGAATGGGTTCGGTCCCGTCTGTTGCCGCCCTCTGATCTAGAAGCCGGTGGTTCCAGCAGTTAAAGCGCAGCCGATGTACGCTTTGGCCCTGTCTTCCGGAGCGCGCCTCCCCTGCAGCCGCTCCATTGTCTTCCCGGCCGTGATGCTCCCGAGCCTACCGATCAGCAGGCCCCTTCGTCCCGGTATCGGTCGGCTGCTCTTCGACCACGGCGTGGCGCTCGACCACGCGGATGACCTCTTCGAGAAAGCGGCCGACCACGGCGCGCTCCTCTTCGCTCAGGGCCTCAGTTACCGTCATCATGTCCATAGCCATGGGCCAGATGTGCCGGCGAAGCTCCTCGGCCGCATGCTCCGTCCGGTGTAGGAGCAGCATCCGCCGGTCGCTGGGGTGGGGGGAGCGGATCATGTGCCCGCGCTCCGTGAGTCTGTCGGCCAGTGCGGTGACAGCGCCGGTGGTCAGATGGAGGCGCCGGGCCAACTCGCCCGGCGAGAGGTCGCCCTCCACGTCCAGGTGCTCGAGGGCCACGAGTTCGGCCGCGCTCACGCCCACCCGCGCCGCGTACGAGGCGCGCAGGTCGGCTAGTGACAGTCCCAGGCTGCGTACCGCCGCGGCCAGAGCGCGGGGGTCGTCCGTCCGCGCGGCCAGGGTGGTACCGGCCGGTAGGTCCCGATCATGTCTCTTGTCGACCGAATCACTCAATGGTTAAGTTATATACTAATCTGATATCTTGACCGTCATGCGAGCACCTTACCCGCAGCTCCACCGGGAGGCAAGTCGATAATGAGCATCTTCAACGGGGCCGTGCGCTTCATCACCGGGCGGCGCACGAAGTGGCTCGTGTTGCTCTTTTGGGTCGCGGTGGCGGCCGCCTCGCTCCTGCCCGCGGCCCGGCTCGACTCTGTCACCACGAACGACCAGAAGGGCTTCCTGCCACAGGGAGCCGAATCCGTCCGCGTCATCGACCTCCAGGAGCAGATCTCGGGTAACGAGGTGGTCCCCGCCCTGATCATCTTCAGGCGGGAGGGCGGCCTGCTCGACTCCGACCAGGCCCGCATCGACGAGGCGATCAGGCAGATCCAGGAACTTGGACTGCAGAGCGCCCGCGGGGTCTTCCGGGGAGCTCCCTCCTCCGACGGGCAGGCGGCCCTGCTCACGGTTCCCTTGGAGATTGACGACGACGTGGACGTCTTGTTGGCCGACACCCAGGCCCTGCGCGATGCCCTCGGCCAGGGAGAAGGCGGGCTCGAGATCCGGGTCACGGGACCGGCCGGCTTCGTGACCGATACGGTCGAGGTGTTCACGAACATAAACACCCAGCTCCTGCTGGCCAGCCTGGTCGTGGTGACCCTTCTCCTGCTCATCACCTACCGCAGCCCCTTCCTCTGGATCCTCCCGCTCATCGCCGTCGGCCTTTTCGCCGACATGCCCGCCCGGGCACTCGCCTACCTGCTCGCCCAGGCCGGGCTCACGGTGAGCGGGCAGGTGGCCGGAATAACCATCGTCCTGGTATTCGGGGCCGGCACCGACTACGCCCTGCTGCTGATCGCGCGCTACCGAGAGGAGCTACGCCGCATCCGGGACCGACACAAGGCCATGGCCCACGCCCTTCGTCAAGCGGGCCCGGCCATCCTGGCCTCCGGCTCCACCACCATGCTGGCCCTCCTCACCCTCCTGGCGGCCACGCTCGCGAACACGCGCGGACTCGGCCCCGTGGCCGCCATCAGCATCGCCTTGGCCGTGGGCGCCATGCTCACAGGGCTGCCCGCTCTGCTCTTGGCCTTTCCCCGTTGGATATTCTGGCCGCTCGTCCCCGCCTACGGCTCCCCCTCGCGTGAGGAGACGGGCGCCTGGGCCCGCCTGGGCGGCCTGCTCTTCGGGAAGTCGCTGATGCGCCGGCCGCTGGTCGTTGGCCTGGTCACGGCGGGGGTTCTCGTCGTCATGTCCCTGGGCCTCTTCTCGCTCGACACCAGGCTGAGCCAGCTCGATATCTTCCGAGGCTCGGTGGAGTCGGTGGAGGGGCAACGGCTTCTCGAGCAGTCCTATCCGCAGGGGCTGGCCGCACCCACGGAGGTGGTGGTCCCCGCCGGCCGGGAAGAGGAGGCGATGGCCGCCGCCCGTCAGGTGGAGGGAGTGGCGGAGGTCCTGCCCCAGAGCCTGCGGACCGGGGCCGAGTTCTCGTCCTTCCAGGTGGTTCTGGCCGCCGAGCCCTACAGCGATGCCGCCTGGACGACGGTCCAAGACCTGAGACGAGACCTGAAGGAGGCGGCCGGGGAAGAGGCCCTGGTGGGAGGACTCTCGGCGCAAAGCCTGGACACCAACAAGGCCGCCGAGCGCGATTTTCTAGTGGTGGCGCCTTTGGTGCTCCTGGTGGTGCTCGTCATCCTGGGTCTCCTGCTCCGATCACTGGTCGCCCCGGTCCTGCTGGTGGGCACCGTGATCCTCTCCTTCACGGCCGCCATGGGGCTTAGCGTGGTCGTCTTCCAGCAACTCTTCGGCTACCAGGCCATGGACGCCAGCACGCCCCTGCTGGCTTTCGTGTTCCTCGTGGCCTTGGGGATCGACTACAACATCTTCCTAATGGCGCGCGTACGGGAGGAAGCCGCCCGCCTGGGCACCCGGGCGGGGATGCTGCGGGGACTCGCCGTCACCGGAGGGGTCATCACCTCGGCGGGCCTGGTTCTCATGGGCACCTTCTCGATCCTGGCCGTCCTGCCTCTCGTCGTCTTGGTCCAGTTCGGCTTCATCGTGGCTGTGGGCGTGCTCCTCGACACCTTCGTGGTGCGGACGGTGCTCGTCCCTGCGCTGACCCTGGTGCTGGGCCCCCGCATCTGGTGGCCAAGCGCGTTGGCGGCACGCCCGGAGGAGCCTGTATCGGGAGAGGGGTCCTAGCCCTTAGCAGGCACGTCGAGTAGGAGCATTGGCCGCCTCTCCCTCCGGGTCCGATCCGCGGGCTGTGAACGGGGGGGCCTCTTGTTCCGGGTCGCCCCCGAAAGAACGGGCTGGCCCGAACTCCGGGCGTCCTATTCTGCCGTCTCTACGACACCTTCCGCTTGAAGATCAGCACGTGTCCGTCTTTCTCTCTGTGCAGGTTCTGGTCGGGCAGCAGCCAGACGAAATCCCAGCCCTCCGCTCCCATCTCGTTCAGACGTTTCTCGAGCGCGGATCTATCCAGTTCCTCGGACTTTCGTCCGAGGAGCCCACCTGTCTGGACATGCGTTATGTATTCGAACTGGTCCGCCATGCCGGCCTCCCTCGTTACGCAATTCCTCTGCACCTGAAATCATCTCCGGTATCGAAAAGGGTGAATCGGAGTGCGGCGCGTTAACATCGCGCTGACGCAAGACATCATGGGATGGGGGAACGATGGGCAGCGAGCCAAATCACACAGCCGGAGATCTGGTCGTCACGGAGCGGGCGGGCACGGTCCTTCAAATCAGGATGAACAGCCCGAAGACCAGGAACGCGCTGTCGATGGAGATGATGCACGCCCTGGAAGGGGCTATCGCCTCAGCCCGGGCGGACGAGGCGGCGCGGGTCGTGGTGCTAACGGGAACCGGCCCGGTCTTCTCCGCCGGACACGACCTCAAGGAGCTTCACGCCAAAAAGAGCGAGGAGTTCTACGCGCGCACCTTCAGCACGTTGACCGGCATCATGCTGGCCCTCACCCGCCTGGACAAGCCGGTCATCGCCAAGGTCCAGGGCGCAGCCGCGGCGGCCGGCTGCCAACTCGTCGCCACCTGTGACCTCGCCGTCGCCGCAAGAGACGTCTGGTTTGCGACCCCGGGCATCGACGTGGGCCTCTTCTGCACGACGCCCGGGGTGGCCCTTACCCGCAACCTTCAGTTCAAGCACGCTATGGAGATGTTGCTGACCGGCGGCCGGATTGACGCCGAGCGCGCCTACGAGATGGGACTGGTCAACCGGGTCGTCGCCGCGGAGGAGCTCGACGAGGCGGTGGCCGAGCTGGCCAGCGTCATCGCAGAGAAGCCCGCCGCAGTAGTGGCCATGGGCAAGCGCGCGGTCTACGAGCAGCTCGGAATGGGTTTGGCCGACGCCTACCGCTACGCGGAAACCGTCATGACCGAGAACGCGCTGGGCCGGGACGGCCAGGAGGGCCTGGCCGCCTTCGCCCAGAAGCGGAAGCCGGCCTGGAGAGACCCAGCCGACGGTTGATCGGGGGCGCGTTCTACGGGGGGTCCGGCCGCTAGGAGGCCAAACCGGACACCGGCGCGCGGCGCACACCCGGCGTAATCAGGCGCCGAACAGGCCCACCAACTGGAGCTGGACGTCCCGTAGCCGCAGGGAAACCAACTCCGAAACCTGCTGCATGACGCGGTAGCCGACCGCCGGGTTGTCGTCGAAGGTTCGGCGCAGGTCCTCCGAGGGCAGCACGGCGATTTGGCAGGCGGTCAGGGCCCGAGCCGCGGAGGTGAAGGTGAAGGGCGGCACGAGGCCCGACCAGGCGAACATCTCACCCGGGTCGACCGTCCCGATGGTCAGCCGGCGGTTTCCGCCGAGATCCAGCTGGAGCGCGATGCGGCCTTCGAGCAGTATGCAGATGCCGTACGCCTGCTCGTGCTCGCCGAAGACCTGTTCGCCCTCGGCGTAGGTCCGCCGGATGGCCATGTCTGCGAGGAGGGCCCGGTCGTCCTCATCCAGCAGCCGGAAGAGCTGCGAGTCCTCCAACACCGTGTTCATTGTCATAGCGCCTCCTCCCCTCGCCGCAACGGACGTAGCGGGGCGGTCCCGGCCTGCCGGACGTCTATCAAGTGGGTAGAGCACGAGATGCAGGGATCGTATGCCCGGACGAGCATCTCCATGGCGAGTTCCGCCTTGCCCGTGCCCTGCGGGAGGACCCGGGGAGCGAGTTCCCACATGTCCTCCTCGAGGTTGGCGAGATTCTGGCCCGTGGGGATGATCAGGTTGGCTTCGGTTATGCGGCCCTCCCGGTCGACGCCGTACTCGTGGTAGAGCGTGCCCCGGGGGACCTCCACGGCGCCGATGCCCCGGCCCTCCTTGGCCTCCACGAGGGGCACGTCCTCGCTCAGACCGTTATCGAGGAGTTGTGAGAGGAGCCGCCGCGAATCGTCCACGCAATGGACGGTCTCGACGATCTGGGCGAGGGTGTTCGCATAAGGATTGTGGACCAGCTCGTCGAGGCGCAGCCTCTCGGCCGCGGCCTTGGCTCCGTCACTCAGGTTCTGCCTGCCGTTGTTGTACCGGGCGAGGGCGCCGACCATGAACGAGGCGGCGTCGGTCGACACGTGCTTGGCGGAAGAGTGGTCGACGACCCGTTCCTTGACCTTCTCGCGGTAGTGGCGAACCGGGGTTATGTCCCCTCGGGAGGAGAGGATCAGATCGCCGAAGAAGGCGTACCGGCCCTCGGCCTTGAGCGAGAGGTACTCAGTCTCGCGCTCGAAATCGGGCATCTCCAGGCCGGCGAAGAGCTCGACCGTCGCGTCCATGTCGTCCATGGCTTCGTCGAGCCGGCGCCGGAGATCCCGCAGTCCGTGGGGGTCCGGCAGCTTGCCGAAACCGCCGACGATGGCGGCCACCTGGTGGACCGCGCGTCCCCCGATGGTCTCGCACATGTCGTTGCCCAGCTTCTTCATACGCAGCGCCCGCTTGACCACGTCCGGCTTGGTTTCCACGAGGCGGATGGCGCTGTCCACCCCGAAGAAGTCCGGGGCGACGAGGAAATAGGCGTGAAGCACGTGGCTCTGGATGGTTTCCCCGTGCAGCAGCAGTTGCCGGAGCAGGGTCGTCTGGTCGCTCGGGGTGACGCCCAGCGCGTTCTCCAGAGCCGAGATGGAGGCCAGCACATGGCCATTCGAGCAGATGCCGCAGATGCGGGAGGTGATGAGGGGAGCCTCCTCGAAGGGGCGGCCCCGGAGCATCGCCTCGAAGAACCGCGGAGGCTCGGTCACCTCGAAACGCACGTTCTTCACCTGCTCGCCATCGGCCTCGACGACTATGTTGCCGTGGCCCTCGACCCGGGATACGTAGTCGACGTTGACATCGAGGGTCTTCTTAGCCATCGGGTGCCTCCCGCCGGCCGGCGGTGCCCTCGCGGTAGCCGTTGTAGAGGGCGTAGTCGGCCGCTATCTGTTCGGGCGTCTTGCCCCGCTTCTCGAGCAAGGCCTCGAGCGAGGGCTCGTTGGGGTCGTCCGCCGGTCCGCGGCAGCCGTAACAGCGGCTGCCATAGGTGGGGCACAGGGCCCCGCACCCCGCACGCGTGACGGCGCCCAGGCAGGTCTCTCCGCGATCGAAGGCGCAGACGTTCTCCTTCATGCGGCATTCCACGCAGACCGAATACGGGGGAATCGGGGGCTTCTTGCCGATCAGCAGCGCGGTCAGGGTGTGCAGGAACTCATCTTTTTCGATGGGGCAGCCGAGGACGTGGAAGTCGACGTCGATGACCGCGTCCACCGGCTTGACGGGAACCGAGGGGAAGAGCGCGGCCTTGGCGCCGTACACGAGCTCCGAGGCGGCCTCGACGTCACCCGAGTTCTTGAGTCCGGGGATTCCGACCGGGTAGGCGCAGGAGCCGATGGTCCCGACGATGGCTGCCTTCTCGCGAATCTCGAGCAGCTTCTGCTCGTCGCTCGCTCGGGTGACGGCTCCCTCTATCAGCGCGAGGTCGTAGTCCTCTGAGGTGTTGCTCATCGCCTCCTTGAAGTAGGCGAATTCGATTAGCTGGAGCACGTCGACGAGCTCGTCTTCGAGGTTAAGTATCTGCAGCTGGCATCCCGCGCAGGAGGCCAGCTCGAACACCGCCACCCGCGGCTTCTTCAGAGCCGGGAGGTTTTCGTACATCAGAGCATCGCCTCCTCCATGCGCTTGAGCTCCGCGTAGGTGAAGACCGGGCCCTCCTGGCACACGTAGACCCCGTTGATCTGGCAGTGGCCGCATTCGCCTATGCCGCACTTCATCCGGCGTTCGAGGGACATGATGATCCGGTCCTCCGGGATGCCGCAGGCGAGGACCTGCTTGACGACGTGGCGGAACATCACCGGGGGGCCGACCATGACGGGGACGGTGTTCCGGCTGTCGACCTCGATGCGGCGGAAGAGGGTGGTCACCGGACCGACGTTCCCCTTCCATTTCGGACCGGCGATGTCGGTGGTCATGCGGAAGTCCACGTCTTCGCGCGCTTCCCATTGAGTGAGCTCGTCGCGGAAGAGGAGGTCGTCCGGGCTCTTGCTACCGTAGAGGATGGTTACGTCGCCGAAGTCCTCGCGCTCGTCGAGGATGTTGACGATGAGGGACCGCAGCGGCACGATGCCGAGGCCGCCGGCGATCAGCAGTGCCTTCTTGCCGCGCATCGTCTCGACGGGGAACCCCCGTCCCAGCGGGCCTCGGATGCCTACCTGATCACCCAGTCCCAGCCGTTCGAGACCGCCGGTCACGTCCCCGACCCGCCTGATGCAGAGCTCGAAGGTCCGGCCCCTCGTCGGGGACGAGGAGATGGAGAAGGGGGCCTCTCCGACTCCGTAGACGCTCAGCTCCACGAACTGACCCGGCAGGTGACCGAGCTCGCTTCCGTCCATCAGGCGCAGCTGGTAGAGGGTCTCCGTGTCGTTCAGCCGGTCCTTGCGGATGATCTCCGCCGAACGGGGGAGGAACGGTGAATCGAGGATGAACTCCGCCGCGGTTTGCACGTTCACCGCCGTCACCTCCTCTCCACCGGTTGGCCTTTGAGCTGGTTGAAGACCCCGATCGGGTCTATGCCGACGAGGCAGTCCCGGCCGCAGCGGCCGCAACCCACGCATCCGGGCATGCCGTAGCGCTCCACGAGGTACCTGCCTTTGTGGTTGAAGCGGTGCTTGACCCGCATGTCGCGTGGTTGGCGGAAACTCTCGCCGGTGCCGACCATGGCGAACTCCTCGAGCTGACAGCTGTCCCAGGTGCGGTACCGGGTGCCGCTCTTGAGATCGAGACCGAGGTCATCGAGCACGTCGAAGCAGAAGCAGGTGGGGCAGGCGTTGGTGCAGGCCCCGCAGGAGAGGCACTTCTCGCCGAGCACGTCCCACAGGAGTGAGTCGTTGCTGTCGGCGAGCAGCGCTGGGATTTGGCTCCCCTCCACGTCCAGGCGGGGCTCGAAGGCCTGGTCCCGCCGGGCATGGATCTTGCGCAGCCGCCGCCGGTCTTCGTACACGGCCTCGCGGGCGCCGGATAGCTCGGTAAGGAGCTGCCGGCCCTTGTCCGTGCCCACCCGCACGTAGTAGCCGTCGCCGGCGTCCGTCAGCAGCAGGTCGAAGCCGGCCGCTGCCTCGAGGGTGCCCATGGCGTGACAGAAGCAGTGCTCGTCGCACGGCTCGAGACATTCGACACCGATGATCGAGGCACCCAACCGGCGGGCCTGGTAGTGCCCATCGTCCTTTTCCCGGTCGAAGATCTCGTCGAGGAGACGGATCGCATGCAGATCGCAGGGGCGGACGCCAAACAGGATGAAATCGCTCTGGTCGAACACGGGCTCGACTTGGATCTCATCGTCCCAGGCGAAGGTGATCAGGTTCTCGCGTGGGGGACGGAGGTACTTGGTCGGGGGGAGTGCGGTCGGGATGTAGCCCTCGTCGAGGTCCCTCGCGCCGTCGATCTCCGCGAAGCGGTACCTGGTCCCCTCGCTGACCGGCGCGACCACGCGGTACCGTTCGGCTAGATTGTCGAGGGAATCCGTCAGGTCGGATTTCCCGATGACCCGGTCGAACATGGGGCACCCTCCCTTGCTCAGTGACGCGAGGGCTGCACCGTATGTGACATGGTTCACATGCCCGCCGAGAACAACCCGTCGCCGGCCCCTCGCCGCCGGCCCGGAGGTTTTACGCTGGGTGGCGGGCAACAGCACGTGAACTATTTCACATATCTGACTATACCACTCTGCCCGCCGAAAACAACAGAACCCAGCGAGAAGTCGGCGGTCACATGGAGCGCGATTTCAAAGCTCGAGCTGCACGCCCACCTCGATCACCTGCCGTGGGGGAATGCCGAAGTAGGAACTGGCGTCGGTAGCGTTGCGGGATAGAAAGACGAAGAGGTTGGAGCGCCAGCGGCTCATGGCCGGCTCGTCGCTGATGGCGATTCGCTCGCGGCCCAGGAAGAAGCTCGCGTCCTCGAGGTCGATCTTCAATCCCAGGGCGGCGGCCAAAGAGAAGATTTCTGCGACTTGGGGCCGCTCCATGAACCCGTAGTGCGCCGTGATGAAGTGGATCCCGGCACCCATGTCCTCTATCTCGATTTTCTCCGACCGGGGCACCCGGGGTATCTCCTCCATGCGGATGGTCACGAATAGCACCGTGGAGTGCAGGATATTGTTGTGTTTCAGGTTATGCATCAGTGCCATGGGCACGACACCGCGGCTCTGGGTCATGAATACGGCCGTGCCCGGCGTGCGCTTTGGCCTCTCCTTGTCCAGTATCTCCAGCAACTCGCCAATTCTCGGAGTGAGGGTTTCCATCTTGTTGCGCAGGAGGTCTCTGCCATCCTTCCAGGTTTCCATGACCACGAAGATGACCGCGCCGATAAGGAGCGGAAACCAGGCACCGTGCAGGAGCTTGCCGAGGTTGGCGCTGAAGAACGACACGTCTATGAGAAAGAACACGGCGGTGAGCGCACCGGCCTTCCACCGGCTCCAGCCCCAGCGTTGGTGGGCGACCACGAAGAAGAGGGCGGTGGTGATCAGCATGGTCGCGGTTACAGCCACCCCGTAGGCGGCGGCCAGTTTGCTGGACGACTGAAACCCTGCGACCAGCGCGATGGTGGAGATCATCAAGAGCCAATTGATCGGGCCGATGTAGATCTGGCCGATGTGGCCCGCGGAGGTGTGGGTCACCCGCAGGCGAGGGAGGTAGCCCAACTGGATGGCCTGCTGGGTGAGAGAGAAGGCACCGGAGATCACGGCTTGAGAGGCGATTATGGTGGCCGCGGTGGCGAGCAGGACCAGGGGAATCATGGCCCACGACGGAACCAGGGCGTAGAAGGGATGACTCGAAAGCTCGGGGTGGGCCAGCAGGACCGCGCCCTGCCCGAAGTAGTTGAGAATGAGCGCCGGGAAGACCAGACCGAGCCAGGCCAAACGGATCGGGGTCCTGCCGAAGTGCCCCAGGTCGGCGTAGAGAGCTTCGGCCCCAGTAACCACCAGGAAAACTGCCCCGAGAACGAGCACGCCCGTGAGCCCGTTGCGCAGGAGAAACATCACCCCGTACGAGGGCAGAGCCGCCTCGAGAACCCGGGGGTTCATGACGATCTGGATCGTTCCGAGAACCGCGAGCACCAGAAACCAGACCACCACTACGGGGCCGAACATGCCACCCACCCGAGCGGTGCCTCGCCGTTGAATGAGAAACAGGCCGGCCAGTATTACTATTGTGAGCGGGATTACGTAGGGAGCAAAGACCGGAGTGATGATCTGGGTGCCTTCCACCGCACTCAGCACGGATATCGCCGGAGTGATCATGCCGTCTCCGTACAGCAGGCAGGCACCAAACAGTCCGAGTGCGATGAGCCCGAACCTCCGTCGCTTCCCACCGTGAGCCGGGAACTTCACCAGGGCGGTCAAAGCAAGGATTCCGCCTTCACCATGATTGTCGGCTCTCAGCACGAATATCAGGTATTTGATGGTCACTATCATGATGAGGGACCACAGCACGAGCGACAGGACCCCCAGAACGTTGTCGCTGGTTGGGGCGATTCCGTACTCACCATGGAAGCATTCCCGGATGGCGTAGAGTGGGCTCGTGCCGATATCCCCATACACGATCCCGAGCGCGGCGAGGGTCAAGAGCGGGAGGGGGGGCGGGCCCTCGGGTTCTTTATCATCCAGCTCCGGGGACTCGACCCGAGCGCCGTTCGTGCTTTCGGTTCTTTCACTCAATATTCACATCTCGTCTCCGCGGCGTAGGACCCCCAGCCGTCCATTCCCGGCGTGTGGAGGTCGAGAAACAACCCGGCGGCCTCTAGGGTGAGACCCCCCGCCGGGATGCGAGGTACGAGCAGTAATGAGATCTTGGCGGGGCCGCCGAATGGAGTTCGCGGCGGCCCCTGAGAACGGTGGGCCGGCCGGAGCTACCGTCCGCCGACGATGTAGTTCTCCAACTGGTCGATGATGAAATCGCGCTTGCCGATGCAACTGCCGGCCAGGTCCTTGATCGAGACGACACCGATGAGGCTATCGCCTTCCATCACGGGCAGATGGCGAATGCCTTTGTCGTACATCAAGGCGAGGCCCTCGTCGACAGACTGCTCCGGGCGAATGAAGAGGACTCTGGTACTCATGATGTCCGCCACGGAAGTTTCCTCTGCGGAGCGGTCTTCCCCGACGACCTTCCTCACGTAGTCCCGTTCCGAGACGATGCCCACCGGCCGGCCGCCGTCGATGACGACCAAGGCTCCAACATCCTTGGCGATCATTTCTTGGAGAGCTTCGCGCACGGGTGCATTCGGCCCGACCGAGAAAACCTCGTGGCCCTTGGTGTTCAGTAATTCCCGAATCATGCTCATTGCTCTATCCCCCGATCAAGAAAAACGAGCGAAAAGGCTACCCGACCGGGACCGGTCTGCACAGGAAATCGGGCCATTCGTCGGCAGCCGGTCTCAGATAGCCAACGAGCGGTACTCCGGACGCCGAGAGGGTCCCTCACCCCCCGGCGTAGGCCGCCAGGTGCTCGCCGGTGAGGGTGGAGCGGGCGACTACTAGGTCGGCGGGGGTACCTTCGAAGACGATCCGGCCGCCGTCGCGGCCGGCGCCGGGGCCGAGGTCGATGATCCAGTCGGCGTGGGCCATGACCGCCAGGTGGTGCTCGATGACGATGACCGACTTCCCGGAGTCGACGAGCCGGTCAAGCAGGGCGAGCAGCTGCTCCACGTCGGCGAGGTGTAGGCCGCTGGTCGGCTCGTCCAGAACGTAGACGCCGCCCTTCTCGCCCAGGTGCGTGGCCAGCTTGAGCCGCTGCCGCTCGCCGCCGGACAGAGTGGTGAGCGGCTGGCCCAGGCTGAGGTAGCCGAGCCCGACGTCGGCGAGCCGGCCAAGGATGGTGTGCGCGGCCGGCGTGCGCGCTTCGCCGGCGCCGAAAAAGTCCTGGGCCTCCGTTACCGCCATCCCCAGCACCTCGCTGATGTCCCGTCCGCCCAGGTGGTAGTCCAGCACCGCTGCCTGGAACCGTTTCCCCCCGCACTCCTCGCAGGTCGTGGCGACGGTCTCCATGAATCCCAGTTCGGTGTAGATGACGCCGGCGCCGTTACAGGCGGGGCAGGCACCCTCGGAGTTGGCGCTGAACAGCGCCGGCTTCACGCCGTTTGCCTTGGCGAACGCTTTGCGAATGGGGTCGAGCAGTCCGGTGTAGGTCGCCGGGTTGCTCCGCCGGGAGCCGCGGATCGGCGCTTGGTCGATCGCCACCACGTCTGCCCCGTCCGGGATCGAGTGGTGCAGGAGCGAGCTCTTGCCGGAGCCGGCGACGCCGGTGACGACCACCAGCACCCCGAGCGGGATGTCGACGTCTACGTTCTGCAGGTTGTGCGCCGTCGCGCCGCGGATCTCCAGCGCGCCGGTGGGCGCGCGCACCGTCTGCTTGAGGGCGGTGCGATCGTGGAGATGGCGGCCGGTGAGGGTGTCGCTGGTCCGCAGTGCGCCGACCGTGCCCTCGAAGCAGACACTGCCGCCCGCCGCGCCGGCGCCGGGGCCGAGGTCGACCACGCGGTCGGCGATCTCGATCGTCAGCGGCTCGTGCTCCACCACGAGCACCGTGTTGCCCTTGTCCCGGAGCCGCAGCAGCAGGTCGTTCATCCGCTGGATGTCGTGCGGATGCAGGCCGGTGGTGGGCTCGTCGAAAACGTAGGTCACGTCGGTGAGCGAGGAGCCGAGGTGGCGGATCATCTTGGTGCGCTGCGCCTCCCCGCCAGACAGCGTGCCCGACGGCCGATCGAGCGAGAGGTAACCGAGGCCGATCTCCACGAACGAGTCGAGGGTCTGCTGCAGCCCGGCGAGGAGCGGCGCCACCGATGGCTCGTCGAGGCCGCGAACCCATTCGGCCAGGTCGCTGATCTGCATTGCAGAGGCGTCGGCGATGTTGATTCCCTGAATCCGCGAGGCGCGGGCGGCCTCGTTCAGCCGGGTGCCGCCGCACTCCGGACAGGCGGTGAAGGTGACCGCGCGGTCCACGAACGCCCGGATGTGCGACTGCATCGCCTCCCGGTCCTTGGAGAGCATCGACTTCTGGATCTTGGGGATCAGCCCCTCGTAGGTGAGGTTGATGCCGTTGATCTTCCTCTTCGTGGGCTCGCGGTAGAGGAAGTCGTGAAGTTCGGTCTCGGTGTAGTCGCGGATGGGCTTGTCCCGGTCGAGGAAGCCCGACTCGCTGAAGATGCGCACGTTCCACCCGTCCGCGGTGTAGCCCGGGATGGTGACCGCCCCCTCGGCGAGCGACTTGGAGTCGTCGTAGAGTTGGGTCAAGTCTATGTCGGTGACGCTGCCCATGCCCTCGCAGCGCGGGCACATGCCCCCGGCGACGGTGAACGTCTTCCTGACGGTCTCGCCCTTTCCCTTGCCGCGGGCGATGGTGATCGCCCCAGAGCCCCGGACCGAGGGGACGTTGAACGAAAACGCCCGGGGCGAGCCGATCTGCGGCTGCCCAAGCCGGCTGAACAGGACCCGCAGCATCGCGTTGACGTCGGTCACGGTGCCGACGGTCGAGCGGGCGTTGGCCCCCATCCGCTCCTGGTCGATGCTGATGGCCGTGGTCAAACCCTCGAGCAGGTCGACTTCCGGGCGAGCCATGGTGGGCATGAAGCCCTGCACGAAGGCGCTGTAGGTCTCGTTGATGAGGCGCTGGGACTCCGCGGCGATCGTGTCGAACACCAGCGAACTCTTGCCCGATCCCGAGACTCCCGTGAACACCGTCAACCGGCGTTTGGGGATTTCGATGCTGATGTCCTTGAGATTGTTCACCCGCGCGCCCTGCACGCGGATCAGATCGTGGGTGTCGGCAGCGTGCGATCGGGCCGACTGGGTGTCCGTCCTCGGGGCCACGCTCATGGAATCTCCAGCTCTTGATGGGGACTGAACGAAAGCGGGGGAAGATCGCTATAAGCTCACGATTTCTCCAAACTCACGATTCCCCGGAGGGCCCGCTTTTAGCCGTGATCGGCTGGGGGCGACGGCCGCTCCGTTTTGCTCAGCCAGAGGGCCGAGGCTACGATCAGGGCGATCATGGGAACCGCCCCGAGATTGACCACCCTCCAACCGAATTCGTATTGGAGCGCGCCGGCCGAGAGGGAAGCCACGGCCACCACGCTCCAGAGCACGAAGTCGTTCAACGCCTGCGCTTTGGCCCGTTCTTCGGGGCGGTAGGTGGTTGTCAGCAGTGTGGTCGCGCCGATGAACAAGAAGTTCCATCCGGCCCCCAGCGCCACCAGCGCGAACCAGAAATGGGCTCCCGACGTGCCGGAGAGGTTGATGCCCACGGCCAGCGAGGTCAGCGCGGCTCCGCTCAGGAGGATCCGGGGCAGGCCGAAGCGTGCGATCAGGCTGCCGGTCACGAAGGAAGGCGCGAACATTCCCAGCACGTGGCCCTGGATCACGAATGCGATCAGGCCGAAGGTGTGGCGGTTGTCCTCCATGGCCAGCGGCGTGGCCGTCATCAGGAGCACCATCACCGCGTAGCCCAGGGTGGCCGTGATCAGGGCCGTCAGGTATCTGGGTTGCGCGGCGATCGCGCGCAGGGGACGCCCCCGGGCTTGGAGTTCAGGTTCTTCCGGCTTCTTGAGCGCCGTCAGGAAGGGGATGACGGTCGCCACCGCGAAGACGCCGATCAGAACCGCATAGCTGCCGGCAAACTCTGCATCCGGAATCAAGGTCCGGGTCCAGCGAGCCAGAGTCGGCCCCGCCACCGCGGCGACCACGCCGCCCGCGAGCACGTAAGACACGGCGCGGCTCCGGTAATCCTCGGTGACCGCGTCGGCGGCGGCAAAGCGGTAGTACACGCCGAAGCCGTTGAAAACCCCGACCAGGGCAACCGCGGCGATGAACAAGTAGAAGCGTCCCGAAAGGATGGCCGCCATGGCCAAACCGGCGCCCACCGTGCCAATCGCTGCTCCCAGGGCGAACCCAGCCCGCCGGCCCCAGCGGGCCATGAGCAGCGCCGCCGGGATGGTGGTCAGCATGGTGGCCACCAACTGAGCCGCCTGAGGGGCCGTGGCGAGCCATTCCCGATCGGCCAGGTCTTTGCCCACCAGAGCCGCCGTGGAGACCACGGTGGTGATCCCGGTGAGCAGCAGTGCCTGGGAGCCGGCGAGCAGGAGGACGTTGCGTTTCATCGCACTCGGGAATCCGCTCGGCCGACTCTAGGCTCGCAGATTTTCGGGAATCCCGCTCAGCCGCTCGGCAGTCCAGCTCAGAGTGAGGGTGGTACCCCCCTCAGGGGTGGTGTACAGATCGAGTTTCGCCCCAACCGAAGCGGCCCGTTCCGCCATGATCCGCAGGCCAAAGTGGCCCCCGCCCACAGCTCCTGGGTCGAATCCCACTCCATTGTCCTCGATGACCAGCTTGGCGTGGGACTCGTCCAGCTGGCAGCGAAGGGTAACCTCGTCTGCCTGGGCATGCTTTTGCACATTGCTCAGCGCCTCCTGAGCGACCCGGTAGAAGACCACCTGCACGTCTGCCGGGAGGGTGGCGGTTCCCTCGACCTCGAGCGCCGCCGGGAGACCCGCGCTGCAGGCAAAGGCGTCGGTGAGGTGACGCAGGAGCTCATCGAATGCGGCATCTCTGAGGGCCTCCGGTCGGAGTTCCAGAAGCAGCATGCGCATCTCGCCCAGGGCTCCCTTGGTCAGACGCCGCAGGTCCTCGAGTCTGCGCTCGCCTTCTCCAGGACTCTTGGCCCACAGGCGGGGCAGCACCTCCGCGATCAGACAGGCGGAGAAGAGGGTCTGGCTTACCGCATCGTGCAGGTCCCGGGCGAGGCGCTGGCGCTCCTGCACGGTGGCGAGCTCCTCGGCCTTTTCGTAGAGCTCGGAATTCTGGATCGCGACGGCCAACTGGTCCGCCAGGGTCCTGGCCGTGAAGAGGTCGAGTTCCTCGAAGGAGCGGCCGCGGTCCGCCCGGATGTGCAGGACGCCCACCACCCGGTCCTGGATGGAGATGGGAACCGCGAGCTCGGCAAGTTCCTCGGCGGGCAAGGGCGGCGCGACGGCACCCGGTGAATCCGTGGGGTGGGTCGCGCCGGCAGCGGCGCCGGAATTGCCCGCCCAGCCGGGCCTCACTCCGCAGCCGATCTGCACTTCGGCACTGCGGGCGGCGGCCTCCGCTAACCCCCACACCTCTTGGTCGCTGGTCGAATTTTCCGGGTCGAAGGACAGGCGGGCGCGGCGCGTGAGCGCCCCGCTATTCGGGTCTACCAACAGCACGGCGACATCGCGGTAACCGAACCGCTCCTGCAGGCAGGAACTCACGTAGGGGAGCAGCTCGTCCAGGTGGAGCAGAGAGCTCATTTGGCGGCCGACCTCGTTGATGGTGCGCAGTTGGTCGGTGCGCTGCTCCAGGTCTCCGACGAGATTGCCCAGCCGCCCGGCCATGCGGTTGAAAGCCTCGGCCAAGGTGCCCACCTCGTCGTGGCGGACGATGGACGCGCGGCGCTCGAGATCTCCGTCGGCGATTTCCGTGGCGGTCTGAGCCAGCTCGGCCACGGGCCGCACTATCGTGCGGGTCAGATACACGGCGGCCGCGATCGCCAGGCAGACGGCGAGCAGAGCCACGCCGGCGACGGTGGTCAGCATCAGGCGAGTACCGGCCAGGGCCTCGTAGCGTCCCTGCTCGGCGATGAGGCCCACCTGGAGTTCGGGCAGCCACCGGTAGACGCCGATGACTTCATCATCGCCGTAGTTCCGGTAGGTGAGAGAACCCGGTTCCTGCTGCTCGAGCAACCGATCGACCGCCGGTGAAGATATGTACATCTCCTGAGGGGTCTGCAGCTCGTCGCGCAGACTGGTCAGCAGCCGGCGGTTGGACCCGACCAAATAGGTTTCTCCGGTATCCCCCAATCCCGCGCGCTGGAGCATGACCGCGTTCAGACTGTTCAGACTGGCCCGCCCGGCGAGGACGCCGAGCACGTGGCCCCCGCGGGTGATGGGCGCGGAGGCCATCACGGTCATCTTCTGCAGAGAAAGGGAGTACGAGGGCTCCTGCACGTAGTAGCCCTCGAGCCCTTCCACGAAGTAATCGTAGAGGCTGTGCCGCTCGCCTTCGGTTTGGGGAACCGTCGAGATCAATACGTGCCCATCTGGGTCCATCAGAAAGAGCTCGTCGAAGAGCTCCATGCGCTCGGCGGCCCAGGCGAAGCGCCGGCGGAGCTGGTCCTCGGCCGCATTCCTGCTTGAGGCCGGGGTTCGACCGTTCTGCAGGAGGGTTATGTCTTTCAGGACGTTGTCTCCCGAGAGCACCAGGTCAAGATTCATCCTCAACCCGTCCACCCACGCTTCGATCTCGGCCTCTTTGAGCGTGGCCACCGATTCCAACTGGGCAACGACCTGCCGATCGGCGTTCCGGGCTCCCAGGGCGATCATCAGCGTGCTCACGCCGAGCACGGAGAAAAGGACAATGAAGACAAAAGCGAGCAGCAGGCGGCTGCGAATGCTTCCCAAAAACCGCATCCGTACCCCGGTCACTCGATGTCGCGCATGAACTGCATGGTGAACCCGGGACGCTCGTCGCGATAGTTTGACCCCATCAGCCGTTGCCACCGATCGGCGTCGATCCAACCGATGTCGGCTTGGGGCACGTCCACCAGCGGTATCAGAGCCTTCACCGCGAGTTCCTGAAACTCGAGATCGTTATCCGGCTGCCACTCGCTCATGATGCGGGCCGCCTCGGCTGGGTGCTCGACCGCATAGCGCCATCCCTGAACGCTTGCCTGTACGAACCCCTCGACCATCGCCGCACGGTCCGCAGCCGTCTCTTCGTGGGTGAGCAACAGGCCCTCGTAGCCGCCCACACCGTAGTCGGCGGGGTAGATATTCGTGACGGGATGCCCTGTGACCTCGGCTTCGATGGGCTCGTCGTGCACGTAGCCCATCCACACGTCGACTTCGCCCTCGTAGAGGAGATTCTTGGCGTCGGGCTCCACCTCGACCTCGATCACCTCTTCGGGCGAAACGCCTGCGTTGAGCAGGGTCTCGCGCGCGATGCCGCGCCAGTAGTCGTTCTTGATGCCGATGCGCTTGCCGATCATGTCCCGAGGCTCGTGAATGCCCGAGCCGTCCAGGGCGAACATCACTAGCAGGCCGTTGATAATCGACGATCAGGAGCAGCCCCGATGAGTCTCCGAGAG
>JADQBG010000007.1 GCA_016278725.1 Actinomycetota bacterium
CCCGCCTCTACGGCGCGCAGACCTCCTACCGGGACGTAGACAGCAAACTGCGTCGGCCCTCGCCGGAGTCCTTGAGCGCGGTGCTGCGGGCGTTGGGCGCACCGCTGGACTCGCCGCGGGATCTCTCCAGAGCGCTGAGCGAGCGGCGGCTCGAGGAGTGGAGCAGTGTGCTTGCACCCGTCGCCCTCGCACCCGGTCCCGTTTCGATCCGCCTCCCCCTGCCCGAACCCCGCCGGCTCGAACTGCGCCTGCGCCTGGAAAACCAAGAAGAGTGGTGCCGCAGCCTGAGCCCCGAGGAACTTCCCCTCGCCGAGAGCGGCGAGGTCGCGGGCCAACGCTTCCACCGCCGCCTGTTCTATCTGGAAAAGGACTGGCCGGGTGAGACCCGCGGGATTCCCCTCCCCTGGGGCTACCACCGGCTCGAACTCAGCCGCGGAGGTGGGTCCGCTTCCTGCCTGGTCATCTCGGCGCCCCCGCGTTGTTGGGGCCCCGGCCCCGAAGAGCATCGGGCCTGGGGAACGTTCATCCCCCTGTACGCCCTCCATTCCCAGCACTCGCTGGGCGTCGGCGATCTGGGAGATCTGCGCGCGCTACTCAAATGGGTGGAAGAGATGGGCGGAGAGATGGTGGGCACCCTGCCCCTGCTCGCCGCCTTCTTGGACGAGCCTTTCGAGCCCAGTCCTTACGCGCCGGTGACGCGGCTCTTCTTCAACGAGCTCTATCTGGACCTTCGGCGCATCCCCGAACTCGAGATCTCCCCGGCGGCGTGTCTCCTCTTGGAAGACGCCCGCGCGCGGACGGCAAGACCCGGCCGGTTGGTCGACTACCGCGGGGTCGCGCGGGTCAAAGGCGAGGTCATGCGGGTCCTCGCAGATGCCTTTTTCGACAGAGGCACAGGACGCCGGCGGGAGTCTTTCGAACGCTTCCTGAACGCTCGGCCCGACGTCGCGGAATACGCGCGCTTCCGGGCGGTCGCCCAGCGAGAGAAAGCCGGCTGGCCGGGCTGGGCCCGGCCGCTCGAGCCGGGTCAACTCCTGCCCGAACATTACGACGAGGGGGCGCAACATTTTCATATGTACGTGCAGTGGCTGCTCGACGAGCAGCTGGAGGCCGCCCTGGGCGACGGGGGAGGACGGCTCTATCTGGATCTTCCGCTCGGGGTCAACGGCGGAGGCTACGACACCTGGTGGGAGCGAGAGATCTTCGCGCAAGGCGCCTCCGGGGGCGCTCCTCCCGACACCTTCTTCTCCGGCGGCCAAAACTGGGGGTTCCCGCCGCTCCATCCGCGGCAGCTGCGCGCTCAGGGTTATCGCTACTTCATCGCCTCACTGCGCGCGCAAATGCGCTTCGCCCGCTACCTGCGCATCGACCACGTCATGGGGCTTCACCGTCTCTTCTGGATTCCCGACGGCTTCGAAGCCACCGAGGGGGTCTACATAACCTATCCGGCGGAGGAGCTCTACGCGGTCCTCTGTCTCGAGTCGCATCGCAACCAGACCATCGTGCTGGGGGAGGATCTGGGCACCGTGCCCGAATACGTGCGGCCCGCCATGCGCAAGCACGCGGTCCGAAGAATGTACGTGCTCAGCTACGAGTTGAACGCCGGCGAGGAGACCCCTACCGCCGAGGTGGGTCCTGGCGGCGAGGGGAAGCCCGGCGAGGAGGCCGCGGGGACGCTCACCCCGGTCTCCCCGGACATGGTGGCCAGCGTGAACACGCACGACATGCCTCCCTTCGCCGGCTTTCTCACCGGAGCAGACGTCGGGGAGCGGCGCTCCGCAGGCCACCTGGAAGGCGAGGCCGTCGAGGCAGAACTCGCCGAGCGGCGGCGGCTGACCCGGGCGCTCGCCGGATACTTGGAGGCGAACGGGCTGCTCGACCCCGCGGACGCTCCGACGCCCGCCGAGATGGAGACCCCGACCGGCGCCGCGGCGGAGACCCCGACCGACGCCGAGCTCTACGGCCTGCTCCGCGGCGCGCTGCGCTTTCTGGCCCGGAGCCCCGCAGAGCTCGTGCTGGTCAACCTGGAGGATCTGCTGCTCGAGCGCCGCCCGCAGAACGTCCCCGGAACCAGCGACGAACGCCCCAACTGGCAGTTGCGCGCGGCCGCCGCGCTGGAGGATCTGCGTGAAATCCCGCAGGTCCGGGAAGCCTTAATCGAAGTGAACCGCCTCAGGAACGAGCAGCGGAAGGGGATGGAGCCGAAGTGAATCCGCGGGAACCGAAAGACCGGACCAAGAAAGGCGGGGAAGGCCGGGCGACCGCTCCCCGGGACGACGCGGGACCGTCCAGCAGCGTGCTGAGCAAGGACGATCTCTACCTGTTCAACGAAGGCAGCCATCTGCGCCTCTACGAGAAGCTCGGCTCGCATCTGCTCACCAGGAACGGCGAGTCCGGCGCCAATTTTGCCGTGTGGGCGCCCGGCGCCGAGCGCGTCTCGGTGATCGGCGGCTTCAACGGATGGAATCCCGAAGCCAACGTCCTGCAGGCCCAGGAAAACTCGGGTATTTGGGAAGGCTTCATTCCCGGACTGGAAAAGGGGACCATCTACAAATACCACGTGGTCGGCCGCGGGGGGGTACACCGCGTCGACAAGGCCGATCCCTTCGCGGTTCACGCCGAAACCCCGCCCAAGACCGGCTCGATCATCTGGGATCTGGACTACTCCTGGAACGATGCCGACTGGATGGCGTCGCGGGCCACAGCCAACTCCCTCGACGCCCCAATGTCGATCTATGAAGTCCACCTGGGTTCGTGGATGCGCATGCCCGAGGATCACAATCGCTCCTTGAACTACCGGGAGATCGCGCCCAAACTGGCGGCCCACGCGGTGGAGATGGGCTTCACCCACGTGGAGTTGCTGCCGGTGATGGAACACCCCTTCTACGGTTCCTGGGGTTATCAGACCACCGGCTACTTCGCTCCCACCAGCCGCTACGGCACGCCGCAGGACTTCATGTTCCTGGTGGACACCCTGCACCAGGCGGGCATCGGCGTGATTCTCGACTGGGTTCCCTCGCATTTCCCCAGCGACGAGCACGGGCTGGCCTATTTCGACGGCACCCACCTCTTTGAGCACGCCGACCCGCGGCAGGGTTTCCACCCCGATTGGCAGAGCTTCATCTTCAACTACGGCCGTCACGAGGTGCGGAGCTTCCTGCTTTCCTCGGCCTTGTACTGGATGGATCGGTATCACGCCGACGGGCTGCGGGTGGACGCCGTCGCCTCGATGCTCTATCTGGATTACTCACGCCAGGAGGGCGAGTGGATCCCCAACAAGTACGGGGGCCGGGAGAACCTCGAGGCGATCGACTTCCTCCGGCGGATGAACGAGGAGATCTATCGGCACTTCCCCGACACGCAGACCATCGCCGAAGAGTCGACCGCCTGGGGCATGGTGTCGCGGCCGGTTTACGTGGGCGGCCTGGGCTTCGGCCTAAAGTGGGACATGGGCTGGATGCACGACACCCTGGACTACATGAGCCACGATCCGGTGCACCGCAAGTATCATCACGACGAACTCACGTTCCGGATGATCTACGCCTTCACCGAGAACTTCTGCCTGCCGCTCTCGCACGACGAGGTGGTGCACGGCAAGGGCAGTCTGCTCAGTAAGATGCCCGGCGACGACTGGCAGCGCTTCGCCAATCTGCGCCTGTTGCTTGCCTACATGTTCAGTCAGGCGGGCAAGAAGCTGCTTTTCATGGGCGTCGACGTGGCTCAAGGCGCCGAGTGGGACCACGAGTCGAGCTTGGAGTGGCATCTGCTCGACTATCCGGGTCACCGGGGGGTGAATCTACTGCTCCGCGACCTCAACCGGCTCTACCGGGAAGAAGCCGCGCTTCACGAGTTGGACGTCTCCCCCGAGGGTTTCGAGTGGATCGCGGCCAACGACAGCCAGCAGAGCGTGATCGCTTACCTGCGCAAGGGCCGAAAGCCTGAGGACGTGGTGCTGGCGGCCTTCAACTTCACCCCACTGCCGCGGCACAGCTATCAGGTGGGCACCCCGGTGGGCGGTAAATGGGAGGAGATCCTCAACACCGACGCTCAGGAGTACATGGGCAGTGGTCAGGGCAACCTCGGCCTGGTGGAAGCCGGCCCCCTGCCCCTGCACGGACAGCCCTATAGGCTCACCCTGACCCTGCCGCCACTGGGGGCGACCTTCCTGCGGCCGGCAAGGGAGTCGTAGACCTTGGCCAAACGCTACATCTGCGTCCATGGTCACTTCTACCAACCGCCTCGGGAAAACCCCTGGCTGGAGGTGATCGAACTCCAGGACTCCGCGTACCCCTATCACGACTGGAACGAGCGGATCACCGCGGAGTGTTACGAGACCAACGGCGTCGCGCGCATCCTGAACGACGCCGGCAAGATCGAGAGCATCGTCAACAACTACGCCCGGATGAGCTTCAATTTCGGGCCCACCCTCCTCCAGTGGATGGAGGACCGGGCGCCCGAGGCCTACGCCTCCGTGCTGGAGGCCGACCGCCTGAGCCTGGAGCGCTTCGGCGGACACGGATCGGCCCTGGCTCAAGCCTACAATCACCTGATCATGCCGCTGGCCAACGAGCGGGACCGCCGCACCCAGGTGATCTGGGGCATCCGCGACTTCGAGAAACGCTTTGGACGCGCACCCAAGGGGATGTGGCTGCCGGAGACCGCGGTGGACCTTGCCACCCTGGAACTCCTGGCCGAGTACGGCATCGACTTCACCATTCTGGCGCCGCGCCAAGCCCACCGGGTGCGCCCGCTCGAGGCCGGCGAGGATGACTGGGCGGACGTGACCGGCGGCAAGATCGATCCCACCCGCGCCTACTTTCAGCAACTCCCCTCCGGCAAGCAGATATCCCTGTTCTTCTACGACGGCCCGATCTCCCAGGCCATCGCCTTCGAGGGCCTGTTGAACCGAGGTGATCTGCTTGCCAACCGCCTGCTCGGGGCCTTCAACGGGGACCGCGATTGGGCTCAGTTGGTACACATCGCCACCGACGGCGAGACCTACGGCCACCATCACCGCAACGGGGAGATGGCCCTCGCCTGGGCTCTCGCCCGCATCGAGAGAGAAGCCGACGTCGAGTTGACCAACTACGGGGCCTACCTCGAGGTCAACCCGCCGGAGTACGAGGTCGAGATCTACGAGGACAGCTCGTGGAGCTGCATTCACGGCGTGGAGCGCTGGCGGGCGGACTGCGGCTGCAACACGGGAGGGCACCCCGATTGGAACCAGGCATGGCGGGGGCCGCTGCGCGACGCGCTCGACTGGATACGCGACGAGATCGCCCCGCTATACGAAGAGCAGGCGGCCCTGCTCCTCAAAGACCCCTGGGCGGCCCGCGATGCCTACATCCAGGTGATCCTCGACCGCGACCCGGCCAATCTGGACGGATTCCTGCGCGAACATGCCAAGGGTCCGCTCGGCGAGGAAGAGACCCGCCGGGTGCTCAAACTGCTCGAACTCCAGCGGCACGCTCTGCTGATGTACACCAGCTGCGGCTGGTTCTTCGACGAGCTCTCGGGCATCGAGACCACTCAGGTGATCATGTATGCCGCACGGGCGCTGCAGCTCGCCGCCGAGGCCCTGGGTAAGGACCTGGAGCCCGGCTTTATCGAAAGGCTGGAAGAAACCCCCAGCAATCTGCCTGCCATCGGAAACGGGCGCGTGGTCTACGAGCGGTTCATCCGCCCGGCGGCGGTCACCCTGCCGAAGGTGGGGGCGCACTATGCCATCAGTTCCCTCTTCGAGGAGTACGAGCGGCTCACCCAGATCTACGCCTATCAGATCGAGTTGGTCGACAGCCGGCGTGACCGCGCCGGAGAGGCCGGCCTTCTGCTGGGCCGCGCCCGGGTGACTTCGCTGATCACCCGGGACACCATGGACTTGGGCTTCGGCTTGCTGCACTTCGGCGATCACAACTTGAGTTGCGGAGTGCGTGAGTACCAGGGCGCAGAGGCTTACGAGAGCATGGCGGCCGACGTGGGCAAAGCCTTCTCCCGCGCCGACCTTCCCGAGGTCTTGCGCGCGCTTGACCGGGATTTCGGCGAGTTGACCTATTCTTTGCGGTCGCTCTTCCGCGATGAACAGCGCAAGGTGCTGAATTCCATCATGGAGTCCGCCATCGCAGAGGCCGAGGGGGCCTACCGCAGTCTCTACGAACATCATGCCCCGCTTCTGTACTTCCTTTCCAGCCTGGGGATGCCCGGGCCCTCGGCCCTGCGCGCTCCCACCGAGTTCGTGGTGAACTCGGACCTGCGCGAGAGTCTCACCCTGGATAGCTTCGATCGAGAGCGCGCCCTCGCGGTGTTGGAAACGGCGGCGCGCGGAGACCTGCCCCTGGACTCAGCCGGACTGGCCTTTACCTATCAGGGCACTCTGGAGCAACTCGCCCTCGAGCTCTACGCCGATCCCACGAACCTGGAGTTGGTGCGAAGCCTGACCGACGCGGCCTCGCTGGTGCGGAAGCTTCCTTTCGACACCGACCTGGTGCGCCCGCAGAACCGCTACTACGAGATCCTGCGAAGCACCTATCCGGCCATGCTCGAGAAGGCGGATGCGGGCGATGCGGTTGCCGAAGAGTGGCGGGCCCTGTTCCAGGAGTTGGGCGAGTATCTGTGGATCCAGGTGCCTGAAAGCGCCTAGGATGCCGGAACATAGGGTTCAACCGAGCGAGCGCCTGCCCCGAGCCACCTATCGTCTTCAGTTGCGGCAGGGCATGGACCTCACCCGGGCCGCACAACTCGTGCCCTACCTGTCACGGCTGGGGGTTAGCCACCTCTACCTCTCCCCCGTCTTTCAGGCCGTCCCCGAGAGTACCCATGGCTACGACGTGATCCGGCCCGATCAAATCGACCCCATCCTCGGGGGCAGAGCGGCTTTTGACCGGCTGGCCGAGAGTCTGCGCGGGCAGGATATGGGCCTGATCCTGGACATCGTCCCCAATCACATGGCGGCACACTGGACCAATCCTTGGTGGGCCGACGTGCTCAAACGCGGACAGGAGTCTCGCTACGCCGACTACTTCAACATCTCCTGGGAGCGGGGACAGGGCAAGGTGATTCTGCCCTTCCTGGGTGCGCCCCTGCCCGAGATCCTCGAGCGCGGCGAGCTGGAAATCGTGCCGGAGGGCGGCGGCGAAGGACCGGGGCTGGGGCCGCATCTGCGCTACCACGAGCACCGCTTTCCTCTGGCGGGCTCGTCGCCGGCTCCCTCGTATCCGCCTCGTGGGGCGGCCGGGGCAGCCGAGCTGCAGGAGTTTCTGGAGCAGCAGAACTACCGGTTGGTGGATTTCAGGGAGACCGAGCGGATCAATTACGGCCGCTTCTTCGATGTCTCCTCCCTGGTATCCCTGCGGATCGAAGCGCCCGAGGTCTTCGCCGCCGTCCACCGGCTCCCCCTCGAATTGATAGAAAGCGGGTCGGTGCAGGGACTGCGGGTCGATCACGTGGACGGCCTGCGCGATCCCGAGGCCTACCTGCACCGCCTGCAGGAGGCGGCCGGCGCGGCCTCGCGCGGCGGGCCCTTCTACGTCATCGTGGAGAAGATCCTGGAGCGCGACGAGGAGCTTCCCCCGAGCTGGCCGGTGAGCGGCACCACCGGCTACGAATTCCTGAACGCGGCAAACGCCCTCCTGGTCTCATCCACCGGGCTCCAGGCGCTCGCCGATTTATACCGGGAGATGACCGGAGACCGGCGCGGCTTCGACGAAGTGCTCTACGAGAGCAAGCGTCAAGTCCTGAGCACGCTCTTCCGCGGCGAGGTGCAGGCGCTTGTCGAGTTGATCCGCAAAGCCCCGGGCGTGGAGGATGCGGGCCCGGAGTTGGAACGCGACTCTCTGACCGAGGCTCTGGTCGAGCTCACCGCCTGCCTCCCCGTTTACCGCACCTACGTAGGCGAGAGCGCCGCAGAAGAGGATCGGGACCTGATCGCGGGCGCAGCGGAGTGCGCCCAACGGCGCGACGCGGGGGCCCCGACCGCCGGCCTGGCCTTCCTGCGAGGGCTCTTCTCCCTCTCTCTGCGCAGCCGGCCTTTGCAGCCGCCTCCGGAGGCACTCGAGGCGGTTGCCCGCTGGCAGCAGCTGAGCGGACCGGCGATGGCCAAGGGCCTGGAGGACACCGCGTTCTACCGCCATCACCGCCTCGTGGCGCTCAATGAAGTAGGGGGGTATGCGGAACCTCCCCAGGACGCCGTCGCCCATTTTCACCGCTTGATGGCGCGGCACGCGCGGGAATGGCCCGGCACCCTCAACGCCACCTCGACGCACGACACCAAGCGTTCCGAAGAGGCGCGGGCCCGGCTGGCCGTGCTTTCGGAAATGCCCGACACCTGGCGGGCACTGGTGCAGAAATGGGAGAAGCGCTTCGCCGGCCCAAATACGGCGGCCGCCGACCGGATGCTCCTGTACCAAAGCGCCTTCGCCATCTGGGGAGCACCCCGCGCGGAGCTCGAAGAGCGGCTCACGCGCTTCGTGGTCAAAGCCCTGCGGGAGGGCAAAGAGCGTAGCGGCTGGCTGAATCCCGACCGGGACTACGAGGCCGCGATGCTCGCACTCGTCCTTCAGCTCTTGGGGAACGAGGAATTCCGCGCCGGCATGGACGGGCTGCTCGCCCAAGCAGCCCCGGCGACCGCGCTCAACTCGCTCTCCCAGACCCTGCTCAAATTGGCGGCGCCCGGCATTCCCGACATCTATCAGGGCATGGAGTTGCGCGAGTTCAACCTGGTCGACCCCGACAATCGGGGCGCGGTCGACTTCACCGAACGAAAGCGGCTGCTCGAGGAACTCGGAGAAGGCGAAGCCCGCGGGCGGAATCTTTTCGCCAACCCAGGCGCCGAGGATCTCGTGAGCGGGCGCTTGAAGCTGCAGCTGCTCCTGCGCGGGCTCGACCTGCGCGCCTCGCAGCCCCAGCTCTTCGCCGAGGGAGACTACCTGCCGCTGATGGCGGAAGGTCCTCGAGCAGCCCATCTGGTTGCCTTTGCCCGCCGTCTGGGTCCCGCTCAGTTGATCGCCCTTGCCCCCCGCCTCACCATGGAATGCGGAGATCCCGAATTCTGGAAGGGCACGCATCTCCCCCTTCCGCCTTCGAGCGCCGGGCCTTGGCGCGGGCCCTGGCGCGACGTCGTCAGCGGGACCCGGTTCGAGCTCGGGTCGGCCTTGCCCGTGGGCGAACTACCCCACCCGCCGCTCGCCCTCTTGGTCCCCCTTCGATGACCCGAGGCAGGAGCCGGACCCGGTGGCAGGAACCGAACCCGGTGATTTGACGGCACGAGACTTCCTCGCCGCGCTCTGCCTGACCCGCGGCTCTACCGGGTAGAAGCGGCTCATCGTGGTTTCCTTCAAAGCAGAGATCGCCGCCGAAACGGTGATCCACGCTGAGCCGGAAAGAGTCTGGCGCATCCTGCTCGACGTGCGCACCTACTCGGAGTGGAACCGGTTCATGCTGGTGGTCCAAGGCGAGATTCTTCCCGGCCACAGCCTTTCCGTGCAGGCCCGCCTGAGCAACCTGCTGCGCCTGCGCTTCGACGCCACCATCACCGAACTCGAGCCCCCCTGGCGCCTGACCTGGGTGGGCCGTCTGCCGGTGCCCGGCCTCTTCACCGGCGTTCATACCTTCGGCCTGAAGCGCGTTCCCGAGGGGGTGCGCTTTGTCCAGAGCGAGCGCTACAGCGGCCTCCTGGTGCCGTTGATGCGCCGCTTTCTCATCGATCCCAGCGAGAGCGGTTTTCGCGCGATGAACGAAGCCCTCCGGGTGCGCGCGGAGCACGAAGCGGCCTTGGAAGCGTCACCCCGCGAGCATCATTTTGACGGCAAGGGGCCGAAAGCATTCACGGAAGGCGGCAACGATGGAGGTAAGACATGAATGACAGGCGCCGGGTGCTGGTTATCGGGGCGACCGGCTATATCGGCTCGCACCTCATCCCCTACCTCCTGGAGCGGGGCAACGACGTCGCCGTGCTGGCCCGAACCCCGGAGAAGGTCAAACGGCATCCCTGGCATGATCAGGTCACGGTCTTCGAGGGAGACGTGCTCGACATCGAGACCCTGCCCGCGGCCTTCCAGGGTATGGACGTCATCTACTACCTGGTGCACTCGCTGGGCAAAGACAACTTCGCCGAGCGGGATCGCCACGCCGCCTACAACACCGCCCTCATCGCCGACCGGCAGAAGGTGGGGCGCATCATCTACCTGAGCGGGATGGGCCACGGCCCGGACCTATCCGAGCATTTGGCCAGCAGACAGGAGACCGGGCGCGTGCTCGCCGGCAAGAGCGTGCCGGTGACGGAATTCCGGGCAGCGGTGGTGGTGGGGGCGGGAAGCGACTCGTTCCGCATCATCCACTACTTGGCGCAGCGGCTCCCGGTCATGATCACGCCCAAATGGGTCCGGACCCGCACTCAACCGATCGCCGAGGCGGACGTGCTCCGCTACCTCGCCGAGGCTCCCGAGCGGCCGGAAAGTACCGGCAAGATCCTGGAGATCGGTGGCGACGACGTGATGTCCTACGGCGACATGATGCGCACCTACTCACGCATCCGCGGTCTGCGTCGCCTGATGATTCCGGTCCCGGTGCTGACACCGAGGCTCTCTGCCTACTGGGTGGACCTGACCACACCGATACCCGCCGGGGTCTCGCACCCGCTGATCGAGGGCCTCAAGAATGAGGTGGTGGTCACGGACCCCGTGGCCCGGGAGATCTTTCCCTTCGAGCCCATGGGCTACGAGCAGGCGGTGCGCCTGGCCATCGAGGAGATGCGCCGGGAGCAGGACGCCGGCGGCCGATGACTACGGGGCTGGACCGCCCGGGTATCTGACAGACGATCCCCCACAAAACAAACGAGGAGGCTCCCGTGCTCAGCGCTCGTAATAAGCTCTCCGGCAAAGTTCGCTCCATCAAGAAGGGCGACGTCATGGCGGAGGTGATCGTGGAAGTCGGTGGCGGCGAAATGGCCGCACTGATCAGCCGCACATCCGCCGACCAACTCGACCTCAAAGAAGGCGACGAAGTGAGAGCGGTGGTCAAAGCCACCGAGGTCATGATCGAGAAGGACTGAGGCTCTCGGGGCGCCTCTGCGCACTCTCCCGGTGCTAACGCCGGGAGAGGTAAGGGCGCACCCAATCCAACCCGGCCACCGTATCGCCCGCCGGTTTGTACTCACAGCCCACCCAGCCGTCGTAACCCAACTCGTCGAGGCGCTTGAAGATGAAGGGGTAGGCGATCTCGCCGGTACCGGGCTCGTTCCGCCCCGGGTTGTCGGCCACCTGGATGTGCCCGATCCGGTCCAGGTTGCGCTCGATGGTCGGGACGAGGTCTCCCTCCATCACCTGCATGTGGTAGACGTCATACTGCAGCTTCAGGTTGGACGCGCCCACCTCCTCCACCACTCCCACGGCCTGCATGGTGGTGCTCAGGTAGAACCCGGGGATGTCGCGCGTGTTGATCGCCTCCACCAATAGAGTGATGCCGTGCTCGGCGAGCCGCTCGGCGGCGTAGCGGAGGTTCCGCACGAAGGTGGAGCGCAGTTCGTCCGGGTCGGCACCCTCGGGAGCGATCCCGGCCAGGCAGTTTACCTGGTCACAACCCAGAGCCCGCGCATAGTCGATGGCGCGGCGCACCCCGTCGCGAAACTCGTCGACCCGCTCGGGAAGCACGGCGATTCCGCGCTCCCCGGCCTCCCAATCGCCCGCGGGCAAGTTGTGCAGCACCTGGGTTAGGCCGTTTTCCCGCAGGCGCTCGGCGAGTTCCTGCGCCTCGTAATCGTAGGGAAAGAGGTACTCGACACCCCGAAAGCCCACCTCTGCGGCGGCGGCGAAGCGCTCGAGAAAAGGCCGTTCGCCAAAAAGCATGGAAAGGTTGGCGGAGAACTTCGGCATTACCCACCTCCGGGTCGCTGGGGGACTCACCCCTACTACCCAAAGAGGGCGCCAGGATCAAACGCCGTTACCGGTTAGAGCGTGTCGGCCGCCGCCTTCAGCGGCCGACAAAAATCATAAACTACAACGCGTATACGATGAGCGCGAGCATAGTGAGCGCGATCGAAGCGGCGATGACGGCCAGAACGGTGAGGCCGGCGCTTCTGGGAACGTTGCGGGTGTTGTAGTACTCTTCGCGCATCTTTTCCCCCTGAGATGCCGGTCTGTCCGGCCGGTAGAGCTCAAGTCCATACCTTATGGTAGGACCAACATGGCTCCATCTTAACCTGACCTCCCGCGGCCAATGCTTCATTCTCGGCAAGCGGTCACCTCCAAAGGACCAACGGTCCAAGCCTTCCTGAATAGGCAAATCCGGTCTTGGATGTTTTCACCCGGGTTCTGGGGAAGACCCGGGTAAGCGAGCAAAGGAAAGCTCCACGCAAGGAGGATCTACTGAGCCCGGAGCGCAAACAGGACCGTCGAGACGGCGAACCGGCCAAGGATCAACCCAAGCGCAAGGCCGAAGAGGTCTTCGAGAACCAGCCGACCGAGCCCGAGCCGGAACTGATCCCCCGCGAACGCAGGGAGGTCCAGCGCCGAACGACAGTTAGGGCGCACGTGGTGCATGAAGCCATCCGCGCCGAGGGTGAGGACGAGCTGAAGCGGCCACCCGCGGCCCTATGGTGGTCCGGGCTCGCCGCCGGTCTCTCCATGGGCTTCAGCATGGCCACCATGGGCCTACTGCAGGCCGGTCTTCCCGACGCGCCCTGGGCTCCACTGGTCTCGAGCCTGGGTTACACCATTGGTTTTCTGATCGTCATACTCGGGCGGCAACAGTTGTTCACCGAGAACACGCTCACCGTGGTCCTGCCGCTCTTTCGCCGTCGCAACTGGCTGACCCTTCGCCTGGTGGCGCGGCTCTGGTTCATCGTGCTCGTTGCCAACCTGCTTGGGGCCCTGATCTTCGCGCTGGGGGCAACGCTCACTAATGCATTTCCCGAGGGAGTGGCTGACGCCTTCTCGGCGATCGGCCACCACGCCATCCAGGGCAGCTTCTTGGACACCTTCTTCGGCGCAGTGCTGGCCGGCTGGCTGATCGCCCTGATGGTGTGGCTCATGCCTTCGGCGGACACCGCCCGGGTCACAATAATCGTCATCATCACCTACGTGGTCGCACTTGGAGGCTTCGCTCACATCATCGCGGGCTCGGTCGAGACCCTCTACATCATGGTCTCGGGCGAGATTGGGCCGCTGCGTTACCTGTGGGATTTCTTCCTGCCCACTCTTACAGGCAACGTCATCGGAGGCGTGGCGCTGGTGGCGACACTGAACCACGCCCAGGTCATCGCTGGGTCTCGCGAGGACAATGATCAGGGGCAGGACCGAAAGAAGAGAGGTTGAGAGATGGAACGGGCCCGAAAGCACCAGCAGGCCGGCAAAGCGCGGGAAACCTCGCGTTCGGGTGAAACTTGGCCGCTGGGGCACGGCCCCCGCCTCAGCGATCTCCCTCCCCGGCAGATGCTCGCGCTGCTGCTGAAGCGGGATGCCTACGGGTCCCCCGCCGAGTCGCTCACCGTTGATCAGCTGCCCGCTCCCGAGCTCTCCGCCGCCGACGCCGGCTCGGTCCTGGTGGCCGTGCTGGCCACCGGGCCCAACTTCAACACCAATTTCGCCGCACTGGGACTGCCCGTGCCGGTTTTCGGGCGGGCGGATCCTGCCGAACTGCACATTCCCGGGAGCGACGCCGTGGGCATCGTGATCGACGCGGGTCCCGCCGTGCACGGTCTGCGCCTGGGTCAGGCGGTCATGCTCGACTCCTGGACGGGTTCCTCCATCAGAGGCTACGAAACTCACGACGGCTTCAACGCCCAACTCGTGCGGGTGCCCGAGGAGCAGGCGCTGCCGTTACCGGAGGAGCTCCGCTCTTTACCTCCCGAGAGACTGGGAGCCCTCCTGCTCACCCAGGGCACCGCCTACCGGGCGGTAATCGAGCGGTTGGCCCTCGAAACCGGTGAGAGCCTCCTAGTGATGGGCGGCGGAAAGGGCACCAGTTTCGCCGCCGTCCAACTGGCCGCGTCGGTGGGCGGCCGAGCCATCCTCATGGGCTCCGACCCGGAATTGATGGGCCAACTGGTGGAACGCGGGCTGGCCCATGCTTTCATCGACCGGCGCACCCTGCCGGCCGAGCTCTTCGGCCCGCTGGAACCTGAGGACGATCTCCAAGCGTGGCAAGAGCGAACCGAAGCCTTCCGCGAAGCCATACGCCGGGCCAACGGAGGGCGGCTGGTCGACGCCGTCTTCGAGCACACCGGTGCGCGCAACTTCCCTCTGCTGGTTTCCGCGCTCCGGCCCGGCGGCAGGCTGGCCTTCTTTGGCGCAACCGGTTCGGGGGTGAAGGGCGAATACCGCCACACCTTCGCCTATCAGGGACATCGCCTGGTCTTCGACGCGCGCTACGTGTGGATGCGCCAGAAACAGTTGCTCTTTAGACCCGAGAACCCCGCCCAGATCCTGACTGAGATCGGCCTTCCCCCCGGCAGACGGGTGCTGGTGTGGGGCGCCGATGCTTACGCGCGCGGGTTCGCAGAAGCGGCGCTCCAGCGTAGCGCCGCTGTCGCCGTGATCGCTTCCCGGCAGACCGAAGGGGAAGGACTTGCGGCATTGCTCGAACTCGGTGTGCCCGAGGAGGCGATCCTCGAGCGCGGCCGCTTCTCGCTACCTGCGGACATGCCCGATCCTCTGCTGCCCGAAGGAAAGCCCAACCCGGAATACGACTCAGGCTTCCTGAGGCCCGCCCGGGCCCTCGGCCGAGCGCTCTGGCAGTTGTGGGGCCGCGGCGTGAGCCCGGATGTCATCGTCGAACGGCCGCAGAGCTCCACCTATCATCTGAGCGCCTTTCTGGCCCGGGACTTCGACGAGCGCGATCAGTTCCCGGCCGGCCACGTGATTGTCCGTGGCGAAGAGACCCTGTCCCTCCGCGGGTCGCACATGTATTCCCGGCCGATGGCGCGGGAGGTCGTCCGCCTGTTGGCTAAGGGCACCCTGCAGGTAACCGAGGCGGATCTCGAGGTGGTCTCCCTGGAGGAGATGCCCGAGCTCCAGGAGAAGATGCTGCGCGGCGGCATGCGCAAACCCAAGGGCGTCGCGCTGGTGCAGGCCGCAAGGGAGGGCATCCCGCTGCGCGACTACGAGGCCGATTTCCGGGGACGCCCCTTCTGGACGAGCGATACCCAGGCAGGCCGCTACCTGAGCGTAAGCCTCCTCGACGACATAGCCCTGGTCTCGATCGAGCGCCCGGCGGCGCTCAACGCTTTGAACGAGCAGCTGCTGGCGAATCTGGAGGAGCTCACCCAAGAGCTGACCGACGGGGAGTTGGCCGGAAAAGTCGGCGGGTTAGTGCTGACCGGCTCGGGCCGCGCTTTTATGGCCGGAGCCGATATCGAGATATTCCACGGCCGAAGCGAGGCGGAACTGGCCGGACTGGCCCAGCGGGTCAACCGAAGCTTCCGCGCGCTCGAGCGACTGGCGGTGCCGGTGGTGGTGCTGGTCAACGGGCTGACCCTGGGCGGGGGTAACGAACTGGCCATGAGCGGGCATCACCGGATCTCGGTTCCACAGGCGCTCTTCGGGCAGCCGGAGGTGAAGCTCGGCATTTTTCCGCTCTTCGGAGGAACCCAGCGCCTGCCTCGTTTGGCCGGCCCGCGTGCCGCCGCTCTGCTCTGCGCGAACGGCGAGCCCATCGACGCCGACCACGCCCTGCGGCTTGGGCTGGTCGATGAGATCCATCCCCCCGCGACCGCCCTGCGCCGCGCCTGGCAGGCGGCCCGGGAACTTTCGGCCGGGCCGCCCGAAGCCTGGAGGCCCGATTGGGAGGCCCGCGAGCGCCGTTTTGCCGGCGAACTCGAAGAGGTCATGAACGAACCGGCGGTGCGCGGCCTTCGGGCTGCCCCCGTCGTCACGAGCTTAGAAGACGCCCAGGACCGCGAGCAGGTGAGACGCGCGGCCGCGGGTCAGGCCCTCGAAGCGATGCGCGAGGGGTTTGCTCTGGGATTCGAAGCCGGCCTGGAAGCCGACGCCCGGCGCTTTGGCCGGCTGGGGGCTTCCCGGGGGGCTCAGGAGTGGATCGGACGCTTCCTCCAGAAAGACCCGGAACAGGCGGGGAGTGTTCGCCTGCTGCCCGGCTAGTCAGGCCTCGCCGTGGTGGCCCGCGTGGCCACCGCCATGATCGTGACCATGATCGTGGCCGTGCTCGTGACCATGCTCCTGGCCGTGCTCGTGGGCGTGATGGTGGTGGCCCTCTTGCCCGTGGTCATGGTCGTGGCCTGCCGGGGGTTCGCAGGCCGCCTCCGGCTCGAGAGTGGAAGCGTGGTTCAACTCCCACTCGAAACGTCCCTGCTCCTGCATTTGCCTTAGAGTGGCCAGGGTGACGGCCTCGACCTCGTCACCGCTCAGCCCGTAGACCAGCGCGGTGAGATCCACCGTGAGGGAGGCCGCCCCTTGCGCCCGCTCTCCCCGGCAACGGGCCCCGGCGCGCAGACTGGTCAGACTGCCGTGGAAGCTCTCTCCCCCGGGCGATTCGACGTAGCACTTGAGGTGACCGATCAGAGAAGCCCCCGCGGCTTCGGTCCTGCGCCCCAACTCCTCGAGCAGCCCGCAAACGTCTTCCTGCGGCTCGGCAAAAGCGCCTTGCGGCGGGACCAGCCGCAGCCGCACCGAATAGGGGGCGATGAGCTCGCGGCCGGTCAACTGGCCGCGCCGAAGGCCGCCAACCGCCCCAGGAGCGGATGCAGGCTTTCGGGCTTATCGCTCGTTATCTCGCTGACCCGGGTCTGGGGAGCCAGGTCCTCGAGCGTCTCCCGCGCGGCCGTCAATTCGTCCGGGGTCGCCTCGTCCAACTTGGTGATCACGAGTTCGTCCGCACCGCGTACCTGGGCCTCGGTGAGCGGGAGGGCCACGGCGAGCAGCATCTCGAGCCGGGTGGGATCGACCAGGCTGACGACGAGCTGATCTTGGTAGAGCTCGCCTCGGCGGTGCGCCAACGCCTTGAGCACGCCCTCCGGAGCCGCGATTCCCGAGGCTTCGATTACCAGGAGGTCAGGATGATAACGCTCGACGATCTGCTCGGCCGTCGTGACCAGGCTGGAGGCGATCTCGCAGCAGATGCATCCGGCGGTGATCTCATACACGTCGAGGCCGCCGTCCCCCAGGACGCGGCCGTCGATGCCCACCTCGCCCACCTCGTTCACGATGAAGCAGGCGGTCAGGCCTTCGTCGGTCAGGCGCTGAGCGAAGGTGCGGATCAGAGTTGTCTTGCCCGACCCCAAGAAGCCGGCGAAAAGTAGCAGATTCATGCGGGGATAATACGCGATGTCGGACGGGGATCCACCTCATTCGCGCGGATCTACCTCTGGCCGCGCGGGTCTATCCTCACCCGCGCGGTTCTACCTCCGCTCGACCGGCTCCCACAGCGCGAGAAACTCGGAGAGAGGGCGGCCGGAGTGGAGCCAGGCATCCAGCACACCGAATTGTCCGGCCTCCCGCCGCCCGGTGGCCGCCGTCTCCTCGAAGGGAATCCTGCGGGCCCCGTCGATCCCCGGAGGCACTTCCGGTGCCGCTTCGCTCTGGGGAAACGCCCGCATTTGAGCCCGGGCACAGACGGTGTAGTAGCGGGAGACGGCGTGTCTCACCCTCCTCGAGCCCAACCTCATCTCCTCGCCCCACCATTCGGCCTGCCCGCAAACCCCTATGACTTCGCGGAGGGCGTCATGATCCAAGTCGAGAAGCCCCCCGAGGAGCCGCCAAGAGCGACGGTTGGCCTCGCTGCGGGTGCCGCCTTCCAGGCGCACGTATGCGGCCGTCAAGAAGTCGAGTATCAGTGCGCGGTCGGCGGGTGGCATGTCTACCTCCGCTGCCTTCCAGGTTTCTCTGCTTACACCTTAACCCCTGTCCCGAGGTCTTGCATCTACATTTTGGGGTGGGGAAGATGCTCGGAAGCTTCTCTTTTCTGGACGATCAGGTGTAACCGGGCCACCGGACGGGAAGCCCGGCTTGTACCCAGGTCCACAAAACCGCCCCCCAGAGCTGGAGAGGTCAGATGCAGCCGAGCCGTTTCGTGCAGGAGCTGATCGATATCGTCGGCGAACGAAACGTCCTGTGGGACGATTACGACCTGCGGCTCTACGAGTACGACGGATCGGTCGACCGCGCCCTACCCCAGGCCGTGGTGCTCCCCGAGTCCGCCGAGCAGGTCGCGGAGATCGTCAAACTCTGCAACCGTGCTTCGGTGCCCTACACGGCGCGCGGCGGCGGCACCGGCCTCTCCGGAGGGTCGATACCGGTGGCCGGCGGCGTGCTCATCACGCTGGTCAAGATGAACCGAGTGCTCGAGGTCGATCTCGAAAACCTGCGCGCGGTGGTCGAACCGGGCCTGGTCAACCTGCAGCTCAGCGAAGCCGTCGCCGGCAACGGCCTTTACTACGTCCCCGACCCCTCCAGTCAGAAGGCCTGCACCATCGGCGGCAACGTCGGCGAGAACTCTGGCGGTCCTCACACTCTGCTCTACGGGGTCACCACCAATCACGTCTTGGGCGTCGAAGTGGTCATGCCGGACGGTGAGCTGGTGGAGTTCGGGGGAAAGGCCCTCGACCTTCCGGGCTACGACCTGACCGGCGCCTTCGTGGGCTCCGAGGGAACGCTGGGCATCGCCACCAAGATCACCGTACGGCTCGTCCCGCTGCCCGAGGATGTCCGCACGCTGCTGGCCGTGTTCAACACGGTGGATGACGCGAGCGCCACCGTGTCCGAGGTCATCGGCAAAGGGATCATCCCGGCGGCCATCGAGATGTTGGATCAAATGGCCCTGCAGGCCGTCGAGGCCTCGGTCCATGCCGGCTACCCGGAGGACGCCGCCGCCGTGCTGCTCATTGAAGTCGACGGCTTGAGAGACGGGCTGGACGAACAGGCCCAAGCCATTAGGGATATCGCCGAGGCTCACAACGCGCGCAGCCTTCGCATCGCCAAGGACGCGAAGGAACGGGAACTCCTGTGGTCGGGGCGCAAGGGAGCCTTTGGCGCCATCGGACGCATCAGCCCTGAGTATTACGTGGTGGACGGGGTCGTCCCCCGGACCAAACTTCCCGAGGTGCTCGAGGCGATCGCCGAGGTGGGCCGGCAGTACGATCTGCGCATCGCGAACGTCTTCCACGCCGGTGACGGCAACCTGCATCCCCTGGTCCTCTTTGACGGGGCCATTCCCGGCGAACTCGAGCGGACCAAAGAGGCCGGCGCCGAGATCATGCGGATCTGCATCCGAGCCGGCGGGGTGCTCTCCGGCGAACACGGCATCGGCATGGAGAAGGCGGAGCTGATGGGGGAGCTCTTCAGCGATCACGACATGGAAGTCATGCTGAAGCTGAAGGCGGCCCTGGATCCGGAAGGCTTGGCCAACCCGGGCAAGATCTTCCCCACCCCGGGCCGCTGCGTGGAGATTCCCCGCAGACCGCTGGCCGGGATCGGCTGGTGAGGAGTCGTGGCTTTTCGGGAACCGGTGGCGTTTCGGGAACCGGCGGGGACGGACAGGCAACTGGCGGGCGAATACCGGCGGGCGAACTAGGGTGGTAAGCCGAGGATGATAGAACAGGTCGATCTCACTACGCTCGAAACCGAACTCAAGTCGGTTGCGGAAACTCGGAAGCCGGACGGGGCCGAGGCAGAGCCTTGGAGCGTCGGCGGAGTAGCACCGGCGCTGGTCTGCACTCCCTCCGACCCCGAGAGCCTGGGTGAAGCGTTGGCGGCGTGCGACCGCGCCGGGGCGGCGGTCGTCCCCTGGGGGGGCGGGACCCAGCAGGGCCTGGGCAATCCCCCGGAGCGGTACGACGTGGCGCTGGTAACCACGAAACTCGATCGGCTGATCGAGCACGAACCCGGCGACATGACGGTCACCGCCCAGGCGGGCATGAGCCTCTCGGAGCTGCAATCGACGCTGAGAGCGCACGGGCAGTGGCTCCCCCTTGACCCGCCCGTGCTCCCCGGAGCCACTCTGGGCGGGGCGCTGGCCACCGATGTCAGCGGACCCCGGCGGCTGAAGGAGGGCGGCCTGCGCGACCTGGTGATCGGGACTCGCGCCGCGAACGTCGACGGCAGAGTAAGCCGCGCCGGAGGGAAAGTGGTCAAGAACGTCACCGGCTACGACCTCAACAAACTGCACGTAGGGTCGCTGGGGACGCTGGGGATCCTGACCGAGGTCTCCTTCAAAGTGGCGCCCCTTCCCCCGGCCGACCGCACCTGGTACTGCGCCTTCGAGGACCCGAAGAGCGCCGGGCTCGCCCTTTCCAAGCTTCTCTGGCTGCCGGTTTCCTTCGCCGCCCTCGACCTGGTGAACGCCGCTACCGCCGCGGAATTGGGGCTCTCGTTGGAGGGCGCTCCCTGGGCCCTGCTCGCCCGGGCGACCGGTTTTGGCCCGGCGGTCGAACGCCAGCTTAGCGAGTTCCGCACCGGCACCGAGGCTCGCCAAGGCGCGGACACGGTCACCCTCGCCGAACAGCAGGCGGAAGGCCTCTGGTCCGGCTACCTGGAGAAGGCGGCCAAGAGACGCTGGGGGGAAGACCGGCTTACCTGCCGTATGGCCCTGTACTCGGCCGAGCAGGGAGCCGTTGCCGCCGCCGTCGCCGGGGTCGGCGAGAAGCCGCATATCTGGGGCCACGGCACCGGGGCCCTCTTCTGGAGTGCAGCGGTGGAGGCAGCCGGGCGGGCGGAAGCCGTGGCCCGGCTGCGCGAGGCGGCCCACCAGGCGGGAGGCCGCCTCATCGTCGAGAACCGCGGGAAAGGCGGGACCGGCCTCGACGTCTGGGGCCCGGAAGAGCCCTCGTACGAGTACATGCGGGCGATAAAGCGCCAATTCGACCCACGGGGCACCCTGAATCCGGGCCGCTTCGTGGATGGGATCTAAGGCCATGAAGCTTAACCGAGTAGTGGCATGGGCGGCCCTGGTGATCGGGGCGATCGCCCTGGTGGCAGACTACGTGTACGACGGTCTGCTGCGGCGCAGCCTGCGCCGGCTGCTGGCCGCGGTCAGAGGCGGCGAGGAGGCCGGAGGAGTTCAGCGGGGTCCCGATGGTCAACCCGTGTCCGGCATCACCGAGGTGCCCGAGAGCGGGGAGACCCCGGTCGCCTTCCCCGACGCCGAGCTGATCCGCTCCTGCGTCCACTGCGGGCTCTGCCTGCCCTTCTGCCCCACCTACAACGTCCTCGGGGTGGAGATGGACTCCCCCCGCGGGCGCATCTACCAGATGAAGCTGGTGGCCGAGGGCAAGATCTCCCCGGACAATCCGCACTTCTACAAGCACATCTACCAGTGCCTCGACTGCCGCGCCTGCGAAACCGCCTGTCCCTCGGGCGTGCAGTACGGGCGGCTGGTGGAAGCGGCGCGCTCGATCATCCCGCCGCGAAGCAACGTCGAGCAGGCCGCCCGCCGGGCCATCCTCGCCGGAGCGCTGAACTCGGATCCTATCCTCAGCGTGATCGGCGTGGGATCGCGCCTCTATCAGCGCAGCGGTTTGCAGAAGCTGGTGCGCTCGACCGGGATCCTGCGACCCATCCCGCGGCTGAATCGCATGGAGAGCATGCTGCCCCATCTCGAGGGGTCGCTCATCCTGGAACCGTTGCCTCCCGTAGTCCGGGCCCAGGGCGAGCGGAGGGCGCGCGTGGCCTTCCTCTCGGGCTGCATCGCCGCGCAGTTCTTCCCCCAGACCAACCGCTCCACCATCGCGGTGCTGGCCGCCAACGGCTGCGACGTGCTCACCCCGCCGGCCCAAGGCTGCTGCGGCGCCCTGCAGAACCACAGCGGCGACCGGGAGACCGCCAAGAACTTCGCCCGCCACAACATCGACGTCTTCGAGCGCACCGGCGCCGACTACTACGTCTCGAACGCAGCCGGCTGCGGCTCAATGCTCAAGGAATACGGCGAGCTCCTAGCCGACGATCCCCTGTACGCGGAGCGGGCCGAGGCCTTCTCCGAGAAAGCCCGGGACATCACCGAACTCCTGGCGGAGCTGGGGCTGCGGCCGCCGACGCACGAGGTATCCGCGCGCGCCACCTATCAAGACGCCTGCCACCTGCGCCACGGCCAGAAGATCAAGAACCCGCCGCGAGAGCTGCTGGCCGCCATCCCCGGTCTCGAGCTGGTGGAGATGGCCCGTTCCGAGTGGTGCTGCGGTAGCGCCGGTATCTACAACGTGACGCAGCCGGAGCTCTCGGAGAGCATCCTCGACATGAAGATGGAGAACGTGATCGCCACCGGCGCCGACACTATCCTCGCGGCCAACCCGGGTTGCCTGATCCAGCTGCAGCATGGATTGCGCGACCGCGGCGTGCACATGCGGGCGGCGCACCCGGTCGACCTGCTCGCCGAGGCCTACGGAGCCGACGGGCACCTCGATTCCAACGGAGGCGACGGGGGCTAGATCGCCTCGCTGAACTCGAAGTGCAGCCCGGAGAGCACCTGATCGTGTTTCTCCAGGAGCTCCATCTCTGTCTGCGCGCCCACCAGGATGTTGGCGATCTCAAAGCTGTACATGTCCTGCCCCTGCAGCTCGCGCAGGTCCTGGCCGGCTTCGACCCGCAGCTTGATCCGGGTCCCGGGGATGGCCTGCTCCAGAGCCTCGATCTCCTGCTTGTCGGGCACCCCTTGCACGGAGGCGGGCTCGAAGGTGCGCAACATGAAGTTGGCCGCCAGAGCGTATTCTCCCGCCCAATCCAGCGTCTTCGGCCGCCGGCCCAAGGCCAGGTCGAGCATCACCTGCAGATGCGACTCCCCATGGACCTGCTCGAACATCCAGGTGTGGGCTTGGGAAACCCGCGGGTTGAACTCGAGTAGCCAGACCTTGTTGGCCGTCTGATCCCAAAAGAACTCGACGTTGAAGGCGCAGTTGTCCAGTCCGATTTGCGTGACTGCTCTACCGGCCACGTCGGCCATGCGGAACTGGACTTCCTGAGGCAGCCGCGAAGGGTACTGGTAGCGGGCAAAGGAGGAGCGGCCCGCCTCGCGAATGCTGTCCACCACCCCGTAGATGACCGGCTCCCCTTCGTAGACGTAGCCCTCCAGGGTGCACTGGCTGCCCCCGATGACGCTCTCCGCGAGACAATCCTCCTTCATCGCCAGGAACTGCCCGCCGATGTGGAAGGTGTCCAGCAGATAGCGGAAGGGCTCGTTCATGAAAGCGACGCCCTCGCGCAGGCGCTCCACGGCCGCTTGAAACTCGCCGTAATCGTGGATCTCGAAAGCCAGGTAGCTGCGGAAGGACTTGAAGGGCTTGATCCAATAGGGCGGCACCAGCGGGATGCTCTCCCAGGCGGTTTCGTCGAAGGGGTCGAAGGCACGAAAACTCGGGATGTTGTTGGGGATGACTTTCCGCTGCTCCAGCCGGCTCCAGTATTTGTGCTCGCACTTGATGATGCTTTCCAGGCTGGGGCCGGGCAGCCCGAAGCGCTCGGCGAGTATGGGCACCAGGTCGGTGCCGGGGAAGTCGTAGAAGGCGCAGACACCGCTCGGCTCCTGCGGATGCTGTTCGATGTTGCGCGTCGCCTTGTCGATCAGATACTCCATATCAAAGCGCTCGACATCGCGGATGTCGCTGATATCGAGCGCGGCGTGAAACTCGCACTCCTGCCCGCTGGGCAGACGCTCGAGCATCTCCAGGTTGAATTGGTCGAGTCCGACGACAAAGATGTGTTTCTTGGGGGCCATCTGTCTCCTTAGATGTGCTCGCGGGATTAAGGCATGTTCGCGGGCTTAGATGTGATCGCGGGGAATCAGCTCGTCCCAACTCTTCGAATAGATGCGGGTGTCGCCCTCGTAGGCGTCAAGGGTTGCCTGAATCCGGAAATGGGCGCGGGTCGAGGTGAGCACGGTGTGCGTCTTCGTGGTGATCGCCCAATCCCCTCGCCGCAGACCGCGGTCGCTCAGCACTTCGCCCCGAACCGTGGCGTAGTTGTTGCCCACGTAGGAGAAGCGCTCGCTGGTGTCTCGCCGCACCTCGAGATCGATGTCGTCCAGCCGGTACTGCTCGGCGTTGTTCACGATATTGAGCGAGACCTCGTTGGTGGCCAGGTTGTGCACAACCGTCCACTCCCGATGGGCCGGGGCGAGCAGCGTGGTGGCCGCGCCCGGCGCCGTATCGGGCTCTCCCAGGTCGCGCAGGCGCAGGTCCGATTCCCGGGGCTCCCGGCAGGGCAGGATCAGGCGGGCGTCGTCCAGATGAAGCGTCAAGCGGGGCGGCTCGGGCGCGGGCCAGGCCAGAGGCCAGTAAGAGGTGGAGACTCCCAGCCGGACGCGGTTCCCCGCCGGGAAGCGCTGCGCGATCTGGTTGAGGCGCACCCGCACCCGGTAGCGCTCCCCCGGGTAGAGCTCCTCCGGTTGCTCGTCGCTCTCCCGGTGGGTGAGGTTGAGCAGGCCGTAGGTCACCCGGGTGGCGGTGTCGTCGGGGGCGACATCTTCGAGGCGCACGGCGATCTGCGCAACCGGTTTATTGGCGCTGAGCTCCAATTCCACCCAGGGCGATCCCAGGACGTGCAAATCGCTGGTGAGCACCGGAGACTCGAAAACCAGGGCGCCCCCGTCCTCGGCCCGCTGGTCCTGAGGCAGGTCGGTGATTTCGGCGTATGAGGTCCACTTGCCCGCGAAAAGCCCCACCCGCAGCGGCGATTGCAGGTCGAGCTCGGCCCCGGACGCGGTCGCGGCCCCGGACGCGGTCGCGGCTCCGGGCGCGCCCGCATCGCCGTTCATGAGGATCACCCCGGGCGCCAGTTTGTAGGCCTGCCGCTTAACGTTGGGCGACGGCCAGGTGGGTTCGGCCACCCAGCGGCCCGGGTGGGTGGGATCCAGGGGCGACACCGTATCCAGCTGCCAGGCGCGCAGCACGGGGTCGTCCTCCACCCCGTTTTCAATCCCTTTCAGCCAGCGGTCGAACCAGCGCACGGTCTCGTGCAAGAAATTGATGGTGGGGCCGGGACCGCCCATGTGCGGGTACTTGTGCCCCCAGGGGCCGACCAGGGCTTTGCGCGGGACCTCCAGGTTCTCCATCAGCCGGAAGACCGTGTTGGAGTAGCCGTCCGCCCAGCCGCTGACCGCGAACACCGGCACCTGCACGCAGGAGAAGTCCTCGCATACCGAGGCGTGGGTCCAGAAGTAGTCGCGGCGTTGGTGCTCCAGCCAGTTCTTCAGCCAGAGACCGCTCCCCTCGAGCCGCTCGAGCCACATCTCCCGCCAGCGCTCCCCCACCACCTGAGGATCGGGGGGCAGGGAGTTGTAGGCGAACATGGTCGAGGCCCAGGAGAGATTGTCGCCCAGCAGGCAACCGCCCATGTAGTGCACGTCGTCGCGATAGCGGTCGTCGGATGAGCAGACCGTAACGATGGCCCCCAGTTCGGGGGGTTGAAGTCCGGCCAGCTGCAGGCCGTTAAAGCCGCCCCAGGAGAGGCCGAAGATGCCCACCGTGCCGCTGCACCAGGATTGCGCCGCCAGCCACCGAAGGATATCCAGTCCGTCCCCCAGCTCCTGATGCAGGTACTCGTCCTTGAGCACACCCTCCGAGTCACCGCTGCCGCGGATGTCGACGCGGACACCGGCATAGCCGTGTCCGGCGAAGTATCCGTGTATCTGCGCGTCCCGCTTGGCCTTGAAGTCGCGCTTACGGTACGGGATGTACTCGAGTATCGCCGGCACCGGGCGCTCTTCGGCGTCCTCGGGCAGCCAGATCTTGGCCGCGAGTTGGGTCCCATCGGGCATGGGAATCCATTGGTTGTCGATCACCCGGTAAGGCTGCAGTTCGCTCCCGGTCACGGCGCTCCTCGCCCCCTTCCTACGCTTCGACTCCGGCAACTCGCTCCGACCTATGCCCGGGCGGCCGATCGGTTACTCGAACTCCTCGGACTCCTCGGTGGTGTAGAAAAGGTACAGATGGTCGCCCGCCAGCCTATCCTGGTCCAGACTGAGCAGCTGAGCTTCGGCCAGGTCGCGGGTCGTCGCCGCCGAGGCCTCCAGCGCCGTCAGCTTCTGGGTTACGCCGTGCTCGTCCAGCAGGGCTTTGGCCTGAGCGAACAGGCGGGGACTGCCGGAGAGCAACACTCCTTCCTGCAGGATCTTGCAGGCGACCATCTTCTTGAAGTCGTCGAACTGGGCCTGCTCGCGCAGGCGGGCGAACGGCTTGACGATGTAGTCGATCTCTTCCCTGACCGAGGGATTGATCAGGTGCCGGTACTTCTGCTGATAGATGGCGTCGTCGATCGCCTTGGCCAGCTCGGGTGGGGCGCTGTCGTCCAGAACCACCACTAGATCGACGTCCGAACCGCGTACCATCTTGCCGGTGCTGCGCTCCGGGCGGGGTACGTCATGAGCCATCTCGTAAACGATGTCGCCCCCCAGCAGTACGAAAAAGCGCTCTTCGTCCTCCCCGCTCCCGGCGGCGGAGGACGAGACCGCCTCCACCACGTTTCGGGCAAGCTGGAGTTTGGCCGCCGTGACGCGGGCAATGTGGCCGGCGACCTCGGCGGCGCGGTCTTCCAGCGCCGCCCGTTTCTCGACCACACCCACCACCGTGTAGGTCAAGAACTCCCGCAGGATGGAAGGGGAGAGCCGGGCATATCCCTCGACGTTATGGTCGAGCCGCAGATAGCGCTTTCCCACCCGGCGCAGCGCCAGGCGCTCGGAAAGCAGGCAGGCCTTCCAAAGAGAGAAGGGGTCCCCTCCCAGGGCGTCGCCCAGCTCCATGCCGCTTAGGGGTCCTCGCTCCCCCAGCAGAGCGAGGACTCTGGCCTCAAGCCCGTCTGCAGTGGCGGCCATCTTGCTATCCCACCAGTGGCACGGCTAGCCGATTGCCGACTTGACGACGTCGGCCACGGTGCGGGCATGTTTCTCGGTCTCTTCCTCGGTGGGTCCTTCGACCATCACCCGGCACATGTTCTGCGTTCCCGAGTAGCGCACCAGCACCCGGCCCTGATCGCCCAACTCCGCCTCCGCCTGGGCTATGGCCTCGAGGATCTCGGGGACGGTGTCGATCGCGGGCTTGCTCTTGACGTCCACATTGATCAGCTTCTGCGGGAAGACGTCCATCTGCTTGGCCAGCTCGGAGAGCGGCTTATCCGCCTTGAGCATGGCGGCGACCAACTGCAGAGCGGTGAGAATGCCGTCTCCGGTGGTGTGGTGCTCCAGGAATATCATGTGTCCCGAGTCCTCGCCGCCGATGACGGCCCCCAGGCGCTTCATGTCCTCCAGGACGTAACGGTCCCCCACCTTTGAGGCGTGGTGCTTGAAGCCGTATTTCTTGCAGGCCACGCTCAGGCCCATGTTGCTCATGATGGTCGAGACCAGCAGGTCGTTCTGCAGACGGCCTTCCGCTTTCAGCATGTTGGCGCCGATGATCAGGATCTGGTCGCCGGTGATCTCGTTACCCTGCTCGTCCACGGCGATCAAGCGGTCGCCATCCCCGTCGAAGGCCAGGCCCACCGCCGCGCCCGTTTCCAGCACGGTCTGTCGCAGGTCCTCGGTGTGCTGGGAACCGCAGTTGTCGTTGATGTTGAGCCCGTTGGGAGAGTTGTGGATGACGGTGATCTCCGCGCCCAGTTCCCGAAAGACCGCGGGCGCCACCTTGTACGTCGCGCCGTTGGCCACGTCCATGGCGATCTTCATGCCCTCCAGGGTGAGGGAGCGGGGGAAGGAGTTCTTCAGAAATACGGTGTAGCGGCCCGGGGCGTCGTCCATGCGGTAGGCTCGGCCCATCCCGCTCGGCGGCGGCACCATCTCCGGCAGCTTGCCCCCCAGAATCAGATCCTCGATCTCCTCTTCCTGCTCATCGGAGAGCTTGTAGCCCGAGCCCGCGAAGATCTTGATGCCGTTGTCCTGGTAGGGGTTATGCGAGGCCGAGATGACCAGTCCCGCGTCTGCGCGCATGCTCTCGGCGATGAAGGCGATGCCCGGCGTCGGCAGCACGCCCACCAGGTAAGTGACGCCGCCCATCGAGGTCACGCCGGATTCCATGGCGCTCTCCAGCATGTAGCCGGAGATGCGCGTGTCTTTTCCGATGATGACCGTGGGAACGTGGTCTTCATTCTTCATCAGGTGGGTGACGGCCTGCCCCACGGCAAAGGCCATGGCGGCGTCCATCGGGGGCCGGTTGGCCTCACCCCGAATCCCGTCCGTGCCGAACAACTTGCCCATGCGTTACTTCCTGCCTTCCTAGCGTCTCTCGGTGAAAGCCTCAGCCAAGCCGAGGATCTCCCCGGCTCGGCGGGCCAGCGAATCGACCACCTGCTGCAGCCACTCCACCCCCGCGGCCGAGACCTCGCGAGGAAGCCCCTGAATGGTGGCGATGTAGCCCGGGCCGGCCCCACCCGTCGGCCCGTCCGCCGCCCCGGCGAACGCTTCCAGAAAGTCGTCCCTGCCGGCGGCCGGGGGCTCCTCGTCAAAGAGAGCACAGGCCGCGGCCACGCTATCACGCAGGCGTAAGCCGCTGGACCCCGCCTCGCTCGGTGCCTTCTCGGCCATGGCAAGCAGACGCTTGGACCGCTCCTGCTTCGCCAGGTCCAGCATCTCCAGAGCCCCCTCGTAGACGTGGGAGCCCAACTCTTGCGCCGCGAAGAAGGGCCGGCGCACGTGCCGGTACCACTCTTCCAGGACCACCAGGTTGGCCAGGTAGAGCAGGTTGTTCACTAAAGTGCGGTTCAGTTGCCGATAGGCGTGAGGGGTGAAGTCCCGCTCGAGGTCGTTGGGCGCCCCGCAGACGATCAGCTTGCCGTCGGCGAGCACGTCGCGGCGCAGGATGGAGCCGGCCGCCACCACCGTGCCGTAGCCCACGCGCACGGGACCCACGGCGGCGCCCTGCCCCCCCAGGAAGATCCGGGGCTGATCGAGCATGACGCCCCGGGGCACGTCGCCAAAGAGCGAGGCCGTCGTCTTGTTGCCGTCCGGGGTGAAATTGAAGTGGACGTAGGAGCTACCGACCTCACTGTGGTCCTTGCGGCTGGTGCCGCCGGCCATGAAGCAGTCGCAGAAGTTGATCAGGCTGCCCAGGGTGACGAAAGGAAAGAGGATGGTCTGCTTGAGCCCCACCGTGTGGGCGCCGTTGGCCTCCTCCTCGAGGAGAGATCCCTCCCGCACCTGAGCCCCCGGGCCCATGTTGGCCCTCTCCAAGAAGACCGCCTTCTTGAAGGAGCCGCCGTTGAGCGTCACCGAGGGCCCCAGCCGGCAGTCATCGAGCGTGACCGGCCCCTCGGCCCCCAATTCGACCCTGGCGGAGATGACCGTCTTGGCCCCGTAGATGCGGCATCCGGGATAGAGCACCACGCCCTCGCCGGAAACGCGGTCAAGGTCCACCTCGTCCCCGATATCGAGCGAGAGCGGGTTGGGTATAACGACACCTTTTTCGAGCAAGCGCTCGACCTTGTCGTATCCCCTGGGTTGTAATTTCATGGTCTTCCCTTCGCGCACCGGGACCGGACGGCAAACAGCGACTGTTCATAATACAAAGGAAGCGGGGTCAGGGGGAGGATCCACCGGGGTAAGTCAGTGGGGCGAACGGCAGCGTGGCTAACGGCACGGTGGGGCTAACGGCGGCGGTGGAGCTAACTGATGTGCGCGGGAAGCCCGTGCGGTTGGCTCTTCCTCGATCGCAGCCGTAATTTCAGCCGGCGCTGGTGCGACATGAAGGACTGCGGCAACCGGGCAAAAGTCCGCCGACACTACGAGCGCCACAAACTGCGGGGCGAGGAAGCCACGGAAGATTGAGCCGACGCGGCTCTTGACCGGGTCCTACCCGGATCCCGCAGTTGACTGGCGAAAACCCCTTCGACGTAGCGCCACCGACGGGGGCTGTTCTTCAGCCGGGACTCACCCCCCCTTGGCTGACCCCGGTTACCTCCTGAGCCGGCCGGCCGAGCAGCCCGGCTGCGCAAACCGGATCTTGCGGATGAGGAAGGAGTTGCTGCCCTGCCAGGCCGGCCGCATTGGCAACCGAATCGTGGACGGAGAAGAAGCAAGGAAAGAGATGTATTTCTTCGTCCTCGGGTAGGTCAAAGGCCGCAAAGGCCTCTCCCTGCAGCCCGAGACCAAGTGGGCGCTTCGAGCTGCAGACCGTGGGACCCAAGGGATTCGGCAAGACTGGCGCCGTGGGGAACGGAAAAGACAAGAAAGCCGACGAGGGGACTCGAACCCCTAACCTGCTGATTACAAATCAGCTGCTCTGCCAGTTGAGCCACGTCGGCGCGGACGGCCGGAGAACACCAGGATTGTAGGGGGCGAAACCGCCGCCGACAAGCCGCCGAAAACTTCGTGATTGCTTTCGCATTAATCATGGGCAGTCTGGGTAGGAATCTGCTCACGCGGTGGCCGCGGGAGGGACGGCCCTGCGTGGAGCGCAAAAAAACGCAGGACAGGGAGGATGAATAGTGAATAGCAGAAGGATGATGGTCGTCGTCGCGATCGCCGCGGCCGCCGTGCTGCTCCTTAGCGGAGTGGCCGTGGCCCAGACGTTCCCCGATGTAGACGAGTCCAATGTCCACTCCGAGGCCATCGAGTGGGCCGCCGAGATCGGCATAGTGCAGGGCTATGATAACGGCAACTTCGGCCCCTTCGACAACATCACGAGAGGTCAAGCCGCCAGCATGTTCATGCGCTATGAGGACTACCGCATGGAAGACGTCGACGCCCGCCGCGGCTGCGAAGACTGCCACGCCGGCAACTACAGCCTTGCCAACGAAGTCCCCGACGGCCACGCAGTATTGCGGGACGACGCCGACATCAACACCTGCCTCTTCTGCCACCGGATGGATCCCGATGGCACCGGCAATATCGCGAACATCTCGCTTCGCGACATCGTGCACCCCGTGCACATGGGCAGCAAGATCTTCGCCTGGGAATTCATGGGCAACTGCTTCACCTGCCACAACGTGGACGCCAACGGTGAGTTCGACGTGCTGGGCGGCGCGGTGGCTACCGACCCAAGTGGAATCCCCGACGAGATCCCGATTCCTGATCAGCAGGATCCGGTCGCGCCGCCGGCAGGTTAGGCGAGCAGTCCGAAGTGTTCCCTAGGTAACTTGGCTTGGGCCCGCCCCTCTCGCGGGCCCGGCCTCTTTCTTCTCACCCTCGCGGCCAAGCGCGCAAGGCGCCCACTCTCCCCGGCGCGGTTGGTGCCCCGGGGCAGCGGACTCTCTAAGGCAGAACCTGGCGGCTCTCCAGGTGCAGCGTCACCTTGCGTTTGATGCGTTGCAGAGCGTTGTCCACCGTCTTGGTGTCGTGCTCGATCAGGCCGGCGATCTCCTCGTAGGAGCGGCCCTCCAGATAGTAGCGAAGAACGTGGGACTCGAGCGGACTCAGCATGTTGACCAGGCAGTCGGTGAGGCTGGCCAGTTCTTGGGCGCTGATCACCTGCTGCACCGGGTCGCTCGTTCTCCCTGAAGGCAGCAGATCCGCCAGCGTGCGGTCCTCGTAATCGCCTCGGCTGGGCGAGTGACTGAAGCTAATGTAGGTGTTCAGCGGTGAATGCTTCTGGCGGGAAGCGGTCTTGATGGCGGTTATGATTTGGCGCGTCACGCAGATTTCCGCAAAGCTGCGGAAGCTGGCTTCTCGCTCGGTGCGGTAGTCGCGGATGGCCTTGTAGAAGCCGATGTAGCCTTCCTGTATAAGGTCATCGGTGTCGCCCCCGGCGATGAAGTAGGATTTCGCCTTCATCCGGACGAAGTGGTGATACTTCGTCAGCAGCCGCTTGGTGGCCTCGGGGTTGCCGGCCTTAGCGAGTCGAACGAGAGTTTCATCGTCATCGAGATCACAGAAAAGCGCATCAGCGTGGGCGTGGTCCGCCATCCCTACCGACCCTCCTTTAGGCTGTAATCTCAACCGGAACCCGAATCGTCCTCCAAGCCCTCCCTCAGAGCCTCAAGGCGCCGTATTGATTCGGCGTCCAGCCTATCCTCCACTCGCTGACCCATTGTAGTGCAATCTTTCGAAATTGCAAGCTTTGTTGTGGATCGTTGAAGATCGTCTACAAACTGGCGTGAGGACCGGCGGATTACGTTGGTGTGAAAGGTGGTCTTTTGAAGTCCATAATCGGATGTAACTACGACTATACTCTCTCGTTCCCTCAGCCCGTAAGCTTCGCGCTCGATGATGGCATCGGCCGAGCGGGAAAAGGAACCGTACACCACCTGCACCGTCGCGGAGGTGGCGCTGACCTGTTCTTCCTTGGCTTTCGAGTCGAAGACGATCAACGCGTGGTCACCGGAAGAACCCATGAAGCTGGTGATGCGATCGATCAGCCGCCGCCTTTCGATCTCGAGTTCGTCCTGGGAGAACTCGGCGTGGGAACCGGGGCCACCACCCTCTCTGCGGGCTTGCCGCTGTCGTCGGGCGCGTTTGGAAGAACCGGAGTCTGCAAACCCGGGGGCGTTGTGCAGTTGGTGCAGCACGTTATAGCCGTCGATCAGGTACAAAGCCATGGACGGGCTAGCCGTCTCTGTCGGGGGCGGCGCTGCGTTGGCGCCGTGCTTCGAACACCAGAATCGCCGTGGAGACACTCACGTTGAGCGAGGCCACCTGCCCCGTGAGCGGGATGGCTACCAGCACGTCGCAGGCCTCGCCCAGCCGCTTGCCCAGACCCTCCCCTTCGGAGCCCATGCAGAAGACCACCTTGCCGGTGTAGTTCTGGGCAGTGTATTCGGCACCGGCTTGGGCTTCGGCGCCGTAGACCCAGTAGCCCGCTTCCTTGGCCGCCAGCACGAAGTCGGTCAGGTTGCGCACCCGGGCCACCGGCACGTGCTCGCTGGCCCCGGCGGACGCCTTGACCGCCGCGGGCGTGACCTCCGCGGAACGATGTCGCGGCAGCACCACGGCCGCACCGGCCGCCTCGGCGGTGCGCAGCACTGCGCCTAAGTTGTGCGGGTCCTGCACCCGGTCGAGCACGATCACCAGATCGCCGGTGTCGAGAATCGTCTCTTCGTCCATGTAGGGAAAGGCGTCGACCTCGGCCGCGAATCCCTGGTGCTCCTCGGCACCGGCCAGCTGGGTCAACCGTTCGCGCTCGAGGATCTCGATCGGGGGGCGCTCCGCCCCCAGGTTCGCCTGCAACTCCTCCGCGCGTCCTCCCGAGCTCACCCAGATCCGGTGTACCTCGCGGCGGCCCCGCAACGCTTCCAGCACGGGGTTGCGTCCGTAGATCACCTCTCGCCCGGCCTGACGGTTGCCGGCGAACGGCTTCGGCGCTTGAAGACCCTCGGGCTCGGCTTCCCCTTGACGTGGACGATGCGATTCGTGCGGGCGCGGCCGGTTACGGCCGGTCTGTTTGCGGGTGAGGGGCGCCTGTTCCTTCCAGGCCTGATACTTGGGCTTGCGCCCGCCGCTGAACTTCGGTCCCTTGCCTGCTCCGCGCTGACTCATGCCGGCTAGACCAGCGGAACGAGCTTGAACCCGCCGGGAACGTCGCGTACTTCGTATCCGCGCTCGGTGATGGCGTCGCGCAGGCGATCGGCTTCGGCGAAGTCACGCGCTGCCCGCCGTCGCTGCCTCTCCTCGGCCATCTCGACGATTTCTTCCGGGAGCGAGAACTCCACCCGGGTGACCGCCTCGAGCCCCAGCACGTAGAGAAGCTCCGCGAGGGCATTTCGGAGGGTCTCGGCCGCCGTTTGGCTCAGCGACCGGGAAGCCAGAGCGCTGTTCACCTTGCGGGTAAGCGCGAAGATCTCTCCCAGGGCGCCGGCGGTGTTGAGATCGTCCGCCATCTCCCGGACGAAGGCCTCCTGGTGCTGGACCAGCGAGGCCAGGGTGGCTTCATCGGCGGGGGCGTCCGCCTCCGCCGCCCCCGGGTAATCCCCGAGGGTGCGGAACTGATTGCGAAGCCGCTCCACCTGCTGGCGCGCCTCGTCCAGAAGCTCGCGGCTGAACTCCATGGGGCTGCGGTAGTGGCTGCTCATGAAGTAGAGGATCAGCTCCTCCGGCTCGTACTCCTCGAGCGCGTTCCGCAGCAGGAAGATGTTGCCCAGGCTCTTCGACATCTTCTCTTCCTGGGTGAGCAGCATGCCGTTGTGAGCCCAGAAGCGCACGAAGGTCTCACCCAGCGCGGCCTCGGACTGCGCCACCTCGTTCTCGTGATGGGGAAAGATCAGATCGCGGCCGCCGCCGTGGATGTCAAAGCCGGCGCCCAGGTACTTGAGGCTCATGGCCGAACACTCGATATGCCACCCGGGCCGGCCGGGTCCCCAGGGTGAGTCCCAGGAGGGCTCGTCCGGCTTGGCCCCCTTCCACACGGCGAAATCCAGGGGGTCGTGTTTGTCCTCGTCGGGAGCGATCCGGGCGCCGCTGCGCATCTCCCCGGTCTGCTGCTTGGATAGCTTGCCGTACCCCGTAAAACTGGAGACGTCGAAATAGACATCGCCCCCGGCCGGGTAGGCGTGCTTTCGCTCGACCAGTTTGCCGATCAGCTCGAGGATCTCGGGGATGTGCTCGGTGGCGCGCGGCTCGATATCGGGACGGCCCAGACCCAGCCTCTGGGTGTCCTCGACGTAGGCGTCACTGAACTCCTCGGCGACGTCCTTCCAGCTGCGCCCATCCTGATTGCCCTTGGCGATGATGCGATCGTCGATGTCGGTGATGTTCTCGACCAGGGTCACTCCCCAGCCCAGCGACTCGAAGAACCGCTTGGCCACCAGGGAGATGACGAAGGGACGGGCGTTGCCCAGATGGATGTAGTTGTAGACCGTGGGGCCGCAGAAGTACATGGTGACGTGGCCGCTGTCGCGCGGGGCGAACGCGAGTTTGTCCTGACGCAGCGAGTCGTAGACGCGAAGCTCGGCCAGGGCGGCCTGAACCAGCTCGGGGGAGAAGCGCGGTGGCGCCTCGGCCGATTGACGTACTTCCGACATCAGCCGGCCGATTCCGCAACCCGCCGGGCCGACTGCACCCGCTCGAGGATGCGCCCGCGGGGAAGTCCGGACACCAGATAGAACAGCTCGGGACCGGATTCGCGGCCGGTCAGTGCCACCCGCAGGGGCATGAATACGGCCTTGCCCTTGAGCCCCTGCTCCTTGGCCCGCGCCCCCACCTCTTTCATCAGCTCGTGGCCTTCGTCCAGGCTGAGGAACTCCGCTTTCCGCGCCGCGCGGGCCTCGTGCATGATCTGCATCACCGCCGCCACTCCGGGCGACCGCAGCTTATCCGCCGGCGCAGACTCGGCCGGATCCATCTCCTCGACGAAGAGCTGAGCGAACTCGGGAGCGTCCTCCAGGATCACCAGATTGGCCTGCAGGGCCGCGGTCACCACGGGCCGCTGCGCTTCCGCCAGTTCGATCCCCGCCTCGTGCAGGTAGGGCCGGATCAGCTCCGCCAGCTCTTCCACCGGCAGCTCGCGAATGTAGAGGCCGTTAAGCCAGTTGAGCTTGTCGATGTCGAAGATCGCCGGGCTCTTCGAAACGCGGCTCATGTCGAAGGCCTCGACCAGCTCCTCGAGGGTGAACTTCTCCCGCTCGTCCCCGGAGCTCCAGGAGAGCAGCGCCAGATAGTTGACCACCGCGGGCGCCAAATAGCCCATGTCGCGGAACTCCCCGATCGAGGTGGCCCCGTGGCGCTTGGAAAGCTTGCCTCCGTCCGCGCCGTGGATCAGGGAGTGATGTCCGTACTCGGGCGCGTTTTCGCCGAGCGCCTCGTAGAGCATCAGCTGCCGGGCGGTATTGGTGATGTGGTCCTCGCCCCGGATGACGTGGGTGATCTTCATGCCGGCGTCGTCGATGACCACGGCGTAGTTATAGGCGTAGCCGCCGTCGGTGCGCTTGATGATGAAGTCGCCGATCACCTCGGCCGAGAAGCTGATCGGCCCATGGATCAGGTCGCGGAAAGGCCAGTCGCCGGCCGGCACCTTGAAGCGGACGGTCGCCTCTTCCCCGGCGGCCAGCCGCTCGGCCACCACTTCCGGAGGAATCCCCAGGCACAGGCGGTCATATTTGGGCATCTCTCCGCGGGCGAGCTGCTCCTCCTTCAGGCGGTCGAGCCGCTCCTGGGTGCAAAAGCAGTGATAGGCGTGACCGGTCTCGAGCAGGCGCTGAACCCCGTCCTCGTAGAGCTGACCGCGCTCGCTCTGGCGGTAGGGACCGTGATCGCCGCCGGCGTCCGGTCCCTCGTCGGCCGAGAGCCCCAACCAGTGCAGGTCGCGGACGATGCTCTCCTCGTACTCACGGCGGGAGCGCTTGACGTCGGTGTCCTCGATCCGCAGCACGAAGGTCCCCTGGTGGTGGCGGGCGAAGAGGTAGTTGTAGAGAGCCGTGCGGGCGCTGCCGATGTGGAGGGTGCCCGTCGGGCTGGGTGCGAAGCGAACTCTTACTTTATCCATGAGGAAAATCCTACCATCTTGGCCCGAAGGCCAAGCCCCTCAGCGCTTCGGGTTCGAACAGGCGTCAACCGGATGGACGGGCTCATCGCCGGGAACGGGGTCGATATGCACGGACACGTCGTCAACCTCGGGGATGTCGAGCAGCGCGAGACGCACTCTCTGCTCGGCGTCGTGGACGGCAATCAGGCTCTCGTTGCGGTTGACCTCGAGGTGAAAGCTGACGTGCAGCTCCGGACCGCGGAAGTAGGTTTTGAGGTCGTGAACGGCACGCACCAGGTCCTCCGAGCAGGCGATCTCCCGCACCTGCTCCTCGATCTCCGCCGACGCCGAACGTCCCACGATGTAGCCGATGTTCTCCCAGAGGACCTCGACGGCGGTGCGCGCGACGAAGAGCGCCACCAGCAGACTGAAGACCGGGTCGGCGACCGGATATCCGAGAATCGCGGCCAGGTAGCCGCTCAGCGCCACCAGAGAAGCCAACACGTCCGCGGCGGCGTCGGTTCCCACCGCGGCCAGGGCCGGCGAGTGCATCTGCGCGGCGCTGCGCCTGGCGCGCAGCGCGACGTAGGCTTTGGCGGCCATGGAGAAGAGCAGCACCAGCACCGGCCACACACTGGTTTCGATCTCGCCCGGGTTCCTCAGACCATCGATCCCGCGCATGACGAGCTCCCAGGCGACGAAGGCGATGGCCATGCCGATGACCAGGCTGATCAGGGGCTCGAGCGCGCGGTGGCCCTGCGGGTGGCCGCGGTCGGCGGGTTGAAGGGAGAAGCGCATGCCCACCAGCAGCACCAGGCTGTAGGCGGTGTCGGCCAGGGAATTCACGGCGTCGGCGGTCACCGCCAGGCTTCCGGTCATCACCCCCACCGCTCCCTTGACCACCATCAGCACCGCATTGACGATCAAGTTGAGGAGGGTGAACCGCCGGGAGATCTCGCGCTTTTCGATCAACTGGTGGCCGCGCTTGGCCTCGACCAAATTGTCTTCGCGCATAAGCGCGGGCACGGCGACTCCCTTGGATGCCTCGGCCGGAGACGGGCCGCGTCTACGGCTTGATTTGCGTGCGCGTCGGCCGGTCAAGCGTGGAACAGCAGGGCTACGGCATAGGCCATGATACCCTCGCGCCTGCCGGTGAATCCCAGACCCTCGGTGGTGGTCCCCCGGATGCCCACCTGCTCCGCCTCTATGCCCAGCGCTCGGGACACCCGGCTGCGCATTTCCTGGCGGTGAGGCGCGATCTTGGGCGCCTCGCAGACGACCACCACATCCAGGTTGGCGATCCGCATCCCCCGCCCTTCGAGCATTTCACCCACACGTTCCAGCAGGACGATGCTATCGGCGCCGGAGAACGCCGGGTCGGTGTCCGGGAAGTAATGACCGATGTCTTCCAGGCCGGCGGCGCCCAGGAGGGCGTCCATCACCGCGTGGGTCAAGACGTCCGCGTCACTGTGGCCGGCCAGTCCGTCCTTCTCCCGCAGGCGCACGCCGCCCAGAACCAGAGGCCGGTCGGCGGCAAAGGCATGGGCGTCCACCCCCATGCCCACCCTCACCGGCGGCGCTCCGCGAGGATGAACTCGGCCAGGCGCACGTCCAGAGGGCGGGTCACCTTGAGGTTCTCGGCGAGGCCTTCGACCAGCGCGACCCGGCCGCCCAGGCGCTCGACCAGGGAGGAGTCATCGGTGGCGGAGCGCAGCACGGCTTCCTCGGCGGCGTAGGCCCGCCGCAAGACCTCGGCCCGAAAGATCTGGGGAGTTTGAGCCTGCCACACTCGGCTCCGCGCAGGAGTCTCGCGCACGACCCCGGCCTCGTCGACCAATTTGATCGTGTCTATGCTCGGAATGCCCACGATGACGCCGTCCAGAGTCTGGTCCGCGGCCAGGCGCTGTTTGGCGGCCTCGATCTCTCCGCAGCCGACCAGAGGGCGGGCGCCGTCGTGAACGCCCAGCAAGGCAAACGGCCCCGCCGCCACGAGCGCGTCGAGCCCGTTCCGCACCGAGAGGGGGCGCTCCGAGCCGCCCCCCACCACATCCACCACCTTTTCGAAACGCTCGGCGACGATCTCCCGCGTGCAGTAACTCACGTCCTCGGGATTGACCACCACCACGAGCGCATCCACCTCATCGCAGGCGTCCAGCGCCGCAATGGTGCGCTGGACCATGGGGACGCCGAGGAGGGGCAGGTACTGCTTGGGCCCGTCCAACCCGAGCCGGTTACCGCGACCCCCCGCGGTGACCACGAGTCCCAGAGTCACGAGGCCAGCTTGGAGAAGACCATCTTGCCCGAGGGATTCTGCAGCACCGACGTGACCTCGACCTCGACCTCCTGCCCCATCTTACGGCGGCCTCCCTCGACCACGACCATGGTGCCGTCGTCCAGATAGGCGACGCCTTGGTCCTGCTCCTTGCCCTCGCGGATGACATGCACGGCCAGACTCTCCCCGGGAAGCACCACCGGCTTCAGGGCGTTCGCGAGCATGTTGACGTTCAGCACGTCGACGCCCTGTATCTGGGCGATCTTGTTGAGGTTGTAGTCGGTGGTCACGATGCTGGCCCCGATGTCCTTGGCCAGCTTCAGGAGCTTGGCGTCGACCTCGGTCAGGCTGGGATAGTCCCGGTCGGTGATCACGACGCGGTCGTAGGCCGCCTGCAGGGAGCGCACCGTCTCCAACCCCCTCCTTCCGCGGGCCCGTTTGAGCGGCTCGGCGGAGTCGGCGATCGACTGCAACTCCTCCAGCACGAATTCGGGGATGACGATGTCCCCCTCGATGAAGTGGGTCGGCACGATGTCGCCGATGCGGCCGTCGATTATCGCCGAGGTATCCAGGATCTTCCCCGCGGGATGGTCCTCCCGTTCTTCCACCTCCCGGCTGCGCACTCCGAGCATCCGGCTGATGTCTCCGTGCCGCCGATAGGCGAGATACGAGAAGATGTAGGCCGTGAGCGCGAAGATGACGGGGGGCAAGAACACGCCCACCACCGGCAGATCCTTGACGGCGAGACTGCCCAGAGCCCCGACGGCAAGCCCCAGCAGCAGGCCTACGCTGGTTACTATCAGAGCGGCCCCGCTGATCTTGGCGGTCGCCCGGTCCAGGCCCGAACTCATCCTGACCACCTGGCGACCCAAGAGGCCACCAAGTACGGCGCCGACGAGTCCGCCCGTGAGCACAGCCAGGCTTATGAGAAGGACGTTAGTAACATCGGATAAAGACGTTTGACCCAGGCCCAGGCTGACGAGTTGATAGCCGGCGACCCCACCGAGCACGGCAAGAATCACTCGCAGGAGCAAAACCATCGACACACCTCCTTTCTTGCGCGTGTCCAGTCGCCCCGGCAATGAGGCGTATGTGGCTGTCGAATCGAAAGCTATTCTTCTTCCTCTGCTGAGAAATCGGCGTCCTCGCAGATCTGCTCCAGAATCACCTCCAGGAATTGCATGGCATCGGCCTCCGGCACCGCCTTCGCGTACATCAGCTCCGAAGCCAGGATCTTCTTGACCCGGCCAAACATCTGCTTCTCGCCGGTGGAAAGCCCCTTGTCCGAGTCGCGCAGCGCCAGGTTGCGCACCACCTCGGCCACCTCGAAGATGTCGCCGGTCTTGATCTTGTCCCGGTTGTGCTTGTAGCGGCGGTTCCAGTTCTGGGGCATCTTGGAGGGATCACCGCGAAGCACCGCTTCGACCTCTTCGACCAGAGCCTCGGGAACCACCGCGCGGATCCCCGCCTGTTCCGCGGCGTCCGACGGCACCATCACCGTCATGTCGTTGTGGATAATGCGGATCTTCAGGTAAACCTTGCTCTCACCGGCGAGGTCCTTGTCCATTACCTCGAGCACCTCACCGGCCCCGTGATGGGGATAGACCACGTGGTCTCCTACCTTGAACAAATGCCTCTCCTTTCGTTGCTTACCAATTGCCCGCTAGCCGCAGCGCTCCGCTAGCCGTAGCGCTCCAAAAGGTTGAGCTCCCGCAGCCGCAAGAAGCCTTCCTTGATGTCGTGTGCCCGCGCGGTGCCCACCCCGTCAACATCGGCGAGCTCTTCCGCCGTCGCCTGCATGATCTCTTCCAGCCGGCCGAACTCCACCACCAGGTTGGCAATGACCGACTTGGGCAGGCGCGGGATCTTGCGCAGCATGCGATAGCCCCGGGGCGAGAGTTGATGCTCGAAGGCGTCGACCTCGTGAAATCCCAGGATTCTGGTGATCGGGTCGAGGGTGAGCAGCTCCTCGTTGGACAGGGTCGCAAGATCGGCCGCCGCCTCGTCCACGAAGAGCCCCGCCTCTTCCGGCACGTAGTCCATCAGCACCGCGCGCAGGTCCTCGCGCACGTCGACCATCAGCTCCTCGAGTTGCATCTCGATCAAGCGGCCCTGCGATCCCAGTTCGATGATGTACCGCTCGATCTCGCGGGCGATGCGCAGCACCATCTCGGAGCGCTGGACCACGCTGAGCACGTCGTAAAGGGTGACCGCGTCCTCGAACTCCAGAGCGCTCAAGGAAGTCGATACCTGGCTGAGCCGGGACTTGTATTTCTCCAGTGCCTGAAGGGCCTGGTTGGCCTTGGAGAGGATGGCGCGGATCTCCTCGAGCACGTAACGGATGCTGTCCACGTAGAGAGTCAAAACGTCGCGGGCCGCGGAGATGGAGATGACCAGCGCGTCGATCTGCTTGGCCACGCGTTCAGCCGTGCGGTGGCGCGTGCCGGTCTCGCTCGAGTAGATCGCGGGATTCGGTACCAGTTGCACGTTCGCGTGCATCATCTGGCTGCCGTCCCGGTTCAGGATGATGGCGCCGTCCATCTTGGCCAGCTCGTAGAGGATCATGGGGCTGAAGTCGACGTCGATGGAGATGCCCCCAGAGATGAGGGGGGCGACCTCTTCCTCGTCGGCAAACACCAGGAGGCCCCCGGTGCGCGCCCGAACGATGTTGTCCAAGGCCTCCCTGATCTGGGTGCCCGGCGCCACCAGCTGCATGGCTTCGATCAGCCTGTCCGAAGTGATCAAGTGACGCTTAATCAATGAGCTCCTCCACCGCTTCCCGCACGCTTGTCACCGGCACGAGTTCCAACTCGCGGGGCAAGGCGGCTCCTGACCGTTCGAGTTCTGCCGCCGTGCGCTTGGCCACGGCCACCCGCGTGTATCCCCGCCGGGCGAGCTCCGCCACCCGGCGCTCCGCCCGATTGACGTGCCGCACCTCTCCGGTAAGACTGACCTCCCCCAGGGCCGCGGCCCCAGACTGAAGCGGGCGGTCGCGCCAGGCCGAAGCCAGGCTGAGCGCCACCGGCAGGTCGGCGGCCGGGTCATCCAGCGTGAGCCCTCCGGCTACGTTCAAGAAGACGTCGCAGTCCCCGAGCGCGAGACCGGCGCGCCGGGAGAGCACGGCCACCAACATGGCCAGCCGGTTGCGGTCGACCCCCCGCGTCACGTGGCGCGGCGAAGGGAAGCCCGTGGGCACCACCAGCGCCTGCACTTCCGCCAGGAGGCAACGGCTGCCCTCCAGGGCCGCCACCACCGAAGCTCCCGGGAGCGCCTGCGCCGACTCCAGGAAGAGCTCGCTGGGGTCCTCCACGCCCTCGAGACCTCGGTCGGTCATCTGAAAAACCCCGACCTCATTGGTCGAGCCGAACCGGTTCTTCACCGCCCGCAAGATCCGGTAGTCCTGCCCGCGCTCTCCCTCGAAGGCCAGCACGGAGTCGACCAGATGCTCGAGCACCCGAGGACCGGCCAAGTCGCCGGACTTGGTCACGTGCCCCACGAGCACCAGGGCGATACCTTCGGTTTTCGCCGTACGCACGAGTTGTCCTGTGACTTCCCGGATCTGCGAAACCGATCCCGGAGCCGAAGACAGCTCCGCCGACCAGAGCATCTGCACCGAATCCACCACGCAGACCTGGGGCAGATGTTCCTGCAGGCAGGCGATGACCGCGCCCGCCTCGGTTTCGGTGATCAGGCGCATGGACGTGGGCCCCGGGGAGATGCGGTCGGCCCGCATGCGAACCTGCTCGGGGGATTCCTCTCCGGAAACGAGAAGGACCGGCACCTGCGACCGGTCCAACTGAAGCATGGCCTGCAGCAGGAGGCTGCTCTTGCCGATGCCCGGCTCTCCGCCGAGGAGAACCACCGAGCCCCGGACCAGGCCGCCTCCCAGAACCCGGTCGAACTCCCCCACTCCGGTGGGAATCCGTTCGCCCTGGCCGGCGACCACCTCCTGCAGGCGAACGGGCGCCGCGGCCGGAGCCGGGCGGCGCCCTCCAACCTCTCGCGAGACTACCTCTTCGACCAGTGTGTTCCATTCCCCACAGTCCGGGCAGCGGCCAAGCCACCGCGGACTCTGGTAGCCACAGTTACTGCAGACGTGAAGGCTTCTGGTCTTGGCCACCTGGCTCTTCCCGCAGTCTACTTGACCTCTTCGCCGACCAGGATCTCGGACCGGTCGAGCACCTCGCTGATAACGAGCTGGTCGCCGTCACGAGTCATGACCACGGTGCTGCCCGACGGGATCTCTCCCGAGAGCACCTTGTCGGCGATCATGTCCTCTACGTAGCGCTGGATCGCGCGGCGCAAAGGCCGAGCGCCCATCGCCGGGTCGTAGCCCACCTCGACCAGGAACTCCTTGGCTTCCTCGGTGAGCTCCACATTGAGACCGCGATCCTTGAGCTGCTCGCGGATGCGGGCCATCATCAGTTCGACGATGCTCATGATCTGATCCCGGGTCAACTTGTGGAAGACGATGACCTCGTCGATGCGGTTGAGGAATTCCGGCCGGAACACCTTCTTGAGCTCCCCCATGACCCGGCTCTTCATCTCGCCGTAGTCCATGCCGCCCTCCAGGATGGGCTCGCCGAAGCCGAGCACCTGCCCCTTGGAGATGGTGGCCGCGCCAATGTTCGAGGTCATGATCAGAATGGTGTTGCGGAAGTCGACGGTGCGTCCCTGGGCGTCCGTCAGCCGTCCGTCCTCCAGAATCTGGAGAAGGATGTTGAAGACGTCGGGGTGGGCCTTCTCGATCTCATCGAGGAGCACCACCGAATAGGGCCGGCGGCGCACCGCTTCGGTCAGTTGACCGCCCTCCTCGTAACCCACGTATCCGGGGGGCGAACCCACCAGCCGGCTCACCGCGTGCTTCTCCATGTACTCGGACATGTCGATCTGCAGCAACGCGTCCTGGTCGCCGAAGAGAAACTCCGCGAGGGTGCGCGCCAACTCGGTCTTGCCGACACCCGAGGGACCCAGGAAGACGAACGAGCCGCCGGGCCGCTTGGGGTCCTTGAGCCCCGCCCGCGAGCGGCGGATCGCTTTGGAGACCGCGTTCAGCGCCTCGTCCTGGCCAACCACCCGCTTGTGCAGCTCTTCCTCCATGCGGAGCAGTTTCTGCGTCTCGGCTTCGGTCAGCTTCACCACGGGGATGCCGGTCCACATGGCAACGATCTCGGCGATCTCGTCCTCGCCGATGGTGGCGCGGACGCCTTCCTCGTCGTTGCTCTTCCAGCGCTCTTCCATCTCTTTCTTCTCGTTGATCAGACGGCGCTCCCGGTCGCGCAGGTTGGCCGCCTTCTCGAACTCCTGCGCCTCGATGGCCGCTTCCTTCTCCTTGCGCACGGTCTGGATGCGCTCTTCGAGTTCACGGTAGTCGGGCGGTGCGGTCATGGTCTGAATGCGCTTGCGCGATGCAGCTTCGTCGACCAGGTCGACGGCCTTGTCGGGCAGGAAGCGGTCGCTGATGTACCGGTCGGCCAGGTAGGCCGCGGCATCGATGGCCTCATCAGAGATGCTGATCCGGTGGTGGGCCTCATAGCGGTCGCGCAGGCCCTTGAGGATCTCGCTGGTCTCCTCCACCGAAGGCTCCCGCACCATTATCTGCTGGAAGCGCCGCTCCAGGGCCGCGTCGCGCGCCAGATACTTGCGGTACTCGTCCACGGTGGTCGCGCCGATGGTCTGGATCTCGCCGCGCGCCAGCGCGGGCTTGAGAATCGAGGCCGCGTCGATGGCGCCCTCGGCCGCGCCGGCTCCCACCAGGTTGTGGATCTCGTCGATGAAGAGGATGATGTCGCCGCGCTCGCTGATCTCCTTCATCACCTTCTTCAGGCGCTCCTCGAACTCGCCGCGGTACTTGGAACCCGCGACCAGGGCGCCCAGGTCGAGCGTGAAGATCTGCTTGTCCTTGAGCAGTTCGGGCACGTCGTGCTCGGCGATGCGCTTGGCCAGGCCTTCGACCACGGCGGTCTTGCCCACTCCGGGCTCGCCGATGAGCACCGGATTGTTCTTGGTGCGCCGCGAGAGGATCTGCATGACCCGCTCGATCTCGGTCTGCCGGCCAACGACCGGGTCCAGCTTGTCTTCTTCGGCATACTTGGTCAGGTTACGGCCGAACTGCTCCAGCACTTTGGAGCCCTTCTTGCCGCCGGGCGCAGCGCCTTCGGTCTTCTGACCCCGGCGCGTGGGGCCGGAGAGAACGCGCATGACCTCCTGCCGGATACGGTCGGCATCGGCGTCCAGGTCGTTGAGAATGCGGGCGGCGACGCCCTCGCTCTCCCGAACCAGCCCGAGCAGAATGTGCTCGGTGCCGATGTAGTTGTGGCCGAGCGATAGCGCTTCGCGCAGGGCCAGTTCCAGCACCTTCTTGGCCCGCGGGGTGAAGGGGATCTGCCCTTGCGCCTCGTGCTCGCCCTCCCCCACGATCCGCATGATCTCTCCGCGGACGTCTTCCAGGGAGACTTCCAGCCCGCTGAGTACGCGTGCGGCGACCCCGTCGCCCTCGCGCAAGAGGCCGAGCAGCAGGTGCTCGGTGCCAATATAGTTGTGTTTCAGCTCCCGCGCCTCTTCCTGGGCGAGAACCACCACCTGTCGCGCGCGCTCGGTAAAGCGTTCAAACATCGTCCTACTCTCTCCTGTCTAGCGTCCGGGCGGACCCGAAGGCCCGCCGCAGCAATCGTGCGCGAACTTCGTCAAAACGGGGATCATCAACTTCGGCGTCGGGTTCCCCGAGTTCTTCCATGGCGATATGGCCGGGCTGCACTCGCCGCATGAGGGCGAAGGCGGAGGCGGGAGTGAATCCGTCGAGTGCGATCACTCCCATATCGACCCCGCTCTGCACCGCGGATATCAGGCCGAGAGCTTCTTCGACCGTCATCGACCAGGCCTGCTGGGCCACACCCAGGGAGCGCCCGACGTAATCCCGCACTTGCACCGGATTTTCTTCGAGCAGCCGCTTTCTCATGGCGTGCTCCTGCTCGGCCAACTGGCGGGAAACCGCATCTACCTTCTCGGCGATGCGCAGTTCGGCTCTACCCAAGCCCCCCTTGTTGGAAACTTGGAAGAGCCCGCCGGCCCCGCCCCAGACCGGGCTGAGCGTGATGCCCTTCCCGATCAATTTCACCGCCACCGAACCCAACTGGCCGGTGACCATCAAAGCCGGAAGATGAACCAGCGAGTGGGCGCGCAGCCCGGTTCCGGCATCCTCGGCCCTCGCGGTGAGATAACCCCAGCGCTCGTCGTAAGCGAACCCCAGTCCGGACTCCAGAACATCGTCCAACTCATCAAGCGTACTCCACAGACCGGACAGAACTTCGCCGGCGCGGGACACCATCAGCCGGATGTGGTCGCGGCCATTCACCTCCAACGAGGCAATGCCCCCGCGGTAAAGGCCGAAGCCCTTCCAGGGGTCGGTCTCGCGGGAGAAGGCGGGCGTCATCAGCCCGCGCTCGACCAAATAGGCCCGCAGTCCCGGGGACAGCGAATCCATGGGCGTTAGCTCCCAGTCACCGGGATCGGCACAGGTCTCGAGCACCCTCTCGACCCGCTCGAGGAACTCGGTCAGCTGAGCCTCTTCGGCGGCGTGGGGAAACGGCAGCACCGAGTCATTGCGCGACATCTCGAGTCCGCCGGCAAATACCAGGTCCGCGCTCAATTCTCCTCCGCAACCAATTCGGCCAACTCCGCGATGCGGTCACGCACCCCGGCGGCCTCTTCGTATCTCTCGTCGTCGACCAGTTCCTTGAGCATGTGCTCCAGGCGCACCACCTCGCGGCGTTGCTCCAGGGCCGGCCGGCCGTGGGAGGGCTGCTTGCCCACATGTCCCGGGGCTTCGCTTCCCCCGAGCGCCGCTTCGATATGGCGGCTGAACGCCTGATAACAGGCGGGGCAGCCCAGCATCCCCCTCTCCTCGACATCTTTGAGCGTGGAACCGCACACCGCGCACATCGACTTTCGGGACGAGGCCCGCGAATCAAACAGAGGCGCCGGACGGCTGAGCAGCGATCCGAGCATGCCGGCAAGGGCGGTCGGGACCGCAAAAAAGATATCGGTATCCGCGCCGCCGCCCGCAGCTTCCTCGGCGCAACTCTGGCAGAGATGCGCGTGGACGAATTCCCCGTCCTCGATACGGATGATGTGGATGGTGCCGGGCTCAGCGCCGCAGGAATCACATTCCTGGGCGTGGTCGTGACCGAGTTCCCATTCGGATCCGTCGGCGAACATAAGGCACCTCCCTTCCTGTGCAAAAGCCCGCTCCCGCGGGCCTGCCGTCGTCTTGGATCTTCAGCTTCGAATTCTCGAGCGAAAAGGCCTGCACATTACCACAAACTGTGGTCTCTTCGCCTCAACAATTGTAGCACACCCTCCGGCGGCTGCCCGAAGCCTTACGGATACCCGTAGGAGGTATGTTACTCCGTTTTGCGGCGCGCGGTGACGAGGGGCGGTGCGAGTTGGGAAAGCGGGGCAGGAGACCTGCGGTTTCTAGGCCCCGGGCGGGAACGCCTCCGGGCGCAGCTGAGGAAACAGCACGGCGTCGCGGATGGAATCCACGCCCAAGAAGAGCATCACCAGGCGGTCGATGCCGATTCCCAGTCCGCCGGCCGGGGGCATCCCGTACTCGAGCGCGCGCAGGAAGTCCTCGTCCACCACGTGGGCTTCTTCGTCGCCCATCGCCTTGTTGGCGGCCTGCTGCTCGAAGCGCCGGCGCTGATCCAGGGGGTCGTTGAGCTCGCTGAAGGCATTGCCGATCTCCCAACCGGCGATCACCGGTTGGAAGCGCTCCACCAGCGAGTCGTCGTCGCGGTGCTCCTTGGCCAAGGGGCTGAGCTCGACCGGGTGGTCGATCACGAAGACGGGGCGATCGAAGGTGGACCACACCAGTTCTTTGAGCGCTTTGTCCACCAGAAGCCCGAAGGTCTCCCGACGTTCGACATCGACGCCCTTGGCGCGGAGGGCTTCACGCGCTGCCTCGGGGTCTTCACGCATTTCGCGCAGCCCGAGGCCCAAGTTCTCCCGGAGCAGTGAGTCCACGGTCAGGCGCGGCCAGGGAGGCGCCAGATCCCACTCGCGTTCCCGGGCGGTGATCACCTGCGTGCCCAGCACCTCGGCGGCCAGAGCGGCCACCATCTGCTCCACGAGTTCCATGACCTCGTGGTAATCCACGTAGGCCCAGTAGAGCTCCATCATGGTGAATTCGGGATTGTGAATCGAGGAGATGCCCTCGTTGCGGAAGTTCTTGCCGATCTCGAACACCCGGTCGAAGCCGCCCACCAGCAAACGCTTGAGGTACAGCTCGGGCGCGATCCGCAGATAGAGGTCGGCGTCCAGGGCGTTGTGGTGAGTCTGGAAGGGTCGGGCGAGCGCACCCCCGGGCAATTGCTGGAGAATCGGGGTCTCGACCTCCATGAATCCGCGGTCCTCCAGATAGCGGCGCATGGCGGAGATCAGGCGGCTTCGCAGGATGAATGACCGCGCCACTTCCGGGTTGGCGATCAGGTCGGCGTAACGCTGGCGGTAGCGCGTCTCCACGTCCTGGATTCCGTGCCACTTCTCGCCGGGAGCGCGCAGGGCCTTGCTGAGGAGCGCCCAGGAGTCCGCCATCAGGGAGAGTTCGCCCCGGCGCGTGCGGAAGATGCGGCCCTCGCAGCCGATGATGTCTCCCAGATCGAGCGAGGTCAAGCCGTCGAACCGCTCCTGCCCCAACCGGTTGACGTTGGCGAAGACCTGAAGATCCGCCTGCCCGTCGCGCAGGGTGAGGAAGGCGGCCTTGCCGTGCTCGCGCCGGGACATCACCCGCCCGGTTATGCGGAAACGATCCTCGGTCTCCTGACCGTCGGCCAGCCAGTCATAACGGCCAACGATCTGGTCCAGGGGCTGACGGGCTTGGTAGCGGCGGGCGTAGGGCTCGACGCCCGCCGCGCGCAGGGCCTGCACCTTCTCCGCCGGTCCCATACGGGCCGCGGATTCCTCCACTAGACGCTCTCGATCTTTACGATCTCGTACTTGATGGCTCCGGCCGGAGCGGGCACCTCCACGACGTCGCCCACCGCGTGGCCGAGGACGGCCTGGCCCAGCGGCGATTCGTTGGAGAGACGCTGCTGAGTGGGATCCGCTTCGGCTGAGCCCACCAGGAAGTAGCTGAAGTCCTCGTCGGTCTCCAGATCGCGCAGGGTCACCCGCGTGCCCACGCTCACCTCGTCGGTGGTCACGTCGGTGGACTTGATCACCCGCGCCCGGCGCAGCCGCTCCTGCAGCATGGCGATGCGCTGCTCGAGCATGGCCTGGTCGTTCTTGGCGTCGTCGTACTCCGAGTTCTCGGAGATATCTCCGAACTCACGCGCCTCCCTGATCCGTTCGGCGATTTCGGCCCGCTTCTCGGTGGAGAGGTGCTCGATCTCCTGCTGAAGCTTGGCCAGTCCGTCCTCCGTGAGGAGCACTTCCTTATTGGGCACGTGAACCCTCCCTGGAAAATGGTCAATCCGAAATGAGCGAGGCATTATAGGGAGTGGTTACCTCGGATGTCAAACAGCCTGGCTGCCGTAAGTTCCGGGCAAGCTCTCCAACGCCTCCACCAGCGCTTTGTCGTCAGGGCATTTGCGAAGCTCATGCACAACGGTTCCCGGCACTGGATAAGGCTGTAGATACCAGGTCAAGTGCTTTCTAAGCCACCGGGTCGCCCGTTCCGGGCCGAACTGCCCGCGCGCCAACTCCAGCAACTCGAGCAGGTCCCTCACCGCCACGGCCAGCGAGGGCCGCTCAAATGTGCGGCCCTCGAGGAGCTCTCCGATCAGCCAGGGGTTGCCCAACGCTCCCCGGGCGGCCATCACGGCGTCCGCCCCGCACTCGGCCAGGATTGTGCGCGCGATCTCCCAAGAGTAAACATCGCCCGACGCGATCACCGGTACGGACAGGGCTTCCACCACCCGAGCCGTCAACTCGTGGTCGGCCCTCCCCCGGTAGAACTGCGTAGCCGCCCGGGGATGGACGGCGACGGCGGCGACGCCCGCGTCCTCCAACCGCCGCGCCAACTCGACGGCGTTCGGCTGCTCCGGGGTCAGACCGCTGCGGATCTTCGCGGTGACGGGAACACCCCTGGGAGAGGCGGCCCCGACCACGGCGGCCGTCACCGCGGCGGCCCGCACCGCGTCGGCGCCCAGGGCGCAGCCCGCGCCCCCGCGGGTGACCTTGCGCACCGGGCAGCCCAGATTGAGGTCTATCAGGTCGGGCCGCGGTTCCCGCTCGAGCACCAGCCGGGCGGCCCGGCCCATCACTTCGGGCTCGTCGCCGAAGAGCTGCACGGCCACGGGCCGCTCCTCCTCGGCGAAGTCGAGGTACTCCTCGGTCCGCCGGTTGGCGTAGATCAGGCCGTAAGCACTCACCATCTCGGTGACGACCAAACCCACGCCGTGGCGCTTCAGGTGCCGCCGATAGGCGCTGTTGGTGATCCCCGCCATCGGGGCGAGGACGACCCGGTTGGGGATGGAGAGCCCCCCGATCGAGAAAGGCTGCGAGAGCTCAGACGACATCGCGAGGAAGCCGCGCCTCAGGCCGAGGCGATCAGCGGTTGCGCTCGGCGATGATCCGCAGGCCGCGGAGAGTGAGGTAGGGATCGTGGTGCTGGATGGTCTCGGTATGGCGGCTGATCAGCCCGGCGAGCCCGCCGGTGGCCACGGTGGCCGCTCCTCCCCCAAGCTCCGCATCCATGCGGCGCACCAGGCCGTCGACCTGACCGGCGAAGCCGTAGATCACGCCGGCCTGCAGGCTCTGCACCGTGGATTTGCCGATCACAGTCCCCGGGTCCCTCAGCTCCACCGAGCGGAGCCGGGCCGCCCGGGAAACCAGCGCGTCGAGCGCGGTGAGCACTCCCGGAGCGATGGCGGTCCCCAGATATTCGCCCAGTCGGGAGACGGCCCCCACCGTGGTGGCGGTCCCGAAGTCCACCACGATGACCGGGCCGCCGTGGGCGTCGAAGGCGGCCACGGCGTCGGCGATCAGGTCGGAGCCCACTTCGTCGGGATTGCTGGTCTTGACCGGCATGCCCGTCTTTACCCCGGGCCCGACCACCAAGGGTTCCACCTCCAGGTAGCGCTCGCACATCTTGCGGTATTCCCAGATGAGGGCGGGCACCACGGAGGCCATGGCGAAACGGTTCACGTGCCCGCGACTCAAGTCCTCCAAGCGCAGGAGTCCTTCGACCACCATGGCGAGCTCGTCGGCGGAACGGTGGCTCTCCGTGGCAATCCGCCAATCGCGCACCAGTTCTCCGTCGCGGAAGAGCCCGAACACGGTCTGGCTGTTGCCTACGTCCGCGGTCAGCAGCATGATCCGTCCTTTCGAGCCGCGGGGCTCAAAGCCCGCGCCGAGTCAGTCAAAATCCAGGGCCAGATCGACCGGAGGCGCTCCGGCCGTGAGCGCGCTGGTGGAAACCACGTCGACCCCCGATTCAGCGATGGCCCGGACGGTCTCGAGGGTGACTCCCCCGGAGGCCTCGAGCAGGACCTCCGGCCGCGCCGCGCGGGCGATCCGGACGCAGACGGCGAGTTCCTCCGGCCCCATGTTGTCCAACATGACGATGTCGGCCCCGGCCGCCAACGCCTCGCGCAGACCCGGTTCGTCTTCGACTTCGACTTCGATGCGCATGCCGAAGGGCGCCTGTTCCCGGGCCCTCCCGACGGCGGCCGCGACGCCGCCGGCCGCCACCAGGTGATTGTCCTTGATCAGCACCTGGTCGAACAGCCCAAACCGGTGGTTTCCCCCACCGCCGTGACGCACCGCCCGCTTCTCCCACAGCCGCAGTCCCGCCGTGGTCTTGCGGGTGTCCACAACCAGCGCGCCCGTGCCGGCGACGGCTTCGGCAAAGCGCTTGGTCTGGGTGGCCACTCCACTCAGATGGGTCAGGAGATTCAGCATGGTGCGTTCCGCCGAGAGCAGGGAGCGCGCGCTGCCTTCGAGCGTCACCGCCGTCTGACCCCGCTCGAGCGGCGAACCCTCCTCGACCAGCAGGCGGAAGCCGGCGTCGGGGTCGACCTCCGCCAGCACCGCGGCCGCGAGCGGGGCCCCCGAGAAGATAAGATCCTCGCGGGCGACTATCCGTCCGGAAGCCCGCCGGTCGGCGGACACCGTCCAGGCGGAGGTGACGTCCCCGTATCCGGCCAGGTCTTCGCGCAAGGCCAGCCGGATGAGTTCGCGGCTGAGCGGATCCAACGTCACTTTCGGCTGCCGATCCTCGGTCACTCCGCCACCACCTCCGGGTCCCAGCCCAGTCTCGCCCGCACGTGCCGCTGCCAATCCTCGTTGTCTCGCTCGGGGAAATCCGAGCGCAGGTGCACGCCGCGGCTCTCTTCCCTTATCCCGGCCGCCACCAGCAGCAAACGGGCGATGGTCAGCAGGTTGTAGAACTCGAACTCCGTGGCCGCGCAGCCGGGCGGCTGCAATTCGGCTTCCAGTTCGGCCAGATGGCCCAGCGCCTGCTGAAGGCTCTCCCGGCTGCGGACAATGCCGCCGTTGCGGGACATCTCCAACCGCAACCGCTGAGTGGCCGCGGCCGTTGCCGCCTGGTCGTTCCCGCGGCGCGATTCGGTGGGCAGGTCCAACTTCACCTTGCGCACCGAGGGCTCGGCCCGCTCGAGCAGCCGGTCCAGGTCGCGCACCACCCGGTCGCCGAACACCAGCCCTTCCAGCAAGGAGTTCGAGGCCAGGCGGTTGGCTCCATGCACGCCCGTGCTGGAGACTTCACCGGCCGCGTAGAGACCGGGCACCGAGGTGCGGCCCCAGAGATCGGTCACCACTCCGCCGATGTAGTAGTGGGAGGCCGGGGAAACGGGGATACGCTCGCGGCAGAGATCAAACCCCCGTTCGGTGAGCCCCCCGTGCACCGTGGGGAAGCGCTCGCGCAGGAAGTCGCAGGCCAGGTGAGTGGCGTCCAGCTCGACGTGGTCGACTCCGTCGCGCACCATCACTTCCTTCATCCGCCGCACAACCACGTCGCGCGGGGCCAGTTCGGCCAGGGGGTGCACCCCTTCCATGAAACGCCTTCCGGCGCCGTCCACCAGCCACGCCCCCTCGCCGCGAAGCGCCTCGGTCAGCAGCAGCGTGGGATTCTCGTCCGAATGCAGCGCCGTGGGGTGAAACTGCATGAACTCCAGATCTCGCATGACCGCGCCGGCCCGCCAGGCCATGGCGTGCCCGTCACCGGTGGCGACGATGGGATTGGTGGTGTTGGCGTAGATCTGGCCGGCTCCGCCGGTGGCGAGCACGACGGCCCGGGCCAGGCTCACCGTAAGCTCGCCCTCCGGACCCAGGGAGAGGGCGCCCACGCAGCGCCCGTCCGCAATCAGCAGGTCGAGGACGAACTCCCCCTCATGCACTTCCACCCGGCTGCCCGAGATCAGGGCCTGAATCAGGGCGCTGCCGATGACGCTGCCGGTGGCGTCGCCGCCGGCCCGCACCACCCGGGGCACGGAGTGGGCGCCTTCCGAGGCGAGCACCAATTCGCCCGCCCGCCGGTCAAAGCGCGTGCCCAGGTGCTCCAGTTCGCGCACCCGTTCCGGCCCCTCCTCCACCAGGAGGCGCACGGCCTCCTCGTCACAGAGACCGGCTCCCGCCTCGAGGGTATCGGCGAAGTGCAGTTCCGGCGAGTCGAACGGCCCCATCGCCGCCGCCACGCCGCCCTGGGCCAAAAAGGTGGTGGTGTTCTCCAGGCCGGCCTTGGTGAGCATGGCGACGTTCCAGCGCCGGGCGGCGCCCACCGCCGCCGTCAGTCCGGCGATACCCCCACCGATGACCAGCACGTCGTAGCTCGAGTAGCGCAGATCGCCGTCGCCGCAGGCAGCCAGGTAGTTGCGCGGCGCCGGGCCCATCCTACCGGCCTATCTCCACCATCCGCTGAACCGCGAGCAGGGCCTTTAGCCTGATGTCCTCGGGCACGGTGATCACGGGCTCCCCCGCGCGCAGAGCTTCGACCGCCTTGCGCAGCGTGGTGAGCTTCATGTTGGGGCAGACGGCGTTTCTGGTGGCCAGGTAGAACTTCTTGCCCGGCACGTCCTGCTCCAGCCGGTGGATCATGCCCGCCTCGGTGCCGATGATGTACTCCTGCGCCTCGTCCTCGCGGCAGAAGCGGATCATCCCCGAGGTGCTCTCCACCGCGTCCGCCATCAGACTGACCTCGATCCGGCACTCCGGATGGACCACCACCTTGGCCTGCGGGTGGGCCTCCTTGGCTTCGAGGATATCGCTCGGCTCGATGAGGTCGTGGGTGGGGCAGTAACCCTCCCAGAGGATGATATCCCGCCCCGTCTGGCGCGCCGTCCAAGCGCCCAAATTGCAGTCGGGGGTGAAGATGATCTCCCGGTCCGCCGGGATCGAGCGCACCACCTTCTCCGCGTTCGCGCTCGTGCAGCAAATGTCCGAGAGCGCCTTGACCTCGGCCGAAGAGTTGACGTAGGTGACCACCGCCGCGTCCGGGTGCTTGTCCTTGAGGGCCTGCAGTCCGGCCGGATCGACCATGCTCGCCATGGGACAGCCCGCGCGCAGCTCCGGCAGGATGACCTTCTTCTCGGGAGAGAGGATCACCGCCGTCTCGGCCATGAAGTCCACCCCGCAAAAGAGGATGGTGTTCGCCTCGGCAGCGGCCGCCTGCCGCGATAGCCCCAGCGAATCCCCCACGAAATCCGCGGCGTCCTGCACCTCGGCCCGCTGGTAGTTGTGGGCCAGGATGACCGCGTTCTTCTCGCGGGCGAGGGTCCGCAACTCCGCCTGCAGCGCGCTGTAGTCCATGATTCTCCTGGTATCAGGCTCGGAGCTCGAGCATCTCCCTGCGCGTCACCCGCTGATCCTGCACCTGCTCCAGCGCGTCCGTCACGGTCGCTCCGTTGGGGAGTTCGAGTTCGGGCGCCAGTTCGGCCAAGGGCTCCAACACGAAGCGCCGCTCGGTCATTCGGGGATGAGGGAGCTCCAGCCGGTCGAGGTGAAGCGTGCGGCCATCGTACCAGAGGATGTCCACGTCCAGCGGGCGCGGGCCCCAGCGGTTTTCGGTCCGCACGCGGCCGGCGTCCCGTTCGAGGCGGTGAAGGGACGACAGCAGCCCGCAGGGATCCAGCCCGGTCTCGATCTCGACCACCAGGTTGAGGAAATCAGCCTGCTCTTCGAAGCCCACGGGGGCGGTTTCATAGAGATGGGAATAGGCGATTACCCGGGTCTCTTCCAGGCCGTCCAGTTCCTCGATGGTGCGCGCCAGAGTAAGGCGCGAGTCGCCCTCGTTAGAGCCGAGACCCAGAAATACCCGCGAGCGTTCTTGCGGGCTTTCCGCATCCGGCATGGTCATGTGTGCTTCCACTACCTGACAACCTCCACGGCAACACCCACGGACTCCAGGCGGCGGGGGATCGGGGGACGCGGCTTTCTCACCCTCACCTCGGCGCGGTCCACGGGAAAGTTTTCCATAATGGCGTCGGCCACAGTCCGGGCCAGCGCTTCGAGCAGATTATACGAACGGCCGGTCGCAGTCGCGCAGATCACCTCGACCACCTCGCCGTAGTCCACGGTGTCCTCCACTCTGTCCGAGCGGCACCCGGAACACTCCTCGAGAGTCAGACGAATGTCGAAGACAAAGGGTTGGCCGATGACCTTCTCCTCGGGCAGGACGCCGTGATAGGCGTAGACCTCGAGCCCGTTCACCTCGATGAGAGCGCCCACTCTAGGCCTCCCCCGAGTGGTGGGGAAACACAGCGCGCACGAGTTGCACGGCCTGAGCGTTGGCGGCCACGTCGTGCACCCTCACGATATCGACGTCGGCCAGAGCCCCCAGCACCGAGGTGGCCACGGTGGCATGCACCCGGTCTTTGGGCTCGGGCAGCCCCAGGATCTCCCCCAGGAAGCGCTTTCGCGAAGTCCCCAAAAGCACCGGGCGCCCCAGCGAGCGGAAGGTGTCCAGATTGCGGATCAACTCCAGATTGTGCCTGAGCGTCTTGCCGAAACCAATCCCCGGGTCGATCAGCAGGTTGTCCTCCGAAAGCCCCCGGTCAACGGCGTAGTTCAGGCGTTCCACGAAGTAATCGTAGACCTCGCCCACCACGTCGCCGTAGACCGGATTCTCCTGCATGGTCCCGGGTTCGCCCAGCATATGCATCAGCACCACCGGGCAACCGGCGTCCCGGACCACGTCTACCAGCCCCTCGTCCATGCTGAGAGCGGAGATGTCGTTGATCATGAAGGCGCCCGCTTCCAGCGCGCGCGCCGCCACCTCGGCCTTGTAGGTGTCGATCGAGATCGGCGCGGGCAAATCGCCGGCCAGGGCCTCTACCAGGGGGACGACCCGACGGAGCTCCTCCTCCAGAGGCACCCGCTCGGAGCCCGGACGGGTGGACTCGCCGCCGATGTCGACGATAGCCGCACCCTCCTCCACCATGCGATAAGCCTCGCGGATGGCGACGTCCGAGCGAAAGAAATCTCCGCCGTCGGAGAAGGAGTCGGGCGTGATGTTGAGGATGCCCATCACCACCGGCCGCAGACTCAGGTCGAGTCCGGGATGGGTCGAAGGCCGGCCTCCGTCACTGTGCTTGAGCACGGCCTCGAGCGAGTCGGCCAATGCCTTCAGGCCAAATGGTTGAGCGCGTAGCTTGGGGAGCAGCTTTGCGTACTGCGCCAGGGTTCCCATGATCAGGCAGTTGGCGCGCTCGGCCCCCAGTTCGTAGACGGCGCGCGAGGTGGCCACCTCGCCGCCGCGCGAGAGCATCTCCTGTTTGAGGATGCCGGCGGCGCGGACGTCCAGGTCGCGCACCCGCACGACCCGGAAGAGGGCCTTCTCGTCCATGATGCGGACCCCGGGACCCGAGACCTCGAGTTCCGTCATCGTGCGCCGGGCCTCTTCCCGGTCGCGTATCGCCACCACGTGGGGATGGCCGGCGGTGGGGATCATGAAGCCTCCTAAGAGGAAGAGGAATCGATCAGAGCGAGCACCTCGGCCCGCGTCGACGCGTTGTTGCGGAAGACCCCGCGAACGGCGCTGGTGACGATCTGCGTGCCCTCGGCCCGCACCCCGCGCATGGTCATGCAGAGATGCTCCGCCTGGATCAGCACCAGCACCCCGTTGGGCTCCAGCGCAGCCACCAGCGTATCGGCCACCGTCGTCGCCAGGCGCTCCTGCAGTTGCAGCCGGGCAGCGGCCACCTTGACCAGTCGGGCCAGCTTGGAGATCCCGGTGATCTTGCCGTGCCGGGAAGGGATATAGGCCACATGCGCCTTCCCGAAGAAGGGCGTCAGATGATGCTCGCAGATGGAGTGGAAGCTGATGTTCTTGACCAGCACCAGTTCTTGATGCTCGTCGGAGGCCATGGGTTCGACGATGCCGCTCAGGTCGACGTGCGTGCCGGCCAGGACCTCCTGGTACATCTGCGCCACCCGTTGCGGGGTGTCCCGCAGACCCTGACGCTCGACGTCCTCGCCCACACCCTCGAGTATCAGGCGGACGCCACGCTCGATCTTCTCCAGGTCCATCTCACGCAAAAGACCGGCGCCCGGGGCTCCGGTCTTCTCGCTGGGAGTGGCTTCGGTCATCCGCCGACTTACTCTTCGTGCGGCGCGCGGACGGCGGCAGCGGGTCCGGGAGCGTCGGCCAGACGCTCGCGGTCGCGGTCGCGCTCGCGTTGGCGTTCCCGTTCGCGCTCCTGCTCCCGCGCCTGGCGCTGGCGCTCGCGGCGCTTGCGCTCTTCGGCGCGACGGGCCATCTTCTCGTCGCGCTCGCGGAAGACTTCTTCGGGATCTTCGCCCGCCAGCAGGCGGAGAAATTCCTCGCGATCGATGGTCTCGCGCTCGATCAGCAGCCGGGAAATCAGATCCAGATCCTCGCGGTGCTCGGATAGCACCTGCCGCGCCGTGATGTGCGCGTCCTCGATCACCCGGCGGATTTCCAGGTCGATCTGCTCGGCGGTCTCCTGGGAGTATTCCTGGGCCATGCCGATCTCGCGGCCCACGAACGGCTGATTGGAGTCGTGGCCGAAGGTCCGGGGACCCAGCGCCTCACTCATGCCGTACTGGGTGATCATGCGGCGTGCGGTCTCGGTCGCCCTTTGCAGATCGTTGGAAGCTCCGGTGGTGATGTCGTCGAACTGCACTTCTTCGGCCACCCGGCCGCCCAGCATGTGGGCGAGCTTGTCCATGATCTCGCCCTTCTTGACCATGAATTTGTCCTCGGTGGGCAGCGTGATGGTGTAACCCAGCGCCTGCCCCCGGCTGATGATCGAGACTTTGTGCACGGGATCGGCGCCCTTGAGGTAGTGCGCCACCAAGGCGTGACCGGTCTCGTGGTAGGCGGTGATCAGGCGTTCTTCCTCTCCCAGCAGCCGCGACTTCTTCTCCGGCCCGGCGATGACGCGCATGATCGACTCTTCCATCTCGTCCATGTCGATCACGCGTTTGCCGTTGCGGGCGGCGAGGAGCGCCGCCTCGTTGACCAGGTTGGCCAGATCGGCACCGGTGAATCCCGGGGTCTGGGCGGCCAGCAGGTCGAGGTCGATCCCCTCGCCCAGCGGCTTACCCTTGCTGTGCACCTCGAGAATGGCTTTGCGGCCTTCCTTGTCCGGACGGTCGACCACGATCTGCCGGTCAAAACGGCCGGGACGCAGCAAGGCCGGGTCGAGGATATCGGGACGGTTGGTCGCGGCGATCATGATGATGCTCTCGTTGGCCTCGAAGCCGTCCATCTCCACCAAGAGCTGGTTGAGGGTCTGTTCGCGCTCGTCGTGCCCGCCGCCGAGACCGGCGCCCCGGTGCCGGCCGACCGCATCGATCTCGTCCATGAAGATGATGCAAGGCTGATTCTGCTTGGCCTGCTCGAACAGGTCGCGGACCCGGCTGGCGCCGACACCCACGAACATCTCCACGAAGTCCGAACCCGAGATACTGAAGAAAGGCACGCCCGCCTCGCCGGCAACCGCCCGGGCGAGCAGGGTCTTACCGGTTCCCGGAGGGCCGAAGAGCAGCACGCCCTTGGGCACCCGCGCTCCCAGGCTCTGGAATTTCTTGGGGTTCTCGAGAAACTCCTTGATCTCGTGGAGCTCCTCGACCGCCTCCTCGGCGCCGGCCACGTCGGCGAAGGTCACCTTGGGCGAATCGACGCTCATGCGCTTGGCCCGGGACTTGCCGAAGCTCATCACCTTGCTCCCGCCGCCCTGCATCTGGTTGAGGATGAACAGGAAGAAGACGACCATGATCAAAATCGGAGCGAATGTGCTGAGCAGCGCCACCCACACGGACTGCTGTTCGGCATCGGTGGTAAAGGGCACCTCGTTCGCCGCCAGGAAGCCTTGGATGTCGAAGTTTTCCCAGTAGGCGAAGGAGAAGGTCTTCTCCGTATCGGTGATCTTGCCCTCGATCAGCCGAGAGTCCGTCTTGACGACGACGTCGCTTATCTTCTGGTCGTCGACCAGTTGTTGCAGCTCTTGAAAGGTAAGCTGACCCGCGTCCTCCCCGCCGTAGAACATGTTCTGAACGAAGAAGGCGAGCAGGATGATGATCAGGATGGGAAAGGCTGCGCTCTTGAAGAAACGGTTCAATCCAACTCCAGAAAATTCCTGTTCACGGGGGGTTCTTTAGGCCGGGGAATCGTACCACAGACCAGGGGTTTCTTCCTCCGAAACCCGGGTCCAAGCGCCGTGGGCCACCCGGTGGTTGCGGCTTCTACGGCCCCGCCGTCGATTCGCCCGGCTCGAGGATTCCGATGTAGGGAAGATTGCGGTAGCGTTCGGCAAAATCCAGGCCGTAGCCGACCACGAACTCGTTACCGATCTCGAAACCGGTGTAGCGGCAGGGGAGCGAAGTCTTGCGCCGCCCAGGTTTGTCCAGCAGGGTCACGATCTCGAGCGAGGCCGGCTTGCGCGAACTGAGGTTCTTGGTCAGGTATTTGAGCGTGAGCCCGGAGTCGATCACGTCCTCGACGATCAGCACGTGGCGGCCCTCGATGTTCATGTCCAGGTCTTTTAGTATCCGTACCACCCCGGAGCTGTCGGTGGAAGAGCCGTAACTGGAGACGGCCATGAAGTCCATCTCGAGGTCGATGTCGAGCCGCCGAGCGAGATCCGCCACAAAGAACACGGCGCCCTTCAGCACGCAGACGAGCACGGGATTCATCTCGGCGTAGTCCTCGGAGATCCTCGCCGCCAGATCGTCCAACTTGGCCTGCAGTTCCTGTGCGGAGATGAGAGTCTTCAACTGGATCTTCTAGCCATCGAGAGGAATCGGACCTCCTTCGGTCCCCAGACGGAGGACGCGTTTGGTCGACCGGCCGATTCTACCGCGCTCGGCGGTCAGATAACCAGCAATCCAGACTACCTCGTCCCCGCACAGCACGAGCGGGAGGCGCGCGCGCAGCCGCGCCGGGATGCCGAGATCCACCATAACATCCTGCAATTTGCGGCGTCCGGGAGCGCCCAGGGCGCGAAAGTGATCGCCGGGAAGTACGGCGCGGACCGTGAGAGATTCGCCGGCGCCGTGCCGTTCGCTCGGGTCGCGCCCCTCCCCCGGACCCAGCGTTACGGGTAATCCGAGGGCATCGGCGTCCAGGTAGGTCTCGCGCCGTACCTCGGGGGCCCGATAGCCCGGGACAATCGCCGCCATGACCTTGAGGCCGCCCCAGGTGGCGCTCCCGGGCACGGGCAAGGGGACCGGCGGCGGTGTAATCCCTGCTGCCGGAGGAGCCCCCTCCGCCGGCGCCAGCACGCGCAGCCATTGGTAGTCCCGGACGGCCACAAAACCCCCGGGCAGCGTGACCGAGCGCCCGGAGGCTCCCCCGACCAGGCCGTCGACGGCCGCGACCAGCTCCGCGGAAGGCTCGAGAGCCGGCAGGCGCCCCAGGAAGCGGTGAAGCAACAGGCGCCGTGCCCCTCGGGGCAGGCGGGACAGCCGCGGCAGCGATAGCGCCGGACCGAACGGCGGCGCCGGGTCGCGGAAGCCGAGCTCCTCGAGCAGCTCGTCCGCCATAACGTGCAACAAATCCACGCCCTCGGCGGCGACCTCCGCCGTGCGGGCGGCGGTTTCCACGGCTCCCGGGAGAGCCGCTTCCCAAGCCGGGAGGACTCCGGCCCGCAGACGGCTTCGCGCGTAGGCCGGATCGACGTTGCCGCGGTCCTCGGCGAACGCAAGCTGCTGCTCCTCGCAGTAGCGCGCCGTTTCCTCACGGCGCACGCCGAGCAGCGGGCGCACCCACACTCCCTGCCGCGGCCTCATGCCGGAGAGCGCCGCGAGGCCCGCGTAGCGCCCCACTCGGTAGAGCAGGGTCTCCACCTGGTCGTCCAACGTATGGCCCAGGGCGATCTGGCCCTCGCCTCCCGCGGACTCCAGCAGATCGAGCGCCGCCCGCCGCCGCAGGTCGCGGGCGCGCGCCTGAAGATTTCCTTCCTCTTTGGAGAGCGGAGCGGTCACCACGGTGAGCGGCACCTGCAGACGCGCGCAGAGAGCTCTGACGAGCCGCTCGTCGGCTTCGCTCTCGGGCCCGCGCAATCCGTGATTCACGTGAAGCGCCCGAAGCCGCGCCCGCGACGCCTCGGGCACGGCGCCGGTGGCGAGCAGGTGCAGCAGGCAGGTGGAGTCCCGGCCCCCGGAAACCATCACCACCAGAAGGTCCGCCTGAAAGAGCGACCGGGCTTGGGCGTACTCCCGAACGCGCCGCCGGAGGTCGCGCGCAAACGGGCCGCGCGGGTGGGATGCGTGATCTCTGCTCATATGGTAAACACTACAATAATGGATCGCAGGGACCCCGGGCGATTGGGGCCGAGCCGCGCGGCAGACGCAAGCCGCCATGGCTCACGCAAGGCGCCCACGGCTCGAGCAAAGCGCCAAATCTGACCTGCGACCGCCTACATCGCGGGGGGTAAGCACATGACGGCAGGCCGGCCGGGCGCCGGTTCGCACCCGCAAGACGAGCTGCTCGTCTTCTACAGCGCGGATCTGGAAGCCTACAATTTCGGGCGCAGCCACCCACTCCAACCGGAGCGCTACCGGCTCACCATGGAACTCATCGAAGGCTTGGGGTTGCTCGATGGCCCCGGCATCGAGGTGGTCCCGCCGCGCCACGCCCTGACCAGCGAACTGCTGAAAATCCACAGCTATCCCTATCTGCAGGCGGTTCGGCGGGCGCAGAACATCGCCAAAGAGCAGGCCGAGCACGTCGACCTGCGTTTCTTCGGCCTGGGTGACGCCGACAACCCCTATTTTCCCGCCATGTATGAGGCCAGCTCACTGGCCGCCGGCGCCAGCCTGCAGGCCATGGAGGCGATTCTCGAAGGCCAGACCCGTCGGGCCTACAACATGGCGGGCGGTCTGCACCACGCCGGGAGGGACCGGGCCTCCGGCTTTTGCATCTTCAACGACGTTGCTATTGCGATCAACCGGGCGCTGGAAGACGGTCTGCGGGTGGCCTATGTGGACCTGGACGCGCACCATGGAGACGGGGTCCAGGAGCTCTTCTACGACGAGCCCAGGGTGCTGACCATTTCCATTCACGAATCCGGCCGCTTCCTCTTCCCGGGCACGGGCGACATGGAAGAGCAGGGCAACGGAAAGGGCTACGGCGCGGCCATCAACATCCCGCTGCCGCCCCGCTCGGGCAACGGGGCCTACATCTTCGCGCTGGAGGCCATTATCGAGCCGGCGCTCCGCGCCTTTCGGCCGGACGTTCTGGTAACGCAGACGGGATGCGACTCTCATTGGAGCGACCCGCTCACGCACCTCGGGGCCACGTTGGAACTCTATCCGGTTCTCGGGCGTAACCTCGACCGCTTGGCGCGGGAGATCACCGACGGCCGCTGGCTGATTCTAGGGGGAGGGGGTTACGACCCGCTGAGCATCACGCCGCGAGCCTGGGCCGGCTTCATCGCGGGCGCCCTGGGACACAATCCTCCGCCCAGCGTCCTGCCCGCCTCCTGGCTGGACCACGTCCGGCGGCAGGGCGCCGAAGCTCCCGAGTCACTGCTGGCCGATCCCGGACCCCGCTTTGAGCCGCTGGGCGCCTCGGTCGTGGTGCACCTGGCCGAGTTGTTCCGGGACGGCTTGATCAGGAATCTCGCCGCGGAAAGCCTTTCCGCCTGAGGATCGCTTCATCAACTTGCGCACGGTCGCGGAGTGCGCGTACAATGTGCGCGTTTGTGAGCCCCAATAGGAGGAACAGAATGGCCACGCCCAAAGTCGATCCGGATCTCTGCACCGGCTGCGGCATCTGTGAAGACATTTGCCCCGACGTGTTCGAAGTGCAGGATGACGGCCTGAGCCACGTCATCGATCCAAACGCGTGCGACGACGCCGACTGCTGCGAAGAGGCTGTCGATGAGTGCCCGGAGGGTGCCATCAGCATGGAGTAGGCCTTCGCCGCTCCTCAGCTTGTTCAAGGCCGCCGCCGGGCGGCCTTTTTTTCAATCCCTCGAGGTGATGCCCGCGTCCGGCTCCTCGTTTCGCTCAACCGCGACCGGGTAGAGGCAACAAAGCCGTCCGAGGACTGCAGGAGGATTGGTGGACCGAGAACTTCAGAGCGCCTACGGTGAACGCCCGCACCGCCCCCGGTATTGGGTTTCCTTCAGCCCGGACCCCCGCGAGAACGCGATCGCGCCGCAGCCGCAGATCGTTGCGCTGGAGCCCGAAATCCGGGGAACCTGGAGGGTACGCGTGCAGTTTCAGGGAGAGGACGTCTACCTGAGCGACGGCATGGAATACCCCGAGGCCCTGGAGTCGTTGCTCGTCGCCTTCGAGTGGATGAACCAGGAGAAGCCACAGCGCTTGCACGCTTAGGAGCGCACTCCCCTCAGTCCTCACTCTCCCAGTCGGCATAGAGCTTGGCATAAGCCGATGCCCGGGCCGGGTCGGGCCGGACCAATTCTCCCTCGTGCTGCAGGCGGGGCTCCGGTAGCCCCAGAGCCCGCAGCCCGAGAACCGCCGCACCACGCAGAGACGCCTCGGGGACCGCGGAGACCCTGAGGGGGCGATCCAAGCCGTCGGCCAACAGCCGCAGCCAGCCAGGTGAGCGGGTGGCCCCTCCGGAAAGCACCATCTCCAAGGGCCCGGACCACCTTTCGAGCTCTTCGATGCTGCGCCGCAGGCCGAGCACGGCCGCCTCGAGCAACGCCCGCAGCAACTGTTCGGCCGTGGTGTCGGTGCGGAGACCGGATATCGCACCGCGGGCCTTCACCGGCCAGTACGGGCTGCGTTCCCCGGCCAAGGAGGGGTCCACCACCAACCCGTGGTCCCCCGGAAGACTCTCGCCAAACACCTCCGCCACCAGGTCGATCCCCTCGCTCAGCGGCCCCTGTTGCCGAGCAGCCTGGGGATCCCGGAGCGCCTCGAGGAAGAGCACCCTTCTGCCCCAGCCAATCAGATTGCCGGCGTTCGACCGGGCAACCCCCACCACGGCACGGTCTTCCTCCAAGAGGTAGGCAAAGAGGGCCCGGGGCAACGGCTTGCCCGCGCGCTGCAGGAAGGGAATCACCACTCGGGCAGCTGCGCTGGTGCCCACGGTGAGGGCGGCCTCGCCGGCGCAGGCCACGCTCCCCACGACGGCGGAGCCCCCGTCACCCGCGGCCGGAGTCCAGCGGGCATTTCGGAGGACCGGCCAACGGTTGGCGAACGAGTCCCGCAGACGAAGCTCGGTACCCAGACACAGACCGTCCCTGACCCTCGGCAGGGTTTCCGGGTGCAACTCGAGCAGGCGGCAAAGCTCCTGATCCCACCCACGCCGCGACTGGTCATAGAGGCCGCTGCCCGACGCCATCGAGGGAGAAGCCGGCACTTCGGGTCCAAACCAGCGGATATGCAGAAGCTCGCCGAGCGAGGCCCAACGAGCCACCCTGTCGAACACCTCCCGCTCTTCTTCGCGCAGCCGGAGCAGGCGGGCGGGCGGAAGCGCCGGATGGATGGGCGCTCCGGTACGGTGGTGAAGAGCGCTCAGATCGGAAACCCGTGCCCGCAGGCGCAGCGCCTGGGCCGCCGCCCGCCCGTCGAACCAGGTGGACAGGGCCGTCAGGGGATTCCCGTCCCGGTCAAGGCCCACCAAGCCGTGCCAGGCGCAGGTCAGAGCCACGGCCTCGGGAGCCTTCTCCCCCAGGATCTCCTCCGCATCCTCCGCGCCCGCGAGGGTCCGGTCGAGCAGCTTCTCCACTTCTGCCGCCAGAAGCTCCGCATCCGCAGTTCCGTCCGGGCGCACGGGCATGCGCGCGCGGAGGGCCCTGCCGAGTGGCTGCGCCGCCTCGTCGAAGAACTGAGCCTTGGCGTTGGTGGTCCCGACATCGATCGCCAGGATGATGCGGGTATCCTTATGGGACGAGTGTCCGTCAATCATTGCTCGGAGGCCTACCCGGGATGAGCTCTGTTTTACGCCGCATCCTCGATCTGCTCACCGGCCCCCGCCAGGGGGACCGCCTGCTTTTCAAAACCACGCGCGCGCCCTTCCAGGTCCCCGAATGGGCGGTGGGCCGGGTGGTGGTGCAAGAAGACGGCAACTTCAGAGTCACCCGCTGGGTGGAGCGAGGGCGCATCGGCCTCTCTCGAGGGGGTTCCGTCACCGAATGGGAGGTTCGGGGGGTGCCCGTTTCTGAGGAGGAGATTTCGGCCGATGTTGTCGACGAGGCCGAGCGGATTCTTAGGGGGCGATCCCCGGAGGAGTGAGCCCGCAACAAACCTTAGTCGTAGACTTGGGCTTGGGCTTAGTCGTAGACCGTGACCGTCAGATGTTTGATACCCCAATCGAGCGCCTCGTCCCGCGAGGGGAGCCACACGTCGACCACGTTGCCCTTGACGGCCGAGCCGGTATCCGCGGCGATGCCCTCCCCGTAGCCGGGGACGTAGAGGCGGGTGCCCAGGGGGATGACCCGGGGATCGACCGCGATGATGCCGTAACCCACGGGCATTCCCGTAGCGGTGGTTCCCGGTAGCGCATACGCGGTTACCTTGGCTTCTATTTGCCTGCCCCCGCCACGCGGGGCCCCGGGGCTCGGTGGATTCGACCGCACCGTTCCCTCGGAAGCTGCCGAGGGCGCCTTCGTGCTGGAGCCACCGTTGGTGGAGCTCGTGCCGGTCGAGCTTCCGGAACCGGCGGCCTGCGGGGCGTCGCCGCGCGACTCCCCGCGCATAGCCACCTGCTCACGGTTTAGGGCGGCCATGCGTTGCCTCGCTTCCGCCACCTGGGCCCGCGCCTGGTCCAACCGGCCTCCGAGCTCTGCGACCAAAGCTTCTTGCTCCGCGGCTGCCTGCGCCAGTTCCCGGCGCGACTCCTTCAGCGACTCGAGACTTTTCGCCTCCTCGGCGCGCAGAGTCTCCAGTTCCGCCACCGCCCGGCCTTCCGCGTCCCTTTTCGCCTTCACCTCGTCCAAGAGCTGGGCTTCGCTGTCCACCACGCGGCCGAGCATCCGGGCTCGTTGGAGCAGTTCGCCCAGGTCCTCACTGGTGAAAAGCAGCTGCAGCCAACCGACGCTACCGGACTTGTAACCCTCTCTCAGCCGATCAGCCAAGCGGGACCGAACGGCCTCGGCGTCCTTGCGAGCCTGCTCCCGCCGACCCGCCGCCGCCTTCATCTCCTGCTCCAATTCGGCCACGCGCGCATCGACCGCCGCCGTACGGTCCTCTGCCGCTTGGAGGCGGTCTTCCAGCAACATCAAGCTCAGAGAGGCCTGATCCTTCTGCGCATCCAGACGCTCGGCGCTGCTCTGCGCGGCCGCCACGTCGCTCGGCGCGGCGAGGGCGGTGGCCGGAGTGAGGAGCAGCCACAGGCTTGCCGGGAGGATCACCAAGGCCGCAGCGAGCAGAAGCAGGAGGGGACGCTTCATGAGCAGGGTGGGCCGTTTGACCCCGGGCCCGGCCAAAAAGGCCCAACGAGGGGATGGCGAAAATGACGGAATACCGGGATTTGCCGCGAGGCGTAAGGAAGACATTGAAGGGTGAATGGTATCAACCTTTGACGTAGACGACAAAAACGGCCGGCGCGCGAAGCGCGCAGCCGGCCGCATAGACGGTCGAAGGAAACGTTACTTTTGCAGGCCGGGGACCTCTTCGTGTTCTTTGTGGGTCTCCAGCTGGTTGTCCACTTCCTTGACTCCGCGCACGGAGTTCGTGGTCGAAACCACTTTCTCCACCTCATCCTCGAGAACGGATCCGCGAAGGGTTACCTTACCCTCCTGGGCGGAGACTTCGAGCGAGCCGACGGCGGACGCCACTCGGCCGAGGTCGGAACGCACCCGCCCAACCAACGTGTCGTCGTCCACCGGTTCGTCGGACATCCGTGACTTGGTCTCGTGCATCACGCCCTGGGCCACGTTACGCACGTGCTTGGACTCGCCTTGGGCGAAATCGCCGGCATCACTGCGGTATTTGCCGACCTTGTCCACCACCAGGGAGCGGCGCCTGGCGCCGCGGCCGGGATCCAAGAAGTACATGAGGCCGGCGCCGATGGCGCCTCCGAATAGGTAGCGCGAGAAACGGCGAACAAGCCCCGGCTTCTCCTCGTGGCGCTTATCGTCGTCGCCGCGCAGACCGAACAGACCTCGGACAACCCCAGCCATGCCCAGCCACTTGAATAGAGACTTCTTCATTTCCGAAAACACCTTCCTATTGCCGCTTACCCGTGCAAAGACTTGCGTTCAATCGCTCGCCAGTGTCCCCACCACAGGGAAATCTTCCATGACCTCGTCCCCGTGGGGAGCGATGCCAATCGATTCGCTGAGATCTCTCCCGGCCACATGCTCGGATTCGTGTTCCCCATCCGGCCACATGAAGCTGTCGGTCACGTCGTAGACCTTGCCGTTGTAGGCAACGTAGGCCTCGGCACCGTCCTGTCCGTCGTACTCGGCCAGCTCTTCTTTGGAAAAGACCCGATCGGCCATAGAACCCGCTCCCTTGGTAGTTGGGGGACACTTAATTTGATTCCCGTGTTGGGTTTCGGCAAACAGTTTGGGCCGCTACCGGCGGGCCGACGCTTGCCGTCGCCGGCTACTTCGCGCCGCGCTCCCTGGCGGGTGCGCCCGGCACCTCGCGCAGGTTGAAGGCCGAGTCGATCAGTGACACGTGAGTGAAGGCCTGGGGAAAGTTGCCCACCAGGCGCCTGCTAGCCGGATCGTACATTTCCGAGAGCAGATAGAGATCGTTGGTCAGCGAGAGCAACCTCTCATAGAGCTTGACCGCCTCGTCACGCCGACCCATCAGCGCCAGGCAATCCACCAGCCAGAAACTGCAGGCCAGGAAGGCGCCTTCGCCCGGGGGGAGACCGTCGATGTGCTCGGTCTCCTGCTGCTCGTAGCGCAGCACGAAGCCGTCCTGGCACAGCTCCCGCCGCACCGCTTCGACCGTCCGCTCCACTCTGGGGTCGCTCGCGGGCAAGAAGCCCACCAGGGGGATCATCAGCAGGGCCCCATCCAGCCCCTGTGATCCGTAGAACTGGGTGAAGATGCCCCGCTCGGAATCGTAGCCTTCGGTGCAGACCTCCTCGTGTATCCGGCTGCGCAGACGCTTCCATTTGTCCACCGGGCCTTCGAGCCCCCAGGACTCCACCGCCTTGACCGCCCGATCGGCGGCAACCCAGGCCATCACCTTGGAATGGGTGAAGTGGCGGCGCGGCCCGCGGACTTCCCAGATGCCCTCGTCGGGCAATTCCCAGTGGCCTTCGAGGAAGTCCATCAGCGCGCGTTGAACCGCCCACGCGTTGGCCTCCGGATCGATCCCCCGATGCCGCGCGTCGTGCATGGAATCCATCAGCTCGCCGTACACGTCGAGCTGGAACTGATCGACGGCCCCGTTACCGATCCTCACCGGCTGAGCGCCCTCGTACCCGGAGAGCCACGGCAGTTCCATCTCCGGCAGGCGACGCTCTCCTGCGGGCCCATAGAGGATCTGCAGGTCACTGGGGTCTCCGGCGACCGCCCGCACCAGCCAATCCCGCCAGGCCCGGGCCTCGTCGACGTAACCGCCGAGCATCAGCGCGTCCAGGGTGAAGGTGGCGTCCCGGATCCAGCAATAGCGGTAGTCCCAGTTGCGCACTCCGCCCAGCCGCTCCGGCAGCGAGGTGGTGGGCGCCGCCACGATCCCCCCGGTGGGAGCGTAGGTCAGCGCTTTGAGGACCACGAAGGAGGTTTTGACTGCGTCCTCCCACGGGCCCTCGTAGGTGCAGCGATCGAACCACTCCCGCCACCAACTCTCGGTGTCCGCCAAGGCCGCTTCCGGGTCGACATCGGCCGGCGGTTGGTGATGGGAGGGGTACCAGGTGAGCACGAAGGCCACCCGATCCCCCGGCTCAACCGAGAAGTCCGCCTGGTGGACCATGTCCCTGGACCTGAGTTCGACGTCCCCCACCAGCCTGAGGGCGTCCGGTCCGCCGATGGCAGTCAAGACCTTTCCCTCGCGCCTCATCCAGGGGACGATCTTGCCGTAGTCGTAACGAGGGTTGAAGACGGTGTACATCGGGACCCGGCCCTCGAGCCCCTCGACGATCCGCACCACGTCGGGCTCTTCGCCGCGGGGCGGCATGCAGTCGATCAGCCGAATTAGGCCCTCTTTGGTGCGCATTTCGGTCTCGAGGATCAAGGTTCCGCGCCGGTAGCGCCGCTCGACCCAGGTCACCTCTCCCTGAGGCCGGATTTCCCAACGGCCGTTGTCGGCGATGCCCAGAAGCGAACTGAAGCAGGCTCCGGAATCGAACCGAGGAAAACAAAGCCAATCGATGGAGCCCAGCTTACTGACCAAGGCTGCGGTCTGGGTGTCGCCGATGAGCCCGTAATCCTCGATGGGAAGTGACACTCTTCCTCCTTTTGCCGAGCTTCGCGGCGGGCGCCGCCTCTCCGTGCGTACAGCACGCTTCGCGCCCGGTGAAGGGAAGGCGGCGCCCGGGATTGGCCGATCCAACGTTCTTTTCTCGCCCTGAACCGGCGACCCCAAACGAGAAGCCGCGCGGCCGAGCGCGCCTGCGGCAGATCAGGGACTCGAGACCACGGCGATGCAAGGCCCGGCTTTCCGGGTATGCAGGGAGTGAATAGTGACAACATCGGTCTGGGCGAAGTTATCCGCGGCCGGCTCGAAACCCGGCCCACCCCGGCGGCCATGGCGGTAATCCCAGTTGGAGACCGCCTCCCGCTGCTGCTAGAGTCAGGGGGTCCCGGCCCAGCCTGGGCTCGCTCGTCAATCAGGGGGTGCTCGTGATCCGGACTTTCGCAATGCTGTGGGTGGCGCTGTTCTTCTCCTTCGTCGCCCTGGTGGTTCTGGTGTTTGGCGGCGACTGGCTGGAGAAGCAAATTGGTACCGGCCTCTTCGTTGCCGTCGTGGTCGTGGTTTTCATCGTGATGGCAACCCTGGCCACCCGGCTGGCCCGCTGGAGACGTTGACGCCGGGAAGCCTCACCCCAGGTACCGAGGTCAGGAGCGCGTGCAACCTCGACTGCGGAGACCGGTGCCTGCTCATCGTGAGCCTCACGGCCTCCGGCCTGCAAATCCGACCTGACGAAAGCGATTCCTGGACCCACGGACTGACCTGCGCAAAGATCCTTCGCTATCCGGACCGCCTGACCAGCCCGTCGCGTATCCGCGAACCTCACCTCAGGCACAGCGACGGCAGCTGGCGTCCGGCAAGCTGGGAGGAGGCCTGGGCGCGGATTATCCCGGCGCTGGATAAAGCGCTGCAGTCGGATCCGGCGACCGTGCTCTTTCTCCGGGGCAGCGGTTCCTTGGGAAGGAGCAAGGCCCACCTGGACCACGTGTTTCGCCGTTTGGGCGCCCGCTCGACTCGAGGGAGCCTCTGCGACGAGGCCGGCATCGCGGCGCTGGAGCAGGACTGGGGATACCTGGACATGAACGACCCCGGGGAGATAGACGCCGCGGAGGCAATAATTCTCTGGGGAAAGCACCCGCGGGCCTGCTCGACGCACACAGCCGCCGCGGTTCTCCGGGCCCGCCGCCGGGGCGTGCCGGTGATCGCCGTGAACCCCGACTCCTCGGCGGTAGCCGGAATCTCCAGCGAGGTCATCCGGGTTTCGCCCGGCGCAGACCGCTTCCTGGCCCTGGCCGTGGCAAAGCGCCTCGTGGAAGAGGAGGGCTTTCCCCGTGACCCGAACCGGCTCGCCGGACTGGAGGAATTCCGTTCGCTCTGCCGAGGTCAGGAGATCGGCAACCTGGCAGAGGCCGCCGGATGCTCCGAGGACCAGATCGAGCTTCTGGCCCGCACCTACGCCGCGACCGATCGGGTCGCGACCCTCGTGGGTTGGGGCCTCCAGCGCTACCTCCACGGCGGAGAGAACGTCCGCGCCATAGACGCCCTCTGTCTGATCGCGGGAACCATCGGCCGCGAGGGCGGCGGCCTCTACTACGGTCTGCCTTCGAGCCGCGGCTTTGCCCCCCTCCCTCACACCTATCCCGCCGCGCCCGAGCCGCTCTCCCTGCCGCAACTGGGCCGGGAGCTGACCGCAGCCGGCGCCGGTATCGAGTTCGCTTGGATAGCCGCCGCCAATCCGGTCAATCAGTGCCCGGACAGCGCGGCGGTGGCCGAGGGACTGGCCGGCGTGCCCACGGTGGTCGTGGTGGACGGCTTCTGGACCGACACCGCCCTCAGCGCTTCGGTGGTTTTGCCGCCGGCGCTCTGGCTGGAGGAGGAAGATGTCGTCGGTTCCTGGTGGCGCAAAGGACTCGCGGCTGTCCGCAAGGTGACGGAGCCTCCGGCCCAGTGCCGGCCGGACTGGGAGATCACCGCGGAACTGGAACGCAGACTGGGCCTCGAACCCCATTATCCCGACCTCGACTCGTGGCTGGAAGCCTCTCTTCCCCCGGAATGCGGCGGCCTCGATCGGCTGCGCCGCGAGACCTGGTGCGAATTGCCGCATGAGCGGGTGGTCTTCGGTGAGGGCTCCGCCCACGCCGACCGGCGTTTCCGCCTGCTCGACAGGCTTTCTCCGCCCGAACCGCCGAGCGCCGATGCCCCTCTGCGCCTGCTCAGCCTCATCCGCCGGGAGGCCATGCACTCGCAGATACTCCCCGAGAATCAGCAGGGGTGCGATTCCGCCGGCGGGCTCGGACTGTCCGTACGCATGAATCCCGAGACGGCGCGGTCGCGTAACCTCGCGCCCGAAGACACCGTCGAGCTCGAGGCTTCCGGTCACCGCCTGACGGGCCGATTGCTCTTGGACGACGGCCTGGTTCCCGGGGTGGTGGCCTGCCCCCGCGACGGCTGGGTGCAGTTCGGCCTGGGACCCAATCTGCTCACCGCGGACCTGACCAGCGATATGGGCGAAACGGCGGCCTTCTACGAAACCCGGGTGACCGTGCGCGCTACTTCCGGCGAGAAGGCCCGACGGAGCCGGCCGTCGGGCGAGTAACCCGCGCTCTTCTCTCTCAAGTAGATACGGATGGCATCGGCGTCGGGGAGGGAGGACTCGCCCGCAAAATCGTAGACGTCCTCCCAGTTCGCCTTTGCCAGCCGGCGGTCTTCGCCGATGCGCAGACCGCCCTCGAAAGACTCACCGGCGGCCCGATTGGCCCATCGGGGCGAGATATCCAGGAGCACGAAGGCGAGACCCCGCAGCTTGGCGGCGTACGAGCCCAGGACCCAGACTCTGAGCAAGGCGGCGGCCAGGCGCATATCCAGCAATTCTCGCCAGTGCGGCATCAGCACGTCGCCCAGCCAATCGCTCTCCCGCTCGGGTTCCCAGCGCTTCCGCCCGGACTCCTCGTCGCCGGGGCGAATCGGGCCGAGCCGGGGCACCACCGCCACGAAATGACCGGAGGTCTCGATGCAGACCGGGAAGCGGGTTTCGTCTGATTCCGGCTCCGCGAAAGCGATGCGCGTCCGGCGCAGGTGGGGCAGCAACTCGAGGTTCCGGGAACCGTAACCCCAATAGGCAACGGCGGTTTCCAAAACGGTTTCCCCCAACCACTCTTCCAAGAGAGGGGCGAGCCCTCCGGTGGCCTCGAGCCAACGAAAAACGTTCCAGGTCACCGCTCCCGGACTCGAGTCGAGCGCAAAGCTCCGTTCTCCGGTCCCTTTCCTCGCGGCTCCGAGCAGGGCCAGGTCCGGGCGCCCGGTCCACAGCAGGTTGTCGGTCTCTCTCTCGTAGCGAAAAGAGGTGCGGGAAAGGAAGATACGGTGAAGGGGGCAGCGGCGGTCCCCGGCACTGGGCACCGGTCCAGGTTCCCAGGGCGCAGACACCCCACAGCCGCGCACCGGACAGACGGCGCGATCGGGCGGATGCTCCAGTTGCGGCTGCAGCAGGGATACTCCGTACAAGACGCCTCCTCCGGTACCGGCCTGTTCCCTAGCCCTAACGAGCGTGGAGCGCCGGCGTTACTCCGGGTCGCGGGGAAGCCGGCTCCGGGACAAGCGCAACCCGGCATAGAGCAGCAGATTGGCGGCCAGAATGGTCAGCCCCACTCCGAGCAGCACAACGACCTGAGCCTCCAGATCGACCATGAGGCGATCGACGATCTCTCCGGTGATAACCGCGACCTCGGGGTCGACTATGGGGTCCAGTATCGCTGCCCGGACCCGCGGGAGCGCGCCCTCGAGAAGCGCGGCCCCCAGCAGCAAGGTCAAGCCGATGACGGATGGGGTCCAGAGGCGCCGCCGCCCCAACCAGAAGCCTGTCGCCAAGAGCAGCGCACCGGCGACGCCGGCGGGCCAGGTCCAACGCTCGGTGGGACCCTTCAGGCGCCAGAGTTCGGGGACCTCGTCTTCGCCGGCGATCAACACCGGCTGCAGGCTATCCAGGGGAAGGAAGTTCGAGACCAGGTCGGCGTCGATCCCGAGAAGCGCCTCGATGAGCAGAGGATATTCCGTGGCCGGGTCCAGGACGATGTCCTGCCTCTCCGCCGACACCGCCGCCTCCTGAATGCGCGCGGCCGTTCGGCTCAACACCGAGGCCATTTGCGGCCGCGCCAAGAAACGGTCGATCGTCCGGATCGCGGAGTCGCTGTCCAGCAGCGCCACCGGGGGCAAAGTTTGCTCCAGATAGGTCCAGGTTTCCGTGGCCACCGCCCGTCGGCCTTCGTCCGATCGGAGCGCCGCCACGGCCTCCGTCCGAAAGCGCTCCTCGTTGAGCAGGGCGGTATCCACCCAACGGCCTAAAGCCGCCAGCGCGAGCAGCAACACTCCCAGAAACAAAAGCACGATTGTCAGAGGTCGTGGCATCAGAGAAGACTTCCCCGCAAATCGGAGGCAGGATGCGCCGGCTTTCCGCTTCCCCCGGCCATCGCGTAGAATAGCCGCCGATCCGCGCGATATTTGGACCTGATCCGGTCAGGCGAAAGGAATAATCTAGAGCATGGCTAAGCGCAGCAACGAGCAACCGACCGGGGGCGGCCCTTTGGGCTGGTGGCGCCGCCGGGACGAGATGCAGAAGGTGCTCATATTGGTGGTCGCGGTCATCGGGGGCTGGTTCCTCTGGCAGTCCGGCGTGCTGCCCGGAATCGGCTCGGACGATGGCGCGACGACGGTCGCCGATGGTGAAGCCCCCTCGGATGCGGAAGAGGTGCCGACCACGGAACTCCAGCCGTTCGAGGTGTACCAGAACCAGTCGGAAGAAGTCGATTATCAGGAGCTCAAGGCGAAGGCGGAAGACTACCGCGGCCGAATGATCACCTTGGCAGGCGAGGTTATCCAGGTCGAACGGGACCTGGGGCTGACCGTGATGAAACTCGCCGTGACCCGGCTCGCCGAAGGCTTCGACCCCGCTGACACCGTGGTGGTGGGCTACGGCGGCGAAGAAGAAATCGACGAAGGAGACGTCGTTACCGTCTGGGGCGACGGGTTGGGTACGATCGAACTCCCCGAGGACGACCAGGCCGAAGAGCTGCCCTCCGTGCTCGCCAAGTACATCGAGATAGGAGAGAGCTCTTAGCCTTCGGCCGGGAAGGCGATCGTGCTGAGCAGCGCGTTCTCCGCCTGACGCGAGTCCAATCGGGTGTGCTGCACCACGATGGGAACGTCGCTCTCGATGAGGCTGGCGAAATCGGTCCCCGCGGGAACGGGCTCCGGTTCTTCGAGGTCGTTGAAGCGCTGATGCAGGGTGCGCCGGGCCGGGACGGTGATCCGGTAGGGTCCTGCCGGTTCCCGGTCCTTGAAGTAGATGGTGATCTGGACGTGCGCGTCCTGGTCCCCGGTGTTCAAAAGGCAGGCGGTCTCGTGGCTGAGGAACTCCGGCTCGGGCCCGTTGCTCCAGGTGGGGATGTATCCCTCCGCAATCACCCACCTCCGCTTCCCAATTGCCTCCTGCATAGCGTTTCCCTCCTCCAACCGTTCGCGCAGAGCTAGCCGTAGGACTTATCGATCTCCGTCGTAAGTGCTGCCCGGAAACCCGTCCAGGGGAAACGAATCTGCGGGGCAGAGCCCACGGGCCTCGGGGCACACCGGGGTGGTTGGGCCCTGGTGTCGCTCGGGCCGTCCAGAGCGGCCGGGGGGAACATCGCCGGCTTCGCCGGGTTCGCGATCCAAAGTCAGCGGGGATAGCTGGACATGACAACACTGCGAACTATCCGATGACAAACAAAGGAGCGCGCATTGGACGGCTACCAGCATTTGGAGGCAGTTTTCAGCCGGATGATCCGCTGCGGGAATGAGCGGCGGCCGGCAGAGAAGGACCTGCGCACGCGACTGATTTCAGTGGTCGAGGAAGTGGTCTCCCCGGAAGACGCCGAGCGCATCGCCGATGTGCTCGACGGAGAACTGGACCTGTGGGAGCGCGAGGTCTCGGGCGATGCGGACACCCTGGCCGAGTCCCCCGGTCAGTCCGGAGGCGCCATCTGACGTTTGGCGCGGCCCCCGTGTTTTTTTGTCCCTTGCCACTTTAACCGCCCATTAACCTTACAAGGGTTTACCATTACCGAGGCTATGGTATACTCCTGTCAGCCCAAAAGGACTTAATGGTTAGAGAGGGGGCAAAATGAAAGACACCGCAACGCAGATCGGTCAGGACCTCGGGGGATTGCTCGTTTCCCTCGCCGCCTACGGCACCGGTTGGGTGGTTCTCGGCTGGCTCGTCTAGAGCCCGCCGACCCCCAACTTGTCGCCGACCGCCTCCGCCTTACCGGCGACGCCGGCCGGCGAGGCTAGACCTTCTCGCACTCCGTCCCGCGAAGTCCGCTGCGAACCACGAGATATTCGCCGGAGCGGCCGCCAACCACCAAGCGGTGCCAACCGCTACCCGTGCCGGGCATGACCCGTTCCAGGCGGCCCTGGGCCTCCACGGCCTCACCGGACACCGCCTGTTCGGCAAACCTGCCCCGGTGGGAAACCACCTCTCGCAAATCCTCTACGGGCGTGCCCTCGAGGAACTCCACGTCTCCCAATGCGTAATGATTCGGCGTAAAGAGCGCTCCTGCCGCCGACGTTACCACCGCCGACACTCTGGCCTCCCCCCCGGGCGCGTAGCTGGGCTCCCCGTAGCTTTCCCCGCTTTCCTGAGCCGTCCGCACAAACCGCAGGAAGTAGCCGCGGCCGGCAAACGTTCCCTCATTGACCTTGCGTGCCTGCGCCCGGCAGAACTGGGCGAAGGTCAGCGGGGTATCGTCCCTATGCAGGTTGTGGAGCGCCCGCAGCGCGGCCGCGTTGGGTCTTTTCAAGGGCCCGTTCGGCTCCGCCAGCAGCGCGAGCAGAGCATCGCGCACGGCCCACCCCGCGGCTTCGCCCAGGACCAGCAGATCGAGGTCCGAAGATGGCTCATCCAGGCCGACCAGCAGCGAACCGGTGATGCCCAACCGGCCAAGGCCCACTCCCCCCGCCTCCGCAATCAGCTCGGCCAAGCGCACGGCGTCGTTCTCGATATCCGTCGTCGCCCCGGATTCCCGCAATTCCCGCAGTTCCCGCAGCCGCCGCAAAGGATCGTGCACTCGGACCACGTCCGGCCAAGGAACCGACTGAACCACCATGCCCAGCATGGGGTCGCGGGCGACGTACTCGGGATGGAGTTCCGCCAAAGCCCGAAGCTGGTCGATCTCGCGGTATACTCGCCGGTAGGTGTTCCCCTGGAGTGGCCCGTGTCCCGCGCGACGCTCTCCTGAGGCGTCAGGCAGGTAGCGCAGGTAGGCGATGACCCGGTCCGGCGGATGCACGACGCCTTTCACGGTGAAGATCAGACCGCCGTACGTCTCGACCGCCCAGCCTTCGATGACCTGCCTCGGATCTATCATCGCCAACGACCCGGGTGCACCCTTCGAACAGGAAGGCGCTGCCCATGCAGTTGCTCGTGAGCGTCAGCTCCATAGGCGAGGTTCAAGCGGCCGTGGCCGGCGGCGCCGACATCATCGATGTCAAGAACCCGGCGGAAGGGTCTCTCGGCGCACCTCAGCCCCACCTGATCCGGGAAGTCAGACGGCTCACCCCACGGCACCTCCCGGTGAGCGCGGCCATCGGCGACGTGCCCGATCTGCCCGGCACGGTGGCGCTCGCCGCGGCGGGCGCCGCTGCCTGCGGCGCCGACTTCGTAAAGATCGGACTGATGGGCCCGTGCACGCCGGGCGCGGCCGGCGAGCTTCTCGCGGCCGCCGTGCGCGCGGTCGCAGATATCGATCGCCATGTCAGAGTGATCGCCACCGGCTACGCAGAGGGCGCGCAGGTCGGAGCGCTTCCGCCGAGGGATCTGGTGCAGGTCGCCCATGCGGCCGGCACTCACGGATGCATGCTGGATACCGCCCGCAAGGGCAGGGGATCTCTTTTCGACGCTCTGTCTTATCAGTTCCTCTCCCACCTCGTCGCTGAGGCCCGCCGCCACGGGCTGCTCTCCGCCCTCGCCGGCTCCCTGACCCTCGCCGACTTGCCCGCATTAAAGCGAATCGGACCCGATATCGGCGGGTTCCGGTCGGCGGCGTGCCGCGGGGACCGGATGGACGGCCACGTGGACCCCCTGCTCGTGCAGGCCCTCCGGGATGGCCTCAAACCAACCGAAGACCTTCCGTACTCCCCCGGTCGAGCAACTCCGACAGACGGTGCGGCGCGGTCCCATTGATCGCCCAGCTCTCGGGAAGACCGTGGGCGAGGCCGGCAAACCCAGCGCGCTTCGTCCGGGGCGAAGCCAACCGACTGAGCAGATAGCCGTCGATCGGCGGTGCGTCGGCTGCCGACTCCCCCGGTTTCACCAGAACCAGCCGCTTTGCCTTGGTCAAGACGGCCACCCAGGCGGCGATGGCATCGGAGGTGACTTCCCATCCATGAGGGAGAGGATCTTCCCGGCGCACGAGCCGGTAGGGCAAGAGCACCGGGATGCGCGACCGTAGCCACGCGGACCCGGCCGCTCTCGGACTGAGAACAGCTTCCCCCGCCGGATCCCCGTCCGCGTGCGGCCCGAGCAGATCGAGCAGCACCTGGCCATACGCGTCCATCCCCAGAACGGCCATCCAATGGGCGGCGGATTCGCTCAGCCCGTAACGTTCGGTCTCGGCGCGAACGAGGTCGGCAAAGCTTCCTCCCCCGGGGACCACGAGGACCCGGTGCCGGCCGCTGACGTCGACAAGTGCGGCGCAGAAACTCCGGAGGAGGGCACCATCGCCCTCGCGCCCCAGGGCTCCGCCCACCTTGATGACCGTGTCCGGGGTATCTGCGCTCACCGGCCCGCTCCTTCGAGCCGCAGCAACGCTCCCACCGCCGAGGCCGGAAGCGCCCTCCGCGCCTGGACCGGCCAGTTGGGGGCGGCGGTCATGACTGGACGACCGCTGCGGCGGCCGATCTCCTCAGCCAGAAAAGCGCCCGCCCCCGCCGCCACCAGCG
>JADQBG010000009.1 GCA_016278725.1 Actinomycetota bacterium
GCCCTCTGAGCCTATCGCTCAGAATCGGCCCAGGGAAATAGTAAGGTCAACTTTTCGATGAGCGTCCGGCCTCCAGGTGGTCAACAATTAGGTTAGCGTTCACAGAGAGCTTTGACCCGTCGAGCTGCCAGGTCATTGAGCGAGAGGTGCGCCGGCGCTGTAAGGCGACCTACTCATACTGGGGCGATGGAAGGCACCAGTGTTACTGTAGGTGAGGTGGAAAGCAAGTGGGGGCCGCACCCTAGGAGGGGAGGCTACTGATTGGAGCACCGGGAATGAGCGAGCAAGATCTAGTCTGTGTGCTGACTACGATCCAAGCACCCACAGCGTCGGTAGTGGGTCTCGCGGAGACGCTCGAACGTTTCTCCGCCGAACTAGTGGTAATCGGAGACGCAAAAGGGCCCGATGGTTCTGAGTTCGCGGTGGGCGAGTTCATCGGTATCGAAAAACAACGCCATCTACCGTTCAGGCTCGCATTGCACCTCCCAGAGAACCACTACACACGCAAGAACCTTGGCTATCTGGTCGCCATCGCGCGGGGGGCGGCAAGCATCTACGAGACGGACGACGACAACATGCCGCTTCCCGGGTGGAAACCTAGAAACCTGCGTGTCCGGGCGCGGCCGATCAAGGCCCGGCGCTGGGTTAACGTGTATCGCCTCTTCTCGCCGGAGACGTTGATCTGGCCGCGCGGTTTTCCGCTGGACTTTATCAGCGACCCCGCGGTGTGCTCGTACGAGGCGCTGCCGTCCGTCGAAATCGATGCCCCCATTCAGCAAGGACTCGCGAATGGCTCTCCGGATGTCGACGCAATCTGGCGTCTCCTGTTGGAGGAGGAGCACACGTTCGGCAGAGAAGGGGAGAAGGGGTTCTGGCTTCCGCCTGGCACATGGAGCCCCTTCAATAGCCAGTCCACGTGGTGGTGGCCAGCGGCCTACCCGTTGCTGTATCTCCCGTCATTCTGCACCTTCAGAATGACCGACATCTGGCGTAGCTTCGTCGCGCAGCGTTGTCTCTGGGAACTCGGTGCCGGCATGGTCTTCCATGGCGCCGAGGTCGCCCAGCAGCGCAATCAGCACGACCTGATGCGCGACTTTCGGGACGAGATTCCAGGGTACTTGGGCAACGGGCGGTTCTGTGAAACTCTCGACAGGCTGCGGCTGAAGGCAGGGCCGGACGCGGTCGAGGAGAATCTGAGGACATGCTACGGAGCGCTCGTCGAGTCCGAGTTCTTCCCCGAGGCGGAGCTTGTATTGGTTGATTCGTGGCTAGCGGATATCGCTGCGGTCCGTTCACAATGACGGCGCAATCTCGGGCGGACTGCGTCGCCAACCTGCTCCAGGTTGGTAGACTGTTCGCAACACCAATCACTGTGGATCAGGCGTGAGAGAACTCATTCTCACCAGCTATGGAGACCCCTACGACCCACGGACTTGGTCGGGTACCCCCCTCAACCTCCTCAGCGCTCTTGAACGTTACGGCATCCGCGTACGCGGCCTGGACTTCCGACCCAGTCGAACCTTGCGCCTCGCCAAGCGAGTGGGCCACGCGGTGGGTCTGCCGCCCGAGGATCCCCGCGCCGCGGGATCGCGAGCACAGGCGGCCACCCATATTGCCCGACATGTACGGCTGTCTAACTCCGAAACCATCTTGCATACGGGAACGTTTGACTTACCAATACCTGCCCTCGGCTCGCCCCAAAGGCACTTTCTGTTTTGCGATACGACCTGGAACCTGTGGGCGAGCCTGGCGACCAACGTGTGCTACGACACAACCTATGTGCGGGACGCCGACGCCCTGGAGCGAGCATCCTACTCGCAAATGGCGCATGTCTTTCCCATCGCCAACTATGTCGCGCAAGACCTCGTCGAGCACTATGGCGTCGAACCCTCGCGCATCACACCGGTCGGTACCGGACTGAACGTGATCAGGCCCTACAGCGGCGAGAAGGACTACCGGAGTGGTCACATCCTCACCGTGGCGAAGGCTAGGTTTGAAGACAAAGGGGGCCGGTTGCTCCTGGACGCCTTCAAAATCGCGCGGTGCACACGGCCGGAGCTGCACCTGGTGGTGGTCGGTTCCTCGAGCAACGCAGCCTTCGTCGGCAATGCTGAGAACGTCACTGTGACTGGGTTCGTGTCAGCGCAGCGACTGCAGCAGCTTTTTGAGGCCGCGGCTCTCTTTGCTATGCCGGCGCTCAACGAGCCTTGGGGTCTTGTCTACCTCGAGGCCTTGGCCTGCCAGACCCCGATTCTGGGTCTGGCGCGTAACGCCCTGCCCGAGATTACGGTTGACGGTCGCTTTGGCTTCCTCGTCGACGAGGCCTCTCCCGCTGCGGTCGCCGATACACTCCTCGCCGCGCTTGCCGCGCCACAGCGCTTGCGCGAGATGGGTGTTGGTGGGCAGGCTCATTGTCTACGGACCTACACGTGGGACTTGGTGGCCGAACGGATCGCAGCCCGAGTCTTCGAGGCATGAATCTGCGTCCTTGCTCTTCTGCTATGCAAGTGAGATGCCCGGGATGCCCATGGCGGCTGACCCTCGGCTAGGGTGGCCGTCGAAGTAAAGGGGCAGCTTCTTGCCCTCGAGCCCACAGGTTATGGAGAGGGGGTGCGCTTCTCGGGATGCTGGTAGGGGCCGTGGGCGTTGGAGCCGGTGATGATGATCGGCGACCGGCACGTGCTGGCAGCCGCCCAATCGCGCGCATTAGTCGCACATTTCGGCCGTGTCCGTGACCATTGATCCAGAGGGACCGAAGCTCATGAAGATGAGCTCGGATTTCATGACCCGAGAGGAGAACGACGCTCGGCGGGGATTCCATCACCGCCCTCGTCGACGAGAGCTTCGAGTGGGCAGGCACTGCGCGTTGTCTGGATGGGGGAGGAGCGAACGAGGGCGACTCCGGGCTTAATGCCAGCAAGTTCCAGAGGAAGTAGAATTGTCATCGGTAATTGTTCAATTACGCGCGTCGCTCGCGGAGCGCGACGTTCTGCCCGGCGAGATGCTGCAGTTGGGAGCCGAGTTGAGTGAGGCGACAGCGACTTTTGCTCGCGAGAGTGATCAGCCTTTCGTAGTCCCGTTGGGTTGGGTGAGGCCTCGGCGCCTACTGGCTACGTTGGACTCTGCCGCCGCCGCCTTTGCGTTGCTTCTCGCACTCTTCCTGATGCCCGCCCGCATCGCAAGCGCTAATGCTCGGCTTTCTCACCTGCTCTTGATGACCGCGCTCGGTCTCTTGGCGCTCTTTCTCATGCTGCGGGATGGACAGTATTCCTCCGAGCGGCGGATGTCCCGCTTCACCGACACCCTGGCCGTGGGGCGCAACCTCGGAATCGCCTTCCTGTTGTCGGCGGGGCTGGCTCTTGCGACCAAGGGAGTGTTCACCGGCTTCGTCAACTACTCTCGCCTCATGGTGTTCGGCTACCTCGCGATCACCGGACTACTGATGGTGGCCGCCCGGTGGGGGTTGTGGCGGTATCAATCCAGTCTATTCAAGAAGGGAGAGCATCTTAGGAAGGTCGCCGTGATCGGTGACGGCGAGGCCGCCGAAGAGTTTGCCCACTTCCTCGAGGTCAGGCCTTGGCTGGGCTTGAGTTGTGCAGGCAGGTTCAGTTTCGGTCGGGGCGAGCAGGATCGGGGGGTTGCTTCGTCGCTTTCGGAGGTCACCGCCGAGGAGGTCAAGCGAGTAATCGACGCCTGCGGCGCCGAGGAGGTTGTGCTCGCTCTCGACCCTGGAGCCGAGGGAATGCTCCCGCAACTGACCTCCGCGCTTCAAGCCGCACGCGTGCCTTTTCGAATAGTGCCCTCGCTCTTCGAGGGTAGCTACCGCTCGGCCAAGCTCGCCGGCTTTCACGAGCTTCCCGTTGTCGACATGGCCGTCGATCCGCTCGATCGTGTGGAGCGCACTTTCAAACGCACCTTGGACCTGTTTGTTGCCATCGCCGCTCTCCTGTTGCTACTCCCCGCACTCCTGCTCATAGCGCTGCTGATCAAGCTGACCTCGTCCGGGCCGGTCTTGTTCAGGCAGGAGCGGGTGGGCCGCAACGGCGCGCACTTCACCCTCTACAAGTTCCGCACCATGTACCGTGAGGCCGAGGAGCGGCTGGCCGAGTTGATGGGGGCGAACGAGGCGGAAGGCCACATCTTCAAGATCAAGGACGATCCCCGCATCACTCCCGTTGGCCGTTTTCTCCGCCGGACCAGTCTTGACGAATTCCCGCAGTTCTTCAATGTGCTGAAAGGTGAGATGAGCGTCGTCGGGCCGCGACCGCCGATTCCCGCTGAGGTGTTGTGTTACGAGACCCAGCACCACTGCCGGCTGAAGGGCCTCCCCGGCATTACCGGACTTTGGCAGGTTTCGGGACGGAGCGAGTTGAGCTTCGACGAGATGGTGAAGTTGGATCGCTACTACCTGGAGAATTGGTCCCTGGCGCTGGATCTCTCGATCATGCTCAAAACCGTTTATGTGGTCCTGGCCCGAAAGGGCGCCTACTAGCAGTCGGCCGGCCGAGCTTGGGACGGGAACCGGAAAAAAAAGGGGGCGCCGAAACGTCCCCCCTCGTGTACTCCCTGCCTAAGCGTCTGCTACCGCAGCGCGATCACCCGGTCGCGGAGCACCGCGTTCTCGAGTTCGGACTGCTCGAGCAGCCGGGCCATCAGGTCGCCTTGGCTGACAACGCCCACGAGCGCTTCCCCCTCGACCACGGGCAGATGGCGGATGCGTTGACGGCTCATGGTGACCATCGCCGAACGCACCTCGTCTTCCAGCCGGCAGGTGATCACCGGTGAGCTCATCAGCGTGCGCACGGTCTTGCGCGAGAGGATCTCGCCGTAGCGGGCGAAGCCCTGGGCCACGTCCCGTTCGGAGAGCATCCCGATCAGGCGGCCCTCTTCGTCTCTGACCGGCAGCGCCCCGATCTTGTGGGCCGTCATGAGGTCGGCCACCGTGCCCACCGCGTCCTCGGGCTTACAGGTTACTAGACGCGCGTCCTTCCCCTTGAGCACTTCGTGAATGCGCATGGTTCACCCCCTTGGCCGAATCCGGTTCCCCTATGGAACTGGTTGTGAGGAATGCTACTTGGGTTGGCGGCGGCGGCGCAATCGTTCCCGTTGAGTGGTCGCCTGGGCCGGCCGAGTGGAGCCCCCGGCCAGGGAGTGGGAAGGACCCTCGGGAGCGGCCCGTGGAAGTTGGAGCGGCGTTGGGGCGGCGCGGAGAATGGGCGTGGACTGGCCCATGGTCCGAGTGAGTGTTAAAGTACCGCCCGCCAACTACTCCCGCCGCATGCCCGGGCACGGCGGCCCCAAGACTGGTCGGCCGCATAGTCGTGTCCGTTGCCGGCGTTCTCGCTTTCCCCCATCAAAGAGAGGTTTTTCCTTGCGGATATTTTTGTTGCTCGTCGTGCTGCTCGCCGCGCTCGGCGTGGCCGGCCTGAGCGCGCCGGTTTCCCCCGCTGCCGCCGCGGAAGGCGATCTGTTCGCTCCGGGCACGGCCTACCATGCGACCACCTACACCGGTCACGCCAACTACCATTTCTGGCCGGATACCGCCAAAGCGAACATCGTCGACCTCACCGGCTGGCGAAACGCCGACGGTCGCGCCCTCGACAACGCCGCCAACCTCCGGCTGCCGGTGCACGCCCCCGGTGACGGTACGGTCCAGCAGGTGAGCGAAGGCTACGGCGGCGGTTGGGGAAATTCGCTGATCTGGACCTCGGCCGACGGGCGGGAGCAGATCCACGTCGCCCATCTGGACGAGGTGGCCAAACGCGGTCCGGTCAGGGCCGGCGAGTTGATCAGCTACGAGGGGAGCACCGGCTATGCCGTCCCCTCGAACTTCAACCATCTGCATGTGTCCCGGATGCTCGACGGCGCCGTGGCGCCCGTGGTCCTCTCGGGAGTAACAGTGGAGCCGGATTCGCACCGGCAGGGACGAGGCACGCAGCGGGTCTATACCGCAGCGCCGGCGGAGTCGGCGCCGGATGCGCTGGAACTCGAACCTCGGGTGGGAGCCGATCCGGGCCTAACGGTCGAGCCTCAGCCTCTTGCAGAAAGGCCACGGAGTCTCGAGGTGGGACGCGGCGGAGAGCGCCGGGAGGCGCCCGAAGGTGAATCGAGCGGCGGCCCGATCGGCGGCCCCCTGGCGGAATCGCTGCCTCTGCTCGAGGCCTACCACTCGCTGCTGCTGCTTAATTAGGGGGACGGAGGGTACGCGGCTCCGTCGCTGATAGAATCTGCGGCAATGCTGCTCGACGCGCCCCCCAAAGACACCCGCATCTATCTCGCCGGCCACCGCGGCCTGGTGGGCGGCGCCATCTTGCGCGCGCTCGAGGACGGCGGCTATTCGAATCTCCTCACCCGCACCCACGCAGAGCTCGACCTCACCGAGCAGCAGGCGGTACGCGAGTTCTTCGCCGCCGAGCGCCCCGAACTCGTGATCTTGGCCGCGGCCAAGGTGGGCGGCATTCTCGCCAACTGGGAGAAGCCGTATGAGTTCATCCAAGAGAACTTAGCCATCGAACTGAACGCGATCCACGCGGCCTTCAGGAGCGGCGTCAGACGGCTGCTTTTTCTGGGAAGCTCCTGCATCTACCCGCGGGAAGCGCCGCAGCCGCTAAGAGAGGAGTATCTGCTCACCGGCCCGCTCGAGGAGACCAACCGCCCCTACGCGATCGCCAAGATCGCGGGGATCGAGCTTTGCCGGAGCCTAAACCGCGAGTACGGCACCGACTACCTCGCGCTCATGCCCACCAATCTCTACGGACCCGGGGACAACTTCGATCTAAGTACCAGCCACGTGCTCCCCGCCATGATCCGCAAGTTTAGCGAGGCCAAGCTGGGCCTTCCGGACGAAGAGGGCGCGTCCCGCGAGCCTCACGCTCCCGTCACCTTGTGGGGAACGGGCACCCCCCTACGCGAACTCCTCTACGTCGATGACTTGGCCGCTGCCGTGGTCTTTCTCTTGGAGAAGGCTTCCGCCGCCGATCTACCCCAGGGCCTCATCAACGTAGGGACGGGCGAGGACCTCACCATCCGCCAGTTGGCCGCCCTGGTGCAGCGGGTGGTGGGCCACGAGGGCGAGATCCACTGGGACGAGACCAAGCCCGACGGCACTCCGCGGAAAGTGATGGACGTCTCCACGATCCGAAAGCTCGGCTGGGGACCGAAGGTGGACTTGCAAGAAGGAATCCAGCGCACCTACCGTTGGTATCTCGAGCACCGGGAGGGCAAGTGAGCAAGACCGCACTCATCACCGGCATCACCGGGCAAGACGGCGCCTATCTGGCCGAGCACCTGCCCTCTGAGAGGCTCTGGTGGTGCCGCGCGAGTACTCAGAGCAGCTGGGATGGGAACCCTGCATCGGTCTGCTTTTAAGGAGGGTACGTTGAGCCAGCGCAGATTCAAGTTGCTGCACGTCGCACCCGTCCCAACTTCACGAAAGTCGCCCGATCGTAGCTGCGGTGGACGATGGGACGCCGCAAGCCAGGTCGAGAGAAGCGGACAATACCTTCCTTGATCAGGTCCTGTTGTGTACCGGCCGGCCTTACGACGAAAAGATAAGCAAAGTCTTCATAGAGGACCTCGGCATGCCTCAGCCCGATCACCACCTCGAGGTGGTGATCGGTAGTCACGCCGAGCAGACCGCCAAGGTGATGCAGGCCATCGAACCGGTGCTGCTCGCCGAACGCCCCGACCTGGTACTCGTGGTGGGCGATGTCAATTCCAGCTCGGCGGCCGCTCCCGCTGCAACCAAGCTGGGTATCGCCATTGCCCATGTGGAGGCCTCCGCATCCACTGCCGAGAAATGCCCGAGGAGGTCAATCGGATCCTCACCGGTCAGCTCGCCGACCAGCTGTTCACTACCCCCGAGACGGGGACCAGAATCTGCTCGCGGAAGGAGTCGCTGAAGCGAAGCTCCGTTTCGTCGGCACCCCATGATCGATAGCCTGAGACTCGCACCGGCAGAAAGGCGGAACAGAGCCCGATAAGAGAAGGACAGGGGTCACTCCTGGCGCCTACGGCGTGGTCATCCTCCCCCGGCCCTCGAACGGAGACGAACCTGAGGGCCTACAAGGGCTGATGCGAGTCCTGAACGAGACGGCAGCCGATTGCGCCTCGTCTGGGCGGTGTACGCTCTTGCTCGAGCCCGCACCGCCCACCCCCGGTCATTTTGAACTCAACAGCGACATCGGGTCGACCTAAGGAAGCTGTCGACGGAAGCATGTTCTCCAGAGCCTTGGTCTGAGAACGAGGTCAATCCTCGAGTGGACACGTCGTGGATGCGACCTGATACAATCCGCCCCTGCCGTTGTGACTCGAGCTGTCTGAAGAGGGTCTGTTTCAAGTTGGCAATTCCGAATCACCCGCGCATCACCAAGGTGGGTCCCGTGCTGCTCTTGGGCGCGGGCGGCATGCTCGGGACCGCCCTGGTCGCGGCGCTCGAGGCGCGGGGTGAGGAGTACCGGGCCTTAACCCGAGGTGAGCTTGACATCACTAACTCGAAGGAAGCTGCCGCCACTATCACCGACTTGGCCAAAGCGGATGGCCGCGTGGTCATAAACGCCGCCGCCTACACCGACGTCGAGGGGGCCGAAGACGCGGAGGCCGAAGTCTTCCGGGTGAACGCACAAGCACCCGGGATGCTTGCCGCTGCTGCCCGCAAATCGGGTCTTCGTTTCGTCCATATCTCGACCGACTTCGTGTTCGATGGAACCAAATCGGAGCCCTATGTCGAAGATGATCGCCCGAATCCCTTGAGCGCCTACGGCCGCACCAAACTCGCCGGCGAGCGGGCGGTCTTGGAGGCCGCGCCCGATGCGCTTATGGTGCGCACTTCCTGGGTGTACGGCCCGGGGGGCATGAACTTCCCGCGCAAGATCCTGCAGTCCGCCATCGAGGGAAACGAGTTGCGCGTGGTGGCGGACGAGGTGGGTTCCCCGACTTACACTCCGGACCTGGCCCAAGGGATTCTCCAGTTGCTGACTGGGGATGCGCGCGGGGTCTTTCATCTGGCCAACCAGGGCTCCTGTTCCCGCTTTGAGATGGCGCAGGCGGTGGTGGAGGCGGCCGGGCTCAGCGCTCCAGTCGCACCCGTGACCGCCGATACCTTCTCGAGTAAGGCGCGCCGTCCCGCGAACTCGGTGCTCTCCTGTGAGAAGGCCCGACGCCTGGGGGTGGAGCTGCCGCCCTGGCGGGATTCGCTGCGGGAGTACGTGCGCCGCGTAATGCGTGAGGAGTCGCTCGTGTGAAAGGCATCATTCTGGCCGGGGGAGCGGGCACCCGGCTCTATCCCGCCACCCGGGTGGTCAGCAAACAGCTGCTGCCCATCTACGATAAGCCCATGATCTACTATCCTCTGTCCATTCTGATGATGGCGGGGATGCGGGAAGTGCTCGTCATCTCCACGCCGGCCGACCTTCCTCTATATAAGGAACTCCTCGGCGACGGGCGCTGGCTGGGGCTCGAGTTGGCCTACGCGGAGCAGCCCGCGCCGGAAGGCCTCGCGCAGGCCTTCATCATCGGCGCCGACTTCGTCGAGGGCGAGCCCTCCTGCCTCATTCTGGGGGACAACGTCTTTTACGGCCACGGCTTCGTGGAGGGGCTCGAGGCGGCGGTTGCTCGGGAGCGGGGCGCCACCGTCTTCGGTTACTATGTCAAGGATCCCGAGCGCTACGGGGTGATCGAGTTCGACGGAGGGGGACGGGCGATCAGCATCGAAGAAAAGCCCGCCCGGCCGAAGAGCCATTACGCCGTTCCCGGCCTCTACTTCTATGACGAGCGCGTGGTCGAGATCGCCAAGGACCTCAAGCCTTCGGCCCGGGGGGAGCTCGAGATCACCGACGTCAACCGGACCTACCTGGAGTGGGGCGAGTTGCAGGTGGAGAAGATCGGCCGCGGCGTGGCCTGGCTGGATACGGGGACGCACGAGTCGCTGCTGCAGGCCGCCAACTTCATCCAGACCATCGAGGAGCGCCAGGGCTTAAAAATCGCCTGCCTGGAAGAAATCGCTTGGCGCAAGGGCTGGATCGAAGGTTCGCAACTGGAGCGGTTGGCCGACGGGATGAAGACGAACGGTTACGGCGGCTACCTCTACCGCCTGCTCGAAGAGGGTGACAGATGATCGAGGGTGTATTGGTGACGGACCTCAAGGTGATCCCCGACGACCGGGGATACCTGATGGAGATGCTGCGGGCGGATAGCCCGGGCTTTGAGAAGTTCGGCCAGGTCTATTTGACCGTGGTCTACCCCGGGGTGGTCAAAGCCTGGCACTACCACGAAAAGCAGACCGACAACTTCGTGTGCGTGCAGGGTATGGCCAAGGTCGCCCTTCATGACAACCGCGAAGACTCGCCCACGCGAGGCGAGACCAATACCTTCGTCATTGGCTATCAGCGGCAGCGTCGCATCACCATCCCGCCGGGAGTCCACCACGGCTTCACCGCCGTCGGCCCGGAGCCGGCCGCCATCATCAACACGCCCTCGGAGATGTATGACTACGAGACCCCGGACGAGTTTCGGCGGCCCTTTGACGATCCCGAGATCGGTTATGACTGGGAGGTGAAGAGCTTTTGAAGCTCCTCGTCTGTGGGGGCGCCGGCTTCATCGGCTCCGCCTTCATTCGGCGCACGCTGGCGAAGCACCCTGACTGGCAGATCAACAATCTGGACAAGCTCACCTACGCCGGCAATTTGGACAACCTGCGCGAGGTCGAGGACGATCCGCGCTACCGGTTCGTCCAGGGCGACATCGTGGATTCCGAGGTGGTGCTGGAGGCAGCGCAGGGAGTCGACGCCATCGTCAACTTTGCCGCCGAGACCCACGTCGACCGCTCAATCGCCGAGCCCGAAGCCTTCCTCTACACGGACATCATCGGCACCCACACTCTGCTCGAAGCCGTGCGCGAGTTAGGCATCTCCCGGATGGTGCAGGTTTCAACCGATGAGGTCTACGGTTCCATAGAAGAAGGCTCCTGCGACGAGGCCTACCCGATTGCGCCCTCGAGCCCCTACTCGGCCTCCAAGGCCGGCGGGGATCTCCAGGTGATGGCCGACCACCGCACCTACGGCACGCCGGCCATGATTACCCGAGGATCAAACACCTACGGCCCGCACCAGTATCCGGAGAAGCTCATCCCCCTCTTCGTGACGAACGCCTTGGAAGGTGAGCAGCTGCCCCTCTACGGGGACGGCCTTAACGTGCGTGACTGGCTGCACGTGGACGACCACGCCGACGGCATCGCCTTCGTGCTCGAACACGGAGAGCCGGGCCACGCCTACAACATCGGGGGCGGCAACGAGCGCACCAACCTCGAGATCACCGGCATCATTCTGGATGAACTCGATCTCTCGGACGACATAATCCAGCGGGTCCTCGACCGGCCTGGCCACGATCGCCGTTACTCCCTGGACTGCGCCAGACTTGCCGATATGGGATGGGCCCCCCAGGTCGAGTTCGAGCAGGGCCTGCGCCAAACCATCCGCTGGTACCGGGACAACCAGTGGTGGTGGAAGAAGATCAAATACGGCACCGAGGACTTCGCCGAGTGGAAGAAGCGGTGGTATGAGGAGCGCATTTAGCGTGCTGAAGAGATCTCTACAGATCGCCAAAGAGGACGGTGTGACTGGTCTAGGGAGCCAGGCGGCGGCGTTCGCGTACCGGCGGGGACTACGGCGTCTGCTACCCACGTCTGGGTATGTGCGCTATGCAGGGATTCCCATCGATGAGCGAAAATGGGGAGACCGGATCGTGCCTCTGCTCTGGACGAGGGGCCTCAATGACTCACCAGACTATGAATCTGCGCTCGTGGCCGCGCTAAAGGAGCAAGTGAGGTCAGGAGACCGAATAGTTGTGGTCGGCGGAGGTGTGGGAGTCACGGCGGCCATCGCGGCCCTGCAGACCGGTCCCTCTGGAGAGGTCATATGCTACGAGGGGGCGTCTGAATACGTCAAGAAGGTCAAGCGGACTGCTGATCTCAACGGCGTATCAGATCGCATGACGGTACGTCACGCGGTGGTTGCTCGCTCGATCTCAGTGTGGGGGACGGAGCCGGACCGCGAAACGGTGGCTCCCACTGACTTGCCGGACTGTGACGTGTTGGAATTAGACTGCGAGGGGGCGGAGGTCGACATCATTCAAGAAATGACCATCCGGCCCCGTGCGGTTCTGGTCGAAACGCACGGTGTCTATGGGGCAACAACTCCTCTGGTTGCCTCATCGATGGAAGAAATCGGTTACACAGTGAGCCATTTGGGCGTTGCCGAACCTCAACTGGAGACGTACTGCGAAGAGAACGACATTCGAGTTCTCGTTGGGGTCCAGAAGCGGGAGCACCCATCTTCGTGAGTATCAAGCGCCACACGGCTTACAACGTTGCGGGCGCGATAGTCCCCCTGCTGGTCACGTTTGTCACGTTACCGGTCTATCTCCGCACCATAGGGGAGGAACGCTACGGAGTCCTCGTTATCCTCTTGACCCTTCTGGGCTATTTCGGCCTGTTCGATTTGGGCCTTGGCCGGGCGGTGACCAACCGAATCGCCGCCTTTAGGAGTCATACGGCCGCGGAGCGCGAAGAGGTGTTCTGGACGGCACTGCTGATGAATCTGGCACTGGGGAGTGTGGGCGCCCTGGCCCTGTGGGGCGCCGGAACGGTCGTTTTAGAGTACGTTGTTGAGGCGCCCGGCGCGCTGGCCGCCGAGGTTCAGGCTGCACTGCCGTGGATGGTCCTTGCCTTCCCTGTGCTGCTCGCTTCCAGCGTGATGTCCGGAGCCCTCATGGGGCGGGAAGAGTTCTTGGCTCAGAACGCCGTGCAAATCGGCGCCGGCATTCTCATCCAGGTCGTCCCCCTGATGGTTGCGCTCACTGTGGGCCCTGAGCTTCCCGCGCTCGTGGTCGCAGTAATAGGCGTGCGTGTCCTCAGCGTGGCGGCATTGTTCGGGTTGTGCGTGCGACAACTTCCGGTTGGGCTGAAACCTCGCTGGGCGCGTGCCCAGGTGCGGCCGCTCTTCGGGTTCGGGGGCTGGGTCACTGTGACGAGTGTTGTCGGCCCGCTTCTTTCGACCCTGGACCGAGTCATAATCGGAGCGGTGGCCGGGGCGAAGGCCGTTACCTATTACACTGTGCCGTATAGTATCGCCTCTCGTATCACAATTATCCCGGGGAGCCTGTCAAGCGCCCTGTTTCCTCGTTTCTCCTCGCTTGGGGCCAAAGAGGGGGATGCCCTCCTCGATACAGCGGTGCGGTCTTTGGTTGTGGTGGTTACACCGCTTGTGGTGGGTGGTCTGCTCATCATGAAGCCGTTCCTGACCTGGTGGGTCGGAACGGAGTTCGCAGCCAAAGCGGCACCGGTGGGTGAGATTCTGGTGATCGGCCTCTGGGCCAACTGCTTGGCTTACATCCCCTACTCCATGATCCAGGGACGGGGACGGCCCGATTTAGTAGCCAAGTTCCACCTCGCGGAGGTGCTTCCATATTTAGCTGTGCTGTGGTTGGCCCTCGAGTGGAAAGGGGCCGTAGGCGCAGCACTGGCCTGGAGCCTTCGTGTCTGGGTCGATGCGGCTCTGTTGTATGGGGCTACGAGCTTCAGTAATCCGCGAATGCTCGTTAGCGGGATAGCGATACTCGCTGGCGGAGTCGGGACTCTAGCGCTAACACCGGGGATAGGGTGGTTCGGTCTGGCCTTGCGGACTGTAGTTGTCTCCACGGTCGCTGCATGGGCCTGGTTCTCCGCCCCTGCCCAACTGAAGATGATGGTGACTGGACTTATCCACCGATTCCGTCGCACTCAACCGGCAGGCGCGTGACTATTCGACCTCGCTCTTCCATCGCAATAGCACCCATAACGGCAAGTGCTTCCATCAGGGAGCAACTAGACAGTGGGCGTAGAAGGTAGGGCATTCGTAGAAATTCGTTACACAATTGCAGTCCCGGTATACCGGCACAAGAGGGTTTTCGAGGCTATGATTCGAGGCTTAAACCGACTCGAGCCAGCGATGGTCGACAGGCTCCTGTTCCTACTAGAGCCGACAGGCCGCGTCGCTGAAACACGTGCGCTGATTGCGTGCGTTCGCCATCCCACTGACGTCATCACAAATCCCCATGTCTTCGGGATGGTGGGAAACTGGAACCAGTGCATCAAACGTTGCCAAGGCACTCATCTCATCATTTTACACGACGATGACATCTTGATACCGGGTGCACTGCGGAAATACAGTGACATCATACGTCAGCATCATCCTGCGGTCATCGGCAGCAGCACGAGGTATCGGGGAGCGAGTCTCGCAAACCTCATCAAGAGCCTGGCAAATTCAGTCTACCGCGACCGAGTATACGACCCTGGTCAATTCGCCAGATTTCTTGACGACGGGCCCCTCGCCCCCTCCGGTGCGCTTTTTGATTTTGGGGTCGCGGACAAGGAGGAGTTTCTTTTCTCGGATCGCTTTCCTTACTCAGCCGATGAGGAACTATGGCCGCGTCTCCTGAAGCGACACAGAATCGTTAGGACCGGATACTACGTGAATCGCAGTTACTCGCTAGGCGGCGAGAACTACGAGATAGAGACCTGGAAAGAACCTGATTTCTTGCACAACTACTTCCAGATTCGCGCTGCCATCATCGACCACGCCGGGGGAGACGATCACGTACGTCAGATCCTCCGATGTGATGTTGAGCGGTTTGCTCGTAATGTCGAGCAAGGCCGCCACCCCGGCATAGAACGAAGTTACACAGAGATTCTCGATCTCTATGAAGCGGTTATCAATGGAACATGAGGCCGATTTCCTTGCCGAAGCGTACGGCACTCCGCGGAAAGTGATGGACGTCTCCGCGATCCGAAAGCTCGGCTGGGGACCGAAGGTGGACTTGCAGGAGGGCATCGAGCGCACCTACCGTTGGTATCTCGAGCATGGGGAGGGCAAGTGAGCAAGACCGCACTCATCACCGGCATCACCGGCCAAGACGGCGCCTATCTGGCCGAGCACCTCTTGGAGCAGGGCTACACCGTGCACGGCATAAAGCGCCGGGCGAGTCTCTTTAACACCGACCGCGTGGATCACCTCTACACCGATCCCCATCAGCCGGACGTGCGCTTTTTCATGCACTACGGTGACTTAACCGACGCCACCAACCTCATCCGCATAATACAGGAGACCCAACCCGCCGAGATCTACAATCTGGCGGCGCAGTCACACGTGCAGGTCTCTTTCGAGACTCCGGAGTACACGGCGAACTCAGACGCCCTGGGTACGCTTCGCCTGCTCGAAGCCATCCGCATCCTTGGCCTCGAGCACTTCTGCCGCTTCTACCAGGCTTCGACCTCGGAGATGTACGGTCTGGTGCAGGAGACGCCCCAGTCAGAGACCACCCCCTTCTATCCGCGCTCCCCCTACGCCGCCGCTAAGGTCTACGGCTACTGGATCACCGTTAACTACCGCGAGGCCTACGGCATCCACGCTTCAAACGGCATTCTCTTTAATCATGAGAGCCCCATCCGCGGTGAGACCTTCGTCACCCGCAAGGTAACCCGCGCGGTGGCCCGGATCGCCCTGGGTCTTCAGGAGATGCTCTATCTGGGGAACCTGAATGCGCTCAGGGACTGGGGTCATGCCAAGGACTACGTGCGGGCCATGCACCTCATGCTCCAAGAAGACGAGCCCGGCGACTACGTGATCGCGACCGGCGAGCAGCACTCGGTGCGTGAGTTTTGCGAACGGGCCTTTGCCGAGGTGGGCATCGGGCTCGAGTTTCGGGGCGAAGGGCTCGAGGAACTCGGCCTCGTGGCCTCGCTAGACGAGAATCTACTGCGCGAGGCCAGAAACGGCTACGGCCCCGCCGGCGCCGACGAGGAGCCGGTGCAGGTGGGCGACGTGCTCGTGCGGGTCGATCCTGCCTACTTTCGCCCCACCGAGGTGCAGACGCTCCTGGGTGACCCCTCCAAGGCCCGCGAGCAGCTCGGCTGGCAGTGCGCGGTCGGCTTTGCCGAACTGGTCCAGGAGATGGTCCGTGGGGACCTGGCCGAGGCTCAGTGCGACGAACTCTGCAAGCGCGAGGGGTTCCGGGTCAAGGATTTTCGGGAGTAGCCGGGGCCCAGTCATGGGAGACATCGTGGCCGGACGGGGGGTTGAAGTTACATGAATCAGTTATCAGACGGAATGGAGTTGCGGCCGCTGGGACCCGAACTTGCCGAGGCCCTCGGCGTACTCTTGCTGGCACTCGCAGAGGCCGGCGACGATCGCTACTTTGGCCCCCATCCCCTCACCCCGGCCTACGCTCGGCAACTCGCCGAAAAACAAGACCGCGACGAGTACCATCTCTTGCTGCGGCACGGAGAGGCTTTGGCCTACGGGATGCTGCGCGGCTGGGAGGAAGGCTTCGACACCCCCTTCCTCGGAGTGGCCGTCCACCCCGCCCACCGCGGCCAGAGGCTGGCCGAGATCGTGATGCGCCACCTGCACGGCGTGGCGGAGCGCCGACGGGCGTCGAGCGTGCGCCTCAAGGTGCACGACGACAATGGCAGCGCGCTGGCCCTCTACCGCCGCCTGGGATACCGGCCCATCGGGCGCGCCCAGGGCCAACTGTTGATGGAGAAACCGCTCCGGCCCCGTTAGGCCTGCAGGCTCCTGCTCCGCAGCAAGAGTTAGGCGCCCTGGCCCCCGGTGGACCGAGCTGGTGAGGCGCCCCGAGTTTAGGGACAGACTGGAGTATGCGCAAGCTCAGACTTGCCGCGAGGGGTGAGCTCGAACGGGGGCTGCATCGAGTGGAAGCGGCCGCTCCCACCTTTTGGCAGGAGTTCGCCATCCTCCAGCTCTTTCTTGGCTGGGTACGTTGCCACCAGCCTCCTTGTCCGCCCGCCCCACCACGGTCACATCCTGGTGTTCGAGGGGGAATCCTACCGGTTCAGGGAGAGCAAACAGCGACGGGGAGAACCCGTCAGGTCATAGACAGGGGTGGACAACTTTTCGATGACCGCGGTGGGCAACTTTTCGGTTGACGTTCACAGCGGGAGTTGGACTAGGCGAATTCGCCTATCTGCAGTTACTGTTGTGGCTGGAGATGAACCGGCAGTGGAGGGATTAACCGACTGCCCCTCATTTTGTAGCTCCTTCCATGACCTTGGCCACCTGCTCGCCCATCGGCTCGAGCTCGGGAGCGCCCAACCGGTGGTGGACGGGGAAGGCGATGCTGGTCTCTCCCAACCGGCGGGCAACCGGCAGGCGCTGCTCGGGCCTCAACCCCGCGGCGTCAAACGCTCTTTCCAGGTAGATCTCGGGGCACGACCCGCTCCTGCCGGGGATGCCCTGTTGCTCGAAAGCCTCCAAAATCCGGTCGCGGCTCCAGCCGTCTGCCAGTTGGTCGGGCTCCACGAAGACGTAGTAGCGGTAGTACGAGTGGTAGACATCGCTTGAGGGCAGCGTGACCCGCAGCCCCGGAACTTGGGCGAAGCGCTGGTTGAGAAGCTCGGCATTGAACCTGCGCTGCAGAACCCAGGCTTCCAGCTTGCGTAGCTGCATCCGGCCCATGGCCGACTGCGTCTCGGTGAGGCGCCAGTTGGTGCCGAATGAGTCGTGCAGCCAGCGAAAGCCGGGAGGATGCTCCCGCTCGTAGACGGCTTCCCGGCTCTTCCCATGGTCCTTGTGCGACCATACGAAGTCTGCGAGCTCGCCGCTGTCGGTGATAAGCATGCCTCCCTCCCCGCCGGTCGTGATGATCTTGTCCTGGCAGAAGGAGAAGACGCCGACATCGCCCAGGGTGCCGACGTGGCGGTCGCGGTAGAAGGCGCCGTGTGCCTGCGCGCAGTCTTCGATTACCTTGAGCCCGTATTGGCGCGCGAGCCGCATGATGCCGTCCATGTCGCACGGCCAGCCGGCGAGGTGAACCGCTACGATCGCGCGCGTGCGGGGGGTAAGGGCGCGCTCGATCGTTTCGGGCGTGATGTTTTGCGAGACCGGATCCACGTCTGCGAAGACGGGGCGCAGTCCGTGCAGTACTCCCGCGCCGGCTGAGGCCACGAAGGTGCGGGGCGAGACCACGAACTCATCCCCGGGTTTTAGCCCCAACCCCAGAAAAGCAGCCTCGAGCGCAACGGTGCCGTTGGCAAGGGCGACGGCGTGCCCTGCGCCGGTGTACTCGGCGAACTCATCCTCGAACTTGCGCCCCTCCTCCCCCGTCCAGTAGTTCACTTTGCCCGACCGCAGCACCCGGGCGACCGCCTCGATCTCGTCGTCGTCATAGGCCGGCCAAGAGGTCAGCGAGCGTCTGCCGACGCGAGGCATATCGAGCGGAAGCCTGAGCCAAGTTCCGGCTTCGCTAATGCCCTCTAGGTTTTGAGGTCCTTCCGGCATCGACACTCCTATATTCGCTCCTGGTCTCAATTTATCGGCAGTTAGAAAACAGTTCTACCGAAGGCATCCCTGGCGAAACCTGACAATGCGTATTTCTCCGCAAACCACGCCAATAGTCCTGAAAGTCAAGTTAAGTTAATTTGGTTTTGCGCTTAACTAATTGGTGAATTCGAACTATTAAGTTTTGTGGAAAATAGAATACCGCTTATCGAATTGGGTTAACCTCAAGCAATAACAGCGCTAACATCACGCGCGTCACGAAACGGGAAATTTTGCGTAACTCGGTCATATATTCAGCGCTGAAGTTCCAAGGTAGGTTGTTGTCGGCCTCGCCAACTCTATCGACACAACGGAGGCTGTTCTTGATGCGCAATTCAGCATCCCGCAGGCATATGTCCGTTATTCTCGGTCTGATACTGGCCGCCACTCTCTTGGTTATGGCGCCCCCCGCTCACGCAGGGACCCCGGCTCTGGACGTCTCTGACTTTGGTGCGCGGGGCGACGGCTCGACGGACGACACTGCCGCCATTCAGGCTGCGCTCGACCGGGCTGCGACCTTGGGCGCCAGCGTCTTCCTTCCTCCCGGGAGTTTTAGGGTTTCGAGAACAGGTTCCAACTATGCCTTGCGTCTTCCCTCCGGTGTCACCCTTCACGGAGGGGGCGACGCGAGTATGCTCCGCTTGGCCGACGGACAGGGTGCGGGTATCCGCGTGGTGTCGGCAAAAGACGCCGAGAATGTCGGTCTGCAGAATTTGGCTATCGACGGCAACGACGCTCGGCAAGGAGGCTGGGATCCGCAGAACCATGCCGTCTTTTTCAGTGCGGTTCGGAATGCCCACATTCGCCGGGTGACCATCCGCAATGTGGCCGGCGACGGTATCTACTTTCATGACAGGACCGGCGGTATTATCGAGGATTCTAGGTTTTACGCTGGTCCTGATCCCCGTATTGGCATCAATCTTTCGGGTGCAGTCGATGCCGTGGTGCGCAACAGCTACATAGAGGGTTGGGATTGGGCGGTCAAAGCCGAGGTAAACGGGGGATCGCCGCACGCTGAACGGGTTCTGGTGTCGGGCAACGAAGGGGCGGCTCTCAAAGACGGGGGCACTGCGCTACACGGGCGCGATGGGACGTTCGTCTTTGAGATTGCCGGCAACCGCCTGCACTCCCTAGGGGACCGATCGCTGTGGCTGAAGGGCGCTCGTCGGCTGCGCCTCGTGGGCAACAAGGTGAGCGGTGGCGGCGCCGCTGTTCAGGTCGTGGCCGACGTGCAGGACGGCGACATACGCAGCAATGAGTTCATCGACCAGGAAGCCGGCATGGCCCTCAGCGACCCGTACGCCTCTGGTCCAAGCACAACCGTCACCGTGCGCGACAACCTCTTCCGCCGGGCCTCCTATGCGGCCGCCGTCGCAAAGGCGGGGATCGTCCCGGGTCTCACCGTCACCGGTAACCAGTTGCCCGCGTCGGGCGGGCGGGTGGTCCATCAGCAAGCCTACGCTGGCGCCCCGGTGACCGTGGCCGGCAACGTCGTCGGAGTCGCCGTCCAGCCACTTCCTTATACTCCAGAGAACATCGACCCTACCGCTTTTGGCGTCGATCCCCCGGTGGGGTACCCGGATCCCCTCTCCTTGCCGGAGGATTTTCTCTTTGCCGACCTGTCGTTGCGCCACCCCCACGCTCCTGCCGTGCAGTATCTGGTCGAGGACGGGATCGTGTCCGGCTATCCCGACGGACGGTTCGGCCTGGAGCATCCGGTCAGGCGCGTGCAAGTAGCCAAAATGGCCGTGGTGGCATTCGACCTGCACGACGAAGGGCTCGCTGCCGCGCCTGCTACCTTCCCGGATGTTCCGGCGACCGGCGTTAGCTATCCCTTCGATTTTGTCGCCGAGGCTGTGGCGGCTGGCCTGGTCGAGGGCTACCCTGACGGGACTTTCGCTCCTGACGTGAGATCATCCGCATCCAACTCGTGCGAGTCGTGATGCGGACAGCTTTCCGAGCCGCTTCCGGGATGGGACCCAGGATTCGCCGACGTCCCCTCAGGCGACGAGGAGTACGTCGCGAAGGCTGCCTACAATGGGATCGTCAGCGGCAAGTCGGCGGAGAGGCTCGATCCCAACGGCCGGGCGAGCCGGGGTCACATGGCGCTGATGCTCTACCGGCTCCTGGCTTCCTAGCGCAAGGCGCGCAGCAGGGCGTTGCCCTCCTCGTCGTTGTCCAGGTAGGGGCCGCGAAGGGGATCGATATGATCGGCCAATTCCGAAAGTAGGTCGGCTCCTGCCGCGAAGAAGGGAACCAGCTGGTTGATGTGAGCCCGACTCTGCCAATCCAGCTCGAAGATCGGGCTGAGGGGCGACCCGGTGAAGGCCCCCAGCGCAGCTCGAGCGGGGGGTGGTGCCAGGTAGCCGGTTTCGTGATCTGCGGTGACTACCAACAGGTTCTCCTGCCAGCCTCCGTACTCCGCAATCCACGCGACCACGGTTTCGACCGCTTGGTCAAACGCCAGTACCTCTTCGATCATCCGGCCTGACTCATGGTCGTGAGCGGCCCAATCGATCGCGCCGCCCTACACCAGTAAGAAGAAACTGTTCTCGTCCTCCTCCAAGAGCGCCAGCGCAGCTGCAGTCAGGGCGGCCAGGCTGGGCACGTCAAGTGCGGGAACCAGGTATGGGAGTGCCTCGGGGCGCTCCTGGAGTGTTTCGGCCACGGGGGGAAGGAGTACGAGCCGCCCGGCCGACGGAGGATCGGAAAGCCGGGCATCGGCTCCCCCGATCAACGTCCACCGGTCAGGGCTGCCGTCCCCGTTGGCGTCACCGCCGGCTCGGCTTTCGAGGGAGCGACCGTTGAGTGCTAACCACTCTTCCCTTCGCCCACCCAGCGGTGTGACGGGTCGTCTTCTGTGGGATCCTGGCCCTCCGAATACGTCGGCGATTCCGAAGGAGCCAACCGAATGTCGGGACGCAAGTTGGCGTTGTCGTCGTAGAAGGGATGGCCGCCGCCGGCGATGAAATCCAGAGCGCTCTCTTCCAACTGTTGTCGGGCGATCTCCGGATAGTTGCGGCGGTCGTTGACGTGCGCCGAGAAGGCGGCAGGAGTGGCATGCGAGAAGGGGACGCTCGTCACCAGACCGGTATACCTGCCCGAAGCCTCTGCCGTCTCGACCACACTCGTCAGGTGCCGTCCGGCAGTGTCCATCCCGACCACCCCATTGAGCGTCTTAACCCCGATAGCCATCGCCGTCGCCGCGGCGGCCGAATCGGTGGCCCGTTCGCGGACGTACCCCCCGACGGCTCCGGGCGTCGGCCGAATCATAGCTCCCACCCGCCGGGAAGGTGCCCATGGCCACAGTCAGCGGCAGTGACTGCAGCGACAGTAACCCCCAGGGCCCTTCGCGGTAGAGCCGGGCGGCTTCGGGATGCTGGAAGCCCATGCCATCGCCGAGCATGACGATGACGTTACGAGGTTCTGGGGGTGGCGAGGCCGCGATGGAGGGCCGGGAGCGTCGGCCGCAGAGAGGACGAGGAGCAATAGAAGCAGCGCGCCGAGAAGCGCCTCCCGAAGGCCGAGGCGGTGGCGAGAAAAGCAACAAGTGAGCGGCGTTTGCATGTTGTGACTCTCTGTTGGCGGATCACAGGCGGATCATAATTGTATCCAGCGGCCTGAGAGCTAACTCGCCGGTTGCAGTTGCGCTACAGTACTTCTCTTCATATTGTAGGTTTGTTGGACTCTGGGTGCGGGTAGTCGACGGCGGCTGCAATCCAGTCGCCCGCAGCAGCTGGGTTTTTGCTCTTCGCCAAGCAGAAAGAGGCACGGGCAGCAGTAAGGGTTATGAGAAGTAAAAGGGAGGATTTATGAGAGTAGGGCGCCGCCATGGGCTCTGGAGAATTAACTCGCTTATCATCGCGTTAGTGCTGGCCCTTCTCTTGATGGGCGGTGTTGCGGCGGCGGCCTGGTCTGATCTGACCAGCGAAGACCTGGAGTCCTACGGCATAACCGAGACGCAGGTCGAGGCCATCTCGGAAGGCTTCACGGACGGCACTTGGCGTCCCTACGCTCCGATGCCGAGGAAGCAGTTCACTAAGATGGCGGTCGACAACTTCGGCATTGCTCTGGCTGAGCCGGGAGTCCCGTCCTTTCCCGACGTGAGCCAGGACAGCCTCTATTACCCATACATCGAAGGCGCGGCCGAGGCGCGACTGATCCTCGGATTTTCGGACGGCAGCTTCGGTCCGGACCTCGTCGTGACCCGCGAACAGGCTATAGCTGTCGTCTCGCGTTACGCGGCGTCTGAGTTGGGCCAGGATTTGGATGCCTACTCGGACTCGGAGATCGCCCTCCTGCTGGTGAAATTCGTCGACGCCGATCAGATTAGTCTGTCTCTGCGTGCCGAAGTTGCCTTCGCCGTTGAGCACGGTTTGGTTCGAGGAAACACTGCGGCGCAGCTCTCCCCACGGGCCTTGCTGACGCGGCTCCAGGGCGCGGCGATTCTGGTCCGCGCCGGCGAGGAACTCGAGGGTGGCGGCACCACCACGACGACCCTCGCCCCGACCACCACGACAACCATCGCCCCGACCACCACGACAACCATCGCCCCCACGACCACGACGACCCTCGCCCCAAGACCGCAGCTTACGCGGACCGACCAAGGCCTGCTGCTGTCGGACAACTTCACCGGCGCGGACGGCGCTGCATGGGATGCGAACAAGTGGAACGTGGTCACCGGCGGCTTGGGCGACGCCGATATCGAGAACAACCATGGTCACCTGCAGATCGGGGGCGCGTACAGCTTTGCCGGTGGGGAGGCGAAGGCAGATGATGGGACTCCGGCGGTTGTGATCGACGCCGAAACGACATTTCTGGTCGAGGTCGAGAACGAAGAGCGGGCGTATGTTGTGCCCTGGCTCCGAGGCGACGGGAATCTTGCTGCGGCGGACCACTACGGGTACCAGAACGGGTACCTTCTCGAACTGCCTTCCTCCTGGGAGACCTCAGTGGGGGGCGTGCTTTCACCCCCTTATCAGGCGTCGCTGTGGCGGCGATTGGATGGCGACTTTGATCTTTACCCCGAAACTCTCAGGGAAGATTCCCTGGACATCGAACCCTCATTCGGTACATTCGTCCCGGGGATCGACGAAGTCTGGCAAGTCCGTTACCGCGTGAGCGGTGACCAGGTACTCGCGCGGTTCTGGCTTCTAGGCCAGCCAGAGCCGACCACGTGGAAGCTCGAGGGGGCCGACAGCCTGTTCTCGAGTGGCACTTTTGGGCTCTTCTTCGGGGTAAATGGGGAACTCGGAGACTCCGACGTACCCGTCGATCTCCCTATCGAGGCCTGGATCGACGATCTCGAGCTTCGTTCCGGCCACTCGATCACGGTCAACAACCTACCGGTCGGGTACTCGGTACGCGTGACGGATGGGGCCGTGTCGGCGACCGTAGCCGCCACTGCCGGGACCGCCGTCGTGGACGTCGGGTCCATGTGGCAGGAAGTAGACACAGTGGAAGTGCTGGACGCTTCAGACGCTGTGCTCGTGACCGTCACTCCGGCAAGCCTGCCCGGTCTCGGGGCCGGCGACGTCTTTAGCTTCTCCGGCTAATACCCGCGGCGGCGGAGCTCTCCCGGGTCCTGGCCCTGCCGGGGCCCGGCCATTCCTTCCCCCGGTCGTCGTAGTGGGAGGAGCCTCGGACTTAGCTTGCAGGCTCCTTCTCAGCCATCTCTTCAGGAGGTGCCTCGCCCTCACTCGGGAGGGCGACTTGCACCCGGACCAAGATCCTGCCTTGCGGCGTATCCACGAAAGCAGCCTCGGACCACCGGTCGGTGGTCAATGCGCGGAGGTCGCGCACGACCTGCGCTGCAAGGTCCCCGTAGCGCGCCGTCAGGTCCCGAACTGCTTCTAGATCGGCTTTGCGGTGAGCGGTCCCCGCCGCCGTGGGTCTCTCCACCGGCAGTTTCTGCTGCTTCGAGAGCGGGAGAGCCCGGCGAAGAAGATCCACTCCGAGAGCCAGGACCCCTCGATAGAGGGAGTGCGCCGTGTCACTCGCTAGCGGCTCGAGCTGCGAACCGAGAGGACGTAATCCGGCTCCGCCTGTTGCATCCGTTCGAGCACGGTTTGGTCTTTCAGCGATGTGCAGCGCAGGATCGGTGCTTCGGGATCGAGCGCCCGCGACATTCTCGTGAGCGAAATCCGCCGGGACCATAATCAAATGTGGCTTGAGTCTCTGTTCGCGGAGCACCACCAAGGCTTGGACTGCGATGGCGCGGTTACAGGCGAGGATAAGGCTTGTCATGGGATTGGGGCTCTCTCGTCTTGTTCAGCTTCTGCCCGGTGAAATAGTCGACGGTTGCCCGCCCTGGCTGGGCCACGCCGTTGGCCGTGACAACTCGCAAGACGGTCAACAGGAGGATGCGCAGGTCCAGGAGAAGCGACTGGTTGTCGACGTACCAGGCATCGAGCTCAAACCGCCGCTCCCAGGGTAGGGCATTCCGTCCTTCGACCTGTGCCAGTCCGGTAATCCCCGGTCGGGCCTCATGCCTGCGAAACTGCTCCCGGTCGTAAAGAGGCAGATACCGAAGCAGCAGGGGCCGCGGGCCCACCAAGCTCATGTCGCCCCGCAGCACGTTCCACAACTCGGGCAGCTCATCTAAGCTGGTGGCCCGCAGCGCACGGCCTAGCCGCGTCAGGCGCTCGTGGTCTTCAATCTGCTTGCCGTCCGGCAACTTGGTCTCGTGCATAGTGCGGAACTTGTAGAGTGCGAAAGGTCGTGCCTCCAGTCCGGGCCGGAGCTGGCGGAAAATCACGGGCGGCCCCAGGAAGAGGCGGACCATCAAAGCAACGGCGAGCATGATGGGTGCCGCGGCAAAGAGCAGAGTGCTCGACACGACAAGGTCGAAGCCCCGCTTCACGCTCACTTAGTGCACCTCTCCTCGCGTAAGAGCAATTTGCGGTGGGCGAGGGTGGCGTAGGCTCGGAGGATCCGTTGGATCACGTCCTGCTCGTTGAAGGCGCTCAGGGCGCGGATGCGTCCCTTCCTTCCCATCTCCACTGCGCCGGCCGGGTTCGAAACGAGCCTGTGCAGGGCAGATGCCAGAGCAGCAGCGTCCCGAGGGGGCACGAGGTAGCCGGTCACTCCCTCGACGACCTCCTCCCGAGGGCCACGGACGTCGGTTGCGACCACCGGGCGTTCGGCGAACATTGCCTCGATGATCGAGCGGGGGAGGCCCTCACGCCAGGAGGGAAGGCAGAAGGCATCCCCGGCCACCAGGTAGGGATGCGGGTTGTCCTGAAAACCGGTGGCGTGCAGTCTGCCCCGGGCAGTCAATTCGTCCAGGACATCCTGTGATTCTAGCGGGTCACGGTCGCTGGCCAGCGTTTCGCCCACCAGAATCAGGTGTACGTCTTTTGCGTCATCGAGCAGCTCCCGTACTGCGCTCAGCAGTTCATCCGCTCCCTTCTCCTGCACCAACCGCCCCACGAAGCAGACAGCAAATGCTTGGGCCGGGATGCCGAGCTCCTCTCGTATCTGGCCGCGGAGCTCCGCTGAGAACTTATACCGCTCTGGATCGGTACCATTCCCGAGATAGCGGATGTGGGGGAAGAGGCCGATCCCCTGGCCGTGATTGGTCTTTACGTCTTCGGCGCTTTGAGAGAAGACGAGGTCGGTCTGTTTCGAGAGTAGCCACTCCAGACCACGCCAGGCAAACCGCTGATGGCGTGGCATGTTGTCGTGGAAGTAGAACCCGTGAGCCGTGTAGATGACCACGGGGACGGGGGACATCGCGGCGGCTACTCGCGCCAAGGCAGCTGCGACGGGCGTGTGCACGTGAAGAATGTCGATTCTTTCCTTCCAGAACAGACGCACTAGTTGAACGACCACGAGGAAGTGGTCCGCGGCGATAGCGCGACGGACGAAAGGCACCTCGAAGACCGCGATCCCCATATCACGCACACCAGAGAGGTGTGAGCCGGGGCCGCAAATGACCGAGACTCGGTAGCCTGCGCTTTGGGCCGCGCGAAGTTGCGGCAAGAGCAAGAAACGGGGCGTCATGGCGCTCGCGGCTACGTGGGCCACATGAACCTGTTGTCTCGGTCGGTTTAGCGCTGTGTTCTCCTTCCGGGCCCCCGGGCCCTACCACGTGCCGGACGACTCGCGGCTCCGTCGCGTCTGCCATCGCGGCTGCTCCAACGCCTTTTCTCGAATCGCCGCTCCTCCCAAACACCGGCGGCTGCGCTCCTAGTGCGGGCTTAGTAGAATAGTCGGCATGCCTTACCCATCACCTTACTCGCGCCGGCCGCCCCGTCTCATCACCGCGCTCCTGCTGTCCGTCCGGCGGAGGTTGTTTCTGTTCTTGGTGCTTGCGGCTTTTGTCGCGTTATTGTTCACCGCCCTCACCCTCCTTTTTCCCGCCCGATACCGGGCGCAGGCACTGCTTGCCTACCAGCCTGGACGGCTGGCCGACGTCTCTGAGCTCCTCCTTTCCCTAGAGCCTCGGCACACGCCCGGCGATCGGCTGCAGATAGACGCTCTGCGACTCCGCGGTCGTCCTCTTGTCGAGGCGGCAATCGAAGAAGGCGGCTTCGACATAACTCCAGAAGAGTTGAGAGATCACTTGGTCGTTGAGGAGGATGCCTGGGCTGGGCTGGTAGTCGTAGAGGTCGAGTCGCATAGATCTGATGAGGCGGCTGCTATCGCCAATACCTTGTCAGGGCAGTTGATTGAACTGCGGGGCCGCGAAATCAAAGAGACATTCGAAGAGGCCGCCGCCACCATCACCGAGCTGCGCGAGCGGTATGACTCATCGGCGATTCTTCAACATCTGCCCATTCCAGCCAACACTCCCGAGATCGAGACTTTCATGGCTGGATTGAGCTCTGATTACGTGCTGGCCGAGCCGGCGGTGCCGCCAGACGGTCCAGTCTTCCCTCGTACGGCTCTCAGTCTCTCGCTCGGACTCGCCCTGGGGTTTATGTTCTCACTGGGCGTAGTCTTTCACCGGGATTTACCCGGAGGGCGGCTGGACCGGGCCTCGGACCTGCGTCGTGCGCTCGGTGACTCACTGCCCGTCTTCGAATTGCCCCGGCCGCCAGGGGCGGGGGAGTCGAAGGACTTCCTGGGTTTTCGCCACGATCCTGCTGCTCTCGACAGATATCGCTATCTGCGCGAGGAACTGCGGCTTCTGGGGCTCGGGGAACTGGTCCGCGTTCTCGGGGTTGTCTCGGCGGCACCCTCTGCCCCCCGTTCGTTCGTCGCCGCCCACCTGGCTCTGGTGCTTGCCCTACGTGAGCAAAGGGTGCTGCTCGTCGAGGCCGATCTCCGTGGCGGCATCCTGCCTCAGGTCTTCGCGGTTTCGCCCAGAGAGGATCGGTTGGACGTCCTCCAGGGCTCCGCCTCATTAGGCCCTGCGGTTTCCCGGGTGAACCTGGCACATCTTCTTCCCGTCGGACTATCCGAGGGGGAGGAGACGGAGTCTCTGAATATCGGAACTCTCGACCTACTGCGGCTGGGCCCGTCTGACCATCTTCGGCTCCAGGCTGGACCTAAAAAGTTCGGACGCCTGATGTCGCAAGTTCGCTCATCGTACGATCTCGTGCTAGTCGACCTACCGCCTATTCTCGTTAGCGGGGAAGCTGAGCCCTTTCTGGGGCAGATGGGCGATATCGTCCTGGTGGCGGAAAAGGAAGATTCGCTCTACCGTGACGTCGCCAGGTCCTCAGTGCTGGTTTCTCGCTTTGGGGTCCCTCTACTCGCCGGATTGTTCTTGGAAGGATAGTACCCGTGTAAAGCGCTCGCACCGCTACTCGCTTCGTTACGTCCGGGGAAGACTCGGGCACAAGATATAGCTCACTTAGTGACGTAAGGTCGAATTGCCGCGGAAGAGGGAGTCGGGTGAGTCCTCAGGACAGCAGCACGGGCGAGGGGTTGACTGGTCTACGAGGGTGGTTCGGCCGCCGGGATCGCCTATTGATTTTCGCTCTAGGCTTGGCGCTCGGAATCGCAGCCGGTGTCGCACTTGCTTCGGAGGGCGCCACGCGCATTTGGATCGACCCTGATTCGACGGGCTCGGCCACGCCCGCTGATACCACTAGCTTATCCGCCGCCAGCGAGCAATCCGGCCCTGAGGACACGCACGACGGCGTTTTGGGCGATCTCCCTTCCGAAGGCGCAGGACTTGACGGACCTGAAGGTACCCCCTCCGAGAATGCGAATGTGGAAGCCACGGTCGTTAACGTCCGGGATCATGGGGCCAGCGGTGATGGCAAAAGTAATGACCGCAAATCGATTCAGGCGGCTCTCGATTCTGCTGGCGCCGGAGACACAGTCTACCTTCCGGCCGGTGTGTACTCAGTCGACCGGGCTCCCTCCGAAGCGTGGGCAATTCGAGTGCCGTCCGGCATAACCCTTAGGGGCGAGGGGGGTGAGAGTGTTATCCGATTAGCCGCCGACCAGGGAGAATGGGTAAGGGTATTGACGGTCGCCACCTCTGAAGACGTAGCCATAGAGCAATTGACAGTAGACGGCAATGCGCAAGGACAAGAGGTGGAGTCCGAGCAGCGACATGGCATATTCGTTGACCGCTCTCAGCATGTGACAGTCCGGGATGTGGTTGTCCGGTATACCACCGGCGACGGTATCTACTTTCACGGCCGCTCCTCTGGAGTGGTCGAAGGCTCTAGGGCATATGGCGGCGAGGGTGCACGCGTTGCATTCAATTTCCAGGGGGCGGAAGATGCTGTGTTCCATGGCAATTATGCTGAAGCCTATGACGTGGGCTACAAGGCGGAGGTTAACGAGAACAGCCCGAGCGTGCGAAAAGTGCGGGTTGTCCAGAATGTGTCCCGCGAGACTCCTAACGGGATTGCCATCAACGGGCATTCCTCCGGCAGCTTTGTGTTTGACGTTGTAATTGAGGGAAACGATTTCGAGTTTACAAGCGATGATGGATTTTGGATCAAAGACGCTAGAGGGTTGGTGATACGGGATAACGTATTCAGGAGGCCATCCGGCGGAACTGGTTTCTACATTAGAGGCAACGTGCAGGAAACCGTGATTGAATCCAATGTGGTGCCTGGGGCGGAAACCGCAGTAGCCATAAATGAGTATGTGGGCTTCAGTCGAGATCTCACCATTCGGAACAATCGCTTCCCGGACGCCGAAGTAGGGCTTGAAGTTCTGGTAGACGGATCGGTTGGGAGTGTGGTCTTCACCGGAAACCAACTCGCTCCGGGTGCGCGGGTCGTCTTGAATCCGGGTTTTGTCAAACCCCCTCTAGAAATCCAGGGAAACTGGGTGGGGTAGGAGTTGCCACCGATGACTCTGTTCCGACACAGCACGTTCGGGGGACTGCTTGCCGTCCCTTCCCCCAATTGGGCGGCTAACCGTCGGTCCTCTTCGAGCACGTTGCCCCCTCGCGTCTACGACGAGGGCAGGTTTGTTCAGCAACCTAGGACAGATCACCCCCCCGTGGAACTGGTGGTGGAGAAGCCGATCGCGGCGGCTGTGGGATCGGACACGGTCAGGGCTCCGGTCACCAAGCACGGATAGCTAGTTCTGTGCTGGGGAACTCCGCACCGACTTCTCCAAGAACTCGTGGTGGGAAAGAAGTTGTCGGCCCGCGAGCAGGAGGTCATACCCCATCCGCGGGGCGTCCCGGACCCCGTATCGGGCGAGAACCTCAAGAATAAGCTCGTACCGGGTCATCGGAGAAAGCTGCGAGTCGAGCAGCAGACTGCTGAAACCCTGGGTGAGTCGCCACGTCCGCAGGGTCAATCTCCGCCGATTGTCCGGGCTCCACCACAAGCGGTTGCGGAGAACCCTTTCGTTGAACGACTGGCGGCTGCAGAAGAGGGGCTCTGGAATCTCAACGATCCTCCCAAGGAGACTCAGTTCGCCAAGAAGAATCCTGTCCGACCCGGTGTCGCGTCCGAGCAGTTTTGTCTGGGCGAGAAGACGGCTCGGAATGAGGCCGAAAAAGATGAAAGGGTACTTGGTGCGCCACAAGATCTGGCGAAAGCGGGTTTCAGGTCGGGCCGAGGCGAGCCCAGAAGGGTACCCAAACGTTCCCAGCAATTCGTTGTTCTCGGAATACAGGCGTGCCCTGGACTGACACAGAACGATCGTAGGGTCTTTATCCAGGGTCTCCACACACCTCTCGAGGTAGTCTGAGGCGCACCAGTCGTCGTGAGCCGCCCACTTGAAGTACTCCCCACGAGCTAAATCGAAGACCCTATTGAAGTTGGCGCTGGCACCGCGATTGGTGTTCCATCGGAAGTATCGGACCCGTTCATCCTGCGCTGCGAACTGGCGGCAGATGCTCTCTGTCTGGTCCGTCGACGCGTTGTCGGAGATGATCAGCTCAAAGTCATAGAACGACTGGGTGAGGAAAGACTCGATTGCACAACCGATGAGCTGGCCGCCATTGCGAACGGGCAGCCCTACGCTCACCCTAGGATGCTTGTGCCGTGATTGTCTACCGTCCATCACCAGTAGAGGCAAGACGTCCTCCATGCCCTAGTATCTGGTCTCGGAACCCGGCTCCCGCCAGAATTCTATTTGCCCAAACGCCGCTGATCCTGCCTTAGATGATTCCATTCCCTGCGGTTGCTCCGTCAATTGCCCTTCTTCGCTAAATGCAGCCATCATCCAGGCGGAAAAGACGAAGAACCAAAACAGTGGCTGTCGAAGGGTGTTGTGGAAGGCGGAAAACGCAAGCAAGGAAACCACCAGGGCTGTAAGAACCCAGCGTCGCTCCGAGAATAGGGTCAGCAGGATTTGCGTTGACAAAACAATTGCGAGGACCGCGGCCAGGAGACCTCCTGCCATCGCCAGGTCGATAAGGGAGTTGTGGGACTCCATTCCTTCCAGTGGGCCATGGACTCCGGAATGCGACCCGGCACCCAATCCGATAAGCGGCGAGAGTAGCACTGCACGAAGTCCGTTCTCCATGAGCGTAACCCGGACATCCCCCTGGTCCTGCTGCGCGTAGACCTGGTCGAGCCACGGGCGTAATACGAGCGCCAAGATGAGGACAAGCGCTAGGAGTAGGACGAGCTTGTAGAGCAGTCGGCCGATGAGAGGGATGCGTATGCGAGGAGTCCCGGCGAGGACGGCCAAGAAAACCAGTCCCACACCCCAGCCAATTATAAGGGCGTCGCTCTTGGTTGAGTAGCCCAACAAGCCTGCCGGAACGATAAGCAGCAGCGAGAATGCCTTCGTACGGAGGGGTACTGCGCTCCTTAGGAAAAAGACAATCAGGAAGGGGACCGGGGCCAAGAGCAGGCCGAGCTGATTAGGGTTGTTCGAGATCCCCTGAAACCGCGAGGTTGAGGAGAAGAATTCGCCAAGATCCGGGCCTGAGGTGATTAGGTAAACGAGCGGGAAGAGGACAGCCAGCCAGAGAAGCCACTTCCACGTCTTCATCAGAAAGGCCGGCGTCGGATGCGACCAGGCGAGGGAAATGCTAAAAGCCGCAGAAAGAAGCATAGCGGTGAACGTATGGAAAGAAGCGCTCTGATCAAGGCCACGTATATAGGAATACGCGGAGCCGGCGAGCATCAGGAAGATCAGAAAGTACCAGAATAGGGTTATCCAGCGGGCTACTCTTCGCTCCTCCGGCTGCTCAGGCAATTCCCGCCTCGAGAGAAGCGTTGCGGCCATCCAGAAGACCAGCATCAGTTCCCCCGGCCCCACCGGAACTGAGGATGCCCGCAGCGAGGTGGAGATGGTCAGGGCCAAGGCGGCCGCAAGCCAAAGTGGGGAGATCTGGGCCCATCCGGGCGCGCGGAGACGGGGTGCCAGCTCGGCGGAGAAGGCGCGAGCAGGTTGACTACCGGTCGCGAGGCTTCTGGCCCGGGCCACTAGCCCCCCTTTTCCCGTCCAGCGCCTCGGAGCCACAGCCGAAGTCCTCGGGGAAGGAGCCCGTAGCCGAGACGTGCGCCTGCCAGCGGCGCTACCAGTAACGCCGGGAGACCGTAGACTTCTCGGCCGGCCCGCAGTTGAGTGCGGAAAGAATGCTTGACGTAAACGAGCCGCTTAGAGGCTTCGAAGCTCTGGTTGGGATGCAGACGGTGCGCTTGTAGGGGGAGTTCCAGCCGGCCTATCCTCCATCCGCATCGGGCAAAGCTGATCCAGAGATGGTAGTCCAACTGAGCGGTTTTCGATCGGTCATACCCGCCAACCTCAATGTAGGCCCTCCTAAGGATTAGAGCGGTCGAGTGCGAGATCGGGTTGTGCCACAGTAGGCTGTCGGTAACGTCTCTGACCTCCAAGTCAGCCTCATCCGGCGAGGAATCTTCTGTGTTATCGGCCAGAACGATCATTGGCCATTGCAGGACCCCGTCTCCCTCGAACAGTCGAGCCTTCGTCGCCACCACTCCATATTCAGGGTAGCGCTGTGCGGCGGCGAGTTGCAACTCCAAACGTCTAGGGTGCGCAGGATCATCCGCATCGATGTTGGCCAACCAGCGCCCGCGACATTCGTTCGCGGCCAGAACCAACGCTGCACCTCGCCCCAGCCGGCCGGGCTGTAGTAGGCGTAGGCGGCCATCCTCAAAGGATGCGACTATTTCGCTAGTTCGATCCGTCGAACCATCATCGACAATTACGAACTCAAAGTCGGTTCTCGTTTGGCCTAGAATGCTCTGGATCGTTTCCCTCACAAAGCGCTCGCCATTGTGGACGGTCATGAAGACGGACACCGAGGGCAATGCCGGTGCGGCCGAGTCGGGGCGGGGTGAAGGTCCGGACACCACGCCGCTCATATCCTTGGAGTATCTTTCGGGCTGCGCCGCAATCGCGCCGCCTTTCCCCCACTGCCGTGAGGGCCCACTTTCGTGCAGCCTCCTAGTGATGTGGACTAAAATCGGTATCAAAAGCAGGACTCTAACGCTGACTCCGGCTAACACCGCGAGTGCTGCTCCCACTAGCCCAAGAGGAGGCACCAGGACAAGGCTGGCGACCGCTGTGGTGCCCACAGTAACAATCTGGAGTGGGAGCTGGATCCGGAAGTAGCGGGCAGCAGTTAGAGCCGAGCCGAGGAACATCGCGACGAAGCCGAGTCCTTCGGCCCCCATCAGCCAGACGAAGACGTGGGCCGCCGAGGCATATTCTGGCCCGTAGAAGATGGTGAGGAGTTCTTTCCCAAGCACGGCAACCAGCAACATGCCGGCAACACCCAGGCCCGCTCCGGTGACGGCGAGCTTGATTACGAGTCGTGTAAAAGCCCGGGCCATTCCTGCGGCGTAGTACTGCCCGAGACGAGGGCTGCTCGAGTAGGTGAGAGAATTGACAACCATCTTTCCAACCGCAATGAAATAGACCATCGCTCCGAATATGGCCAACATTTCCGGTCCCAAGAAGTAATCGACCGCGTAGCGAGGGACGTTAGCGTGCAGAGAAGCGAGCATCATCACGACGCCGAGAGGGAGCGCTGTCCAGGCGAGGCGGATTATAGCGCTCCTGTCCCAGCGGGCCTTCAACCAGTCTTCGGTCGCCATGGGATCCGTACGGGTGATACGGATAGTATTGGGAATGTCGTATAGGAAGAGCAGGGCAGCCCAGACGGCGATTAGGCCGAGCAGTCCCCATACGATGCTTCCTGTTAAGTAAACGAGCAGGGCCAGCGCAACCAATGATACGGGCCCCTTGATCATCTTGGCCTTGGCCATTAGGTCGAGACGCTCGTTCTGTTGCATCAGCCCGTGATAGGCATCGCTGAGGCTCTCGAAGCCCTTGGCTATCCCGACCAGAATGATCACGATCGTCTCGGTTCCGCTGGAGGTAAGAATGGCTATGCCGACGATTATGAGAAGAGCCACCAGCGTGCTAACGATTCGAAGCGAGAGGTACAACCCAAAGGGACGTTCTCGCGTCGCATCGATCGCCTGTATGGAGCGGAGTTGAAGTTGGCTGAGGATGATTATCGGAGCGGTGAGAGAAAGGGCAAGAATGAATTCGCCAACTCGCTGTTGACTCGCGGTTCGCGCCAGGACGACGAGCCAACCCCACTGGGAGGCCTGGTAGACGACCCCGCCTATGAAGGTCCAGGTGAGATTCGCGCGCAGAGACAAACCGGCGCGGTTGCGGAAGATCTCGATATCTCCCTCGTCCCGGTCTCCTCTTCGGAGGCGCTCAACTTTACTTGTGGCTTTCATTTCAATCCCCGCAGAGTTTACAGGGAAATGGCGGGTGAGCAGGGGGCGGAATGGCCAGGGGCCGCAGTTCGGGTTTGGACCGGTCGCAGGGTTCTCCCAGGCCGGAAAAGGTTACTCGAACTGCATGGAAGTCGGTCTCCTCAGGGTGATCCTTGATCCGACGCGGTCGGTAATGCAGGGCAAGGCGGCGCAAGCGTTGCCCCTCGAGGTCAAAGGGTCAACAGGTCGGCGGACACGCCACGGGATTCGAGCTCTGCTGCGACCTCCCCCCGGTATATAGGGTTGGCCACGATTACGACGTCCGGTCTCTCGCGCTGCACCGTGTCGGGGCTTCTAACAGGTAAGGCGGAGAGAGGAAGATAGCGCTCGTGCTTCTCGGGATTTAAGTCCACGAGGTAAGCGATGGCCCCGGCTGCCCCGGTCAGGCAGGCGAAGGTGTTTCCCTTCGAGCCGGCCCCCCAGACCACCACTTGCCTGTCCGCCTCGCGCCACTCTCGTAGCTTCTCTTTCCACCACGTCAACTGCTGTTCTGCCCTGGCGGAGAAGCTCTGGGCGAGGCGTTGCAAACCCTCGATCTCTCTGCTGTCCCCTGCTCCGCCCACGGTTGGGATAGGCCGAGCAGACAGTTCGGTCGGCAGACCGGCGTGGAGATGTAGGTACTGACCGCCGTAAGCAGATGCGGTTTCATCTACCACGAACCCTGCCTGCTGGAAAAGTCGGACCAGGGAGGGTTCGGTATACAGCGCGAAGTGTTCGTAGATCAGGTCCCAGACATTGCCGCGCTCCAGGATGGACGGCCCACTAGGCACCTCGACGAAGACACCGGGTTCGCTACCGCTCTCCGCTCCCCTTAGGGCCTGACGAAGCGTTAGGACGAATGCACGCGGATTGTCGACGTGCTCCAGGAGCTGGCGTGAGTACACGAAATCCGGTGCGAGCGAACCATGATGCTGAGAGTAGTATTCCCGAACGAAGGCGAGCCTCTCGCCGCTTTCCGGCTTTGGCCCAGAGGGGCCGGCAGGGTCGATACCGATACCCTGGTGTACTCCGCGCTGCAGCATGAGAGACAGGAATTCGCCCTTGCCCGCTCCTATCTCGAGGACCTTCTTCCCCTTGAGGCCGTACCGCCGTATTAGGCTCTCAGCGAGGGCTTCGGCGTACTCGCGAAAACGTTCCGAGAAATGAAGGGAGTTCTCATAACCTTGGTGATAGTCGAGCGGTGAGGACTCGAAGGCGGCATTCCAAATCATCCCGCAGTGCGGGCAGAAGACTAGATTGAGTCTCGCACTCTGCGCTTCGAGAGCCTCTCCAGGGGAGTCGAAGAGGCGGTTTGCCATAAGAGGGACGGGACCGTTCTCAAAGAATACCCGAGTGTCACCCTGGCTACAGACTGGGCAAGGAGGGGCATTGCGAGAACTAGAGGGTGACAAGTTCACACTCCACTCCCTGCGCATCGATCTCTGCGGCTATCTCATCCACGTAGACCGGGTTCATCGCAATAACGAGGTCGGGCGGGTCTGCCGCCAGGTGCGCGGGCGGGACCACGGGATGTGCACTTCCCGGGAGAAAGAGACCCTGCTTAAAAGGGTTTATGTCGACCACGTAAGCGAGCTCCTCCCCTAAGCCGAGCGTTGACACAAATGCTACGGCCTTTGAGCCGCCGCCCCAGAGACCGACTTTGCGCTTCTTCCGGAAGCTGCCATGGAATCGAGCCCGCCAGCTTTCGATGGCCTCCTCGACTCGATCGGGGAACGTATCGACCAGCGCCGCCGTCTGCGCGAGATCGTCCTCTAGGGAAAACTGCTGGTCCGTCTTCTCGTCCAGGCTGGCGACAACGATTACATACTGCCCTTCAAACTCGAGCCGGAGTTCAAATAGACTTGTTTTTGCCCGCCTGAAGAGGCGCGCAAGTGAGCCCGGGGTGAAGTAGGAGCAGTGTTCGTGGTAGATGTCCCAGAACACTGCGTTGCTCAAAATGCGGAGAGTGTCAGGCACCTCATAGAAGATGACCGCTCCAGGCGTGCGGGCAGCCGAGATCAACGAAAGCTCGACGAATCGTGCCACAGGCTGGATGTGTTCCAAGGTGTGGCGGCAGGCGACGAGATCCCCGCTCAGGTGGGTGTAGCGGTGATCGTAGTGAGCGCGGATGACCTCCACTCCTGCTCCTGCATCTGCAGGAACCCTGGCCGGTACTGCGCTGGGGTCAATGCCGATTCCCGCATTGCCCCCTAGTTCGCAGACCAGTGCTAGAAACTCGGCCTTACCGCAGCCGATCTCGAAGATCTGTTTGCCGCGCAGGTCGTAGCGCTCGACGAGATCCTGGGCGAGACGATGGGAGAAAGCGTTGAAGGTCGGGGAAAACCCCTGGGTCTCCTCGTACTCCTGCGAATAGTCGAGCAACTCGGGACGGAATAGGGAATTTTGGATGAAGCCGCACGCAGGACAGAAGTCGAGTCGTAAGGCCCCATGAGGGAACGCTGAGGCCTCCTTTTGTCCGGGTACAAGGATGCAACTATGAACCGGAACACTGTTCAGTTCATAGAAGGCGACCAGTTCCTGTTCACCGCAGCTGAAACACTTGTCTCGCGCACGCATCCCGGCCGCCGTCGCCCTGAGCTCAGACAATTTCGATGTCCGGCACCGGGATGATGAACTTCCCTCCGCGCCGCCGGTACTCCTTCTGCTGCTCGAGAATTTCGTCCCTGAAGTTCCAGGTCAGCAGCAGTACGTAGTCTGGTTGTTCATCGAGGAGTTTTTCCGGTCCGCAGACCGGAATGCGACCGCCCGGCATGAATCGGCCGTGTTTGTGGAAGTTGCGATCGACTACGAACCGAATGATGTCGGCGTCGAGCCCTGTGTAGCCGAGCAGCGTCGCCCCTTTTGCGGCGGCCCCGTAGGCCGCGATCGACCGTCCCTCATCATCAAGACGGTGAAGGAGCCCAGTGAGTTCACCCCTCAAGCTATTCACCCGCTCCGCAAACCCCGCGTAAAAACCGGAGTTGATCAATCCCATGTCTGCCTCTTCGGCGAGCAGACGCTGCACGGAATCATCGCGCGCGGATTGCGGTCCCGCAAACATCCGCAGGGACCCCCCGTGGATTGGAAGTCGTTCTACGCGGTTGAGATGAAGACCCTGAGCTCGTAACAGCTGGTCGGCCGAGGTGACAGAGAAGTAGCACTGGTGTTCGTGATAAATCGTGTCGAACTCGCGCTTTTCGAGCAGTTCGCGCACGTATGGCACTTCTATAACTGCGGTGCCCTCCTCTTTCAGAACGCTGCGGATCAATTTGAGGAATTCGCCTTGATCGGACACGTGGGCCAGCACGTTGTTGGCGATAACCACATCGGCCTTGCCCCTTTCGGCCACGATTCGTTTGGCAACGTTGCAATCGAAGAAAGTGAGCCAGGTGGGGACGCCCTTATCGATTGCGGCTGCCACGGGCCCGGGAGCGGGATCGATACCAAGCACCGGCACTCCCGCACTTTGGAAGAACTGCAGGAGATAACCGTCGTTGCTGGCAATCTCAAGGACGAGGCTGTCGGCTCCTAGCCGGCGATGCTTGATGAGTGACTCTGCGTTCTCCCGCGAATGCTCGAGAAGGGCCGGGGAAAACGATGAGAAGTATGGGTAGGTTTCGCCGAACAGTATCTCGGGCGGAACTCGTTCCCGGATTTGCACCAGCGAGCACGCCGGGCAGAAGAGGAGCGTAAGGGGATATCGCGTCTCTACTGACTTGAGATCATATTCATCGAGTAGGCCGTCGGCGAGCGGTAGAATGCCCAAGTCCAGAACTTCTTCCAAGGTAGAGAATCCGCAGCCGCGACACCGCTCGACCTCCTCGAACTTCCCAAGTCGGTAGGTTAGTTCCATTTACGCCTCCGGCCCTGCCGCCAGCTCGGTTGGGACCACCCAGCGCAACGATTCGTTCAGCCGGTTCTCCACCTGCAGCTGCTTGACGTGCTTGATCCTCAACAGCTTCCCAGTGAAGTCTTCATAGGTCAGGCCTACGTCGACGTAGGCCTTGTGCAGTTCCTGCACACCTCGTTCGACATTCCAGGTCAATTGGAGTTGCGGGAAGCTATCGGTTAACTTGCTGAAGTTGACACGATAGCAGCGCAGGTCGGGGCCCGCGCCCTCTGCGTACTTCACCCGGCTGCCTGGAACTACGCCGGCCACGATGTCGGCGACGTCTCTAATCTGATAATTCTCGCCTTGTCTTCCTACATTAAAAGCCTGGTTATGAATCTTCTCTCGCGGAGCCTCTGCCATCACAAGGAACGCACGAGCGATATCCTCGATATGAACCAACGGACGCCATGGAGTCCCGTCACTCTTGATAAGAACATCGCCTTCCGTGTAGGCATGACCGGTCAGGTTATTGACCACCAGATCGGCACGCAGGCGCGGAGAGACTCCATAGGCGGTAGCGTTGCGTAAGAAAGTGGGGCTGAAGTCGTCGTCGGCGAGTGGAGAGATGTCCCTTTCCGCCAACATCTTCGATACGCCGTAAGGCGTTACCGGATTGAACCCAGCATCCTCGCTAACGAGGTTCTCGCCGGCGGCTCCGTAGAGACTGCAGGAGGATGAGAAGAGAAAGCGCGTAACCCCGGCCTTCTTAGCTTCGCGGGCCAGTTGGACCGAACCGAGGTGGTTTACGGAATAGGTCGAAGCGGGGTTCAGATCCCCCACGGGATCGTTCGAGATACCGGCGAGGTGAATGATGGCGTCAAAGCCGACCAGGTCGCCGGCAACAACATCGCGCACGTCCTTGCTCAGCGCAGGGAGATCCGGTCCCTCCGGGCCGAAGCCGCAGGTAGCGAACAAGAAGCTGTCCAGCCCCACAACTTCATGGCCGCGTTCTTTGAATAAGGGGACGAGAATTTGGCCGATGTAGCCGTCGTGACCGGTCACCAGAACCTTCATTCGCTTACTCCCATGTCTTCCAGGGCGCACCGTTTTCCCACATCTGCTGGAGTATGTACTTCTCCCGCAACGTATCCATACACTGCCAGAATGACTCGTGCCGGTATGCCATCAATTGACCATCCGCCGCTAGGCGCTCCATGGGCTCCTTCTCCCACTGAGTCTGGTCTCCGTCCACGTATTCCAGCACTTCTGGTTCGAGTACGAAGAACGCCCCATTGATCCATCCCTCGTCGAGCTGAGGCTTCTCTGTGAAGCTAACTACCTTGTCGCCACTCATCTCGAGCTTTCCGAAGCGGGCGGGTGGGCGGACGGCGGTTACCGTCGCGAGTTTGCCGTGTGCACGATGGAAGGCGAGCAACCGGCCGAGGTCTATATCGGAGACCCCATCCCCCCAGGTCAGCATGAACGTTTCGTTTCCGAGATGGGGCGCTAGTCGTTTCACTCGGCCGCCCGTCATCGTGGCTGTGCCCGTTTCGATGAGTCGGATAGTCCAGTTCTCGCGACCGTGGTTCCCGGCCTCCACGCATCCGTTGCTCAAATCTATGTGGAGGTCACCCCGGTATGCGCAGTAGTCGACAAAGAAGCGCTTGATATATTCGCCTTTGTAGCCGATGGCGACGACGAACTCGTTAAACCCGTGATGGCTGTAGTGCTTCATGATGTGCCAGAGGATGGGGTATCCCCCAATCTCGACCATTGGCTTGGGCCGGATCTCGGTTTCTTCGGCAAGGCGGCTACCCATGCCTCCTGCAAGGATCGCGACCTTCAACAGACACCTCGCTTCACTGACTGGTTCCGCTGCCCACTGGTCTCCCCAGGGCGGAGTTTAGCTACTCCTGCGTACGAAAAGGGTATGTTGCTCAGAAATATTAGACTACTGCGGCAATATCTCGCTTCGAGATTGCAGGATCAGGACACGGGGTATCGAAATGCGCCTGATACAACTAGTTTAGTGTAACTTAGGGCCGCGCGGCACGCCTGCAACGTCACGCCAAGGGGGTGAAGAGAGCTTGTCCTTCCGCCAACATGATGAATCGCCGGGAGCCGACGAGGTGCTCGGTTTGTCTGAATTGCTCGGAGTAATAAAGCGGTGGCTCTGGCTCATCATTTTGGTTGTTACGCTTACAGGCGCCCTTGCATATGGCGTGTCCCTTCTGCTCCCCGAGAGTTATAGCGCGAGCGCCGACCTCATTTACCGGACAGACGATCTTGGGATTGGGCTGGTGGACGCTCCAGACACCAGAGACCACTCAATCGCAGCTGATGCATGGGTTGTGGAGACCCGCGCGCTTGCTGAACGTGTCGCTGACAGCTTAGGCAGCGCATGGAGTTCCGAAGAACTGCTGTCCATGATCGAGGTCGAGTCAGACGAAGAGCTTCAGCTGCTCGTCGTCCACGCGAACGCTGCCAATTCAGGCGAGGCAGCCAGAATCGCCAACGCCTTTGCCGAATCCTTCGTTGAGATCAGGGAAGAAGAGAAGCGGCGAGAAGTTGTTCAGGCGCGGGAGGTGCTAACTGGGCGACTGGAGAGCCTAACGGAAGAGCAGCGTGCCGGGGAGCGGGGGGGAGCGCTCGAGGCCCGTCTGGAGGAGCTGCTGGTCCTGGAGGTCCTTCCTCTGGCCGACTACGAACTTGCAGAACCCGCTGTCCCTTCTGACCAACCATCATCGCCACGTCCGGTGCGCAACGGGGCTGTAGGGATTGCTCTTGGTATCGTGCTCGGGCTTGGAGGGGCATTCGCGCTGGAGTACACGAATCGCCGACTCAATACTCTGGAGTTGGTCGAGGAAGAGCTGGGTCTTCCCGTGCTGGCCTCGGTTCCCTCCCTCGGGAATTGGGGGGGGGCAACGCAACGGCAGACGGGGGGTTGGTTTTGAGGAGGGCAAGCAGTACCTGCTTGAGGCCTCTCGCGTCCTTCGGGCAAACCTACAAATCCGAGGATTTGGTCACCTCTCGCCGCTCCTTCTGATAACTAGTGCGTTCCCCGAAGAGGGAAAGAGCAGCACGGCTGTGAACCTGGCACTCAGTCTGGCACTTTCGGGGGAGCGGACTCTCCTCGTGGATGCCGATCTCCGCAGGCCTCGTCTCCACGAGTATGTCGGTTTGGCCAACGAAGTTGGTCTCTCTTCTATTCTCGTTGGATCCGCCAGTTGCGCGGATGCTATGCAACCCGTCGATGTGCCCTCTCTTGTGGCCCCGGAACTTGCCCTCCCGCCCTTGGACTCCGAGGCCTATCGTCACAACCTTGCCGCGATCACTGCTGGCCCTCCAGTCAGCAACCCCACAGAACTCCTGGGAAGCGAGGCGATGCGGCAGTTGCTTAGACAAGTGCGTAATGCGGCTGACTTCATCATCGTCGACTCACCTCCGATTCTTTTGGTGGGGGACTCCCTCAGCTTGCTGCCACAGGTGGACTCTGTCGTTCTGACAACTAGAATCAACAAGCTGACCACCAGCGATGCGGCGCGCCTACGACGGGTCATTAGCCTCGCTGATGCCCCCATCATGGGTGTCGTCTTAACTGATGCCCCTGCCCCTTCAAGAGAACACTACGGCTACTACTACCACCATCGTACGTAAGAGACCACTCTTCGAGCCTCTACCTGGTCTGTGTAGCCGAGATCAGCGCATTTTCCCGAAACGCGATTCCCCGGGGGGGAGTGTTTCCAAAGAGAAGCGGCGTCATTCCTGCTCCGTCAAACACATTCTTCGTAATCAGGGTATCGTCGACGTAGCCGCCGATGACCTCGATACCAGTCGACTGGCTTACCTCCTTCATAAAGTGGTTGCTCGTTATAGACAGAGAACGTACCAGGCTCACCGGATCGGCATTGATGAGGACGCCGCGTTTGTTATCGCCCACTGAGTTGTTGTGGATTACGATTCTCTCGCCGCCCGCCAGAGTGATGCCGTCTGTGTTCTGCCGGAGGTTCGAGTCTTCAATGGTCACGTCGGCTGCAGCTAACCCACTGGGCTGAACGATTGCGATACCAGTCTGCGCTCGTCGTACGTCGACTCCCGTGATTTTAATTGATTTCGAGCCGTAGAGCTCTATCCCGCTGCCCCCACTGTCCCTGATGGCAAGTTTGCTGAGTTCGATGTTGGAACTAGTTGCAAGAAAGAGTGAGTGTTGTTGCCCCGAACTCTCCTGATCTGTTTTTGCTCCGTCGATAACTAGGTTGTCCACCTCGACGCCATTAAGACCCGAGCCGGATAGTATCCGGGTCCAGTAGTCCTGACCGGGGGCGAGTCTTATTACCGTTTTGGCTCCCTCTCCTTGGAGCCGCGTGCCGGATCTCAATTGAAGAGCCCAAGGGTTCGGACTCGCTTGGGACACGAGGTACTCGCCCTGGGGGAGGAATACGTAAAGACCATGGGCGGCCCCCTCATCTATTGCCGCTTGGAGCGCTGCGGTGTCGTCGTGCAGTCCGTCCCCCAGCGCGCCGAACCGCTTTACGTCAAGTACCTCTCTCCTTTCGGGCGTGGTTGGCTCAGTTGTCGCCGGGCGGCCGACGGCAGTGCTAGTGCTGCTGGGTGTCACGCCGAGAGTTGTTTCCGTTCTCGTCTCCAAGGTCATGCTCGTGCTCGTGCTCGTTGAACTGGCACTGGAAGGAGCGGGGGTAGTAGTGCCAGAATTCGTGGTGGTTGTCGTCGGCCTCGGGCCATCATACGTATTACCGTCGATAGTAAGGTTGGATCCGTAGTCGGGATTTCTTACGAGGAGCGCCCTGGGGGCGAGATTGTTGCGTGAGAACTGCAGACCGTCGACGCTCCCCGGATGGACGAGATAGACCCCGATGGCGGCCTCCGGAAACTCGTTCTCCTCGACAAGAATTTGCCGACTTATCAAGCCGCCTGGGTAGGGGTACAGGTAAATTAGCATGCCATTATCCGCGCCTAGGAAAGTATTGTCTCGAATGGTAGCATTCTCAACATGGCCACGAAGATAGAATGCCGTTCCGGCCTCTGCTCTCTGCCGAAAAATGTTCTTCTCGATAGTGATATTTACAGTGTCCTTGAGCCAAAGACCTCTTGAGTCCGTGAACTCTAAGTCATTATTGGCTATATAGATATCTTTAGCATATATCTGCCGGTCATGAATTCCGTTGGTCGCAATGCCCATGCTCGTGTTACGGGAGATATTATTCACTACCTGAACGCGTTCGGTATTTACCGTTGAGTCGCACTCGGCTTTAAAACCTACCCCGAAGTCTTGGGCATAGTTGTGGCTAAAGACAGCGTCCTGGGCTCCCTGGAAATTGAAGGCTACGCGCGGATTTGGAGAGTTATTGCCAAAGGCTTTGTTATATTCGACCAATCCTGAGGAACCGCCGTGAAAGTATACGCCGTCCCCTGTCCCTGCCAGCAGCGTTAGATTCCTTATTAGAGCGTTCTTGACCGCGCTCAGGAATAGCACATGTGATTGCTCAACTCTAGTTGTCGAGTCATCCCGGTAGCCCGATTGATTCTTACCGTTCCCGTCCAGAGTTAGCAGTTCTATTGTAACTTGCGAAGTATTGCGAACAGTAATCAGCCGATTCCAATCGCCCTGCTCTGGCTTAGCTTTGAGTACAGAATCGTCCCCATCTCCATATAAGCGTAGAGGCTTTTGTATGAGAAGGCTCCATGCGCTCGAGGTTTTGCTGAGGTTGTAAATGCCCTGGGGGATGTAGACGGAACCGCCGACAGGGGCAGCGTTTATCGCTGCCTGTATGGCGGGTCGGTCGTCGGAGATGCCATCTCCAATTGCGCCAAAGTCACGGACGTCTATGACGTGTTGGTCTGATTGTGCGGGGGGGGCGGCCACGGCGAGTCCAGACACCAGCAATGCAGAGAACATAAGCCAGAGCACGCTCCGGAAACGTTCGGGACCCGAGAGGAAAGACCGATTGTGCCGTCCTCGAAGCATGCTCTAGTCCTTTCTGCTACGCCCAACATCGCGTTAAGTGTCCTGGCGGGATAAACGCCGAGGGTCGCGCTTGGTTACGAGAGCCAGCTTCGGGCTACCCAGATAGGCGACCGGTGGGCGGGTGCCCCCGCTTCCCACTCAGGCTAATTGGGGATCGCTTCTGAATGAATGGTAGTGAGGCCCTTGCGGGAGGTCGGCTTGGGCAAGCCCCGAGGGTCTGGTCGCTGAGATCTGGCGGGCGACCTTACCGGCACAAGGGCCTCCCCAATTGTCGCTACGGAAGCCATCTAGGATCCTCTGTGGCCCTGTACTGTTGATAGAGTTTCTCTTCATCGTGGCGATAAACTAGGATACGGAAACAGCGGAACGCTGGGTTGGTGAGTCCGATCACGGCGCCAGGCTCGCGGCGGGCGAAGACTCAGGGGGGTGCGAGATGCGGGTGTGGGACCTGCTCGAAGGCAAGAGCGACCGTTTGATCACCACATGGCCCGAGGCTCGGGTCGGAGCGGCGGCGACCTTGATGGAAGAGAACGACATCGGACTGCTGCCGGTCCTGGGGGAGTCTCGTCGGTTGGTGGGGGTGATATCCGAGCGCGATATCGCGCGGGCGGTAGGCCGGAAGGGCGGAGAAGTGGGCAAGCTGAGGGTCCGCGACTTGATGTCGACCGAGGTGTTGACCGCCCACCCGCAGGATCCGCTCAAGGCGGCGATGGAACACATGGCACGGCGGCACGTGCGACATATCCCCGTGATAGAGGCGGACGGCCGTTTGGTCGGCATTCTCAGTCAACGAGACGTGCTGGAGACGGCTTTGGCGGTGGAGCGCAGCCAGGCCGAAGCCCAAAGGGGCGACCAATTGCTCGACATGGTGCGGGGGATGGGCGGGGCCTCGGCCGATGAGGACGAGGGCGATGGCAGTGCCCAGCCGTGATCAACGGCCCCCCGCAGCAGGAACCGGGATGATGCTCCTTGGTGGCGCTGGGCCAGGGAGCCTTCTACCTGGTCATGGGCATCTGGCCACTCCTTTCCATACGCACCTTCATGAAGGTCACCGGACCCAAGCAGGACGTGTGGTTGGTAAAGACGGTGGGCAGCCTGCTTGCCGTGGTGGGCGCTGTCTTGGGCCTGGCCGGCGGGCGGCACCGGGCGGACGAGGGCGACGCGCTGCTGGGTGCGGGTAGCGCTGCTACGCTCACCGCGGTCGACGCGATCTATGTGGCCAAGCGCCGCATCAGTCCGATCTACCTGCTGGACGCCGTGGCCGAACTCGGCATCATCGCCGCCTGGCTGCTTGCCTACCGCCGGCGGAGCACGGCGCGGACCGGGGCGGCTTCGGTCCCCTGGAGGGCCAGGGGCAGGCAGATAAGCTCGTAGGGGCCGGGGGCCACATGGCTCAGCCGGAGCGTCTCGAGCAGCACCACCCCGGCCCCGAGCAGCTCGCGGTGCACCGCTCCGTCGCCGCTGAAGGTCTCGAGCGAAGGAGCGTCGATTCCCACCAGGCGCACGCCGGCGTCTATCAGGTGGCGCGCGGCTTCGAGCGATAACGCGGCAAATTTCTCGTCGAATTCGAGGCTCTGATCCCAGAAACCCTCCCGCCGGGTGCGGAGCAAGACCCGGGTGATGCCCTGCCGCGTGACTCCCGCGGCGAAACCGGCGGCTTCCAGGCCGGCCGAATCGATCAGGCCAGAGGCGCTGTCGACGGCGGCGCTCACGTCCAGCACCCGGCAGGGCCCGACCAGGAGGGAGAGGGGGATCTGCGAAAGCTCGGCGCCGTCCGCGAGGAAGTGAGCCGGGGCGTCCACGTGGGAACCGGCATGGACGTCCATGGTCAACTGGGTCACCCGCACGCTGGACGCGTCGAAATTCACCCGCCTTTCGAGACGCACCGGGGTGGATCCCGGCCACACGGGAGTGGCCGCCGATAAAGGTGTGGAGATGTCGATCAGATCCATGAGAACGCGCTCCTCGCGTGGTTTGCCCGCGCAGCCTAGCGCAACAACAGCCCTTTTTCATATCCTTAGGACCGAGATGCTCAGGACCGACGGGTTTGCAGCGCAGAAAGGAACGTGATCTGCGAAAGATGAAATTCTTGGTCACCGGCGGCGCCGGCTACATCGGGGCGGTCACCACGCGGATGCTCTTGGACGCGGGCCATCAGGTGGTGGTCCTGGATACCTTGGAAAAAGGCCACCGGAAGGCGGTCGACCGGCGTGCCCGGCTGGTGGTGGGCGACGTGGGCGACGGGCGGGCGCTGGACGAGGCTTTTGCGGCTTTTCCGGAGCTGGGGGGAGACGGGGGCGGAAGCGTGGGCGGCTGCGACGCGGTCATGCATCTGGCGGGCTACATCGAGGTGGCCGAGTCGCAGGCAGAACCCGGGCGCTACTTCGAGAACAACGTGTCCCGCCCTCTGGTGATGCTCCGGGCAATGGCCGAGCGGGGGGTGAGGGCGATCTGCTTCAGTTCGACCGCCGCGGTCTACGGAGAGCCCGAGGCGGTGCCCATAACCGAGGAATCACCCACTCGGCCGATCAACGCTTACGGGGCCTCCAAGCTGATGTTCGAGGAGCTACTCGAGTGGTTCGGAAGGCTTCAGGGGTTGCGCTCGGTGCGCTTCCGCTACTTCAACGTGGCGGGGGCCTGGCCGGACGGCTCCCTCGGCGAAGCGCATCAGCCGGAAACCCACATCGTTCCTCGCATCTTGCAGGCGATGGCGGCGGGGCGCGAGGAGTTCCAGGTCTACGGCAGCGACTATCCCACCAAAGACGGCACCTGCGTGCGCGACTATATCCACGTGGCGGATTTGGGGCTGGCTCACCGCTTGGGACTCGAGTGGCTGGTGGCCGGGAACGAGAGTGGCGTGTTCAACCTGGGGAACGGACGGGGCTTCAGCAACCTGGAAGTCGTGCGCACCTGCGCCGAGGTCACCGGCCGCGAGGTGCGGATCGAACTGGGGCCGAGACGCGCCGGTGACCCCGCCGTCCTCGTGGCATCGAGCGAGCGCGCCCGCCGGGTGCTCGGCTGGGAGCCGGAGCGGAGCCGGCTGGGGCAGATCATCGGCGACGCGTGGGAGTGGCACCGCCGTCAACTAGAAGCGTGACACGAAGGAAAGCCGCCTGGCGGCGGCTTTCCGATAGAGTCCGGGAAGGAGTGAGCTATTTACGAAACAGCACGGTCAGACATCAACCTCGGTGCCAGTTTTGGCGGCATCGGCAAAGCTTATCCTGAACACCGGCAAGGCTTATCCTGAGCTATTCTTGCTCCATGTCTTCGCGCACCAGGTAGGTCTCGTTGCCGCGCTGAACGACCCCGACATTGGCTAGCCCCTCGGCTTCGATCGCCTTCCGCAGGCCTTGAACCAGGGTAACCGGCTTCTTGTCGGTACCTTCTACCAGAACGCTCGGGTCGTTGCTCTCCCGAAAGTCATCGATTATCTGCTGATAGAAACTGCTCCGCTGTCGGGAAGGAACCGACTTAGGCACCAACTTGTAGCCTCTTTCTCGCGCCATCGGGGGCCTCTTTCGTGATCTCGGTGGATTTATCACCTGCATGTATACCGCTTAGTGCGAAGCAGTATACCCCTCTACAAAAGTATCTGTCTACGGGAATTGATGAGAAACTTAGACAATGATCGGCATTCTCCGCACAGACGCTGTTTTTAGGCTAGTGCCATCTGGCGAATTGGCTTGCATACATCCTCGCAACTCAAGGCTATGGATGCGCCTAGTGCTGGGACTGGGTATCCTTCTGTTCATCTCTCTTAGTCTTGGGGGATGCTCGGCGGACGAGTCCGATAGTCCCTCGGCGGCGGGTACTACATCTCGGTCAATTGCTGGGACTACGGTTAGGGAAGCACCCTCAATTGCCGAGTTGGTTGCAAAGCTGAGCCTTCGCCAGAAGGCCGCGCAGGTGCTGATGTTGGGTTTTCCCGAGGACGCGCTTAGCACTCCCGACTCGACTCTCAACCAGCTCTTGGACGGATCGCCGCCCGGGGGAGTGGTTCTGTACGGGCGCAATGTGGGCTCTCCTGCGCAGGTTCGGCAACTGACGGAGCAACTGCAGCAGGCGGCGCGAGAAACGGAGGCAGCGGCCTTACTGGTGGCGGTCGACCAGGAGGGTGGGCCGATCCGGCGGATCGAGGAGGGTGTGCCCGCGGTTCCTTCCGCGCGGACACTCGGAGAGGAGGCGAATCCTTCATCTGCCGGGAATCTGGCGGGTCGACAGGCGCGCGCTCTGCTCGAGTTGGGAATCAACACCAATCTGGCGCCGGTGGCGGATGTGGTTTCCGACCCAGCCTCCTTTCTATTCGAGCGCACCTATTCCGCCGATGCGGGAGAAGTATCCGAATATGTCGCCGCCATGGTCGGCGCCCAAGAGGCGGCCGGTTTGGTCTCCGTGGTCAAGCACTTCCCGGGACACGGGGCCGCCCTGGGCGACACCCACGAGGGAATCGCGCGGGCCGGCGCCTCGCTCGAGGAACTGCGCAACATCCACTTGATCCCCTTCTCGGCGGCCATAGCAGCGGGAGCGCCGGCGGTGATGGTGGCCCACATCGAGGTGCCGGCGCTCGGCGAGGAGGAGACGGTTTCCGCTTCCCGCTCCCCGGCGGTGATCCAGGGCCTGCTTCGGGAGGAGCTCGGTTTCCGGGGAGTGGTGATCACCGACGACCTGGAGATGGGCGCCGTGGGCGACGCCGGCCAAGCGGCCGTGCAGTCACTCGTGGCCGGTGCGGATATGCTGATCGTCGGGCACAGTCCCGAGGTGCAGCTGGAAGTCTTGGAGGCGATCGAGACTGCGGTCCGCGGAGGCCGGCTGGCCACCAGTCGTCTGGACGAGGCGGTCGGCCGGGTCTATCAGCTCAAGCGGGATTACGGTCTGTTGGCGGATCAGGCGTCGCCGGGAAACTAGACGGGGTCCTGACCCGTGCGGGCACAAAAAGAGCCATCTCGAAAGGTGGCTCTGTGGCACCAGAGGGCCGTGCCGGAATGTCGTTACAGGCCGCGGCTGAACTCGTCGGCTTCTTTCTCGGCTTCTTCCTTCGAATAGCCGTACTTCTCTTGCAGCTTGCCGACCACTTGGTCGCGCTTACCTTCCATCTGATCGACTTCGTCGTCTGTCAGGTCGCCCCAGCGTTCCTTGGCCTTGCCTTTGAACTGCTTCCAGTTGCCTTTGACTTCATCCCAGTTCATGTACGCCCCTTTGGCCGTATTTTCGCTCGAAAACCGACCCGGATAACGCACTCGGTCAACCCGCGGCCGGCTAACCCATTACTACCCTATCTGAAGGGGAAGTAGTCCGATCGCCGCCCTTGGGGCCCGCGGTCTCGCCGCCCTTGGGGCCCGCGGCGCCTCCGCTCTCGGGGGCCGCGGTGCCGACCCCCTCGTAGACGAAGCCCAGACGCGCGAGGGCGGCGCCGTCCAGGGAATTCCGCCCATCCACCACCAGGGGCTGCGCCATCAGTCCGCGGGCGCGCTCCCAGTCGAGCTCCAGGTACTCGGGCCATTCGGTGACTAGCACGGCGGCATCGGCCTCTTCCAGGGCTTCGTAGGGGTCCGCTGCCAGGATCACGGTGGGCAGCATTCCCCGAATGTGCTCCATGGCGATGGGGTCGTGGGCCACCACGTGGGCGCCTTCGGCCAGCAGGCGGCCGGCGAGCACGATGGAAGAAGCTTCGCGGATGTCGTCGGTGTTCGGCTTGAAGGCCAAACCGAGGAGTGCGATGTGCTTGCCCCGCAACTCGGGGCCCAGCAGGCGCTTGAGCTTTCCGATCACCCTTCGTTTCTGCAGTTCGTTCACTTCGATGACCGCAGTCAGCAATTGGAAGTGGTAGCCGCTGTTGCCGGCCAGTTGTTTGAGCGCGGAGACATCCTTGGGGAAACAGCTGCCGCCGTAACCGATGCCCGCCTGCAGAAAGTGGGGGCCGATGCGTTCGTCCAGGCCCATGCCCTCGGCCACCGTGCGCACGTCGGCGCCGGTCTGCTCGCAGACGTTCGCGATCTCGTTGATGAAACTGATCTTGGTGGCGAGAAAGGCATTCGAGGCGTACTTGATCATCTCCGCCGAGGGCACGGTGGTCTTGACGATGGGAGCGTTCAGCGGCTCGTAGAGGCCGGCGACCTTGTCGCGGGTCAGGGCGTCGTCCGCGCCCACGATCACCCGGTCGGGGTGGAGAAAGTCGTGGATGGCGCTACCCTCCCGCAGGAATTCGGGGTTGGAGCAGTAGCGGATGTGCTCGTAACCGCGCTGCGCGAGAGTCACCTTGATGGCCGCGCCGGTACCCACGGGCACGGTCGACTTGACGATCAGGATGCGCTCGCCGTCCTCGGGCGGGAGGTTCTCGATTACGCTCCAGATGCGGGAAAGATCCGCGTCGCCCGAGTAGGTGGGGGGAGTGTCCACGCAGACGAAGATGAACTCACCCGAGGCGTATGCCTCCACCGGATCGGCGGTGAAGGAGAGCCGTTCGCGGTTTTTGGCGATGAGCTCGGTGAGCCCGGGCTCGTAAATGGGCACCTCGCCCGCCTTGAGTCCGTCGATTTTGGCGGTGTCGATGTCCATGGCGGTGACGTCGTTGCCCAGTTCCGCCAGACATACGGCGGTGACCAGGCCCACGTAGCCCACGCCGATCACGGTGATGCGGCTCACTCGGGTAGCCCTCCTTACTTGCCTACGAACTCGAGAATCCCCTCTGCCAGCCCACGCGCGATTCTACCGCGGTAGGCGTCTGTGGCGAGCAGGCGATCCTCGTCGGGATTGGTCATGAAGCCGATTTCCGGGAGGATCACGGGCACGTCCGACCAGTTGAAGCCGCTGATGTCCGTGCGCGCGTCGAGGCCCAGGTCTTTCGCGCCGGTATTCCGGATGAGACCGGGCTGCACGATCTGTGCGGCTTGTTTGGACGGGGCGGCGATGTCATCGGTCCAGCCGTCAATGGCCGCGGGATAGAGCACGTGAATGCCGCGAGCGGAGCTGCTGCCGGCGCCGTCGGCATGGATGCGCACGTAGAGATCGGCGCTCGCTTCATTGGCCAGCTGCGTGCGCTCGATGTTCGAGATGTCGACGTTCGCCGTCTCCCGGGTCATCAGCACTTGGGCCCCCGCCTGCTCGAGCAGCGCCCGCAACTTGAGCGCCACGGCGAGGACCAGTTCGTGTTCGGGGGTGCCGGTGGTGGTCCCCCGGGTGCCGGAGCTCACCTTGGGCTTGCGCTCCGCGGAGCCGGGACCGATGGGCTCGAGCTCGTTGTTGCCGCGGGCCTGGTGTCCGGGATCGATGACGATCACCGGCGCGTCGGCCGCCGGGGTCGGTGGGGAGGCCGGCTGTCCGGTGGTCGCGGTGGCGACCGGGGCGGATGCGGCAGTCGTGGTGGGCGAAGCGACTCGGGGTGCGGCCGTGGTGTCGGGCCGAGGCGGCGGCGGTCGAGTGGTGGTGGGGCCCATTGTGGTCGAGGTCGTGAGATCGGTGGTCAGACTGGGGTCGAACGGCGGATTCTCGCCAAGCGCGACGTCGCTGTCGTTGCCCAGGGTCACCCAGACGGCGCCCACGAAAAGGACCAGCAACGCCACCGCGGTGAGTCCCCAGCCTCCGTAGGCGAGCAGACGTCGGCGGCGCTTGCGCCGCTGGATATCGAGGAGCACGTCCTTGGTCTGGGGATCTCGGGGGGGTCGCTTTCCCATGGCCGAGTAAGTGTACCAGCAGGCTCAGGGGCGGGCTTTGTGGTGGTCTGCGGCGTGGGCGGGCTTCGGGTTCGGTTCCGCGTCTGGCGGGATCGCCGCTAGGCGACTCCGGAGAGCGCCGCAAGCTCACCCTCGGTGGTGCCGGGCCCGCCGCGCCCGGTCTGGGCGTGGGCGGGGGCCTGAGCGGCGGCGGGCCGAGCCGCCGGCCGAGCCGCCGGTCTTGTGGCTTCCAGGCAGAGATGGACGGCATCCTGCGTCCGCGCCACCCGCAGGCGCAGGCCGTGGAACTCGTGGGGCGTGAGGGCCCCCTGACCGGCGGCCAGGCGGGCGTAGGTGTGCAGCTCGTCGAGCGCGCTCGCGCACCTGCGGTAGAGCCGTTCGCGGTCCCGCTGATTCATCGCTTCCATAGCGCAGGCGGCGTGAGTGAGGGCGTCCACCGCTGAGCGCCGGATCTGCGAGCGCAGAGTGGGATGAGAGCGCAGGGGATCCCTGGCCGAGAGCCGGTCCACGTGCGTGGTCAACTCGCCGAGGTGCTCGAGGCTCGTACTGTCCTTTTCGGCGTGCATTTTCCCCTCGCTGCTCCCGTGGTGGTTCCGCCGGTTCTAACGCATCGGCAGGGCCCGGGTTATGCCATTAAGCCGTAGCTGGGGAGCGCTCGGGGCGGCGCGGATTCCGCTTTCGTCGCGGTTCCCCCTGCCGTCGTGCGCTGCTTGGGGCGCGCTCCTCGACCTTCGCTGCGCTCTCGGGCATCCAGCGCACCGTTTGGTTGCGGCCCCCACGCTTGGCGCAATACATGGCGTCGTCGGCGCGCTTGACGAGTTCGTTCGGCGAGGAAGCGTTCTCGGGGAAGGTGGCGACCCCGAGGCTGATTGTCACCCGAGGAAGACCCGGAAGGGTGAGCGCTTCCACGGCAACTCGTAGTCGCTCGGCCAACTTTAAGACCCCACCCAGGGTAACTCCCGGCAGGATCACGGCGAACTCCTCGCCCCCGATGCGGAAGGCTACGCCGTTCTCGCCTGTGTGGGACTCGAGTAGGCGGCCCACTTCCACCAGCACTGCGTTGCCTACAAGGTGGCCTTCGCTGTCGTTCACTTGCTTGAACTGGTCGAGGTCGGCAAGAATGAGGCCGAGTTCCCGACCATCTCGCTTCGCCTGCCCCAGTCCGCTCTGCAGCAGGTCGACGAAGCGGCGGTGGTTGGCCAATCCGGTCAACGGGTCCAGGTTGGCGAGCGCGACCAGGCGTTGGTTGGCTCGGTAGAGGGTGAACCGGGCCACCCCGTAGGAAAAACAGCCCACCAATAGGCCCGCCAGTACGCATGCCAGCCGGAAACGCAGGCCCTGACCGGGCAGAGATTCCACCCATAGCGAGACCAGGCTGGGAAACAAGACTCCGATGAGCAGACCAAAGGCCACCATGCCCAGCAGAATGAGGTCCATGCTGGGGTCGTGTACGTAGAGGAAACGCCGGAGGATCTCTTCGTTCTGATCAAGCGAGAGCAGGTCGGAGTCATGGCCGTCGGCGGGACGGCGCCCGGGTGTACTGGACATGTTCATGTTCAGCTTATTCGGCCGGGGGGATGCCGAACTTGACACATATGGGTGAACCGCGCTCGGCTGCAGTCGATTATCGCCTCGTCGGACCCGGCGGGTTCAGCCGATCAGCCGCCGGCGCATGCCGCGCAGGGCGATCTCCAGGAAGATGACCGTGGTCGCCAGCACGTAGGCCAGTTCGAGCAGGGAGTGCATGCCCAGCCGATCGAGCATCATGCCCCGGGTGAGGTCGATGATCGAGGTGAGGGGAATCACCCAGGCTATGGGTTGCACCAGCTCGGGCAGGCGGTCGAGGGGGAAGAACGCACCGGTCAGAAACTGAGCGGGAAAGATCAGCCCGCTGAGGAAGAAGTTGAAGTACTCGGCCTGGCGCACCCGGCTGGTCACGAAGAGTGACATCGCCCCGAAGTTGATCCCGGCCAGGAACTGCAGCGCCAGCACGGGCAGGATCCACGCGATGGGCACCACGCCGATCGCGAAGAGCAGCGCCACCACGGTGACCACGTTGATCAGGCTGCGGGTGGCTCCCCACATGATCTCGCCCAGACTGAGCTCTTCGACATTGACCGGGGTCGAGATGATGCTGTCGAAGGTGCCCTGAAAGGCCATGCGGAAGTAGGAGCCGTAGGTGCACTCGAAGGTGGCCCGCAGGATGGCGGTGGTGGCGACGATGCCCGGAGCCACGTAGGCCAGGTAGTCGACCCCCTCGATCTGATCGATGAAGTGCCCCACGCCCACACCCAAGCCGAAGAGGTAGATGAAGGGCTCGAGCAGCGGCGGGAGCAGGTTGGTCTTCCAGCGCTTCGCGTAGACGTAGGTGTCCCGGTACCAGACCGAGGTGAAGCGGTGACTGACCGCGAGCAGGCCCCGGTTCACTCGCGGATCCCCCGGCCGGTCAGCTTGAGAAAGACATCTTCCACCGACGCCGGCCGCAGCCGGGTTTCCCGGCCGGTGAGTTCCTCGATCAGAGGCAGCAGCGTCTCGCGATCCTCGGCGTACAGGTAGAGCCGCTGGCCGCTGCGTTGGCGCTCGAGTTCGGGCCACCGCCGGGCGATTTCCTGCTCCATGGCGGGGGCCGCGAGCAATTCGAGGGCGTATTCGCCGACGTGCCGGGCGATCAGTTCGCGCGGGGTGCCGGACACGATCACCCGGCCTTCATCCATGATGTGGAGGCGATCGCAGAGGCTCTCGGCCTCCTCCATGTAGTGGGTGGTGATCAGGAAGGTGATGCCCTGCTCCTTTAGCGAGAGCAGTCGATCCCAGATCAAATGGCGCACCTGGGGGTCCAGGCCGGTGGTGGGTTCGTCGAGGATGACCAGCTCCGGCTGGTTGAGGAGGGCTCTGACGATCGCCAACCGCCGCCGCATGCCGCCGGAAAGCGTGTTGACCTCCTTGTCCCGGCGGGGGGTGAGTTCCATCAAATCCAGCAGCTCGCGGGCGCGCGGGGCCACCGCGGCGCGGTCGATGCCGAAGTAGCGGGCGTAGATCATCAGGTTGTCCCAGACGGTGAGGTCGGGATCCAGGTTGTCCTCCTGCGCGACCACGCCCAGCCTGGCCTTGATGGCGCGCGCGCCCTCCCGTACCTCTCGGCCGAAGACGTGGAGCGTGCCTTCGCTGGGCTCGACCAGACCGTAGATCATCTTCATCAAGGTGGTCTTGCCCGCGCCGTTGGGGCCCAGGAAGCCCAAGAACTCGGCCGGATAGACGTCGAAGTCGGCCTCGTTGACAGCGGTCAGACTGCCGTAGCGTTTGGTCAACGACCGGGCGGCGACCAGAGGCTCGCGCCCCACCTCGGCCTCGTGGGCGGTGTCCGGGGCGTAGGGCAGGGGCAACCCGAGCGCGGTCGAAGCCGGTTGCGATTGAGGGAAGGGGTTGTCTCTCGTGTCGGCTGGGATGCGGGACTCGTCCATCGGCTAAGGGTATCCCCCGGAAGGGGTTGGCTGGTAACAATGCCGCGTCGTGGGCAAAATAGGCATCATGGATTTCTTTCAGCGGATAGCGGAGCAGCGTATTCGGGAAGCCATGGAAGAGGGTGCCTTTGACCAACTGGAGGGTTCCGGCCGGCCTCTGGATTTCTCGGAGGATCGGCGGGTGCCGCGGGAGCTGAGGACCATCTACCGGATCATGAAGAACGCCAACGTGCTGCCGCCGGAGCTTGCGCTGCGCCGAGAGATTCGCGGGATCGAGGATCTGCTCCCCCGGATCGAAGAGGAGGGCGAACTGCGCGACGCCGTCCGTCACATAAACGAGAAGATCACGGCGCTCAACACCTTGACCGGGCGCAGCCGCCGGCAGACGGTGGGGAACGAGATGGCTCAGCTCTACGCGGACAAGCTGATCGAGCGCCTGCGCGCCCGAGCCTCATGAGGACGGCGGCTGCAGGCGACGAGCGCGGGCCCGGGTCGACACCGACACCGACACCGGCCCCGATGCCGGCCCCGATACCGGGGCGGCAAAAAGCGCCCCTCGAGGCGCGGCCGCGGGTGGTCGTGCTGCGGCATCACCAGCGGGTCCCTCTGGGCGCGCTGGCCGCGCCCCTGGAGGAGCAGGCGGAACTCATTCTGGTGGAGGGCTTTCGAGGAGAGCCCGGGGCGACAGGGACTCCCACGTCCGACCTGGTGGACCGGCTGATCCACTCGGGCGGCTACGATGCGGTTATCGCCCTGGGCGGCCCTATGGGCGTCTACGAAGTGGTCGAGCACGCCCACCTCGGGGATTCCCTGCGCCTGCTTGGGGACGCGTTGCAACGCGATCTTCCCATCCTGGGGCTCTGTCTGGGCTCGCAGCTGCTGGCCGAGGCGGCCGGCGCCACGGTGTTCCCTGGGAACGAACGGGCTCTGCCGCCGGAGGTGGGCTTCTACCCGGTGGGCCTGACCCCGGACGGCAGGCGGGATCCCGTGATGCAGATCTACGCGGGCAAGGAGCCCTTGCTCTTCTGGCACAGAGACACCCACGACCTGCCCCCGGGGGGACGGCTGTTGGCGGCCACCCGCAACTACCCGGTGTCGGCCTACCGTTTGCGCACCCGTGCCTACGGCCTGCAGTTCCACCTGGAGACTCTGCCCGAACAACTCGAGGTCTGGGTGGAACAGTCGCCTCTGGTTGCCGAGGCGGGGATCGACCCGCAGGCGGTGTTGACTGAGGCGCGCCGCCGGGAGCCCCAGATCAGGGAGCGGGCCCGGCGGTTGGTCGAGCTCTTCCTCAGATGGGCGGCGGCGGCTCAGGAGGAGAGGTGGGCGCGGACCAACGAGAGCGCTTCCTCGACCGAAGAGGCGTAAGCGATGGAGCTCGGGCCGCGCGCCGGTTCGGCGGGCGGCCCCCCGGGGACGCCCTGCGGGGACGCCGACTCGGTCTTACCCGGTTCCCGCACAGTATGGTCCAGCCGCCAGCTGTCGAGCAGCACCACCGGCCGGCCGATCTTCGCGGCCAGACCGATCTCGGACAGGGTGCCGTACTCGCCCCCGATCGCGACCACCACGTCGCCGCTGCTGGCCACGACCACGTTACGCGCCTCCCCCAGGCCTGTGGTCAGCACGAAGTCCAGATAGGCGTTGGCCGAACCGCGCTCGTGGCTGGGGAGCAAGCCGATGGCCGTGCCCCCGGCCTCGTGGGCTCCGCGGGCCGCGGCCTCCATCACCCCGCCCAGTCCTCCGCAGACCACGACGTAGCCCGCCTGGGCCAGGCCGCGGCCCAACTCGCGAGCAGTCTCGTAGAGAGCCTCGTCGGCGCGGCCCGCGCCGATCACGGAGACGTAATGGCGGGGTGCCGGCGCGGGGGAAGCGGGCAGACTGGGCCGGTTCATCAGGCGGTCATCTCTGTGTTTATCACTGAGTCGGCGTCCGAGCCCGCGACTGCGACGGGATCCGGTTCGGCGTCCGCCCTCCGGGGCCGGGCCGCTCCGACCGCATCGGCGGCGGTCACCGCCGCCAGCGCTCGCCGCAGCAACTCAACGGAGAGCTCCTTGTCCAAGGGGTCGTTCCAATTGCCGCACTTGGGCGACTGGATGCAGGAAGGACAGCCCGCCTCGCAAGGGCAGTTGTCGATTAGGGCGATCGTATCCCGGAGCCAGCGCAAGAAGCCGGCGTAGCCGCGCCGCGCGATCCCCACCCCCCCGGGATGCCCGTCGTGAACGAAGATGGTGGGCATCCCGGTTTGCGGGTGGAGCGGAGTCGAGAGCCCGCCGATGTCGGTGCGGTCGCACATCGCGAGAAGCGGCAGCAACGAGATCATTCCGTGTTCGATTGCGTGAAGCGCTCCGGGAAGCCGCGGTAGTTCCGCCTCTTCCAGCAAATCGAGGGGCACGGTGAACCAGAGGGATTCGGTGACGAAGTGCTGGGCGGGCAGGTCGAGTTCTTCCGTGCCCAACACCTCGTCGCTGCCCAGGCGCTTCTTCTGGAAGGCGATCACCTGGCGGCTGACGGCAATGTTGCCGAAGTGCAGTGTGATCGGCCCCAGCTGCAGGCGATCTTCCTCGCGCAGTATCTCGGTGGTCGATTCGCTTTTGGGTTGGGTGTAATAGGCGTCGTAGAAGCGGCGCACCAACACCACCCGCCCCTCCAGGTCGAGGTCGGTGACCAGGTAGGACTCGCCCCGGTGCAGGTAGACCGCCTGCGGGTGAACCGTGGAGAAGGCCGACTCCGCCTCCTGCGTGCCGATGATGTCGCCGGTCTCCCCATCGACGATGGCGAACTGATCGGCCGATGAGGACCGGAGATTGATGTCCCCTGCCGGGTAGCCGTCACCGGTGACCAACCAACTGTTCCCGGAGCGGGTGAGGCCGGCCCCGTCGCGGGCCAGGCGGTCGGCGGTCTTCTCCATATCCGGACCGAAGAAGGCTGCATCGTCGGGGACCAGGGGCGCCTCGTAGGCGGCGGCCACCAGGTGCCGTCCAAAGATGTAGGGATTGGCGAAATCGGTGGTCGCCGCCTCGACGTCGCGCTCCAGGAGTTCCCGCGGCCGGCGCATGAAGAACTGCTCGAGGGCGTCGTTACCGGCGACGAAAATCCCCAGGCTTTCGCCCTTGCCCCGTCCCGCCCGCCCCCACTGCTGCCAGAGGCTGGCCACGGTGCCCGGGTAGCCCACGGTGAGCACGGCGTCCAGCTTGCCGATGTCTATGCCCAACTCCAAAGCGTTCGTCGAGACCACCGCGAGCAGCTCGCCCGACATCAACTGCTCTTCGATCTTGCGCCGCTGCTCCGGAGTGTAGCCGGCGCGGTAGGGGGAGAGCCGCCCCGCCTGCCGGGGGAACTTCTCCTCGAGCTTCTCCTTGGTGTACTGGAAGAGCAGCTCCGCTCCCTTGCGGCTGCGGGTAAAGCAGATGGTGCGGACCTCGTTGCCGATGAGCTCCGCCAGAATCTCGGCGGCTTCGCCCGAGTTGCTCTTGCGCAGATTGAGGGCCTCGTCGACGATGGGCGGATTCCACAAGACCAGCTTGCGCCGGCCCAGGGGGGCGCCGTCGTCCTGCACCGGCTCCACTTCCAGCCCGGTTAGGGTGGCGGCGTGGGCGGGAGCGTTGCCGATGGTGGCCGAGGCCAGGATGAACTGAGGCTCGCTCCCATAGAGTTCTGCCACCCGCCGCAGGCGCCGCAGCACGTTGGCCACGTGGCTGCCGAAGACGCCGCGGTAGACATGGGCCTCGTCGATCACCACCCAGCGCAGGTTGTAGAAGAAGTCGCCCCAGCGGTCGTGGTGGGGAAGCATGCCCATGCTGATCATGTCCGGATTGGTCAGGAGGATACGGGCGCGCTCGCGGGCCTGCCGTCTGGCGTCGGCCGGCGTGTCGCCGTCGTAGACCGCAACTTCGACCTCACCCCCTCCAAGAGGGCGAATGCGGCGCACCTGATCCGCCGTCAACGCCTTGGTGGGGTAGAGGTAGAGGGCCCGGCCCGAGCGGTTGCCGAGCAGGTCGTGGAGCACGGGCAGGTTGAAGCACATGCTCTTGCCCGAGGCGGTGCCGGTGGTGACGATCAAGTGCTCTCCGCGCTGGGCCACGTCCCAGGCGGCGCGTTGGTGCACCCAGAGACTGCTGACACCCTGCATGCCCAGCGAATCGACCAGCACAGGGTGAAGCTCTGGAGGTAGCGGCGCCGTGCGGCCCGCCCGCGCGGGAAGCACGGTTTCCGTGGAGATCTCGGGGTGTCGTTCCTGGGATAAGAGGTCGAAAAGCATGTAGACCCGCGGTCGCATCAGCCTGGCTAGGAGATGGTACACCCTGGCATCCTTTCCGCCCTTGGCCTGATTACGGCACCGCGCCCCACCGATTCGCACCGCGCCCGATTGACCCGCACCGCGCGATGTTCGGACTCGAGCCGACTCTAGGGCCCTCCAGGACAGAGGGCCATCGATCCTTGGTCGTAGTCTGGCGCGGCCGGGTCTGCGGAGGGATGGGGGGCAGGAACCCGCCCGGGCCGGCCGCAGGTCTGGGGTATAGTGAAGCCGACTCCGCGCCGGCGAAGCATCGCGCCTGCAGGGGTCTCGCCCAACGCCCAATCAACCTAGGACGGCGACCGGCCCCAGTGGCAGCCAATCCCTATTTCATCGTCTGCGATTTCGACGGGACCATCACCATGAACGACACTCTCGGGCTGGTGGTGCTGCACTACGCTCCTCAGATCTGGGACTCGATGGAGGAGAAGCTTCAGTCCGGCGAGATGTCGCTGATGGAAGTGATGTACGAGGAGTTTCGCCACATCCGCGCGACCGAGGAAGAAGTCGTCGAGCTCGTGCTGGCCGAGGCTGGGTTGCGTCCGGGCTTCTCCGAATTCGTCGATTGGGTGGAGGAGCAGGGGCACGAACTGATCGTCGTCAGCGCGGGCTTCCGGGTGCTGATCGATCCGGTATTGGCGAAGGCGGGCCTACACCGGCTGCATGTCCACGCCGGAGACGCGCTGTTCTCGCCCCAGGGGACCGCTCTCAGCTTCCCCCCGTCGAGCGCCGACTGCATCGATTCCTGCGGCCACTGCAAGACCGAGACGATCGAGGCCCACGCTCCCTTCGCCGGGCCCTTGGTCTATATCGGCGATGGCTACTCCGACCGCTGCGCCGCCGAGGAGGCGGATGTGATCTTTGCCCGCGATGACCTGGCGGTCTACCTGAGGTCCCGGAAAGTGCCCTTCCATCCCTTCGAGGACTTCTTCGAAGTGCGCGCCGTGCTCGCCGATCGTCAAGCAGAAGAGGCTCCGGCCGGCTGATTCCGCTGAGGCTCCGGCCGGCTGATTCCGCGGGGATGCCTCCGCAGTCCGGCCGCCCGGCTAGGGCACCCGCACCAGGTCGCGCTCGGCCAAGAGTTCGGCGATCTGCACCGCGTTGAGCGCCGCTCCCTTGCGCAGGTTGTCCGCCACCACCCAGAGGTTCAGTCCGTGCTCCACGGTCGGGTCCCGACGGATGCGCCCGACGTAGGTGCAGTCGGTGCCCGAGGCGTGAATCGGCATCGGATACTCGTTCTGCTCGGGGTCGTCCGAGACGCAAACTCCGGGAGCTTTGCGCAGAAGTTCGCGGGCATCTTCCGGGGAGAGTTCTGAGGCAAACTCCAGATTGACCGACTCGGAGTGCCCGTTCATCACCGGCACGCGCACGCAGGTCGCGGTCACTTCGATCGAGTCGTCGCCCATGATCTTCTGGGTCTCGACCACCATCTTCCACTCTTCCTTGGTCGAACCGTCCTCCAGGAATGAGTCGATGTGGGGGAGCGCGTTGAAGGCTATTTGATGGGGATAGACCTCGATCGCCGGCTTTACGCCTTCGAGGATCTCGTCGGATTGGCGGATCAGTTCGGCGACAGCCTTCGTGCCGGTGCCGGAAACCGCCTGATAGGTCGAGACCACCACCCGGCGGATCTTGGCGGCATCGTGCAGCGGTTTGAGCGCCACCACCATCTGGATGGTGGAGCAGTTGGGATTGGCGATGATGCCCTTGTGTCCGACGACCGCCTCGGGATTGACCTCGGGGACCACCAGCGGCACGTCGGCTTCCATGCGCCAGGCGGAGGAGTTGTCGATGACCACGCAGCCGGCATCCCGGGCAAGGGGAGCGAACTGCTTGGAGAGGGCGCCACCGGCGGAGAACAGGGCCAGGTCGATGCCGGCGAAGCTATCCTCGGTCAATTCCCGGCACTCGACGCACTGCTCGCCGAATTCCAACTCTATGCCGGCAGAACGGGCCGAGGCGAGGGGGATGAGTTCCGTCACCGGGAACTTTCGTTGCGCGAGGACACTCCGCATCTCATGGCCCACGGCTCCGGTGGCGCCTACGACTGCGACTCGGTATCCCCTGCTCACGGTCCCTCCTCTGGGTGGTTGCCGACCTGCCTAGACGATTGTGGCGTTTCGCATTCTAACACCGGGTCAGGGGCGCGGCGGGACGGGCGGAGCGGGCCGGGGGCGCACTGCCAGAATCAGACGGTCGTCCGGGGCCAGGGCGGGGTCGTGATGGGCGTCCGAGGCCGTCCTGACTCTGCGGGCAAGCATCCGCAAACCCTCGGGGTGATCGTGCTCGCCCGCGACGTCGGCGAGCGCCGCGGAGATTCCCTCGATGCCGAAGAGAACCCCGTCGCGGCGGGCCTCCATGATGCCGTCGCTGAAGAGTAGGAGCAAATCCTGGGGGGTGAGCGAAACCTCGACCTCCACCTGTTGCCGCCGTCCGGGGAGCGCGCCGAGTGGGGGTCCGTAAGGGGCGGGGACTTCCTCTGTCCGGCCGCTTTGGCGCAAGACCAGGGGACGGGGGTGACCCGCCAGTGCCACCCGCACCGGCCCGCCGTTTGCCGGGAAGAGGGCAGCGGCCAGCGTCACGAATTTGCCTTCCGGCAGGAGCTCTTCGATCAGCCGGTCTCCCCGGTCGAGGAATTCGCCTGGGCTCGACGCCGTCCGCGCCAGGACGTTGAGCGCCAGCCGAGCTCGAGCGGCATTACCCGCGGCGTCCATTCCCTTGCCGATGCTGTCCCCGAGAAAGACCATGGTAGCTCCGCTTGGCTGCTCCACGAGATCGTAGAAGTCGCCGCCAAACTCAGACATGGCGGAGGCCATGGCGTAGTCCACCCCCACCTCCAGACCGCTCACCCGCGGTGGATCGAGGGGCATCAGCGCGGCTTCCAGGGAGCGTAAGGCGTGGTTTTCGTCGCCGAAGCGGGCGAGTTCCGCCCCGGCCAACCGTCCGGCGAGTTCGAGAAGAGCCAGGTTGTCGTCAAAACGGTCGGGCCGGCGATCGGCGAGATGAAGGATCCCCACGCGCTGCTCTCCGTCCCAGAGGGGAATCACGGCCAGGGAATCGTAGCCTTCGGCGATGCAGCGTCCCCGCAGCGCTCCGAGTTCCTGAGGCGAGAATGCTTGAGACAGGGTCTGCGCTTTACCCCAGGCAAAAGAACCGTCGAATGTGAAGAAGGGGAGATCGGCGTCGGTCTCTCCCGCGGCCACCCGGCCGCACATGCATTCGCCGTGGGCCACGATCGCTTCGTCGCGTAGGAAGGCCGCGGTGGCTCCCTGGTGGCCGCAGATCGGGAGCAGTTGCAGCTCGGCGGGGCGGGGCTCCCATTGCCCCCCGTTTCCGTCTTGGCCGAAGACCCGGACGGTGGTGGTCTCGGAACCGGAGAGCTCCCGCAGCCAGTGCATGAAGAGCTCGACGGCCTCGTCGAACGAAGCCGCCTGCCGCAGGCCGCTTTGCAGTTGTTGCAGGTCGGGCATGCCTACATTCTAGGAGACGGGGGGAGCAGGCACCAAGAGCATCCTTGGGCGGCACAGAAAGCTTGCGCCGCCCAAGAACGCGCTGGGGCGGCGAAGTGCGCCGTCCGCGCGAGAAAGCGCGGCGGACCGAGTAGCGCGCGCCGCCCGAGAACGCGCCGGGCAAGGAGGTGAGTGGATTGAATCTGCAAGGGACCACCGTGGTCGTAACCGGCGGCAGCCGGGGCATAGGTCTGGAAGTCGCCCGCGCCGTGCTGGCGGCCGGCGGCCGCGTTGTGCTGGCGGCGCGGGGCGAGCCCGGTCTGGCCGCCGCCCGCCGGAGTCTCGCGCAGGCGAGCCGGGAGAACGCAGCCACGGGCGGTACCGGCCTCGGCTCCGGCCTCGAGCCCCCCGGGCCGGCGAGCGCCGGCGAGCGCATCCTCACCGTCCCCACCGACGTCACCGAGGAAGGCCAGGTGGCCGGCCTCTTCACGGCGGCTGTGGACCGTTTCGGCCGAGTCGACGCACTGGTGAACGCCGCCGGAGTGCTTACCCGGGGTGGCGTCACCGAGACCAAGCTCGAGGATTGGCAGACCAACCTCGCCGTCAACCTGACCGGGGTCTTTCTTTGCTCACGGGAGGCGGTGCGGCGGATGGTGGCGCAGCCGCCGGCCGAGGACGGGGTGAGGGGCCACCTGGTGCAGATCGTGTCCGGGGCCGGGGTTCACGGCTGGCCGGGACACGCGGCCTACTCCGCGGCAAAGCACGGGGTGATGGGTTTCAGCGCCAGTCTGCGGGACGAGGTGCGCGAACAGGGGGTGCTGGTCTCGGACGTGCTGCCGGGCATGACCGCCACCGCCATGACCGACCTCCCCGACTTCGCTTCGCGCAACAAGCTGGCCCCCGAGGACGTGGCCCAGGCGGTGCTCGCGGTGCTCGAGGCTCCAGCCCGGGCGATGCTGACCCGGGTGGACGTGCGTCACCGCCTGACCGGTTAGCCCCGGGCCTCCAGCCAGACGGGCGGCCCCCGGCTAGACCGGCACCCGCCCGCCGGGTCAGGCGGCGATTTCCCGTTAGACCGGAGGCCCCAGCTCCGCTCGGCTCGCCTCGACGTCCTTCTGCACCCTGCCCGCGTCGAGCTGGGCCAGCAGGGTGCCCGTGAGGATCAGGGCGAAGCCCGCGAGGCGCCGCGTGCCCAGGCTCTCCAGGCCCACTGCCACAGACACGGTCAAGGCGATCACTCCCTCCAGGCTGATGAAGACGCCGGCATGGGTCACCGGTGTGCGCCGCTGCCCCAGGGTCTGCAGTAGGAAGCCGCCCAGAGTCGCCACCAACCCGCCGTAGACCACGGCCAGCAGCACCCAGCCGCTCAGGCCCGTGGGATCTTCTGGCCAGAGGCCCAGCGTCGTGGAAAGGATCAGCGTCAGCGTGCCCGTCACCAAGGTCTGGATGGCGACCAGTGCCAGCGCCTGCACCTGGTGGGTCAGCCGATTGACCGCCAGCATGTGGATCGAAAGAAACAGCGTGGCCAGAGGCAGCACCAGCGTGGAGCGCGAGTAAGCGGTGGGTTCTCCCAATAGGAAGACGATGGCCATGCCCGAAGCCACCAGCAGTATCGACGCGCCCAACCTGCGGTCGATGGAGCCCTGGCCGAGCAGGGCTGCCAGCAGAGGGGTGGCGATGGAGAGCTGGGCGATGATGAAGGCAGAGAGTCCCGGGCTGGTCCCGTCCAGGCCCACGAACAAGCAGATCGAAGCCCCCGTGGCGACCAGTCCCATGCCCCCGCTCTTGAGCAGCAGGTGCCGGGGCAGGCGGCGCAGGGCGGGAAGCGTAAACGGCAGGAGCACGGCCAGGGCGAGCAGGTTTTGCGTCGAGACCAGCGCCAGCGGGTGGACGAACTCGAGCGCGTACTTGGTGATCGAGTACATCGTTCCCCAAATCCCGGCTGCTCCGACCAGGGCCAGGGGACCCCACGCGCCTACCGCTCGACCGTTCTCCCGTTGAATCAGTTCGTTCCTCCTTTCGCGCGCAACTCGCGCGCAACTCTAGCTCTTTGCCCGCGAGGTGTCCCGGCGATGCCTGGCGGACTGCTGGTCTGACCACCCCACTCTCGATGTTAGAATCGGGAGGAATGCTTCCACAACGGCGTCGTTTTCGCCGAATGTCGCCGATTCAGTTGTCCGGGAGGACGTATGCGCATTCAGATTTTGGGATCGGGTTGCAAGAAGTGCGACGAGCTTTACGCCCGCGCGCGCCAGGCCGCGGAGCGCATCAAGTGGGACGAACCCCCGCTGGTGGAGAAGGTGGACGACATCGACGTCTTCCTGCAGCACGGAGTGAGGGTCACCCCGGCGCTCGTCGTGGCCGGTGAGCTGGTGTCTTCAGGGCAGCTGCTCGAGGTCGAGCAGATCGAGCAGGCCATTCGGGAGAGGTTGGCCGCCAATGGCTGAGCGCACCGACGTCTACCTGATCTCGGGCTTCCTGGGCGCGGGGAAGACCACCTTTCTCAACCGGCTGATCAAGCGGGTGCCCGAGGACATGACCTTTCTCATCCTCATGAATGAGTTCGGAGACGTGGGACTCGACGGTACGCTGGTCGAGGGCGAGGATCTCGACATGCTCGAGATCAGCAAGGGCTCCATCTTCTGCGCCTGCGTCAAAACCGACTTCATCAAGGGTCTGCACGAGATAGCGACTTCGGTCAAACCCGACGTCATGCTGATCGAGACCACCGGCGTCGCCAATCCGCGCGACCTCGACCGGGATCTGCAGCTGCCCATCTTCGGCGGAGCCTTCAATCTGCGGGACAAGTTCTGCCTGGTCGACGCGGCCAACTTCCTGGATACCTACGAGTCGTTTCTGGCGATCGAGAAGCAGCTGGAATCCTCCGACGTGTTCATCATCAACAAGATCGACTTGGCCGAACCGGGCGACGTGGAGAAGATCAAAGCGATCGTCGAGGAGTTCAACCCCGAGCCCCGCTTCTACGAGACGACCTATGCCGAAGTGGACTTCGGGGACCTGTTCCACGCGGGAGCGCTCGAGGGGCGCATAGGCGAGGGGGGAGCGGGAGTGGGCGTGGGGCTCAGCATGACCGAGGAGGAGCTCGAGGCCTACATCGAGAACCTGCTCTGCGACGAGACCGCCGAGGTGACGCCGCCAGACCGCCTGCTCTCCCTGGTGGCCGACTGGGCTCCGAGCTCCGAGGCCCAGTTTCGCGAATGGATCGAGGGGTTTCCCCAAGTGGTCCGGGCCAAGGGCGTCGTGGAGCTCGACGAGCAGCTTCGCCTCTTCAGCATGGTGAACGGCAAGTGGACGTTCGACCCTTACCGCGGCAACGCCCCGGGGGAAGAGGTGCGCAACCGCGTGGTTTTCATCTCCCGCCCGGAGGACATTAAAGAGATCGAACGCATAATCGACCAGGAGGACTCCTGATGGCCCAGCTGCCCGACAATGTAAAGGAAGCGCTGACCGGTGGACAAAACGTGTGGGTGGCCACCATCGGCGAGGACGGCTGGCCCAACGTGGCCATCAAGGGCAGCGGGGCCCTGCTCGACGAAGAGCACATCTTCTTCGCCGACCTCTTCTCCAAGAAGACCCGCGATAACCTGCTCTACAACAGCCGGGTGGCGGTGGGCATCTTCGATCCCGAGAAGCGGATCGCCGTCCAGGTCAAGGGCGTGGCCGACATGATCAAGTCCGGAGACCTCTTCGACAGGGTCAAGCAGCAGATCGCCGATCTGCAGAGAGACCTTCCCGATCCCAAGTATGTGGTGCGGATCGAGATCCAATCCGTGTGGGACATGACCGCGGGCCCCAACGCGGGCGAGCAAATCGCCTAAAGGGCCAATTCTCGGCCGGAGTCGACGGTCGACCTTGCCGAACCACGGAGCCGCCCGGGCCGTCTGTGCCGGGCGGCTTTTGCGTGCCTGAATCCACCGGCTGGGACTGTTATAATGCACATATGTGCAAAACCACAAGCCGCTCACTGCCCTCCCGCTGATGCCGCGCCCGCCCAAATGGCGCTGCCTGAACGCCCCCATAACCGCACGGTTCTTCACGCCTTCGGCTGATCTCCCGGCTGACCTGCCCTCTCACCGGATGTCTGTCGACGGGCTCGAGGTGCTCCGGCTTCTCGACCTCGAGGGCCTGAGCCAGGAGGAAGCCGCCACGGCGCTGGGGGTGTCTCGCTCCTCGATCAGCCGAACGGCGAGCAAGGCGCGGCGGGCCCTGGTGGAGGCCGTGTGGCGCGGAGAAGCATTGACGGTCGAAGGCGGACCGGTGGCTATTCTCAAGGAGCGGCGCGAGAGCGCCCGGCCGGGGAGCGCCCTCGGCTCAAAAGAACACGACGTTCGGGGCGGCACGCCCCAAAAAGACCAAGAAGACCAAGGAGAGACAATGGTAATCGCAGTTCCTCATGAGTCGGGTTCAGTCAACCAGCACTTCGGGCGCACGCGGGAGTTTCTCGTGGCCTCGGCCCAGGACGGTGCCGTCCAGGAAAGATCCGTGTACGAGGTGCCGGGCATGCAACACAATCACTCGGCGCTTGCGGGCTTCCTGCAGGACCGGGGAGTTGATGTCATTCTGGCCGGCGGTATGGGCGCCCCCATGCGGGAGGCGCTCGAGCGCAGCGGCTTCGAAGTCATCTGCGGGGTGTCGGGAGTGGCCGAAGAGGCGGTGGCGGCCTACCTGCGGGGCGAGGTCGAGCCAGGGCCGGCGACCTGCGGGCACCACCACGGCGAGCCCCACGTCCACGGCGAGCATCACCATAGCGAGGGCGGCTGCAATCACGGTGCCGGCGCGCACGACTGAGGCTTCGCTCGGAGTTGGGTCGGCCGCGCGCCCCTGGGGCGGATTCGGCCGGCCCTCTCGGGCGCATTTGGCCGGGCTTCTGGCGGTCAGACTCCGAAGATCTCCTCGACCTGCACGTTCTCCTGGTTCAGCCGGAAGGCCTGATGCAACGCCCGGACCGCGTCCTGCATGCGGTCCTTGCGGATCACGCAGGAGATCTTGATCGAACTGGTGGAGATCATCTCGATGTTGATGCCGTTCTCGGCCAGCACCTCGAACATGCGGGCGGCGACTCCCGGATGTGAGCGCATGCCCGCACCGACCAGCGAGATCTTGGCGGTCTCCGTGTCGGTCTCGTACTCGCCGAACCCGAGTTCTTCCTGCAGACGGTCCAGCGTGTGTCCCGCTTTGTTCAGATCATCCTCGCTCACGGTGAAGGAGATATCGGTGGTGCCCGCCTCGGACACGTTCTGGATGATCATGTCCACGTTCAGCCCGTCCGAGGCCAGTTGTGTGAACACGCGGGCGGCCACACCGGGACGGTCGGGCACGCGGTGCAGCGTGACTTTGGCGTCCTCGAGGGTGTAGCTGACCCCCGAGACTATGGCCTGTTCCACGGCTTCCCCTTCCTGCTGTCGTATCCAGGTGCCCGGTGTGTCGGCAAAGCTGGAGCGCACATGGATGGCGACTCCAAATCGCCGCGCGAACTCCACGCAGCGCAGCATCAGGACCTTTGCTCCGGTGGCGGCCAACTCGAGCATCTCTTCGTAAGAGATCTCTTCCAGCTTGCGCGCCTCGGGCACTATGCGCGGATCGGTGGTGTACACGCCGTCGACGTCTGTGTAGATTTCGCACACCTCGGCCCCGAGGGCGGCGGCCAAGGCCACCGCGGTGGTGTCCGAGCCGCCCCGCCCCAGCGTGGTGACGTCGTGCTCGGTCGAGACCCCTTGGAAGCCGGCGACCAGGACGATCTTGCCCCGGTCGAGCGCCTCCTGAATGCGGAAGGGCCGGATATCCAAGATCTTCGCTTTGGTGTGGTCGGTGTCCGTGACGATTCCGGCCTGCGAGCCGGTCAGCGAGATCACGTCGTGCCCCAGGTCGTGAATGGCCATCGCCACGAGAGAGGCGGAGATCCGCTCCCCGGTGGACAGGAGCATGTCCATCTCCCGGTCCGGCGGATTGTCAGAGATCTCCCTGGCCAACTGAATCAACTCGTCGGTGGTGTCGCCTCGGGCCGAGACGACGGCCACCACCGGGTGCCCGGAGTCGTGGGTCTCCACGATGCGGCGCGCCACTCGCTTCATGCACTCGGCGTCCGCCACCGAGGTGCCGCCAAACTTCATCACCACGGTGTCGTTGGGGGCGGGCCGTTCGGTTTTTGATTGCAGTACGGCGACCGGGTGCCCGGCCGCATCGAGAGGGACTCCCTCGACCTGCCCGGGCCGGGCAAGAGCGGTCCCTTCAAACTCCGTCAATTGGCTCAACTCCTGGGGAGCAGCGGACGATAGGTAGCTCGGAACGCGCATTCTACCGGAGGGCAGGGGACTTTTGAAGGAAAGGGAGCGGTCCGGCCCCGGGGGGCCCGCCGGCGCGCCGTCCTCGTTTTCCGAAGGCGAGGCCTTCGGCGCCTGGGCCGAGGACGAACCTCTGCCGGAACTGACCGGCGATTTGTCGCGGGATTCCCTGCTGCAGGAGGCGGCGGCGCTATCCCGCCGGGCGCGCAACGGCGGTCCCATGGACTTCTTCTGGGCGACGCTCGCCCCGATGTCGCTGGTGGGCGCTCTGGCCGCCGCCAGCATCGTGCTGGTGGCCGCCTCCTCCTTGCTCTCGGCCCCACCGGGTGAAGCCCTGCGGGCGGCCGGGCTTGCCGCCGCGGCCGCCGCGCTGATCTTCCTCCCCCTCAACTACTGCCTGGTGCGTACGCGGCTCGAGCGTCCCCTCTCCCGGCTGGAGTCCGAGCTGCAGGGCCATCTGCCCTGGAGGCCCGAGGGCGATGTCTTGCTCGGGTCGCTGCGGCGTGCGATCGAAGCGGTGAGGAACGCGGCCTACGAAGCCCGCGACGAGCTCGAGGAAGAGGGCATCCGCCTGGAAGAGATGCATGCCCGCCTGCGCGAACTGCAGGAGGCCGACCGGTTTGTCAACCGGGTGGCCGAGGAACTGCGTTCCGCCGAACCGCTGTCCGAGTTGGCCGCGAGCATCAGTTCGCTGGTGCACTCGGTCTGGCCGGCGGATCACATCTTGCTCTTCGAGGTGACCGACTCAGAGCTCCAGGCGGTTTACCGGGAAGAGGGCGGCCGGGCGCTCGAACCGCAATCCGACTCGGAGAAGGGACGTTACCGCAAGAGTTCCTTGCCGGCGCCGCTCAAAGAGGGACTCCGGCGGGGTTTCTTTGTCGAGACCGGCCTGCCCTTCCCCCGAGATTCCGCCTTCCCCGATGCCCGCAGCTACGTGGTCATGACCCTGGATCACCGCGGCCCGGCGGCCGGCGTCCTCTTCTTGGCGTCGTCAGAACTGTCGCCGCCGCCGGCAGAGCCGTTGAAGCGGGCGAGACCTCTCTTCAGTAGCGCCTATTCCCGCTCGGCTTACTTCCACGAGATGGCGGAAGCGGCCATCCGCGATTCCCTGACCGGAACCTACACTCAGGATCACTTCCTGTCGCTGCTGCGGCACGAGATCGCCCGCACCAACCGCTACGCTCGCCCCTGCACCTGCTTGGTGTTGGACATCGACGGTCTTCGGCGGGTGAACGAGGTCCACGGCGCGCGCTTCGGCGATCAGATCATCGACGAGGTGGCGCAGCTGCTCAAAGGGCTGCTCCGCTCGACCGACAGCCTCGCACGGTTGGGAGGCGGGAGGTTCGCCGCGCTGTTACCGGAAACCACCGGCGAGTCCGCCGCCATCGTCGCCGAACGGCTTCGCGAACGGATGGAGGAGTACCCCTTCATTCTCCAGCGGGGCACGGTCGAGCGGATCACGGTGGCCGTGGGCCTGGCCTCTCACCCGCCTCACGGAATCACGGCGTTCTCTTTGCTGGACGCCGCTCTGGCCGCCATGAACGACGTGAAGAGCGATGGCGGGAACGCCGTTCTCCTCAGTCGGTGATTGACGACGAGATTACTCCCGGGCCTGCAACTCCTGCTCGCGCCGCCCCGTCACCCCGCGCATGATGTAGTCCAGGTGGCTCGACATTGCCTGGCGGGCACCGCTCTCATCTCGAGCCTCGATGGCGTCCAGGATGTCGTGGTGCTGGTGGGGAATCTCCTCGGAGGTGCGCGGATCGGTCCAGAGCACCCCGAGGATGCTGGGGATTTGCTCGTGGAGCAGACCGGCCTGTCCGATCGAGATGTTCTGGTAGAGGTTGTTGTGCGTGGCCTCGGCGATCGCACCGTGAAGGGCCACGTCCAGCGCCGCCGCCTGTTTGCGGTCCGGGGCGGCGTCCATCTCGGACACGATCCCGCGCAGCTTGGCCATGTCCTCGTCGGTCCGGCGGCGTGCCGCCAGGCCCGCCGCCTGCACCTCGAGGCCGCTGCGCAGTTCGATCAGGTCCACCAGCCAGTCCGTGCCGGCTTCGAGCAGTTGGCTGAGGGCGCCGCTCGAGGCGATCTTGGTCAGCGAGGCGACTCGGGTTCCCTGCCGGCCTTTGCGTGAATCGATGAATCCCTGCGTGCGCAGTTCGTGGAACGCCTCGCGCACCGAGGAGCGGCCGACTCTGAGTTCCTCCGCGAGGTAGCGTTCGGAGGGGATGCGGTCGCCGGGCCGCAGCACGCCCTGCCTGATCTGATCGCGGATCAACTCGGCGATCTGAGAAGAGATTGTGTTGGCGCGGCCCCTGTCCGCGAGCCCGTTGCTGGGGATCTCAAGTTTTCCCACGTTGCCGTCCCCTTCGAGTGGTTCGTCTATGCCAACCAATGTCGGCCCTGAGTAAATCGGTCTTTGTGCAAACCAAAAATACCAAAAAGGTTGAGCAATGGGTAGACCATAAGCCCAATAGTCCGAAAAGGTATGCCGATACTGACTGGGACGGCGCGAAAAAGGCCCCGCCGAAGCGGAGCCTTTTTCGCGAACTAATACCGGCCCGGCGCGCGCCAGGCGCCCCCCGGCATCGGCCGGGCGGAAGCCGTGGGCTACTCTGCCGGCTCCTGCGCCTCCGCCGCCTCTTGCGGGGCAAAGCGGGCGGTTGCCTCTTCCATGGCCTTCAGGCGTTCCCATTGGTAGTCGGTCATCTCTTGGGTCTCTTCCACGATCCACTCGTTCTCCGGGGTGAACAGGTGACGGAAGCGGCCCTGCTGCTTCATCCAATCGGCCACCGCGCCTTTGCGCTTCTTGGGATCGTAATTGATCTTGTAGACCCCGTTCTCGACCTCGAAGAGCGGCCAGTAGTTGGACTTGACCATGGCCTCGGCCAGTTGGATGCTGTCCGACTCCTTGGAGCGCCAACCCCGCGGGCAGGGGGAGAGCACGTTGAGGAAGGCCGGGCCCTTGACCGCGAAGGCCTTCTCGGCCTTGTAGATGAGATCGCGGAAATTATGCGGCGAAGCCTGCGCCACGTAGGGGATGTTGTGCGCGATGGCGATCTCGGTCAGGTTCTTGCGTTGCTGATTCTTGCCGGGCCGAACCTTGCCCACCGGACTGGTGGTCGTCCAGGCCCCCTTGGGGGTCGCGGCCGAGCGCTGGAAGCCGGTGTTCATGTAGGCGCCGTTGTCGTAGCAGAGGATCACGATGTCGTGATACCGCTCCAGGGCACCGGAGATGGCCTGCAGGCCGATGTCGTAGGATCCCCCGTCGCCGGCCACGGAGAGCAGTTTGAAGTCCTCGGTGACCTTGCCCTGCTTCTTCAGGCTGATCAGCGCCGCTTCGACGCCGCTGATGGTGGCCGCCGCGTTCTCGAAGGCGCTGTGGATGTAGCTGTCCTTCCACGCCGTGTAGGGGTAGATGGTGGTCGACACCTCCACGCAACCGGTGGCGTTCGAGACGACCACGGGGCTGTCGCCCGCGCCCATCAGCACCTGCCGCAGAATCACCGGCGCGCCGCAACCGGCGCACAGGCGATGACCGCCGGAGAGGTGATCGGGACGGTCGATATAGACCTTTGGAGACTGCTTCTTGATTTCCTGAGTCGCCATCACATTCCCTTCGTGTTCACGTAGACCCGCTCACGCGGCGCATCTTGCTCGCCTTTGGCGATGGCGTCCAGCCGCCGGTAGACATCTTCGATGTTCTGCGGGAAGACATCGCGGCCGCCCAGGCCGTAGATGAAGTTGACCGCTTTGGCGCACTGGCCTTCCTGATAGAGCGACGTCAACACTTCCATGTAGAGTGGTCCGCCCGGCGCTCCGAAGGAGTCGGCGCGGTCCATGACCCCGACCACCTTGACGTCCGCAAGCGCCTCGGCGTACTGCTTGACCGGGAAGGGGCGGAAGGTGCGAAGCTTGATGACCCCCGCTTTTATGCCTTCATTCCGCAGCTTGTCGACGATCGCGCGGGCGTTTCCGGCAGCCGAGTTGGCCACGACCACCGCGATCTCCGCGTCGTCCATGCGGTATTTCATCAGGTGCTCGTAGCGGCGGCCGGTCAGTTCGTAGAAGCGGTCATAGGTGTCCTGGATGACGTCGAGCGCGTTGTCCATCGCGATGTTTTGCGCGATCTTCTGCTCGAAGTACCAGCCGTGGAGCCCGTCGAAGGGACCCATGGTCACGGGATTCTTCGCATCCAAGAGCCGGGGGTAGTCCGGAGCCTGGCCGATGAACTCCTGCACCTGCTCGGCGGAGAGCGGCTTCAGGGGGCCGATGGCGCCCGAGATGATGAAGCCGTCGTACATGTTCATCAGCGGCAGGCGGACATCCTTGTGCTCGGCGATCGGGAAGGACATCACCGTGGCGTCGTAGGCCTCTTGGGCGTCCTCGTTGTAGATCTGGAGCCAGCCGGAATCGCGCCCCAGCATGGAGTCCGAGTGGTCGCAGTGGATGTTGATCGGACCGGAGAGCGCGCGGTTGACGGTGGTCATGATGATGGGCAGCCGCATGGAGGCGGCCACGAAACAGACCTCGACCATCAAGGCGTAGCCCGCGGAGCTGGTGGCCGTCATGGTGCGGGCGCCGGCGGCGGCGGAGCCGATGCAGGCGCTCATGGCGGAGTGCTCGGATTCGGCGGTGACGAACTCGGCTTTGACGTCGCCGTTGGCCACGTACTGGCTGAAGTTCTGGACCACGTCGGTCTGCGGAGTGATCGGGTAGGCGGCCACCACGTCGGGGTCCACCTGCTTCATCGCCAGGGACACGGCGCCGTTCCCGGTGATCGCGAGAGTCTTGGCTTCGGTTTGGGCCATTACTTCTTCACCCTTTCTGCGAATTCAGATTCAGGGTGCATGGAAATCGCATCGGCGGGACATTCCTTGGCGCAGATGCCGCAGCCCTTACAGTGATCATAGTCGAAGTCGGTGACCTTCTGATTCTCGGCCAGGACCGAGGAGTCCGGGCAGAAGAAATAGCAGAAAAGGCACTGGGTGCAGGCCTCGTCGTCACGGATGGGGAACTCGGTCCGCCAGCCACCGGTCTGGTAGTAGCGGGCATTGCCGGCCTCGGGGATGAGGGAGCCGAGTTCGTGATCGCCGGGCCCCCAGTTCTTGATCCCCGAGATGTCCCACTTCATCTCTTTGGTGGTCTTGTCCTTGTCAGTCATTCCTTTACCTCTTCGAATGCGCGCCTTACGGCTTCGAGGTTGCCGTTCACTACCTTTTCGGAGAACTTCTTCCCGAAGCTCTGCCGCATGTGGTCTTGGACTTCTTCCAGCCCGAACAGGCCGGTGGCCTTGGCCACGGCACCGACCATGGGCGTGTTGGGCAGGTTGCGGCCGATGGTTTCGCTGGCTATCTTGCTGGCCGCGACGGTCATCAGCCTGACGTTACCGAAGTCGTGGTCCTTTTTGATGTCGTCCGGAGTCTGCTCCGTGTTGACGATCACGACTGCTTGTTCGCTCGCCCCTTCGACCACATCGATCGAGGAGATCAGGGTGGGATCGAGCACCAGGATGACGTTAGGATGCTCGACCGGCGAATAGGTCTGAATCGGCTCGTCGCTGATCCGGGTAAAGGCGACGATGGGGGCGCCGGAACGCTCCGGGCCGTACTCGGGGAAGGCCTGGAAGTGCTTGCCTCGCTCTACGGCGAGCTCGGCCACCATCTTGGCAGCGGTGACGGCCCCTTGGCCCCCCCGTGCGTGCCACCTGACTTCAGTGAGTTGTGAGGTCACGGTTCTACCACTCCTTGTGCATTGCCGACGGAACACCGGGAACCCGAAGTCGCGGGAAATCGGGCGGTACCAGAGCAGACCAATTCGTAGCGAACCCGTCCCATTTCCAACATTCCTGACTATAACACGGTCCGCACCGCGCTCTCAAGCCAGGCACATGCGGAGGGTATGACCATTATTTGATAATATTCTAGCCCACACCGTTTGAACTCTATTGGTCTTGTTCGTATCGCAAATACAATAAATAGCAGAGCGAATTCTGCCGCATTGAGGTTGCGTTTGATACTCCCCGGGGTTATTCTCAAGATGCGCACCAATTACTTTTTGGTAGGACCATAAACGGGGGAGTCCAAACCTACCTAAAGGGTTGACATCGTTCATCGCCGGATTCTACGATGCAGTTCTGCTGGTCGCATCGGGCGTGGAACAGTTTCTGTCGGCGGTGCGCCTCCCCACATCGTCAAGAGGTCACTAGCTTTCGCGAGGAAGGCGGTAGGAGACAGATGGCACGACTGTTGGAGTATCAGGGCAAGCGATGGCTCGAGAAGGCGGGGCTGCCCGTTCCTCAAGGCCGGGAGGCTTCGACTCCCGAAGAGGCTCGGCAGATCGCCGAGGAGTTGGGCAAACCCGTGGCCGTCAAGGCCCAAGTGCAGGCCGGAGGCCGGGGCAAGTCGGGCGCGGTCAAGCTGGTCGACACGCCCGAAGAGGCCGAGGAGGCCGCCCGCTCTATTCTCAGCATGGAAATCAAGGGGCTGCCGGTACGCGTCGTGCTGGTCGAGGAAAAGCTCGATATCGTCCGCGAATACTACGCCACCTGCATCGTCAACGGGTCGCGGGAAGCCCGCTCGCCGATGTTGATGTTCAGTGTCGAGGGCGGCATGGACATCGAGTCGGTGCCCGAAGAAAAGATTCTGCGTCACAACTTCTCCGAGCGCGAAGGCCTGCCCACCTACGACGCGGTTGACGTGGCCGAGCGGGCCGGCATTCCTCCCGAGAAGCTGTCCACCTTCGCCTCTTTCCTCCACACGCTGGCCGAGGCCTACATCCAGTACGACTGCTTCACCCTCGAGATCAACCCGATGGTGGAGACCTCCGACGGCAAGCTGTACGCCGCCGACTGCAAGATGGAGGTCGATAACTCCGCCGTCTTCCGTCATCCCGAATTCGGCATCGAAGTGGCCCGGGACTTCGGAAGCGAGCCCACCGAACTCGACCTGATCGGCTGGAACATCGAGAAGACCGATCTGCGGGGCTCGGGCTTCGTGATGAACATGGGCTACGACGAGAAGTCCGAAGGCTACGTCGGCTACCACCCGATCGGCGGCGGCTCGGCCATGATGGGCATGGACGCCCTCAACACCGTCGGCCTCATCCCCGCCAACTACGCGGACACCAGCGGCAATCCGGTGGCCTCCAAGGTCTACCGCGTGGCCAAGGTGGTGCTCTCGCAGCCCAACCTGGACGGTTACCTGTTGGGCGGCTTCATGATGGCCAACCAAGAACAGTGGCACCACGCTCACGCCGTGGTCAAGGCGCTGCGCGAAGAGCTTCCCAAAAAGCCCGGCCTGCCCTGCGTACTGCTGCTCGCCGGGAACAAAGAGAAAGAGTCGCTCGAGATCCTTCGCGAAGGTCTGGCGGACGTCGAGGGCAACAGCCGGGTCGAGATCTACGGCCGCGAGCACGTTACCGACACCGATTTCATCGGTAAGCGCCTGCTGGAATTGGCCAAGGAGTACCGTGCCGAGAAGAATGCCGCCGCGGGCCAAGCCGGCGCCGGGCAGTAGGGGAGGATAGATAACCGTGTACGAGTTCTCCGAGAGAACCATTCATCTGAAGATCGACCACGAGAAGTGCAAGGAGTGCCCGACCAAGGCGTGCGTTGAGGGTTGCGCCCAGTTCGACCGCGGCATTCTCAAGCTCAATGACGAAGGGCTGCCCAGCGTCGAGCATCTGACCGAAGACGAGGTCAAGCGCCGCGGAACCGAGTGCCTGGCCTGCGAGTACGAGTGTTGGATGCGGGGCCTGAACGCCCTCTCCATCGACGTCCCGATCGTCGGGCTGCCCGAGTACCTCGAAAATCGCGGACTGGAATAGGGAGGCTTGGTTCAGGCATGGGCATTCTCATAGACAAGAGCACCAAGGTCGCGGTCCAAGGGATCACCGGCCGCGAGGGCTCCCTCCGCGCCCGCTACATGAAGGAATACGGAACCAACCTGGTGGGAGGCACCAGCCCCGGCAAAGCCGGGCAAGATGTCGACGGGATTCCCGTCTACAACACCTTGAAATCGCTGGTGGCCGAGCAGGGCGAGATCGACTTCAGCGTGCTGTTCATCCCCGGCCGGGCACTGCTTCCGGCGGTAAAGGAAGCCATCGACGCCGGCGTCAAGAACGTGCTCCCGTGCGTGGAGAGCGTGCCGGTCCACGACATCATGCACATGATCGAGTACGCCAAGGAGAAGGGCACCCGCATCATCGGCCCCGGCTCCATCGGCATCATCAACCCCGGCCAAGCTGTGGTCGGCTGGTTGGGCGGCAACGTGGAGTGGGCCAACAGCTTCTTCAGGAAGGGGTCCGTCGGCGTCTTCTCCCGCTCGGGTGGCCAGTCGGGAACCATTCCCTGGGTGCTCAACGAAGGCGGCTACGGGGTCAGCACCGTGGTCCACACCGGGACCGAACCGGTGATCGGCACCTCCATGGCCGACCTATTGCCCCTCTTCGAAGAAGACGAGGAGACCAAAGCGGTCGCGGTCTTCTCCGAGATCGGCGGCTCCCAGGAAGAGGAGTGCGCGGAGGTGATCGCGGCGGGCAAGTTCACCAAGCCCTTCGTGATCTACGTGGCCGGTGCCTGGGCTCCCGAAGGCCAGCGCTTCAGTCATGCATCGAGCATCGTCGAGCGCGGCCGCGGTTCCGCCCAGAGCAAGATGAAGGCCATCCGCGAATCGGGGCCCAACGGCTACGTGGCCGAGACGCCCAACGACATCCCGCGAGTGCTGGACGAAGTGCTCAACGGCAAGTAACTGCAGAAGTACCCGAAACGCCCCGGCACCGGTCCGGGGCGTTTCGGTTTGTCCGTAAGGCCCCCACAGAGGGACAACGAGAGGAGCAGCATGGCAGTAATGAGGTCCGTACTCTACGTGCCCGGCAACAACGAGGACATGGTGGGCAAAGCGCCGCGCAACCCCGCCGACATCATCACCATCGACATCGAGGACTCGGTTCCTCCCGCGGAGAAGGAGCACGCCCGCGAGGTCGCCAAGAAGAACCTCAAGGAAGTCGGCAAGAACGGCTCCGAGGTCTACGTCCGCCTGAACAACTGGGAAACCGAGATGACCGACGCCGACCTGGATGCGGTCGTCTGGGAGGGCCTGGACGGCGTGACCCTGGCCAAGACCGGCCATCCCGATCACGTGCGGCGCCTGGCCTACCGGCTGGAAGGCCTGGAGCGCGCCCGCGGCCTCGAGGTGGGCAGCATAAAGATCAGCCTGCTGCTCGAGACGGCCATGGGCATCATCCACGCCTATGAGTCCTGCTCCGCTTCGGACCGGGTGGTCTCGGCCATCTTCGGCGCCGTCGACTACACCAAGGACATGAGGGTCAAGCTGACCTCCGAGGCCGTCGAGCAGTGGTACGGCCGGGCGCACATGGGTGTCGCCGCCCGCGCCGCCGGCGTGGTGGCCATCGACGCTCCCTTCGTCGACTACAAGGACATGGAAGCGTTCAAGAAGAACGTCGAAGACGGCCGGCAGATGGGCTACGAGGGCCGGATGATCATCCACCCGAGCCAGGTCGAGATCTGCAACGAGATGTACGCTCCCGATCCCGCCGACGTCGAGTGGGCCGAGGGTGTGGTCGAGGCCTTCGAGGAAGCGATGAAGGAAGGCAAGGCTGCCATCAGCTACAAGAACAAGATGGTGGACACCCCCGTCTACCTGAACGCCAAGGACATCCTCTCCAGCCACAGGGAAATCCAGGCGAAGGAGCAGGAACGCGCGTAGCACCTCACCTTGATTCGCCCTTCGGGGCCGGCCGCTACTTCCCCCGGGCGGCCGGTCCCGTTCACGAACTTTCATGCCGGGCCCGCTCCCACAATCCCGGCGACTCATCCCGCAAGCACGCAAGCACTACCGGAGGGACAGGAGTTAAATGAACACCCAGGAAAAAGCGCTCAAGCTGCACGAGGAGTGGGCCGGGAAAATCGAGGTCAACAGCCGCGTCGCCGTCAAGGACGCCGAGGACCTTTCTCTGGCCTACACGCCGGGCGTAGCCGAGCCCTGCCGGGAAATCGCCAAGAATCCTGAACTCGTAGACGTCTACACCCGTCGCTGGAACATGGTGGCCGTGGTCTCGGACGGCTCCGCCGTCCTCGGCCTGGGCAACATCGGGGGCCGCGCGGCTCTTCCGGTGATGGAGGGCAAATCCGTGCTCTTCAAGGCCTTCGGCGGAGTGGACGCCTTCCCCATCTGCCTCGACACTCAGGACCCCGACGAGATCGTCCGTATCGTTCAGGCCATGGCTCCCACCTTCGGCGGGGTCAACCTGGAGGACATCAAGGCTCCGCAGTGTTTCTACATCGAGCGCAAGCTCAAAGAGACGATGGACATCCCCATCTTCCACGACGACCAGCACGGCACCGCCGTCGTGGTGCTCTCCGGCGTGATCAACGCCTGCAAGATCACCGACCGCGGCCTGGAGGATCTGCACGTGGTGGTGAACGGGGCCGGCGCCGCGGGTATCGCCTGCGCGAAGCTGATGCTGGACGCCGGAGTGCGGGACCTGATTCTCTGTGATTCCAAAGGTATAGTATGTACTGAGCGGGAAGATCTCAACGAAGAGAAGCGCGAGATGCTTGAGCGGACCAACAAGGACGACCGCTGCGGCTCCCTCGCCGACGCCATGGAAGGCGCCAATCTCTTCCTCGGGGTGTCCGTCAAGGACGCGGTGACTCCGCAGATGATCCAAAGCATGCAGAAGGACCCGATCATCTTCGCGATGGCCAATCCCGATCCCGAGATCCTGCCCGAGGACGCCAAGAAAGCGGGGGCCGCCGTGGCCGGCACCGGCCGCAGCGACTTCGAGAACCAGGTGAACAACGTTCTCGGCTTCCCGGGGATCCTCCGTGGCGCTCTGGACGTCAAGGCAACCGACATCAACGAGGCCATGAAGCTGGCGTCCGCCCACGCGCTGGCCGAACTGGTCGGCGACCGTCTCGCCCGCGACTTCGTCATCCCCGAGGCCTTCGACGCCCGAGTGGCCCCCTCCGTCGCGGCCGCCGTCGCCAAGGCAGCCATCGACAGTGGCATCGCCCGCGACGAGAAGGATCCCGAGTGGGTCCGGCAGCACACCATTGACCTCGTCGGCATGCAGAAATAGCTGAGCGGCGGGGAAAGCTGAGAGGAGCTTCGATGATCGATCAATCCGTGATCCAAGAGTTGAAAGGGATCGTGGGGGAGGACAACGTCCTCCATAACAAGGCTGATCTCCAGACCTATGAGTACGACGCATACCTGGAGAAGTCTCTTCCTGATGCGGTGGTCTTCGTGAACTCTGCCCAGGAAGTCTCGGACGTCGTCAAGGTTGCCAACCGGGCCCAGGTTCCGTTTGTGGCCCGCGGACGCGCCACCAACCTGAGCGGTGGCGTGCTGGCCATGAGGCAGGGAATCGTCATCGAGCTCGCGCGGATGGACCGGATAATCGACATCGACATCGAGAATCAGCGCATGATCGTCGAACCGGCCATCTACAATCTGGAAGTCACCGGCGCCATCGACAACCTGGGTTACTACTACGCCCCCGACCCCGCGAGCGGCAAGGCCTGCTCGATCGGCGGCAACGTGGGTGAGGATGCCGGCGGTCCCCACTGCTTCAAATACGGGGTGACCTCCAACCACGTGCTGGGCATGGAAGTGGTGCTCCCCGACGGGGAGATCACCTGGCTGGGAGGTAAGGCCCTGGATACCCCCGGTCTGGACCTGACCGGCGTGTTCGTCGGCAGCGAGGGCACCCTGGGCATCGCCACCAAGCTCGTGCTGCGCATCCTGCACAAGCCCGAGGCGGTCAAGACGATGCTCGCCGTCTACGACAGCATCGACGACGCTTCCAGTTCCGTGTCGGCCATCGTCTCGCACAAGATGGTGCCGGCCACCCTGGAGATGATGGACAACCTGGTGATCCAGGCGATCGAGCAGTCGATGGCCGCCGGCTTCCCGCTGGACGCCGCCGCGGTGCTGCTCATCGAACTCGACGGTCTCAAGGACGGCATGGAAGAGATGGCCGACAAGATCGTCGAGATCTGCAAGGAGAACAACGTCCGCGAGATCAAGGTCGCCACCTGCGAAGCCGAGCGGGCGGCTCTGTGGAAAGGGCGCAAGGGTGCCTTCGGGGCCATCGCCCGCCTGAGCCCGAACTACCTGGTGGCCGACGGCACCGTGCCCCGGACCAAGCTTCCCGAGACGCTGCGCATGTGCCGCGAGATCGGCGACAAGTACGGGCTGCGGGTGGCCAACGTGTTTCACGCCGGAGACGGCAACCTGCATCCTCTGATTCTGTTCGATAGCCGGAATCCCGAGGACAAGGAGAAGGTGCTCAAGGCCGGCATGGAGATGCTCCAGGTCTGCGCCGACATGGGCGGCACCGTATCCGGCGAGCACGGCGTCGGCATCGAGAAGGCCATGGCCATGTACATGGTCTACAACGAAAAGGATCTCCTGGCCCAGGAGTGGGTCAAGGAAGCCTGGGATCCCCAGGACCTGGCCAACCCCGGCAAGATCCTGCCCCAGCGCCTGATCAAGCGGGAGGAAGCGCATGTCTCCTAAGACCGAGAGTTACACGGCAGCCCTGACCGGCATCGTCGGGAAAGACGCCGTAGAAGAGAAGCCGCAGGTGACGGTGGCCGGCAAGTCCCCCTCCCTGCGCGTGCGTCCCAAGAGCGTCGAGGAAGTGGGCAAGGTCCTGGCCTTCGCCAACGAGAACGGACTGGGGGTCATCCCCACCGGTTCGGGCACCAAGCTCGAGACCGGCAATCCGCCGGAGAAGTTCGACCTGCTGCTCGACCTGACCGGCCTCGACCAGATCGTCGAATACGACGCGGAGAATCTGACCATTGCCGCGCAGGCAGGGGTCCGGGTCAAAGATCTGGTGGAACTCGTCACCAAAGATGAGCTCTTCTTCCCGGTGGATCCGGCCTTCCCCGGCGAGGCCACGATCGGGGGCGTGGTTGCCACCAGCGACAACGGCCCCAAGCGCTTCCAGCACGGTAATCTGCGCGACGTGGTGCTGGGCGTCAAGGTCGTGCTCCCCAATGGCGAATTGGTCAAGTTCGGCGGGCGCACCATCAAGAACGTGTCCGGCTATGACGTGACCAAGATGATGATCGGCTCCATGGGTATCCTGGGCGTGATCGTCGAAGCCACCTTCCGCCTGTTGCCCGAGCCCCAGCGCGAGGACATTCTGGTGCACGCCTTTCCCAAGCTGAGCGAAGTGACCAAGCTCGCCGGCCAGGTGTTGGATTCGGTGTTGGTTCCTTCCAGCCTCGAGTTGCTCTCCCCGGCCGCGCGCAAGTTGATCAAGGGTGTGGCCTCGGACTTCGCCGTGGGCGAATACCTGCTGGTCGTCGGTCTGGAGGGTCATCCGGACGCGGTCGTCAGGCAGGAGCAGGACCTCACCAGCATGTGCGCCAATCTGGCTCCCAACCGCACCGCCCTGGTGGTCGGCGGAGACTACGTGGCCGAAGGCAAGGAGGCCTCGGAGCGCGAGGTCACCTGCCAGATCCACGACCATGGCGAAGCCTGCAACTGCGAAACGGTGACCGACCAAGCCACCGTGGACTCCTTGTGGGAAGAGATCTACAATCTCGAGCGGACCGCCAAAGAGGCCGGCTACGCGGTGGCCGCCAAGGTCGCGGTCCCGCTGGCGCAGGTCTGGGAGATGGCCGCAGCCGCGGAGAAATCCGCCGCCGCCAACGGCGTCCAGATCGCCTACAAGATCAGCGCGGGCAACGGCCTGCTCAACCTCTATATGCAGGGCGACAATGAAAAGGTCCTCGCCGTCCTCGAAGACCTGCGCACCCTGGCCCAGAAGCGTGAGGGCAGCCTGGTGCTCAAGTCCACTCCCTTGTTCAACGGCAGCTTCGAAGTCTGGGGCGAGCCGCAGGGGACCCACATATCGCTGATCAGGGCCACCAAGGCCAAGTACGATCCCAACGGTGTTCTCAATGTCGGCCGCTATGTGGGCCGGATCTAGGCCCGGGTCGAGTGTGCTTTCCGCGATGAGAAGGGGCGATGCATGAGTACGGAAGTAACCAAGATAGAGGAGTTCTTGCCCCTCTATGATGAGGTGGCCAAGTGTGGCAAGTGCGGCTTCTGTCAGCCCACCTGCCCGGTCTACCGGGCTACCGGCAAGGAATCCTACGTCGCGCGGGGCAAGAACGCGCTGTTCCGCAACCTGATCGAAGGCGAGACGGTGATGGAGGCCGATCTCAAAGAAGCCTTCGAGAACTGCCTGCTCTGCCGGGCGTGCACCGCAAACTGCTTCCCCGCGGTCAAGACGGATCAGCTCGTGGTGGCCTTTCGCGAGTCCTACGCGCAGCGGTTCGGGCGCTCGACCATCCAGCGTTGGATCTTCCGGAACTTCCTGCCCTATCCTGACCGAATGGCCCGCGTCATCGGCTTGGCCTGGCTGAGCAAGCGGATGGGCATGGCCGACCTGGCCAAGAAGATGGGCATCGTGGGGATGATCAATCCCAAGCTGGAGACGGCCATGGAACTGCGGGACGAGGTCCCGGCGAGTTTCCTGCGCGACCGGACCAAGAACACCGACCTCACCGCCAAGGGCGAGTCCAAGTACAAGGTGGGCTACTGGGTGTCCTGCGGCTACAACTACATGCTGCCGGAGGTGGGCGAGGCGACCATCAACGTCCTGCGCCACAACGGCGCCGACGTCGAGGTCCTGGGCAACAACTGCTGCGGTCTGCCGGTCTACGGCTACGGTGACGTCGAGGGCGCGCGGAACCTGGCCAAGAAGAATATCGACGTGCTCGGCGATCTGGACCAGTACGACTACATCGTCTCCGAGTGCGGCAGCTGCTCGGGTCATCTCAAAGAGTACGCTGAGCTGTTGGCCGCCGATCCCGAGTACTCGGTGCGGGCCGAGCGCCTGCTGAGCAAGGTGCGGTCCTTCAGCGAATTGCTGGTGGAGATCGACGCCGAGAAGCCCCAGGGCGAAATTCAGGCAAGCGTGACCTATCACGATCCTTGTCACATGACGACCCGTTATCAGGGCGTCGTCACCCAGCCTCGGGAATTGATCAAGAATGTTCCCGGCGTGGAGTTCAGGGAGATGACCGAATCGGACTGGTGCTGCGGCGCCGCCGGCTCCTACAACATCATGCATAACGACGTCTCCATGAAGGTGCTCGAACGCAAGATGGGCAATGTGGCGAAGACCGAGGCCGAGATCGTCGTGACCGAGTGTCCGTCCTGCATCATGCAGCTGTCCCTCGGTGCCAAGCGCCAGGGCATGGAGAACACCAAGGTCATGAACGTGTCGCAGTTACTGGACGAATCTTATCGTCAGGCGGATAACTAGAGCTTCTTCGTAAAGAGATCTCAGCATGTCTTTCGGTTATAAAACGGATGAGCCAAAGCTCAGCCAGTAAGCTGTTTGGGGGATGCCCCGAGGGTTAATTCTCGGGGCATCCCCTTGTTGTCGGAGGGCGATGGAGGAATGGTCTAACCATTACTGCCGGGACTCGTTGTTGTTTTTTTCTCCTCGGCGAGTTTTATTGGCAATGGGGTGATTGTCCTGAGACAAGCATTTGGTTTGTTTTCGGAGAAGCTCCTTGGTAGTGTCCTACCATTATTCGAGAAAGTTGAAGAGGAGAAAGGGGGGATGTCCATCGTAGAGCCCGCCCGTCCGAAGAGGGGAATCCCGGTCCGGGAGGTTCCTCACGTGTAAGCCGCAAACGCTATTCCGGCCTCGCGTCGCAGGAAATCGATTCTCGGCGACGAACCGCAAGGAGAGAGTCGGGACTGTGCTGGCGCATCCTTTGGGCTAACCCCCGAACTGCCCCGGCTGAAAAATGGGAGGTAGGTTTATGGAAGTTCTCAAGATTCTCGTACCCTCTGGCTTGGACAAAGACTCTGACCGAGAACTGCAACGGGCCGCCGAATATGGGGCCGTCTTTGGGGCCGAGATCATCATCGCTCACGTCATTCATTACTTGGACCACTTCGGGGTCAACATGCCCGAGTGGCTCGACAGCGACAAGCTGCGCAAGCACACCACTGAATTCGCCGAAGGAGAGCTGGCCCGCGCGACCGATGTCTGCACCGCGCGAGGGCTCAAGGTCGACTCGCTGATCGTCCACAACAAAGATATCGACGATGGCATCGTGGACGCGGCGAAGAAGGCGGGTGCCGACCTGATCATCATGACCAAGCACGGCCGCACTGCCGGACACGTGGTGGGCAAGAGCCCCTGCGACGTCCTGGTTCTGAAATAGCCGGATAGTGCGAACTCATTCTTAAGGAGGACGTTCATTGGAAGCACTTCTCGCCTTAACTCCAATCGCAACGATTTTCATCCTGCTGGTGGTATTCCGCTGGCCGGCGACGCGCGCCATGCCTCTGTCCTGGATCATCACCGGTGCGGTCGGCCTGACCTACTGGGAGATGTCCTTCAACCGCTTCCTGGCTGCTTCAATCCAGGGAGTAATCATTGCCTTTACCCTGCTCTACATCGTGTTTGGCGCCATCCTCGTGCTGAACACCGTTCGGCACAGCGGCGCTGTGAACACCATTCGGGAGACCTTCCGCGGCATCACCATGGACCGCCGTATCCAGGTAATCATCATCGCCTGGCTGTTCGGTAGCTTCATAGAAGGCGCCTCGGGCTTCGGTACTCCGGCCGCCGTGGCCGCTCCGCTGCTCGTGGTCGTGGGCTTCCCCGCCTTCGCCGCCGTCATGGTCACCCTGATCATCCAGTCCACGCCGGTTACCTTCGGCGCCGTCGGTACCCCCATCATGGTGGGGATCAAGACCGGTCTGGGTGGTAACGACCTGGTGGATCAATTCCTGATCGAGAAGGGCTACAACGTTGCCGAGGCGGGCATCATTCCCCTCGGCTACCTGGAGACAATGGGTCAAGTCGCCGCCTCCTTTCACGCCATAGCCGGTCTCGGCATCCCGCTGATCATCGCGGCCATGTTGACCCGCTTCTTCGGCGAGGAGAAATCCTTCAAGAAAGGTCTGGAAGTGTGGCCGTTCGCGATCTTCGCGGCGCTGGCCTTCATCCTTCCGTATCTGGCCGTGGCCTTCCTGATCGGCCCTGAGTTCCCCTCTCTGCTCGGTGGACTCATCGGCCTCGCCATCGTGGTCCCCAGCGCCCGCGCCGGCTTCCTGGTACCAAAGGGCGACGACGTGTGGGACTTCCCCCCACGTTCCTCCTGGGATCCCGAGTGGCTGGGTGTCTACCAGCAGTCTGACCTCGAAGAGGACGAGACCGAGGCGCACATCGGCACCGTTGCCGCCTGGTCGCCGTACGTCATCGTGGCCGCGCTGCTGGTGGGTAGCCGTCTGAAGGCCCTGCCCTTCAACGAATGGATCACGAGTTCGTCGGTGACCACCGCCTTCACCAACATTCTGGGCGAAGAGGGGATCAGCGCCAGCATCCAGTGGCTCTACCTGCCCGGATTCATGTTCTTCCTGACCTCGCTGGCCGCGTTTTTCATCTACCGCATGTCGGCCAACCAGTACGTGGCCGCCTGGAGCGAAACCGCCAAGACCATGCTCACTGTGAGTATCGCCCTCGGTTTCGCCGTCCCCACCGTGCGGGTCTTCATCGCCTCGAACGTGAACGACGCGGGCCTGGACAGCATGCCGATCGAACTGGCGAACTTCGTGGCAGACCTCGCCGGGTCCACCTGGCCGGTCTTCGCCGGTTTGATCGGGGCGCTCGGCGCCTTCATCGCCGGTTCCAACACCGTGTCCAACATGATGTTCTCGCTGTTCCAGTTTGGTGTGGCTGAGAATGTTGGTATCAGCCCGACCTTGGTCGTCGGCCTCCAGGCCGTCGGCGCTGCGGCCGGTAACATGATCTGCGTGCACAACGTGGTCGCCGCGTCAGCCACCGTCGGTCTGCTCGGTAAGGAAGGTCTCCTGATCCGGAAGACCATCTGGCCCATGTTCTACTACCTGATCGTAATCGCCACTGCTGGCCTGATCGCGATCTACGTGCTGGATCTGGCTCCCTAAGAGAGCCTGCCGCACCAGCCTTGACGGACCGGCCGGGCGTTGCGCCCGGCCGGTCTTTCTTTTAGGGCAGGTTGGGCAATTGCGCCGTGCTCCTCTGAGCAACAACGCCGAACAGGTGGGCTGTGGCGAGGACCGCCCAGTACAGAGTGAAGGCCGCGAGCAGGAAGGCGCCGAGACCGAGCAGGCTGCCCCTGGTGCGCGTGATGTTGAGCGCGGCGGCCATCCCAAACCCCCCGAAGGTCCAGGCGAACATGGAGACCAGCCAGGCGACCATGTAGTCGCGGAAGTTGCGCCTTATGAGTTCGAGGTGGCGGTCGAAGCGATAGAGCCCGAGCAGGCTTCCCGTTTGCAGGTAGAGAATCAACCCGGCGGGCAGAAGAAAGTAGACCAGTAGGCTCCACAGCAATGTGGGCGAGGTCAGGCTGCCGCCACCGCCTATTCGGTTGAGCAGGGCGAGGGGCAGGTTGTAGGTGAACCAGGCCAGCCAGAAGACGAAGCCTTTGACGGCCAGATCCCCAAAACGCTCCCAGGGCGGAAGACTCTCGTTCCCGTTGGCCACCCGGCATATGACTCTCAGCGGGTACCCCGCTGCCGGCACCCAGCCGAGCACCGGCACGAAGAGCAGCAGCGCGCCGGCCAGATGCCGTTTGAGTCCCTCCGGGTCGGCCATCATGTAGTTGAGCGAGCGCCGGACCGTCACCCTAGGGTTCCCGTCGACCAGGCTAGGCATTTGCCTGTTCGACCTCGCGCGCTGCGTAGACGGAGCCGTAGAGATGGGCCATGACCAGAGACGCCCAGAAGAAGGTGAAAACGATGCCCAGAAGCAGCAGGATGAAGCCAAAGAGGGATAGGAACCAGGCGACGAGCGAGAGCACCAGCGCCATCACGTAGTTGTTGAGGTTTTCCTGGATGAAGCTGAAAATCTCGGAGAAGTCGAAGAACGCACCGAAGTTGTCGGTGACCGCAAAGCGGATCAAGGCGGCGGGCAGGACCACAAAGACCACCAGGCCCCAGAGCGATCCCAGAGCGCTGAAGTCCCCGCCCCGGCTAAAGAGAAATCCGGGCAACTGGTAGAGCAGCGAGCCCACCCAGACGATCAGGCCCTTGACCAGTAGATCGCCGAAGTCGGTCCACTCGGGCAGCTTTTCGCCGCCGAGCGAGACCTCACGCAGGGTGCGGACGAAGTAACCGGCCACGAGCGCCCAGCCGATGATCGGCACGAACAGCAGTAGCCCGCCGATCAGTATCTTGCCCAGGCCTCCCGGCTGTTGGACCATGTAAACGAAGGCTCGTCCCACGTTCATGCGCTTCTCCCTTAGACGTCGCGGCGGCCGGCGAGGGCCCGGCTCAGGGTCACCTCGTCAGCGTACTCCAGATCCCCGCCCATAGGCAGACCGGCGGCGGGCCGGGTCACCCGCAGTTTGCCGGCCTCCACCTCGGGGCGAAGCTCCTCGGCGATGTAGAGCGCGGTGGCTTCTCCGGACATGGTGGGATTCGTGGCCACGATCACCTCGCGCACCTCTTCTTCCCGCACGCGCCGGAAGAGCTCCTCCATGCGCAGCCGGTCGGGACCGACTCCGTCGATGGGAGAGAGCGCGCCGCCCAGGACGTGATAGCGGCCGCGGTACTCGTGGGTCCTCTCCACGGAGATGATGTCGGAAGGTTCCTCCACCACGCAGATCAGGCTGGGATCGCGCCGGGGATCGCGGCAGAGCTCGCACTCCTCTTCTTCGGTGAGGTTGAAGCACTTCCGGCAGAAACCGATCCGCTCCTTGGCCTCCTCCAGAGCCCGGGCGAGAGGCAGTACCTCTTCCGGCGGTAAGCGCAGCAGGTGGAAGGTGAGGCGTTGAGCGGTCTTGGGGCCGACCCCAGGGAGCTTCGAGAGCTCGTCGATCAATCTCTGTATGGGGGGGCTGAACAGCTTGCTACCGTGCCTGACCGCGGCGGCTCCTCGAGCGGCCGCCATGAAAGGATTCCCGCTTTATGGATCTGCGCTCGGGCGCTAGAACGGGAGGCCGCCCTGGCCCAAGTCGCCCAGTCCGGGGATCCCGCCCATGCCCTGAGTGATGCCGCCCATCTTCTTGTTGGCGAGGTCCTGGGCCATGCGCATGCCCTCGTTGACCGCCGCAAGCACCATGTCCTCGAGCATCTCGACATCCTCCGGATCCACTGCGTCCGGGTCGATGGTGATCCGCTTGATCTCGAGGGCGCCCGTGACCTCCACGGTGACCATTCCGCCTCCGGCAGAAGACTCGACGGACTCGCGCGCCAGTTCCTCCTGCGCTTTCGCCATGTCGGCCTGCATCTGCTGTACTTGCTTGAGCATCTTCTGCATGTTGGGCTTCATGTGGTTCTCTCCTAGCGCCGGACGCCCTTACGTCTGCTACTGCTGGTCTTCCTCGATGGGGCGCGCGTCGAACTCCTGCTGCAGCGCCTTCAGGATCTCTTCCTGACTCAAGAGTCTAGCATCCTCTTCTCCGGCTTCCTCCTTGGCCGAACCGCCGCTAACCCGCGTGCCCAGTGCCAGCTCGCGGCCGGTGAGTTCCCGGAGCAACTGCACCACGAATGACCGGTTGTCGGGGCGCTCCAGCTGGCTCGCCTGGAAGGCCATTCCCGCGGGGAAGCCGATCACCAGGCGATCCCCCTCGAGCGTTTCCGGCCGTCCCTCGGCCAGGATGGCGTGGAGCGCCACCCGGCGCTTCTTGACGCTGCTGAGCAGAATGGGCCAGGCCCGCCTGAGGCTCTCGAGATTTGCCTCCACATGCGGGTCGTGATCCAGGCCGGGCATGCGGGTCAGATGGCTCTCCTCGGCAGGCGCCATGCCGGACTCGGACCGCTCGGGGGTCTCCTCGGCGGCCTCTGGACGCTCGGGCGAGGCGGGAACGGAGGCGCCGTCTGCGCCGCCTGCGTCGGCTGCATCGCCTCCATCTTCCGGCAAGTGGGCCCGGCACTCTTCGGCGGGACGGGTTTCCGGCCGACGGGACTCTTGGCGACCGTTGCCGCCGCCGGCGCTCCGGGGCTGGGTGCGTTCGAGACGCTCCAGTCTCGCGGTCAGCGCCCTCGGCGAGGAATCCGCCTCGGGATGCGTGAGCTTGATCAGAACCAGCTCCAGTTCCAGCCGGGGATCCCCGCCCTGACGGACGGCCCGCTGGGCTTCGCTCAGCAGGTCGACAAAGCCCACCAGGCGCGAGGGCGAGATTCGGTTGGCCTGGCTCTTGAGGCTTTCCACGTGCTCGTCGCTGGTGCCGATGCTGTCGGGCGGATCCTGGGTGTGCTGCACGATGTAGAGGTCCCGCAGGTGCCCAAGCAGGTCTTTGACGAATTGGTTGAGGTCGTAACCGCTCTGAACCAGGCGTTCGACAAAGAGTAAAGCGCCTTTCGTGTCGAAGCCGTCCACGGTATCGACCAACTCGAACAGCAGATCCTGTTCGGCCACGCCCAGCATGGCGAGCGCGTCCTGAAGAGAGATCTTCCCGTCGCAGTAGGAGCTCAGCTGGTCGAGGATGCCGAGAGCGTCGCGGAAGCTGCCGGCGGCGGCCCGGGAAACCACCGAGAGCGTGCTCTCGGATACGTCGATGTTCTCGGTCGCCGCGACTCCCTTGAGCACCGACGTGATCTCGGCCAAAGCGGGCCGGCGAAAATCGAAGCGTTGGCAACGGGAGAGGATGGTGGGCAGCACCTTGTGGGGCTCGGTGGTGGCCAGCACGAAGACCACGTGCGGAGGCGGCTCCTCCAGCATCTTGAGCAGGGCGTTGAAGGCCTCGGTCGTCAGCATGTGGACCTCGTCCACGATGTAGACCTTCATCCGTCCCTCGACCGGAGCGAACTGCACCCGGTCGCGGATGTCGCGGATCTCGTCGATCCCCCGGTTGGAGGCGGCGTCTATCTCGAGGACGTCCATGAAGGAACCGCGGCGGATGGCCTCGCAGTGGGGACAGGTGCCGTCGGGAGTAGGGGTGGCCTTGCCGTGACCCGACTCGCAATTGAGCGCCATGGCGAGGATCTTCGCGGTCGAGGTCTTGCCCGTGCCCCGCGGTCCCGCGAAGAGGTAGGCGTGGCTCACCCGTTCCTGCCGGATGGCGTTGGTCAGGGTCCGGGTTACGTGGCCCTGGCCGACGACATCGTCGAACCCGAGCGGGCGATACTTGCGGTACAGGGAGACCGGCATAGCCTGCGATCCTCCGAAGACGTCTTCCCGGGAACGGCCCGCAGGCCGAAGGTCAAGAAAAGCCGTGCGCCCCCACCATCGAAGACAAGGTTCCGAGTGCCCACCGGTAGCCAACTCGGGCCAGGCCACCCCACGGCACATGAAAGGGTCCGCTTAGAGCTGCTACCTTCCGGTCCTGACCCGGTTCGCGGATTTTCATTGCGTGGGACCTGGCCGTCAGCGCCGCTTACCGGCGGCTAGCCTCACAGCCTCGCTCCTCAGGTGGGGATTCGGTCCCGCTATAGCGGATTGCGGGTGCAGGGCACCGCTACCTCCCCACCTAGCACGGCTCGAATATTATATCAGCCACGCAGCCCCGGAACCGGGGCAGCTCAGGATCGGAAGGACCTTGGGAGGCCGGCCGTAGGCTCGGCTAGGCGGTCCCGCAGGGGTGCCTGCTGTATTAGGCGGAGAGGGAGGGATTCGAACCCTCGAGACGGGTTACCCCCGCCTACACGATTTCCAGTCGTGCTCCTTCGGCCAACTCGGACACCTCTCCCGCGAGGCAGGATTATAACAGTTGCCGCCGCGTCCCCCCTACCAGGGCGAGGTGGGCTGTCCCCCCACCAGGAGCCCCCAGATCAGTAGCGCCAAGCCGCCCACCGCCGTCCCGGGAACCACCAGCAACCCCACCGGATCGTGGAACAGGTCGCGCGCCGGGAGCACCCAGAAGGCAACCGCCGCGAGCAGCCCGCTGCCTATGATGGCCGGCACCAGGAGGCCGCCCTCGACTCCGAGAAACAACACCACCGCTCCGTAGGTAATCAACGAACCGAGCGCCAGGAACGTGCGTTCCCCTCCGAAGACCCGGTAGGAAGAGCCCATGCCCAGGAAGATGATCAAGACGCTCATCAGAAAGAAACCCCCGCCGAGCAGCCAGTGACCCAGATCCTCGTGCATGAAGCGGACCAGGTCGCCGAACTCACCGTTCGCCACCACGTCCGGCATCTGCGTTTGCAGCAGTCCGGCAGTTGCGTGGACGCCCTGCCCCAAAAGGGCGGTGCCCAGTCCCAGCCAGAACATCCAGGCCCAGGGACTCGAGGTGAGGGTATAGGTGTTGAGCGATCCGTAGTTGGATTGCACCACCGCCAGGAAGAGCCGGATGAAGGCGAATGCGGTCAACGCTGGCACGACGGTGAGGAGCAGCAGATCGAAAAGCCCCACCGGCCAGGAGCTCCCGACCTCGGGCCCTACCTCGCGGAGCAGCTGGATCAATTCCCACAGCGCCATGGAGCCCAGCAGCCAGCGCACGCTGCCGTCAACCGGGGCTGCCGAGCGGCCAACGCTCATCTAGGCGGTGTCCACATTGATGAAATCGGTGTGGCCGGGTACGTTCGGGCGGGTTCCGCCGGTGACGATTACCAGATCCCCGGTGCGTAGAAACCGGGCGGCCACCGCGGCCTGCACCGCGCCGCGCGTGGTCGAGTCGGTGTCCTGTGCCCGGGCCTGGAGCAGGGGAGTCACTCCCCATTCCAAGGTCAGCTGCCGCTGAACCGAGGGGTCCGGGGTGGTGGCGATAATGGGCGCGTCGGGGCGGAACCGCGACACTTGCCGCGCCGTCGCCCCCGAGGTCGTGGGGGTGACGATGGCCGTGGCGCCAAGGTTCTCGGCGAGGTGCGTGGCCGCGTGGCTTATGGCCTCGGTGATGCCCTCGCCGGTTGAAGGCAGACGCTCCGGTGGTTCCTTGCTCAACAGCTCACCGACAGAGAAATCCCGATAAGCCCAGAGATGGTCCTCGGCGTGCCGGGCGATCCGGTCCATCGTCCTCACCGTGTCGACCGGGTAGCGCCCCACGGCGGTCTCGCCCGAGAGCATGATCACGGCGGTGCCGTCGTAGACTGCGTTGGCCACGTCGGAAGCCTCGGCGCGCGTAGGGGTGGGGTTCATGGTCATGCTTTCCAGCATCTGCGTCGCCGTGATCACCGTGCGCCCTTGGATGATGCTCTTGCGGATGATTTCCTTCTGATGGTGCGGGACCTCTTCGGGCGGGATCTCCACGCCCAGGTCTCCGCGGGCGATCATCACGCCGTCCGAGGCCTGGATGATCTCATCGATGTCCTCCAGAGCTTCTCGCTTCTCGATCTTAGAGATGATGCGCGCGCGGCCCCCCAGCTTCTCCAGTTCCAGGCGGAGCAGGCGGACGTCGTGGGCGGAGCGGACGAAGGACAGGGCTACGAAGTCGACCCCCAGCTGGGTTCCGAACGCCAGATCCTCCAGGTCTTTGGGAGTCATGGAGTCCACGTCCAGAGAGACCCCGGGGACGTTGACCCCCGCCCGGTCGGTCACCACGCCTCCGGCCTCGATATTGGCGCGGATGTGGTTGGTCTCCACATCCTGAATCCGCAGGCGAACCGAACCATCCTTGAGCAGCAACAGATCGCCGGGCGTGACAAAACGGGAGAGCTCCGGATAACTGAAAGGAAGATGCTCGACATCGCCCGGCCGGCCGTCGTCCGGCACCAGGGCGGTGCGCCCTCCGGTCGGTAACTCTAGGCGGCCGTCTTTGAAGGTACCCAGCCGGATCTTGGGCCCCTGCAGATCCTGGATCACCGCCACGGGACGGCCCAGGCCGTCGGCCACCCGGCGGACGGCCTCTGTTTGGCGGGCATGATCTTCGTGCGTGCCGTGGCTGAAGTTGAGCCTTACGGCGTCGACGCCGGCCAGAAGCAGCCTCTCGAGGACGGCATCCTCGGAGGTGGCCGGGCCCAGCGTCGCGATGATCTTGGTACGGCGTTGTTTGAGTCTAACCGAGCTCACTGGCCTGTCTCTTCCGTTTTATTTTTGGACGGCCTCTGCGCCGCCCACTCCTCTCCGCGTCCCCAGAATACCAGTCCCAGAGCGTTCTCCGGCCGCTCCTGTGGCCTTCTCCCGGACGGCTTCGGTATAGTCGGGGCTGACCGGTACGCCCAGAGAAGGGACCAGAAGAATGCTAAAAGATCCGCTCGAGGTTCGCGTCGCGCTTATAGCCCTCGCGTTCCTCGTGGGGGGATTGCTGGTGGGCATGGTGATCGGCCGTTTCCTCCTCGCCTGGTCGGACCGGCTGACCCGCCGCGTCGGCTGGGAGTGGGGCCACGTACTCGTGCGGTCACTCCGCGGGATGCCGGCCCTCTGGGCCACGCTCATCGGCGTCCACGCCGCCGCCGTCACCCTGCCTCTGAAAGACAGCGTGTTCCTCGGCGTGGAGCGGGTGGTGGTCGTGCTGGCCGTCCTCTCGGTCAGCTGGGCGCTCGCGCGGCTTACCGCAGGGTTGGTTAGCACTTACACCATGCGGGCCGGACTGGTTCCCTCCACCTCGATCTTCACCAATTTGGCCGCGGCGCTCGTGTTCGTATTGGGGCTGCTGATTGCGCTGGAATACTTGGGGATCGCCATCACACCCGTGCTCACCGCTCTGGGCGTCGGAGGCCTCGCGGTGGCGCTCGCCCTCCAGGACACCCTCTCGAACCTGTTCGCCGGCTTTCATCTAATCGCCTCCGGCCAGGTGAACCCCGGCGATTATGTGAAGCTCGAGTCGGGAGAAGAGGGCTACGTGGTCGATATCACCTGGAGAAACACGACGATCCGGGAACTCGCGAACAACATGATCGTCGTGCCCAACTCGCGGCTGGCCAGCGTCAATTTCACCAACTTCGACCTGCCCGAGAAGGAAACATCTCTCATCATTCCCCTGGGAGTGGGCTACGGGAGCGACCTCGACCGCGTTGAGGAGGTCACGCTGGAAGTCGCCAGGGAGCTTCTTGCCGAGGTGGAAGGGGGAGAGCCTTCCTTCGAGCCGTTGATCCGCTTCCATACCTTCGACGACTCGAGCATCAACTTCAGCGCGGTGCTGCACGTGCGTGAGTTCGTGGACAGCTATTTCGTGAAGCACGAGTTCGTCAAACGGGTCAAGCGCCGTTACGACAAGGAGGGGATCGAGATCCCCTTCCCCATCCGCACGGTGGATATGCGGCGCGCCAACCTTTCGGTCAGATTGGACAGCGCCGGCGGCGAGGAGGCCGGAGTCCCGGGCATCGGGGATACCCAGACCGCCCCCGGACTCGCCGAACCCGAGAGCTAGATGGAGCGCCCCGCCCAGACGTAGAGCAGCGCCACGCCGATCAGGAGCACCGCCCAGAAGATCACCCAGAACAGATAACCCCGGCTGCCTCCGCGGCCCATCTGGCTCTCGACCTCTTCTATCCGGCGATGGCGATGGTCCTCGACGTCGTAGCCTTCGTCGGCCTTGCGGTTCTCTTGGTGCTCGCTGCTTCCCGGCTCTGCCATTGTCGCCCTTCCCCTCGTTCCTTCGGCGGTCTCGGTCCCGCTCCTTAAACTACCGCGATTGGCCTCGTGTCTTCACGCCTTTCAAGCAGGGTGATGCCCTCTTCCCGGCCGGGACGAACCTGCGCGAAGGCTCGCGGCACGCATCAGCCGGAGCTTCGGTGGACCGGCTGGTCCGACAGATACTGATGCAGCAACTGCACGGCGATGGCGCCCTCTCCCGCGGCGGCCGCCACCCGCTTGATCGAGCCGGCCCGGACGTCTCCCCAGGACGATGGCGGGACGGTCTTGCTTCTGCGGGACTGGGATTTGCTCGGCGTCTTCCGGCATGTCGCCCGTCTACCCGGCACGCTCCCGAGAGGAACCCGGAGTGTTTCCGGCCGGGACCGTCTTTCGCAGATCGGCCTGAAGGAGGATAGGCGGCGCCCTTCCGGGGAAGATCTCAGGCGAGCAGGGCGCATTTGCGGCAAGGAAGGCGGGGGGGCCGGGGTGCCTGACGAATATGTGGGGGAAGAGCTGGCAGTTGCGCAGTTTCCGGCGCGCATCGACCAGCTTGGCTTGATCCGCGCATTGGTGGCCGATCAGGCCCGCAAATACAGGCTTCCGGAAGCGAAGGTTTTCGACCTGGAAGTGGCCGTGACCGAAGCCTGCGCCAACGCCATCGAGCATTCGCCCGAGGCGGGGGATCTGCATATCGAGGTCTACGGCTACGTGGACCAATTGACCGTGGAACTCGTGCACGATGGTGACTTCCCGGCTTCCCTGCGCAAGGAACGCAACGAGGAGCGGGCCGGTCTTGGCCTGCCGGTCATCGTTTCCCTGAGCGACGGCTTCGTCTTCACCCGCTTTCCCGAAGGGGGAACCAAGGTGACGATGTCCTTCCGCCGCGTGAGCGACGAGCGCGAGTAGAGGCGAGCCGCGCGTCGACCCCCAGCGGCCCCTCGCGGGCACCCGCCGCTTAGAGGTAGCGGACCTCCTCCTCGAGCTCGATCCCGAAGCGGTCCCGCACCAGCTTCTTCACCTGTCTCGCCAGTTGCTTGACCTCGCTGCCGGTGGCGTTCCCCTCGTTCAGCAGGAAGTTGCAGTGCTGGGCCGAGACCATAGCTCCTCCTGCCCGCATGCCTTTGCCCCCGGCCTCTTCGATCAGGCGGCCGGCGGGAATGCGGTTGAAGATGATCCAGGCGGAAAGCCGCGCCCTGACCTCCGGTTCGAGCTGGTCGGCCTCCACGTTCTTGAAGTAGGAGCCGCAGCTGGCGCCGGCCGGGTGCTTGCCCGCTCGGGCGGCCAGAGTCTCTTCCATGGCCGCAGCGATCTGTGCGGGCGAAGCCGCCCTCAGCCGCAGGAGCGCCGATGCGATCACCCCGCCGAGCTCCCCCCGTTTGAAGGCGCTGCTCCGGTAGCCAAAGGCGAGTTCAGCGAGCGCGGCGGTGCGCTCGCGGCAATTCGGATCAACGTACCCGACTCGTTCGACGAGTTCTCCGATCTGCACCCCGAAGGCCCCGGCGTTGCCGAACAAGGCTCCGCCGACAGAGCCGGGGATGCCGGCCAGGCGCTCGAGCCCGGAAAGCCCTTCCCGCTGGGCGAACCCTACGAGTTCCGCCAGGTCCACGCCGGCTCCCACCTCGATGCGGTTCTCATCACGCCGCTCGACGAGGTAAATGCGATTGACGATCAGCAGGCCGTCGTAGCCGGACTCGTCGATCACCACGTTGCTGCCCGCTCCCAGGACGGCGCTCCGCAGTCCCCCGTCCCTCGCGAACGCGCAGGCTTCGAGCAGCTCCGAGACGGTGTGGACGCGCATCAGGAAGGCCGCGCGCCCGGGCAGCCCGTAGGTGTTGTAGGCGGCGAGGTCCGCGTTCCGTTCGATGGGGGAATGCTTCGGCGGGCGGCCGCTCACTCACACCGTCCCATTTCGCCGCCCTCGCCTCGAGCCCCACAAACCCAAACCGTCTTCAGGTTGCAGAAGGCCCGGATTCCCTCGCCGGCCAGTTCGCGTCCAAATCCGGAGTTCTTGATCCCGCCGAAAGGAAGTTCCGGAAACGAGGTGGTCATCCCATTGATGAATACCTGTCCTGCCTCCAAGTCCCGGATGAAGCGCTCCTGCTCCTCGGGTTCCTGAGTCCAGGCGTTGGAGCCCAATCCGAAGTCGGTGGCGTTGGCCAGACGGATGGCTTCGTCCACGCCGCTCACGCGGTAGAGCGCGGCGACCGGGCCAAACACCTCTTCGTGAAACATGCGCATGTCCGGGGTGACTCCGCGGATCACCGTGGGCGGGTAGTACCATCCCGGCCCGGGCAGACTCTCGCCCCCGCAGAGGACCTCGGCCCCTTTGGAAACCGCGTCGGCAACCAGCGCCTCGACGTCCAACCGCGCCTGCTCGCTGACCAGCGGACCCATGTCGGTGCCCTCCTCCCGCGGATCCCCGACCTTCAGGCCCCGCATCCGCTCGACGAAGCGCCGCTCGAACTCCTCGGCCACCGCGGCGTGCACGATGAAGCGCTTGGCGGCGATGCAACTCTGGCCGTTGTTCAGGCAGCGCGAGGCGACGCCGACCTCGGCCGCGCGCTCCAGATTGGCGGAGGGCATGACGATGAAGGGGTCGCTCCCGCCCAGTTCGAGCACCACGGGCTTGACCTCGCCGCCCGCGATGGCGGCGACGGAGCGGCCGGCCGTTTCGCTGCCGGTGAGGGTTGCCGCCCGAACCCGGGGGTCGCGCAGCACCCTTTCCACTTTCTCCGAACCGATCAGCAGGGTCTGGAAGACGCCCGGAGGAAAGCCCGCGCGCCGGAAGAGGTCCTCGAGAAACAGCGCGGTTTGCGGCACGTTTGAGGAGTGCTTGAGCAGGCCCACGTTCCCCGCCATCAGGGCGGGCGCTGCGAATCTGACCACCTGCCAGAGCGGGAAGTTCCAGGGCATGACGGCCAGCACCGGGCCAAGCGGTTGGAAGCGGGTGAAGGCCTTTTGGGCGCCCACCGACTCGCCGTCGGCCGGCGCGTCTGCCAGGAACTCCTCCGCGTGGCGGGCGTAGAAGCGACAGGCTTTCGCGCTCTTCTCGGCTTCGGCCCGGGCGGCGGGGAGCGTCTTGCCCATCTCGGTGGTCATGGTCAGCGCGATCTGGTCGGCTTCGCCCTCGAGAATCTCGGCGGCGGCAACCATCCAGGCGGCGCGTTCGGCAAAAGTGGTGTGGCGATACTCCGCGAAGGCTTCGCCCGCGAGGTCGACGCGCTCGTCCAGTTCTGCGTCCGTGAGGGGGTCGAAGGTGCGCTCGACCTGCCCGGTGGCAGGGTTTGTCGTGGCGATGGGCATCCCGGATCTCCTCCCACATCGTGGTCCGCCGATACTGACTGGATCTGCCCGGGCGGCTGGGGGCGAAAACCGGGGCCGGGTAAGGTGTGTCGACCCGGGAGGCTGACGGTGTTCGTGCAGGCGCGCCGGGAAGCCGCCGTAGGACGCCGCGCCGGCGCGTTAGGCCGGTGCACTGCGGGGACCGTCTCAGCATGAGATCGAGCATCCTCACCCGATTTGATGCCCTCTTGGCGCTTTCGATCGTGGTGCTGCTGACCCTGTTTCCTTTGGGGTGTGTCGAAACCGACGGATCGGGGGGCACCGCCACCACCACGGCAGTTACGGGCTCGGCGCCGGAGGGGGGACAAACTCCCGACAGCGGGGATTCGGAAACCACCGTAGGCGAGGGCTCTGCGGAACAGGCCCGGCGGGTCGCCGCCGGGATCGCGGCAAGCGTCGTCGAGGTGAGGGCGGTCGTTTCTTCTTCTGCCTTGAGCCGGCAGTTCGCCTCGGGGGGCGGTGTGGTCTATCGGGCTGACGGCATCATCGTCACGAACGACCACGTGATCGCCGGCGGGGGCTCGAACCGGCGGCCTTCATCTCGGAGCTGTCCCAAGTCCAGGAGGGGCAAACCGTGGTGGCCATCGGCTCCCGCTCCCTCGACGAAAACGTGACCATCGGCAGCATCACCAGAATCCTGCGGGGAATACGCTCTCCGACTCTGCAGCAGTTGGAGGCTCTGCTCCAAACCGACGCACCGGTTCAGCAGGGTAACTCCGGCGGGCCTTTGGTCGATCTCGAGGGCCGAGTGGTCGGGATAGTCCTTGCCGAAACCCGCGGCGTTCAGGGTGGCCAGGAGGGTCTGGGTATGGCCATCCCCGCACCGACCGTGGTGAAGGTGGCGGACGCCGTGTTGGCCGCGGGCCAGTAGACGGTCCGTTGGCTCTGGACGGGTCGCTTCCGGGGCGAGCCTTCCCGCCCTAAGGCAGGATGAACGAAACCACGGTGTACTTGATCGTGCTCTCCACGACGTCCAGAGGCAGTTGCACGCGCCCCTTCCTCTCGGATCCCTTGGGCAGGAAGGCGAAGGTGACGGTTCGCGTTACCTCCTTGCCGTCCGGAAGTTGCGCGCTGAACTCGATCATGGCACTGGCGACCGATACTTCGCCGCTGTTTCTGGCGACAAAGGTCAGGGCCCGCTGGTCCGGCCGCGACGACTCGGCCTGGGATACTTTCACGATCTCGATGTGGGGGTCTTTCGATTCCGGGGCGAACTCGTAGTACAGCAGGTAGCCGACCACGAAAGCGATCAGCAGCGAGGATAGGGTAAAGACCAGTAGCTCCAGGTATCCCCTTTTCAAAGCAGTAACCTCCCGGCCGCCGCTCCCAGACTCGAAGGAAAGCCCAACACGATGGCGTGGTTCACGAGCGACGCGAGGGAATCCTCGGGCTCCCAGGTCCCGAAGAAGAACAGGAGGCCGGCCGCGATGACCAGGGAAATCGCGTAGCTAACGAACGTCTCGATCCAGGGCTGTTCCAACAGACCGTCACGGATCTCGCGGGTGCCCCCTTTGAACTCGAGGGCGAACACCAGCCCGAAGGTCACAGCCAAGGAGAGGGCCATGAGGGCCAGCTGATGCAGCCAGGTCATGGACAGCGCGATCACGGTCATCTCCTGTACGGGGGCGAAGTTGTACGCCATGTAGGCGGCCCCGCCTACCACCAGCATGTACCGGACAGACGTACGCTGTCTCCTGGGTTCACGGCTCTGCGGCCTATTGCCATGCCCAGGACCGTCCGGGCTCTCTTGCTCGGCCTGCATTTGGCTCGTTGCTATGGCGACGCCGATGCTGACCGGGATCGCTGCTATCGTCACCTTGCCAACCATCTCGATCATGGCCATCTGGGCATTGAGCCGTCCGAAGATCAGCAGAACCACCGCGGTTTCGACCAGCGCGAGGCCCAGCGTTTCCACGGCCTCGAAGCTGAGTGCCCCCAAGCCTCGCTCCTCCTCGGCCTTGAAGCCCGCCACCCATACAAGCCCGAGCAGCACCACGAAGTGAATGGTCAGGAATATGGCTATATGGAGCGGCCGAAGGATGAAGCCGGAGTACCACACCTCCTGGGTCAGGAGCAGGGGAAGACCAAAGAGCAGGCCGCCTGCCAGGCCCCGACCGTAATCCTTGAGCTGGCTCTGGGTTTCCCTTCGCGTCTGGTCCTCAGCACGGGTCAACCGACGTTCCTCCCACTCCCCCTCCGGTCTCGGCGCGGTTGGGAGCACCTTGGCTGTCGACTCTTGGGATCGTTCGGCAGGTTCCCCAGTGGGGGGGCCGGATAATCTTCGTCTCTAGGCCCGGCGCATAGCGACCGCTGCCGGGGGGATAAGCAAAGTCCGACCGCCGCCGAAAGCGGTCGCTATGCAGCGCGAGGACGGGCGAGGGATCAGACGCCGAGGGGGATACCGATGAAGCACATGGTGATTTGCACGCACAACCCGGAGAGCTGCGGCTTCCGTTCCGAGGAGGACAACCGGCTGCTCTTCGACGCTCTGCGGCGCATGCCCGAGGCGGCTGCTTCTCGGGGCGCCGAACTGGTTGACATGTGGGTCAGCCCCACCGCGCACATGATGTTTCTGCTCGTCGAGGCCCCAAGCGCGCACGCGGTCGACGACGCCATCAGGGAGAGCGGCCTTATCGGCCGGGTCGATTCCCGGATCTTGCCGGTCTACGGGTTCGAGGAGCTCCTGGAGCACACCGGAAGCAATTGACGGACCCCTAGGCCGTCAGCCCAACCATCTGCCGTGCAGGAACCCCATCATCCGTTGGGCGCCCAGCCAGCGGCGCGCTTTCACCAACCGGGAGGCGTAGGCCGCCACCGGATAGCGCAGACGGTCGCTGTCATCGGTGACCGCTTGGAAGACTTCTTCGGCGGTCTCCTCCGGGGAGGAGCGCTTCTTGATGGAGGTCTCGTATTCGAGCATGCGGCGAAGGTACGGCCGGTAGTCGGGCGGCCCTGAGAGCTCGGAGTCTTTCTCGGGAAGCGCCTTGTCCCAGATGTCGGTCTCGACGAATCCCGGTTCGATTGCCTTGACCCGGATACCGAAGGCCTTGAGTTCGTGCCACAGCCCCTCGCTGAGCGCTTCCATGGCCCACTTGGTCGAGTTGTAGGGGGCGAAGAAAGGAAAGACCAGGGTCCCTCCGAGCGAGGTCACGTTGGCAATCACGCCGCTCCCCCGGGCCCGCATCGCCGGCAGCAGGGCCTGGATCAGCTCGAGTTGGCCGAAGGTGTTCACCTGATAGAGGCGCTGCAGGTCGGCGGGAGAGATGGCCTCGAGCGCGCCGAAGGTCAGCATGCCCGCGTTGTTGAGCAGCACGTCCGGGCAACCATACTCGGCCAGGACCCTGGCTCCGAGCGCGGTTGCCGAGCCCTCCTCCGCCAGGTCCAAAAACTCCAGCGCAACTCCCGGTACGGCATCCTTTTCCTCGGCGGGATTGCGCGAGGTGCCGATCACCACCCAGCCGGCATCGCGGAAGCGGATGGCCGAAGCCCGGCCGATTCCCGAAGAGACCCCGGTGATCAATATGCTTGGCATGGTCCCTCCCTGGGACTGTTGGTTCGAAGAAGCGGATGGAGTCGCCGCTGCTGGTGTTCCGCGCCCGCCTTCGGGCATATCCCCCTCCACGCTGATAATATTTCTCTAGCTACCCGAGACTCCCTACGGGGCAAAGGAGCCAGACATGAGGATCGCAGTGGTCGGCAGCGGCATCGGCGGGATTTCGGCGTCGTGGCTGCTATCCCCGGTCCACGAGGTCGACGTTTTCGAAGCGTCGGAACGGTTGGGCGGGCATACCTATACCCTGGATGTCCGGCCGGGCACCGAGGCTTTCCCCATCGACACCGGCTTCATGGTCTTCAACCGGCGCACCTATCCCAATCTGACGCGCTTCTTCGAGCATCTGGGGATCGAGGCGGTAGACGCTTCGATGTCGTTCTCCGTTCAGGTGCCCAGCGAGAACATCGAGTGGTCGGGCACCAGCCTGAACTCGGTCTTTGCTCAGCGCAAGAACGTGGCGAATCCCCGTTTCTTGCGCATGCTGACCGACGTGCTTCGCTTCAGTCGCGATGCCGATAGGCTTCTGGCCGATCCCAGCCTGGCCGACCTAACTCTGGGTGAATTGCTGGAGCGCGAGGGATACGGCGAGTCCTTCTCGGATTGGTATTTGATTCCCATGGGGGACGCCATCTGGTCCACCCCTCCGGGCAAGATGCTGGATTATCCGGCGCTGACCTTCCTGCGCTTCTGCGACAACCACGGTCTGCTGCACATCACCGGCAAGCCGCAGTGGCTCTCGGTGCGGGGCGGTTCGCGGCAGTACCTGGAAAAAGCGGCGCGCACCTTCTCGGGCGAGGTTTTCGAGGCCGAGCCGGTCGAGAGGGTGGAACGCATGGCCACGGGGGCAAGGGTGCATACTCCCCGCCGGGTCAAAGACTACGACGCCGTGGTGATGGCGGCGCATCCTCCCGAGACGCTCGAGATCCTGTCCGATTCCGCTTCCGCGGAAGAGCGTGAGGTGCTGAGTGCCTTCCGTTACTGGCCGAACGACACCGTCATTCACACCGACGAGTCCTTCCTGCCGAAGAGCCGCCGCGCCTGGGCTTCCTGGAACTGGTATTCCTCGAGCACGGACATGACCAAGACCATGCTGATGCTGACCTACCGGCTGAACACGCTACAGGCCCTGCCGGAGGAGGCCCCGACGGTGATGGTCACCTTGAACCGCGACCGCGATCCCGCGCCGGGGACCGTGCTGGCCGAGACCAGCTTCGACCATCCCATGTACTCCGCCGAAGCGATCGCCGCCCAATCTCGACTCGGTCGGCTGCAGGGGGCGGGACACATCTGGTTCGCGGGCGCCTGGACGAGATACGGTTTCCACGAAGACGGGATGCTCTCCGGTGTGCGGATTGCCGAGGCACTGGGAGCCCCCTTGCCCTGGGCCCACGAGCTGGATGCCAGCCGCACCCGGGTGCGCCCGCGGGCGCAGGTCCCGATGCTCGGCCAGAACCGGCCGCTCCTGCCCTCCGAGATGCCTCCGGTGGCGACGCCCCTGGCGAGCGAAGAGGCAGTGCCCGAGGCCGGAAAGCCCGGCCCCTACACCGACCTCTCCACGTGAACAGCCGGCTCTACACCGGCTGGGTGACCCACAGCCGCAGCATTCCCCTGCGGAATGCCTTTAGCTATCGGGTCTATCTCTGCTACCTGGATCTGGCCGAACTGGAAGAAGTCTCGAACGGTCTGCGGCTCTTCTCTCACGTGCCCGGCGCCAAACGCCGAGGGAACGGGGGAGGGAGGGCTGCGGTCTCCTTTCACGACGCCGACCACGGGCCGCGCGACGGCTCTGCCCTGCGGCCCTGGATCGATGGAGTCCTGGCCCGGGCGGGGATCGATCTGGAAGGCGGGGCGGTGCGCATTCTCTCCATTCCCCGAGTCCTGGGCGGCCGCTTCTATCCGGTCTCGTTCTGGTACTGCTATCACGCCGACGGCTCGCCGCGGGCGGTGCTCGCCGAGGTGCAGAATACCTTCCGCGACCACCACAGCTATCTGCTGCACAACGACGGGGAGCCCTTCGACTGGGCGAGCCGCCCCCGGGCGGACAAGGCCTTCTACGTATCGCCCTTCGTCCCCATCGATGACATCCGCTACGTCTTTGCCTTCTCCGAGCCGGCGGACGACGTGTCCGTGGCCGTCACCAACCGGTCCGGGGAATCGATCCTGATGAGCACCAGCCTGATTCTCTCGGGACAGGAACTGACCGACGCCAACCTGGCCCGGGCCATGATCAGCCAGGGGCCCATGTCCGCCCGCGCGCTGGTGTTGATTCACTGGCAGGCGCTGCGGCTGTTCTTCAAAGGCGCCCCGCGCTTCGGACGTCGACCGGCGCCGGAAGACGAGGTCTCCTTTTGAGCTCTGGAGAGCGCTCGGGGTGGGAACGCCCCTCGGCCCTCCCCAAGGGCGGTTCCCGGCGGTTCGTCTCTCGGCTGCCCAACCCCTGGTTGCTCATGACCGCAGCTGTGCTGCGTGGCCTTCGCCTGGGTGAGCTGACGGTGACCATGCCCTCGGGGAAGGAGCACCGTTTCGGCGGCCGGGCTCCCGGGCCCTCGGCTCAGGTGGATCTGCGCAATCCTTCGGCCGGGCGCCGACTGGTTACCGGCGGGGGCATTGGGCTTGCGGAAGGCTACATGGAGGGGGCATGGGATACGGTCGATCTGAACGCCGTGCTCGAACTGGGTGCCCTCAACCTGCAGGCCGGGTGGACGGCGGGTACGCCCGTGCTGCTGCGACCCCTGCAGCGCATCTGGCACGCCCTGCGCGACAACGACCTGGAGGGCGCGCGGGCCAACATCGAGTACCACTACGATTTGGGCAACGATTTCTACCGGCTGTGGCTTGATCCAATCATGACCTATTCGGCGGCCTGTTTCGAGCCGGGAGCTGGGGACGGGACCGACCTCGAGGCCGACCTCGAGTCCGACCTCGATCTGGAGGCCGCGCAGCGGCGAAAATGGGACCGCATGCTGGAGCTGGTCGAGCCCGGGCCGGGTGACCACCTGCTGGAGATCGGCTGCGGATGGGGCGGGTTCGCCATTCACGCCGCCCGGGAGACGGGCTGCCGGGTGACCGGACTGACGCTCTCCAGCGAGCAGGCCGAATGGGCCCGCGCGCGGGTGGCGGCTGAGGGTGTCGCGGATCGGGTGGAGATCCGCCTGCAGGACTACCGGGAGGAGACCGGCAGCTACCAGGGGATCGTGTCGATCGAGATGTTCGAGGCGGTGGGAGAGAGGTGGTGGCCCACCTTCTTCGGCAAGATCGCGGAACTGCTCGACCGCCGGGGTAAAGCCGCCCTACAGGTGATCACGATAACGGCGGAGCACTTCGAGAGCTACCGGCGCGCGCCCGACTTCATCCAGCGGTACGTTTTTCCGGGAGGCATGCTGCCCTCCGTGGAAAGGTTCGAGGAGAGCGCGGCGGCCGCCGGTCTTAAGGTGGGCGAGCCGCGGTTCTTCGGCCTGGACTACGATCGCACCCTCGGGGTGTGGGCCGAGAACTTCGAAGCTGCGCTCCCCGAAGTGCGCGCTTTGGGCTTCGACGAGCGCTTCATCCGCATGTGGCGCTACTACTTCGCCTACTGCCGGGCGGGATTTCGCTCCGAGCGGACAAACGTCATGCAGGTCGCCCTGAACAAGTGATCGAGAAAGGGAGAACAGCATGAGCATAGGCAAGTTGGCCTTGGTTTACGGGGCCTCCACGGTGGCCTTCCTGGCGATCGATTTCGCCTGGCTTTCCCTGGCCACCAGCCGCTTCTATCGCCCCCGGCTTGGCGATCTGCTGGCCGAGCAACCTCGCTTGGGCATAGCGGCGTCCTTCTACCTGCTCTACGTGGTGGGAGTGGTGGCCCTCGCGGTCATTCCGGGCCTGGAGAACGGCGCCCTGACGGCAGCGCTCTGGCGGGGGGCCCTACTTGGCCTGCTGGCCTACGGTACTTACGATCTGACCAACCTGGCCACTCTGCGCGGGTGGTCCTGGGAGGTGTCGGTGGTCGACATGATCTGGGGAGGCGTGCTCACGGGAGCGGTCAGCGCGATCGGCTTCTACGTGGGACGCTGGATCGAGCTCAAGCCGTAACTCCCCAGTCGGCCCTTGCGGGGCCGGGGGGAGACGCGGTGCGATGTTCTTAGGCCGGCTTAGGCCGGGCGTCTGGCCGCGCGCCCGGTTTTGGACCATTCGCCCATTACCGCGCGAACCGCCTGCTGGGCTTCCTCGGCGCTGAGCGACTGACCGCGGGCCACGAGCCGTCCCTTGTCCCAAACGCGCCAGACGCACTGGGTGGCTGATTGTGCCGCGGTCGAAGGATAGATTTCGCTGCGCATAAAGCCTCTCTTCTTCCGAAACACCAGATGGGGAAAAGCGAGAAGGCGCCGGGATGAGACCCGGCGCCTTCTGAGATGTCCGGGCGTCTAGTAGCGGTTTCCCCCGCCGCCACCGTAGCCGCCGCCGCCACCATAACCGCCGCCGCCGCCGTAGCCGCCACGGCCACCGCCGCCGCCGCCACCGCGAGGCTGACGTTCTTTGGCCGTGTCGACCTTGATGGTGCGACCGTCAACGTCGGTGCCGTCAAGAGCGGACTTGGCCGCCTCGGCTTCCTCGCTGGTGCTCATTTCCACGAACCCGAAGCCCTTGGGCCGGCCGGTGTCGCGGTCGGTGATCAAGTCGACAGAAGTCACTGTGCCGTGATTGGCAAAGAGAGCTTCGATGGTCGACTCGCTCGTGTCGTACGTGAGATTGCCCACGTACAGCTTGCTGGAACTCATTCATTCCTCCGTTGCAGAAAGTACCCTACGGCACGCGATCGAGACAGACTGCAAACGGGGCGGTGAAATTCTGTGAAGAAATCGGCGCGACGCCTGAAGCAAGATCCTATCGGGATGCCACTTTCCATAATACCATGATTAGGTAGCGAGCAGGCGGCAAGGGTTCCGCCCGCTCGTTGTAGCTTTTGTTCTAGCGGGCGGCCCGCGCCGGACGCGGTCCGCCACGGCGGCGCGTGTTGTTGCGGCTTCCGCCCACGCTGCCTCCGCGCCTGCCGGCATACACTTGGCGCACCGGCCGCTCGAAGGAGCGTTCGGGATCGGGAACGACCCGCTCTTGGTAGGCGAAGCCCTCCACGTCCTCACAGGGAATCCTCGCGCCGATCAGGCGCTCGATGTCCCGCAGTTCCTGCGTCTCTTCCGCCGCCAGGAAACTGATGGCCGACCCGGTGGCCCCGGCGCGGGCGGTGCGGCCGATACGGTGGACGTAGTCCTGGGCGTTCACCGGAAGATCGTAGTTGATCACGTGGGAGATGGAATCCACGTCGATGCCCCGGGCCACGATGTCAGTGGCCACGAGCACTCGGTAGGTGCCGTTCTTGAAGCCGTCCAGGGCCCGCTGCCTTTGCGACTGGCTGCGGTTCGAATGGATGGCCGCACCACGGATGCGGCTCCGCTCCAAGTGACGGGCTACCTTGTCGGCGCGATGCTTGGTGCGGGTGAAGACCAGCACGCGGTCCAGTTGGTGTTTCTCGAGCAGTCTGACCAGCAGATCGGTCTTCTGGTGTCCGTTGACCGGGAAGACCGACTGCTCGATAGCCGCGATCGGCGTGGCGCTGGGGGCGACCTCGATCCGCGCCGGGTTGGTCAGGGTACTGCCCGCCACTTTCATCACGTCCGACGATAGCGTCGCCGAGAACAGCAGGGTCTGCCGTTGCTTGGGAAGCAGGGCCATGATCCGCCTGACGTCGGGCCAGAAACCCATGTCCAGCATGCGGTCGGCTTCATCGAGGACCAGGATTTCGACCTGGGAGAGGTCGACGTCGTGGCGGGAATGCAGGTCGAGCAGCCGACCGGGAGTGGCCACCAGCAGGTCGACACCGCGGCGCAGAGCGGTAACCTGAGGGTTGTAGCCCACCCCGCCGTATACCGCGGCAGCTTTCTGGCCGGTGTGACGTGAGCAGTCGCGGGCCACGTCGTAGATCTGAGCGGCGAGTTCCCTGGTCGGAGTCACCACCAGCGTGTGCAGTCCCTTGCGTCCTTGCGTCCGCTGCAGAGCGGGCAGGATGAAGGCGGCGGTTTTGCCGGTGCCGGTTTGGGCGCAGCCCACGATGTCGCGGCCGGCCAGGGCCAGCGGGATCGCCTGTTCCTGGATCGGGGTGGGCTGCTCGTAGTCCATCGCGTGAACAGCCTTGAGCAGGCCTCGGTCAAGGCCTAGAGTATCGAAAGACATTTAGCTCCTTTTGCGTGCGTCTCTATTTGATCGCACTGCGTTGCAGACGCAGTTAGTCCAATCGAGATCACAGGGTGGAGCGCGGGGGGACGAACCGGGTCTTCGGTGTAATGACGGGAGTATAGCTCATCAAAGCCCAAAATGTAGCTTTTGGCACTTCGCGCTCCCGCTGCGTCTGGGTGGGCGAGGATCCCGGCTACATCGCGTATCACGACCGGGAGTGGGGGGTCCCGCTCCACGACGACCGGCGGCTGTTTGAGTTTCTGGTGCTCGAGGGAGCGCAGGCCGGTCTCAGTTGGCTCACCATCCTGCGTAAGCGGGACGCCTACCGGGCGGCTTTCGCGGGTTTTGACCCGGAAACTGTGGCCCGCTTCGATCGGTCTGTGGTGGAACATCTCCTGGCCAACCCCGGCCTCGTCCGGAACCGGCGCAAGATGGAATCCGCCGTTACCAACGCGCGCGCGTTTCTCGCGGTGCAGAAGGAGTTTGGCTCTTTCGACGCCTACATCTGGTCATTTGTCGGCGGGAGTCCCATCCAAAATGCTTGGAAGGATCCCAAAGAGATTCCGGCGCAAACGGAAGAATCGCGTCTCTTGAGCGCCGACCTCAAACGCCGGGGCTTCTCCTTCGTCGGGCCCACCATCTGCTACGCCCACATGCAGGCGACGGGAATGGTCAATGATCACACTGTCGACTGCTACCGCTGGCGAGAACTGCGGGAATGAGCGCGGGCTCGGGGCGATCGCGGGAATGAGCGCGCACCCGGGGGCCGGGCACTCTTTGGCATGGTAACCCGAGACGAGGGGAACTCTAAAAGAGGAACTATCCCTATCTCGGGAGAGAAGAAATGCGCGGAGAATACGGAAGAAATCGCGGAGGCGCTCGCTACGGCCTCTCAGTCCTCCTCGTCTTGATGCTGGCGCTCATGGCCGTCGTCCTGGTTGCCTGCGGCGACGACGAAAATGCGACCGTCATCGATGACGAGACCACCCAAGCCACCGAGGGGACAACCGAAGCAGGGGCGAGCGGCGGCGGAGCCACCGTGACGATGCAGAACAACACCTTCGTCCCCGATACCGTCCAGGTCTCTGTGGGCGATACGGTCACCTGGACCAACGAGGACAGCGTGGACCATACCGTGACCGCCGATGACGGCAGCTTCGACCAGGTGGTGGCGCCGGGCGCTACCTTCAGCTACACGTTCGAAGAAACCGGCACCTACGACTACGTGTGCACGATCCACGCAGGCATGGCGGGGACCGTCGAGGTCACCGAGTAGCGGTAAGCAAGAGGCGGTAAGCCAGAGGAGCCGCCGGATGCGGCTTGGGCCGGCTGGCGCGGCGCGAGCTAGCCGGTTTCTCGCAGAAGCCGGATGAGCACCTCGCGGAAATGCTCACGGTCCTCCGGTTCGAAGGGCGCGGGGCCGCGGGTGCGGCCTCCGGCCCGCCGGTGGCGCTGTTCGGCGTGGCGCACCGCGAGTTCCGCGTCGATGGTGTAGGGGGAGAAGACGCGCCCGCGGGGGCTCACGGCCCGCGCCCCCCGGCCGATAACCATGGCGGCCAGGCCGGTGTCTCCGGTGACCACGACGTCTTCCGGGGAGAGACGCCCGACGATGGCGTAATCGGCGGCGTCTGGGCCCATCGCGACCTTCACGGCTTCGACGCCCGCCCGCTCGGTGTGCCGGTCCAGGTTCTGGGATTCGTTGCCGACGAGCACTACCGTCACGCCCTGGGCTCTGCCGACAGAGATGGCGTCGCGTGTCACGGGGCAGGCATCTGCGTCAATGAAAAGCTTCACCCGGCTACGTTAACCCACACTTGCCCGCCGGTCGAGGCGGGTTACGCGGCCTCGCGGGCCACCTGCTCCTCGAGGCGGCAAAGATCCGCGTACCGCTCGCGGCAGGCCGCTTCACGGGGGCAGGTTCCTTCGTCGCAAAGCTCGATGCTGTGAGGCGCGCCGGCGACGAATCCGTGGTGGACGTCGATCTCGATGCGGGCGCCGCATTCGCACATCAACAGTCTGGTGTGGGCGGGCCCGCAATCCTGCCAGATGTTCGTCACGCGGAGTTCGCGCGTCGGGGTGTGACCGGAAAGGCCGCACAAAGCCGCCGCCGTCTGGTCCGCGCTTCTGGCGGTTCTCGCGTCTGCCCGTCGGCCTGTGTCAGAGGGGTTGACTTGCGCGGTGTTCATCTCTTGTCCCTCCCGCCTGTGGAGACCTCTCGCTGCTACATCTTTAGTGTAGGGGGCCGGAGGTAGGCGCACGCCCGCCTTAGGATCAGTCTTGGCTCTCCCCAGCTGGTCAGTTGACGCCGGGGCAACTGGAAGCGACTGGAAGGGCGAAGGGAGAGGAGTCCAGACACACGAACCCGCTGCGCAGAGAAGTAACAGAGAGGCAAAAAAACAGGGCCGCCCGAAGGCGGCCCTGTCCGTAGTCGCTCTACTTGTCTACAGGCTATACGCCAGCGAGCGCGTCAATGCCCGCGTCCAGCAGATCGATGATGTAGTCGGGGTTGTGAACGCCGAAGCTGGAGTCTTCGACGGCCACGTAGATCCAGTTCCACAGGGCTTCGACTTCAGCAGCGGGCTTGTCCACGTCAACGACGGCGTCGACGATCTCAGCGTCCCAGCCGATGTCTGTGGCCGGAGCGGGATCGGGCTCGACCAGGTAGCCGGCGGTCTCGAGCAGGTTCTCGAGTACCAGCAGCTTCGCCTTCACCGTGGTCTGCACACCGTTGACGTCGAAGCCATCGACGCCCGCGTGGCAGCTCTGGCACGCTTCTTCTTTGGGCTCGAAGGTGTGGCTCTGCGGATCCACCAGGTGGCAGGTCACGCAGGTATTCTCCACAGCCCCGTAGTGCGGGCTTTCGTCGCCCGCGATGCTACCGCCCACGCCGAGTAGCGCAGCGCTCTGCGGACCATGGTGCGGTCCCCAGTGGGTGCTGGTGACCTGCCGCGTGTCGTCAGTGGTGACATCAGGGGTACCCTGGTCGTCGACAGGAGATTCGCCGTCGATGGCACGGCGCGGCTGGTGGCAGTTGGCGCACAGGTTGCCCTTGCCGCCGTCGAAGGTGACGTCCGTGAACGCGAACAGGGTAACCGGATCGGTGGTTTCCAGCGCCCAGTCGGCACCGGTACCGTTTTCATGGACCTGGTGGCAGGTGCGGCAGTTGATGGGCGTCGGATTCATGTCACCTTCGGTGACTTCATCCGGGCTCATGCTCGCGGCGATCATCTCTTGGAAGCCTCCACCGGAGTGGCAGCCGGCGCAGCCGGCGCTGGTGCCGCGGACGAAGGCGTCGCCTGTCGCGTGCAGCGATTCGCTCCACGCGGCTTGGTAGCCGGGGATCAACTGGCTGCTATCGTGACAGTCGGCGCAGCTACCCGCCATGGCGCCGCCGTCCAGGGTGCTACGCAGGTAGGTGTCGTAGCGCATGAACATGCTGGCGGCCTGCTGCCGCAGGATGTTGTCGGCGGGGCCGAAGTTACCGTTTACGTAACCTTCGACGATCCCGTGATCGGCTGCCCACGCGATGGCGTCCACGTGCGGCTCGTTGCTGGCATTCACATCGGGGAAGGGGTACACCGTTTGGGCGTAAGCTACCCCGGCGATGGCCACGAGGGCGATCGTGAGAAACACGATCATCGTGGCTCTTCTACTTTTGATCACTATTTTCCTCCCGTAAAGTCTTCTGAGTCTCCTCTCGGCGAAGAGAGGGGCGCTCGACCCGGTCCGGACAATAGATGTTGTGTGTCCTCGGCCAGGATCAGCGCTTGCGCATAAAGGCTCAAACCAGAGGCATCACTCCCTTCCTGACGCGCGCTTCTCGTCGTTGTCGAGTTCGCTTCAAGCCGAGCCCGCCGCCTGAATCAGGCAAGGGGCATACGGGTCGGACATCCGACTTAAGCTACTCGTAAACCAACTTATCACCGCCCCGCCACAATCGCCAGTCCAGTTGTTTGAGGATTCGCATGCTCGGGACGCCCTTTGAATCCGCCGTTTGCCACGGCTTCTATAGGGGATCATTTTCATGGAGGTGATGCAAATGCCCAAGGGCAAGGACAGACCGAGTATCAAGGACGACGACAAGTACGAAGCGCTGCGCGACGAGGGGATGAGCAAGGAGAAGGCCGCCCGTATCGCCAACGCCGGCGACGAGGCGTCCGAGCGCGGCGGCGAGAGCGCTCCGTACGAGGAATGGACCAAGGACGAGCTCTACGACAAGGCCCAGGAGGTGGGCATCGAGGCGCGTTCCAAAATGGACAAGGATGAGCTCATCGACGCACTGCGCAATCACTGACCGGCGGGGCGCGCCGATAGGGCTATACTTTCCGGTGTCCAATTCCTGGCCCGCAGTTCCACGAGACCGCGGCCCGGCACCGGGGAGTTCTTTCCATATCTCCTGAAACCTCTTCCAGACCCTCGAGCCGAAGCCACGCGCGCGGAGGCTTCTCTCTGCGGAAGGTTCCGTGGCGCGAACTCCGCCGCACGCTGGGTTTCCTCAGGGCCTATCGCCCGCCCGCCATCGCCGCGCTGGTTTCGCTGCTGGCGGTGACCGGAGCCACGCTGGCCACTCCGCAGTTCGTGCGCTTGCTGATCGACCGGGGAATCACCGCCGGGGAGTGGCGCTGGATCCTGCTGCCCGTCTTCGGTCTGTTGATGGTGGCGGTGGTTCGCGGGCTCTTCAGCTTCCTGCAGGGCTATCTCTCCGAGAAGATCGGGCAGGGCATCGCCTTCGACCTGCGTAACCTGATCTACGAGAAACTGCAGAACCTCTCGTTCAGCTATCACGACCGGGCGCAGACCGGTCAGTTGATGACCCGGGTCACTTCGGACGTCGAGAACGTGCGCACCTTTGCCGGACAGGGTTTCCTGATCCTGATCTCGTCCGTGCTCACCCTGGCGGGAGCCGCGCTCATCCTGCTGCTCACCGAATGGCGGCTCGCGCTGGTCGCCTTGTCGATCATCCCGGTGATCTTCGTGATCCTGGGCTTCTTCATCGCCCGAGTATTTCCGCTGTTTGGCAGCGTGCAGCGGCGCCTTGCGGTCCTCAATACCGTGTTGCAGGAGAACCTGGCCGGCGTGGCGGTGGTGAAGGCCTTCGCCCAGGAGCCGTTCGAAGCAGCGCGCTACGAAAGGGCCAACCAAGAGTTGCTCGCCCAGAACGTCAACGTGGTTCGGGTGCTGGCTGGCTCCTTCCCGGTGATCTTCCTGGTGTCCAACCTGGGCACCTTGGGGGTGATCTGGGTGGGAGGCCTGCAGGTGATCGGCGGAACCTTGACCCTGGGAACGCTTGTGGCCTTCAACACCTACCTCAGCTTCCTGCTCATGCCCATCTTCCAGTTGGGGTTCATCGCAGGCAGCATCTCCCGGGCCGGAGCCAGCGCGGAACGGGTCTTCGAGGTGGTGGACGCCGAGAGCGAGGTGCGTGACCGGCCGGGAGCCGAGGAACTCAGCGGCGTGCGCGGGGCGGTGGAGTTCGACCGGGTCTACTTCCGCTACATGGGCCAAGAGGGCTGGGTGCTGGAGGACGTTTCTTTCACCGCGCAGCCAGGTGAAACCATCGCCCTGCTGGGGGCCACCGGCTCGGGCAAATCCTCGATCATCAACCTGATTCCCCGTTTTTACGACGTGGTCGAGGGTGCCGTCCGCATCGACGGCCACGATGTGCGTGACCTGACCCTCAACAGCCTGCGCAGTCATATAGGGATAGTGCTGCAGGAGGCGGTCCTCTTCGGGGGAACCGTGCGGGAGAACATCGCCTACGGCAGACCGGGGGCGGCGGAGGCCGAGGTGGAGGCGGCCGCCCGTGCAGCCCAGGCCCACGAGTTCATCGCTCAACTCCCCGAAGGCTATGATTCGCTGATCGGTGAGCGGGGCGTGACCCTCTCGGGGGGACAAAGGCAACGGATCTCCATCGCCCGGACGCTTCTGCTTGACCCCAAAATTCTCCTGCTCGACGACGCCACCAGTTCCGTGGATGCCGAGACGGAGTTTCGGATGCAGGCCGCTCTGCTCGAGTTGATGCGCGGCCGGACCAGCTTCATCATCGCCCAGCGCCTGTCCACCGTGCGAAACGCCCACCGGGTGGTGCTGATCGATCACGGCCGCGTGGTGGGGATCGGCAGCCATGACGATTTGCTCCGTTCCAGCCCGCTCTATGGAGAGATCGTGGATTCGCAACTCGATCGCGCGGAGGTCGGCGCATGAGGGGTCACGGTAGCTTGGAAGCCCTGGCCGCTGACCGCGAGAGACCGAACAACACCTGGGCGGTCGTCACCCGCATGCTGAAGACCATCAAGGACGTTTGGCCGCAGTTCGCGGCGGTTGGCGGATTGACCCTGGTGGGCGCCCTGGCCACGGCCGCGGGCCCCTATTTGATCGGACGTGCCATCGATCAGGCCATCTCGCAGGACGACTCGGGTGAGTTGGGCAACCTCATGCTGCTGTTGCTGGTTACCTATCTGGCGGGCTACGTCGCGCTTTGGGGTCAGTTTCGGGTGATCGGCCGGGTGGCCCAACAGACCCTGGCCCGCTTCCGCAGCGAGATCTTCGGCGCGCTTCAGAGGTTGGACAAGCGTTTCTTCGATCGGCACGATGCGGGCGACCTGATGAGCCGGCTGGTCAACGATGTCGAGGCGCTCAACCAACTATTCACCCAGGGCGCGGTGCAGACGGTGGGCAGCGTGGTGGGCCTTCTGGCCATTGTCGTCGCCATGCTGGCGTTGGAGTGGCGCCTGGCGCTGGCTTCGTTCGTGGTGATCCCGCTGATGTTCCTGACCACGAGCGTCTTCGCCCGGCTGGCCCGTCGGGCCTTCCGCCGCACCCGGGAAGCCATAGGGGACGTGAGCGCCGATCTGCAGGAAGATCTGGCGGGAGTCAAAGTGGCCCAGTCCTTCAACCGCACCGCGGCCAATACCGAGCGCTTCCGCGCCCGCAATGCCGCCAACCGCGACGCCAATGTGGGCGCGGTGGGGGTGACCAGCGCCTTCACTCCGGTGATGGACGTGCTCAGCACGCTGGCCATGGCCATCGTGGCCCTCTACGGCGGGTGGCTGGCTTTGCGTCAGCCCCCGGTGGTGACGGTGGGGGTGGTGGTCGCCTTCCTTACCTACGTCCAGCAGTTCTTCCGTCCGGTCCAATTGGTGTCGACCTTCTACGCCCAGGCTCAGGCGGCTCTGGCCGCCGCCGAACGCATCTACGACCTGCTGGACATGGAGCCCCAGGTGTTCGATGCGCCCGGCGCGCGGCCGCTCGAGGAATTGCTCGAGGACTCGGCGGCCGAGGGAGTGCGCGGGCGGGTCAGCTTTCGGGACGTGCACTTCTCCTACATCGATGGCCAGGAGGTGCTCCGCGGGGTGAGCTTCGAGGCCGATCCCGGCCAGACCGTGGCCATCGTCGGACCGACCGGATCCGGGAAGACCACTCTGCTCAGCCTGCTGCTGCGTTATTACGACGTGGAGCGCGGAGCCGTCCTCCTCGACGGGGTCGACGTGCGCAGAGCGACCCAGGCCTCCCTGCGGAAGCACATGGGCCTGGTGCTGCAGGAACCTTTTCTCTTCTCGGGTACGGTGTTCGACAACATCGCCTACGGCCGCCCGGGAGCCTCCAGGGATGAGGTCGAAGCCGCCGCCCGCGTGGTGGGCGCGCACGACTTCATCCTGGGCTTTGACCAGGGTTACGAGCACGAAGTCGGCGAGCGCGGCGGCGGCTTGAGCCAGGGCCAGAGGCAGTTGATCGCATTGGCCCGGGCGGTGGTGCGCGACCCCCGCATCCTCCTGCTCGACGAGGCCACCGCCAGCGTCGACACCCGCACCGAGGCCTTGATCCAGCGGGCGCTCGAACATCTGACCGACGAGCGCACCACCTTGGTTGTGGCCCACCGTCTCTCCACCGTGCGCCGCGCCGACCTCATCGTGGTGCTCGAAGACGGCGCCATCGTGGAGCGGGGCACCCATGCCGAGTTGCTGGCGGCCGACGGGGCCTACGCCGGCCTTTATCGCCGGCAGTTCCTGGCCCAGGATGCGGGGACTGAAGGGGACGGGAATGGGAACGTCGAGGCCGGCGGGTCTGGGCGGCGGTTGATCCCCGTGGCGGAGCTTTGATCAGGCCACTAAGGGGAAGGTTGGCACGCGGATAGAGTAAGCGGACGGGAGGATGCGATCGTGGACCCCCTAGGCTGGCTAGAGGACCTTCGGGAAAGACTCAAATCGAGTCTCTGGTTTCTTCCCGGTGTAATGGTTCTTGCGGCCGTCGGTCTCGCGGTCGCCATCACGGTTGTAGATCGGTGGGTGGAGGGTGCCGCTCAGGTCGAGGTCGTCTTCGGGGGAAGCGCGGACGCCGGCCGCTCGGTGCTCTCGGTGATCGCCGGCTCGATGGTCAGTCTGACGGCTTTGGTCTTCTCGATCCTCATCCTGGTGTTCCAGCTGACCAGTTCTCAGTTCACCCCTAGGGCGCTCAGGACTTTTCTCCAGGATCGTGTCAGCAAGATAACCCTCGGCGCCTTCCTTGCCACCTTCGCCTATTCGCTGACGGTGATGAGGGTGACCCGGGGTGCGAATGCAGGGCTGGACGAGTTCGTTCCCCGCATTTCGATCAGCCTCGCGTTTCTGTTTTCTCTGGCGACCATGGGGGTCTTTGTCTACTACATCCACCACGTGTCGCTCTCGATCAGGGTGAGCTCGATCTTGGAGAGAATCCACGCAGACGAGGCCTTCTTGATCGCGCGGCTTCTGACCGAGGGCGAAGAAAGGCTCGAGAAGGCTTCGCCGGCCAATGCACCCTCGATAGAGGCGGTGTTGAATTCGGAGCCGCGCACGGTTCGCTCGCGGGGATCCGGTTACATCACCTCTGTCCGCTCGCGCGCTCTCCTCAGCGAGGCCATGGACAAGGGCGTCTTTGTCCGACTGGTGGCTCCCGTGGGTACCTTCATCTCGCTGGACCGCCCTCTGCTGGAAGTCTGGCCCGCGGAGACCGAGGTCGATGATCGCACCTTGCTGAGCGCCGTCCACTTGGGCAGCGAGCGCACCATTGAGCAAGACCTCGGCTACGGTTTTCGCCAACTGGCCGACATCGCCGTGCGCGCCCTTTCTCCGGGCGTCAACGATCCGACGACGGCGTCAATGGCGATCGATCGCATCGAAGACCTGCTGCTGCGGCTGAATCGAACGGTAATCGCCGACGACGTGCGCCGGGACGAGGAGGGTTGCCCGCGCCTGAGGGTTCCGCGGCAAAGCTGGGAAAGCGTACTTCACGAGGGGCTTCAGGAGACCTTTTACTACGGGAGAGAGAGCCCTCAGGTCGCCGAGCGACTGCGCGCCTTGGTGGCCGTTCTCGGAGAGGAGGTCTCGACTGAGCGGATGGAGCCGGTTGGGCTTCTGCTGCGGCGGCTGAACGGAAGCCTTTGACCGAAAGCAAGTAAACCGAAGCCTCTCCGAACCGCTTGGGCCTCGCCCGCCTAGCCGAGCGCCTGGCCCAGATCCTCCAGCAGGTCGTCGGGATGCTCGATACCCACCGAGAGCCGCACGGTGCCCTCGCTGATCCCGGCCTCCCGGCGGGCGCGCTCGGGCATGGAGGCGTGGCTCATGGTCCAGGGCTGCTCGGCCAGGGACTCGACTCCGCCCAGGGACTCCGCCAGGGCGAAGTAACGGAGGCGCCCGAAGAAATCGGTGGGCTCGATCCGGTCAGTGTCCAGGTCGAGGGAAACCATTCCGCCAAAGCCGGACTGCTGGCGGCGGGCAAGCTCGTGATCGGGATGATCCGCGAAGCCGGGGTAGTAGACGCGTGCCACCTTGGGATGCTGCCGCAGGAAAGCGGCGACCGCCGCGGCATTTCGCTCGTGAGCCTCCATCCGGGGTCCCAAGGTCTTCACTCCGCGCAGCACCAGCCAGGCGTCGAAAGGAGAGCCGGCCAGCCCCGCGGTGTTGACCACGAAGCCCAAGCGCTCGGCCAAGTCCTCGCGGCCGGTGATCACCGCGCCCCCCACCACGTCGCTGTGGCCGTTCAGGTATTTGGTCGTCGAATGCACGACGATGTCGACGCCCAATTCCAATGGGCGCTGAAAGTAGGGGCTGAGGAAGGTGTTGTCCGCGGCGGTGAGCAGGCCGGCTTCGCGGGCAAGCTCGGCGACCGCCGCGATGTCCACGATGTTGAGCAATGGGTTGGAGGGAGTCTCGATCCAGATAAGCTGAGTCTCGGGGCGGATGGCCGCACGGACTTGGTCCAGATTGCGCATGTCGACAAAGGAGAACGACACGCCGAAGCGGGGCAGCAGGCTGTCAAACAGCCGGTAAGTGCCGCCGTAGATGTCGTGACCGGCGATGATGTGCGCTCCCTGCTCCAGCATGAGGGGAACCGCGGTGACGGCCGCCATCCCCGTCGCCGTGGCGCGCGCCCAGCTGCCCCCCTCGAGTGCGGCCAGGTTCTCCTCGAGCGCCGCGCGGGTGGGATTGCCGCTGCGGGTGTAGTCGTATTCGGGAATGCGCCCGACTTCCTCGAAGCGGAAGGTAGAACTCGGATAGATGGGCGTGGTGACCGAGCGGTAGTGCGCGTCTTTGTCCACGCCGGTGTGAACGGCGGAGGTCTCTCGCCTCATGATCTCGTCCTCCCGGTGGGGTTTCCCGGCTTCAGGTGGAAGAGCGCACTATAACATCGGCGCGAATCGGTCGGCGGCGCACCCTGGTTTGCCGGCCGCAGAGGTCCTAGAGGGCGGGCCGCGGTTTTTCGAGGCACAGGTCGACCAATTCGTCGATCACCGCTGTGCCCGCGCACATCACCGTGTCCGCCCCGCCCCAGTAGAGCTTCAGCGTCCCGTCGGCCTCGGGGATGGCGCCGCAGGTGAAGACCACGTTGGGCACGTAACCCACGCGTTCCCAGGGGTCTTCGGGTTCGAGGATCCACTCGTCGGCCACGCCCAGCAGTACGGCCGGGTCGGTGAGGTCGTGCAGGGCGGCGCCCAGCCGGTAGACGGCGCCAGCCATGGTGGGATAAACCCCGTGATAGATGTGGAGCCATCCCCGCGCCGTCTTGATCGGCGTCGTGCCCGGCCCGATCTTCTGTTCGTCCCAGTGATAGGTGAGCGGTTGCATCACCACGCGCGAGTCGCCCCAGTGGATCAGGTCGGGAGAGTAGGTGATCCAGATGCCCCAGGGAGAGATCTCCGTGTGAGGCCGGTCCAGGCGCACGTAATGGCCACCGATGCGTTCCGGGAAGATCACGACGTTCCGGCTGTCCGCCGGGGTGACCAGCGCCACCCGCTCGATCGAGCGAAAGTCCGTGGTGCGGGCCAAGGCGACCCGCACGCCGTGCCGGGAGTAGGCGCTGTAGGTCAAAAGGTATTCGCCCTCGAGCGGGCAGATGCGCATGTCTTCGACGCCCCACTCCTCGTACTCGGCGAAGATCCCTTCGCGAGCAGGCACGAGAAAAGGCTCGGGACGCACCGTGAAGCGGAAACCGTCGTCGCTCTCCGCCAGGCCGATGATCGAGCGGCCGTTCAGTTGGTGGGAGCGGAAGAGGAGCAGGTAGCGGCCCTCGTGCTTCACCGCCCCCGCATTGTGCACGGTCGCCACCGGGTAGGGGACGTCGGCCTTGGTCAGTATGGGGTTGCCGGGATATCGGGTGATCATGGGCGCGGGCAGTCCAAGCTAGGCGACGAGGGCGGCGCGCCCGGCCCGCGCGAGCACGTCCCGGTAGACCTCCAGGTAGCCGTCGACCATCCGTTCCACGCTGAAATTCTCCTCGACCCAACGTCGGCAGGCTCGGCGGTCGAGTCCGGCCAAGGGGCCGGGGGAACCCTGCGGGCCGATGGCGGCGACGGCCTCCTCCACCGATTGCACCAAGAATCCGGTTTTCCCGTCGGCGATGACCTCCCGCATGCTGCCCCGTTCGAAGGCCACCACCGGAGTCCCGCAGGCCATGGCTTCCACCACCGAAAGGCCGAAGGGCTCGTCGAAAGCGATGGGGTGGAGCAGCGCCAGGGCACCGCCCAAGAGTTGGTCGCGGCGGGCGGGATCGGCGGAGCCCACGTACTTCATCCGGTCGCCGTCCAGGTGGGGCTCGACCTCTGTGCGGAAGTATTCCTCGTCCTGAATGACCCCGGCCAGGATCAGCCGGTGCCCCGTGCGGCGGGCGATCTGGATTGCCTCGGCGGCCCCTTTATCCGGGTGGATGCGGCCGAAGAAAAGCAGGTAGTCGCCCGGCTCGCTGCGGAAGCTAAAGCCCGAGAGGTCGATGCCGTGGTGCACCGTGGCCGCGTAGCGCAGGCCGGGGGCGCGGTCGGCGTCGCTGATGGCGACGTAATGCGCGTTCTGGTCGTACTTGCGGTAGACGGGCAGGATGCGCTCCGAGGAGAACCCGTGGATGGTGACCACCAGGGGGGTGTCCGTGAGCCGCGAGTAGGTCAGCGGCAGGAAGTCGAAATGGTTGTGGATGAGGTCGAATTCATCCGCCCGCTCGAAGACTTCCGAGATGTGCAGACCCTCCCACACCTTGGCGTCCAGCGTGCGGTCCTCCTCGTAGCCGGTGGGACATACCCCGTGCAGGCGGGCGCTGGTCAGCGAATCCGCGGTGGCAAAGAGCGTCACGTCCACCCCGCGGCGCACCAGCCCCTCGGTCAGCAGGGACACCACCTGTTCCCAGGGGCCGTAGTGGCGGGGCGGCGTGCGCCAGGCGATGGGCGCCAGCATGGCGATGCGCATAGGGGAAGACCCCACTAGTCTTCTTCTCCCGGCACCGGCGGGGAGTGCAGTTCGAGCCACTCGAGCACCTCCGGCAACTGCGCGGTGGCCAGGGCCATACTGCTGTCGGCGGCGCCGTAGTACACCCGCAGTTCGTCTCCATCCAGCACCCAGCCGCAGGGGAAGACCACGTCGCCCACGTCTCCGTAACGTTCGTAGGGCTCCTCGGGACCGAAGACCCACTCGTCCGCCCGGCGCAGCACCTTGGCGGGGTCGTCGCGGTCCAGCAGGGCCAGTCCCAGCCGGTAAATGCCCCCGGCGATTGTCTGCCGGACGCCGTGGTACATCAGCAGCCAGCCCTCGTCGGTGAGCAGCGGCGGGGGGGAGAGACCGATCTTATTGGCGTCCCACCAGCCTCCCTTCCGGCACGGGAGCAGGATTTGGTGGTCTCCCCAGTGGAGCAGGTCGGGGGAGAACGAGATCCAGACGTGCGCCCCCACCGGCATCGAAGGCGAGGGCCGGTTGAGCATGGCGTAGCGTCCGTCGAAGCGGACGGGAAAAAGCGCGGCGTCCTTGTTCTCGGGCATCGTTACCGGTCCCATTCGCTCGAAGGTGACGAAGTCCCGGGTGGTGGCCAGCGAGACCAAGGGCCCCGCCGCCGAGTAGGCGGTGTACGCCACCAGGTAGGCCCCCAGCTCTTCCATCCAGGTGATCCGGGGATCCTCGATGCCCCAGAGTTCCTCCGGGTGACCCACGGGATCGGCGGGCAGCGTGGGAGAGCGGTCGACCCGCCAGTCCCCGCGTCCGTCCGCGCTGCGGGCGACGGTCAGATGTGAAAGGCCACGGTGGTCCTCCACCCGCAAGAGCAGAAGAGTCTCCCCGTCCACCATGGCCGCTGCCGCGTTGAAGACCGAGTTGGCCGGATAGGGAATGTCGGCCGCCGTCAGAATGGGGTTGTCGTCGTGCCGTTGGAACGGTCCGTTTACGACCGTCGTCATTCCTCGCGCGGTGTTCCGAAGCGGCGTCATCGGTCGGCTCCAGCGGTCGGGCCGGCCACGATTGCCGCGCTTTCCGCCTTCTCAAGACGGGGTAGGTGGGCAAGGCTCCGGTCCGCCCTCAGCATGTGCATCTGGATCGACGAGAGCAGCCAGGCCAAGGTGGACTCCGCTCCCTGATTGAGGTTTACCCCGTCGGGTTGCAGGCCGTCGTAGCAGCCGCCTCCCCGCGGGTCGTAGAGCAGCGCCCCCAGGTCGTTTTGGCCGAGGAACCACTGGAAGGCCAGCATGGCCGACTCCACCCAATGCTCGTCGCCCGTGACCGCGTTTGCGGTGATGCAGGCGTCGATCAGGGAGTGGGCTTCCAGCGGCTGTTGGTCGAAACGGGCCCGATGCCCGTCTCGGGTGTACCAGCCGTTACTGCCCACGGGCACGAAGTAGCCGTTCTCGGTCTGCAGGTCGACGAGCCACTCGAGCGCCCTCAGGCCGACCTCGATCATGTCGTCGCGCTCCATGGAGTGACCGGCCAGCAGGAGAGCGTGCGGGATCTTGCCGTTGTCATAGGTGACGATGGCCTCGGGCCACGGCCACTCGGGAGTGGCGCGAGAGGAGAAGGAATGCAGCAGACGTTCTGCCAGATGATTTCGCAGGCGCTTGGCTTCGCTGTCGCCCGAGAACCGCTCGAGGTATGCCTCCAGGCCCAAGAGCGCCATGGCCTGGGTGCGCAGGTCGGTGAACCGTTCGGCGTTTGGCATGGCCTGGTTGAACAAGGAGGTGGCCAGCCCGAGCTGGCCTTGGTCCGTGCTTTCCCGGATGGTTACGCCCAGACCCCAGAGGGCTCTTCCCTGGCTGTCCTCGGACCCGGTCTCTTCCACGAAGTGGCGGTCGTAGGGGAGGAAGTTGCGGAACCGGCCGGTCTCTTCCACCAGGGCGTACTGCAGGAACGCCAGGTAGGTTCCCCGCAGTGACGCGATGGTGGTGTCCCCCGGGGTCACTTTCTCAGCCAAGGCGGCCACAATTAGCGCGCGGGCGTTGTCGTCCGTGCAGTAGCCGTGGCGCAGATCGGGCACATTGAAGGTCGCGTGCTGCAGGATGCCGGTATGGTCGGTCAGGCGGCGCAGGTGACCCAGGTTGAGTTCCGGCACGTCGGCGAACTCGGCCTGCAGGGTGCGCAGGTGGAAGGTGTAGCCCGACTGAAGATTGCGTTCCGCCTTGGCCTCGGCGAACACCCGCAGGTACTGCTGGGCGACCTCGGGCCAAACCGCGTCCCGGCCGAAGAGGTAGGCCCGCTTGCGCATTGCGTTGGCCTCCACGGGATTGTCGAAGAGGTCGAGCACCTGGCGGGAGATCGCTTCGGAGTCGTTGAAGGGAACCAGTCGTCCCCGCTCGACGGAGAGCATCTCGGCGGCGTACCAGTAGGGGGTGGAAACGATGGCCTTGCCGCTCCCCATGGCGTAAGCCAGGGTCCCCGAGGAGATCTGAGCCTCGTTGACGTAGGGAGTGACGTAGACGTCGGCGGCCCCCAGAAACTCCCTGAGTTCTTGCGGATCGACGAAGCGGTTCTGGAAGATGATGTTGCCGTCCACGCCCAGACTCTTGGCGAGTTGCTGGAGCGAAAGCCGGTAGGCCTCACCCTCGTTCCGCAATACGTGCGGATGGGTCACGCCCAGGACGATGTACACGGTGTCGGGATAGCGCTCGACGATCGCGGGGAGCGCCCGCACCATGTGCTCTATGCCTTTGTTCGGGGAGAGCAGGCCGAAGGTCAGAATTACTCGACGTCCCTCGACTCCAAACTGATCCTTGTAGTAGTTGGGGTCGACGAACGCGACATCGGGGATGCCGTGGTGAATGAAGGCGATCTTCTCCTCCGGCACTCCGTAGATTTCCTGGAGCAACGTCCCCGCCGTCTCGCTCAGCACGATCAGGCGGTCGGAAAGATCGGCGAGCTTGCGCAGGGTATCCAACTGCCCCGGGGTGGGTTCCTTGAGAACGGTATGCAGGGTGGTAACCACCGGCATCCGGAGTTCGCCCAGCAGGCCGAGAATGTAGCGGCCGTCGGCTCCGCCGAAGATGCCGTATTCGTGCTGCAGGCAGACGACGTCCACCTGGTTCATGTTGAGGAACTCCGCGGCCAGGCGGTAGTCGGTCAGACGCGACTCGTCGAGCTCGAAGCGCACCCGCTGCGGATAGTCGTAGCCGCCGGCCACGTCGTTCATCGCGATCGTCCAGAAGTCGGACATGGGCGCCTGTTCGGTGAGGGCGTCGGCCAGATCGGCGGTGAAGGTGGCGATGCCGCAGCGCCGCGGCGTGTGATTGCCGATGAGGGCTACCTTGTTGAGGCCTGCGCCCAGCGACGGGTCCACGAAATTCTTCGAGTTAACGTTCATTGTCCTCCGTTGCAGATAAAGCGAACGGCACGCGATCGAAGCTGACTGCAAACGGGGCGGAGAGGACGGCGAAGAGCTCGGCGCAGCGCCTGGAGAGAATCCAAATCGGATGCTTGGCTTTACTCTAGCACAGCAAGGTGGCCGGAAGGGCCGCGGGGCCGTGACTCCGTCCATCTCGAGCGCGGCTTCCAGACCCGAGTTGCCTCCTCCCACGATCGCGATGGATAGGTTGCGAAAGAGGGGGCCGTCGCAGGTCGAGCAGTAGACCACGCCCCTGCCCTTCAGTTCATGCTCGCCGGGGATCCCCAATTCACGCTTCTGCGCTCCGGACGCGATAATCACCGCGCGCCCGCACACCTCTTTGCCGGATTCGGTGTCGCAGGCGACGATGCCCGGCATCAGCCGGAGTCCGATGACGCGTTCTCCCACGACCTCGTCGACGTCGTGTTCGCGCACCTGCTCATACATCTCCTGGACCAGGTCTGGCCCTCCGATTTGGCGCACGCCGGGATAGTTGGTCAGTTCCCGCGTGGTGCCGACCTGACCCCCGATGTCGAGGCTGACTATGGCCGTCTTCAAATTCTTGCGCGCTGCATGCAAAGCGGCCACGAGGCCGGCAGGGCCGGCGCCGATCACGACCACGTCGTAGATCGCCAAGTATTCCCTGGCGGGAAGACCGAGGAGGCGATCGAGTTTCCCACTGGCGTTGAGCGTTGCTAGTGCGATATTCGGGGATACATCGTGGCCTCGTCCGGACTAGTTCTCTGGTTCTGCAAGGCCTCACATACCAGCCGAGCGGAGCGGTGGTGGCCCCAGCCACGACCTCGCTCCCCGAGAGAATCGGGGGCGAGTGGAACTGGGACTACCGCTTCTGCTGGCTGCGAGACGCGAGTCTCATGATGCGTGCCCTCTGGGTAGCCGCCTGCCCCGACGAGCCCGAGCGGTTCTTCCGTTTCGTGGACCAGGCGGGAGGGCGTCTGGGTCGCGCCGCGGTTCAGATCATGTACGGCGTCGAGGGTGAGCGGCGGTTGCTTGAGGGTGAACTCAGCCACCTACGCGGCTTTGCCGATAGCCGGCCGGTCCGTACCGGTAACGCGGCCTGGCAGCAGAAGCAGCTCGACGTGCTGGGCGAGGTGCTCGATGCCGCCCACGTGCTACGGGAAACGCTGGGGGAGTTCGGGGAAGGCACCGTGAGCTCCTGACATCTTTGCCCGACAGGGCGGCGGTCAGCTGGCAGGAGCCCGACGCCGGGATGCGGGAGGCGCGGGGCCGCGAGCGGCACTATCTATCCTCGAAGGTCGATCGCCGTAACGAGGTGGTTCTTTAGAGAACGTTTGCTACCATACTATCTTTGGTAAAATCCCTGAGGCTCTTGAGCCGCGGCCGGCCCTTTGCCGGCCGGTTTTGTTTACGAGACGCAGGCGAGAGCGCAGGCGAGAGGTTTAATGCACGAGGCAGATGCGGCCCGACTGGCGGAACTCTTGGGAGACGTCCGCCGGTTATTCAAGGAAAAGGTGACGACATGGGCCAACTCCCCGGGCGTGCCCCTGACCACGGTGGTGATGTTGCGGGAGGTGGCCCGCGACCCCGGCGTGGGCGTGAGCATACTGGGGAGGAGGACGGGATTCTCCAAGGGCTACGTGTCCTCCACGGTGGAACAGATGGAGGAGGAGGGTCTGCTGCACAAAACCGCGCACCCCAAGGATCAACGCTGCCTGCAGATACGCCTGACTCAGTCGGGCAGAGAGTTGCTCGATCGCCTGGAGGGTCAGTACGGCGCCTTCTGGGCGGAACTGCTGCACGAAGTGCCCGACGACGAAGCGGCGCAGATCATCGCCGCGCTCGAGCAGTTGCGAGCACGGCTAACGAATGAGAGAGAGGATGCCGGTGACTGAACCCGCGCAGGCGCTTCCTGCCCCCGCTTCCCCCGCCCCCGAACGCAACCCCTGGCTGGTCTTGTTGAGCGTGGCCCTGGGCCTCTTCATGGTCGTGGTGGACATGTCCATCCTGAACATCGCTCTGCCGCAGATCGCCGGCAGCCTGAACGCCAGCATGGGCAGCATCCAATGGACCCTGATCGCCTACACCCTGCTGATGACGGCACTCGTCCCCTTGTTCGGCCGGATCAGCGATGTGATCGGGCGCAAACGCCTCTTCATGCTGGGCATGGCCATCTTCACCCTTGGCAGCTTGTTCGCCGGCCTCGCCACTTCGATCCTCTGGCTGATCGGAGCCCGCCTGGTCCAGGCCGTGGGCGGTGCCCTGATCAGCACGAACACCCTCGCCATCATCACCGACACCTTTCCCGAAGGGAAGCGGGGCGTGGCCATGGGCGCCCAGGCTATCTTGATCAGCGGGGGGGCCGCGATCGGCCCCACCTTGGGCGGCTTTCTGGTCACCAACTTTGGCTGGGAGTGGGTCTTCTTCGTCAATCTGCCCGTGGGCTTGATGGCGGTGATCCTGGCCTGGCGCATCCTGCCGCCGCTAAAGAGCAACCGGACGGCGGAACCGCTCGACTGGGTGGGAGCCGGCCTGATGATGACCGGTCTCGCCTCGACTCTGCTCGCGATCACTCAGGGTACGGCTTGGGGCTGGACCTCGGACGCGATCCTCGGTCTGGCCGCGCTGGGTGCCGCCACGCTTTCCTTGTTCGTGTGGTGGGAGCTCAGGGCACGCTTTCCCTTGGTCGACCTCTCGCTGTTTCGCATACGCTCCTTCACCGCGGGCCAGCTGGCCGGACTCTTCGGGACGGTGGCCTTTGCCGCGATGATGTTCCTGCTTCCCTTCTACTGGCAGGGTCTCCGCGGCTTGAGCGCGCAGGAGGCGGGGGTGATGATGCTCCCGCTACCCGCGGTGCTCATGGTGGTCGCGCCCTTATCCGGACGCCTTTCCGACAAACACGGAGCGCGGATCATCGCTTCGAGCGGCCTCCTGGTAGTGGCGCTTGCCCTCTTGCTCATCTCGTGGATCGACGCTCAGACCGCGGTGTGGAGCGTGCTTCTGCGGGTTGCCGTGTTGGGGTTGGGGCTGGGAATGTTCATGGCTCCGAACAACAACGCGGTCATGTCCAGTGCTCCCGCCCAGCGGCGGGGAATCGCTTCGGGCCTGCTGGCTACGTCTCGCTTCACGGGACAGAGCCTGGGCATCGCCTTCGTGGGTGCGGTAGTCGCGGGGGTGATGCGGACCGATCCCGATGTCACCAGCAATACTCTGCCCTCGCCCGAGCAGTTCCACCGGCTGGCCGACAATCCCGCCGCGCTGCAGGCCTTCAGTGACACCTTCGTGCACGCCATGCACGTGGCCACGCTGGCTGCGATTCCCTTCGCCCTGCTGGGTGTTGCCTTCTCCTTGAGCCGGAAGGGATCACCTGGAGGTCCGGAAGGCCCGGAGCGGATTGCCGAGGAGCCGGAGCCGAGGGAGGGGACCTTGCGGGCGAAGATCGGGTCCCCGGAACTGCAGCCGGGCTCCGAGCACTAGTTCTCACTTCTCTTTCTCACTTCTCTTTGGGTATCGGGGAAGCGAGCGGCGTCACCTGCCGGGAGTGAATGCGGTCGATGCGCGAGCGGGGGACCTCTCTAGCGGGAGGTGCTATCCTGCCACCGAAGAACAAGCGGAAACGTGTCGGTTTTACCCTATGTTCCGGCCCCGCGAAGGAGTCTTCCACCCGTGTTCTCACCCCTCCCAGCCATCGCCGACATCCTATTTGGCACGCGGACGGATATAGGCGATCTCCTGTTCGTGACCTCGGTCTTGCTCTGGCTGGGTTACGTGGGCCGGCGTCTGTCGGGACGTTTTCGCGTCCCGGTGGTAACCACTTTTCTGCTGCTGGGCGTGGCCGCCGGGCCGAGTGGCCTCAACCTGATCTCGGCCTCGATGCTGGATTCGCTCAGGTTCATCGAGCCGGTTGCCCTCGGGCTTATCACCTTCTCTGCTGGAGAGCAGCTCCTCGTGGGGGAAGTCCTCAAGCTCTCACGGCGGTCCTTCCTGGCGGTCGGCCTGGAAACCGTACTTCCTATTCTGCTGGTGGGGATCGCCGTCTACTTGCTGACGGGGGAAGCCGTGACGGCGCTCCTCTTGGGTGCGATCGCCGGGACCACCGGCATCGCCACCGTGATGGCCACCCTGCGTGAGCAGGGAGCCCGCGGCTCCTTCACGCGCCTGATCAGCGTGGCGGTGGCGACCGACAATTTTCTCGCGATCCTCCTCTTCAGCCTCATCCTGCCCCTGGCAGTTGCGCTGACGCAGGAGGGCGGCGTGCTCTCCCTCTATGCCTCCTCGCTGTTGGACATCGCGGTCTCGATTCTCGTGGGTTCCCTGGCGGGCCTGCTGCTCGGGCGGCTGATTCGCACGATCAAATCGCCCAGCGAACTCTCGATGATGGTCCTCGCCCACCTGCTGCTCGCCATCGGCTTTGCCTACATGCTCGGATACTCCGTGCTGCTGACCGGGCTGACCATGGGGGTCGTGGCGGTCAACCTGTCTGGGTCGGGACGGGAGCGGGAGCGGCTGTTCACCAGCCTCAAACCCTTGGAGGACCCAAGTATCTCGGTCTTCTTCCTTTGGGCAGGGGCCGGTCTAAACCTGCGGGCGCTGGCCGAAGTCGGCTTGCTTGCCCTGGTCTATGTGCTCGCTCGCTTGGCAGGAAAAGGGTTCGGTCCGCTGCTCTCGGTGTTTCGCGTGGCCGATCCGCAGGGGCAGGAAGCAACGCAGCTGCGCGTATTGGGGGTGGCCCTGCTGCCTCAGGCGGGTGCGGCCATCGGCCTGGCTATCTTGGCCGCGGACACTCTGCCGGTGTTGGGGCAGGAAGTGCTGACCGTGGTTCTGGCGGCGGTCGTTCTGTTCGAGCTGACCGGACCTCTGGCTGTGCAAGGGGCGGTAAAGCGCGTTGGCGAGGATAATGCCCCGCCCGAGGACCTGCCCTTCACGCTGGACGAGGCGATTCGCACGCTCGAGGAGAGCAAGGGCGTTTTGATGGTTGCCACCGACCGGGGCACCACGCTCTGGCAACTCGCGAGCGCCGTGGCCCTCTCGGGCCGGCTGCAGGCCGAGTTGTTGGTCGTGCCGACCGAAGCTCCACCCGATGTGCCCGCCTCCATCGACTACGAGGCCGGCCTGCTCGGCCATTATTCCCCCGTCGAGTTGCTGCAGGAGCACCTGGACTTTCACGAACACCGCGTGAGCGTGCAACCGGAGATATCGGGCGACGTGGTGGAGGACCTGCTCAACCGGACTGCCGACAGCGGGGCCGACCTGCTGATACTGGCCTGGGGAACACACCTTCGCCGCCGATATGCTCCACCGGTGGTCGAGCGCTCCGCAATACCGGTGGTCGAGCTGCCCGGGCCCAAGGTGCCGCAGCGGCGTGGCCTGGAAAAGGTAGCCGAAGGGGCGGGACGGCTCGCGGCAACGAGCGCGCGCCGACTGATTCGCCGTCTTCGGCGGGGCGATCAGGGCTCTCGCGCCGACTAGGCTGCGCCGCCGGGCCGGAAGACCGCCCGTGCGGCCGCGCGGGGCCTACAGGTCCTGCCGATTGAAGAGATAGGCCGTCAGCGACACCAGACCGATGACCCAGAAGCTCAGCACCGTGGCGGAAAACAACCGGCCGTCGACGATCACCTCGCCGGAGAGCAGCTCGAAGCCTTCCGGAGTCTCACCTGCGAGCCAGCCGAAGAGACTGATCAAGTTGTAGCCGGGCAGGAAGCGATAGAGGTGGAGGATGCCCTCGGTCCGGGTCAGCACGGCCAGCAGGTAGAGGGGGAAGAGTAGCAGGGTCTCACCGATGGCGATCAGGATGCTGATCAGAGCGCTCGCCAGGATGGAGCGGGTGATCATCGCCACCAGCGCGGCGATCCCGGAGGCGATCACGGTGGTCAGAAAAGCGTAGAAGACCTGGAGGCCGTAGTCTTCGCCGAACTCCGCGAGAGCCGCGCCGTCGGGGATCGGACCGTAGTCCGCACCGGCCGCGAGCGAGATCAGGCCCACGCCCAAGGTCAGGAGCAAGGAGGTGAGGGCGAAAGTGAGCAGGACGAAGGCGGCGACCGCTGCGAACTTCACCAGGATCAGGGGAACCCGCCGGCTCCGGGGCACGATCGCCTTCCAGGTGTTCCACTGATACTCCCCGGCGAAGAGCACCGCCGCGAAGCCCAGGAGCAGCGCGCGTCCCAGGGGATTGTTGGGGACCAGCCAAGGCAGGATGGCCACCTCGGTCCAGATTGCGGGGTCGCCCTGCAGGCCCTCGCGGAAGGCCGCGGAGAACAAGGCCAGCAGCAGTCCGATGATGGTGGCGAGCACAGCCAGACCGGGAAAGATCCAGATCAAGCCGGCGGTCACCCAGCGGTTACCGATGATCTTGGTCCACTCGGCGCGGAAGAGGCTAATCCACATCGTCGGCCCGATCCTCGGTAATCTGCAAGAAGTAGTCCTCCAGGGTCTGCTTTTCCGCGGAGACCGCGAACACCCGCACGCCCTGCTCCACCAGTTGCCGGACGATTTCGGGCACCTGGGCGCGGGGAGCGTCGAGCAGCAGAGCGCCTTCGCCGTCTGCCGCATGGTCCCAGTTGGCTTCGAGGACGGCCTTGGCCTGCGTCAGCGGTTCGGCCTCGATCCTCAGCCGCGAGCGTTCGTGAATCAGCCCCTGGACGCTGCCTTCGCGCAGCAGCCTTCCCCGGTGGACGATGGCCACTCGGTCGCACACCTGCTCGACTTCCCCCAGTTGGTGGCTGGAGAGAAATACGGTTTTGCCCAGTTCCTCAACCAGGCGCCGCGTCAGTCTCCGCACCTCGTTGATGCCCCGGGGATCGAGCCCGTTCGCCGGTTCGTCCAGGATGATCAGGTCGGGGTCGCCCAGGAGGGCGGCGGCGATCCCCAGACGCTGCTTCATGCCGGTGGAGTATCCCTTCACCCGTCGCCGCGAGGCGTCTTGCATCTCGACCAGAGCCAGCAGCTCATCCAAGCGCCCCGGGCGGAGGTCCAGATTTGCGGTGAGCGCCAGCACCTCGAGGTTGCGCCGGCCTGTCAAGAAATCATAGAAGGCGGCTCCCTCCACCAGGGAACCGACCCGGCCAAGTACGTTCCGCTCGCGGCGAAGCGGCTTTCCGAACAGGTAGACCTCTCCCTGATCGGGCCGGATGAGGTCGAGCAGCATGCGGATGGTCGTGGTCTTGCCCGCGCCGTTGGGGCCGAGGAAACCGTAGACCTGCCCCGCCGCCACCTCCAGGCTGAGGTCGTCGACCGCCTGAACCCGCCTTCCCGACCGCCGGCCAAAGTGCTTGGTCAGGTTCTGGATTTGGATGGCGGCTTCAGTCACCGAACAGCTGCCGCGCCTCTTCGAGGAGTTGGCGGATGGGCAGATCCTGCGGGCATACCTCTTCGCACTCGGCGCAGTCCTCGCAGAGCGAAGCCTTGCCGGACACGTTGTTATACAGCCAGCGGGAAGCCGCCGGGTCCTCGTACTGGCTGACATCGTTGAGCGCTGCCATGATTCCCGGAATGTCTACTCCGGCCGAGCAGGGCAGGCAGTAGCGGCAGGCGGTGCAGTCCGCCCTGGTCCGGGCGCGATAGACGGAGCGGGCCATTTCGAAGAGCGCCTCCTCCTCTTCGCTCAGCCCGGCGGGCTGCCCGAACCGGTCGGCCGTCTCCAGATTATGGACCACCTGCTCCATGGTGCTCATCCCGCTTAGAAGCAGACTCACTCCCGGCCGACTCCAGACAAAACTTAGGGCCGAGGCGATGGGGTCGCGCGGAGGCTCGGCCTGCTCCCATATCTCGCGCACGCCGGCGGGGATCCGGTTCGCGAGACGTCCGCCTTTGAGGGGCTCCATGACGACGACGGCGAGTCCGCGCTCGGCCGCGTAGTCCAGCCCGGCCTGTCCGGCCTGGTAGTCCAGGTCCATGTAGTTGTACTGAATTTGGCAGAAGTCCCAGCCGTAGCTATCGACGATGGGGGCAAAGACCGGCCCCTCGTCGTGAAAGGAGAAGCCGGCGTACCGGATGCGGCCGTCGGTCCGCGCCCGGTCGAGAAAATCGAGGGCTCCCAACTTGGCCACCTTGCCCCAGCTGCCGGCGTTCAGGCCGTGCAGCAGGTAGCAGTCTATGTGGTCCGTCGCCAGCCGCTCCAGCTGATGATCGAGGATCCGGTCCATGTCATCCGCGCTCTGGACGCTCCACACGGGGAGCTTGGTCGCGAGCAGCACCCGCTCGCGGTAACCACCGGTCAGCGCCCGCCCCACGAAGGGCTCGCTCTCGCCGGGGGAGCCCATGGCCGCGCTGTGGTAGGGGTAGGCGGTGTCGACGTAGTTGACACCCTGATCGATGGCGTGGCGGAGCATGGCGGTGGCCAGGGGTTCGTCGATCCTGTCCTGCCGATCATCCAGGACCGGCAGGCGCATGCAGCCGAAGCCGAGAGCCGAAACCTTTTCTCCGGTGCGTCCGAATGTGCGGTAGCGCATAAGCCTCCTCAGTTTCCGTTGGTCAGCCGAGCATATTTTCGCGAACTACTTCGTGAAGAGCGAGAGGTAGTGGTAGGGACCGACGTCCACCATCTTCGTGGGCTGGAAGCCGAATCTGGTCACGATCGCCTCGAGTTCCTGCGGATTTAGTCTGATGTGTTTGGGCGGGCCCGGCGGGCCGTCCACCTTCTCGAATTCGACCACGGCCAGCAGCCCGTCGCTCTTGAGCACCCGCCTCATCTCTTCCAGGGCGCCTTCGTGGGTCCCGTCCATCACCAGGTCGTGAAGCACCGTGGCGATCAGACAGATGTCGACGCTCTCGTCCCCCACCGGGATGACTGAACCCACATTCGCCACCATCGGCACGATGCGCGTGAACCCCCGTCGGGCGGCCTCCGCCTGGAGCGAGACGATGCCCTCTTCCCAGAGGTCGACCGCGTAGATGCGGCCTCCTTCTCCGGGACCCATGCGTTCCGCCGCGGCCAGAGCGTAGTTACCCACCCCGCTTCCGACGTCCAGCAGCGTGGTTTCGGGTCCCAGGCTCAACTCTGCAAACAGCCGGTCCGCATCGACCAGATCGAAACTGCTCTTGCCCGCCGCCGTAGGCCCTGGTTCAGTCGACATGAATTTGCCCCTTTCTCCGCCCGTGCGTGTCCTGCGTATGCGTGCCGTGCGTGCGTGTAATGGTGATCCCCGAAAACCTGAGCGGGCTACTCCCCCTGGGTAAGCCCCGTGCGGCCGCTCTACCCGGTGCCGACCTCGACGATACGGTCCTGGGGGAGGTAGACGGTGCGAATGCTATGAGTCTTCTCTCCGCCGTTCAGTAGTTCGATCGTGCGGGTCACGGTCACCGTGAAACCCCGGGCCCCGGATTGGAGCACCCTCACCTGCCCGGTGGCCAGTTCATCGGTGTTGCGCCGCAGTTCGGACGGCTCGGTGGGGTCGGTGGGGTCGCCGTGGGTGGCCGTCACCTCCTCGGCGATGGGCCGCCCGTATAGCGAGACCGTGATGGAGCTCGACGTGTAGGTCGTCTTGACCACGATGGCGCCCGGCGTGTTGTTGGTGAAGCGGACGTCGAGCTGGGGGTAACTGAGGGTCGCCTCTCGGCCCATGGGATAGCGCGAGATGTACCAACTGTGGGCCTTCCAGCGGTCCAACTGCACTCCGGCGAAGAAGGCGGCGTTGAAGGTGGTCGTGCCGAACTGCGAGGTGCCGCCCCCGCAGGTGTCTTCCAGCTCTCCCTGAATGATGGTGGGAGCGGGGACGTAGCCTTTGTCGCAGCTGCGCGGTCCGGAGATCTGATTGATCGAGAACTGTTCTCCGGGCAGCAGGAGCGTGCCGTCGATGACGTCGGCGAGTAGTTGGATGTTCTTCACGCGAGGTTCGCCGGAGTCGTGATAGGTGGTGAAGGTCCCGATCAGGTGGGTCGGCTTGAGTTGCTCCGCTTCTTGCGCCGTGAAGTCCGGCGGGATGCGCTCCACCGGTAGCTCGCCTTGGCGGGTCCCCTCGCGCAGGAGGGCCGTTATCCGTTCAGCCGCCAGCGTGGCGTCAAAGCGAGTGCCTTCGCGCCCCGGCCTCACCCCCACTTGGGCCGTAACCGGGGAGAAAGCGGCGGTGCTCATGGCATCGAACGTACGGGGCGGAACCCGGGCGGCCTCGTACCCGAAATTCTGGGGTTCGCGCTCGATCCGGGCGAGCAGCTCGCTTCCCAGGACCTCTAGGAGCCGTTCGGGGTTGACCACCAGTTCCAGGGTGGCGGCGCCGGCCTCGGTCTCGCGCTCCTGGACCTCGAGGAGCCGGGCGAGGTCGGCCGGGGAGAGGCTGAACTCCTCGCCGCCGGCGCTCAACCGGAGGGGTTCGGCGACCGCCTGCTTGGCCCGGGCCGCCACTGCCCGAACGTCCTCTTTGGGCACGCGCGGGGGTTCCCTGTCGACGGGCAGCTCGATCTCTTCCCTTCCGGGGGCCCGGATGGCCTTCACCAAGAGAGCGGCCGCTTCTTCCTGGCGCACGCGCACGCTGCCATGCGGTAGTTCGACCTCGACCTCGAGGGTATCGGGGTTGACGCGCACCTCGCCGGGAGAACGCTCTCGATCGACCGCCTCTGCCAGGTTGGATATCCGCACAGGGACCAGTTCCCTGTCGTAGGTATCGACCGGTTCGAGGTCGACGGCCTTATACAGAGAGCGTACTCGTTCGAGAATGTCCCCCGGCAGGCCCTCCCGCCCGCGAGCCATCGCCGCGTCGGCGGTGGCATCGAGGTCTATTCGGTAGCCGACCTCCGAGGGGAGAATTTCGTGACGCTCGTCTTCGAAGGTGAAGATCACCGGCTGTGCCCAGCGCTCCTCGGCCAGGGTTGCCAACTCCTGCTCGACCTCTTCCCGAGTCAGGTGGGAGACGTCGTGTCCGGCTACCGAGGTGTTGGACAAGACGCGGTCCGCCTGGACCGCCCAGAGCGTCCCGATGAACAGCAGGAAGAGCACCACAAGACCCACCAGGGCGTAGGCGGCGTAGGTGAGCCGACGGCGGCGGGTCATGGTGCGGTCCGGTGGCCGGCGGCTCGCCGATGGTTTTGAGCGGTTGATTCCAATCACTATGCTGTACCTCATACCCCGAACCCTGGCATGTAACGGGTTCCCCGTCCCGTTACCGGGTACATGCTGGCGGGCGATGCGCCTCTGCGCCAAGCGGAGTCCGGTCCAGATTCGACAAGGAGGACAAATTGGAGCAGAAGCGGCCCTCTACCCCTATCTGAGATCGCCAGATGACTGAGGAAAAATCGTTCAGGTTTGGCGAACGGATGCTCGCCCCTTCGAGCGCCGGCATATCGATGGTGTTCATCATGCTCTCGGTGCTCAGCATCCCGCTGGCGGCGGCGGCGCGGCTGGGGCTCTCGCAAGAAGAGGTCGCCGCCTGGATCCTGGTTTTGTTCGGGCTTGGGGGCCTGCTCGCGCTGGTGCTGTCCTTGCGCTACCGGCAGCCTCTGCTGGTTACCGGCAACGTCTTCATCATGATATTCGTGGCCTCTCTCGGGACGCAGTTGAGCTGGCCGGAGCTCGTCGGCGCGTCTATGGTCGCCGGAGGTCTTGTTCTGCTTCTTGGCGCCTTCGGTCTGACGGGGCGACTTGCCCTCTGGCTACCTGCGCCGATCGTCTACGGGCTGTTGGCGGGCGCGATACTCCCCTTCTTCATTGACCTCTTCGTCGCGCTGGGGGAGGAGCCGGTCCCGGTGGGCGTGATCCTGGCTACCTACTTGCTGGCGGCATTGGTCCTTGGAGCGCGAGTCCCTCCGATTCTTCCAGCCATGGTAGTGGGATTCATTGTCGCCGGCGTGACCGGCGAGCTGAGCTTGATTCCAGAAGCGGCCGCGTTTTCCGTGCCCGCCGTGACCTTTCCGGTCTTCTCCATCGACGCCTTCCTGACGGCCACTCCGGTGATGGTCGTGCTCATTACGCTTCAGGCCAACGTGCCCTCGATCGCATTCCTAAAAGAACAGGGGTACGCTCCGCCGGAACGGGTGGTCACCGGGATGAGCGGCGCGGGCACGCTGGCCGGCTCGCTTCTCGGGCCGCTGGGGCTCTCGCTCTCGTTGCCGGCGACGGCCATAGTCGGAGGTGACGCCTCCGGCGACCGGGACACACGCTACTGGGGGGCGGCCTTGGTGGGCTTGGCCGCGGTGCTCATCGGGGTTCTCGCACCCTTCGCGGCGGAATTCGCGGGAAGCGTGCCCCAGCCTTTGCTGGACGCGGTCGTCGGTCTGGCCGTCGTGGGCGTGCTGGTCAATGCTCTCCGGGCGGCCACCCGCGGGCCGCTGGTGCTGGGACCGGTGTTTGCCTTCGCCGTTTCCCAGTCAGGTCTCTCCCTCTTCGGGCTCGGTTCGTTCTTCTGGGCGCTGGTCCTCGGTCTGGTCGCTTCCTTCTTCCTCGAGAGACAGGGATGGAAGGAACTTCGCCAAAGCCAAGGGACGTTTTAGTCGCATGACACCTTCGCCCCCCGCTGCCCGCCGCCACCGGGCCCTCTTTGCTCTCTCCCTGGTACTGGTCTTCTCCATGACCACCTGGTTCTCCGCCTCCGCGGTCATCCCGCAACTGCGCGAACTCTGGGGGTTGAGCAGCACTGCTGGTTCCTGGCTGACGATCTCCGTTCAGCTGGGGTTCGTCGTGGGAGCGCTTATGTCGGCGGCCCTCAACCTGGCGGACATCGTGTCGCCTCGCCATCTGATCTTTGCGAGCTCGCTTGGGGCCGCCGCGGCCAACGCCATCATCGGCCTGGATCCCGGGCCCGAGACCACCACGGTCCTTCGCTTCCTGACCGGGCTCTTCCTGGCCGGGGTCTATCCTCCCGCCCTCAAGCTGCTTTCCACCTGGTTCGTTCGGGGCCGCGGGGTGGCCTTGGGAGTACTCGTGGGCGCTCTCACCGTCGGCTCTGCCGCTCCGCACCTGGTAAACGGGCTTGGGGGCCTGGATTGGCGGCTGGTGATCTACGTAACCTCGGCTCTCACCGTCCTGGGGGGCCTGCTCGCCCAGTTGGGCGTCCGCGAAGGGCCGTTCCCCTTTCCCAAGGCCGTCTTCGACCCGCGCCAGACGCACGCCGTGTTGGCGAATCGGGGCGTGGTTCTCGCCGTGTTCGGCTACTTCGGCCATCAGTGGGAGCTATACGCCATGTGGACCTGGTTCGTGGTGTTCTTCGCAGCCTCTATGGAGGCTGCAGGCCGCGAACCCGGCTCGCTGCCCGCCTTGGCCACCTTCTTGGTCATCGGCATGGGGGGTCTGGGCTGCTGGGTGGGAGGCATTCTGGGAGACCGCTGGGGCAGGACGCGTACCACCGTGCTGATGATGGGTCTCTCCGGGACCTGTTCCGTGCTCGTGGGGTTTCTGTTCGGCAGGTCGCCCTGGCTGGTGCTCGCCCTTGGGCTCGTCTGGGGCTTCACCATCGTGGCCGACTCCGCCCAATTTTCGGCGGTCGTGACCGAGCTCGCCGATCAGGCGTACGTCGGAACCGCCCTAACCCTGCAGACCGCGACCGGCTTCGCTTTGACCATCGCCACCATCTGGCTGGTTCCCTACGCCGAGGAGATCGTGGGTTGGCGCTGGGCTTTCGCCCTCTTGGCACCCGGGCCGCTGCTCGGCTCGCTCGCCATGCTTCGACTGCTGCACTCTCCCGCCGCCGAACGAATCGCTCACGGACGCGGCTAGATCGGCGGGGAGCACTTCCCTCTCCGGCTGGCGGAGACCCCCCCGATGCCACGCGGGTTCAATCGTGCGGTCGCGGGAAAAATCAACGGTAAGAACGACCTTGGAGGCGGACAGTGACGGACCAGGCGCGTGGCAATCGGGAAGTCATCTTGCGCCTCTTCGAGATGATCAATACCGGCAGCATAGAGGACATAGACGAGGTGCAGGACGAGGATGTGCTGACCCTGCACCCGCAGACACGGGAACGCGTACGGGGGCGGGAGGAATACAAAGTTATGGCCCGCGGGTTCCAGCAGCTCGGAGGACTCAGGGTAAGCGAGACCGAGAGGGAGTTCATCGGAGGGGAGGAGGAACGTTACCTGCTCACTCCCCTCTTCACGATGGTAAAGATTCAGGGCACCGGAGAGACCCTCGTCGTGACCTCGAAGAATCATTATCCCGACGGATCGGACTGGTACACGATCGGTCTCGTCACGTTCCGCAGGGGCAAGATCCTGAAGCAGGTGCTCTTTTTCGGGCCGACATTCGATCCCCCCGATTGGCGGGCTCAGTGGGTCGAACCCCTGGAGAGCCGGAGTGGTGTTCATGTGGAGCAGCGCGGGACTGCAGCACCGAGGGTTTCCAACCAAGTCAATCGGGACGCAGCGACACGCCTATTCGCGCTCATGGATCTGGGCGAGTACTCGCATCTCGACGAGGTCTTCCGGACGGAGGTCGTGACCGAGTATCCGCAATCCGGTGAACTCGTGAGGGGCCTCGAGAACCTGAGGAACGTTATGAGCCACTATCCGGGCGGGCACCCGCGGGTGAGCCCGGAGGAACGCGTGTTCGTGGGCGACCGCGGAGAACATCGCTTACCCAGCCCCACCGACTCCATTCTCAGGATCCACGATGCCGGTGACCGGCTGGTCTCGAGCATCAAGACCCGCTATCCCGACGGTTCCGACTGGTACACGGTCTCGGTCTTTTCCTTCTTGGAAGGCAAGATCTCCAAGCAGATCGTGTACTTCGCCCCGGTAATGCCGGCGCCGGAGTGGCGGAGCCAGTGGGTGGTGGCGGATATCGGGGAGTATTGACCCGTTCTACTGCCCGTCCTTTCCGTTGGCCGGGTAGCCGCCCTCCTCGTCGGCCACCAACCAGCCACCAGTAGCCGTAATTCTCCAGGCCGGCTTCGCGCAGCCCCTCATCCCACTCTTGCTCGGGAATCGCGCCTCGGATTCATCCGCCCTTAAGCAGGACGAAAGAAATCGGCAATATCTGGTGGGGATGCTCTCGAGTGCAAGAGCTTCCGCCCCGCAGGCAGCAGGCGGAAGCCGACGACCGAAGGGCAAGCCCTCTCACCAAGGGAGGGGAGAGAGGAAGACGAAGATGGAGACGAAAACGAAGACAAAAAGAGCATCACTGCTCGCGCTCGCGGCGCTCGCGATCCTGGTATTGGTCGCGGTGGTGATCGTCGGCTGCGGTGATGACGGAGACGACACGGCCACCACCATGGTGGACGAGACGACTACCACGATGGCCGCCGAAACAACGACGACGGTGATGGACGAGATCACGGGGATGGATCCCATGACCGCTCCCCGCGCCTCGATCGACAGATTCAGCATGGAGGCGGGGACGCTTCAGGTGCGGGACGAGTCCAACGGGCTCCCCGGGCCGAATGAACCGATCGATTTCGATCAAGGCCCCTTCATAACCCAGGGATTGGGTCCCAATGGCGAGATCGTGAAGTACTATAACTTCGACGTTCAGCCGACCACGGCGGCGCCCATCTACGCGCTCTTCAAAGAGGGTGAGGACGCCCCGGTCGAAGGCCAGTTGAACATCGTTGGGGTCATTCCCGGGGACCCGGGCTACAACGATTTCTGGCACGTGAACAAGGTGACCGTACCTGACGACTACGTTGCCAACTCGATCACCAACGTTGGAGAACTCATGGACTCCGGCTACCCGATCGAGGCCACCGGCATGATCGTCAATTGCCCGGTGGTTCCGGACGGCTCGACCGCGGAACTCAGACTGACCGATGAGGACCCGGGGCTGACCATGGGCTGGTATGAGGACCAGGTGATCTACTACTTTAACTTCTCAGAGAAGATGCTGAGCGTCACCCCGCCCGCCGAGGGCCAGCCGGAAGTGCCGACCGCGGACATTCTCGTGACCTTCAACGTCAATCCCGATCAACCCGACGGTGGCCCGGCCTCGGGCTTCATGACCGAGATGGGGAGCGGGCAGACCCACAACGTGGTCGCGGCCCTTCCCAGCGATCCGGGTTACTCCCCGCTCTGGGATGTTGACGTCTACGACAACGCCGCGTTCAGCTCGGTTAGCGATCTGGCCTCCGCCCAGGCCGCGCCGACCCTGGCCATGAGTGTTGCGTTGGTCAACTGCCCGATAGTGTCGGTGGAGATGAGGTAGACGGCTCCAGAGGCACCACGGCTCGAGAGCCACCACGGCTCGAGGCGCCGGTGACAGAGGACGGCGGGAAGCGGAGATGATCCCTTCCCGCCGTTGTTTCGCCGTTTGGGTGGGGATGGGGGGATCGGCCAGGCGGGCATCGGTGACCCCGCAGGGGCCGGCTTCCGGTATCCTCGGGGAGTGAACGGCCAGCAGCCTCCGTCTATTAGCTCTCGGCGGCCCCGGGGAGTGACCATCATGGCATTACTACTGATGGTCCAGGCCGCTCTGTGGGGGCTGGCCGGCTCCCTGGATCTATTGGAGGCCCGGCCTGCCTTCCCGCTCGCCGAGGATCTGTCGCCCGCCACCCTCGCTCTGGCCGCACTTAACATCGCGGTCGCCGTGGGCATGCTTCTGCTGCGGCCATGGGCCTGGCTCGCGGCCGTCAGCCTCCAGGGGGTCATTCTGGCGTGGGGCCTCGTGACCTATTTTCGCGGAGATCCGCACTACCTGGCCATGGCCGTCGCCGTCTCCCTGGTGCTCTACCTCAATCTGCGCGAGGTCAGGCGGCCGTTCGGGGTGGAGGAGTTGCATCCTCGGAGGGGCATGCGCGAGAGGGAGTTGTGATGTCGGCGCCGGGGGCCACCCCATGAGCAACGGGTCCGATCATGGGTCGGCTGACCCCGTCGCTGATCTCGAACTTCTGCGCCGGTTCGAGCCTCAGCTGCGTCTCACCCGCGGTGAGCATTTCCAGCCCATGGGGATCGACCCCTACCTGGGCTTAACCGATCTCCTCGAAGGCGCCAAGGCCAGGAACCCGAAGTAGTGGTGTCTAGGCCCGACGTGTCCCAGGTGGTGCTGGCCAAATGGGGAGGCGGTCCGGCGGACACCGTCAGTTACCTGCAGTTCGTGCGGCGGCCGCTCAATACCCTGGAACTGGTCAGGTTTCGCACTCAGCAGTCGCCTTTGCGGCAGTTCCACCGCGGAACGCTGCGCCTGGCTCGCGTGGGGCTGGCGGGGCGGCTCCTCGATGCGGCCTTCGCACTGTCTTTCCTCGCCCGGGGGCGGATCCCGGGGGGTGTGGCCGCCGCCGCAGCAGTCGCCTTCCGCGATAACGTGGGCGATGACCCGCCCGTCTACTACGGCCGCGTCACGCGCACGCCGAGCTACACGGTTCTTCAGTACCACTTCTTCTACGCCTACAACGATTACCGCAGTCATTACCGCGGCGCCAACGATCACGAAGGCGACTGGGAGCTGGTCAGTCTGTACCTTTCCGAGGACCCGGATGGGGGGGCCGCCTTGGAATGGGCGGCTTATGCGGCCCACGACCGCTCGGGACCGGACCTGCGGCGCCGCGGCGACGACCCTGAGTTGGAGCGGGTCGGAGAGCACCCGGTCCTCTACGTGGGTGCGGGCAGCCATGCCGGCTTCTTTTCTCCGGGCGATTACCTGATCCGGATCGAGCTTCGCCCCCTGGCTCGTCTGCGCGAGCAGCTGGAAGAACTGCGCGACGTATGGCGCCGGCTGCTTCGCCAGGGAGGGAGAGTGGGCGGTGAGCCGGAGGACCGAAGGTTGGCGCTGGCTTTCGTCGATTACGCCCGGGGTGACGGCCGGATGCTTGGGCCGCGAACCGAGCGCCCCTTCGAGGCCCGTCTGGTCGAGGAGCAGCCGGCCCTCCTCGAATACGCAGGCCTTTGGGGACGCTACTCCCAGGACTTCTTGCGGGGAGAGGACGCGCCGACGGGACCCCGGTTCAACCCCGACGGTTCTCTACGCACCTCCTGGTACGACCCGGTGGGCTGGGCGGGGCTGCACGGGGTTCCGCCGTTTTCTCAGGAGACCGAGATGATTGCGGAGGAGTTGGAGAAGCTCGCCTCGTCGCGGCTGATCACGGCGGAAGCAGCGGCTGCTGCGGCGGCCGAGGCCGAGAGGTTGGGAGTTCGCCTGGCGGCGCTCGAGCAGCTCCCTGCCCCTCCCGCCGAGCTCGAGGGGCGGTCCGTCGAACTGGAAGAGGCCACGCGGCACGCGCAGGCACTTCTTCGCGAGCTGGGCGAGCAGGACAGGCTCATAGAGGCCCTGCAGGAGCGGCGAACCCACCTGCTCGCCGGGGAGCGGGAAGATCCCAGAGCCCATCTGAGGCATCCGGCGATCCCCGAGAGAAAGGAAGGCCCTCGTCTGCGGCGCCTGGCCGAGACCTGGAGTGCCCTGAGCGCCGGGCTGCTCTTGCTGGGCGAGGTGGCGGTGGCCGGTGTCTTTAGGGTAAGCCCCCTGCCCCTGCTGCTCCTTCTGGGGGCCTTCATCTTCGTCGAGTCTCTCTTCTCCCGCAGGCTCGTGGTCTTCGTCCACGGTCTGGTACTGGGACTGGCTCTCGTGACTCTCGGGATCCTCGCGTGGGAGTTCTGGTGGCCGATCTTCATCGCCCTCACGGCGGCTCTGGGCGTCTATCTCATCTGGAGCAACCTGGCCGAACTGCGGGGGCGCTGAACCCACCACCCCAGTCAACCCGGGCTGAGGCGGCGGCCAGAGGGCGCAGGTTAAATCGGGCGGTCCCGGGAAAAGCCATGGGTAAGCGAGGTCTTTCACGGATGAACGCGACCCAGTTTCTGATAGGCGTATCCGGCGCCCTGGTGGGCGTCATCGGGTGGCTGTTTGTCGGCCTGTACATACAGAGACGGGCCCACAATATGCAGGCGCGAGACGCCGGCCGAGCCGTCTATTTCGAGTTGAGCGCGAACAGATTGGCCGTATTCATCGCCGCACAGTACGCTGTGTTCGGGGAGCTCAACCGTTCGACCTACGAACGCCTGTTGCCGGAGCTCGCGACGTGGCTTCCTGCCGCGGAACTGCAGGCGTTGGTCCTCGCCTACCTTGGGCACGGCGGATATCAACAGGCGGCGAGTGACAGCGAAGTGCCGCAGAACGTCAGGCATGCCGCCCTCTCCGGCATCCTTGACGCGCATCGAGTGGCCTTGGATCTGCTGCGTCCGCGAGTGTTCTCCAAGAAGGAGATCGAATCGCTGAATAGGTATGCGGGCTCTGAGTACGTTCGCATGATCGAAGCTGCAGACGCGGCAGAGCGCGTAGGAGGTTGACCATGACGGACCAGACGGGTGGCAAACGGGACGTCATCTTGCGTTTCTTCGAGATGATGAATACCGGCAACATAGAGAATCTAGACGAGGTATACGACGAGGACATGCTGACCGTGCATCCCCAGACACGGGAACGCATCCAGGGTCTGGAGGCCCACCGAGTCTTGGCTCGCGGGTTTCAGGAGCTGGGAGGTATCGACATCCCCACGGAAGAGACAGAGTTCCTCGGAGATGATGAGGAACGCTATCTGCTCACACCGCTCTTTACGATGGTAAAGATCCAGGGCACCGGAGAGACGCTCGTGGTGACCGCGAAGATGCGGTATCCCGACGGCTCGGATTGGTACAACATCGGTCTGACCACGTTCCGCAAGGGCAAGCTGCTGAAGCGGGTGCTGTTCTTCACGCCGACATTCGATCCCCCTGACTGGCGGGCTGAATGGATCGAGCCTCTGGAAGGCAGGAGAGGGGTCCACGTGGAGTACCGTGGGACTCAAGCACCGGGGGGTGCCAACCAAGTCAACCGAGATGCAGCGGCACTCCTGCCCGAACTCGTGGACACGGGAGACTACGACCGGCTCGGCGAAGTCTTCGATAGGGAAGTCGTGACCGAGTATCCCCAATCCGGCGAACTCATCAGAGGCCTCGAAAATCTGAGGAATGTCATGAGCCACTATCCGGGCGGCCACCCCCGGGTGAGCCCGGATGAACGGCTGATAGTGGGTGACCGCGGCGAGCATCGCTTCCCCACTCCGGCCGACTCGACCCTCAAAATCCACGATGCGGGCGACCGCCTGCTCACCAGCATCAAAACCCTCTATCCGGATGGTTCTGACTGGTATACGGTTTCGGTCTTTGTCTTCTCCGAGGGCAAGATCTCGAGGCAGGTGGTGTACTTCGCCCCGGTCATGCCGGTGCCGGAGTGGCGGGCGCAGTGGGTGGTGGCGGATATCGGCGAGTATTGACTGCGTCTCATTGGCTACACCGGCGTAGCGCGGGAGTCTAGAATACGGCCAGAGAGCGGGCCGACGAGGGCCCGCGTGCCCCACCAGGAAGGATACTCATGCATACTCCTGCCGTCGTTTCGGTTCTCGGGGAGGATCGGGTTGGGATAGTGGCCGCCGTCGCGACCGCGCTGGCGGAAGCTCAGGCCAACATCGAAGACATCCGGCAGACCATCATAGGCGGGATCTTCTCCATGACGATGCTGGTGACGGTGAGCGAGGACGCCGTCCCCTTCGACGAACTTCAGCGCCGGCTGGCCCGGACCGCCGAGGACCTTGGCGTGCAGATCACGCTGCAGCGCGAGGACGTCTTCCGCTACATGCATCGCATCTAGCCTAGCCGCAGCTCCGCCGTCCTCTCAAAGTCCATCTCCAGGAGGTTTCCCTCGTGTACATCTCGCCCGAGGAGATCGTCGAAACGCTGACGATGATCACGCAGCAGAACCTCGACGTTCGCACGGTCACGCTCGGCCTGTCCTTATCCGGCTGCACCCACCCCGACGTCGAGGTCATGGCGCAGCGGGTCTACGAGCGCGTCACCTCCGCAGCCGAACATCTGGTGCCGATCGCCAAGCAGATCGAGCGCGAGTATGGGCTCCCGATCGTGAACCAGCGCATAGCGGTCACTCCCATCGCCCAACTGGCGGCCGCCACCGACGCCGAGGACCTTACACCGCTGGCCGTGGCGCTCGACCGGGCCGCGCTCGAGGTGGGTGTCGACTTCCTCGGGGGTTTCTCGGCCCTCGTGCAGAAGGGGACCGGTGACGGAGACCGCCGCCTCATCGCCTCGATTCCTGCAGCCTTGGCGGCCACGGAGCGGGTCTGCGCCTCGGTCAACGTCGCCTCGACCCGCACCGGGATCAACATGGACGCCGTGCTGCAGATGGCCGCGGTCATCCAGGATACGGCGCAGGCCACGGCCGACCGGGACAGCCTCGGCTGCGCCAAACTCGTGGTGTTTGCCAACATGGTGGAAGACAACCCCTTCATGGCCGGGGCCGTGCATGGTTCCGGCGAACCCGACGCGGTCATCAACGTGGGGATTTCCGGGCCGGGAGTGGTGCGTGCCGTGGTCTCGTCCCTGCCCGCGGACGCCGATCTGACCAGCGTGGCCGAAGCGATCAAAGCGACCGCCTTTAAGATTACCCGCATAGGAGAACTGGTTGCCCGCGAGACGGCGCACCGGCTGGGCGTGGCCCGCGGCATCGTCGATCTATCGCTCGCACCTACCCCGGCGGAGGGCGATTCGGTCGCCGAGATCATCGAGGCTATGGGGGTGGGCCGCTGCGGGGGTCCCGGTACCACCGCGGCTCTCGCGCTTCTGAACGACGCGGTCAAGAAAGGCGGGGCGATGGGCACGAGTTCGACCGGAGGCCTTTCCGGTGCCTTCATTCCCGTTTCCGAGGACACCGGCATGATCCGCGCCGTGGAGAGCGGAGCGCTTTCGCTGGAGAAACTCGAAGCCCTGACCAGCGTCTGCTCTGTGGGCCTCGACATGATCGCCATACCGGGAGACACCGCCACCGAGACCATCGCCGGCATCATCGCCGACGAGTGCGCCATCGGCGTGATCAACGCCAAGACCACGGCGGTGCGCTTGATTCCGGCGGCCGGCAAGAGGGTTGGGGATAGGGTGCACTTCGGCGGCCTGCTGGGAGAAGCCCCGGTGATGGCGGTCAACGATTGGGCGGGCACGGTCTTCGCGCGGAGGGGCGGACGTTTCCCGGCGCCGCTGGGGAGTCTGCGTAACTGAGGCTTGCTCGGCCGCAGTCGGCGTGCGGGGGACCGCGGTCATCATCCACACTCGAACTCGTTTGAGATTCACCTCCCCGGGAAGAGCGGGCGCCAAGGCGGTCCGGCGGGAGGGTGCGAGTCTGTCGAGCGCGTAAGCGGCTCCGCTGCCGGACCGAGGCAACACTGACGAGGAGGCGGCGATGGCGAAGGTCCCCGACGAACAGCAATACATGGAGCGGTGCATCTGCGGCAACTGTCCCAGCTATCCGGGCGAGGGTGGCTTTTTCTGCGCGAAAGGGAAGAGCAGTCAGTCGATCACGCGCCGCGGCTGCATCTGCGGAGACTGCGAGAATTTCAAAGAGTTTGACCTGAAGGACGGGTACTACTGCGCCGACGGCGCGGCCGGTGAGGGAGCGCAGTAGAGACGCTGCAGTAGCTCCGCCTAGTCATGCCGCTACCGCCACCCCACCAAGAGGGTGGCGGTAGTTTTCAACTCCCCGTCAGACAGTGGCCAGCTTATCCTCGACCACTCGATGCGCCCTTACAAACTTGCTCAGGATGAACAGGTAGATGAGGATCGCTAGGTACACGCTGATGTAGTTGAGGGCCGATATCCCGGTGAACTGGACGAAGAACCCGTAGACGTACACTCCCAAGACCTGGGAGCCGACGAAGGCTCACACGAAACCCCACTGGGAGGGGGCGAAGGCCGTCTTGGAAAACTCCGTCCTCAGGTAGTCCCGCACCACGTACACCGCCGCCACTCCCCAGCCAATCGCCAGGGCGTAGGAACCGGTTATAAGCAGAGACGTCGACCCGGGAACGTCCAACGCGACCTGAGGCTGCACGTACTCGGCCACCCGGTAGGCGCCCAGTCCCAGCAGGCAGGAGATGGGAACCACCAAGAAAAAGCCCGGCAGAATGGGATTGGGGGGTAACTCCCGCGCCTTGATATGCGTGTAGAGCAAGAACCCCAACTTGGCGACCAACATTAGGACGCCGATCACCAGGGCAAAAACCGTTCCCACGGCGGCGATGCCGGCTACCGTGTCGTTTTCGGCCATGGAAGTGATCCCGGAGCCGGTGAGCGTCACCAGGCCGAAGGCGAAGACGTCCAGCAGCCAGATGAAGTTGAACTGGGTGAGGTCGACGCCTTCCGAGAACCAGGTCCGGCCGACCGTGACTTCGAGGAAGACGAGAACCGCCAGGAGCACGCCGAAGATGATCAGCGAGGGAAGCATGAACGCCTGCATGTGCGCGCTCATTTGCGGCACGAAGAAGCCGAAGGGCGCCCAGAAGACGTTCACCGTCATGGCGAGGGAAGCCACGATGGCGAAGATCCCCGCGTTCTGATTCTTGTGGGGATTGTTAACGAAGGCCCGGTAGGCCCCGCGCTCTGTGAGCCACCCCCACAGCCGCCCGAGAAAGTACACCGTGAGCGCGAAGTTGATGAGGGTAAAGGCGAGCATTATGGCCACGAGGGGCAGGTAGAGGGCGCTCTCGGCGCCGGAAAGCGTTCCCCAGCTCACGTTGGAGAGCGTGATCAGACCCTCGCTGTGGGGGATGCCAAACTGCAGGTAGTTGAAGGCCATGAGCGCGATGCCGCCCGCGGCCAGGGAGGACTGGAACAGCAACGGGTGAAACGGGATCCGCAGTTTCACTGTTAGCCCTCCTTGATCCCGCTGTAGACGGATTTACAGGTGGGCGAGCTCTTGCCGGTTTTGGCGGCCTCGGCCGCTGCCGGAGTGGCGTGCTCCGTGCCCCCGAGGCGCTGGGCGTACGCCTCGGCGTCCAGTAGCTGGTCCTTCCACCCCTCCGTCGCCTGAATCTTGACCAGCCAGGTCTCATGCGGATTCTCGTTGACCGCCGCCGCGGTGGCCTCGGGGTTGGCTTTCAGCGCCTTCCCGGCGATTGGGCTGAGGAAGTACTTCATGTTCTTCTTGGTCGTGGCGAAGGCGATCTCTTGGTCGACGACCAGGTCCTCGCCCACCTCGGGAAAGACTTCGAGGTCGATGAGGCCGCCCATAAGGGCCACCCCCGGCTCAGATACACCGACTACTACGGCGTCTTCGTCGGCGCCCGCCTCGCTCTTCACCCAGTACTGGCGCGCCCCGTCGTAGAGCCGGTCGCCCGGCAGGTCGAAGTCCTTCCCCAAAAAGCCCTCGAGTTTCGCCATGCTCTCCCCCTTGTCGTGCTCTCTCCACCTCGCGGCGAGCCCGTCTCCCGTTTGCAACTGTTCGCGTAGCACCTCGCGCAGAAGGTCGCAGGCCTGGACCATCTTCGGATAGGCCACGCGGTAGTAGATCTCGTTGCCGTCCCGGCGTGTGCGCACCAGGCCCAGGTGCCTCAGTACGGCGAGGTGCTGGGAAACTAGTGGTTGCCTGGTTCCCACCATCTCGGAGAGGTCATTAACCCTGCGCTCGCCCTCGCTTAGAACCTTCATCAGCTCGACGCGCAGGGGATGGGCAAGGGTTTTGCACACCTCGGCGTGCATCTCGTAGAGTCTCGGGTCGATAGGGTGACCCCGCTCGGCCATCGTTAGTAGACCACCACCTTGTCCGCCTCCATCGTCCACTCAGCGAGTAGATCCATGGATCCGCGAACGGTACCGTCGATCATCGCGTGGGACGCCAGACCACGGGCGTCCATGCAGCTACCTCACAACCCCACCGCGGCCCTTTTGGCCATGAGGCCCTTCAGCATGCGCTCCGCCGAGTAGTAGCCCTCGGGTGGCGCTTGGCCCGCCAAGGCGCAGGCCGTGGCGTCCGCCGTCAGGAAGACCTTCACCTGTGCGTCATCCTGCTTGGCCACCGCGAGCGCATGGCGCAGGGCGTTGTAGGAGCGCTCAGATCCGTAGGGTGCGTCGTTCAGCACAAAAAGCACTGATCCCATCTAGTCCCCATCCCCCCGGCACGGCATTGGTAGGATAAGCAGGATATCGCATTATCGCTATGTTGCAACTATGTATTTGCAGGGCGCCGCGTATCGAACCAGGGCCGTCATCAGGCGGCCCGCGGCCCTGGTTCTTCCCGGTTTCAACCTTGGCCGTCGAGCCGCGTATCTTTGGCCGCCTTGTCCAGGGCTTCTTTGCAGGGCGCAACTACATCAAGACCCGAACGCGAAGAGAGGTGGGAGAACTATGACCACGCCGGCGGCCCACAGTCCGAAGACGGGCAGGTACCTCGTCTGCCACCGGGCCAGGCGGTCGAAGGTGGCTCGGCCGGTGAGCAGCCGCAGCGAGAGCCAGGCTGCCCCGAGAAGGTTCACCAGGAGTACGAGGTTCAGGCCAAGAGCGGCCACGCGGTTGGGGGTGAACCCCAGGTCGCCGATCCGGGCCAGCATCGAGGCGAGCACCATCATGTCGAGAACCAGGGCGGCGGCGACCGCCACGAGCTGAACGACGTCCATGAAGCCTGCTCTCTGCGACGACTCTCGTGCCGAAAGCCCGTAGAGGACCAGCCCAAGCACGACGATCAGGAGGGCGTCGAACACGGCGAGCTGTTCCCGGTCGAACTCGCTGCCGAGCCCGGTTACCGCGTAGGTGAGCGCGGAGCCGGTCAGCATCAGCGCGAAGAGAGGGGTGAAGACCATGGTGAGCACGGGCGCCATGTTCTCGACCACGCTCTGCTTCGCTCCGACCAGCCACGCAGCCACGATCACCGCTCCGGCGGCCCCTGAGGGAATTACCCACTCGATGACACTCTCACCGAGGCCCGCGCGCACGGGTTCGAGGATGGCCAGGGTGAGCCCCATCAACACCCCTCCGCCGAGGGCGATCAGCACGTAGTAGATGAACCACTCCCCGCTGAAGCGCACGAAGTCCATGCGCCTCTCGTGAGAGCGCCACTCGCCGCCCACATACGCGTAGCCCACGGCGAACCACAAGGCCACGGGCAGGTGCAGCGCCGCGAGCATCTCGGTGGAGGACTCCGGGTCGAAGGGATAGAGGTTCATGACCAGAGCCCCCAACACGAACGGTGCCGCCGTCGGCAGGCTCTGGCGGAGGGGCAGCTTGCGCCGCTGGGCGAAGTACCAGGCGAGGAAAGGCAGCACGAAGAGGCTGACGTTGCGCGCGAACCATGGCGAGGGATCACCCGACCAGCCGTCTCCTCTGAGCGCGATCTGAATCGTGATGGCGGCGGCGACGGCAAAGAGGAGTGCTTCAATTAAACCGTTCGAATTGCGTCCCGAATCCGACTCGGACTTGGATGGCAACACCAGTTGCTTCCAGAGCCGGTCGCTGTGCTCCAGCGCGAACTCCCGGGACAGCCCGTCGATATCCCCCATCCGTTTGACGGCGACCAGGAAGGCCTCGTCGCCGGTGAGACCGCCCGCTTGCAGGTCGGCCATCTGATCGCGAAGATGGGTCTCCAGTTCATCGATATCGGGTTCGGCGACGGTGCGTGAACGGCCGACGTAGGCCCGCCATTCGGCGATCCGTGACTCGAGAACGTCCATGTCTTTATACCTCCCCGGCTGCCGGCACGAGGTCGAACCGGGTCCATATGTCGTTAAGGGCGCGTGTGACTGCCGCCCACTGGCGTTTCTGCTCGGCGAGGGCGGCTCGGCCCTCCTCGGTGATCGCGTAGTATTTGCGCCGGCGGCCTTCGGGTGGGATCCGCCAGTCAGTGGTCACGTAACCCAAGCGGTGGAGACGGTGAAGGAGCGGATAGAGCATCCCGTCGGTCCACTCGAGCTCCCCTCCGGACAGCTCCCGCACCCGCTTCAAGATCGCATAGCCGTAGCTCTCGCCTTCATCGAGGATGGCGAGGACCAGCGGAGTCGCCGACGCCGCCACCAGATCTTTGTCTATGTGTATTCGACCACCCACGTCACCGCGTACTCTAGCACCGCTATACATAGAGGTGCAAGGTGTTAGGGCGAATAGGCGCTGCGCCGTCTCCGCCATGTGAGGGCAAGGATCTTAGAAGAACGTGTGGCAGTCGACGCCAAGCGCCGCGGCGGCCTCAGCGAGAACCCCATCCGCGGTGGCCAGCTGCTCGAGGCCTTCGCCTTTGAGCGCGCCCAGGTGCAGCGCATCCAAAGACCGCAGCGGCAACTCGGGCACAGAACCGAGCAGGGATTCAGCCAGAAGGTAGTGCTCGACGCGTAGCGGGAGAAGGATCAGGTGACCCGCCGCGATGTCTGTCTCGAAAGCCGAAAACACGCGAGCCTCTGTCAGGGGATCGAGTGAGCCTTCGCGGCGATGGCGGGCGAGCAGGGACTTCATCTCGACTTTGGTGAGGGCGCTGATGTAGACCGGCGTTGCCTCCCGCAGGTACTCCTCCACCTCTTCCGAGAAGGCCTCGTTCAGATACCACTTAGCCAGAGCGCTGGTGTCTATATAGACGTCCATCAGCGGTGCGGGGACAGGTGCCACCCGGGCCCGCGCCGCATGAACGATCTGGCCGTCTTCATCCGCGCGCGTTTCGGTCTTCTCGGATGAGTTCCGAACTCGAGCGCCGCATCCGGGGCATCGACGCCCGAAGGTCGGCGTGCGAAGGCGGGGAGACGGACCGGTGGAGGGGGACGATCTTTACGAGCGGACGGCCGTTTCGTGTCACCACCAACTCGCCTTCCCGATCCACGACCTCCTCGATTCGCGAGAGCTCGCTTCTGATTTCTCGGATGGAGATGTGTCGCATCCGTGGCTCCCCCTTCCGGACTGGAGAATTGTGTCACCTACTATTCCATTGTGACACAAAACCGTAGCCGGGCGATGTTGTCATTAGTATTACCTCAATGAGTCACCTAAACAGGCGGAACAGCCACGGGGGCCCGCACCTTGTCAACCGAACGACCGCTTTCGGGGTGTGGTAGGAGTAAGTTGGCTCAGAACCGGACCAGCGGGAGGAAGTCGTAGCGTAGGTGGAAACCGAACTCGACACGCCTGCTCTGGCTATGGCCGACGATTCACGACGTGACGGCCAGATGGAGTGCTCCTTCCGCTACGCCACCCCCGAGGCGCTCTTCCGAGCCGAGCACGAGAAGCTGGTCAAAGCCCTGGTGCTGGTGGCGGACGGTGACAGGGAGGCGGCCCGGGATGCGGTGCAGGAGGCATACGTGCAGCTCTGCCTCAACTGGAAGAAGGTGCGAGAGTACGACGACCCGAGCGCCTGGGTGCGCCGAGTGGCGATCAATCGGCTGAGGAACCAGCAACGGAGCTACCGCCGGGGACTACGGGCGGTGAGCCGCCTCGCCGGTGAACGCGCAGCGACAGATTCTTCCCCGCCACCACCGACTCAGGACCTGCGACGAGAGCGGGTGCTGACGGCGCTCAAAGCCCTGCCCGAGAGGCAACGTACCGCCGCCGCTCTCTACTACGTGGCCGATCTGTCGGTTGCCGAAGTGGCCCGCTCGATGGGGGTCCGCGAGGGCTCGGTCAAGACGCACCTCTCCCGCGCCCGTGGGACCCTCAAATCGCTGCTGGAGGATGAGCGATGAGGGATTCGGAACAGAGAAAGAAGCCGGCCGAGGATCGCCGGCTGGGACAGCTCCTGAGCCAGGCCGCCCCCAGTGCCCGGCTCGACTGGGGAGCAGTCCAGGCCGAGGCGGAGAGGCGGCGCCGCCGGCGACTGGCCACCCGATCGGTCTTCTCGCTCGCCGCCGTACTCCTGCTGGCACTGGGCGGGTGGGCGTTCTGGCAGGAGTTCCTGGTCGCCGATGACGTGGTGGTGATCACCGACGACGTCGTGGGGGACGACTCGGGAGCCGCCTCGGAGCGGGACACACCACCGAGCACTGTGGCCGTCTCCGAAGAGTCGAGCTGGGAGATAACCCAGATCAGCGATAACCCGGGGATGGACATGGTGCCCTGGTTGGAGGGCCACTACCTGGCCTGGCGCGCGCACGACGGGCACGACTGGGAGATTTTCCTCGAGAACCTCGAGGACGGGACTGAGCAGAACCTCACCGATGACGAGCAGGACCAGTGGGAGCCGCGCATGTCCGGCGACTGGATCGTGTGGCAGGAGGGCGAGTCCGGGGGCCCCTATCAGCTGTGGGCGTACAACCAGGACACCGGCGAGCGGCGCGACCTCGGCCGGCTCGACTGGTACGCGCAGTATCAGGTTGCCGGGGACCTCGTCGTCTGGCCGGTGTACTCGCGACCCAAGGTGGGGTTTAAGGTGCACAGTTTCAGTACCCGGGAGACTCGCGAGGTCGGACTCGGGGAGTACGAAGAGGTCTGGCCCACTACGGATGGGGTGCAGGTCGGGATTCAAGCCGTCGATTTCCTCGGCGATGGCGACCTCTTCCTGTACCAGTGGGAGGATCAGAGCCTCGAGATAATCGCGCCTTCCGTCCGCGGATTGGCTCGGGGCTCAGGGTATGAGGACAACTGGGTTGCCGACGGCCGGGTCGTCTGGAGCATGCTCGAGGGCGGAGACCGGGAGATCTTCCTTTACGACTCGAAGACCGGACGGACTGAGCAGCTCACCCAGAACGAAGTCGATGACGTTGCCCCCGTCCTCGGTCGCTCCTCCCTGGTGTGGTACCAGATGCAGGGTGAGGCCTACGATCCCGCCGACAACCCCAACCGCAACCGGTCTGTTCAGATGCGGGATCTGTCCACCGGCGGGACGGTTGTTCTCCCCGGAGCCTTTGCCTTCCTCCAGCGGGATGGGGCACTGGTGGCGACGGTCTCATGGCCGCAGAAGTGGAAGGAGATGTATCTCTATCAGGTCGAGAGTGGCCGGCTCGAGAGGATCGCTCAGGAAGGCAAGCTGGGAAGTTTCATTCAGTTGGACGAAGGAAGGGCTACCTGGTCCTGGGAAGACCAAGACCCGCAGGGGCCGACCGCCGAGGTCATGCTCGCCCGTCCTGCCATCGGCGGTGCGGTAAGCAAGTCGGAGGACTGGCGCCCGCTCGAAGAGCCTCCCGAACTGGCCGGGGTGGAAGCGGTGCCGCCGGGCTTCGCGGTGCGGGTCCGGTCGTCCACCTCCGGCTCTGGTGGGGATGAGACCGAGGCGCTGCTGATACCGGAGACCGAAAGCTACCGGCTTCAGCGCACTGATCGCGGACCTGGAGGGCCAGAGCCTTTCTCGACCCTTGAAGTCCGTACTCCAGAGGGGGTCCTAACCTACTCAGAAGGGGTCGGCGTGCGGCGAGGCCAGCCGATGGGGCCGGGCGACTCGGCCGCGGCGCTCGAGTGGGCATTCCAACAAGTAGTCGGTCCAGACCTCTTGCCAGACGCGAGTTGGCAGCGTTCGGGTAACCGCTACCGGGCCGAAGCCACCCTCAGGCCTCCTCCAAGCGCCGAAGCGCCAAAGAACTTCACGGCGGAAGTGGCTCTCGAGATGCTGGTGGATGAAGGCACCCGCATCCCGCTTTACTCCCGGTTGGCAGGGCGGGACTCGGCTGGTACGGAGCAGGTGACCGAAGTGCGGCGGACGTTGATTCCACTGGCGGACGTCACCGATCCACCCTCTCTGGACAACGTGAGGGAGTTTGCGGCGAAGCGGTGGCGGAGCGAGATAGAGGCGGCCCGGGCACTCCCCTATCAGGCGGTAGGTTTGGACTATCCGGGACTAAGGCTGAACGTCATCCGTGCAACTGGTGCTAACTTCCTGAGGCTGGAGTACGGCCTTCCCGACAAACCCATGACCGCGGTTATCATCGAGCACTTCGCGACTGCCGATCCCGAAGCCCGGAAGGAGCTGGAACGGTGGGAGGAGCCAACCTACGACGAGGGTTCGCTGGTTACGGCCTTTACCCAGGGAGACGCTGTCGTCCGCCTTATACTCGTGGACGGGTCGACAATGGGTCTTGCCGAAGACCCCTTCGCCCACCTCGACCTCAGCCTCGACAAGGTGAAGGATGCCCTCGTACCCCTCGACCAGCTGCCGCCGTCGCACTTCGACCCGCCTGAGGGTTGGCTGGGAAACTAGGCTCCGGGAGCCGTGTGAGCCGAACTGCTGGCGCCGGGAAGTGGTGCGCGGAGGGAGTATGCTGGCATACATGAAACGCAGGACATTGAAGATCCCGGACGAGCTGGACGCCCGCCTGCGACACGAGGCCGAGCGGCGCGGCGCTACCGTTTCGGCCCTGACGCGCGAAGCACTAGAGCAGTACCTGGGGGGCTCGGGGTGGCGGCTGGGCGCCGCAGCAGCGAGTAGAAGCGGCCACTCGGACATCTCGGAACGGATTGAGGAGATCCTGGCGGAAGAGGGGCGCGGATACCTCTCGTAGAGAGCGTTCGCTGAAGAGCTAGGCCTCGGAGGACAGAATGCGCTCGATGGCCTGTCGGAGAGGCGGGATATGTTTCTGCACCATACTCACGCGGCTCGAAGGACATCCGCCGCTTCCGCCAGTATGTGGGGGCCGATGTAGGGGGAGAGCGCTTCCGTGGTGACAAGCTCAACCGGGTGCTCGAGAGTGGCCTCGAGCAGGTCGGCGAGAGACATGAAATGCTCGAGAGACTTCTGCGCCGGATCGAACTCGACCAGCACGTCGACGTCGCTGTCGGGACGGGCTTGATTCCGCAGGACGGAGCCGAAGAGGGCAAGGCGACGCACACCGAGGGCGCGTATGTCGGCCTCGATGGCTTCGAGTCGGGAAATCGCTTCTTCGCGGGAGAGGACACTCGGGCTCATGCGAGGAATCTACCGCATGCCGAAGCCGTAGGCCAGACGCACGGCGCAGTTGGGCGGGGAAGCTCCTGCGGCGACGGAAGTAGGAAGGCGGCGGCCGTGAAGTGGTCCTGGCCGAGGAAGAGCGGGTCGAGTGGATCTCGCGCCTTGTCGACGGCTATCGGGGGTCCTGGACGGAGGCCTTGAACGGTGAAGTCGCTTCGGTGATGGTTTTGAGTGTCACGCTTAGCGCAGATGGGGGCCGGGACGTTTCTTTGGGCTGGAGCGGCGCTTCGGTTGCGAACGGGGTGAGCGTGGTCTCCTATAGGGGAGGACGCTACTGGGTCGACGGGGACCAGCCCCTCAACCGGGAGTTGGCCGCGCTATATGAGGTGGTGAAGTGACGGTGGCGGGACGACCAGAACGAGCGGAAGATCAGGAACGGCGGCAGAGGACCCCGCTGAACATCCTCCTTCTGCTCGCCGCCGCTTCGATCCTCGTCCTCTTGCTCTGGGGGCCGCTACTGGTCACCTCCCCTGAGGAAGCGGTGTCAGCGGTTCAGAATGGAGAGGACCGTTACTTCGGGGGGCTGACCTACGGGGACGTGGTCAGAACTCACGAAGCGTCGGTCAGCGCTCGGGGCGAATGGAGCGTCGAACAGAACGAGTTCTACGACTCGTTCTTCGAGGGCGATGAGGGAGGGTTCTTCTGGATCGTTACCTACAACGCCCCGGGAACCGACGAGACGCGAGAACTGGAGTTCTTCGTGAAGCGCTACACCGGCGACATCTCGTTGAGTGAACCCAACTGGTCGTTCCTGCCCGAGCAGCAACTGCAAGAGTACTTGGCGAGGGGGAAGGAGTAGCCGGTGGCGGAGCCGGCCCGGATACTCGCCCTTGTGCTTCTCCTAGCCCTTGCGCTGCTGTCGGCCGGGTGCTCGCAAGCCACCCTCCTCGCACCGCGACTCCAAGCAGACGATATGCGCGGCATCAGGATTCTGCTAGTCGAAGGGGATGAGGTTCAACTGGGTGAGGTCGCGCAGGCCAAGTGGGTCGAGCGTCTGGCCGAGGCCTATCAGGGATCCTGGGAGCAGGGGGAGACCGGATTCGAGATAACTTCCCCAGGAGTGATGCTCGTCGAGCTGGAAAACGACTGGGGACGGGACGTTACTCTCCGATGGTACGGCGGGCCGGTCGAGCAGGGCGCCGTCCGCGTCGACTATCGTGGAGGTAACTACCACGTTCAAGGAGAGCATCCTCTAACCCGCGCGCTCGCGGAACTAGAGGCGGAGCTCAAGACGCGCGACTTCTAAGAGGGGAGCTATGAGACTTCGACGACGACTGCTTACGCTGACCGCGATCTGCCTGCTCCTGCTCGGCCTGGCGATCCTCTCGCTGCAGGACACGGAAGCCTTCTCTCTGGTCAACCTGGTCATGTTTCTGCTTGTGCCGGCGGTGTGGCTGGGCGGCGTGGTCTGGCTTTTGCTGGGGAGGCTCCGAGGAGTTGCACCAATCCTGGGACTGCTATTAGGGCTGATGGTGGTGGTAGGCGGAGTGCATGTTGTCTTCGATCTGAGCAATGTCACCTCTCTGCCGATAGAGGACGGTAGTGACGCCGTGAGCGTCGTCCAATCGGAGCCTGTGCCGGGAACGAGCCGCACGGTACACGAAATTCTCGCTTCCTCGGATGCAGCTGCCGGGGACGCGTCTGACCGCTGGGAGGCCGAGAGGCTGAACCCGGAGTGGAGCGGGGCGGAGCGCTGGGAAGTCCGGTGGACGCCCGGCGAGGGAAGTCAACTCGAGCCGCTGCTCTTTCGCGTCACCGTCACGGGCGGCGTGCGGTTCGAGGTCACGGTCTCCGGAGCGCATTCTGACGCTGCCGCTCAACTGCGTGCCCTTGCTCCCGGATCGGCTGGGGCATGAAGCGAGAATCCCCGGAACGACTGGCGCTGGCCCTTTTGCTGATGGCGATGGCCTTCGCCATGGCCGCGCTGGCGACGGGGTGTGGCAACCGGGATGAGCCCGCGACGACGTCTGTTTCGGCGCCTCCGACCGATGTCGGTCAGGAAAGCGGCGAGCAGCCTTCCCTCGAGACGACCGACGCGCAGGCGGTGCTCGACGGGCTGCTCGAGTGGATCCGGGCGGAGCCCACCAAGGGGGAATATGGTGAGGCCTACGTCTGGACCTACGGGGAGAGCGGGCAGCCTCGACGGGTCGAGCGAGGCGAGAATCTGCACGAGTCCCTCATCCCCACGCCGGCGGTTGTGTCGGGGGACAACTACTTCGTCGAGATGGGACGTGAGGTTTGGACGCGGATGAGCCCTGACATCGCTCGCCGAGCCTACGAGATGGAGGACGTGGCCCAACCTGAGCGTATGCAGCCCGCCTTCCTCGTCGCCGCCCTGCGCTATTTCGATCCTCTTCGTGTGCTCGAGCAACTGCGGCCGGGCATCGCCGTCGACGCCGGCGAGAACTGGTACCTGGCCGGGACCGTATCCCTAACCGATCTTCTCGGAATGGACCTCCCAAACTTCATCTACCGGCAGCGGGAGTTCAACCTTTTTGCGCCCGAACTGACCGTGACGGGATTCGTGCGGAAGTCGGACCACCGGCCGGTGCGCCTCTGGCTCCAGGAACTCGACCCCGGCCGCGGCCCCGAGGCGTTGGACTGGTCGCGAACGACGGACGCGCCCGAGCTGCCGGCGGACGCCACGCCCTACCTGGGCATCGACGACGGCAGCTATGAGGACGCGGAACTCTCCTTTGAGCAGCTGACCGAGCGCATGCTCGAGCGCGCCTGGGGCAACCTCGTGCTACGGGGGAGCGGACGCGAGGTGACCATCGGACCGGCGGGAACCGAGGTTCGCCTGGTTGAGACCGGCGAAGCGCCGATTGTCGGGGTGGGCGGCACGGTCTTGTTCCGCGAGGGTGGCCATCAACGGGGCGGATCGGTTTCGGAGATCTATTGGCCGCAGGACCTCGAGTCCGAGCGTTTGGTGATCTCGCTCGAAGAGCTCGCGCAGGCCTTCGCTTCGTCTCCGCCGGCCGGGCGCCTCGAGTTACTGTTGGAGGCGCGGGACCGCTTCCTGCTCGCGCTGCTGAACGACCCCTATCTGGTGTTGTCGGTGACGGAGTGGAGCGAGGAGGTGGCGTCAGCGCCGCGGGATACCTCGCTGAACGAAGGCGCGAAGTGGCGACTCAGCGGGACGGCCGATGTGCGGGAAGTGCTTGGCGCGGGGCGAGACGGCGAAGCTGTACTGCGGATGGTGGACGCGAGCCTTGCCGCCGCGGCAGCCGGCTTGGCCGAGGAGAATCCCCCGGTCCTCGACGCCCGATATCAGGTCACGGTGGACGTGGCCGCGGACGGACGCCCGGTTTATTGGCGGCGAACTCTCGATCCACCGCTCCCGGAGGGGGAGTTCACGCCGTGGCACCATGTTCAAGGCGAGGCGCAGTTCATCGGCCAGGAGGTCGAGTTGGGACCCCTGCCCGAAGCAAAGCCGATCGAGTGAGTTTGGGGTGACGTCAACCGAACTCAAGGCCCCGAAGCGCGTTCTCCTCGTTCGGCTGCGCCGAGCGGTGAGGAGATGGTAGAGCTATGAGCGACGACCGGGAACTCGAGGAGCTGCGGCGAGAGGTCGCCCATCTGAACGAGCGTCTCTCGGCGCTCGAGGAGCTACTCGGTGCGCCTGAGTTGGAACCGGTGCTGCAGCCCGAGGTTGAGGCGGAGGCCTGGCCGGCCGTTGCTTCCTCCGCGCCCACTCCCACGGCGTCGCCACCGGAACCCGTCGGCCGCCCTGTCCAGTCGTCCCGCCGCACCGCCCCCGCCCGGGAGCCAGAACGCCGTGAACTGGAAAACCTCATCGGCTCCACCTGGCTGAACCGGCTCGGAATCATCGCCCTCTTCGTGGCCACCGCCTTCTTTCTGCGCTACGCCTTCGAAAACGACTGGATCGGCCCGTGGGGGAGGGTGGCGATCGGGTTGGCCGCTGGCGTCGGGGTGATCCTCTGGGGCGAACGCTTCCGCCGCCGCGGCTACACCGCCTTCTCTTGGTCGCTCGACGCGCTCGGGATCGGAGTGCTGTATCTCTCGCTCTGGGCCGCTTCCGACCATTACGAACTGATACCTCAGTGGCTGGCCCTCGCAGCGATGGCGCTGGTGACCGCGACCATGACTATCCGCGCCGTCTACCTGCAGGCGCAGCCGATCGCCCTCTTCGCGCTGCTGGCCGGCTACGCAGCACCGGTGCTCGTCTCACTGGGGGAGGGTCAGCACGTCGCGCTCTTCTCCTATCTGCTCATCCTCAACCTCGGCGCCTTTGCGGTGGTTCGGATGCGGAGCTGGCTGCCGGTCGCTCTCGAGGCTTTTCTGGCCACCACCTTGATCTTCTGGGGTTGGCGCGCGTTCGACTATTCCAGCGGGCTCCTGGAGGTGACGCTCGGCTTTGCCTCGGTGTTCTTCCTGCTCTTCGCCGTGGCACCGCTGGTGGTCCGCCGCCTCCCCGAAAGTGAAGCCCCCGGCCCGGCCAGCGCACTGCTTGAGCCCAACATCCTCCTCCTGCTTCCTCCGGCGAACGCGGGGGCCTACTTTCTCTTCGCCCGGGAACTGCTGCAGACCCAGGGGCGGCCGGCCCAGGCGTTGGTCGCGGCGGGGATCGCCGCGGTGGCCTTCGGGGTGGGCGTGGGGATCGGCCGGCGCTCGAGCGAGGAAGGCCGCATCCGCGGACTGCTCCAGGGTCTGCACTGGTCGCTCGCCGTTTTGTTCTTGGCCGGCGCCATCGAACTCCGCTTCCAGACCCCCTGGGCGAGTGTGCTCCTTCTGCTGGAGGCTTTGGCCGTCACCGCCGTGGGCTATCTCCGCCGTCACCGCTTCGCGCTCGTCCTGGCCGCGCTGGTGCTCGGATTAGCGGTGGCCCGGCTCGCGCTCTACGATCAGTTCGACCCTTCGCGCCTGCTGCTGAACGCCCGCTTCGGCAGTTTCCTGCTGGCTGTCGGAGTGACCCTGGCGCTCTGGCGGGCGGCGACGCTCTTGGTGGAGGATCGGCGGCGCGAACTGCTCTGGGCAGCCACCATGACGGTAAACGCTCTCGCTCTGCTTGCGCTGACTTTGGAGGTGCACCACTTCTTCCAAAGTACCGGCGGCCTTCGCCCGAGTCGCTTCGCCAACTATGACCTCGTGCGCGACTTTGCCTACTCCGCGCTCTGGTTGATCTATGGGGCCGGGCTGATGGCGGTGGGCTTCTGGCGGCACCTCGACGTCTTGCGGTGGCAGGCGCTGGGGGTTATCGCGGCCACCGCGGTCAAGGCCTTCGTCTACGACGTCGCCGAACTGGAGCAGGTCTACCGCATTCTGAGCTTCTTCTTCCTCGGTGTGGTGCTGCTCGTGGTGTCCTTTGCCTACCAGCGCGACTGGCTGCGGCTAGAGCGGGCGGAGAAGCAGGGAGGAGGATGATGGGGCGACTTGGTTTTGGAGGTGGAGGCGGGATTCGACTCGCCTTGCTGCTGATCGCGGTCGTCGGGCTCGCCGGGGGCTGCGGAGAGCCCCAAAGCGAAAGCGCCACGCCGGTTTCACAAACCGAGCCGGGTCGGCCCGAGGAGCAAACCGCCACTCTGTCGCGGGAGGAGGTGCAGCGGGTCTACGAGCGCCTGCAGGCGATTGACTTTCTCCAGTATCCGGTCGAGCCGGGGCCCTCGCCCGAACCCGCCGCCACAGACCCCCAGTCCCCGGAGGATATTGAGGATCTCGAGGCCTTCGTGTTGAGCGCGGGCTGGGGGCAGGTGGAGCACGGCGTGCGATGGTGGGGTGGACCGGAAGCTGATGGGGCTGAACTTGAGCCGCTCCGCGAGACGCTCGCGCAGACCGAGCGGTTGGCGCGGGGGAAGTTCGAGTAGGCAGCGCCCCTCAGAGAGCTCGGTACGCCGCCTCATCCTCTGCCGATAGCCACTCTTCAAGGGTCGAAGCGGGCGCGTCGAGGTAGCCGAGTTTCGAGGACTCGCCTTTCTCCAGGATCACTCGGCCAGATTCGTTCAACTCAAACGACACCATATCCCCTGACTTTAGACCCAGCGCGTCGCGCACCGCTCTCGGAATGGTCAGCCGGTTGTCATTGTCCAGCCGGCTCAGGGCTCGCCTTATGAGCTTCACAAATGCCTCCTAAACGTTGGGACCCACACACACGCAACATTCCCAACTCTCTCTCTAGGCTCAGGCCTTCAGTCCGAGGGTCTCTAGCATCTCCATGACGGTCACGACTCCGAGGTTGGGGGAGAGAACGCCCGAGACGAGGGCGTTAGTGTCGAGGACTGCCCTGGCGACGCTTCCGTCCACGGATCTCGGTGATCGCTTGGTCCACGTCTTTTTCGGTCAGTCCTTGCCGTTGTACGTTTGCGCGAACCTCGACCACAAGTCTGTCCCAGGGGGAGGCAACGGCGGTGATTATGACCGAGTCCCCCCGGACTTCGAGTTCCACCTCAGACTCAGAGGTGATTGCCAGTGCCTCTGCCATCTCTTTGGGAATCGTCACGGCTATGCTGTTACCAACCTTGCGGGCTTTGACTCTCAGCGCCCCGTCACCTCCTCTCCTATACACTCAGTTTACGCGTGCGTCGCCTGTCATAGTTCTACTTACCCGAACCGCTTCTCCGCCCGCAGCCGCGCCTTGGCCGTCTCCACCTCGCGGTTCCTGGGGGGCGCGGCGGTCACCAGCGACTCCAGCAGCTGCTCCGAGGCTGCCGCCACCTCCTCGACCGCCCGGTTGAAGGCCTCCTCATTGGCCGCGGAGGGCTTCGAGTAGCCGCTGATCTTGCGCACGTACTGCAGGGCCGCCGCCCGGACCTCCTCGGAGGTCGCGGGCGGGTCGAAGTTGTAGAGGGTATGGATGTTCCTACACACGCGGCGCCTCCTGGGAAGCTTCCTGCGAGGCCTGTCGCCCCGCCTGCTGGGTGACGAGTTCCTCGAGTTGATCGTAGGTCTCGGCCGCGCCTTCCTCCATGCCGGACTGGAGCATGCCGTCCCGATCCTCGAACGAGTCGAAGCGTGAGACCGCCTTTATCTTGGTGCGTCCGTCTTCCTCCTCGAGCGTCATGGTGTCCACCGAGATGTGCCCGGGAAAGCCCTCGAACTCGAAGGTCTGGGTCACCCGCTCGGGCGGCACGATTTCGCGGAACTCCCCGCGGAAGGCCCAATCTTTGCCGTCATCGTCGTGCTCGACGAAGCGCCAACGGCCTCCGGGATGCACGTCCATCTCGTCGACCTCGGTGGACGAACGCCGGCGGCCCCACCACTTGGGGATCAGCTCGGGATCGGTCAAGGCGGCAAAAACTAGCTCGCGCGGAGCGTCGAAGGTGCGTGTCAGGATGATCACGGGCTCGTCGGCCGGGGCGCTGACGTTGAGTTTGTTGGTGCTCATGGTGTCTCCTTGTTACTTGATGGGGCGGAGTCGAGCTCCTCGCCGCCCACGGCACCCTGTTCGCTGAGGCCCTGAGTCTCCCGCAGGTAGTCGTCCAGGCGATCGAACCGCTCCTCCCAGAATTCCCGGTAGCGCTCGAGCCAATCGGAGGCGTCCTTCAACGGTTCCGCCTCGAGCCGGGCAGGGCGCCACTGAGCTTCCCGGCTGCGCGTGATCAGGCCGGCCCGCTCCAGCACCTTGAGATGCTTGGATACCGCGGGCAGGGAAATGTCGAAGGGTTCGGCGAGTTCGGTGACCGAGGCCTCCCCCGCCGATAGCCGAATGAGGATGGCTCGGCGCGTGGGGTCGGCCAGGGCGGCAAAGGTCTCGCTGAGTTGGTCGGTGCTCATTGCCTCTTTAACCAATTGGATAATTAACCTATGCGGAAAATACCCGCCCCGGGGGAGGGCAAACCGTACGGATACCGTGAGCGCTTGCGGGAGCGCGCGCATGTCAATCGGCATAGCCGTCGTCAAGCACGTGAGCACCCTGCCCGCGGTGGCGATCTTGGGCTTCGTAATGAGCAAGTTCTGGACAGCGGCCGAGTCCGACCTTGAGCTACTCGAAGTCGTTGGCGGTGAGATCGGCATCCCTCATGATCGAGGCTGTGACTTTGGGGTGAAGGGTCTTGCCGGAGTGCATTGGTACCGTCACTCGGACACCCGTGGCGTTACGGAGTATGCAGTGGCTTTCCCTCTGACGCACGTTGCGGAAGCCGTGAGACTGAAGAACTCGCAAGGCCTGCGCCCCAGTGACGCGCGGGGCCCGAGGGGTCATACTGCTACGTTCAGGGTGAGGAGACTGACGCTGTCGCTCTTCGGTACATCCTCCCCGCAGTCGAGGCGATCCTCGATGTGAAGGGTGATCGCCTCCCGGAGATTCTGAACCGTCTCCTCGTATGTGTCTCCCTGGGTGTAGCAACCCTGCAATTCAGGGCACTCCGCCCAGTAGCCATCCTCGTCATGTCCGATTTTGCCTGTCAATCGGTACTCGCTCATTCCAGGACCTCGCAAGGGTTTGCCGTCCTCGAATCATACACAAGGGCGCTTGGCTGAGGAGCTTAGCCGAGTCCTACACGAGCCCAGACAACGTGCAGTCGCGACCGTCGAGGATTCAGGTCCACCGGCATCCCCAACTCGTCGGCGAGTACCCGCAACAACCCCGATGAGCACGGCGAGCACGCTTCCGGCAACCAATGCCCGGGTCGGCAGACTCCTCACAGGGTGGTGCATACCACGAGCCTTCTACATGCGCGAGTTCCGGGCAAGCATCAGCTCCCAGGACCGGGACCGAGAATCTTGTCGACATCCCCTGTCAATCTCCCGGCCCCCTGCGGTGTTATACATATGAAGGGACCAAGCTCGCGGAGGAGGATGGCGGCTGGTGGAGTTGCTGGACTCGGCATTAGAGCAGAAGGAAAACGGCGTAAACAGCCGGGGCGTTTGGGCACGCACCAGCTTCGCCTCTGCCGAGGCCCTCTACCGCGCGGAGTATCGGCGCCTTCTTCGCCTACTGACGGTCGCCGCCCCAGACCCCGAGACGGCCGCCGACGTCCTGCAGGAGGCCTTCGTGCAGCTCCACGTCAAGTGGAAGCACGTAGCCGAGCATGAGAACCAGGTGGGCTGGGTGATGCGGGTGGCGCTCAACCGCCTGCGCAACCAGGAACGGTCCCTCCGGCGCCGGGCGGCGGCCCTCATTAGGGTGGGGGAAGGAGAGGCAACCAGCCTGGCCCCTCGACCTGAAGGGCGCCTCGATCTGGTGCGGGCCATCAAACGGCTGCCGGCCCGCCGACGACTGATCCTCGCCCTCTACTACTTCGAGGATCGCCCGGTGGCTCAGATCGCCAATCTACTCGGGATCTCGGAGGGCTCGGTCACCCGGCAACTCCACCGAGCCCGCGAAGCGTTGAAGAAGGATTTGGGGGAGCAGGAGTAGCTGTGGTTAAAGATCAAGACATAACAAGGGCAATCGCGGCGATCGCCGCAGGCGCCGACGAGCTGCCGCCGGCCCCCGACCTCGGCCGCCGCTTGTCCCGCGCTCGGCGCCGGCACCTTGTCCTGCGGGCCATGGCGGTCCCGGTGACCCTCGTTCTGGTCGCGGCTCTGGGCTACTGGATGTCCGACGCAGTCAGGGGTGATCAGATGGTGGTCATCGATGACTCAGCGGGGGAGGTGGTCGGTCCCGGCACGACTGACGCGACGGCTGCTGCCGCCGAGGAAGAGGAGAAGGGACTCCTCGTGACCGTCCGGGCCGCGATCGCATTCCTGGAGCAGGGGGAGATCGAGATCAACCCTTCTCAGGGCCATCCCGAGTACGGCGAAGTGCCGACCAACCCGCTTGGGGAGTTACGGGTCTACGAGGCCTGGCTCGAGGGCCAAGAGGCGGTCCGCATCACGGTCACCCTTTCTGTGGGCGCAGGCTCAGAGGAAGCATACCGGCTGGCTGAGGAGATCAAATCCTGGCCCGAGGTCGAGTCCCATTCGTTCATCCACAACGAGCAGAACCGCGAACGCACACGTCAGAGCATGGTCCTGGAGCGCAGAAAGACGGATCCCAGCTTCTCGGCCGGAGATGACGGGGATTTCGCAGGGCCACGGTTTCCAGATCTATTCGAAGTCCGATTGGTTCCCACCGCCCAGCGAGCTGAGGCGCTGGATCGATTGCAGGGGGATCCGGCCGTTGACGCGCTTGGGGCCACTGACGACTTGCCTGTGGAAACCATCGAGCGAAACGTGCTCGCTCTGTTGCACTTTGCCGAGGCGCGCACCCCCGAAGCTGAGGAGTGGCTGGCGGCGCACCGAGAGCTGCTGAAGGCGGGGGATCGCTCCGCCTCAAATGATAGCGGCGTCACCCCAAACGACGCGCCCCTCCCCTCCGCGCGAGAGGTCCCTGACGCCTTTTTTGACCGGACTACTCATCTGCCGGTTGAGCAGGGAATAGGGGACGTTACCGCCGAGGACGAAGCTGAAATCGTCGGCGCCCAAGACCGAGCCATAGGCGGTACGCCTACCCCTCCCCCGGACTTACCCCCCGCTGTTCCAACAGAGCGCGCCCGGGCGCTGGCGGACTCGGCCGTTTCAGCGTTCTCCGACCTGGACTTGACCGTTCTGAACGCAGTCGAGCTTCAATATGCGGAACCCGTAGTCAAGATATGGTTAGGCTCGAAGTCGGCAGGTGACGGCAAGGTAGCCATCTACATCTTCAAGAACCCACGTCCTTCACTGCCATTACCCGCGGCAACCGAGGGCTCAGGCGCCCAGTCAGCACAGAGCGAGGAGGTCGCCGTGCCCGGTGCATCGGAGGCGCGCATGTTGAGTTATCCCTCTGGCGCCGGCTATCAGATGCTTGTTCAGTTGCCTGATAGGACTGTCATCAACGTGTCATCGGAGGGGCCGACTCCCATGCAGGAGGGTAGGTCGCCACTTGACCGCGCCGGGGTCGAACATCTCACCGAAGTACTCATGACACGGATACAGGCACGCTAGCCGTAAGGCCGCAACTCGGACAAGTGTCGTGAACCAAACCTGCCTTGCGTACGTCCAAGGGGGGGGGTACACTCGAGAGGGCGGACGGTTAGAGCGACCTTGAAGGAGGGCCTTGATGAGGGTCAGACGCACAACCGCTGCCACTGCGGCGCTGGTCACAGTGATGCTGCTCCTTCTCTCGTCGGCGCCCGCGCTTGCCTTTCCGCCCGACACGCCTCCCTTCAGCGACGTCGACTCCTCGACCGACTTCGCCACAGCAATAACCAACCTGGAACAGTCGGGCGTGGTGGAGGGCTACGGAGACGGAACCTTCCGTCCAGAAGCGAGCCTCTTACGGGCGCAGATGGCCAAGATGTTGGTCGGCGGGCTCGGTCTACCGGTCCGGGAGGACTACCCGCTCCCGCCGTTTGCCGACTTAGGGCCCGATGATCCGGGGAATCTCTATCCCCACGAGTACGTCAAGGTGGCCAAGGACTTCGCGATCACGAACGGCACCAGTGCCACCACCTTCTCCCCTTACCTTGCCATCCCTCGCTGCCAGGCGGTGACCATGGCCGCGCGGGCGGCCGAGGACTGGGGCCTGAGCGTGCCCCCGACCATCGAGAGTCTGCTCTCGCCCTGGGGACTCTTTAGCGCAACCCACGAGATTTCGGCGAACATCGCCGCCCTTAACTCCATATCCTACGGGCTCCACTTCGAGACGGACGCCGCCGATCCCTGGGCTCCCATGACCCGGGCAGAAGCCGCACTGCTTACGGACAACGTGATGAAGACTCGGGCGGGCGCAGAGATCACCGACCTTAACTGGCCCGGCCCGGATGGGGGCTACAGCACCGCCCAGCTCATCGCTAACCACTTCCCCACGGTGCTTCGCCCGCCTCTGTTTCTCCCCCTCGAGCTACCCGCTGGTTTTTCCGAGGGAGATATGGCCGCTCTGGGGACCGCCCTCTCCTACACCCCCTTGGGCTCCGACCCCCACTTGGGCTTTGGTGGCGCTGGCGGTGCGAGCGGGTACGGGGTCGGCTTTACCAACGGCACCGACCAAGTTCTCCTTGCGGTGAACCCCGGGGCCGATGTGGGCGAAGCCGAGGGTGAGGAGACGCCGACCACCCTGGAGGGCACCCCCTTCTATTCGTATGATTTGGGCGACCGCTTGCTGCTCCAGGCGAAGAGCGAGGGTCAGGGGACTGTAGCCCTGGTAGCCTCCGCCGGCACCGACCCGGACATCCTCACGGCTTTCGCCGAGCAACTGTCCCGGATCAGCTGGCAGATGCCTGAGCGCTGATCTCGGACGAGAAGGGTCAAGATGTGGCGGCCAAAGCAGCTTTCTTCTGTCGAGAAACTCAGGCGACGGTCACGAGAGGGGGGATCGGCGCCGCCGGACGACTGCGGACAAGGTCATAGGCCGCCTGGAGGTTGATCCAGAACTCAGGTGTAGTGTTGAGCGCTTCGGAGAGCAGCCACGCGGTCTCCGGCGTGACACCTCGCTTGCCACGCACAATCTCGTTGATACGTTGCACCGGCACGCCGAGATGCGCCGCGAAGGCGACCTGGGATACACCCAGGGGAAGGAGGAACTCCTCGCGGAGGACCACCCCCGGATGGGTGGGTATGCGGTTCTCCGGGATCATGCCATACCTCCTAGCGGTGATAGTACTGCGTCGGATACCGTATCCACCATGGCTGCTAAGAAACGGAGAAACGAGGGACCCGAGCGGCGGAAGAAGGTCAGGCGAGGCTATCGGGAGCTTTTCCGGGAATCGGAACGCTGGACCTGGGGCAACAGCCCGAGTCAGTGGCCGCGGTGGGGCGATCTGGGCGGCCGGTGGTTCTGGCTGCTGATCGGCGCTCTTGTGGTCGCGAACATAGTGTTCCGGCTTTTCGGTGGCGAGAGCTGAGACCTATGCATCGGCGATCAGCTACACATCCCCGAGCGTTGATCTCGGACGAGAAGGATCAAGATCCGGACAAGGAGCCGCAGGTGCGCAAGCCCTACCTGCAGACGTTCTTAACGTCGTTGCTCGCAGTTCTGGTCTTTCTCTACGGATGCGGAGGCGGCAGTCAAGCGGCCGATCAACCGGCATCTGCAGAGGAACTCAAGACCAGGATACTCGAGTGGGTGGAGGAGGCCCCCTTGAAGGTGGACCTTCAGGTTGAGAATCAGAATTCAGATATGCGCCTTCGTCACTACGGCGCTAACGGTCTCCCTGTACTCCTCCAGATCGAGTCGGACCAACCTTTCCCTGGTCCAATTCTCTACGACTAGATGCCCGAGGGCATGCCGGCAGACCTCGAGTTTGCCTTCTAGTCTGCCAGTGGATTGACGTGGGTCAGGCCGGCGAACCGCTTGAAGTCGTTGTCGGCCGAATAGAGGGTATAGCCCCACTCCAGAGCGAGAGCTGCCAGATGCGCGTCGGTCGTCAGATTGCCCGCGGCTCCGCTTTGCTCGAGGAGTCTGCGGAAGATCGGCCAATGGCCCTGCCCTGGAGCGACAGGCTTCACCAAGGGATGGCGAAGCCACTCTTCGGCAAAGCCCAGCGCCCTGTCGATCCCGAGTGGTCTTTCGAAGACCCGCGGGTTAGTGGTGACCCGCAGAAAGGCGAGAGTCACCGCCCAGGCCAGGCCCACGCTCTCCGTTCCGCTCAGGACCGATTCGAGCCAGGCACGCGCCCTGTGGTGGTGCGGAAGGTCCACGTTCACGGCGTATACCAGCAGATTCGCATCGGGCAGGATCATTGGGTGTGAACCACTACTTGCGCTGCTCCATCTTGGATACCAAGGCCTCGTCCTCCAAGCCTTCGGAAAGAGCGAGCGTCTTGTCAAGATCGATACCGGACCGAGGGGAGCCGAGGGAAGCCGGCTCCAGCCGGTAGGGCTCCGACTCCGGTTGCTCGAGCCTGGTCAGTCCGGTACGCAGAGCCTCGTTAACCACCTGCTTGAACGGCTTCCCGGTTCGTCGGGCCCGCTCCCTGAGCTCCTGGGCGATCCTATCTTCAATGGTAAGCGTGGTGCGCATGAGAGTGCCTATCCTCCTAGCATCAAAGCATCATCAATTTTAGCACGGCGTGGCATTTGGGGCAGGGCCAGGTACGTTTCGCGAAGGCGCGCCCTGATGAACTCCCTCGCCGATCTCTTTCGGTATAACCTCGAGGTGGCCGCTCGGACTGAGGACGAGCCAAGGCATGTGGTGATCGGCATCATTGGACGGAGGCACTGGTCTGCGGTGATCACCACCGGGAGGATCGTGTGCGAACAATCTCGGTCCGCAGGGCACGCGAAGAGGAGGTGGCTTTGTATGAAGGCCAGTGAATTCGACGAGAGGTTCGATCGCGGTGAGGACGTTACGGACGAACTGGACCTCGAGGAGAGCCGCCGCCCGGTGCTGGAGGCAAAGCGGGTCAGCGTCGACTTTCCGCTGTGGGTGGTCGAGTCTCTTGATCGTGAGGCAAAGCGCCTGGGCGTTACCCGCCCAATCTGTCATCAAGGTCTGGATCGCGGAGCGTCTCGAGCAAGGGTAGCCTCACTAGCCACAATAGCTACGCTGCATGGGGCAAAATCCATGTCAACCCGCGAACCCCCTTCGTCGTGTACCTTGTGTAGTAGCTGAACGGGTAGCGGTGCAGTGCGGCCGCTTTCCTCACCGAAGGAAGGGGAGCGAAGCATCGAAGGTGCGGCGGACACGCTGAAGGCGGGCGAGGAGAAACCGGCAGAGTCCGGACGCCGCTGGCCGCGCCGCAAGGAGACCGACGACCGCGCCGTCTCCCACTACGCTTCCCCCGAAGCCCTCTTTGCCCGCGAATACGCCTCGCTCTCCCGGGCCCTGGCGCTCGTCACCGGTAACCTGGAATCCGCCGAAGACGCGGTGCAGGAAGCCTTCGCCGAACTCTGCAAGAACTGGCGCAAGCTTTCGGAGTATGAGGATCAGGCGGCCTGGGTCCGCCGGGTGGCCATCAACAAGGCCAAGGATCAGAAGCGCTCGCTCAGCCGCCGCGCCACTGCTCTGGTTCGCCTCGAGGCTGAGCCTCGCTACTCGCCGCAGGCCCAGCTCCCCGACACCGAGCTTCACCGCGCCCTCCGTCGTCTACCCCTCAAGCAGCGCACGGCGGTTGCGCTCTTTTATCTGGCGGATCTTTCCGTGGCGGAGGTGGCCGAGGCCATGCAGGTCTCCGAGGGCACGGTCAAACGGCATCTCGACCGGGGCCGGGAGACCTTGAGAAGCACCTTGAAAGCAGGACGCGATGAGTAGAACGCCGCAGACAGCCTTCGACCTCGAACTGCGCACCGCCCTCGACCAACTGGTGCCCGAGGTGCACACCGGAGGCAAGTGGCTCGGGGTCGAGGCCAAGCTAAAGCACAAGCGCCGCCAGAGCCGGATCGTGCAGGCGGTGGCGGTGACGGCCGCTGTGGTGTTGCTCGTGGCCTTCGGAACTTGGGCGACCGACTTGTTCCGGCAGCCGGATCTGATCGTGATCGATGATAGGGACACAGACGAGGTAGGGGGATCAGAGGCGACTCAAGAGGTCACGCCGACATCAGAGAAGGAGCTCCTCCAGACGATTCAGGAGCTGATCGCGTTTGTCGAGGCGGGGGACATCGAGCTCAGTTGGGCGCCGGAGGAGGAGAACGCTGTGACGGAGACGCTTGCCGTCCGTGCGCTTCGAAGCTGGGAAGAGCACCTACTGGCCTCCGATATGACCCTTATTCTTCAGCCCGACGCCAGCCAAGAGGATATCGCACGTCTTCGCCAGGAGATCGAGTCCTTGCCGCAGGTTGAGCGATACGAGTACCTAAGCTCGGATGCGCGGACGGGTGAGGGCGAGCTCGAGCCGTCACCGGCACGCTTCGAGATCTGGCTATTTGATGGGCTGCCCGAACAGAACGAGGCGCCGACCTCAACGCTTCCCTCGGGTCCCGCGACCTTGTCTACCAACTCGGCGGTCGCGTCCGTAACGTACAGTCCTCCCAACCTGCTCGAGATCCGCGAAGGGGTCGAGGAGATGCTGTCTCACGCTGAGCCTAAGACGGCAGAGGCGAAGGCCTGGCTTGAGCAACACCTCGGGGCCACTGACTCGGCCGACCTGGCTGAGATTTCGCTCCGCCTGCCTCCGCCCCCCGACGAACCCAGCGAGGCCGAAGTCGTAATCGCCGTCCCCTGGGGCTCGGATCTGGGGGAGGTTGGCCTGGAAGAGACGGAACTTGGCCCAACCGGTCCGGCTGTCTTCGGAATATCCTCTAATGGACGCCTCTGCGCCGTCTACGACCGCTTCAACCAGCGGGTGAACCTCTACAGAGACGGTGTCGCTCAAGCCGCCTTCGGGATCGAGGGGATCGTAAGCAGCATGCTCGTTGACGATGAGGGCCGCTTCTACGTGAGAGTCCGCGAGGACCGCAAGGAGGTCCTTAGGGCCTACTCGGCTTCCGGAGAGGAACTCGAGGAGACTCGGATCGACCCGAATCAGCCCGTCGCCCCTCTCTTCTGGGCCGGCGCCGATATCTACACGGCTGGGGAGGGTGAAGCGTTCGGCGAGCGTGCGTTCATCCCGTTGCGTCTCTCCGATTCCCGCCCGCGGGACGCCCACACGCCCGGGTACCCGCTTGGAGGAGGCCTTTTCGCCACGCTATCGGAGTCCGGCGAGGGCGATTTTCTGCTTAAGGTGTACTCGCAGGACGAGCAAGTCACAGAAGTAGTCCTCTCTGCCGCTGAACAATCTGATCGTGGGGCTGCGCTGCTGGATGGATCGGCTCTCGGCGGTCTGCCCGTCGTTCATTTTGTCCTTGGGCAAACCGCACCCGAAACTCCTCCTCGATCGCAGTTCATTGCGGTCGATTACCAGCGAGGGCTCATGTCATCTGCACTTGTCGAACTCGACTGGAGAATCGCCGGTGGCGGAGTGGTAGTAGGCGAGAAGGGCGTGTACGTGATGAAGTTAGGCGAGGAGGGCATGCGGATCGAGTGGACAGCTTTTGAGCGACGTGCGGAGAACCCTCTAGTCTCAGACGCAGGGCAGCCTCAGGTTGACCCCTTTGGCCGCGGCCCGGGCAACACCGGCGACCGGCCCGGCTACCTCACTGCCTGGCCGGACCTCTCGCTGGAGGAACTCCGGCGGCGGGTCGTCGATCAGGTCGAGGCGCCCGTCAATCCCGACACCGGCCAAAGCCATGTCTACCTTCCGTCCAAGCTGCCCGAGGACTTCTTACCCGCAGGAGCTTGGGGGGAGAAGCTGGGGAGCCACCACAACCCCGCCGTCGACGGCGCCTTCTACGGGGCGGCCTTCTCCAACAACGAAACGGCGATCCGCCTTGTTGTTAATCCCGACCAGGCGACGCTCAGCTTCACCCTCGGCGCTTTGGCCTCGCCTGAGGTGCGAGATAACGAAGAGCTGTGGAAGGCCACGGGCGCGAGCGTCATGGGCCAGGAGGCTCACGAACTCGTTCGCGACGGCATCGTCTACTTCCGCTTGGAGCTGCCGGAGAGCACCGTCTACGTGTACGGCCCCGAGGAGATCCGGCCACAGATCTGGGCGTTGGCCGCCGCGCTGGCGCCGGTGGCCGTCGCTCCACCCGCCTAGAGCTGATGAGGCATGACCCGCTAGTCAGCCACCTGCGCTACGGCCGCGGCGAATCGGTCGAAGTCCTCGAGGGAGGTGTGCAGGCGGGCGAGGAGCTGGGTGACCTTTGGCTGGTCGATCACCGAAGCCCTTTCTCGGCGTAGTGCCGCAACCTAAGGCGCCGGAGCTCCTCGAACTCGGCCTTCCGATCGTGGTAGCGAGAGAGGAGTTCCCGTTCCAGCGTCACCCGTTCGACGTCGTCGCCGGAGAACACCCTGACCCCCTTTTCGAGAACCCTTCCGCGGGCCTCGAGGGGGGCCGGACCCAGATTGCGTAGGTCGACGTCGACGCCTACCTCGCGGGAGAGGCGATCGGCAAGCAGCATCTCGGTCTTGATCGCAAGTTGCTCGCCCTCGCGATATCTGTAGAGGTAGTAGCCGACATCGAGGTCGCTGTCCGGGCGGGGCGTGCCGGAAACGCGGCTGCCGTAGGCGTAGGCGACGAGCACGCCGTGCTCGGGGAAGTGACGTTCCGCCGCCCGTCGGAGTCGTTCAATGAGCTGGGTATCCATGCACCACCAACTGTAGTGCCCGTTGGGGGCTTGGGCAAGCGGAAGCGCTGCCTTCGGTCTGGCTAGCTTCCCGGCAGTTCCCCCATCGAGCACCGCAGGCAGGACTGCGGGGGGCCTTTAGATTCCCGTGCGGTCCAGTAGATGTTTGGACAGAGAGAAGCGAGAGTATCTCCACAGGGAGCCGGGGGCGGAGCTAGACTGAAGCGGTGAAGGCTAGACCGCCAGGGAGGGGGCTGCAATGGGCCGGAGCGGTGCAGGTGTAGCATCAGGCCGGGGCGGGGGCCGGACCAAGGGCAACGGTCGCGGCTCCCGTGTTCTGCCCGCCCTGATCCCCGGTCTCCTTGCCCTGCTCCTCGCGGCCTTTATGCTGGCGGGTTGCGGCGAGGATTCGGGAGACAACTCGTCCGACTCGTCGACCACCCCAACCCTGACCGAAGTCTCGTCTCCGGAAGAAGCGGTTCGGGCGGCGCTGGCTTGGGCGACGGCGGCGCCGCTCCGGGTGCGTTTGGGCGGGGAGGAGGGCTCGGAGGTGCTCTACGGCGCCGGGGGTGAGCCCGGACGGCTCGAATACCTGGGGGATCCCCGGGAGCCGCTTCTGCCCGACCCCCTGGTCTGGGACGCGGACACCCACTACCTGGATCTGCGGAACTTCTCCGTGCCCCGCATGAGAACGGAGGCGCTGGCCATCGACTTCGCCACCCTCGAGACGGCCGTCGAGTCGAAGGACGAACAGTGGCGCGAATTCGCGCGCGGCCTGGGGGTCTCTTTCGCCCTCTACCGCTCTCGCGACCCCCTCCGCATGCTGCGAAACTTTGATCCGCTTGAAGACGAGCTTCCCGCTCCCGAGGACGGACAGGTGTCCCTCCGCGGCCAAATCGATCCGCACGCCGCCATCGAGTCCGAGTTCCTCGTGGGCCTGCTCGAGTCGGTGGAAGGGGTCGAGCGCTTCCTGCCCGAGCGTCTGTCGGCGATGTTGGTGCTCTCCGCGGAGGACTGGCGGCCCTTGGAGTTGCGCTTGTCCTACCCGTCGGAGCCTGAGGCCCAGGAGCTTGTCGCCGAGTTCGAGCGGGCGGAGGAAGGGCCGGAGATCCCCGAGGGCTATCCGCGGCTGAGCGATTACACCGAGCCGGCGGCGGATCCGGCAGAGCTCCTGGAGACCGTGGCCGACTGGCTCGACGCGCAACCCGTGGAGGTCATCTACCCGGAGGGTTCGGCCGTGTTGGACGGCGGGGCGTCCGCCTTCCGCGTGGTCGATCCCCCCGGGGATGGCGCCTGGGCGGCCACGTTTGCGGAGTCGGCGAAGCTGCCCTTGAGCGCCGGGGACCGCTACTACTGGCAGCGGCCGGGTGAGGGCGAAGCGGGCTGGCTGTCCACCAATTGGGAGGAGTTGCAGTCGGCGGCGCGGTCGAAGCTCGCCGTGCCGCTGGAGGAGCGCGATGCTCAGACCGCCCAGACGGTTTACGACGCTATCGTGCGGAGCTATCTGCTGGACGTGCTCAACCCACGCTGGTGGGTGGCTACCGCGCTGCGAAGCGCCTCGACCGACCGCGAAGGCCCGGCGCTGGCCGTGTCCGAGGTGGAGGGAGGCTACGAGCTACGCGGGGGCTTTGTCGATGACGCGCTCTACCCCTCCTTGCCGGCCTACGAACTGCTCATCTACGTCGGCAATCCTCCGCCGGGGATCGACGCGGGCGGCGAGGACTACGTCTGGAACTACTCACACGAGTATCAATTGGTGCTGCGGGTGGATGCGGACGGGACCCCGCGCGAACTTCGCGTCGAGGGCAACGCACCGGACGGCTTCGCCGAACTGCAGGACCTGCGCATGACCTTCGCACGCACCGACGAGCGCTTATCGCCACCCGAGGACGCCACCCCGCTGCTTGAGTTGCTCGGAGGGGAGAAGTGATGGCGACGGGCGGCTCCTCTGACCTTGCGGCGCGGGAGAGGCCGGAGCGGGGAGCCGAGTCTCCACGAGTTCTTCGGGCGGAGGCCCTCATGGCCCTCGCACTGGTGGTCGCGGGAACGCTCGCGCCGCTGCTGGTGCTGATTTTGGCCGACTTGGAATCCGCCGGCGGATTGTTCGTCGCGGTGGCCTGCACGGCAGGCGTCATCGGCGTTGCGGCTTTGTTGTACGGGCTTTGGCTGGTGGCCCGATCCGGCGGAATTTGGTCGGGATGGACCGGCGGTCGGAGCTGGAGAGCCAGTCGGAGCACTGAAAGTATCACCGCCCGCTCGCGCGCACTGCTCTGGCTTGCCGTCGGCGTCTATCTGGTCGTCTGGCAGGTGGGCCTCTTCGGCGTTGGGTTTCTGCTGTTCTTCTCGGACACGCGGTGACGGGATGCTCCTTGCCCACAGCGGATTCGGAGGATCAGGGGTGTGGACGATAAAGCGGGTTCGGAGGAGGATCTTGCGGATACTGCCGGTGATCGCCATACTGGCCGCCCTGTTCGGTAGCGGCTGCACGGCCGCTGATCAGTCGGTGACGGCCACGGACGAGCCTGCGATCACCTACGCCGAGGGTGGAGTGAACGAGGGCTTTGCCGAGACGTTCGCCTCGGGGCCTAAGTCGGGCTTTTGGGCGGGCAATGTCGAGACCGTCCCCGAACGCCCCGCTGCCCTACCCGAGAGCTTCTACCAAAAGCCGTCCCAGCCGCCAAAAGGATATCCGGACGAAGTCTACTGGGGCGCCGGCAGGATTCGACTCCGCGCGCCGTCCTCCGTCCCCGATCCGCTCTGGGTCTTCGCAGACGAACTCGACAAGCAGCGGCTGGATGAGATTGTTGCCGAGGCGATCGCCGAAGGTCGAGTGGTCGTCGTCTATGCCCGTCGCTACTTCAGCCTGGTGGGGACGGTCGGCCCGCCCAATCCCTTCGACGAGCCCACGATGCGAAGCTACGGCATGACCCTCACCTGGGCGCCGTGGAACGAGTCCTCCCCGCGCATGGGCTCGCCCTACTGGTCCACGCCTCCGGAAGCCGGAGAACCCACCCGGGATGCCGTGTACGCTCTTATGGCCATGGAGACGGTGGCGGAGGAGGTGGACGATGAGTGAGCGCTGCCGGAGCGGCGAGCGGAGAGGAGGTGAGAACGGGGGTAGTCGAACCTTCCTGTCGGCCCCTTCTGGGGAAGCTGGAGGGACAGGCGCGGGTGGCCCAAAAGAACGGGATTAGGCTGGCGCGGTACTCGTGTTACGATGTCTTACATGAAGACAACGCTGACCATCCGCCTCGACGAAGACCTGCAGCGCGAACTCGATCGCCTGGCCGCCGAAACCGGACGCACTCGGAGCGACATCGCGCGGGACGCTCTTCGTCGCCAGCTCGCGCTTCTTCGGTTTGAGCAACTCCGAGGCCGAGTCCTGCCCTTCGCCGAGGCGCGCGGCCTTCTCACCGACGAGGACGTGTTCGACATCGTCTCGTGAAGGTTTTTCTCGACACGAACGTGCTAGTGAGCGCGTTCGCGACTCGAGGACTCTGCGCCGACTTAGTGCGGCACGTCTTGGCTGAGCACGAGCTCCTGGTCGGCGAGGTCGTGCTAACTGAACTCGAGCGGGTTCTGACGGAGCGGATGGCCGTACCCGGGAGAACGGTCGCCGAAATCGAAGAGCTGCTCCGCGGCCAGACCGTCGTTCCGCAACCTCCACGTCACCTGAGGCTCGGACTCCGGGATTCCGATGACGAGTGGGTGGTTGCTTCGGCCAAATCCGGCGGAGTCGAAGTGCTCGTGACCGGCGATGATGACATTCTTGCGGAAAAGCAGAGACTCCCCGTCCCAGTTCAGTCGCCCAGGGATTTCTGGAATTCTCAGCGGCGGACCGGGTCTGAATGAGCCTCACTGAGTTAGGCGCGCTCCGTGAGCCACTGCTGGTGCGCGTGCACCCGGCGGGTGTACAATTGAGGGGATGAAAGGAGCGGTGCATGGAATCATCCGTCAACAAGACGCGGCGACTGAGCATCAGGGCATCATCCGAGGAGAAGGAACTTCTGGCACAGGCAGCTGATCTTACCCGCACGACCATTAGTCAGTTCGTCCTGCGTGAGGCGCTCGACGCGGCGGAGCAGTTACTCATGGACCGCACCCGCTTTTCTCTGGACGATGAAGCCTGGCAGGAGTTCGTTGATCGTCTCGACCGACCTCCCAGGGAGCTGCCTGAGATCCGGCGTTTGATGCGGAAACCTTCGCCGTTCGACGAGTAAAGTGCCGCCGCTCCAGCGCCCTGCGCTGCTCTCAGAGCATCATCGTGTCGATCGGTTTAATTGCGGCAACGACGCGCTCAATCACTTCCTCGAGCGCTTTGCCCTGGAAAACCAGAAGAGCGGAAAATCGAGGACGTACGTCGCGGCGAGGAAGGGGATGGCCGTCGCCTATTACAGCCTTGCTCCGGCAAGCGTCGAAGTGGCGGAAGTGCCGGCGAGGGTGGCTCGGGGCCAGGGCAGGGCAGAGATCCCCGTCATACTCCTTGGCCGGTTGGCGGTCGACCTTCGAGAGCAGGGGACCGGCTTGGGCGGGCAGATGTTGCTTGATGCGCTGCGTCGGGCGGTGGAGGGGGCCGAGGTGATCGGGGGGAGAGCCGTGCTGGTCCACGCCGTGGACGAGCGCGCTCGAAAGTTCTATCTCCATCATGGATTTGAAGAGTCGCCTGGCGATCTGCTCCACCTGCTCCTTCTGATAAAGGATATTCGCAAAACGCTCGGGCTGTGACTCAGCAAGGACTTCTCCTGATTCCTTTGCGACCCCGGACTTGGTGGCGGGAGCTCTCGCAACAAGCGACCGCCTCTCCAGGTCCTCGAGAAAGGCTCTACTGTCGGCATGGAAGCGATCGGTGTGATCGAATGCTGCGACCAAGACATTCGCGTCGACGACAGGGATCAAGGAAGCTCTAACCGGTTTCGGTCTTCATTCAGCACATCGGTGGGCGGTGGCTCCCTCTGGGGCCGTCTTGCTTGCCTCCTCGCCGAGTTTCAAGAACCGGTCGAGCCATCCTCCTGCTTTGCCTTCCTCGCGCGGCTTGTCGAGTTCCCCCGCCAACCAGCGCTGTAGCCGTATAGCTGTATAACGTAGAGGGGCCTTCCTGGCCCCCAATTTAGGCAAATGGGCCGTCCAAGAGGTTAGACTCGAGGAGAAGCTCGAGAAGCTGCGATGAGGGGGGGAGGGTAGCAGCCATGATTCGTCGTCATCTTCTCGCGATCGGTCTGCCGAGTCTCCTCTTGATCGCTGTCGCCGTGCTCCTCGTTACTGGCTGCGCGCCGGCGTTGGAGGCTGAAGATGTGACCCAGCTTCGGGTGCGCGTCTTGGGCGGCAATGAGATCGAACTGGACGGGGAGGTGGGCCAGCGTTGGGCCGAGCGGCTAACCACCGCCTTTGAGGCGCAGGAGGGTGGAACGACGGAGCTCTGCGACTGCGCGGAGGAAATGTGGGTGACCCTGGCGCGCACCGGCGACCGTGACCTGGAGCTTGCCCGCATCGCCGATGGCGTCCGCGCTTCCGCGGTCGGGATGCCCGTGCGGCAGTACGGAGAGGGACCTCTGAGCGAGGCCCTCGACGCGCTCCAAAGGGACCTGAGTCTGGACAATTAGGTGACTCCTCCTTCGGGGTGTTCGTCCTGGTTCCATCTAACCTACCTTCGCCCTCTACGCTGCTTCACTCCTCTAACGATCTTGGTATAGGTGGAGCAGTGGGCGGGACGAGTTCCAAGTCTACGTCGGGCGGGACGCGCGAATGATGAACCTGCTCTACCGGCTAAGCCCACGGCGGGCCACTCACTTCATGTACAAGCGGATGAAGGAGTTGCTCCCGGATTGAGCCGGAATGTAGAATATTTGTGCTACCTTCAAAAGAGTGTAACCACGCAGGAAACGAGGGCGCGGCATGCAGAGAGAGGTGAAGCTGCGGAAGGCGGGCGGATCGATCAGCGCCACCCTTCCTAAGGACATGGCCGAACGACTGCAGCTCGAGGCCGGCGATTCCGTTATCGCCATAGAGACGGAGCGGGGCATCCTCCTGACCCCTTACGACCGCGATTTGGAGGAGGCACTCGCAGTTGGTTCAAAGGTGATGAAGAAGTATCGCAATGCCCTGCGGGAGTTGGCGAAGTAGCCTGACGTGGCGTCGCCTTCGCAGCCGCTTTGGTTGAGTAAAGAGGCAGTTGAGGCGCTGCAACTGGATCTCATCCGCGTACACGGAGGGATGCCCGGTCTGCGCGACGACGCGGGCTTGGAATCTGCCCTTGCCCGGCCCCGGAATCGCTTCGCATACCACCCCGAGGCCGATGCGGCAGAACTCGCTGCGGCCTACGGCTTCGGGCTCGCGCGTAATCACCCGTTCCACGACGGTAACAAGCGCATTGCCTTCGTCGCGATCGCCGTGTTCGCAGGGCTGAACGGGTACCGATTCGAGGCCTTGGAGGAGGAAGTGGTCGCGGTGATGCGGGCGTTGGCGGCCGGGGAAGTGACTGAGAAAGCCCTCGCGAAGTGGGTTCGCGCGCATCTAGTAGGCTCCGAAGGCGAATAACACAGGCCCACACCAAGAATTCTCTCTGCATGTCAATCAAACTCACCGGATTGACGTGTAGTAGATAAGAAAGTCAAAGTCGGCGAGGGTGGGTCTGCGCGTGAGATGCCCACATCCGAGGGTGGACGCGGGCGCGCAGCCCTATGTCGCCACAGCTGGGGAGAGGATCCGGCATCTCGAAGAGTTGGCTCGACAGGCAGAGCACCACGACATCCGCCGCCAGCTCGGTGGGCGAGGACGGTGCGGGCGGGAGCTCCCGGTCAAGCGAGAGCGGTGTCACCGGCCGAGCAGTCTATGCCTCTCCCGAAGCGGTCTTCCGCGACCACTACCTGCCGCTTGCCCGGGCGCTCTCGGTGGTCGCGGGCAATCCGGAACTGGCCGAAGAAGCGGTGCAGGAGGCCTTCTCCCGGCTCTGCCGGAACTGGAAAAAGGTCTCGGAGTACGAGGATCAAGTGGCTTGGGTCAGGCGAGTCGCCATCAACCTGATCCGCGATCAGCGGCGCTCGCTGCGGAGGCAGGTCAACCTGCTGTTGCGGCTGGAGAGGCAGCCCCGGCACGCCCACCCGCCCCGCACCGCCGACCCTGAACTCTGGGACGCGGTCCGCGCGCTCCCGCTCAAGCAGCGCACTGCGGTGGCCCTCTTCTACGTGGCGGACCTCTCCGTGGACCAGACCGCCGAGGCCATGGGGGTCTCGCGCGGCAGCGTCGTCAAACACCTCGACCGGGCACGTAAACGCCTGAAAACCATGCTGGAGGACGTCGGTAATGAGTAGGACGGATGCCGACACGAGAATGCGCCGGATGATGAAAGACCTCGCCCATCCCATCGAGATCCAGGGCAAGTGGGCCCAGATCGACGCACGGGCCAAGAGAGACCGACAAAGGCTGCGCGTGGTGCAGGCGACGGCGTTGGCGGCCGGCGTGCTGGTCCTCGTGGCCTTCGGCGCCTGGGCGGTCGATTTCTTAACCCAGCCCGATCTGATCGTGATCGACGACCGGGCGGTGGACGAGGTCGGGGAAGACGGAGTCCGGCCGGATACTAGTGCGGTCGGCAACCCTGTCTCCCTCAAGAGAGGCGAACCCCTCCCTCTTCCACCGGGTGCCGAGCGCGTGGTGGGCTTTGACTCACGAGGGATCTGGGTGGCCGAGGAGGGCCGATTCGCCATCAACGAGGTGCCGAGCGCGGCCTTGTTCGCGGCGAGCGCAGATGCTTCGTTGGTTGCTTATGCCGCCGCCGGGCCCAGGGAGCCGGTCGTACTCTGGACCGGGGTGAGCGCCAGCGGCGGGGGCAGCGAGGTCGTCGTCGAAGCGGGCGAGGAATATCAGCTCGTGGGCCTTTCGGTGTCTCCCCGCAGTTTGCACGTTCTGGTCGATCGGGTGGAGCAGCCCGATCCTTCACTGGATGGGGGCAGACATCACCTCTATTTGGTGGAGCGCACGGGTCAGGGACTCGAGACAAGAGAACTGGCGGACGTCCCTGACCTGAGAGCTATAGCCCGCTACGTCTGGAGCGCCGACGGGCAGAGCCTCTACCTAACCGAAGGAGAGTACGGGGGAGCCGACCCCAACCGAGTCTTCCGCCTTGACGTCGAGGACGGCCGGGTGGAGCAGGTCGAGGGACTCGCCGAGGTCCTCGCAGCAGGCCCGAATGGAGAGTTGGCGGGCGTCCGTCACGAGGAAGGTCTGCTCACGCCCGTGCTTCGCCGCGCAGGTGGCGAAGACCCCCTTGGCGAGCTCGCGGCCTACCGGGGGAGGTTCGGCAGGTTGGAGACCGCTCTTTTCCGAGAAGACGGCCGGCTGACCTTCGTCGAGGACCGCGGCGCTTGGGGAGAGGATGACGTCATCTGGCAGTTACGCTCGGCGTCTTCGGATCGTGCACGAAGGGTGGCCCGTACTCCTTCCGTCGCTGCCCTTTACGGCAGCAGCGCCGCCTCGCCCATGCTTTGGTTCTCCTCTGCGCATGCACCCGGTTCGCCGTCCAGCGAGGTCCACTCGATCTCCTGGGAAGGCGACCCGGCAGGCGACGAGGAGGGAGAGCCCGCCGACTCCAAGGGCGTGGCCTATCCGGGGACCGTGCTCGCCATCAGCCCACCGCCCGTGGGAGTGGCTCATCCCACTCTTGACGACGAGGAATACGTCGGCGGCGTCGACTACAGCTTCGGGGGGCTCTGGGCGGGGAATGTGGAGACGTTGCCCGAGCGGCCGAAGTCGCTGCCGCCGGAGTTTTGGGAGGAGCCTCAGGGCTCGGCAGAGACCGAGGGGGACCAGCCGCTGTGGATCTTCGCCAACGAACTCACCGCCGACGAACTCGAGGCGGGGATTGAACGGACGGAGCAGGAAGAGCGGGTCGCCGTCGTCTACGGGGCGACGAAGCAGTTCATCGAGTCGCGACAGATCACCGGTCTGGCCTCATACGAGGAACTCGAACAAATGCCTCCGGATCTGACCAGCGAGCCTTTCGTGGTGAAGAAGGCGGGACGCGACGGAGAGCCGTGGTGGGTGACGAGTTGGGCCAACACCGCGAACTCCGGCTTCGGCGAAGGCGATCTGGGTAAGCAGCGCATCACTTACCTCGCGCTGGCGGCGTTCACGCTGGGCCGCACCGACCTGATGGAGGGAAATGACCCCACTATTAGTGGCCCGGCCCCGAGGCCTCTCCCTGTAGGCGAGGTGGTTCTCGCGGTTACCTCGCTTGTCTCAGATCTCGAGTCGATTACCGGACGCGTCGGCTTTGTCGAATCAACTACCGAGGAAGGCGAGGCCGACTCCGAGCAGAATTATCGCCTTGGTTTTGTGATCCGACTACCAGCGCCGGCAGGGGGTGACGAGGAGGACGCCAAGATATCTCTGCAGTTCATGAGCGCCCCGCCCGCGGTTTCCTATCCGGGGCCGTTTCAACCGATCTTCGGGGAAGGTGGCATCCGCCCCTTCGGCCGGTTCGCCACGGGGGTCGGAACGCCGGGATTCGTGCAGGCCATTGTGCCGGGAGCATCCTCCTTTCAGGCGGCGCTACTCACGACGAAGGGCATCGAGATAAACGTTCACACCAGCGCTTTGCCGGCTTTCCTGACCGTGGACATTCTTACGATGCTGGCCCAGGACCTGACGCGGTCCTTGGGGGGCATCGACGAGGCCCGCGAGCCACTCCTTCCTGGAAGCGAGTACAGCTTCGATGGGCTGTGGTCTGGCAACTTCGATGTCGTGCCCAGGGAAACCGAGAGGCTGCCGGCGGCGTTCTTTGAGCAACCGGAGAAGGTCGCGGAGCCGGACAATGGAGTGCTGTGGCTTTTTGCGGACGAAGTGAGCGAGGCGGAGATAGTGACCCTTCTGGGTCAGGCCGGCGAGAAGCGAATCGTCGTTCTGGTAAACCCGTCGGCTGAGGTGCAGGCGCTGGGGATGGATGCAGCCCGTGGCGGCGGTGACACGGCGGCCATGCCGGTCTTGGTTAGCAGTCAGGAGGCGGATGGGAGTGGCTTGGACTGGAGGCTTTCATGGATACCAGAGGTGTCAAAGAAGCCCGCGGACGAGCCCACGAAACTTAGTCTGTATGAGCTGCTCGTGAATCTGACCACTCCGGCTCTAGATTCCACAGCCTCTACCGCTACCTCGGTGTTGTCCGCGCCATGAATGGCTCGGGAATTGGAGACGGCTTCATCAGTCTTTGGTTGGATTGAGCCTGCCGCAAACGCAGTCATACTCGATACATGAAAGTGGCACGACTGGAGAGGAGGGGCTGGTATCATCCGTCGCATGGCTGTACCTCGCATCGACATTGAGAAACTGAGTCCCGAAGAACGCCTGCAGCTGATTGAGGACCTCTGGGAGAGTCTGCGGGCGCGGCCCGAGACCGTACCCGTGACCGACGGGCAGCGTGCTGAACTGGATCAACGCCTTGATGCACTCGACCGCGGTGAGGGACGGCTCGTGTCTTGGGACGAAGCCAAGCGGCAGCTTCGCGACTAATCCCGTGGAGCGAGTCTGGTTTCTCGACCAGGCCGTCCATGACCTCGAGTCGGCACGTGCTTGGTATGAGAGGCAACGCGAGGGGCTTGGGAATGAGTACCTGGGAGCGGTCGATGACGCGCTGGAAAGGGTCACAGCCTTTTCCCGCGCACATCCCTTCTCCCACCGTGGGACGCGCCGGATTCTGCTCCACCGCTTTCCCTATGCCCTTTACTATCGCGAATTGGCGGAATGGGTTTGCTCGCATTTAGCCGACGAGGGAGGGAGATGAACGGCGGCAGCGGCAAGGCAGGGATGAGCAAGCGATCGACGGAGGCGCAGCGGCGACTCATGGCCGACGACGCTCGTCGTGACCGAGAGCGGCGTGACCGCCGGCGCGGGCGCGCGCACAGTCAACGAGGCGGCCTCCTGCTCCTCGGACTGCTCCTACTGGCGCTGCTTCTCGTTGTCATCCTGCTTCTGGCTTCCGGCTGCGGCTCGGGGGAAGAGCCGGTCTCGGGTTCGGAGCCCGACCAGGGCCGAGTCGATGGTGAGGGCCTTCCCGCTCAAATCTCAATCGTCGGATACGGTGAGGTTATCGAGGCCACCTCCGAGGACGACCATAATCCTGGCTCGGACATTCGTCATCGCGACCGAGACTTGATCGACCCTCACGGTGAGCGCGCCCGGCACGAACTCAACGGGGAGCTCGAGACCATGCGAGGGGTCACAGTTTACGGTCCTACGGCCGGGGCCACTTTTGAGCCCCGAAGCCTGCAGGTCCTCGACGTCTGGAGCTACCAGAATTGGAGAGAGGAGACGGACGACCCACTGACGCGGCTTCTCTTCGACCGGCTTCCCGCCGAACATCAGGGTGAGGCTGAGTTCGAGGGTCGCACGGTTGAGGTCTGGACGGCGGAACTGACGTTTGACTTAGCGCCTGCTGAGGAGTCCCTAACCCTTTCTGTGAGGTCTTACGTCGACCCGGATACCGGCTTCCGTCTGCGCGACGAGTGGACCGCTTATCCCACGGGAGACGAGGGGGCTTTGGACTGGCGGGTGCTGGAGTTGACGCCCGAGCTGGACCAGCTCCTCGAGCCCGACCACGTGGATGCCGAAGCACAGACTTTGCGCGAGGAGCGAAGGCGGTTGATCGCCGGGCTCAGCTTTGAGGTCTATGAACTGCCTCCAGAGTACCTCGACCTTAAGCTCGTGCGGATGCTACCCGTCGGCGACTGGCAGGGGGTGGAACTGCACTACGCGTCGGCTTCTGGGGTCTCTGATGTAGGTTTCCTAGCGGAGGAGGCGGTCGTCCTGCACTCGCTCAGTCCCGACCTCTTCCCCAACTATCCCGAGCCCCCGCACGATCTCCAGGGTTTTTGGATGGTGGCCGAGGGCGAGAAGCTGGAACACGGCTCGATCGGGGAGACCGGCGTTTCAATTCGGCTCCGGACCGAGGTAGCATCGGCCGAACCAGGGGAACTGCGCCAGGCGCTTGTGGTGTTCGGTGGGGAGGGACCGGGGGAGAAGCCTGCTTCCACTGCGCCGCCGCCCGTTGACCAACCGTCGGACCCGTACCTCCGCCCGCACGAGGTCGGCGAGCGCGTCCTTGCCCTAGTTCCCGAGTCCGGGCTCCAGGTGAAGAAGGCCACTTTCGCGCCCCTGGCGGCCGCGGGTCCCCGATTGTCCGAAATCGAACTCTCACCCCCTGGGGCGCTTCGGGCGAGCGTGACGATTCGCCTCCAGTGGCATATCCCGGAGAGGAATCTCGAATCCATTGTCCGTGGACTCGGTTACGAGCCAACCACTCTCACCGGTGCTATTGACGCCGTACGGCGTGAGGACACGCACTCCTTCCAGCTGATCGCCCTTAGCCCGGGCCGCACGACGGTGAACTTGAGCGGGCCCGGTCCTGAGAATGCGGAGGAGAACGGGGGCTTGGACGAGGCGCATATGCGCAAAATGGTCGAGGAGATCTTGGTCATGCTGCAGGCGAAGGGGTAGGAGTGAGGGCTTTTCTTCGATCTTTGGTTTTTATTGATCAGCAAATTGAACTCGTTATATTCGCGATATGAAGACCTCCTTTTCCATTCCTGACGACCTATTCGAGCGGGCCGAACGGTTGGCCAAGAAGATGAACCACTCCCGGAGCGAGCTCTACAGTCGGGCGGTCGCGGAGTACGTGGCTCGGCACAGCGCTGATGAGGTCACGGAAGCCCTGAATGCGGCGCTGGAGGAGATCGATCAGTCCGAGGAGGGTTTTACGCGCGAGGCCTCGATCGGGCTCCTGAGGCGAACCGACTGGTGAACGCCGCTCGCTGTGCCCGAAGCAGGCTTGGGTTGGGTAAGGTGGGAGCAGTGAGCAAAGTCACGCCAGGAGGCAAGATGCGGAGACGAGCGGGCGAGGCGAGCGCCCAGCGGCTGCCGGGATTTGCCGGCTTAGCGCTGCTCGCCGCGCTGCTGGTAACCGTAGAGGTCGTGATTGCTCAATCGACCGCCGCGGAGCGCCATACCCTGATGAGCACCGCCATCACCGTGGACCTGGCCCTTGGGTTCCCGCTGCTGGCGTACCTGCTCCTGGTCCGTCGCGGCCGCTTCGGCCTGCTGGTCCTGGTGCCTTTCCTGCTCGTGGGGGCGCTCGTCGCCCGGCTGGTGGCCCCGCAGCCGGACAATCCTGTCATGAACTTCTTGGAGTTGGCGCTGCCCGCGCTCGAACTGGGCGTGATCGCCGTGGGCATCTGGAAGCTCCGGCGTCTGCTCGCCGCCTACCGTCTGGCGAGGCCCACTCAGCCTTACCCCTTCGATGCCTTCCGTCTATCGGTTGAAAGGGTCTTCGGCAGATCCGGGGTCGCGCGCGCCGGCACGATGGAAGCCGCGTTCCTGGCCTTCGGGTTGGGCGGCTGGAGGCGGATCCGTCCCGAAGAGGGCTACGAAGCCTTCCCCACGCACCGACGGGCGGGCTACGTTCATCTGGTGGGGATTGTCGCCGGCCTCGTCGCGGTGGAGACCGTGGGGGTCCACCTCGTCGTGTCGCTCTGGTCGCCTGTAACCGCCTGGGTGCTGACCGGTCTCGCCCTCTACTCGCTCCTGTGGATCCTGGGGGACCTCAACGCCGTGCGCCTCTCCCCTCACCGCCTCGACCAGGGCACCCTCCACCTGAGGGTGGGATTTCGGTGGGCCGCCGATGTGCCCCTCGACCGGATGTCGGTTCTGCGTCTCTGGGCAGAAGGCGATGTGGCTGACAGCAAGGAGTGACCCTGGGTGCGCCCAACCTTTTCCTGGAACTGGAGGAACCGGTGAAGGTGCGTCTGCTCTTCGGGCGCGCAACCGAGGCAAGGAGGCTCGCCTTCACCGCCGATGAGCCGGAAGCGGTGATCGCCGCGGTGGCAGCGCGTGTACCGTCACAGGTTGGTCTGGGGCGGTAGGCCTCCCGTTAACCTCTATGCTGCTAAAGCCCGGCACCAAGTCGTCCGACAAATAGAGGAAACCAACGTCAATCTACAGACAGTTGATTTTCCTGACTGGGGGACGATAAGTTGGTCGGGATGACGGCGAAGCGAACAGGACCGGCGTGAGATACGCCCGCTTGCGGGTTCGTCTATTTGCAATCGTCTCGTTTGTCCTTCTCGCGCTCCCCATCCCCTTGGTCCTGGAGGAAGAGCCTCCGCTCCCCGCGCTCGAGGTCGCGTCCTCGACCACGCTGACTCCCACCACCGAGCCTCCCCAAAGTACGACCACGACTCGCCCCGAGCCTCCCCGGACGACCACGACGACGGTCAGAGTCCCGGCATCGACCACGAGTACCGTGCCCATCGAACGGATCTCGGCCGATGTCCTCGTCTACGGCACCACAAGCGCCGGAGTGGGGGCGGTCCGCGCCCTGGAGCTTGCTGCCGGAGGCCAGAAGCCCCTTTCTGTGGCCCTGGTCTCGGCCGGCCACCAAATCGAGAGTCCCTTGGCCCAGGGCCTGGGCGTGGAGGACGCGTATGGCGGTGAAGCCTACCTGAGCGGCTTCTATCAGGAGTTCCGTCAGGGGGTGATCGACTGGTACCAGCAGCGGGGGAGCGCGGTCCACGCACCCGGAGGCCGCCTGCACTACGAGCCCGAGGCAGCGGCCGAGGTGCTTCGGGGCTTCATCGAGCGTCCGCAGGTGAGTTGGCACACCGGCTACCCCATCGATGCGCAGGAGACCGACGAGGCCGGCGAGCGCTGGGTGCTCCTGAAGGATGCGGACGGGGGCTTCACGAGGATCGAGGCCAAGTACCTGATCGACGCCTCAGCCGAAGGAGACCTCGGGCGCCTCCTGGGCGCCGACTACATGATCGGGCGCTCCGAAGAGCTCTTCAACGACAAGGACGGGCGCCGTCCGCCCCCGCCGACCAAAGCCAACAACTGGCAGACCGCGCCCCAGGCCTTGTCCATGCTCCTAACCTTGGAGCTACACGACGGGGCCGCACCGCCACTCGCGGCCTTCGAGCATCCCTGGTATGAGCCGGCCGGGTTTGGCGAGCGACATGGTCTCTCGGAACAGACGCTCGCCGGATTCGCCGAGAGCTGGAGCATCGCCCACGCGCTCCCGAGTGGCACCTTCGAGCTAAACGAAGCCTGGAGCGACTACATGTCGCCCGAGGCGAGCTTCGAGTGGGTGCTCTACCCCGAGCGGCGCGCAGAGATCCGCCGGGAGATGGCCGACTGGGTGCTGAACCGCGTGCGTTACCTGCAGGAGAACGGTCACCGTGGGGTGGGGATCTCCAGCGTTCCCGCCCGGCCCTATGTCCGCGAGGGGGTGCGCTTCTACGGGGAGCAGGTCTACCGCGGATCGGACATCGACCAGGGTGCGGAGCAGGGCACTGTGGTGCTGGGCGCCTACGCGCGTTACGACCGCCACGACGCGGCGCTGGGTTCTCACCAGGATTCCGACGGAGCCGTGGTTCGGATTCCGCTTCGCGCGATGATGCCCAAGGGTCACCCCTTCCTGCTGACGCCGACCGCCATCAGCTGCGACGAGTCCGCCTACTGCTCGGCGGTGCGGATGGAGCCGGTGCGGGCGAACATGGGAGCCGCAGCCGGGGTGGCTGTCGCGCTGGCGGAGCGCTCTGGACTACCCCCGGCCCAGGTGGACCTGGAAGCGGTCCGCGCGGAGCTTCGCCGTCAGGGGCACCGGCTAAGCGTGGAGAACTCAGCCGGGTAGGCCCAGCAGGGCGGAGAAATGTCGGTAGTGCTGTTCCTCGTCCGCGAGTATCTTTCCAAATAGCTCTGCCGTGAGCTGATCGCCCTCTCGCTGGGCAGCCGGGATGATCTGCTCGTACAGCCGTATGGCCTCCCGTTCCTGCCTCAGGTCGAGTTCCATCATCTCGTGCGCGCTCTCCCCGATGGTGATGGGTGAGGGTGCGGTGACCGGCGTTCCGCCGTGGGCGACGACCCGCTCGGCGATGGCTTCCGCATGGCGCATTTCGGTAATGGCGATCTTCTTGAGCCCGGCTCCGGGAAGCCAGTAGAGGCGATGGGTGCCGACGAATTTCACCTGCTCCGGAGTGGATTCGCCACCCGATATCGCTCCACCCTCGCTCGTCCCCAGAGAGTGCTGAAACATGTACTGGATCGAGACCTACAGCTCCCGAGCCACCGCGCTGTTCAGCAGGTCGACGAACTCGGAAGCGGGATTCGTGCCTGGGTTGGTCATTGCTGCTCCCTTCGATGGCGGCTGCTCCTTGTCCGCTCGCCCCGATATACTGTGACTCGACGGAGGAGCGCACATGAGCCAAGGCGAAAAGCGAACATCCGATGAGTTGGCGGGGACCTCCTCCGAGGTACCCCGAAGCGGCACTGGCGACGCCGATACGGACGTCTGTGAGTTCGAGGATTGCGCCTGCACCGGCAAGAACCTGGTGCGCTTCACATCGCCGGCCGCCCTCCTGGCCATTGCCGAAGCCTCGCGCATCAGCGGCTACGATATTGGAGAACGTCTGGGAGCCATGCCTCTGTACGGAGACAGTGGCCCGGACTCGGGAGGCCTTTACCGCACGCTGCGACGGCTGGAGAGCCTCGACCTGGTCACTTCGGAGTGGGACACCAGCGGCGCTGGGCCTGCGCGCCGGCTGTACTCGATTACCGAAGCCGGCGCCCGCTGCCTGGAGAACTGGGCAAGAACGCTAGAGACCCATCGGACCGCGGTGGCGGCCTTCCTCGAGGACTACCAGCGATTCGCGGGCCCCACCGGGTCGTAGCTGACGCGCGGAGCGGGCGGTCCGAGACAGCAGGTTCCGGGACAGCAGGGTCCCGGCCGGCAAGATTCGGGTCAGCGGGCTCAACCGGCGCAGGCCGCTCGACCGGGGAACGCTCACCTCACCGCGTATCGCGGCGAAGAGAGCCACCGCCAAGAGGGCGCCGACCACGGGACCGATCATGTAGAGCCATAATTGGCTGAGATCGCCCGCAACCAGGGCGGGCCCCAAAGTGCGCGCGGGATTCATGGACGCCCCCGTCAGCGGACCGGCCCAGAGAGCTCCGGTGAAGACGGCCCCGCCGATCGCCAGTCCGCTCACCTGACGTCCCTGCGGGCTGACCACGACCGCCAGGATGACCATCATCAGGAATAGCGTCAGCATGATCTCGAGGAAGAAGGCGGGGGCGACGGCGATTGTGGCCCTGGTTGCACCCGCCGCGGTGGCCGGGCCCAACGACGCGCGCAGCAGCCCGGCAGCGAGCAGTGCCCCCAGGGACTGAGCCAGCAGGTATCCGGGGACCCGGCGGCGGGGGAATCTTCCGGCGACGGCGAGCGCCAATGTCACCGCCGGGTTGATGTGAGCTCCGGAAACCGGACCGAAGAGGTAGACGACTCCGGCAACCACCAGGCCAAAGGAGAGGGCGATGCCCAAGTGACCGGGGTGGCCGGTAATGGAGTTGGCCGTGACGGCGCCCACTCCGATGAATACCAGAGCGAAAGTGCCGAGACCTTCGGCGGCATATGCGCGAAAACCTGCGCCCCGCATGCGTCCCCCATCGATACAGCTAACTGACGCGGTCAGTTAGCAACCTAGCGCAGATAGGGTCTGGGTGCAAGTATCCTTCCCGGCGGGGGGTCGCACGTTACGGCCAGGTCCTCTTGGGTAACTAACCTATAAGGTAGTGAAGCCGGCGACGCGCCGGCGAACAAGGGGGAAACATGGCGATGATGCTAACCAGCCCGGTCTTCAGCGAAGGCACGGCCATTGACGACAAGTACACGCTACACGGCGAGAATGTATCGCCTCCGCTCACCTGGACGGACGTGCCCGCGGGGACGGCTGAGCTTGCCTTGATCGTCGAGGACACCGACGTCGAACGGCACGCGTGGTTCAAAGGCGGAGGTCATAGCTACGTCCACTGGGTAATCTACAAGATCCCGCCGGAGGCCGGGGGCATACCGGAAGGCGTGCCTCGTGCACCAGAACTGCGTGAACCTCTGGGTGCGCTCCAGGGTGACAACGAAGAGGCTGAGATCATCGGGTGGACGGGCCCCAGGCTCGATCCGGAACACGGTGAACATCACTATCGTTTCACGCTCTACGCCCTCGATAAGCCGTTGGAAGTCAACTTTGGACTCGATGCTCCCGCCCTCAGGGGCGTAATGGAAGGACACGTCATCGAAACGGCCGAACTGGTCTTGACCGCTGAGAGGTAGCCTCATTTGCGATAGCCGCATCGTGGGCGTTGGGGTCGTGGTAATGCCGCGGCCCCAACTGCTTAACGCGCTGAGGAACGGGCCCGCCATCGTCAATGCCCGGTAACCAATCGGAGCGGGGAGTGTGGGCAGCGCCCTGGCCTCGTCCGCCGTACGGGCGGGCCACGACGTCAGCCTCTCCGCAAACGATCTCGATCAAGCTCGAGAAGCCGCCGAGGCGACCGGGGCCCGGGCGGCGGTTCGACCCCCAGTGGCCACGTTACCCCGACCCAGCAGGAGTCACGCTGCTTCGGTTCTCAGGTCGTGTCGATGTCGCGCCTTCTGAAGCCGAGCAGGCCGAGCGCCGCTACTCCCGCCGCCAGCACCGTGAGGGCGGCGACCGGAGCCAGAGCGAACGGCTCCAAAGGCATGCGGGCGGCATGCTCGAAGGGGGACAGGTCGAACAACCAATTCGGGGGATCGATCAGGCCTCCGAACGTTCCGAAGAAGATGCCGTAGGCCAAAACCGCCCAGGTGAGGCCGATCGCCCGGGGCAGGACCCCGAAGAACAGCGCCGCGATCGCCAGCAGGACGAGCACGGCGGGGGCATGACCGAGGTGCGAGGCGGTCAGTTCCCAGACGTATGCGACCTCGCCGGTCACGATGGCGGCCCCGGCGCCGGTTGCCGCCCCTGCGGCGGCGAGCAGTGCGACCGCGGCGACGGCTGTGACGATCAGATTGCCTCCCAGCCAGCCCCAGCGGCTGACGGGGGCCGCCAACACCGGCTCTCCCCGGCCGGTTGTCTCTTCGCTGCGGTATCCGTGCACCGCCAGGATGGCGAAGGCGGCCGCCAAGTACGCCATGAACACAGACATGTAGGCCAGATAGCCGGTGACGATGTTCTCCTCGCCGGTTCCGAAGACCTCGACGAAAGTGTCGGGCAGATCTTCCCAGCCGGTCAGGAGACTCTCGGTGAAGATTCCGTAGAGGAACCCGGAGATGATTAGTGCCGCTCCCCAGGCGACGATGCTGCCCCGTTGGAGGCGGAGGGCGAGCGTCAGCGGCGACCGCAACCATTCCGCGGCGGTCGGCCGGCCCGTCCGAGTGGAGAGAAGGCTCGCGCCCAGATCCCGCCGCGTCGAGAGGACGAATCCGACGGCTGCGGTGACGACGGCAAAGGCGAACGAGAGGCCCAGGGGCCACCAGCGGTCGAGCACGAAGGGGGCGGTCTGCTGGGGCCAGGCCAGAGGCGAGAGCCAGGAAAGCGTGTTGCCGCCAACCCGGGTCATGTCGCCGCCGGCCCTGAGTGCGAATGCCAAACCGAGCCCGGCGCCGGCGAGGCCTGCGGCGGCCCGGGAGAACTGGGTGAGTTGCACCGTCAGGGCGGCAAGGCCGGCGAAGGCCAGACCTCCCGCCGCAACCGATACACCCAATAGGAACGACCCTCCGCCCCCGTGCCCCGCGGCCACCATGAGGGCAGTGATGACCACCGCCACCAGGGCGTTCGTGATGACGGCGAGGATGAGGGCAGCCGTGAGGGGGGCCTTGGCCCCTACCACGCTTGCCCGGACGAGTTCTGCTCTACCCGTCTGCTCTTCGGCCCGGGTGTGCCGCACGACCAGGAGGATACTCATGAGCGCCGCCACTATCAGGAAGTAGAGGCCGTAGCCATTGGCGATGAGCCGATCGTAAGTCGGATTGTCCAAACCGTATGAGGGACCGATGAGCAGTCGGCCGGCGGGGTCGGCGAATAGTCCGCTGAGCGAATCGAGATCCTCCTCCGGATAGGCTACCGGGAGGGCATTTGTGAGATAGATCGTCAGGAGGCCGAAACTGCCCACCCAGGCGGGCAGCTTGATCCGGTCACGACGGATCAGGAAACGGAGCAGTCGCCAGGTGCCGGCGAAGCTGCGGCTGCGCTCGCCGTTCGCGGCCGGGGGTTCGCCTGGAAGATCGGCGGCCGTTGTCATCGTTCGTCCTGCGCTTCCCGGCCCCCTGCGCGCACGCCCAGTTCATCGCCGTAGTGCCGCAACAGCAGTTGCTCGAGCGTCGGAGGATGGGAGACCAGCGAGCGGACGCGGAACTCCGCGAGCCGGCTCACGACCTCGTCGAGCTTTTCCGCGTCGACGTCGAAGCGTGCCTGTCCGTCTGTAGCTTCGAAGTTGTGGACTCCGGGGAGTTCTGCCAAGCTGTCGGCCGGTTTTGCCGTCTCCACGTTGATGGTGGTCCGCCTCAGGTGGCGGAGCTCCGACAACGTGCCTGACTCCACGGCCTTGCCTTGCCGGATGATGGAGATCCGGTCGGCCAGGACTTCGACCTGCGCCAATATGTGGCTCGAGAGGAGCACGGTTCGGCCCTCGGCCTTCATCTCGCGGATCACGTCCTGGAACACCGCCTCCATCAGCGGATCCAGGCCGGCGGTCGGCTCATCCAGGAGCAGTAACTCGGCGTCCGAGGCCAGCGCCGAGATGAGGGCCACCTTTTGGCGGTTGCCCTTTGAGTAGGTGCGGCCCTTCTTGGAGGGGTCCAGATCGAAGCGTTGCAGCAACTCGTCCCGCCTGGCATGGTCCATCTGTCCGCGTAGCCGGCCGAACAGGTCGATTGCCTCACCGCCGGTCAGGTTGGGCCAGAGTTCGACATCGCCGGGCACGTAGGCCATGCGCCGGTGGAGTTCCACGGCGTCACTCCAGGGATCCCCGCCGAATACCGTTGCCGAGCCGGCGTCGGCGCGCAGCAGGCCAAGGAGGATGCGGATGGTGGTGGTCTTGCCCGCCCCGTTCGGTCCGAGGAACCCGTGGACCTCTCCGTGATTGACCGTCAGGTCCAGGCCGTCGAGCGCCCTCACGCGGCCAAAGTCCTTCACCAGTCCGTTGACGTCGATGACGGTCGTCATGGTCGATCCTCCTCGTTGGGTTCCATCGCAGTGTGATCGTCCCCGCTGCGATCGGTTGCTTGCCAGGCGTCGGCATAGCGGGCATCGGTGAAAACGCCGTGGGTCAAGACTTCCAGGGCCGCCCGGGCGATACGAGCGGTCAACTCCGTGCTGAACGGTTCCGCACCCATCCCGCGGGCCACGTGCTCGTGCAGCACCAGGCCCCCGAACTGCCAGGCGACCATGAGCACCGCCCGATCGTGGGGTGCCTCGCTTGGCCGGAGCAGGCCTTTTGCCACGCTGAGCTGCATGACGCGCTTCGACTCGGCCACCATCTCGTCGAAGAGCCGCGACGCCGCGGGTGACCCGTCGCGTATGGCGCGGGAAAGGTAGCGGAGGTGAGACAGGGACTTCTCGACGCCCGCGAGCGCGGCGAACGGGTCGGTGGTGCCCGACTCGACCGCGTCTTGCTTCGATCGGCGATACTCGGCAACCACGTACTCGTCGCAGGCGGCGCGGAGTCCTTCCTTGGAACCGAAGTGGTGCAGCACCAGGGCCGGAGAGACGCCGGCCGCGGCGGCCACTCCCCGGATGGTCGCCTTGTCGGTTCCCAGTTCCCCGAACAAGGCGATGGCCGCGTCGCGGATGCGGGCGGCGGCGGTTCGATCGTCTGAGCCTGCGACTGAACTCATGTTCAATATACTAAACGGCTGTTCAGCGGCACGCAATAGCGAGCCGCGAGAGAGAGCGGCCTTAACCGCGAAGTAGTCAGGCCTGGGGCGCCGCGCTCAGTCCTGACGAGGAAAGAGCCAGGCCGCGGCGGCAGCTCCTCTCGACAGACGCACACCTCCTGTTCTAGGCTTCGCCTCACCCACCAGCCGCCGAATTAGCAGCAAACGGCGAACTCGGCTCGGGCCACGCACACATGCGAAGGGGGAGCGGTAGATGGAAGACTACGAGAAGCTGGGCATGTTCTATCTGGGCCGCACCTACGACCTGGCTTCCGGCAAACTGACCGAACAGCCCCTGCTCTACGACTCCAAAGACCTGGTGACGCACGCGGTCTGCGTGGGCATGACCGGCAGTGGCAAAACGGGTCTGGGGATCGCGCTGCTCGAGGAGGCCGCCATCGACGGAGTGCCGGCCATCGTCATCGACCCCAAAGGCGACCTGGCCAACCTGCTCCTCACCTTTCCCGAACTGCGGGGCGAGGACTTCCGCCCCTGGATCAACGAGGCCGAGGCGGCGGTCAAAGGTCTGAGTCCCGAGCAGTACGCCGAGGAACAGGCGACCGCGTGGCGCGAGGGATTGGCGGACTGGGACCAGACGGGCGAACGGATCGCCCGGCTAAGGGAAGCCGCGGAGTTCGCGGTCTACACCCCCGGTAGCAGCGCCGGCCTGCCGGTCTCCATCCTCAAGTCGTTCGCGGCACCGGCCCCCGCCGTGGTCGCTGATGAAGAGCTCCTGCGGGACCGCCTGAGCTCGACGGTCACCAGCCTGCTGGGGCTAATGGGCGTGGATGCCGACCCCCTGCAGAGCAAGGAGCACATTCTGCTCTCCACCATTCTCGATGGTGCCTGGAAAGCAGGCCGCGATCTGGACCTCGGGGGGCTCATCCAGCAGATTCAGGAACCGCCGGTCACCCGCATAGGGGTAATGGACCTGGAAACGTTCTACCCCGCCAAAGAGCGTTTTCAGTTGGCCATGCGGCTGAACAACCTGCTCGCCGCCCCCGGCTTCGAGGTGTGGCTGGAGGGGGAGAGACTCGACCCGGGAGCTCTGCTCTGGACGGCCGAAGGCCGGCCGAGGGTGGCCGTCTTCTCGATCGCGCACCTGGATGACGCCGAGCGGATGTTCTTCGTCTCGCTGCTGCTCAACGAGGTGCTCGCCTGGGTGCGGGCTCAGCCCGGCACCAGCAGTCTGCGCGCGCTTCTTTATATGGACGAGATCTTCGGCTTCTTCCCGCCGGTGGCGAACCCGCCTTCGAAGATCCCCCTGTTGACGCTGCTGAAGCAGGCCCGGGCGTATGGTTTGGGAGTGGTGCTGGCCACCCAGAATCCGGTTGACCTGGACTACAAGGGGCTGGCCAATACGGGCACCTGGTTCATCGGCCGCCTGCAGACGGAACGCGACAAGGCCCGGGTGCTGGAGGGGCTCGAAGGAACCGCCCTCGGCACCGCGGCCCCGTTCGATCGATCGGCCCTTGAGCAGACGCTGGCCGGTTTGGGTAAGCGCATCTTCCTCCTCTACAACGTGCACGAGGACGAGCCGGCGGTCTTCCAGACCCGTTGGGTGATGTCTTACCTGAGCGGCCCCATGACCCGCGCCCAACTGCAGGCCCTCACCGAGAAGACCGGCCCGGTGGCGGGGGAGGCGCCCGCCGAAAGCGGCGCGCCCACTATGGCCCCGGAAGGCTCGCCCGCGGCGGCCCCAGAGGGAAGCGCGCCCGAGGTGACCCCCGAAGTAGGCGCGCCGCAAACGCTGCCGGTGGCGGCCGAAGGAGGCGCGGCGCAAACCGCGACCGGGCCGGCAGAGGGTCCCCGCCCGCAGCTGCCCCCGGGGACGCCTCAGGTCTTCGTGCCCCTGCGTGCCAAACTGGATGACGGAAACCGCCTGGTCTATTCAGCGGCGGCCCTCGGCGCGGCATCTGTCCACTACACGCACAAGAGCGGGATCGACGTGCAGCGCGAGGTGCTGGCCGCCGCCTCGATCGACGCAACCACCGGCGTCGCCGAGTGGGAGGAGGCACAGGTGTTGGACCTGGTTCGCTCCGATCTCTTGGCCGAGCCACCGGGCGAGGGCGTGTTCGGCGAGGTGCCGGCCGCAGCCACGAGTGCCCGAACCCAGGAGCGTTGGTCGGCGAGCTTCGGGGGGTGGGTGCGCAGGGCACAACCGCTGGAGTTGTGGGAAAGCCCGCAGTTCGATCTGGTGTCCCAGCCGGGGGAGTCCGAGGGAGAGTTTCGCGCCCGCGTGGAGTTGGCCGGACGCGAGCAGCGGGATGCCTGGCAGGAAGAGTTGCGGGGCAAGTACGCAGCCAAGCTGGACCGGCTGGAGGAGCGCATCGAGCAGGCTGAGCAGCGGGTGGAGCTGGAGGCGGAGCAGGCGCGCAGCGCGAAGCTGCAGACTGCGGTCTCCCTGGGATCCAGCCTGCTGGGAGCCTTTCTCGGACGCAAGCGGATCTCTGCGTCGGCCGCCCGGAAGGCGGCCCAAGCGGCGCGAGGCGTGGGGCGGGCCGTGGACCAGCACGGCGACGTGGGGCGGGCGCAGGATTCACTCGAGGGTCTCCTCGCCGAGAAGGCCGAACTCGAGGCCGAATTTCGCCAGGAACTGGAATCGGAAAAGCCGGAGCAGAAAGCTGCCGATATCCGCGGGCTCTCGCTCAAGCCGCGCAAGGCGGACGTGCAGGTCCAAGTCATGGCCCTGGGCTGGCTTCCCTGGCAGGTGGACGAAATGGGAGGACGCACCCCCGCTTGGCGCTAGCGTTGATGGGACTGCGACCGCGGCTATGGCAACGCCTGCGACCCCGGCTCGTGGCCCGCCTGCGGGTCCCGGCTAACTCAATCCGCGGACCCGGTCGAGCAGGAGCTTTCGCTCGGGCAGGTTGCCGGCGAGGTCGGCGGCCCGCTCGAACTCGGCTCGGGCTTCCTCCGTGCGGCCCAGCTTGAAGAGCAGGTCGCCGCGCACGCTGGGGAGCAGGTGGTAGGTCCGCAGAGACGGCTCGGAGTCTAGCGCGTCCACAATCTCCAAGCCGGCCTGGGGACCATAAGCCATCGCCACAGCTACCCCTCGATTGAGCTCGACCACCGGAGAGGGAGCCACCTGGGCAAGCGCTTCGTACAGGGCGGCGATCCGCACCCAATCGGTCTGCTCGGGGCTGCGGGCGCGGCCGTGACAGGCGGCTATTTCTGCCTGGAGCAGATAGGGCCCCGCCGGCCGCCGCAGGGCTCGTGCCCGTTCCAGCGAGGCAAGTCCCCGTCCGATGAGGAGCCAGTCCCAGCGGGACCGGTTCTGCTCCAGGAGCAAGATGGGTTCGCCCGAGGCGCTTACCCGGGCCCGCAGGCGCGACGCCTGGAGTTCCATGAGGGCCACGAGCCCGTGGACCTCCGGCTCGGCGGGAACCAATTCGGCCAGAATGCGTCCCAACCGAGAAGCTTCCTCGCACAACTCCGGCCTCACCCACCGCTCCCCGGCGGTGGCGGCGTAACCTTCGTTGAATATGAGGTAGACGACGGCCAGCACTGAGGCGAGCCTTGCTTCCCTCTCCTCCCGTGGGGGCAACTCGAAAGGTACGCGCGCCTCCCGCAGCGTTCGCTTGGCTCGGGTAAGGCGCTGCGCCATGGTCGGCTCGGGCACGAGAAAGGCCCGAGCCACTTCCCGAGTGCTCAAGCCCCCAACCAGCTTTAGGGTCAGCGCGACCTGCGCCTCCTGGGAAAGCACGGGATGGCAGACCGTGAAGATGAGGCGCAGCACGTCATCCTCGATGTAGGCGTCGAGGAGTGCCTCCAGTTCCACCTCGTTGACCCCCCGCTGACGCTCGAGCTCGTGGCCCTGTTCCTTCAGCTTGCGGACCAAGTTCGCGTCCCGTCGCAGACGGTCCACCGCCCGGTGCTGTCTGCGAAGCGTACCCGTTTGCCCTTCGAGCTGGGGTGGAGCCCCTCGCCGGCCAGCATCACCCCGGCCTTGAACAACTCCTCGTTGTATTTCTGCATCTCTGCGAGCAAGCTCTCACTCGGCATGACGCCCTCTTCGCTGTCCGCATCGGCCTTGATCATGACCATCACGCGCATCGTTTCGTCTCCTTTGCTACCGGGCCCAACCGGCAGTGCTGAGGCTGGGTCCCGGGTACTTGTTGCCTTCTATATTGACGTCGAACGGGAATGCCAAAAATCGACATGAGAGGTCGCGATTCTCCTGAGGCCGTGCATTTCCGTTCCACGCGCATGGGGTCGCGCGGGAGGCCGCCTACTCCGACTAGCCTTCGCAGGCTACCGCCACTTCCAGGGCCGAGCAGACCTGCCGCATCCGCTCGTCGCTCAGCCGACCGATGCGCTCTACCAGCGCTCCGACCGATACGCTTTCCACTGAATCCAGGTTGGCGACCGAGGCCCGCGGGATCGGATCCTCCCCGGGCTCGAGCCGCACCTCGCTTGGGATACCTCGGATGGTAGTGGTGCAGGGAGCGACCAGCGTACGCCGGAGCCGGGGAATAGCGGCGTCTCGGGAAAGCACTATCACGGGCCGTCGGCCGACTTCCGGCAGTTCGCACCACCACACCTCGCCGCGGGCTGGGAGTGCCGTCACGAGCGGCCCGCGTGGGAGCGAAACGAAGCCAGGTCTCCCCATGCATCGGCCGCGTCGAGGGGCAAGGAGTCATAGGCCTCGTAGGACGCGTCTATCTCTGCCGCTCGGCGCCGCGCGAGGAGGGCGGCGAGTGCTTGATCCAGAAGCACCGAATCGGGTAGCTCCGGATGCGCGCTTCGCACATTGGCCAGTAGGTTCTCGTCCACAGTGGTGCTCACTCTTACTCGTGCCATGCTACGTTTATACCACAGACGTGCCACATCACACAGCAATCACGGAGTATCATAGGTCGACTGAAATAGCGTCTTACGGAGCTGCTATGAACGACGCGCCGCGACGATCACTCTTCGACCGCATACTGAGAGCCCTCGGCCTGCGCCGCGATCCTCCCCAGCGTCTTGAACCGCCCGACAGCTTCGTCCGCGAACCGAGGCGGCCGAAGCCCTCGCATTCCGGAGGCGCGGCTACTCTGGAACTGCCCGAGGACGCGTCCCCGGACGAGAATACCTAGCTAGAACCGGCGACCCGCCCAGATTGGCCTGGTTCAATCCGCTGGTGAGCCCGGTTCAGTCGTCGCGGGGGATGCCCGAGTGGCAAGGCGTGCACGAGGCCGAGCCGAAGCCACTCGGATGGCAGTCCGTGCAGGCCAGGCGGTGCTCTCCCCCGGGGATGTGCTCCCCGACGGCGGGATGGCTGAAGTTGGCGGGAGTCCAGCCTTCCGGGGTGTGGCACTGGCCGCAGTCGCTCAGGCCGCCGTGTTGGTCGCCGTGGCAGTCGACGCATTCGGTCGGAGCCGAGCCCAGGGTCAGCCCTCGAACGGTGTCGCCGCCGCCGGTACCCGTGTGACACTGCTCGCAACTGAGGTTGGCGTGGCCACCGGTTAGAGGCAGGGGGTGCTCGAAGTTCTCGAGGCCCCAGCTTTCCAAAGTGTGGCAGTCGACGCACGGGCCCAGGTCCTCGTGCGGGGCTTGATGACAGTAGCTGCACTCGTCGTTGGCCTCGGCCTCGGAGTGGCAATCGAAGCAGGCGGCCATGGTGGCGGGGTCTTGATACTCCGGATTGTCCAGGGAACGGTGCACCATACGGGCATGGCAATCGGTGCACTGGGCTTCGCCATGGGCCTCATGAGAGAAGCTCGAAGTGGCGAGGGTGACGACTCCCGGATCATGGCACACACCACGGGTGCAGGTGCTGTCGGCGATGTCGCGCGTGACCGTTACCGGCGCCTTCACCTGTTTGGTGAAGTGCACGTATACCTCGCGCAGCCCGAACATCTTGGTCTCCGCGTAGTTGACCAGGCCGGGAGGGATATGGCATTCGACACAGTCGACGCCACTGTGGGTGGAGGCCTGCCAACTGCTGTAGTAGGGCTCCATTTCGTGACAGCTCCCGCAGAAATCGCTCTGCGCGGTCCACTCCGCCGCCACCAGCGAAGCGCCGCCGAACAGAAAAACCAGGGCGACTGCGGAGATGGCGAAGAGGCGGATGCGGCTCATGCTGACCTAATTGCTCATTGGGAAATGATTCTCAAACGTACGCCGCGTCTATCTCGGCCGCTCGCCGCCGCGCCAGAAGGGCGCCGAGCGGATCACTTGTCGTACGAATACACCTGTTGCAGTTGAACGAGGTTGCCGCAGGTGTCGTCGAGCACGGCGTACTTGCCCCAAGGCTCCTCTTTGGGTTCGCCGGTAAACCGCACTCCGAGACCGACCAGGCGTTCGTAGTCGGCGTCGAAGTCGTCCGTGAAGAAGGCGGTTGCCGCTATGCCCTGTTCGTAGAGAGCGGTTTGGTACGCCTTCCCCGCGGGATTCTGGTTCGGCTCGAGCACCAGTTCGATGTCGGGCGAACCGGCGGGCGCGATCACCGTGAGCCAACGATAATCGCCGGCGCCTACATCGGCGTGCTTTTCGAAGCCGAGTTTATTGGTATAGAAGTCGAGCGCTTTGGCCTGGTCGTCGACCAAGATGCTGACCAGCTTAATCGTGATGCTCACTGAATGCTCCTTTGCCTTTTGTTGAGCATCTACCCGCGTAACGCTCTCCGCGGAACCGCGGATGATGTCTCTCAAGATGGTCATCACAGTGCGAATGCCTCAACCGCCCAAACGACAAAGAATGCGGCTAAGGCCAACCAGATCATGACGACGACAGCTGCCGCGGCCCGAGAGACGGGCTTGTCACTCCGAAGAGCGGCGGAGGCGCGACACTCCGCGAGGACCGGAGCGGGAACCAGCTTTATGGCGATGGCTATGCCGAGCGGGATCAGGATGAGGTCGTCCAAGTACCCGACGACCGGTATGAAGTCCGGAATCAGGTCGATCGGGCTGAAGGCATACGCCGCCACCCCGGCCACAAAGATTTTTGCGGACCACGGCGTGTCTGGATGTCTGGCTGCGAGGTACAAGGCGACGGTCTCGGTCTTGAGCTGTCGGACGCGCTTCTCGAGGTCTGTGAGTACCGTCATTTCAAAACCATCGGCTTGGTTAGCTCTGATCTCGCCAAAGCGCTCGGGCGACTCGATTGAGCAATACCTCGACACCGTCGCCAAATCCGTAATGTCAAAGCCCTAATGTCAAAGCCGTGAATACTCTATCCCGTGCCTGGGTGGGATGCAGAACCCTCCGGGTAAAGTAGTCATGATGGAGAAGAGCGGATTCGTTTCTTCGCTCAAGCCACAAAGGAGGTTGCCGTGAGCTGGAAAGCTACTGGTAAGACAGATCTGCCCCTGGCCGGAGATGATCGCGACTGGGACGGCGACGCGGCCGAAGATGCCATCTTCGAGTGGGCCGGTTGGCCGGACAGCGAGGACCCGGACAAAGCCAGACAAGGGTTCTTCGCCTATAAAGATGATGAAGCGACGGAGAAAAAAAGCTATAAGCTCCCGTTTGCCACCGTCGTCGATGGCGAACTAAAAGCGGTGCCCAGCGGTATTCATGCGGTCGCCGTCGTCTTGGAAGGGGGCCGCGGGGGCGTCGACTTGCCGGACGACGTCATCGCCGAGGTTCGCAAGAAGGTAGAGGCCTACTACGACAAGATGGGCGAGGACGTTCCCTGGTAAAGCCGGGCGGGCGCCACATGCCGTGACCGCCCGCCGCTCAAAGAATGTGGTCTAACATCCTCGCGTGCCCTGGGGGCGCAAGCACCTCCAGCCCGCTCAGTTGCTCCGGACCCCCTTTTCGATGCGCGCGCCGACCTCGCCGTCGATGTTCTTCCAATACTCGATGGCCCGCTCGAGCACCGGCTCAGAGACTCCGTTCCGCAGGTGCCCCACCACATTGGAGACCAGAAGGTCGCGTTGGGCGTCGTCCATCACTTCGCGCACCAGGGTGCCCGGCTGGATGAAGTCGTCATCGTCCCTGCGCTTGGTATAGGCGGCGCGGACGAAGTCGCCGTCGGCATTCCACACGTCCGCTTCCGGATATAGCCCGGGATCGGCCACGGGTCCACCCTTGGAGTTGGGTGCGTAAACGGGGTCGGAGACGTTATTGATCCGCATCGCACCGCCCTTGCTGTAGCTGTGCACCGCGGCCTTCGGCCGGTTGACCGGGATCTGCTTGTAGTTGACCCCGAGCCGCGCCCGATGGGCGTCGGAGTAAGACAGCAAGCGGGCGAGCAGCATCTTGTCCGGGCTGGGGCCAATTCCCGGGACGAGGTTGTTCGGTTCGAAGGCCGCCTGCTCGATCTCGGCGTGGAAATCGCTCGGGTTCCGGTCGAGCGTGAGCCGGCCCACCTCGTGGAGGGGGTAGTCATCGTGGGGCCACACCTTGGTGAGGTCGAACGGGTTGAAGCGGTAGTCCGCAGCCTCCGCGAACGGCATGATCTGGACTTTCAGCGTCCAGCTGGGATGGTCTCCCCGCTCGATGGCGTCGAAGAGGTCGCGACGGTGGTAGTCGGCGTCCTCGCCGGCGATCCGATCGGCCTCCTCCTGAGTGAAAGTGTCGATGCCCTGGTCGGTCTTGAAGTGGTACTTCACCCAGAAGCGTTCACCCGCGGCGTTCACCCACATGTAGGTGTGGCTGGTGTAGCCATTCATGTGCCGGTAACTCGTGGGCACGCCCCGGTCACTCATCAGGATGGTGACCTGGTGGGCGGACTCGGGCGACAGGCTCCAGAAGTCCCACTGCATGTCGTTGTCGCGCAGGCCGTTGTCCGCGCGGCGCTTCTGTGAGTGGATGAAGTGCTGAAACTTCATGGGATCGCGCACGAAGAATACCGGCGTGTTGTTCCCCACCATGTCGTAGTTGCCCTCGGTGGTATAGAACTTGAGGGCAAAGCCGCGCACGTCTCGCCACGTGTCCGGGCTGCCGCTCTCGCCCGCCACGGTGCTGAACCGGGCAAGCACCTCTGTCTCGGTGCCCGGCTGGAAGACGGCTGCCTTCGTGTACGCGCTGACGTCCTGCGTCACCTCGAAGCGCCCGAAGGCGCCCGACCCCTTAGCATGGGGTTGACGATCCGGGATCATCTCCCGGTTGAAGTTGGCCATCTGCTCGACGAGGTAATGGTCGTGCAGCAGGATGGGCCCATCCGGTCCTACGGTGAGGCTGAACTCGTCGCTGGACACGGGGGCGCCCGCATCGGTGGTCGTGGGCTTGGGGTCGTGCTCGACCATGGTGGGAATTCCTCGCTTTCTCGGCGTCCACGCGCGCTCTTCCGATCATGCTACTAGTCTTCTACCGTCTGCCCCCGTGCCTGATCGGCAAACGTTTGGTTCTGGCATACTCGGGGCGACGTTCCGCGACAAAGCAACGAAAGGGACCGAGTGACGCCGGACGCTAGTCAAGTGGTGAACGAGTTGCGTGCAGCGGCTATCCGTTTTGGGGCCGATCTCGTGGGGACGGTCGAGGCGGGGGCGTTGCGTGACTCTCCTTCGCATCGCATTCTGCCTTCCCTGGACCGTTACTACGGAGTGGGCACGAGCGATGCCGAGACGGATGGGCCCCTCGAGGTGGCGTGGCCTGAGGAGGTTGCCACCTTCGTCGTCCTCGGTCTGGCCCATCCGGCGGACGAGCCGGCCCTCGACTGGTGGGGCAGCGGGATCTCCGGCGGCACGGAGGGCAACCACCGGTTGATCGAGATTGCCGCGAACTTGGCGGAGTGGCTCGAGGAGGAGCACGGCCTTGCGACGGTGCGCATGCCGTACCACATAGAGCGGGGAGGCGTGTTCCTGAAGGACGCCGCGGTGCTGGCGGGGTTGGGTTGCCTGGGCCGGAACAACATGCTGGTCACGCCTGAGTTCGGGCCGCGGGTTCGTTTGCGGGTGCTTGGCTTGACGGTTCCCCTGCCGAAGATCGAGGCGGCCGCCGAGTCGTCTTTCTTCGATCCGTGCGAAGGGTGTCCCGCGCCGTGCCGAAAAGTGTGCCCTCAGGAAGCCTTCGCTCAATGCCTGTACTCGGCCGACGACTATGGAGTCGAGGCGCTCCCGGGTCGGACGGGCGCCTACGGCCGGCTGGCCTGCAACGTCCAGATGGACCTGGACCAAGAGAAGGCCGACCGCGCTTCGGGCAGCGATACACCGGTCGTTCGCTACTGCCGGAAGTGCGAATTGGCCTGCGTCCAGGGGAGGGCGAGATAGAAGGCGCGGCTGCGCCCGTGCCATCATTGCGCCGACAGACGCCTGCAACCACTCCGCGATCTGCTCGCGCTGCGAGCTGATCTGCTACACGCCGTCCTGCTCGTGCCCGTCAGTCTCGCTGTCAGTGAGCAGGAGTTCCAGATATCGTGGGTTGAGGAAGAGCTTGTCTCGTCCCACCTTCACCTCGTTAACGAATCCAGCGTCGCGCAGCTGCCTCAGGTAGGAGGATGCGGTCTGTCTTTTCGCGATGCCGGCATCCACGAGGTCGGAAATCCGGCAGTAGGGCTGGGTGAATAGGACTTCAACCAACTCTCGCGAGTACACTTTCGGGAGTTCTACTTGCAGGTCCCGAACGGTTGCCTCGATTAGATCGCGAATACCGATGATCTTTCGCGACGTCCACTCCGCTGTCTCCCTTACTCCCTCGAGTACGAAAAGCAGCCACGCCTCCCACGCGTGCTCGGCGGTGACGGCCAACAGGAGGCTGTAGTAGTCGGCGCGATGGTGCAGAGCATGCCGCGACAAGTAGAGCACAGGCAGTTCAAGCAGTCCCTGCTCGATGAGAAACAGGAGGTTGATGATCCGACCGGTCCTTCCGTTTCCATCCGCGAAAGGATGAATCGCCTCGAACTGGTAGTGCCCCACCGCCATGCGGACGAGAGGGTCTAGATCAGTGCGCTCATGCAGGAACCACTCCCAGTTGGCGAGCAGTTCTCGCAGTAGGGGCTCTCCTTCCGGAGGGGCGTAGATCACCTTTCCGGTACGATCGTTGACCAGCTTGACCCCAGGGACGCGACGGAGGCTGATGTCCTGGCGTAGGACGCGTCGACAAACCTCGATGGCCGTGTTCGTGTTCAGAGGCCGTTCTTCCAGCTCCTGGAATCCGCGCTGTAAGGCAGTGCGGTACCGATGAGCTTCCTTCGTTGCTGGATCTGCTTTCTCGTCGAGCGTTTGCGCATATCGAAAGAGACGATCACGGGTCGTAACGATGTTCTCGATCTCGGAGCTGGCCTGCGCCTCCAAGAGCGGGATGGTGTTGATCAGAACGGCTACGTCGGGGATCGTCCGGCCGACCTGCTTCAGTTCTGCCAGAGCCGTCCGCGCCTCGATGCACAACTTAAGCACCGCCTTCGTTTCCAGTTCAACAGACGGTGGAAGGGCGGGGAGTAGGTTATACGGCTGGTTTGGGACTAAGGCGGTCATCTGTCGATGATTTCCCCTACTCTCGACATGTTTGGGCGACACGTACACGATGCGTACATGTTACCAGGATATGTCGAAAAATACTGAATTCTTCGACATGTATCCGGCACCTTCTTCCAGTGCCAATCGCCATCATGATGGTATGATGGCAGTAAGCACCATGATCAGACGGCAGATACAGCTCTCCGACGTTCAGGACCGGGCCCTGAAGCGGTTGGCCGACAGGCGGGGCGTGTCCCGTTCCGCCATCATCCGCGAGTCACTCGATGCCTTTCTCGGATCCCGTCCCCCTTCCGACCGTCGCGCGATTCGACGACGGGCACAGGGCGTGATCGGCACCTTCGAAGGCGGTTCCGGGGAGATCTCCGAGCGCCACGACGAGTACTTGGCGCGGATCGATCCTCACGGTGAGCGGGATACCGACCGCGATGGTTGACCTGCCGGGGGAGGTGTATGCAGACACCTCGGGTCTTTTCGCCGCTCTGGTTGCGTCCGACTCCCATCACGACACCGCCGGCCCGCTGCTGCACGCCATGCTGGAGGGCGACGTGTTGCTGGTGACGAGCAGCTACGTCGTCCTCGAGACGGCGGCCTTGCTGCAGAGCCGACTAGGCCTCGAACCCGCCCGCCGGTTCCTGGCTGAGTTTGTGCCCGCACTGGACGTTGCCTGGGTCGATGAGGATCTGCACGGGCGAGGAGTGGCGGCCATGCGGGCCGCCAACCGCTCACGGGTCAGTCTCGTCGACTGGGTCGGGTTTGAACTCATGCGTGAACTCGCCATCGGCACCGCGTTCGCCTTCGACCGGCATTTCCAGGATGAGGGATTCACGCTCTTGCCGGCGCCTTAGGTGACCGCCAACGACGTCAGCGCCGTGCTCCGGCGGTCGCTGACGTCAACTCCCCAAGAAGGCAGTGCGCAGTCGTCGGAACCCGCTAAGCTGGCCTGCAGCTCATGTCTTTCCTTCCGGGCGGAGGTGGCAGCCGTGAGCGGTGCGGGGCCGGCCGCGGTTCTGGCCTCGACGGGCTCCGCCTGACCAAACAAGATCCCAGCGAGAGCCACCACGACGAGAACCAAGAGGGCGATCAGCAAACCGGCCAAGCCCCCGACGAGCGCCCGATTCCATATGAGCCGGCCAACGACCCCGCCTGCGACGTTGGCAACCAGCAGAAGTGCAACAATGGGTAGCAAGGCGACCCAGGCTAATCCTTCACCGTTGCGCGCGGCTGACTCAATGACGTACGCCGATGCGCCTGCCGACACAACCGAGGACGGTATGAGTATGCCTGCCATGAAGAGGGCCAGCATCCCCAGCGCGAGTGATCTTCCTCCAGCTACTCGAGTCCGCAAGAAAAGAGCACCGAGGAAGCCTAGCCAACTCAGAACCCACAAGGCGAAGAGCGCTTTGATTAAGCCGACGTCGAACACGCGCTGCCAGGAGACCATTGCCCCCCCGAGCCCCGGCTCCTTCCCGGCCCATACCACCGCGCCGCTCAGAGCAACGACTGCGCAATTTGCCACAAGTCCAGCGCCGAGGGCCAAGGTAAGCTGAAGCGGAGCTGACCGACGACCCCCTCCAATCGCGAGCAAGAGAGCCAGCCCGGCGAAAGCAAAGAGAGGGGAGGCGAAGGTGGCCAGGGCAGCCCAATTGGGCACCCAGCGCTCTGCGACGATGTCCGGGCCAGGAAGGGACGCGGCTATTGCTACGCCGGCGCCGGATGAGCTAAGGACGACTATGGAGCCCCCGACCCAGAGCAACAGCCGATCTCGCGAGACGGTAGGTTCGCGCGCTTCGTCGGACCTCAAGATCGCGAATGTCCGCAAAAGGCGCGGGGCCCTCACGATAACTCGAGCGAGTTCTTTAGGGCTTCGTCGATCTCTTGCATAGTCTCAGTTGAGCAGATGGCCACAGGGGTGCTCGACAGGCGCTCGAGCGCCACGACACGCAACTGAGCGCAATCCACCCACGAGGGTTTGGGGAGTTGGTCCGGTGGCAGGGCGACCATGAAGGGGTACTTCTTCTTGGGAGGCTGAGAGGTGATGGCCGCGACTATGGTGGTGGCTCCGTGGAGATTGCCCACGTCATTCTGGACAATAACTGCAGGTCTGACCTTGTTCGGCTCGGCACCTACTGCGGGGTCAAAGTTGACCCAGTAAACCTCACCTCGGTGGGGACGGTTTGCCATTACCAGTCAGGCAGGCTGTCTGTGGTGCCGGCAAGATCCTCTTCCGCCAGACTCTTGTGGGTCGAAGCCATCTCTTCGTAGCCCTCGCGCATCAGCTGGGCGAGCTCCTGGGACCGCAGGCACCTGATTGCCTCGAGCACGACCGCCGTCTTGGTGGTATTCCGGCGCGCCGCCCGCTCGTCTAAGAACTCCTTGGCCCATTCGGGCAGCCGCACCTGCATCGCGGTACTCGGCATGGTCTCTCCCCTTCGCATGAGACTGTACATAACTATACTACTCGTTGTATTGAGCTATGTATAGGCCTCCGTATACCATATCCGTCCTAAGTCTGATCTCGATTAGCCCGGCCCGAAAGCCTTACTCGTAGTGGCTCCACATCCGGAGTACCTTCACGACCCGTTCCTCGTCCAGTAAGTGGTAGACCAGACGGTGCTGGATGTTGATGCGCCGAGTGTAGGCTCCTGTCAGATCGCCCACGAGCTTCTCGAACGGGGGCGGGGTCCTATAGGGGTCTTGTTCGAGGAGATCGAGGAGAGCCTGCGCTTTCGGCTTGAGGCCCGCCGCGGCGAGCTTCCTGGCGTCTTTCTGGGCGGCTTTCGTGTAGACGAGGCGCCAGCTCACCAATCGAGCTGGTCTTCGAGCTGTTCGACCGGCGTCTCCATGCCTTCCAGAATGGACTCCCGCATGCCGGGGATGGAGACCAAATGCAGGGTTTCCTGCACCGCGCGCCAATCGTCCTCGCCGACGAGGACCGCATTGCCCCGCTTGCCGGTTATCTGCACCGGCTCGTGGGACTCCGTCACATCGTCGATGAGCTTGTAGAGCTGCTTCCGCGCTTCGGTAACGCTGAGCGTGGTCATTCCCATACCTCCAATTCGTACCGTACGGCAAAGCGTACGCCAATGGCTTTCGTATGTCAAGGCGTCGTTAGTCTCCTCATGCTGAACGTAGCAGTGTTTCTCGTGGTGATGGAGCGTCGTGTGGCCCGTCGCCAGTGGCCACCTGTCAGCGAGACCCTAGAAGCTCGTCGACATTCGTTCGGTGCCGTGAGGTGGACATTAGCTCTCGTGCCGGACAGCATCCAGTCGAGGGGAGGGCGGGTGGGCTTTGGGCTTAGCCGCTAGCAGCTGATGCACCCCGAGGGGACAGCTCACCGCAGGCTCTGTTCGACCTCCTGAAGTGGTAGGGCGTTCTCGGGCGCCTTCGGGCCCTGCGGCTCCGACGACCACGACCAGGGGAGCGATGCCCGGCCCTCCAGCTGGACATTTAGGGTCATGCTCTCTATGGCCCCGTCCGTGGTCGCTCGCAAGTCAATCGTCCAGTCGTCGACTCGGTTGAATTCACGTTCTTGCCATTCACCGGGGATGGCCCGGGCGAGAAGGCCGGAGTCGAGTTTCGCCTTTATGGTCCAGATCTCGCCGTCATCTGCCGGGCCTAGATCACCCTGAGCTCTTCCTGCCCGAAGGCCGGTCAGAGGATCGAGGATCCAAAACCACGTGATGGAATCGATGAGATCCCCGAGTTCGCGCCGGCCCGCTTCGCTCTCCAGGAGTTCGCCCGGAACCGATACCCACTGACCTTCAAGTTCGTGACCCTGCTGGAGAACCTGGAGGTAGTACGTCTCGCCGTCGAAGAGAACAGGCCCGGGGTAGGGCTGATCTAGGGTCTCTATGTGGAGGAGAACGGGGAGCCCGCCTTCCCCGTAGGCCCGATAGTAGGGAGTTGATAGCCCCCCGAGGTCAGCCTTTCTTGGCTGGGACTCGACCCAGGCGATGGCGCGGTCGAGCAGCTCCTGGGCCGTCTCGGGAGGCGAGGGCGTGCCGGTCGTAGGAGAGGTGCTCGCAGCCGTCTCGCCGCCTGAGCTGCAGCCTGCGAGGACGACAAAGATGAGGAGAGCAACCAAGATGAGGATTATCCTGCGAGTCAGCACGCGGTCTCCCGGGCCGGAAGGTTTCTCATCGTACTGTAGCAGCCTGCTTGAGCACACGAAGCGCAGTGGATTTCTTCGCTCGCGACTATCGCGCGGCGTCCGAAAACGATCAAGATGATGACGATGAACAGCACGAGCTGCTAAGCATCAGTGGCCGCGAGAGCGATGTTCATCATCTTCAGGAGCGTCTGCATGACTGACCAGGCGTACTGACGGAATTGGTCTCCGTCGAGTCCCAGGTACGCCGTGCCGGGCCGTTGATGCAGCAGTGAGTCGATACCTGAGGAGTCCGGTGTCCGATACGCGGCTTCGAGATCCTGGAATGCCCTCCTGAACCAAGAGCGTCTCGCCGCGGCCATGGACTTGAACTCCTCCCCGATCCACTCGTGCCAAGTGCGGAACCCGTCCATCACGTAGAAGATGTAGTAGAGGTCCTTCTCCTTCTTGGATGAGTCGGTGCGCCTCATCCGTGAAAGGGCTTTCTGCAAGATGAAGGCTGCTGGCGTCGGCACCCGTACCCGCCCTTCGATCTCGCCGGCGGTCAGAGCATCGAGCCGCAAGGACCAGGTGTGCTCGAGCAGCAGGTCAACGTAGCGAAGCTCTTGGGCGGTCAGCCCGTCTTGCACCTTACGGACGCCGATGTCGGCGCCTCGGGCGGTCGTAATGAACTCAATCTCAACCTCGTCACCGGCGTGCGTTGCCAAGTAGACGGTCACTGGCGGATGCCCCAACGAGCGAAACTCGCAGGTGAAGTTCGCGTCGTCCAGAAGTTGGTCGATCGTCTTGTCACGCTCAGGGATCTCTCGCGGCACGGCGAGGTCGAGGTCCCGCGTCTTGAGCGCAACGGCCTCCTCCGAGGGCGGCAGGTGCGCAGCATAGAGGTACGGCACCCAGCCGCCGGCGATGACTATGTCGTCTAAGTAGGGTCGGAGGGTCTCCAGAGCAATGAGCAGTGTTGCATCGAGAGCCATCTACTCGCGCTCAGCTGCCTCGAGCTTTGGCATCAAGCGGCGCTCGAGGATGTGCTCCGCTTGTTCCCGACCCCGCAAGGGATAGTCATAGAGGTCGAGGTAGAGCTGCACGTCCGAAACGACCGGAAGACCAGCCGCCTCCCGCCTGTCGAAGAACGCGGAGACGCGGTAGTAGGGCACGCTCAAGCGAAGGTTGGCACCCCGCTCAACCTCGCGGGCCTCGAGTTGGCTTGCCAGCATCACTGCTGCCTCCGTGTTCTTCACGTAGACGTCGACGACGTCGAAGTCGGCGTAGGGCGCGACCAGACTGGCTCCGGCCTGCAGGGTGAGGGCATACTCCTCCCCGAGCGAGGCTTCGCGCATTGCGTCGATAATCGCCCGCGCATGGGCCACCGGCACGAAGTAAGCTCTTCTCTCGATCCAGTGCTTGCGGTAGGCACTCACCCAGTCCTGCAAGAGCTCCCGTGTGTTCTGCAGTGCGAGGCCTTCCTCGCACCGGGCGACGTAGCGGCGCTCCTCAAGTTCCTGCACTACCTTGGACACGTAGCCGGGGCTCAGGCCTACTTGCTCGGCGATGGCGCGCACACCTCGTCCCGGCCCCGAAGCAATTAGGGCGCGAAGCACGAGCGAAGCTTTGTCCGAGAACGGACTTCGCGCGCGTCGGCGCTCTGAGAAAGGATTCGGGAAGCCGCGGCGATCAATGTGAACGGCATCGGAGACTATCCAGGCGTTACCGGCGAAATCGAAGAAGGGCACCCCGCTCTCGCGCAGAAGCTCCTGCCGAGCCGGGCTGAGGAATGGGGAAGCGAGGATCCAGATGCGGCTGCGATCCTCGTCTTGGCGCCGGAGGATAAGCTCCGCAGCCTCTTTCAGTCTCGCCTCGCTGCCTAACTTCTTGAACTCGACAAGGAGGTTGAGATTCTCATTGCCAAGGCTCACCCACGCCTCGCAGTCAGGCCGCCCTGCTCCAGCCGCCTCGCATTGGCGGACGTCGACGGCGCTACGAGGAAATAGCTGCTCTAGGGCCGCTTGGAGGCGCTCTCTGTCAGGCCGGCCTTCTTCCACTGTTTCCTCTAGACGCTACGTTTCCCAACTGGGAAACATCTTACATCTGGGAAACACAAAAAGCCACAGAGAACTTTCGGCCAGCGTAGGCTCGCGCGGACTGGGCGCGTTGGCGCCCGACGCGGCTGCATTCCTCCCCAGCTGCCTGCACCCCCCAGAGCTCGTCAATGGCATCACCCGGCAGCTGCTTTGGCTCAGGCGGTGTGTGCGAATAGGACGGTTTTGTGGCGCCTCTATTTTCCCTATCTGCTCGGTGGCGTCGGTCAGGGAGAGGTTGAAGAGGAGGGCAGATCCGGGGCCTTCGGAGCGCAAGCTGATACTGGGGCTCTGACCGAGGTGGAACGCCCAGATCCTCGGTGATGTCACGCTCGCAGGAAGAGGATACAGATCCTTACCAGTCACCGCGGCGGGCCTTCGGGTTCGCCGCCTTCTTTCGTCATTCTGTATATCGAAAGCAGCGCCGTGCTTTCGCTGCTCCCATTCCTCCTAAAGCCCGACGTCGTCTGCCGTATGACGGAATAGACTCCGGCCCACTTTCCCCCTTCATAGCCTAGGATCAGGAGCCGGAGCCCAAAAGTATTCGCTGGGTTAAGAGGGAGTTACCCTGAAAGTACCAGCGGGTGAAGCGCGACTCCCTTCGAGTGGCGGGAAGGAGGTCGGCTCAACGGGTGCGGCGTTTCCTAGGCTCCCAGAAACCCTCGGGGTGCCCGGAAAGACCGGTCAAAGGCCTGGCGACAGGCGGTGTCGGTTGCCGCCGCGCCGGTACACGTTTGAGCGGTGATGGCGTCCGCACGGCTGAGGAAACCGCGGGGAGTCGAGAAGGTCTCCGGCATCAGCTGCTCTACTTTCTCATCAGTGATCAGGCGGAGTTCCACTCGGACTGGAAGTCGGGTCGCACCGTCGATACCGCGCAGTTGGAATGCTTGCTCTGCCATGTTCGTCTCCTTTAACGTTACCTCGGCGCCGAGGAACACCCGGCGCCTACATCGGTTCCATCATCGCGAGCCTTCCTTCAGTCCTAGTGAAGCGTGTATCAAGATTGTGTAAGTACCGGTGCTGATAATAGATGGCTTAGAAAACGCGCTTTGTTTGGCTGGTTCGCGCGCACCTGCACGGTGCCCAAAACCGGTAGCCGACCCTTACAGATGCTTCACACTGGCAAGGTAGTCTCATGGTGTCGTGAGAACACGGCGAGGTAACCCACCTCGGGTGGAGAGCGAAGAACGACTGTCTATCCTCAACTCCCTGGCTGAGATGAAACCAACCCCGCACCTGCACCCGGAGGTCTCCCTTGCCCACCATCGAGCTCGTCCCCTTGGAGCACCTCGATCCCGCCCCTATAACCCCCGCAAGATCTCAGAGCAGCAGCTGGACACCCTCGCGCGTTCCATGCGGGAGTTCGGCGTCGTCGATCCGGTCATCGCAGACGATGGTTGTGCCTCAAACGGCTACGAGCGCCAGGCGATCCGCGCCGGTTCCCGGGGAGGCACCCGCCGGTAGTGGTAGAGCGGCGACCCGAGCATGAGGGCACCGTAGGTCTGGTGGCCCTCCGGCAAATCCAGCAGCTCCTTCACCGGTTCGTGGGCACCGGCCGCCGCCATGAAGTAACCGGCCCAGCAAGCACCGAGTCCCATGCCATGCGCCGCCAGTTCCACCGTGGTCAAGGCGATGACGCAGTCTGCAGCCGGACGGAAGCCCTCCGCCGCAGCGTGGGCCACGAGGAGGTGCGGAGCTCCGCGCAGGATCGGGTCCTGGCCCTTGTCCCAGGCAGCCACGAGGGCGTTTATCCCGAACTCGCCGCGGAACCAGTCGGCGACCAGAGAGGCGGCCGTGCGCACCTTGTCCCGCCCGTCGATTACGGTCCAATGGACCGGCTGCTTATTGCTGGCGGTGGGAGCCCAGCGGGCCAGGTCGAGCAGGTCTGCGATGGTGTCCCGCGGCACCGGCTCTTTGCGGTAGCTGCGCACCGAGCGCCGACCGGTCACCAATCCGGCGACGGCCCCGGGTCCGGGGGCCGGCCCGGTGTAGACGGGCGGACATTCGCCCGGCGCGACGCCCTCGAGCGTCAGAGCCCCATGTGGGCAGACGGCGAGGCAGTGGCCGCACGATATGCACGCTCCGACATCCGCTGCTGCCAGCAGCGGATAGCCTTCGCCGTCCTCCTTGATGATGCGCGCTGGGCACTCAGCCATGCAGATGCCGTCTCGCGCGCACAGTTCGCGGTCTATCGCGATGTGGTCCATAACTCGGTCACTTCTCCCCTCTGCGTGAACATGCTGCTGTTACTGGTCTTGCTCGTTCCGCGGTTGCCCGTAAGTCGCAACGTGGGGTTGATGCCATCTTTGGCTTCACAGTCTTAATCTTCAGGTTGGAACGCTGAACGCCGCCTATGTAACCTTTGGCCTCCACCCGGTGTTCGCAATCCTTTTTGCTCGCAGGAAATGGTACATCTCGGCTGCGGTCGTCCTCGTGCTTCCGTTGATTACCTCCTGGCTGCTGGTGGCTTTCGTCTTGCAGGATTGATCAGCCGAAAGAGAGAGGCCGTCGTCGATCGATGGGAGGGCTTGGGCGGAGGTGCCCGATCAGCCTTCGAAAGGCGCTGGAAAGTTCGAAAGGTTCCCCCAACGCCCGCTTTCTAGGGACAACAAAGTGCGGAGTTAGCCTCTGAACGCGCCTTCGACCGCAAGGGGAGCCACCCTGACCTATTGATGCGAAACCTAGAGATCCCTTCCGACTTCTGTGGCGGGCGGACCTTCGGGCCCGCCCGCCCCTTTTTGTCGTTCTGAGGCAAGGCTCTTCGCCGGCGTGGGATCTTGAGGCGATTGGAGGTATCCGCCGATTCCCCTGGGGTCTATTCTTTTGCCCGGTCGGCGGCCGGCGCGACGTGTCCTTTCGTCATCTATTGGGGATCAAGGAAACTGTCGGTTGACGCGATAGTAGATTGTATGGTGAAGTAAACCGTGGGAACGGAGAAGCAAAAGAGAGGAGGGGGGCCAGTGCAAGTCATGCCGGAAACCCTCAGTGAAGAGATTCGGACCTTCAAGCAAGAACACTCCCACCTGATGGCTACCGCGCGGGGCAAGTGGGCTCTCGTGCACGACTCTTCGGTCCTCGGTGTCTTCGACTCGCAGATGCAGGCTATTGAAGCTGGCTACGCCCAACTGGGTAACGTTCCATTCCTCGTTCGACAGGTTTGCCGCGCTAGGCGAATCCACGAGATGGTGTCTTTCGGCCTGGTCGAGTAATTGCCTCGAGTCCATCGCGAGGATCACGGCCTGGCTGCGGTTGGGCCAGTTGTGGACATCCTCGTGTCTCCGCCCGCAGCCCTTCGCTCCTCACCGAAAGTCCAAGCTGCGGGCTTGCCCTTCAAGGCCGTGATCGATACCGGCGCCGAGTTGTCGTTACTTCAGGAAGGCATTCCCGAGAGGCTCGGACTACATCCCGTGGGAAGCGGGCTCATACGTGGGGTGGGCGCTGGCCGGGCGACCGAAAAAAGGCAGTACTTGGTGCACCTGGCTATTCTCAGCGAAGAGGAACTGCTCCCCGTCTATGAAACCGAATTGACGGTCTTCACTGCTACTCTTGGTGGGCGGGAATATCAAGCGCTGATAGGTCGGGACATACTCCGGGACGCTACCTTCGTCTATCTTGGGAGGTCTTGCCGTTTCTCCCTTCGCTTTCCGTAGCCGACGCCGCTCCCGGCCAATTCGTCGATGTGGGCCGTTGGCTTTTCCTGAGTGCTGCGCCCCACGGAGTAGGCGTCGAAGGTTCCAGTCGAATAGCCGAGTCCTTGCTCAGATCTCTAAGATGGAACGCTTCCGACCTCACGCCGGCCCACCCGCATCGAGGGCTGGGGGAATTCATTAGTTCTGCTTCAGGACTCGCTCCACGGCGTCAGTCACACCTCGCACCATTCCACGCTCCATCAAGCGGCCTGCGGGACCTTTCGTTCTGCGGTTCGTAGCCTCGAATTCTTTTGGTGCAACGATAATAGAGCTTACTGCGACTATGTGGCCCGCTACCAGCGGCCGAGAGCCGTGGAGGAGAGGAGGAAGGCCGAGGCCCTCTCGGCCGACTGGAACGAGTTCGTGATCCAGTTGCTCCAGCTCTACATCGCCTTCGTGTACGACATCATCGAGCTAGGACAGCGGAGGGCAATCAACGAGATGCTCTCCGCGTGTCGTGCCGGTGACGGCGAGGCGCTCCGCCGCCGAATCCTCGACTACCTGGAGCAGACTGAGTTCTCCGAAGCCCTCGAGGAGATGCTCGACGATGAGCGGGCAGGCATCGGGATGGTCGATGGGCTGATGGAGGAGGTGGTGAGTCCGAACGAAGCAGTCCGACTCAGAGGGCCTGTCGCTCGGGCACTCGAAACCTACCCCGATCATCCCGGCCTCCTGCTTCTTCGGGCGCTTACTGAGGCGCTCGCCCGCGACACGGACGAGCTCACGGTAACCCAGAACTTCGGGGCATATCTCGAGAACGCTCGCGGAGCGTACGGCCTTCCTCCGGAACTGGTGACTCGAGGAGTGGCCTCAGCCCTACGCTACGTGAGCAGGAAGGATGAGGACCTGGCCGAGTTGATCGAGCGCACCTTCCTGGAGCGCGGGGTGGATCGAGACCAGGTCCGTTTCCTCATCGCTGACTGCGGGTTCGACTCGCTTCACCTGGCGCCGTGGGCGCTGCTTAACGAGACCGTGGACATGCTAGACGACCGTCAGACCGTCACCCTTAACGGATAGGAGTCCGTATGCCCGAGACCGATGTCAACACAGAGGACGGCAAGACCCAGCGCTATCTGGATGCCGAAGACGCGGCCCGACGACTCGCGACGAGTCTGACTCAGCTCGATGAGGAAACAGCTCGATACGACGCCGCGGCTACTAATCTGACTGAGGCCGCTGACGCCACCAAGGCCCTCACGTCAGCAGTGGCGGAAGTAGGGAGCGCGGCACTCGAGTCTGTCCAAGTGGTGGCGTCGGTGGGAGGACCCGAGATCGTGGCGCAGGTGGAGGCCCACGGTGCCACCCTGTCTTCGATCGAATCGCGACTGGAATCGGTGGGAAACCGGGCCGAGAAGATCGAGCGTGACGTCAGGCAAGCCGATGAGCGGGTCGGCTCGATCGAGCCAAGGCTCGAGTCTCTGGAGAAGCTGGCGGCAGACACAGATCTTGGCGTCAAGCAGGCCAATGACAGGGCGCTCGAGCTTGCCGGGAGGGTGAACCTCGTTCTCTACGTCTCCGTGGCAGCAGTGGTCACAGGAATCGCATCGATGCTGGTGAGCCTCCTCCAATGAGGCGTTCGGATCGGTTGATCGACTGCGAGGGGCTGACGGCGCACCGTGCGTCGCGTGCGGCTGCTTAGGACAAGCTGTGTGCGCCCTTTCTGTCCGGACGAAGTAGTAAGGTAGTGGGCCGACGTACCTTGACGACTCACTGCGGGGAAACTCCACCAATGTCCGTAAGCTTGCAGCAACTCAAGTCGCATCTCTGGAACTGCGCCGAAATCTTGCGCGGCAGCGCGGTCGACCGCACCGACTGGAAGGCCTACATCCTCCCGCTGCTCTTCTTCAAGCGGATAAGCGACGTGTGGGACGAGGAGACCGCCGAGGCCGCGGAGCTCTACGGGGACGCTGACCCGGTCGACTTCCCTGAGGTGCACCGATTCGTGGTGCCTGATGGCTGTCACTGGCGCGATGTGCGGGAGACCCCGGCCGCTATTGGCACCGCGCTCTCCCGAGCGATGCGGGAGATCGAGCGGGCCAATCCTGACACCCTGTACCGCGTATTCGGCGCCGCTGACTGGGGCAACCGCCAGGTACTCACCGACGAGATTCTGAAGGACCTCATCGAGGGGCTTTCCCGCGTGAACCTGGGTAATCAGGCAGCCAGCTCCGACGTCCTGGGAGACGCTTATGAATACCTGATTGGGAAGTTCGCCGACGTCTCCAAGCGCAAGAAGGCGGGCGAGTTTTACACTCCGCGGAGCGTGGTCCGGATGATGGTGGATATCCTTGACCCCCAAGAGGGCGATGCCATCTACGACCCGGCATGCGGCACCGGAGGCATGTTGCTGGGGGCGATAGAGCATATTGAGCGCTCAGGCGGCGATCCCCGCACCTTCTTCGGGCGTATCTACGGCCAAGAGAAGAACCTCACCACCTCCTCCATCGCCCGCATGAACCTGGTGCTCCACGGCATCGAGGACTTCCAGATCGTGCGGGAGGATACGCTTCGAAGTCCCGCCTTCACGGACTCAAGCACGGGAGGGCTGGCCACGTTCGACTGTGTTGTCGCGAACCCGCCCTTCTCCCTCAAAGAATGGGGGCGCGAGGTGTGGGAGAACGACCCCTGGGGCCGCGCCGCGTTCGGCCTCCCGCCCGAGAGCTACGGTGACTACGCCTGGGTCCAGCACATGGTGGCTTCCATGGCCGCGCGCACCGGGCGCATGGCGGTCGTCCTTCCCCAGGGCGCCCTCTTCCGCAAGGCTGCGGAGGGCCGCATCCGCACCGCGCTTCTCAAGGAGGACCTGGTGGAGGCGGTGATCGGTCTTGCTCCCAACGTCTTCTACGGCACCGGTCTCGCCCCAGCTGTCATGGTACTCCGCCGGACCAAGCCGCCCGAGCGCCGGCGCAAGGTCCTGGTGGTGGATGCTTCCAGCCTGTACCGGAAGGGCAGGGCGCAGAACTTCCTGGAGCGGGAGCACGCCGAGCAGATCGTGGAGTGGGTGCGGGCGTTCGCCGGCGTCGAGGACCGGGCCAAGGTGGTCGCCCTCGAAGAGATCGAGGCAGAGGACTGGACGCTCAACATCTCCCGGTACGTGCTCCCACCGATCGACGAGGAGATCCCGCCGCTTCCCCTGGCCGTCGCCGAGTTCAAAGAGGCCCTGGCCGCGGCCCGCGAGGCGGAGGAGCATCTGCGCCAGGTGCTAGAAGAGGGGGGTTGGCTCTCCTGATGGGCCCCAAGCATCTCAGCCAGCGGGAGCTTGAGTCCTACCTCTGGGGGGCAGCCAACCTGCTGCGGGGGCTGGTCGACGCCGGCGACTACAAGCAGTATGTGTTCCCGCTGCTCTTTTTCAAGCGTCTGAGCGACGTTTGGGACGAAGACTACCGAGAAGCTCTGGAAGATACCGGCGACGAGGCCTACGCGCGCTCCACGGCGGATGATCGCTTCGTCATCCCGGCGGGTGCCCACTGGTCGGACGTGCGCACGGCCGTTCGCGATGTGGGCCGTGCCTTGGTGGAGGCATTCCGCGCCATCGAGGCCGCCAACCCCGACCGTCTGTCCGGCATCTTCGGAAGCGCCGCTTGGACCGACAAGGCGCAACTCCCCGACGAGACGCTGAGGAACCTCATCGAGCACTTCTCGCGGCACGAGCTCAGCCTTGCCGCGGTGCCCGAGGATGAGCTAGGCAACGGCTATGAGTACCTCATCAAGCAGTTCGCCGACGACAGCGGGCACACCGCCCAGGAGTTCTACACTAATCGCACCCTTGTCCACCTGATGGCGCAGATGTTGGAGCCCCAGGCGGGCGAGAATATCTACGACCCTACCGTGGGGACAGGCGGAATGCTGATCTCCTGTCTGGCTGAGGTGAAACGCAGAGGCGGTGATGCTCGCACCCTGGGTCTTTACGGCCAGGAACTCATCCACACCACGGCGGCCATCGCCAGAATGAACCTGGTGCTGCACGGAGTCGAGGATTTTGAGATCGTCGCCGGCAACACATTGACCGATCCCGCCTTCATCGAGCACGACCGCCTGCGTACTTTTGACGTGGTGCTCGCGAATCCACCCTACTCGATCAAGAAGTGGAACCGCGAGGCCTGGCAGAGCGACCCCTGGGGGCGCAACTTCCTCGGTACGCCGCCTCAGGGCCGCGCCGATTACGCCTTCTTCCAGCACATCCTTAGGAGCCTCGACCCGAAGACCGGCCGCTGCGCCATCCTCTTCCCGCATGGGGTGCTCTTCCGGAACGAGGAGGCGGAGATGCGGCGCCGGCTGGTGGAATCGGACCTGCTCGAATGCGTCCTCGGGTTGGGACCCAACCTTTTCTACAACTCGCCGATGGAAGCCTGCGTCGTGGTTTGCCGTACCCAGAAGCCGGCCGACCGCCGGCAGAAGATTCTCTTCATCGACGCGGTTCACGAGGTAGCGCGCGAGCGGGCGCAGAGTTTCCTGAAACAGGAGCATCAGGCGCGGATCCTCGGTGCCTACCAGACCTTCGCCGACGAACCCGGTTTCGCCGCGGTTGTGACCACGGCCGAGGTGCTCGAGAAGGGCGGTAACTTGTCGATCCCCCGGTACGTCAGGCCCTTGAAGGGCGCGCAGGACGGGGGCGCACGGGATCTGAAGACGGCGTGGACAGCCTTTGATGCCGGCGGGCGGGAGTTCTGGCTGCAGATGGACGCGCTGGTGGATATGCTGGATGGGGTCCTCGCCAAGGCCGGCGAAGATGAGTGACGCGAGGCTGAAACCGGGGTGGGACCGGGTTGCTTTTGGAGACGTCGTCCGACGGAGCCGAGAAAGGTCAAGCGATCCCGCGGCGGACGGGTTCGACCGCTACGTAGGACTTGCGCACCTCGAACCGGGGGACCTCAAGATTTGCCGCTGGGGGGACGTCGCGGATGGAACTACGTTCACCAATGTCTTCCGGGCCGGACAGGTACTCTTCGGGAAGCGGCGGGCATACCAGCGCAAGTTGGCCGTCGCCGACTTCGACGGTGTCTGCTCGGGCGACATTTACGTCTTCGAACCGAGCGACTCAAAGCTCCTGCCCGAGTTGCTACCGTTCATTTGTCAGACTGACGGGTTCTTCGAACATGCAGTTGGCACGTCCGCGGGCTCACTCTCGCCTCGTACGAACTGGAAGAGTCTCGCGAGCTACGAGTTTGACCTGCCGCCTCTAGATGAGCAAACGCGAATTGCAGAGGTGCTTCACGCCGCGGAAGGGCAGGGCCAGGCGGCGCGCCGATTATCTGCGTCGGCCGCCACACTGCAGCAGGCCGCCATCGACCGGGCGTTTGCCGGCGGGTTGATTGGTGAGTCGAATGCCGGATCATGGGTGAGGACGGAAATAGGGGATCTGCCACGGGATTGGCACCTCCAGCCGCTTGCTTCTGTCTGTTCGACAATCGTAGATGGTGTGCACAAGAGACCCGACTACGTAACGAGCGGCATACCGTTCGTTACTATTGAAAACCTCAATAGGGGCCCGGGTATTGACTTTTCGGATGTTAGATTTGTTTCTCGGCAGGATCACGCCAGGTTTTCCAAGAGAGCTAATCCGCAGAAGGGCGACGTCCTGGTGTCCAAGGATGGTACTCTCGGCGTGGCCAGAGTCGTTGAGACCGATGCCGAATTCAGTATCTTCGTCTCTGTAGCTTTGCTGAAACCTGATCTAGATTTGCTGGACCCTTGGTTTCTGCGCTACTACTTCGACTCTACGCTCTTCAAGAGACGTCTTGCGATGAAAAGCGCTGGATCAGCACTGAAACATATACATCTCGTGGATTTTCGGGAGAGTGTTATTCCGGTTCCGCCACTCCCAGAGCAGCGGGCCATTACGACCACCATCGACGAAGTCTACCGGGCCTATACGCATTGTTTGTCGGAGGAGACCTCAGCCAAGGTGCTGCGGCAGGCGTGTTTGGCATGCCTCCTTTCAGGTGTCATCGAATGAATTTCAACGAGGCCAACACCGTCGAAGCTTTCATCCGAGACCGACTCTGCGGTGGTATCACCCACCACACCGCAATCGGCCCCGGCCTCGCCCGGCGCTCCGGCCAGATCTCCGGTCTCGGCTGGCATTTCCTCGCGCCGCAGGACCTGCCACGTCAGTTGCATGAGGTTTTGGTTGAGGACCACCTGCGCGAGGCGCTCATTCGCCTGAACCCGGAGATCGCCGCTGAACCCGACCGCGCCGAAGATGTCCTACACAGATTGCGTGCCATCATCTTGGCTGTTCGCACGGACGGTCTCGTCAAGGCCAACGAGGAGTTCGCCGCCTGGCTGACGGGCGAGCGGTCTATGCCCTTCGGCGAGCGCGGGGAACATGTCACCATTCGCCTCATTGACTTCGCCGACCTCGAGCAGAACGAGTATGTCGTCACCACCCAGTACACGGTGCGCGCCGGAGCTTCTGAAAAGCGCGCCGACCTGGTGCTGCTCGTAAATGGCATCCCGCTCGTGGTGATCGAGGCGAAGACGCCGGTGCGTGCGAGCCAGAGCTGGCTCGATGCGGCGCTTCAAGTGCATGACGACTACGAGCACAACGTCCCCGAGCTCTTCGTCCCGAACCTGTTTTCCGTGGCCACCGAGGGCAAGGAGTTTCGTTACGGCTCCATTGGGCTTCCCGTGGACATGTGGGGGCCGTGGTGGGTCGATGCCAATGAAGGGGCGCCGGCCCTGCACCGGATCGAGGAGGCCGTCGCTTCCATGCTCCGACCGGGTGTCGTTCTCGATCTGCTTGCGAACTTCACCGCCTACGCTACCGACCAGAAGAATTGCCGCACCAAGATCATCGCCCGCTACCAGCAGTATGAGGGCACCAACAAGATCGTGGAGCGCGTGGTGGCCGGGCACCCGAAGAAGGGGCTCATCTGGCACTTCCAGGGCTCAGGCAAGTCCCTGCTCATGCTCTTTGCCGCCCGGAAGCTCCGTCTGCACCCTGCCTTAAGGAATCCAACCGTCGTGATCGTGGTCGACCGCATCGACCTGGACACTCAGATCTCCAGCACCTTCTACGCCTCCGACACCCCCAACCTGGTGAAGGCCGACAGCCGCGCAGCGCTCGCGGAGCTGCTCTCCCAGGACGTACGCAAGATCATTATCACCACCATCTTCAAGTTCGGTGAGGCCGACGGAGTTCTGAACGACCGTTCCAACATCATTGCTCTCGTGGACGAGGCACACCGGACGCAAGAGGGGGACCTGGGTCGCAAGATGCGCGAAGGGCTCCCGAACGCTTTCCTTTTTGGGCTCACCGGCACGCCCATTAACCGGACCGACCGCAACACCTTCTACGCCTTTGGAGCGGAGGAGGATAAGGGGGGCTATCTGAGCCGCTACGGCTTCGAGGAGTCCGTGCGGGATGGAGCGACCATGCCGCTTCACTTCGAGCCCCGGCTGCTTGAGCTCCACATCGACCAAGCGGCCATCGACGAAGCCTTCAAGGAGCTGACGGGCAATCTGAGCGATCTCGACCGTGACCTGCTGGCAAAGACGGCGGCCAAGATGGCTGTGCTCGTGAAGTCACCCGAGCGCATTCGTGCCATCTGCGCCGACATTGCCGCCCACTACCAGGAGAAGGTTGCCCCCAACGGGTTCGGTGCACAGGTGGTCACCTTTGACCGAGAGAGCTGCCTCCTATACAAACAGGTGCTGGATGAGTTCCTGCCTCCGGAGACGTCCGACATCGTCATGACCGTGAGCAGCGGCGAGGAGCACTTCGCACCATATCGGCGCGACCGAGAAGCCGAAGAGAAGCTGCTGGACCGCTTTCGCGACCCGGCCGATCCGCTCAAGGTGCTGATCGTTACCGCCAAGCTCCTCACCGGCTTTGATGCGCCGATCCTTCAGACCATGTATCTGGATAAGCCGCTGCGTGACCACACGCTGCTGCAGGCAATCTGTCGCACGAACCGGCCGTATGGGGACGACAAGACCCACGGCCTCATCGTCGATTACCTAGGCATCTTCGACGACGTAGCTCAGGCTATCCAGTTCGACGAGGAGGGCATCACGCGGGTGGTGACCAACATCGCTGAGCTGATCGAGAAGTTCCCCGGCGCAATGGAGAATTGCTTAGTCTTCTTCCCTGGCGTCGATCGGTCGATAGGCGGCTACGAGGGGCTGATACTTGCTCAGCAGTGCTTGCCCAACAACGACGTCCGAGACGCCTTCGCCGAGCACTACAGCTATCTGAGCCGGCTCTGGGAGGCTATCTCCCCGGACACCGCTTTAGGCCAGTACGAGACCGATTACCGGTGGCTCACCCAGGTCTACGAGTCGGTAAAGCCCTCAAGCGGCACCGGGAAGCTCCTCTGGCATCGGCTCGGGCCGAAGACCATCGACCTGATCCACGAGCACGTGCACGTGGACGCCGTTCGCGACGACCTACAGACCCTCGTGCTGGACGCGGAGCTCCTCGAGGCGGTGCTGACGACGCCGGACCCGGGGCGCAAGGCGAAAGAGGTCGAGATCAAGCTCGCCCGGAGGCTGCGAGGCCATGGGAACGACCCGGTATTCCGCGGCTTAGGAGAACGCCTGGAGGCGCTGAAGGCGCGCCATGAACAGGGTCTACTCACAAGCGTCGAATTCCTGAAGGAGCTTCTTGAGCTTGCCCGCGACGTACTCCACGCGGAACAGACGACACCGCCCATCGAGCAGGAGGAGCGGGGTAAGGCAGCGCTGACCGAGCTTTTCGAAGAGGCCAAGAACCCGGAGACTCCTGTCCTTGTGGAGCGAGTGGTCAGTGACATCGACGAGATCGTACGGGTGGTTCGCTTCGACGGCTGGCAGGACACCCACGCCGGCGAGCGTGAGGTCAAGAAGGCCCTACGAAGTACGCTCTTTAAGTACAAACTCCATCAGGAGCAGGAGCTCTTCGATCGGGCGTATGAGTACATTCGGATGTATTACTGAGTCGCTATTCCCGTGTCTCATCACAAACCGCCATCGTGCCAGCCTCACCCCTGCTGGTCCGAACTCGGGCTGACCTTGACACCTATAACCTGTAGGTTAATATGAAGCTGCGGCGAATCGCGGAAAGCGCTTGGCGAGTAGTGGCGATCGAGGAGGATGACGGGACTTGTCAGGTTCTGGAGGTCTTGGGCGAAGGTGTCGAGCGGGGCGACGCGGACGCCCGCGCGATGCTCGCAAGGATCAGCCGAGTCGCCGAGCAGCCGGTCCTAACGCGCAACAAGCAACAGTGTCGGCCGCTCAAGGGATCTAAGAACCTCTACGAGCTCAAAGCGGGGGCTTTGCGGGTGTTCTGGTTCTACTACGGGCGGATGATGATCGTGTGCGCGGAGGTGCACGAGAAGACCAAGGCATCGGAACTACGTCGGCAAATCCAGCGCTCTGAGGAGCTACGCGAGCGGTTGCTAGCGGCCGGTTCCCCAGACGAAATCGAGATAGTGGACTAGGGCAGGAGCGGGTATGAGCGAACGGCAAACTAGGAGTTTCTCTGAGCTCTACGAGGAACTCGAGAGAGACCCGGCCTACTGGGCCGATCGGGCGGTACTCGATTTCACGGATGAGCTTGCAAGACTCATGGACGAGCAGCAGGTGTCCCGAGCGGAACTTGCAAGGAGAATCGGGTCGAGTCAGGCCTACGTAACGAAAGCACTGAACAGTCGGGCTAACTTCACAATTGCTTCGATGACAAAGCTCGCCCTGGCGCTCGGTAGCGAGTTACGTCTACACCTTGCTCCGCGGCATAGCGTCACCCACTGGTTCGATGAGATCACCTCTTACGTGCCCTACCGTGAGGCCGCGAGCAAGCCGATTGAGTCAACGATGACGGTGCCGTCGACCGCCCAGAGCGCAGCTCCCGAGCCTGAATACAACGTCTCCCCGGACCTGGCAAAGGAGCCAGATGCAGCTTTCCCCCCTGCAGCTTAGAAAGTACGTCATTAACGCTCTGACCCTCCGGGCAGTCGATGGCTACGATACTGCTAACCCGCAGGCCGGTGCCATTACGCTGCGCGTGACCGACCTGGCCCATGGCAATACGGAAAGGGAGAAGTGGAAGGTCGGACTGTCCGTAGCCTTGCATGAATCAGACGAGGGCGTAGAGCCTCCATATCTCATGGAGGTTGAGATTGAGGGCTATTTCGACTTCCTGGATCTGAGCGCTGACGAAGACCACGCGGCCGCACTCGTGCTTGTGAATGGCGGTGGCCTTCTCTACTCGGCGGTGCGGGAGCACGTGTGGACGCTGACCAGCCGAGGGCGTTGGAGCGCCTTCGTGCTGCCAACACTCGACCTTCGTGACTTGCGCGAGGGGCTTGTTCGCGCAGAGGTCCTGGCTGCAGGCGACGAGCCCGCCGCCCAGACCAGCCCCTAGGTTCGTGGAAGCCCTGCGCGCTGTCGTGCGCTGTCGTGCGCTGTCGTCGGGTCCCTTCGTTGCCCGCTTTTGTCCATGGCCTTGGGGTGGCCTGCCCGCGTGCTCTAAACCCGGCTTCAACATGGGTCAAGCGGTCGGGCGGAGGCTCGAGGCGGGTGACTTTCCGTTGCTGGACGCTGCGGGGCAGTACCCGCCGGGCTACGGCTATGGCTACGAAAATCGGCGTCAAGCGATTCCGCTGACCCGCTCGTCCCCACAAAACCCCTGCAAAAGGCGGAGAGGGGGGGATTCGAACCCCCGGGCCCGGTCAAGCCGGACCAACGGTTTTCGAGACCGCCGCATTCAACCGCTCTGCCACCTCTCCGCGGCACCGCGCCGGTCGGGGCCCTGGGTAGGACTGCGGCGGGGCGACTCCCGATGATACCGGATGGCCGTGCAAGCATCCACGTTCGTGAGCGCGCTATGGGCCAAGCCCGGCTTTAGGCTCAATCCCGCTACCGGATGTCCCGTCGCTCGAAGAGCACGAAGGAAGCGCCGGTCAGCGCCACAGATGGACGAGCATGGCGGCATGGCTCCAGCCCATCCCGTTGTCGAGCGGGTCGTTCCCCGCCGAAGCCGAGACCCACCAGTATCTGAAGGAAGGAGGTGCGAGGGACCACGGGGTTGGCCAGGAGTAGACCCATCGTGCGCCGCTCTTTACTGATCTTGATGCCGCTTTAACGGCCGCGCGCCGCTTCCTCGCACACTCTTCACTCCATTGGTGTCACGATGGAGTTGAGCGACTTGACGATGAAGGGACGCACCAGTGGCTGATTTCGCATTCATCGCCCTCATCCTGCTGTTCGGTCTCACCAGTTGGGGGCTGGTAGTGCTCTTCGACCGGCTGAAGGATCGGTGAGAACACCATGGTCTGGGTGGCCGCCATCATCGCCATCTTCCTGTTCGTCTATTTGGTCATCGCCCTGCTGAAGCCAGAGTGGTTCGGGTGAGCGGCCTAGACATCCTCGAGATCCTCATCTTCCTGGGACTGGTACTGCTCCTGGTCAAGCCTCTCGGCGGCTACATCGCACGCGTGTACCAAGGGCAGCCGACCCGGTTGGGGCGGGCGCTCGGGCCCGTCGAATCCCGTCTCTACCGGGTTATGGGCACCAGTCCAGACCAGGAGATGGGTTGGAAGACCTACGCCCTCGCTTTCCTTGTCGTTAACTTAATTGGCCTCCTGACCGTTTACGCTCTGCTCCGCCTGCAGCGCCTCCTTCCTCTGAACCCCCAGGCCCGCGGTGGCGTGCCCCCAGACCTCGCCTTCAACACCGCGGTGAGCTTCACGACCAACACGAACTGGCAGAGTTACAGCGGCGAGTCCACCCTGGGCTACCTCGCCCAGATGCTGGGTCTGACGGTCCAAAACTTCCTCTCCGCGGCTAGCGGAATGGCCGTGCTCGTCGCCTTCGCGCGCGCTCTGGCTCGGCACACGAGCCGCACGATAGGCAACTTCTGGGTGGACCTGACTCGGGGTGTGCTCTACGTGCTCCTCCCTCTGTCGCTCGCCGTCGCCGTGGTGCTCGTGTCTCAGGGGGCGGTGCAATCGTTCGGCTCCTACCGCACTGCCACCCTGGTCCAGTCGACGGTGAATGCCCAAGGCGAGCAGGTGGCTCAGCAGACGATTCCCGCAGGGCCGGCCGCCTCACAGGTGGCCATAAAGCAGCTGGGAACGAACGGAGGGGGCTTCTTCGGCGCCAACTCGTCCCATCCCTTCGAGAATCCAACTCCGGTGAGCAATATGGTCGAACTGGTGTCCATCCTGTTGATCGCGGCGGCGCTGACCTACACGTTCGGACGCATGGTCGGCGACACCCGCCAGGGATGGGCGATCTTGATCGCCATGACGGCGTTGTTCGTGGCCGTGTTGAGCCTGAATGTATGGGCCGACACCCGGCCCAATCCCAGCCTCACGCCCATCGGCGTCACCCAAGCCGCCTCGCCCAATCAGTCCGGAGGAAACATGGAAGGCAAGGAGGTTCGATTCGGGGCGGCCTCGTCGGCGGCCTGGGCCGCCGCGACCACCGCCGCATCCAATGGTTCGGTCTCCGGCATGCACGACTCACTCATGCCCTTGGCAGGCATGGGAGCGATGCTCCTCATGGGGCTCGGAGAGGTGGTTTTCGGAGGCGTGGGCTCTGGACTCTACGGCATGCTGGCCTTCGTCATCGTCGCAGTATTCGTAGCCGGTCTCATGGTTGGCCGGACTCCCGAGTACCTGGGCAAGAAGGTGGAGTCTTACGAGATGAAGATGGCTTCGCTCGTGGCCCTCATTCCCCCGATGGCCGTCCTTATCGGCACCGCCGTGGCTGTAGCCTTCCTCGGCCCCCGGGACGCCGTTCTCAATCCCGGAGCGCATGGCTTTAGCGAGATCCTCTACGCTTTCACGTCGGCGAGCAACAACAACGGGAGTGCCTTTGCCGGGCTGGGCGCGAATACGCCCTTCTACAACACCGCCCTGGGCATCGCAATGCTGGTGGGGAGGTATTGGCTGGCCATCCCGGTGCTCGCCATCGCAGGTTCACTCGCCGCTAAGAAGAAGGCGCCGTCGTCGGCCGGCACCCTGCCCACGCATGGACCGCTCTTTGTCGGCTGGCTGATGGCCGTGGTGGTAATCGTCGGCGCGCTGAGCTTCTTCCCGGTGCTGGCTCTGGGACCCATCGTCGAGCAGCTCATGCTGCATTAGGGATCACGGACATGGGAGTAGCCCCAACCACGATGGAACAGCTCCGCCCGGACCACGTGAACCGCGCGGCCATGTATCGCCGAGCCGTCTTCGACTCGTTCCTCTACCTCGACCCTCGGGCCACCGCACGCAACCCCGTCATGTTCGTGGTCGAGGTCGGGGCGGTTCTCACGACAGTCCTCTTCGTGCAGGCCCTGCTCGGTTCCGGCGAGGCTCCGATTGGTTTCATCGGGGCCGTCACCTTCTGGCTGTGGCTCACCGTACTCTTCGCGAACTTCTCCCAGGCTCTGGCAGAGGGCAGGGGCAAGGCCCGAGCCGAAGCCCTGCGCAAGACCCGGAAGGAGACCCAGGCCAAGCGGCTCAAGGGGACGGCGGAGGAATGGGGCGTCAGCCACAAGATCGACTACGAACTCGTCGCTTCGACGTCACTGTGCAAACGCGACCTCTTCCTGGTGGAGAGCGGAGACCTCATCCCCGCCGACGGCGAGGTGGTGGCCGGCGTGGCTCTGGTGGACGAGAGCGCCGTGACCGGAGAGAGCGCACCCGTCATCCGCGAGTCGGGCGGCGACCGTAGCGCGGTCACCGGAGGTACGCGCATCCTCTCGGACTGGCTGGTGGTCCGTGTCACGACCGACCCGGGCGAGGGATTCCTCGACCGAATGATCGGGCTGGTAGAGGGGGCCAGGCGACAGAAGACGCCAAACGAGATCGCGCTGACCATCCTGCTTGCGGCCTTCACCCTGGTCTTCCTGGTGGTGGTGTCGACCCTGCTGCCGTTCTCCACCTACAGCGTTCTGACGAGTGGCCAAGGTAAGCCGGTGTCGGTCACCGTCCTCGTCGCTCTTCTGGTCTGCCTGATCCCCACCACCATCGGAGGACTGCTTCCCGCCATCGGCATCGCGGGCATGGAACGGTTGATCCGGCGCAACGTCATCGCCATGTCCGGCCGGGCGGTGGAGGCGGCCGGTGATGTGGACGTGCTGCTGCTGGACAAGACCGGCACGATCACCCTGGGCGACCGCCAGGCGGTCGACTTCCTGCCCGCTCCTGGTGTCGAGGTAGAGTCCCTAGCGGAGGCGGCGCAGCTTGCGTCGCTTGCGGATGAGACGCCCGAGGGACGGAGCATCGTGGAACTGGCGAAGGAGCGGTTCGGTCTCCGCGGGCGCCCCGTCGGGACTGGAACACCTCAATCCGAAGAGGAGCAGACCGCCCGATTCATCCCCTTCACGGCGCAGACGCGCATGAGCGGGGTGGACCTGGAGGGGAGGATGGTGCGGAAGGGCGCCCCGGATGCGATCTACAACCTGGTGGCCGGCGCCGGGGGTTCGGTCCCCGATGCCCTCCGCGCCGAAGTGGAAGAGATAGCCCGGGCGGGCGGGACTCCGTTGGTGGTCGCCGCAGACGACAGAGCGTTGGGAGCTATCTACCTCAAGGACATCGTCAAGGGCGGATTGCACGACCGCTTCATCCACCTACGCAAGATGGGGATCACCACCATCATGATCACCGGGGACAACCCGTTGACCGCCGCTGCGATTGCGGCCGAGGCCGGCGTGGACGACTTCCTGGCGGAGGCCACCCCCGAGGCCAAGCTCAAGCTCATTCGAGAGCAGCAGAGCGGGGGGCGCATGGTGGCGATGACCGGCGATGGGACGAACGACGCTCCCGCGCTGGCCCAGGCCGACGTCGCCGTCGCCATGAACACGGGCACGCAGCCTGCACGAGAGGCGGCGAACATGGTCGACCTGGACTCGAACCCCACCAAGCTCATTGAGATCGTCGAGATCGGCAAGCAGCTTCTCATCACCCGGGGGTCGCTCACGACGTTCAGTCTGGCGAACGACGTTTCCAAGTACTTCGCCATCGTTCCTGCCGCCTTTGTGGCAGTCTACCCCCAGCTCAACGCGCTCAATATCATGCGGCTGGCCACGCCCCAAAGCGCCATCCTGTCGGCCGTCATCTTCAACGCGCTCATCATCATTGCGTTGGTCCCCGTGGCCCTGCGCGGCGTCCCCTACCGTCCGGTAGGCGCCGCACGGTTGTTGCGGGACAACCTGCTGATCTACGGGGTCGGTGGACTCGTTGCCCCATTCATCGGTATCAAGCTGATCGATCTGCTCCTCGTCGCTCTCCACTTGGCGTAGGAAGGAGAACGGAGTGAACGACCACCTCCACGCATCCTTGCAGCCGACGGACACAGATGTCGGGCGGACTCCCGGCGCCGACTCCCCGGGGCAGAGTGCCGTTGGACCGAACCCCAAATCGCTGCTGCGCGCAGCGCTCGTCGGATTTCTGGCGCTCAGTCTGCTGACCGGCGTCCTCTATCCCCTCCTGGTCACCGGGATCGCACAGGTCGCGTTTCCGGACAAGGCCCACGGCAGCCTCATCTACCGCAACGGCACCTTGGTCGGCTCCAGACTCCTCGGGCAGAGCTTTAGCGACCCGCGTTACTTCTGGGGCCGGCCTTCCGCGACGGCGGATTTCCCCTACAACGCGACGGCATCGGGCGGCAGTAATCTCGGTCCCACGAATCCGGCATTGGTGAGCGAGGTCAGCCGTGCGGTACGTGCCCTCTTGGCGGCCGATCCCGCAAACCGGACTGTGGTCCCTGTCGATCTTGTCACCTCCTCGGGCAGTGGGTTGGATCCGGACATCAGTCCCGCGGCCGCGGCCTGGCAGGTGGATCGCGTGGCCAGAGCCCGGGGTCTGGATCACTCCACGGTCCAAGCTCTCGTGCGGCGATACACTAGTGGAAGAAGCCTAGGTGTCCTAGGACGACCCCGGGTCAGGGTTCTGGAGTTGAACCTGGCTCTAGATGCACTGGGACGGTAATCGAAGTGGACCGACGACGCCCGGATCCCGATGAGCTCCTGGAGCAGGTCGCAAGCGAGGACCGGCAGGCGGGCCGGGGGCGCCTCACGATCTTCCTGGGCTACGTAGCAGGCGTGGGCAAGACCTACGCGATGCTGGGAGCTGCCCACGAGCGATCGGCTCAGGGGGTCGACGTGGTCGTGGGGCTGGTCGAGACCCACGGCCGGGCGGACACCGATCGCCTCCTGGACGGCCTGGAAATCGTCCCCCGCCGCACCCAGGAGTACCGTGGCACCGTTCTTACGGAGCTCGATCTCGACGCGGTGCTGAAGCGGGCCCCGCGCCTCGCTCTTGTCGATGAGCTGGCACACACGAACGTGCCCGGCTCCCGCCATCCCAAGCGCTATCAGGATGTCGAGGAGTTGCTCGACGCGGGCATCGACGTCTACACGACCCTCAACGTCCAGCATCTGGAGAGCTACAACGACGTCGTGGCGCAGATCACCGGCGTTCGCATGCATGAGACTGTCCCCGATCTTCTGATCGACGAGCACACCGAGTTCGAACTCGTAGACCTCCCGCCGGACGAGCTTCTCCAACGACTCGAAGAGGGCAAGGTCTACGTTCCCGAGCAGGCGGCGCGTGCCGTCGAGCGCTTCTTCCGTCCCGGCAACCTATCGGCCCTGCGAGAGCTGGCGCTCAGAAGGGCGGCTCAACAGGTCGATGCTCGGATGCTGTCCTACATGCAGAGTCGCGCGATCGCAGGCCCCTGGCCGGCGGGCGAACGTCTGCTGGTGAGCGTCGGACCAAGTCCGCTGAGCGCACGTCTGGTCCGCACGACTAAACGCTTGGCCGACGAGCTTCGAGCCGAGTGGCTGGCTGTCTACGTGGAGGTTGGCGGCGCCGACGCTGAAGAGAGGGGTCGTGCGGAGCACAACTTGGCCATCGCCCGGCGTCTGGGCGGCCGGGTCGTGACCCTCTCCGGCCAGTCGGTAGCGGACACGATTACCGAGTATGCACGACGACAGAACGTCACTCGTATAGTGGCGGGGAAGCCGCATCGCCATCGCTGGAAGGAGGTGCTCAGACCCTCGCCGGTGGACGACCTGATCCGCAAGAGCGGACCCATAGACGTCTACGTCGTAAACAGCGGCGAGGAGAGCCGTTTTCTTCCCCCACGCCCCCCCGCTCGCCCGAAAGCCGCCGCTAGGACGTACCTGCCGGCGGTCCTGGCGATCGCACTCGCCACGCTCATCGGCTGGCCGCTCACCTTGCTCGTGGAGCCGGCGAACGTCGTTATGATCTACATGGCCGCCGTCATCCTGGTCGGCGTGTACCTCGGGCGGGGCCCGGCCCTGCTGGCCGCCGCCCTGGGTGTGCTGACCTTCGATTTCTTCCTGGTGCCGCCGCGCTTCACTTTCGCGGTATCCGACACGCACTACATCCTAACGTTCGCGGGCCTCTTCATCGTCGGCCTTGTGGTGAGCACCCTCGCGGCGCGGCAAGGCGAGTTCGCCCAGGGCGCGCAGCGGCGCGAGAGGGAGACCGCTGAGCTCTACGAGCTGAGCCGTGAACTTACAGCGGCGGTGGGAGTGGCAGAGATCGCGCAGGCGGTGCAGACCCGGCTTTACCGGTACCTCGGCGAGCAAGTCGTTGTGCTTCTCAAAGACGGGGACCAACTCCGGCCCGCTCCCGGCTCGGCCGATCTCGAGTCGAGCGAGCAGGCGGTGGCCCAGTGGGTCGCCGACCACGGCCTACCCGCCGGGCCAGGAACGGACACGCTACCCGGGGCGCAGCTGCTCTACCTGCCGCTCCTGACCCCCCGCGACACGGTGGGCATACTCGGCGTTCGCGCTGTCAGAAACGACGGCGATCCGTCGAGCGCATCACCGCGCGTAACGGAAGCGGCTGCTGCGTTGACCGCGCTGGCCCTAGAACGGGCCCAGTTGGTCGAGGCAGCCAATGAACTGGAGGTGGTCCAAGCGGGCGAGGAGCTCCGCTCGGCGGTCCTGAACTCCATTTCCCATGAGCTGCGCACGCCGCTCGTCTCGATCCTTGGGACCCTGGACACTCTAAGGCGCGCCCAGGTCGAACAGCCGTCTGGGGACGAGGCAAGAGCTCCGCGGGCGCTGTGGCTGCCTGCCGAAGCGCGTAGCAGTGGCTGGGACGAACTCGTCGAAGCTGCATGGGGGGAGGCCGAGCGGCTGAATCGCATAGTCGGCACGCTCCTGGACATGAGTCGGCTGGAGACAGGAATCCGGTTGCGCAGAGAAGAGGTTGAGGTCGAGGAACTCGTCGGCTCAACCCTGGCGCTGTTGGAGGACCGACTCAGGGATAGAAACGTGTGCCTCGACCTTGCCCCGAATCTGCCCCTGCTGCCCGTTGACCCTGTACTGCTGGTCCACGCGCTCGTCAATGTGCTGGACAACGCGATCCGGTACTCCCCGCCGGGCTCACCGGTCGACATCGAGGCCCGTACCTCCCCCGGAGGGGTGGTCATGACGATTGCCGACCGCGGTGTTGGCATCCCGGAGGAGGAACTCGGCAGGGTCTTCGAGAAGTTCCATCGGCTCGAATCCCCGGTGCGAGCGGTGGCATCGGAGCAGTCAGACCACGAGGAGTCCATCGACGGGCACCGGGGAGGCCTGGGACTCGGCCTTTCGATCACGAAGGGGATCGTGGAAGCCCACGGAGGGCTGGTTCGGGCCGAAAGGAGAGCCGGAGGCGGCACCGTGATCTCCATTGCGCTGCCTACCCAGATTCGGCCGGAGGTTGGCTCCGCCGGATCGTCCACTGAGCCATCGCCCAGGGGCGAGGTGAGCTAGGACGTGGACGGTCTGCGCATCTTGGTTGTGGACGACGAAGTATCGATCCGGCGATTTCTTAGGCATGCGCTCGGGGAGATGGGTCACACCGTTTACCAGGCGGCAACGGGAGCCGAGGGTCTGCGTTCAGTGGTCGCGCACCGCCCCGATGTCATCATTCTCGACCTCGGCCTGCCGGACATGAGTGGCGAGCTCGTGCTGACTCGTCTGCGCGCGCGCTCCTCCACGCCGGTCATAGTGCTAACCGTGCGCGACGAAGAGCCCAGCAAGGTCGCTCTGCTTGATGCCGGGGCAGACGACTACCTGACCAAACCCTTTGGCATCGCGGAGCTCATGGCCCGCATCAGACTGGTGCTGCGCCGTAGTATTGACGCCAGCTCGGAGCCGGTGTTCGAGACCGGCGGCCTGCGCATAGACCTCGGTCGGCGCCTGGTGACGGTCGAGGGGAGGGAGGTGTCGCTCACGCCCACGGAGTACGACCTACTGGTCTCCCTTGCTCGGCATGGGGGCAAAGTGCTGACGCATCGTCAACTGGTGGGTGAGGTCTGGGGGACCGGATACGGGTCCGACAGCCAACTCCTGCGTGTCAACATCAGCCACCTACGGCACAAGATCGAACCGGACCCTGCGCGCCCTCGCTATCTCGTGACCGAGATAGGGGTGGGCTACCGGCTGAAACTGCAGGATTAGCCGGGGGATGTGAGCAGCCGAAATCGTCGACCCGGCGTAGGCATAGGCGCGCCCACACCTAGCGATTCCGCCGGCTTAGGCCTAGCTCTCGCGCTCGAAGGACTTCCTCAGCCCGGTCAACGTCCTCCTGCGCTCCCCTCGGGAAATGAGCGACATCATTGGCTCCATCAAACGCATCGCTCCCCGGCCCGTCCCTTGGGCGCGGTGATGGACTGTGGTGCCGCCGTTCTTCTGCTCGAGCGAGTACTCGAGCCTCGCGTCCCAGACCGGTTTACCCAGCCACTTCAAGGTCTCGAAATAGGTGATCTTACGGGGTGCGTCGAACTCTTCGACCGAACCCTGGAAGGTCCCGAAGCGACCCTTGTCCCAGTAGACGGACGAGCGCTTCACTGGGCCCGGAGTGGTCGGCTCGCTCTTGATGAAAATACCGGTTCGCGGCATCCAGGAGGCGTAGCTGGAAATATCCGCGATCCGGCTGAAGACCGTCTCGATCGGTCGATCGATGAATTCGTCTATTTCTTGGCTGATCATTTTCGTACTCCGACGCTTGGAATCTTTACCGCTTGACGTCCACTACCGTTCTACCCCGGACCCGGCCGGCCAGCACTTCCTCGGCCACCCGCGGGATGTCCTCCAGGCCGGCTTCCGACGTCATCTCCTCCAGGATCTCCGGGGTGAGGTTCCTCGACAGCAGGTCCCAGGCGTCGCGGCGCACCGCGTCCGAGGCGCGCACCGAGTGGATACCCAACAGGCTGACGCCGCGCAGGATGAAGGGCATCACCGTGGTGGGGAGGTTGCTGTCGCCCGCCAGGCCGCAGGCGGCCACCGCTCCCCAGTGGGCGGTCTGGGCCAGGATCCGGGCGAGGATCTCTCCCCCGACGGCGTCGACGGCGCCGGCCCAGCGTTCCGATTCCAAGGGACGCCCCGGGCCCTGCAGCTCCTCCCGGGGAAGGATGTCCGTCGCCCCCAGGCGGCGCAGGTAGTCCGCGTTCTCGGGGCGGCCGGTGAGGGCGGTCACCGAGTAACCCTCTCGCGCCAGCAGCAGCACGGCGATGCTCCCCACCCCGCCGCTCGCCCCGGTCACGATCACCGGCCGGTCGCCCGGTGCCACATCCGCCTTTTGCAGCGCCCTCACCGCCTGAGCCGCGGTGAAGCCGGCGGTTCCCACGGCCATGGCGCCGCGCATCCCCAGGTTCGGAGGAACCGGTAGCAGCCAATCGGCCTTCACCCGCGCGAACTCGGCGTAGCCGCCCCAGTGCGTCTCGCCGATACCCCAACCGGTGAGGAGCACCTCATCGCCGACCGCATATTCCGGCGAGGCTGATTCCCGGACCACGCCGGCAAGGTCGATGCCGGGCACCATGGGGAAGCGTCGGGCGATCTTGCCCTTGCCGGTGACCGCCAGGGCGTCTTTGTAGTTGACCGTGGACCAGTGCACCTCGACCAGAACTTCACCCTCGGGAAGGTCGGCGAGCTCGAGCCGCTCGAACTCCAGGCGGGGCGGCCCGTCTTTCGTCTCTCGTAGCATCCAGGCCCGAAAGCCACTCATGGTCGACCTCCGCTTCTAGAGAATCCGGGTCTCGTCGGTCTGGCGAGGTGTCTTTACCACCAGGAAGCGGAAGGTCTCGCTGCCCTCGTTCAGCAGCCGGTGCCGGATCTTGGCGGGGCTGTCGATCAACATGTCTTTGGAGACTCCTTCGCGCTCGTCGCCGATCTCGACGATTCCGGTCCCCTCGAGGACGTAGAAGAAGGCGTCCACCGGGGTGACGTGCGGCTTGAGGGCTTCCCCCGGCTCGAGGGTCAGGACGCTCACCTGGACGTGCTCACTGCTGTGCAACGGGCGGGCGTCGACGCCATGGGGATTGTCTTTCTTCTCGGCCTCCGCTGCCTTGACTATCTTCATCTGCTCCTCCTCGGGTTACGATTCGCTTTCTTTGAGGGTGCCCTCAGGGCGCGGTCGGTACACCGCGCTGTGGTGGGCCCCGGCGGCCGCGCCGGCGGTCTTCCCGGCCTCCCCGGTTTCCCCCGGGACGTGATCCGAGTGGAGGTCGGCGGAGTGGGTGTCCGCATCGCCCTCTCCCACATCGAATCCCGGAGTGATCCGCTCTAGCCACCGCGGCGTCCACCAGTTGGCCTCGCCGATCAGCACCATGGTCGACGGCACCAGCAACACCCGCACCAGAGTGGCATCTACCAGGATGGCCACGGCCAAACCTAGACCGATCTGCTTGACGGCGACATCGTCGCCGAAGACGAACCCTGTGAAGACCACCACCATGATGGCCGCCGCCGAGGTGATCACCCTCCCTGTCGCGGCCAGCCCCCGCACCACGCTGTCCGCGTTGCTGTGGCCGGCGTCGTGCTCTTCTTGGATGCGCGAGAGCAGGAACACCTCGTAGTCCATGGACAGCCCGAAGAGGATGGCGAACATCAGCATGGGCAGGAAGGTGATGATCGGCGTCGTTTGCTCAACCCCGATGAGCTCGGCTCCCCAGCCCCACTGGAAGACGGCCACGACCACGCCGTAGGCGGCGGCGATGGACAGGATGTTCATGACCGCGGCGGTCGCCGGGATGACGACCGAGCGGAAGACCATGGTCAGCAGGAGAAACGACAGTCCGATGACGGTGAGCATGAACCAGGGAAGCCGCTCGACCGTGCGCTCGGTGAAGTCGATCAGCATCGCCGATTGTCCGGCGACGTGCGCCTGGGTGCCGGTGCCTTCCAGAGCCTGGGGCAGTAGCTCACCGCGCAGCTCGTGGACCAGAGCCTCGGTTTCCTCGGACTGGGGTCCGGTGGCGGGGGTCAGTTGCAGCACGGCTGCCGCTCCGTCGGGGCTGACCATCGGCGGCGAGACCTGGGCGACGTTCGCGGTTTGGCTCAAGCGCTCACGGAGGGCCGTGAGAAGCTCCTGGGAACCCTCAGCCGTCGGCGTTGCGGCGGCCACCGTGGGGGAGGTCGTCGCGGTCGTCGCCCCCTCATTCCCCTGAACCTCGCCGCCCGGCTCCGCGGGCAGGTCGAGAACCAGCAGCAGCGGCCCGTTGAAGCCTGGGCCAAAGCCTTCTTCGAGCAGATCGTACGCTTGGCGCCGGCTGCTGTCTTCGGCCTCCAGGCCGCCGTCGGGCATCGCGAGGTCGAGCGAGAGCGCGGGCAAGGCGAGCCCCAACAGAAGCGCCAATCCCACCACGAGCGACACCCAGGGCCGCGACTCCACCTTACGTCCCCAGCGTCCCCAGACCGATCCGGCCTCACCATCGCTGGGAGCCGATTTTCTGAGGCTCAGCCAGTCGATCCGGCGCCCAGCAACCCCCAGCAGGGCGGGGACCAGGGTAACCGACCCGACCACCATGACCGCGACTACCAGGGCGGCGCTGAAGCCCATGAGGGTGATGGCCGGGATCCCCGCCACCGTCAGGCCGGTGATGGCGATGATCACGGTTATGCCGGCGAAAAGGACCGCGCGGCCCGCGGTGGCCGTGGCCCGGCCCGCGGCTTCTGCTACCTCGAGTCCATCGTGGAGGAAGCGTCGGTGCCGGGTGACGATAAAGAGGGCATAGTCGATGCCGACCCCCAGCCCGATCATGGTGCCCAGCATCAGTCCCACGGAGGACATGTCGAAGACGGCGGCACCGAGCCCGACGAGGGACAAACCGGTTGCCAGACCGCCAAGCGCCAGAGCTAGGGGCAGGCCCGCCGCGATTACCGAACCGAACCCGACCACCAGTATCAAACCGGCGGCGAGCAGACCGACGACCTCGGCGCCGCGGGTTTGCGGTTCACGGGCAAAGCCGAGCAACTCTCCACCCAACTCTACCTGGACGCCCTGCGTACGTCCGACCTCCGCCGCATCTTCGAGGCGCTGGACGGCCTGGCTTCCGAGTTGCGCGAGCGGCTGGTCGTAGCGGACGTCGGCAAAGGCGATGGTTCCCGTCGAGGAGAGTGCTCCTCCTCGCCCCGACAGTGGATCGCCGACGAAGGAGACGTGGGGCAGAGCCACGATCGCGTCCAGGGTAGACTCCATCGCCTCTTGGGCTGCGGGTTCTTGAAGGCCTTCTGGAGCGGAGAAGACGATCCGGGCGGACCCTCCGGCCTGGCTGGGGAACTCTTCTTCGAGAAGTTCGCGCGCCTGTTCGGATTCCGAGCCGGGCAGGCGGAAGTCGTCGACGAATTCACCGCCCCAGGTTCGCCCGCTGGCTACCGCCGCAATGACGATTACGATCCAAACGGCGACCACCAAGCGGCGTCGCCTTACGGCCCATTTCCCGAGGTTATAGAGGCTGCTTCCCATGACTCCCCGCATCGTTGTGGTTTTGGGTTTTGTGCCTAGCCGGAAGTATGACACAGAATGCCAGTTGGCATATACTGACATATACGATCGAGGGGTGGTATCGTCCCCCGTATGGAAAAGCACCGCGAAAGCATTGCAGGCAGGCCTCAGCAGAAGCAGCTAGGCCTCCGCCAGCGCAAGAAGGCTCAGACGCGGGAGGCGATCGAGGCCGTCGCCTTCGATCTGTTCTCCGAGCAGGGCTTCGAGCAGACCACGGTCGAGCAAATGGCCGAGCGGGCCATGGTTTCGCCGCGAACCTTCTTCCGCTACTTCTCCTCCAAAGAGGAGGTTCTCTTCGCCGGAGAACGGGAGGAGATCCGGCGGGCGGGGCGGCTGCTGGAGGAGCGCGGCGGTCAGGAGTCACTGGTCGAATCACTCGAGGCGATTCTGGGCTCCTTGGCAAGCGAGTACGGGCTCGATCGAGAACGAAGACTCATCCGGGCCCGGCTGATCTCAGATCACCCCGCTTTGCTCTCGGCCTACATGGGTCTGATGCGCGATCTCGAGGCCGAAGTGGCTCACTTCCTTGCGCGCCGTCTGGGCGAGACCGCGGCCGCCGAGGACGTCCGTCTGCTGGCAGCCGTGTTCGTGGCGGTGTATCGCGCTTCGATTTTCCAGTGGGCTGATGCGGGGGGAAAGAGCGAGCTTCCCGACATTATCGCCGCCAACCTGAAGAAGTTGACCGGCGGCCTCCTCCGCATCTGAGCTACCGCCCGGCGCTCACCCTGAGGTACTGCCGCAGGTCGGCGTGCAGCACCTCTTGCAGTTCGGACATGTCGTCCTCGGGAACCTCGACGAAGAGGAAGGCGAAAACCGGGTGACGCTTGAAGTCCGTGCGCCGCAGGTCGAGGGGGTGGGAGAACCGGGCCAGGAAGGCGTCGTAGTCCACGGACTCAATCGACTTGCCCGTCACGTCCGAGGGAATGTCCGCGACCACCAACCCGCACGCCCGACCCCGCCGTTGCTCGAGGAGCCGGGGCCAGTCCGGCCGAGCGTCCTCGAGATACATAGTGTAGGGGTCGAAGCCAAAGGCGTACCAGCTCATGTCGGCGGCGCACCAGCCGCCAAAGCGCATGGGGTTGATCTCTACCGGGGTGATCCGGCCGTCGGTTCCGATGCGAAGCTCCGCATGGACGGGGAAGTTGCGCAGTCCGGCCAGCCGGCCGATCCGCTGCATATATCGCTCGAATTCAGCCTGCCAGCGCTCCATCAGATTGGGGGAGGTGTAGTAGACGCGGTCGCTGACATCTTTCCCCGAGGCGAATAGGTGGGCCATGACGTTGAGCACCACGGCTTCGCCTTCATCGGTGAAGTAGGCGTCGACGGCGAATTCCTCACCCTCGATGACCTCCTCCAGGATGAAGCGGTCGAGGCCCAGTACTTTGTTCGGGTAGAGAGAGCGCGAGCGCACGACGTCGGCGCGCAACGCCGCCGTCACCTCCGGCCACTCTGGGTCCGACTGGACCACATGCACCGCCACGCTGAAGAAACCCACGGCCGGCTTGATCACAAACGGTTTGGGAAAGGTGGCCGGATCGAAGTCGCCTAGGCCCTCGAGGGAGAGCTCGCGATAGGCATAGTCGGGATACATCTCACTGAGCAGTTCGCGAAAGACCGGTTTGTCTTTGAGCAGGTGGATTTGCCTGGGAAGATCGGTCTGCCCCAGATGCTCGGTGATCCAGCCGATGGAGTTCTCGGAGTTCGTGTAGAGGCGGGCTCCCGGAAGCGCGGCGCGCCGGGCAAATTCCGGCGAGGGCAGGAGTTCGGCGGAGCCTAGGTCGAGGCGCGAGCGAGCCACCTCGTTGTCGAGTACGGGACGGCCGGAAACCGCCACCGTCTGGGCGAGAAAGTCCGAAACGAAGGGCTCTTCGAGGATGAACACGGGGCCGGGCTAACGGCGCTCGCCGAAGAACTCGCGCAAGAGGGCGCGGGACTCCTCGGCCAGCACGCCGGACGCCACCTCGGTCCGGTGGTTGAAGCCTGGGAGTTCGAGCAGGTTGACCAAAGAGCCCACGGCGCCCCCCTTGGCGTCGGGCGTTCCAAAGACCAGGCGGTCCAGGCGGGCCAGGAGCACCGCCCCCGCGCACATGGGGCATGGTTCCACGGTCACATACAGGGTGGCGTCGAGCACCCGCCACCCGCCCAAAAGCGTGGAGGCGTCGCGGAGGGCGAGAATCTCCGCATGCGCGGTCGGGTCGTTCCGGAACTCCCGCTCGTTACCGCGCAGGGCGAGTACCTCGCCGCGGCGGACCAGGGCCGCGCCGATGGGGACCTCCCCCCGCTCCCCGGCCTGGCGGGCGGCGTCCAGGGCCATGCGCATGAAGCGCTCATCCGCCCCCTTGATATCGGCTTCATTGGTCGCCTTCTCGTCGTTCATCGTTCCTCTGCAGTCCCTCGGTCTCGGCCTCTACTAGGCACTCACGGTTGGCCCCCCGCTCACTCGGGAAAAGGCTCTCACACGGGGGAGCGGACAGGGAAGCCCGATGTCAAGGAGGAGCGGCCATGAACGAGAGTGCCGCCAAAGAAGAAGCCGGTGGTGCAGTGGACCGCCGGGTGATCGTCGCCCGAGGCTGGACCGAAGACCGTACCATCGAGGTACCCGAGAGCGCGCTCTTTGGTTTTCACGAGGCCGTCCTCATGGGTGAGGGCCCCCAATCGCCGATCCCCAAGCCGATGTTGGGAGCCGTTCTCAAGTGCACCGATCTGCCTGAGGGCTGCGAGGACTTTGGCCCGACCTGCGAAGAGGGGGAGTGCCCGCACAACATCGAGGTGGTCGTGCCCCGGGACCGTAACGCTCCCGAGCTCTACCGCGAACTGAAAAGCCGGGTGGCAAAGTAACCTTCAACAAATTCTCCGACCAATCAGCCTGCTCTGTCGAGCAAACATCAGCCGGGCTGGTTTGGAAGGTAAAGAATTCTTATCCTTCGATGTGGCTTTAAGACCGGTTGCTGCCCAACGTGGTGAAAGTGATTTGCCTGCTAAAGCGATAAATCCCGGAAGGGAAAGGCTCGCCCTATAAGGGCTGAGCCCCTGGTAAGACCATAAAATAGCTATTGCTCAGACCAAATGCCGCGTGTAATATGTGAAAGAGAGCACATGAGAGGAGGCTCCTCGTGAGCACGCAGATCGATTTCACCCTATCACCGGCATTCGAGAAGCTCGGTCCGGAGCAGCGGGACAAGCTCGAGGAGATAGCCTTCTCGCAGAAGTTCCCGCCCGGCAAGTACGTCTTTCACCAGGGTGAGGAATCCTGGGGCGTCTATTTGGTAGCCAAGGGCCTGGCGGGCGTCGAAGTCGACGTCGGCGGGCAGGTCGTAGGTCTCCACGAAGTAGGCCCCGGAGCGCTCTTGGGCTGGTCGGGACTCACCCCGCCTCACACCTTTACCTGTTCGGCTATCGCCATCCAGGAAACGGAACTGATCGGCTTCCGCCTCGATGAGCTCCAGGCGGCCATGGACGCAGACGAAACCCTGGCCGGCGCTTTCCTGGGGGCTATCAACGGGATCGTCATCGATCGTCTGCGCGAGACGCAGAACCGGTTGGCAGAGTTCGTCTCCTGGTACCGCTACTGTCGGGGCTACCCCCTGAGCTATTCCCAGGAGGAGGCCACGATCGGCCGGGGCAAGCGGCCCAAGGCCCCTGAGTGGACTCGAGCCCTCGAAGACCTGGAGCCCGCCCGCCGGTAAACTCCGAATCCTTGCGCGCGAGCGAGCGCAAGGCGGCAAGGGGGCCAGGGGGTCCAGTTCGTCTGGGCCCCCGCTTCCCCGCAGTGTCTGGCCAATCCGTGATCGCGCCCCCCTCGAGAGCGCGTATCGCCACAACCCGGTATGCTTCTATGCGCGAGCTGAGGCCGTGGCCATTGACCGGGAGCGGGGGACGCCGGGATGAAGATCCGCGAAGAAGAAATCATTCATCAGTTCGAGAAGGCGAAAGCCCGTCTCGGCAAGGAAGAGATCTCGGACCGAGAATACGAGGGTCTGGCCGAGCAGGCCGCCGCCGAGGGGCGCCACTACGCCGCCGCTGTCTTTTACCATCTGGCCGAATCTCAGGCTCTGCCGAGCCCGGAGGCGGACAGGTACAAGGAGCTGACGCGGGAGATGCTCCGGAAGGTTGACGGACAGGGACAGGACTCGGGACTCGACCACCTGGACTGACCGCCTAGACTGACCTCCGAGGCGCCCGGCCACTGTCATTGCTCGGGGCCGGAGTTCTTGTGGGGCCCCGTTTTGCTTCTCTAGCGCGCCCGGCAGGATTCGAACCTGCGACCTTTGGTTTCGTAGACCAACGCTCTATCCAACTGAGCTACGGGCGCCTGGCGGAGAAGGAGGGATTCGAACCCTCGGTAGGAGTTTTTACTCCTACACTCGCTTAGCAGGCGAGCGCCTTCAGCCAACTCGGCCACTTCTCCGCACTGCCGCTGCCACCAGGGGGATGAGCCCGCAGATGGCCGCGCGCGCGAAGGCTTATTGTAACAGCCGCTCAGTTCGCCGTCACGCGGGCCCCACCGCGTCTTAGCCCTGCTCCATCCCATAGATCGGCACCAGGGCGCCGGTCACCTTTGCCGCCTGCTCGGACAGCAGGAAGAGGATGAGCTCCGCCACCTCCTCGGGTTGCACCCAGTGCTTGGTGTCGCTATCGGGAAGCAGGGCCCGGTTGCCGGGGGTGTCGATGTTCTTGGGGAGGATCGCGTTCACCCTTATGCTCCGCGGTTTTAGCTCGAGCGCGAGACTCTTTGTCAGCGTAAGGACGCCGCCCTTGGCCACCGCGTAGGCGAGTTGTCCGCCCCGGCCCTCGATGGGGAGTTCTCCGCCCACGTTCACGATCGCACTTCCGTCGGCCAGGTGGGGAACCGCCTCGCGTAGCACGTAAAAGACGGCGTGCAGATTGGTGGCCAGCATGCCGTGCCAGGCCTCGTCGCCCAGGGTCGTGACTTTGCCCGCTCCCCAGTGGCCGATCAGGTTGACGACGCCGGTCAGCGGTCCGGGGCAGCCGAGCATGGCAATCATCAAATCCTTTGCCTGCGCCGAGTCCCTGAGATCGCAGGCGTGGATCAGACAGTCGGTCTCCGGCATGCCGAGCGAGGCGGCCAGATCTTCGAGCTTGTCGTGGCTACGCGAAACCAGGACCAGTTGGCTGCCGGCTTCTGCCAGGACGCGGGCGACGGCGGGTCCCACGCCCCCGGTGGCCCCGGTGATGAGGGTGCGGTGTCCCCTTAGGTCTCCAGAAAAGTTCTTGGCCATGTTCAGCTCCTTGCGTGTTTCGAGAGGAATGGTTTCTCTATCCGAGTCCCACGTCGAGGACCATCATCACCGCAAAGCCCAGGATGGCTCCGGTGGTCGGCAGGTCGCTGCCTCCGGCCCGCTGGGACTCGGGAATGAGCTCTTCGACGACCACGAAGATCATGGCTCCGGCGGCAAAAGCCAGGGCATAGGGCAGAAGGGGCTGGGCGAACACCACGGCCGCGGCACCGGCCACGGCGGCGATTGGCTCCACCACCGCTGAGGCCTGCCCGTACAAGAAGCTCCTGGTTCGCGAAAACCCTTCGCGGCGGAGCGGCATCGATACCGCGGCTCCTTCGGGGAAGTTCTGAATACCGATGCCGAGGGCCAGCGCCACGGCCGCGGCTTGGCTGGCGGCGGGCAGATCGGCTGCCACCGCGCCAAAAGCGACTCCAATGGCGAGGCCTTCAGGGATGTTGTGAAGCGTGATCGCCAGGACCAGGAGCACGCTTCGCTCCCAGTTCGTGCGGATGCCCTCCGCCTCCGCTTGAGGGAACCCAAGGTGGAGGTGGGGCAGCACTCGGTCGATTCCCAGAAGGGTTGCCCCTCCCAGAACAAAGCCCACGAGCGGCGGCAGCCAGGTAGGTACCCCCTGATCCGCGGCCAGTTCGATCGACGGGGCGAGCAGTGACCAGAAACTCGCGGCGATCATGACGCCGGCCGCGAAGCCCAGCATGCTGTCCATGACTCTTCGGCCCACCGAGCCGAACAGGAAGACCAGACCGGCTCCAAGCGCCGTCAGGGACCAGGTGAACAACCCCGCGACAAAGGCCTGCAGGATGGGACTTAGCCCAGTGAACGCGTCGACCATGGGCTAACCCTACCGCCACCGCCCAATTCGGTAATCCTCGAGACGTACGACCATGGCCGTTCTGTCCGCTCCGGCTGGTACTTTTCCGTTACAAGACTTCAGTGTGGTAAAGCGGGGAGGGGGAAGAATCAAGGAAGTCAACTCGCCCCGTTTCGGGGCGGGTCTTTCTATCATTAGAGGGGAACCTTTGGCAGACGAAGCAAAATCGGTATTGCGCTCGCGGCCCAGGCCACTCGGCGAAGGCGCGGAGGCGGTTCGTTCCGCGGCGCTCGCCCCGTCGCTGCTCGAGGTGGGTTCGCGATTGACGCATCGACGGGAACGGAACCGCACTCCGGCCGACATTAGCGAAGCCTGCTTGGAACTAATCACGGCGGTCGACCGTCTCGAGGCCGGGCTCAGCGAATGGCCCGATGGGTCGCGGCGGGGGTTCGTCAATGCGGTGGCGGCGACCCGCTTCATCGAACACATCGAGTACGAATGGAACTTCAGTTCGTGCACCGCGGATCCGGAACTTCACGCCCGCTGGCTCAGCCTGCTTGGACGTGTGTTGGGCCTCGTAACGACGCTGAGAACCGCCACGGAGAAGAATGACCGTATCTCGGTTGGCCGCGTACTCAGCTCGCTGCGTGAGCTCAAGCCGCGGCTGTTGGGGCTGGAGGAAGAAGCCCGCGCCCAGATGCGTCCGGAACGAGGGGGATAGCATCGCTCGGGTTTCGAGTCTGAGGAAAACCGGGACCTACGGTAGCAGCAGGGGAGGCTGATTCGGAAGGGGACCGGTTGGCGCGGCAGATACTGATTCAGGCGGGCGAAATCTCGGCCACGGGTACGCTCAACGATTCCGAGACGGCCCTCGCCATCTGGTCGGCGTTGCCCCTGTCCGGCGTAGCCAAGCGATGGGGTCAAGAGGTCTACTTCGAGATACCGCTGTCGCTCGAGCAGTCCGTGGACGCCCGCGAAGAAATGGCCGTGGGCGAACTGGCCTATTGGCCTCCCGGCTCCGCTTTCTGCATCTTCTTTGGTGAAACTCCGGCCAGTATCGAGGGCGAGCCCCGCGCCTACAGCGCCTGCAATCCTTTCGGAATCATTGCCCGCGATCCGGATTTACTGGACGCCGTCGCCGAGGGGGCTCCTATCCGCGTGAGCGCTCTGGGCCTCGGGTCTGCTTCGGGTGATCCCCGCTGACTGCCATCCCCGAGAAATTCGACGTCATTGTTCTGGGTGCCGGCCCCGGCGGTGAGGTGGTCGCCGGCAGGACTGCGGCCGGTGGTTTGTCGACCCTGCTGGTCGAGCGCGAACTGGTGGGTGGGGAGTGCGCGTATTGGGCCTGCATCCCCAGCAAGACCCTCATCACTCCCGTCGAGCTGCGCGCCGCCGTCGGCCGCAGCTTCGGCCTCAGCATTCCCGAACTCGACTGGCCGAAGGTCGCAGCGTACCGCAACCAGATGATTCGCGACTTAGACGACAGCAAACAGGTGCGCGAATACGAAGATAACGGCGTGACCGTAGTCAAAGCGGAGGGCCGCCTGGTCGAACGAGGGGTGATCGAGGCGGGTGGCAAGCGCTACCGCGGTGAGCACATCGTGGTGGCCACGGGCTCACAGCCGATAGTGCCGCCGATCGAAGGTCTGGCCGAGGCGGGCTTCTGGACCAATCGAGAGGCCACCACCGCCAACGAATTGCCCCGGAGTCTCATCTGCATAGGCGGCGGGGCGGTTTCGGTCGAGCTTGGGCAGATGATGGCCGGTTACGGCACCAAGGTCACCGTCATCGAACGCAGTCCCCACCTGCTCGCTCGGGAAGAAGCCCGCCTCGGCGAGGCTCTGGCAAAGGCTTTCGAGCGCCAGGGCATCGAGGTCTTCACCGACACGGGGGCAACGCGGGTGCGCGCCGAGAACGGTGAGAAGGTCGTGACCCTCGATGACGGCCGCGAACTCCGGGCCGAAGAGCTCCTTCTCGGCGTCGGCCGGCGCCCCCGGGTGGAGGGGCTGGGTTTCGAGCACTACGGTTTGTCCGCCGGCCGGGCCCTGAGCGTGGACGATTCGGGGTTGGCCGCACCGGGACTCTGGGGAGTGGGCGACGTCACCGGCCGGGCTATGCTGACCCACGTGGCCAAATATCAGGCCCGTGTGGTGGCGGCCAACATCCTCGCGGGCAGCGATGAGGGGGCGCGGGGCAGCGTTGAGGGCGGCAACCGGGCCGCCGACCTGCGGGCGGTTCCCCGGGTGGTATTCACCGATCCGCTGGTGGCCGCCATCGGGCATACGCGCGCATCGGCGGAGGAGGAGGGGCTGGAAACCACCGTGGGCGAGCTCACTTTCGCCCATCTTGCCCGGCCCTGGACGGTGGAACCGGATCCCGACGGCGGGCTATGGCTTTTGGCCGATAAGAGCAGTCACGAGTTGGTGGGTGCCTGGGGGTACGGCAATCTGGTCTCGGAGTGGATTCACGTGGCCGGGCTTGCCATCAAGGCGCGGCTGACGACCGAGCAGTTGGCGGACTCCATGTATCAGTTCCCCACCTACGCCGAGGCCTATATCGCTGCCGCCGAGGATGCCTCCGAGGAGGCCGCCGAGGATGCCGCCGGGGGCTAGGGCCGGCTCAGCAGCTGCGCGACGCCCGCCGGGCGCAGCGGCTTTGCGAAGAAGAATCCTTGGGCAAAGCGGCAGCCCATCTCCCTCAGGGTGCTCAGTTGGCCGCCGTTCTCCACGCCTTCGGCGATCACCTCCATGTCCAGGCTCCGGGCCAGGCTGAAAACCGCCCGCACGATCTCCAGATCGCTCTGGTCGAAGCCCATGCGGTCGATGAAGGTGCGGTCGGTCTTCAAGATGTCGACGGGGAAGTGGCTCAGCATGCTGAGCGAAGAATAGCCGGTGCCGAAGTCGTCGATGTGAATGTACACGCCGAGCGCCTTGAGTCTCTCGAAGGTGTCTATGGCCCGGGCGGGGTCTTCGACGATCACGTTCTCGGTGATCTCGAGGTGCAGGTTGCCCGGCTCCATGTCGTTCTCGGCCAGACAACGGGAGACATCGTCTATCAGGTCCGGGTGATGGAACTGCTTGCTGGAGAGGTTGACGCTGACCGAGAGATCTTTCCAGCCGGGATAGTCCCGCTGCCACTCGCTCAGCTGACGGCACGCCTCCTGGAGCACGAGCCGGCCCAGCACCACGATCAGCCCGGTGTCCTCCGCCGTTCTCAGAAAATCTGCGGGGAGCAGCACGCCCTTCTCCGGATGCCGCCAACGAACCAGCGCCTCGAAGCCGCGGAGTTCTTCGTCGGCCAGACTGACTATCGGTTGATAGGCGAGCTCGAACTCGTTGCGTTCCACCGCCCTTCGCAGGTCGGACTCGAGGCTCAGCAGGCCGAGAGCCTGACGATGCATTTCGGCGTTGAAGATCACGTGTTTGCCCGGACCCTGTTGCTTGGCCTGGTACATGGCGATGTCCGCGTCGCGCAACAGGTCCTGCGGGGGATGGCCGTTATCTCCCACGGCGATGCCGATGCTCGCTGTGGCCACGATCTGATGCCCGCCGAGGAAAAAGGGAGCGGCGAGGGCGTAATGAATGCGCTCGGCGATGTGGGAAGCGTCGCGGATTCCACTGATACCGTCCAGGAGAATTGCGAACTCATCCCCGCCAAAACGGGCAAGCGTGTCCACTTCTCGCAAGCAGCCGGCCAAGCGATGCCCGCCTTCGATCAGCAGCTGATCGCCCAGCGAGTGTCCCAGGCTGTCGTTTACTATCTTGAAGCGATCGAAGTCCAAGAACAGGACCGCGAATTCGTAGTCCTCCTGCCGCTGGGAGAAGCGGACCGCGTGTTCCAGCCTTTCCATGAAGAAGGCGCGGTTGGGCAGGCCGGTGAGCGCGTCGTGCAGGGCGTCGTGGACCAGTTGCTCTTGGGCCTGGCGACGCTCGGTGACGTCTTGCAGCGAGCCCTCGAAACCGGAGAGCGACCCGTCGGGATCGCGGTGGACGCGCACGTCGGTTTGCACCCAGATCTCCCGGCCGTCGGCACGGCGCATGAGCCCTTCGAATTCACGGACGACTCCCACCCGGCGCAGCTGGTCCCGGTTTTGCTCGGCCGCCAGACGATCGACCCAGAGCCCGTCGAAGTCGAGCTTGTCCAATGCGGTGCGCAGGTCGAGACCGAGGATGGCGCCGAAGGCAAGGTTGGCCGCTTCCAGACGGCAGTCCTGGTCCAGACGGTATAGACCGACGGGCACGCCTTCGAAGAGGCTCTGATAGCGGCTCTCCGCCTCGTCCGCCCGTTCGGCGCTCCCCGCCTCGCGCAGCGCGAGGGCGAGCGGCAGACTGAAGTCCTGAGCGAGTTGCAGAATGTCCGAAGGCAGGGAGCCGGGAAGCTTTTGGCCCAGGTTGAGCATTCCGATCAGCTGTTCGCCGCTCGAAAGCGGCAGGGAAGCGAAGGCGCGGATGCCGTCGCGGAGCAGGGCTTCCCCGACCAGGCTGCGTTCGGCCTGCTCTTGCAGGTCATCCACGAAGTGGGAGTCGCCCTCGTGGAGCGCGGAGGGAGGCGAGAACACGCGATAGGGGATCTTGACCCCGCTCGGAAGGGATCCGCCACCCTGCGGCGATGAGGCCAACACCACCGAGGTCCGCGAGACTTCGTCCAGCAGGATCACGCTTATCCGCAGGTCGGGGGCCGCCTCGCGGAGCTTCTCCACCACCGCCTGCGCCGCCTCCTGGGGGTTACGGGTTCGCAGCAGGTCACGCTGCAAATCCTGGAGGGCGGCCAGCCTCTTCGCCTGCTCGCTGATGCGGGGGCGAATCGCTATTGGATCCCCATCCTTGGCCGAGCCGCCACGCCTAGCCCGCCACGCCTAATCCGCCATGCCTAATCCGCCATGCCTAGTTATAGAGATGGGCGCGGGTCATGGGTAAGTCCTGGCGGAGACCATTGGTGAAGGTGATCTGGAAGAGCCGGATCTCTCCCCATTTGAAAGCCACTGCCGAGCCATGCAGATAAAGTCGCCACATACGGTAAAAATGCTCCCCCAATTCGCGGCAGATCCGCTCTCGATGCCTCTCGAAGCGCTTGGCCCATTCATCCAGCGTGCGGGCATAGTGCAGACGCAGGTTCTCGACGTCGGTTACGCACAGCTCGGTTTTCCCCATGCCCGAAGCGAGCTGTCCCAGCGAAGGCAGGTACCCTCCGGGGAAGATGTACTTCTTGACCCAAGGATCGATCTCGTTCTCCCGGTCGCGGCCGATGGTGTGCAGCACGCCGGTGCCGCCGGGGACCAGGAGCTCTCTGGTCTTGGCAAAGAAGGTGTCGAAATACTCCTTGCCGACGTGCTCGAACATCCCGATGGATACGAACTTGTCGAACTTTCCCCGCGCTTCGCGGTAATCCTGCAGCCGGACCTCGACCATGTCTTCCAGCCCCTCGCGCGCGAAGCGATCCTGGGCGAACTCGTACTGCTCTTGGGAAAGAGTGTAGCCGATGCCGGAAATCCCATGGTACTTGGCCGCATATTCCAGCATGCCCCCCCAACCGCAGCCGATGTCGACCAGACGCTCCCCCGGCTCGAGTTCGAGTTTGCGGCAGATGTGCTCGTATTTGGCCTCCTGCGCCTGCTCTATCTCGCCGCAGCCTTCGTCCCAGTAGGCGCAGGAGTAGGTCATGGTGCGGTCCAGCCAGAGTTCGTAGAAGTCGTTGCCCAGGTCGTAGTGGTGGGCCACGTTCTTGCGGGCGCGCATCACGTTGTTCTTGCGGTCGCGCAGCAGGCTGCGCACCAGGCGGAGCTTGTCTTGAGTTCCCAGGTGCATCTGCCGCACCGGTTCTTCGAAGGCGAACCTGAGAAGGAGCTGAAAATCGCCTTCCACGTCGAGGTCTCCGCGCACGTAGGCTTCGCCGAACCCGAGTTGGGCGCGTCTGACCACATCGAGCACGCCGGATTCGTCCGTGAAAGTCAGGGTGAAGCGGGGCGCCCCCGGACCGTAGTGTCTTTCGCTGCCGTCCCACAGACGAAGGGCGAATGACTCGTCGGGCATGGTTGCAGATATCTGACGGAAGATGCTTTCGATCGTGCCGATCATTTCACCACCTCCATTCGATCAGCGGTTCTTCCACCAAATCGCGGCGTTCAGAGCCGCGGCGAACTTGATCCAGGCGAGGTAGGGTAGCAACATCATTCCGGCCAACGGGCGGATCCGCCAGAAGCGAACCGTGACTTCCACCACCAGCCGATACAGGAGGACGATTTCGACCAGCGCCGCCCCCGGTCTCCTGAACCCGAAGAAGATCACTGACCACATAGTATTGGCTGCGAGGTGGATTGAGTAGATGGCTAGGGCTAAATCCACCCCGCGGCGCTTTGGCCGGCTGCGCCAGACCATCCAGGAGGCGAGCCCCATCAGGGCGTAGAGGATGGTCCAAACCGGACCGAACACCCAGCGGGGCGGGCGCCAGGACGGCTTCTCGAGGGTTTCGTACCACTCCGGGATTGATCGCCGGGTTGCGATCGCGCCGATGCCGCCCGCGAGTTGAGGCAACCCCAGGGAGATGCTCAGCGATATCAGTGTCTTCTTGCTCAAGACCGCATTCTCTCCAGTAGGAACGCGCGTTCTCCAACCGCGTGTTTCACGGCAAACCTCCCTCTAGGATTCACTTCTGTTACCCCGGGCGTCCGTTGTCTAGACGAGGCGCCCATTGCGTCGCGGAGGGACTCGCCGCGAATCGGTTCCCCCGGCAGTGCCTCGGGTAGGGCTAATCAAGAAGGTTGTCTAAGAAAGGCGCGAAGATGAAGGCCGAGCGCGGCACGATTGTCACGATCCACTACGATCTCACCGATACCGAGGGCACGGTGTTAGACAGCAGCAAGGGCGGCGAGCCTCTCTCCTACCTCCATGGCTACGGCAACATCGTCAAGGGGCTGGAGCAGGAGTTGGAGGGCGCCGAGCCCGGATACATATCCCAGGTGACGGTGGAGCCGGAAGACGCCTACGGCGAGCGTACCCCGGACGCAATGATTGAGGTTCCGCGATCGGAGTTCCCCGAAGGCATGGAGCCGGAGCCGGGAATGACCGTGCAGGCGGATACGCCCGGAGGGGCCATGTATCTGCAGATCACGGGTGTGACTGAAGATCGGGTGACTCTGGACGGCAACCATCCTTTGGCCGGGAAAAGGCTCCACTTCGACGTCGAAGTCACGGACGTGCGCGAGGCCACCGAAGAGGAGAAGCCCCCCGACCATGACCGGTAAACCGCGTGCCCGCTTTGAGGGCCTCGTCTTCGATATGGACGGCGTCATCGTCGACACCGAGACGACGTGGCACGAGGTGAGGCGCGACTTCGTTGCCGGCTACGGTGGCCGGTGGGCGGAAGAGGATCAGCGCGCGGTGATGGGAGCCAACTCGCGGCAGTGGGCGGAGCATATCCGCGAACGCTTCGATGTGGCTCTGTCCAACGAGCAGGTGATCGAGGGGGTGGTGCGGATGCTTGAGGAGCGCTACCGGCGCGAGCTACCGCTGCTGCCCGGAGCCAGGGAAGCGGTGCGCGGGCTGGCCAAGTGCTATCCGCTCGCGCTGGCTTCGTCATCTCCGAAGAGCGTCATCGAGGCGGTGCTCGAGGCGGCCGGCTTGGCGGATCGGTTCACCGCCTACGTCTCTTCCGACGAAGTGGAGCAGGGGAAGCCATCGCCCGACGTCTACCTGCTGGCGTGCGAGCGGCTCCAAGTGGACCCGGCAGGCTCGGCCGCGATCGAGGATTCGGCCAACGGGATAAGGGCGGCCAATTCGGCGGGGCTGTTGGTGGTCGCCGTACCCAACCCGCACTTTCCGCCGGATGACGAGGCTCTAGGTTTGGCGGCCAGGGTGGTCACTTCGCCGGAGGCCCTGACCCCCGAGCTGTTCCGCGAGCTGGAGGCGGGGCTCAGCCCGCGAAGCTGACGGAGACCTGCAGACCGGTGCGCTCCTCGAGCGCGGGCACCAGTCTCGAGTTCACCTCTGCCTGTGTCTCCTGGAGAAGCCGGCGCTCGCTGAGTTCTCGATGGGCTTGGGAGCGTAGGTCGGCAATGGCGGCCTCGGTGTCCTCGGCTCCCAGCCGGTTCCAAACGCCGTTGTCCCAATCGACGAACTGCAGATCCTCCTGTTCCAACGAGAGTATCTCCGGCTGCGGGAAGACCACCTGTAGGGTTCCGGCCTCGCGATCGAGGCTCACCTCAACCGTTCTCTCCAGGTCGAAGCCGGCCTTGGCGAGGAACACAGCCTCGGCACGCAGCCGTTTGGTCGAGAGCAGCCAACGGTTCTCCCAATCGCGTTCGACCTGGACCCTGCGTTCCTGGACGGCCAATTCGGTGATGGGCGAGGATTGCTGGACGACGACCTTGTTGTCGACGGTGACCTGCGGCTCGAAATCGAAGACCTCCTGAAAGGCTCCAGCCACCTGATCCGCCGTACGTGCGGGCCAGGTTTCGATGCGCCAGAAAGTGAAGGCCGCCAGCCCCGCGACGATGGCGACGGTGAGGGTAAGAGCTATCCAAGGCCAGGGAGATCTGCGCATTTCGAGAAACCTCCCAAGAGTGCGCTAAAAGACAGTAGGCTCCGAAAGTATAGCCCAATAGAAAACCCCCCGCTTTCGCGGGGGGTTCGAGGTGCGTGGTCAGCGGGCGTTTCGGGCCCGTCCAACGAAGCTGCTCGGATCTACTTGCCGAGCCAGCCGTTAACCAGATCCTGGTTCGCGGAGTCGGACAGCCACTCCTCTACGGCCTGCTCTTCTTGGCCCTGATCGTACTGATTGATAATCAGGTCCTCGAGCGTGCCGAGTTGATCGTCGTTCATCTCGAAGTTGCCAAGCCACTCGGCCACCTGCGGGAAGTCCTCAGAGAAACCCTGCCGCGCGACGGCGTGCATCTCTTCGGCGTCGCCCATCAGGCCCTCCGGATCTTCCAGATCACGGATGGGATAGGCGGCGTAGGCCCAGTGGGGGTGCCACAGGGTCACGACGATGGGCTCCTCGTTGTTGGTCGCTCTCTCGAGCTCCGCCAGCATGGCCGGAGTGCTTCCCTCGACCAGCGTGTACTCCTCGTCGAGGCCGTAACCGGGCATCGCTTCGTCGCGGGTCACGCGCATGAGTCCCGAACCGGGCTCGATCCCGATGATCCGTCCGCCGAAGGTGTCGGCTTGGCCCTGCAGGTCCGCGATCGTCTGGACGTCGACGTACTCCGGCACCGCCAGGGTCAACAGGCCGTTGTCGTACCAGACCTTGAGATCTTCGAGCTGGTCGCCGTACTCCGCCCAGTAGTCGCCGTGGGTCGCGGGCAGCCAGGCATCCAGGAAGAGATCCATGTCGCCCCGGGCCAGCCCAGAATAGACCGGCGCTACGTCGAGTTGGGTGATTTCGACGGTGTAACCCTCATTCTCTAGAATGTTCTTCCACAGGTAGGTGGCCGCGATGTCCTCGTCCCAGGGGATGAGGCCGATGTGAACGCTTCCGCCTTCACCCGCCGCCGCTTGCGTGTCGGCTTCGGTGGTTTCCGTAGCCCCTGCGTCGGAAGCTTCGGTGCTATCCGTCGCCTCCGTGGTATCGGTCGTATTCTCATCGTCACCGCAACCGATGGCCAACACGGACAGGCCGAGCAGCAGGGTGAGGATGAGGAAGGGCAGCCACTGGCGACCCATCATCTTTCGAATACTCGTCACTTACATTCCTCCTTGTGTGTTTGCATTACATCCGGTGCTTGGGACCGGAAGAAGCCTTTATCAATCGGCACGCCGCCCTCAATCCGGGCGTTGGGCCGAGTCGTCTATTCGGTTTGCTCGTAGAGTGTTGCCCGGTCGCTGAGGGCCGAGGTCACTCGATCCAAGAAGATGGCCAGGATCACAACCGCCAAGCCGCCCTCGAAACCGAGCCCTACGTTCAAGCGGGTGATCGCGATGAAGACCGCTCCCCCCAGACCGCCCGCGCCGACGATTCCCGCGATGACCACCATGGAAAGGGCCAGCATGATGACCTGATTCACCCCAGCCATGATGGTGGGGAGCGCCAGGGGTATCTGCACCTTGGTCAGGATCTGGCGGGGAGTCGCGCCGAAGGCCTCACCCGCCTCGACCACCTCTTCGTCCACCTGACGGATGCCCAGTTCGGTCAGCCGAACCGCCGGCGGCATGGAGAAGACCAAGGTGGAGACCACGCCCGGTACCTGCCCGATGCCAAAGAAGAAGATCGCGGGGATCAGGTAGACGAAGGCCGGCATGGTTTGCATAAAGTCCAGCACCGGACGCACGGCCGTGCTGACCGTCTCGTTCCGGGCCGCGGCAATGCCGACCGGGAGACCGATGGCCACCGCAATGAAGCTTGCCACCAGTACCAGGGATAGCGTTGACATCGACCGTTCCCAGAGGTTCATGCTTTCGATCAGGGCGAAGGCGAGGAGGGTGAAAAGCGCAAAACCGCGTCCGCGGATCCACCAAGCAAAGAGGGCCAACAGCACCGTCAAGACGAGGGCGGGCGGAAGCAGGAGCAAATCCTCCAAATGACCGACCGACCAGGCCAGCATGTCGCTAATGACTTCAAAGAATCCGGTCAGATTCGTCGTGAGCCAGTCAACCAAACTGTCGACCCAATCGCCCAGGGGTATGCGGGGGAGCTCAGGCATGAGGTACCTCCGCTTCTGTCCGGTCGTCGTGGTCTTCCTGACTCTGGCCCTCGGGCTCTGTCTCGGATCCTTCGGACTCCGGTTCTTCGGACGGGATCTGAATCTCCTTCATGTCCGTTGGCGCCGTCTCTGCCCGCGCGAGCGCGGCCAACAGCGTGACCCGGGGTATCACGCCCAGGAGCTTGCCGTCCTTGACCACGGGGAGCGGCAGAGCGCTCTCGGCCGAAGGCATGAAGAGCTCGGCCAAGGGCGTGTCGGGTGCGACCGCGGGGATCTCGGTATGGGTGATGTTGTCCAAGGACAAATCGCCACGGCGAACCGCCGCGATCACCTCGTCGTCCAGGGTAGCGCCGATCAGTTTTCGTCCTGGCCCCAGAATGAAGAGCCCCGAAACCTGACGCTGTCTCATCTCGCGCATGGCGGCGCTGGGGCCCTCGCGTTTCAGCACCACGGCGATGGGCTCTTCCATCACCGCTTCGGCGGTAAGTACCCGCGCCCGGTCGACGTCGCTGACGAAGGAGGCGACGTACTCGTTGGCCGGATCGCTGAGGATTTCTTCTCCGGTGCCGATCTGCACGATCTGCCCGTCCTTCATCATGGCTATGCGGTCGCCCAAACGCATGGCCTCGTTCAGGTCGTGCGTGATGAAGACTATGGTCTTGCGCAGGTTCTCCTGCAGGTCGACGAGCTGGTCCTGCATCTCTCGCCGGATCAGGGGGTCGAGGGCGCTGAAGGCTTCGTCCATCAGCAGGATGTCGGCATTGGTGGCCAGAGCCCGGGCGAGCCCCACTCGTTGCTGCATGCCGCCCGACAGCTGTCCCGGATAGGAATCTCCCCACCCGCTGAGCCCCACCAGATCGAGGGATTCTTCGGCCCTTCTGAGCCGCTCATCGCTTTCGACTTTCTGGACCTCGAGTCCCCAGGCCGCATTCTCGAGCACGGTCCGGTGGGGAAAGAGGGCGAAGTGCTGGAAGACCATGCTGATCTTCTCGGCGCGCAGCCGCCGCAGGTCTTTGGAGCCCATCTCGGTGATGTTTTCGCCGTCGATGCGCACGGTGCCGGCGGTGGGCTCGAATAAGCGATTGATGGTCCGCACCACCGTGGATTTCCCTGAGCCGGAAAGCCCCATGACCACGAAGATCTCGCCCTGCTCGACTCCAAAAGACGCGTCGATCACGGCGCCCACGGCACCGGTCTTCTCTTGGACCTCGTCGCGCGCGACCCCCCGCTGCAGGAGCTCTAGGGCCTCGTCGGCGTGTCGTCCGAAGATCTTATACACATGTTCGAGTTCTATCTGTGGCATATCCTCGATTTCGTGGAGTTTGGGAGTGGATGAGGCACAAAATAAAAGCTCTGGAGGATGGATTCCCCTAGGGAGAATCACGCCACCCAGAGCTGTGCGGACAGCGCTGCATATTGCAAGCTCGCCCCATGTCTTATCTCCACCGGACTTGCTCGGATTCGAAGCATAACATAATGCTTCATGACAATCCAATTAGCAGGAATGGTGAGCAAATCCGTACGTGGCATATCCCCCATAGCTATCCGGAAAAACCATCTCGGAATTCCCTGTAAAAGCAGCTTTTCGAGATTGCGAGCTGCCCGGACTCGTTGCGGGTTACAACAGCAGTCAGATCGGGGGATAGAAGCTGCTGCTGATACGGCGTTGGTTGGACGAAAGGAAAGCGATTGGCGACCGGGGCGAGCGGGCCGGTGGTAAAGGCCGAGCATCTGACCAAGCGTTTTGGCAACGAGACGGCCGTGGATGACGTCAGCTTCGAAATCCCCCGCGGAGCCATCTTCGGATACATCGGGCCGAGCGGCTCGGGTAAGACCACCACCATCCGCATGCTGACCGGGGTCTACCTTCCCACGTCGGGATCGGTCAGCGTGCTGGGGGCGGAGCCGCAGGAGTTTGGGCGCTCCGTGCGGGAGCGGATCGGTTACATGCCTCAGCACTTCGTGCTCTATCCCGACCTCACCGTTTGGGAGAACCTGCAGTTCTCCGCCTCGGTTTACGGCATGGGCAGACGGGGCCGCCGGATCCGCGAACTTCTCGAGTTCGTCGAGCTCGAGGAGCACCGCTCCAAGCAGGCCAAGAACATCTCCGGGGGCATGCAGCGACGCTTGAGCCTGGCCGCGAGCCTGCTCCACAACCCTCAGTTGGTGTTCTTGGACGAACCCACCGCCGGGATCGATCCCGTGCTGCGGCGGAAGTTCTGGGACCGTTTCCGCGAACTTCAATCGGAAGGAACCACTCTGTTCATCACCACGCAGTACGTGGGGGAGACTGTCTACTGCGACTTGGTAGGGGTGATGGCCGAGGACGGCCGTCTGGTCGCGTTGGATACCCCGGACGCCCTGCGCAGACAGGCCTTCGGGGGAGAGATGGTGGTCATCAACCTGGTCGAGGCGGTCGAACCCCAGATGCTGCGCGAGTTGCGCGGGATGGATTTCGTCACCGGCCAGGTCAGGCGCGAGGGGGAGACCGGCGTGCACCTGGTGGTGGACGACGCTGCCACCGCGATTCCCCGGGTGCTCGATTGGGGGCGGGCGGGCGGACTGCAGATCGACTCAGCCGAGGAATACGACCCGCCGTTCGATGATGTCTTCGTAGAAATCATGAACCGGTCAACCGACAGGCAGTCGGGCGGGCAATCCTGATGAACCCCTTGCGGAGCCTCGTGCGGTCGGGAGCCTTCGTGGGCAAAGAGGTTGCCGAGGTAATCCGCCAGCCGCGCCTGCTCCTCGTGCTCGTGCTGGGCCCTTTCCTCATCCTCTTGCTCTTTGGGATGGGCTATCGCGAAGAAGCCCGCCCTCGGGAGACGGTCTTCGTCGTGGGTGAGGACAATCCCGTTCGGGACCAGGTGCGGGAGTTCGCGGATTCTCTGGGATCGCAGGTGATCTTCGGGGGGATGACCACCGATATGGAGGCGGCCCTCAGCCGGTTGGAGCAGGGCGAGATCGACCTGGTCGTGCAGGTTCCCGACGATCCCTACGCGCGGGTGCGGGCCGACGAGCATCCCACCTTCGTCCTGATACATCGGGAGATCAACCCGGTGCAGACCGATTTTGTCGGCCGCTTGAGCCGGGCGTATGTGGACGAGGTCAACCGCGAGGTGCAGAAGCGCATCGCCGAGGACACCCAGCAGCGCTCGCGTGACTTAGAGGATGAGGTGACCAGTGCCCACGCGCTCGCGCTTTCCCTGGAGCGCTCGCTGTCTCCCAGCCCCGAAGCGCGCCGGGCCGGCGAACTCGCCGACGAGTTGGAGCTGATCCAGCGGCGGATCGACGAGCTCAGCCTGGTCTCGCCCGAGGTGCTGGTTCAACCCTTCGTCACGGAGGTGCGCAGCGTTTCCGAGGTATCTCCCACTCTGTCGACCTACTTCATCCCGTCGGTACTAGTGCTGCTCCTGCAGCATCTGGCGGTCACCTTTGCCGCTCTCTCCATCGTGCGCGACCGAAGGCAGGGCTCGATCGAGCTCTTCCGGGTGTCGCCCATGACCTCGAGCGAAATGCTGATGGGGAAGTATGTCGCCTACATGATCCTGGGGGGAGCGGTGGGGGCCGGGCTCACGGCGGCGGTGGTCTACGGCCTGGGGGCCCCGTTCCTGGGCAGCTGGTTGAACTACACTCTGGTAGTGGCGGCCCTGCTGTTTGCATCCTTGAGCGGGGGCTTTCTGATCTCGCTGGTCTCGAACACGGAGAATCAGGCCGTGCAGTACTCGATGCTGCTCTTGCTGACGAGCGTCTTCTTCAGCGGATTTCTGGTGATTCTGGACGCTCTGGCCCCCTATGTCCGCGTGATCTCCTGGTTGCTGCCCGCGACTTACGCCATCGAGTTGCTGCGCGAGGTGATGTTCCGCGGGACCCTCCTCCAGCCCCAATTGCTGTACATCCTCGCCGGCGGCGGAGCGGCGCTGGCCGTGGTCGATTGGCTGCTTCTGCGCAGCCGGATGAGCCGCCTCTAGCTTCGCGCCTCGCCTTTCTGTCCGGTGGGAGGGCTAAGCTCAGAACAGGTCAAAGCGAACGTATGATCGCTCTGTTTGGGCGGAGGTTGAGGATGGAATGGCTGAGCGGCGGAGAGTTGATCGGCCGGATGGTCGAGAATGGATCCTGGGTGGGGTGGCCGGCAACCGCGGTGATGCTCCTCATCTTCTTCTGCGAGCCGATCGGGCGGGCGCTGCGCCCGCCTCGGGGTAGGCGGCCGCGATCTCCGCGGGTGAGGCCTTGAAACAGGCGTAGCGGATCACCCAGTTCGTGTTGGCTAGTTGAAGGCGGAGAGGCCCCCGCTCGAGGAAGCGCCGGCTCGAGGTTCTAACCCGGCAAGGCAGGCGAACCAGCCTGCCAATGCGGGAAAGGCTTCGCGCAAACTCGAGGTCCTCCATGATGGGCTGTTCGGGGAAACCTCCCGCCTGCTCGAAGGCCGGCCGCTTACAGAAGAGCGCCTGGTCTCCGTAGAAGAGCAGCCAGTGGGCCGGGTATTTCAAGGGCCGGGGCCAGTTGAGAAGCCGTAGGGTAGGTCCTCGCGCGGGCTCGAAGCGGGGCTGGAAGCCGCCGCCCACCACGCCCGGCCGGCGGAGGGCGCGCTCGACCGCTTCGGCCCAGCCGTTGGGCAACAGCGTGTCGGCATGGCAGAAGAGCAGGATCCGCCCCCGGGCGTGTGCCGCCCCCAAATTCATCTGGGCGGCGCGGCCGCGGGCGCCGGTAACCAGGCGGACGCCCGCCGGGATTTCTCTCACCGTGCCGTCGGTGCTGCCGCCGTCCGAGACGATGATCTCGAGCAATTCCTGAGAGTAATCCCGGCGGATGTGGGCCAGAGTGCGAGCGATCCAAGGGGCCTCGTTGAGCGTGGGCACGATGACCGAGAAGACGGGCGTTTCTATCGGTCTGACCATTAGCGTCCTTCTGGCCTTGTTCGCGGACTCACTGTATATTTGGCTGGCTCCATTGTCTCTCAACAGGAGTGAGTATGGCTGCAGGTACCGGTATGGTCACGGCCGCCGCCCTCGTGACGGACATGTTAAAGCTGCTCGGCGAGGAACGGGTCTTCCACAAGGACGTGGACCTCAAGACCTATACCTACGACAGTTCCTTCGTGTCGCAGATCAACGACTTCACCCCCGAAGTGGTGGTGATGCCCACGAGCACCGAAGAGGTCTCGCGCATCATGCGCTACGCCGACGAGCACGGTGTGGCGGTCACCCCGCGCGGGGCAGGTTCGGGGCAGACCGGCGGATCGGTGGCCGTGCGCGGCGGCATCGTCATGGATCTTTCCGCCTGGAACGATATTGTCGAGGTCGACGAGGTCAACATGCAGGTGGTGGTCCGCCCCGGGGTGGTCCACGCCGACCTCAACAACCATATCGCGTCCTACGGCCTCTACTTTCCGCCCGATCCGGGCAGCTCCGAATGGGCCACCATCGGCGGCATGGTTGCGAACAATGCCAGCGGCCTGAGGGCGGTCAAGTACGGAAACACCGGTCAGTACGTGCTGGGGCTCGAGGTGGTCATGCCCGACGGGCAGGTGATCCGCACCGGGGGTCTCAAGTCGAAGGCGCTAAAGAGCGTTTCAGGGCTCAACCTCACCGGCCTCTTCTTGGCCTCGGAGGGCACCCTTGGCGTGATCACCGAGGTGCGCCTCAAGGTCTGGCCCAAGCCGCCTTCGCGCGCCATCGTCGTCGCCTACTTCGATCGTCTGGAAGACGCAGCTCAATCGGTGCTCGAGGTCTTCAAAGCGGGCATACTCCCCTCCGGCATCGAGATCCTGGACGACGGAGCGATACGGTCGGTCAACCTGTTCAAGCCGCAGCTCAAGCTGCCCGAGGTCGAGGCGGCCATCTTCTTCGAGGTTAACGGCAGCAAGGCCGCCACCGCGGATGAGGGGCGGCAGATCGAGGAGATCGCGAAGAAACGCGCAGGCTCGGTGGAGATGGCGACCGATCCCAAGCGGATGAAAGAGCTCTGGACGGGCCGGCAGGCCATCGGCGCCGCTTCGGCCCGGGCCAAGCCCAACGCCGCCCGGATTTTCGCCGGCGAAGACGTTTGCTTCCCCATGTCCAAGGTGCCCGAGGCTCTGCGGCGCATCAAGGAGATCGGCCGCGAGCACGACACCATGGTGGTCATCTACGGCCATATCGGCGACGGGAACATGCACACCGCGCCCATCATCGACCCGCTAAAACCCGAGGAGGTCGAGGCGGCCCAGCGCGTGGCCGAGGCCATCCACCGGCTGGCCCTCGAGATCGGCGGAGCCACCACCGGCGAGCACGGGGTGGGCTTCGTCCGCGCCGCTTTCATGGAAGAAGAACACGGCGCCGCGCTCGAGGTGATGCGCCGGATCAAGGACTGTATGGACCCCAAGGGAATCATGAACCCCGGCAAGATCTGGGCGGGGGAGGAGTAGGCAATGGAGGTCACCTATCAACTGGACTTCGCGCAGGAGCTCAAGAAGTGCGTGCGTTGCGGAAAGTGCCGCACGAGCTGCCCGGTCTTTCACGAGCTTCGCGGGGAGTCCGCCTCCCCCCGGGGCCGCCTGGCTCTGGTCAAGGCGCTGCAGACCGGAGATCTCGAACCGAGCGAGGAACTGGCCGACCGCCTCTACACCTGCCTGCTCTGCAAGACCTGCGCGGTTGACTGTCCTTCCGGGGTGATCAGCGACGAGATCTTCGTGGCCGCCCGGGAGTACCTGGCGGAGGCGCTGGGCCAGCCCTTGATGCAGCGGGCCCTTTTGCGCGGCTTCCTCACCCGGCCGGGACTGCACTCCTCGGCGTCGTCATTGATGCGGCTCTACCAGAAGAGCGGGGCCGCAGCCGTGCTCGACAAGACCCACCTGATCGAGCATCTGCCCGAGAAGGCCGAGGCGGCGGCGCGCCTCTTGCCCGACGTCGCCGGGCGGCCGGGGCGCAAGCGCGTGCGCGAGGTTACTCCCGCGCAGGGTGAGAAGAAGTATCGGGTGAGCTACTTCTTGGGCTGCGCCACCAATCTGCTCTATCCGCAGGTGGCGGAGGACACGGTAGAGGTGCTGAGCCGCAACGGCTGCGAGGTGGTGACCGTCGACGACGTCAAGTGTTGCGGTATGCCGCACCTGGCCTACGGGGACGTGGACACCGCCCGGGAACTGGCGCGCGAGAACCTGCGCGCGCTGGCCGACGCCGGGTCCGACTACGTCATCAGCGATTGCGCCTCCTGCTCGGCCACGCTGGGCGAAACCTATCAGCACCTGTTCGACCCGGGCACGCCGGAGCAGGCGCGCGCCAAGGAGCTGGCGGACACGGTTTACGACGTCAGCCGTTTTCTCGTGGAAGTGACCGGGATCGAGCCGGGCGAACACCAGGTAGAAGCCACCGTCACCTATCACGACCCCTGCCACCTGTCGCGGGCGCAGAAAGTCACCGAGCAGCCGCGCGAAGTGCTGCGCGCGGTTCCGGGTGTCGAGTTCCGCGAGATGGCCGAGGCCGACCGCTGCTGCGGCTCCGCCGGCAGCTTCAGCGTGATGCATCACGATATCTCCGCCAAGATCCTGGAACGCAAGATCGACAACGTCGAAGCCACCCAGAGCGAAGTGGTGGCCACGAGTTGTCCGACCTGCACCATGCAGCTCAGCTTCGGTCTACGCGAACGCGGTTCGAAGGCCGACGTGGTTCACCCGGTTCAGCTGTTGGCCCGGTCTTATCGCGGGAAGTAGGCGGCAACTCGAGGGCAAAAAGAAGGGGCGCTCTTGTGAGCGCCCCTTCCGCGTAAGTGGCTATCGCCCTTCGGCCTTTGCGCCGTTGGCAGCCGATTGAGGCAGCCGACTTAAATAAAGCCCACTGCCCAGAATAAGTAGATCATGGCCATTGAGACCACCCCGCCTATCAGCGTGCCTCCTCCATACATGATCAAGGCTGATCGCAAAGGCATCCGCGACAGCGTGGTCGTCACCCAGAAGTAACTGGAGTTGACGTACTTGATGATCACCGAGCCCGAAGCGCCTGCAAGCATGGTGGCTTCCGGGCTGAGGCCCAGAGTGTCCATCATGGGGGCCGCGATCGAGGCCGCGGTGATCACCCCGACGGTCGTCGAACCGGTGATCATGTTGCCGATCACACCCAGAATGAAAGGCAGGAAGATGTTGGGCACGCCGGCGTCGGCGACGAACTGAGCGATCTCGTCCACAGCCGGGGTGGTGCGCAGAATGCGGCTCAGCGATCCGCCGAGGCCGGTGACGATGATGATCATGGCCGAGGTGCGCAGACCCTCCTCTGCCCAGATACTCCGCCGCTTCTCCTTCTGCTCGCCTTTGGCATTCATGTAGGCGATCACCAGACCGATCGACAGGGCGACCACCGGCCAGCCGATGAAGATGGCGATGTCCACAAGGATGTTGTCACCACTGATGGTGCCCTCGTCGACCAGGAAGCTGACCACGCTCTGGCCGGCGATGAGAATCAGCGGGACGATGATGGGCAGGTAGGCCATGATGGTCGAAGGCAGCTCATGCTCCCGGCCCTGTTCAACGAAGGACTGGCCCAGGAACTCACGATCCGGCTCGGACTCGATGTGAGGGCCGAGCACTCGGGCATACAAGTAGGCCGCCAGCGAAGCGACGAAGGTGGCCGCCGAACCCCAGAGGATGACCAAGCCCACGTCGGCCTCTACCAGAGCCACCGCAGCCAACGGGCCCGGGGTGGGCGGCACCATCGCGTGAGTGAGCTGCATGGCGGTGACCAGGCCGGTCGCCATAACCGCCATGTTCACGCCGGAGCTGATGGCGGCGGAGTGAACCAGCGGGTTGAGGATGACGTAGCCCACGTCGGAGAAGATCGCGATACCGACGATGAAACCGGAGAGGGTCAGGGCAAGCGGCATACGTGCGCGGCCGACCAGGCTGATCATGGAGAGTGTGATGCGTTCCACGCCTCCGGTCTCTTTGAGCGCCTCTCCCAGGATGGAACCGAGTACGATGACTACGGCGATATCCTCGACCGTGCCCCCGAAGCCGGTGTTGAAGGCGTCGATAAACAGTTCACGGTCGATGGTCGGGAGCATTCCGAAAATCAGAATGGGCACGAGCAAAGCGAAGAACACGTGCCACTTGAAGGCAGTGATCAGGAGGAAGAGCAGGGCGATGACCCCGGCAAATCCTAAGATCGCTAGAGTTGAATTAGTAGTAATCAGTTCTTCCACGTAGAGATCCCCTTTCGTTCACGGGAAGATGAACCGTTGGTTCTACCGCGCCTCTAGTATTCGTTAATGCATCACCTCCTTCTGGTGAGGCGCGTCGGGCGACGGCGGCACTGAGCCGCCGTCGCCACCGCTCTCTACTTCTGCAGATATTCGATGGCGGAAAGGACTCCACCTTGTTTGTAGGGCACGCCCGCGTTGGCCAGGCCCATCTCGACCCCGGCCAGGGTGCCGGCAAGCGTCAGGTCGTTCAGCCCGCCCAGATGTCCGATGCGGAAAACCTTGTCCTTGACCTTGCCCAGGCCGGTGCCCAGGGACATGTCGTACTTCTTGAGGATCACCTTGCGCAGTTCGTCCGCGCTGTGGCCTTCCGGCATCAGCACCGCGGTCAGCACGCCCGAGTATTCCTTGGGCTCCTGGCAGAGGACCTCGAGTCCCCAGGCCTCCACGGCAAGCCGGGTGGCTTCGCCAAAGCGGTCGTGACGGGCGAAGACGTTGTCCAGCCCCTCTTCAAGCAGCATGTCCAGCGCGACGCTCAGCCCGTAGAGCAGGTTGGTGGCGGGGGTGTAGTGCCAGAAGCCCCTCTTGTTGTTTTCGAGGATCGAGTCCCAGTCCCAGTATGAGCGGGCAAAGGCGGCGGACTCGTGGGCCTCGAGGGCTTTGTCGCTGATGGCATTGAAGCCCAGGCCCGGAGGCAGCATCAGGCCCTTTTGTGAACAGCTGACGGTGACGTCGACCTTCCACTCGTCGTGGCGGTAGTCGATGGAACCCAGGGACGAGATGGTATCCACCATGAAGAGCGCCGGGTGACCGGTCCGGTCGATGGCCTCACGGAGCTCACCGATGCGGCTGACGCAGCCCGTCGAGGTCTCGTTGTGCACCACGCAGACCGCTTTGATCTCGTGATTCTTGTCGGCAGCCAACTTCTCCTCGGCCACCTGGGGGTCGGCGCCGTGGCGCCAGTCGCCGGGCACGAAGTCGACCTCGAGGCCGAGCTTCTCGGCCATGTTCTTCCACAGAGTGGCGAAGTGGCCGGTCTCGAACATCAGCACCTTGTCTCCGGGGGAGAGGGTGTTGACCAGCGAGGCTTCCCAAGCCCCGGTACCCGAGGAGGGGTAGATGACGACCGGGCTTTCGGTCTTGAAGACCTGCTTGACCTGGTCGAGGATCTTGAGGCCCATCTTGGCGAACTGGGGCCCGCGGTGATCAATGGTGGCCTGGCCGATTGCCTGCAGCACGGGGTCCGGCACCGAGGACGGGCCGGGAATCTGCAGGAAGTGGCGGCCGGCGGTGTAGCGTACTTCTGCCATCTGAGCTCGAGCTCCTTCTCTGTTTACTTGCCGATGCGGTTCGGGCCGTCTACTCGTAGTGGGGCGCGGGAACCGCATCCTTTGCCGTGACCCCGACTTCGAACCGGCCCAGCTTCTCGATCTCGCAGGTGACGGTGTCACCGTCCTTGATCGTGCAGGTGCCTGCCGGGGTGCCGGTGGCGATCACATCGCCGGGGTAGAGGGTCATCACCGAAGAGGCAAACGCCACGATCTTGGCGACTCCCCAGATCATCTCGCTGGTGCGGGCGTCCTGCTTGAGCTCACCGTTGACCCAGGTACGCAACTGCAGGTCGTCCGGGTCAGGCACCTCGTCCTTGGTGGTGATCCAGGGGCCGATGGGAGTAAAGGTGTCGAAGGACTTACGGGTGGAGCGCAGTTCCTGGCCCTTGAGCGTGATGTCCATTACGCAGGTGTAGCCCGCGACGTAATCGAAGGCCTCCTCCTCGGTCACCCGCTTGGCCTCCCGGCCGATGACTATGCCCAGTTCGCCCTCTTGATCGACGTCGCGGTCGGTATACGGCAGTTGGATGGATTCGCCCGGGCCGATTACCGAGGAATTGGCTTTGAGGAAGACCCCCAGTTCGGCCACCGACCCAGAGGCCTTCTGCTCCGCCCGGTGGGCCGCGTAGTTCATCGGTGCGGCGAGAACCTTTCCCGGACGGGGAAGGGGCGAAGACAGCTTGACTTCACTGAGGCTCAGCCCCGATTCGCTGCTCTTGGCGCGCTGTTCGATTTCCTCCGCGAGTGTGTCGAGTTTGCCCAGAAGCATCAGCATGGCCGCTCCGGGTCCGGCCTCGGCCGGGGCGCTCACCAGGTCGGAGATGTCGACGACCTTCTCGTCGTTTGCCACCAGACCCAGCCGGTCTCCGTCAAACAGTGCTAAACGCAATGTCCCTCCTCCTCCTTCGCTTGGCGAGCCTAGGCTTTCCGACAAACACGGCCGAATAACATCCCGTAATCTCCTCAGCGTTGGTGCATATCTAACACGAAACAAAATGATCTACAAGAATGGTGAGGGCATTTAGGTAGGTGAAATCTAGATTAGCGACTGATATATGAGTGAATGTTGACGGCCGCTTGTAATCAAGTTGTGAGCCTGTACTCAATTAAGCAACTAATCACATAATTACACAAAGTGTTACAACATATGGCGTAATCCCCTTTGTACTGCGGAGCGGGCTATGGTTTGCTTACCGGGCCGGACGCAGGAGTCGGCGTCCGTGACCCAGAGACGCAAGGGGAGGAAGTCTTGGAGCTGAGCCCGATTCAGCAGGAGATCTGGGAGAGAGTCCGCCAGGATCTGGCCGAGGAACCGGTAGCCAGCCCGGATCACTCGATGAGGGTGGCGGGTTGGGCGGCCCGGATAGGGAAGGACGCCGGTGCCGATGTCCGCGGGTTGGTGACCGCAGCTCTCTTGCACGACATCGGCGCGGTGATAGACCGTGAGCGCCATTACCTGGAAGGGCGTCAGCGGGCGGAGGAGATCCTGGCCGAGGTGGGATATCCGGAGGACCGCCGCAGCGCCGCCCTTCACATCCTGGAGTCCCACAGTCGCTACGGGGGACCGCCCCCGCTCACGACGGAAGCCAAGATCGGCAAGGATGCCGATGCCCTCGAGTGGTCGGGCGCAATCGGCCTGGTTCGGTCGATCGTACGGGGAGTGGCCGAAGGCAACTTCAGCGGCCACCTGGAAGACCTTCCGGCCTACCTGGAAGGAGAGATCGAGAAGGTCGAAGGCACTTTCCATACCGAGCAGGCGGAGACTCTGGGGCAGGGCCGCATTGCTTACATGAGGAGCTTCCTGGAGAGGATCCGGCAGGAACTGGAATTCGAGGCGTAGACACGATGAGGGTCGGGATAAGCCGACTGGACCACCTGGTTCTAACCGTCACCGATGTCGAGCGGAGCGTCGATTTCTACGTTCGCGCCCTCGGCATGGAAGCCATCACCTTCGGCGGGGGCCGGCGGGCGCTGCGCTTCGGCGACTCCAAAATCAATCTGCATCTGGCGGGTGCCGAGATCGCGCCGCACGCCGAGAGGCCGCAACCAGGGTCCGCGGACCTCTGCTTTTTGATAGAGCAACCTGTCGAGGAAGTGTTGGCCGGGCTGGCCAAGCTGGGTGTGGAGGTGGAAATCGGGCCGGTCCGGCGGACGGGCGCCCGGGCCCCCTTGCGCTCAATCTATCTAAGGGACCCGGACGGAAATCTGATCGAGCTATCCAATGAGTTCGATTCGGGGGTCAGCGTCGGTTGAGCACTCCCATGACGATGCTGACCAGAAGCAGGACAAGAGCGATAATCAGAAGCCAGCGCAAGGCTTCCACGAAGAGTCCGACTCCGCCGATGATCAGGGCGAGAATCAAGAGGAGTACCAGGAGCCACATAAGTCCCTCCTAACTTCGGGCAAGGCCAACTGCCTGTAGTTACCCGAAGCGAAACACCGACCCAACGTGGCCCGGAGGCGCCGGACCTCCCGGGTCCGGCGCCTCCGGGAGGCGTCCCTAACTCGCCGGCGGCACCGACTCCTCGGGCAGCGAGCGCCCCACGAGCTCCATCAGGTGATAGGCCTTCTGGTCGAGTCCCGACCGCCTGACGCCCCAGGCCAGCTGCATGTGGCACCCGGGGTTGAGCGTGACCACGGCGTCGGCCTCGGTCTTGACCACGTTGGCCATCTTGCGGTCGAGGACCTGTTCGCTCTCCTCGGGATGCAAGAGTCCCCAGTTGGCCCCGCTCCCGCAGCACCAGTTGGACTCGAACATCTCGACCAGCTTTAGGCCGGGAATGGCTTCGATCAGCTGTCGAGGCTCCTTGGCGATTCCCTGGGCGTGCGCCAGGTGGCAGGGGTCGTGGTAGGTGATGGTCATGTCCACGGGCTTCAGGTCTTCGGTGCGCATGCCCGCGCCGACCAGGAACTCCGAGACGTCCCGAATGCGCGAGCGGAACTCATGCAGGTAGCGCTCGTCCATGCGGCCTTCGAGCAGCTCTTCGTACTCCTTGAGCGCGGCACCGCAGCCGGCGCAGTCGGTGACGATGGCGTCCAGGTCCCAGCGCAGGAAGGTCTCGACATTGTGTTCGCCCAGTTGGCGCGCGGTTTCGCGGTCGCCCTCGGTGAGGTGAGGCGCGCCGCAGCACTTGGCGCTCTTGGGAATGACCACGTCGAAGCCCTGATGCGCCAGGGTGTTGATGGTCGCGCGGGAAACCTCGGGATACATCAGATTCATGATGCAGCCGATGAAGTACGCCACCGTACCGCGCTTCTCCCCCCGGGCTTTGACCAGCTCCGGGACCCGGTTGCGAAGCGGGGGCTCCAATTTAGGCAGCATCCCGTCCATCTTCTCCGCGGTTTCGCCCAGGGTCCCAGGCGCCAGCTCGAGAAGGTGGGAGTTCCTCACCATCCACTGCACCCCGAGCCGCTGGTAAAGGCGCGCGGCCAGCATGGAATCCTCCAGGCGGTCATGGTTGGGCAGCATGTACTCGAGCAGGAACTCGCGGAACTGCCTCCAACCTGGAGGCAGAGGGTGGACCTCGTTGCGAGACTGCGCGCGCACGTGCTCCATGATGGGGCCCACCTTGACCCCGGCGGGGCAGACGGTGGTGCAGGCTCGGCAGTCCAGGCAGAAAAAGCCCTCGTAGCAGACCGCCTCGGAGAGCTCCAGTTCTCCCTGGGCCACGGCTTTGGCGAGTTGCGCGCGGCCGCGTGGACTGGAACGCTCGCGGTTGGTGATGGCGAAGGTGGGGCAGTGCGGCAGGCAGAAGCCGCAGCGCATGCACTGCAGAATGTCCTCATAGGAGGGGGCGTCCTCGGGCAGGAAGTTGCCGAGCCGCTCGCCCGGCTTGTGGATGGCCTGCTCCGCGTCTCGCTTGGTGTACCGGGGTTCGCTGCGCACCGGTTGTTTCTCCTCGCTCATCTAGGCCCGACCGTTTCCTGGATCTTCGGGTATGAACATCTTGCCTGGATTTAGGCGACCGTCGGGGTCAAAGGCGTTCTTGATCCGCCGCATCACCTTGACTCCGCCCGAGCCGATCTGGCGCTCGAGGTAGCCCACCTTGGCCATGCCGATGCCGTGCTCGCCGGAGACGGTTCCGCCCACGGCCAGAACATGGTCATAGAGCTCCGAGAAAAAGGCGTGCACCCGCGTGATCTCCTCGGTGTTGCGCTCGTCGGTGAGCGCGGTGGGGTGAAGATTGCCGTCCCCCGCGTGCCCGAAGGTGCCGACGGTCAACTGGTACTTCTTGGTGAGGCGTGCGATCTCGTTGAAAGTCGAGGCCAGCTCGCTCCGGGGCACCGTGGAATCCTCCAGGATGGTGGTTGGCGAAACCCGGGCCAGGGCCGAGAGAGCGGTGCGACGGGCGGCCGTCAGGTCCTCGGCCTCTTCGTCGGTCTGGGCGATGCGGATGGTGTCGGCACCTACACGCTGCAGTACCTCGTGTATCTCGGCCGCCTCTTCCTCGACCTCGGCCGGGTGCCCGTCCACCTCCACCAACAGAAGGCCCTGCATCTCCCGGGGCAGGCCGATGTCGACGTAGTCCTCGATCGCGTTGATGGTGGTGTTGTCCAGGATCTCGAGCGTGGCCGGGATGATCTTGGCCGCCACGATCTCGCTCACGGCCTGCCCGGCGGTGGCCACGTCCTTGAAGTAGGCGACCATGGTCTTCTTGGCCTTGGGGGGAGGTATCAGGCTTACGGTGACCTTGGTGACGATGCCCAGAGTGCCTTCACTCCCCACCAGCAGATCGCGGAAGGAGTACCCGGCGACATCCTTGACGGCTTTGCCTCCGGTCATCAGATGGCTGCCGTCCATGAGCACGGCCTCGAGGGCCATGACGTAGTCTCGGGTCACGCCGTACTTGAGCCCCCGCAGGCCGCCCGCGTTCTCGGCCACGTTGCCGGCGATGGTGGAGACCTTTTGAGAGCCGGGATCGGGCGGATAGAAGAGGCCGCGCGCCGCCACCGCGCTCGCCAGGTCAAGGGTGATCACTCCCGGTTCCACGGTGGCCGTCAGGTTCTCCTCGTCGATCTCGAGGATGCGGTTCATGCGGGTCATGACCGCGACCACGCCGCCTTCTGCCGGGATACTCCCACCGGAGAGCCCGGTTCCGCTTCCGCGCGGGGAGAGGGGAAGACCGTTCTGGTTGGCAAACTCGACCACGTAAGCCACTTCCTCTGCCGTCCGGGGAAAGAGCACCACATCGGGGAGGCTCTTCAACTCGGGCGTGGCGTCGTACCCGTAGGTGTGTAGGTCCTCGGTCTCGTGCAGCACCTGCTCTTTGCCCAGGCGCCGTTCGAGTTCCCGGATCGCCTGCGCGGAGAGTCGTGACGGCATATTGAGTCCTCCGGTCGGTTGGGGGCCGCTTCATTGTACCGGCCCGGGCGGACCGGCGGGAGACCAGGTTTTGCTCTTTGAAACCCCAAAACGGAAGGACCGGCGCCCGGAGGCGGCCGGTCTTTCCTCGACCTCTCTCAGAGGTGCGCCTGCAGCCGGTCGGGTTAGCCGGCCTGGGCCAGTCGTTCCTTCTTGCGCGCGTCGAACTGCTCCACGGCGCCTTGCAGTTCCGAGTCCAGCAGGACCTTCCGCCCTTTGGGGAACATGCTGTCCTCTTCTTCCTTCAAGTGGTGCTCGGTGGTCTCCTTGAGCACCTTCAGCTTGGCAGCCCAGCGCACGTCCTTGTTCTCCTCTACCTCCTTGAGGTAGAGCTCGATGACCTTGTGCTCCTCGTAGGCCTCCTCGGTGATGTCCTTGGTCTCCGGCTTTTGGGCCAAGCCCGCGAAGAACGTGTGCTCCTCGGCCTCATGGTGGGCAGTCAGTTCCTTCTTGATCTTCTCGAAGAGTTCCTTGCTCTTGGCCACGTCGCCATCGGTGGCCTTCGTGGCCTGCTCGAAGAGATCTCGAAACTCGTCGTGGTCCTGCTTTATGCGGTCGAAGATGTCCATGCCCGTCACTGCCTCCCTTGCGTTCGTGCGCTGGTTCACAACCACAGTTACCGTCCGGTCGGGTGATGACTTGAAGGTGCCCGGCCCTATCCGGGGCCAAACCGTACGGAGGCAACGGAGGCGCCGCAGCCAAGGGCGGCGACGAGGCTCGGGGCGAGGCCTCGGGGGGTTCGATGGGGGCGTTCGTTGGAGGCGCGGCGGAGCGCCGCCCGGTGGAGGTGCGCTTCGGTGCGTCCGGGGGTGAGCAGACCGGGCCTGGTCCGTTTGGCGGGTGCAGCCCGGCGGTAGCCTAAAGTGAAGCCTATGACGTGAGGAGACAGTGATATGAGCACGCCTGACCCGCCGCGAGACCGTTCGGGGAGGCCCGTTCAGCGAGGTGGAGCCGCTCCGTCTCAGGGGCCGCCACCCCCGGGAACGCCCCCATACGGGGGCCGCGGACCGGAGGAGGCGGAGCCAGGGGGGCCTGGGGGCGGCGGCAGGAACATCTGGATGTGGATAGCCATCGTCCTGGCCCTCGTGGTGATCGCGGGCCTTGCCTTCTGGCTGTTGAGTGGCGAGGAAGAGCTTCAATCGGAAGAAGCCGGGCTGACGGTAGACGATATCGTCGAGAGACCCGAAGAGTATCTGGGAGATACGGTGTCCCTGGAGGGGGAAGTGCAGGAGATCGTCGGTGCCGGCGCCTTCACCATCTCTCCCGCTGAGTTCGACAGCGAAGCCGAACTGCTGGTGGTCTGGGGAGAAGCCTTCGCGGCTTTGGAAGGCGAGCCTGGGCAGCTGATCGTGCGGGAGGGTGAGACGCTCCAGCTGACCGGGGAAGTCCGGCTGTTCGACATAGTAGATCTCGGTCAGGAACTGGGAACCGACTTTGGAGCCGACGATTTCCAAGTCTACGAGGGCCAACCGGTATTTGTAGCCCTGCAGATCTATGGGGACGTCCGTGAGCGGGCGGGAGCCTCCACCACCACCAGCTCGAGCGAACCCACAACCACCACCAGCACCACCGTCGAGGAAACCACCACGACCACCGCCCAGCCCGCGGAGCCTGGGACCACGACCACCATGGCGCCGAGAAGCGCTACGGTGTCGGACATCGTTTCCGGCCCCGAGGATTTCTTCGGATTCGACGCCACGGTGGTGGGCACGGTGGTGAGCCCCGTGGGCGAGCGGACCTTTGCACTGGCTGCGGAAGGCGCGCCGGACGACACTCCCCTGGAGGAAAGTGTGTTGGTAGTGGCCGCGCCGCAACTCGTCGATCAGGTCGAACCCGGGACGCTGGTGGAGGTAACCGGTAACGTTCGACGGTTCGACGCGGGCTTCCGCAACAGCTACGACACCGAACTGGACGAGCAAACGATTCAGGAGTGGGACGGCCGGCCGGCCATTCTGGTCACGAGACCCGAGCAGTTCGAGGTGCGCTGAGCGAAGCGCACCTTTGCCCGGGGAGCGCGCTTGCCCGGCGCCCGCGGTCGGCGACCGGGTTGGCGCCCGCGTTTGGCGACCGCGGTTGTCCAGCGGCTGCGCTTCTAGCTCATCGTGCCCCGGTCGAACCCGGGAAGATCTCCTTCCCCCAGAGCGCTGCCCTCTCCAGCCGTGTCGGCCAAGCCGTCCTTGGCCAAACCAAACTCCATGGTGACCAGTTTGTAGCGTTTCTGACCGAAGGCGGCTTCCAGACGGCGCGTGATTTCCGCCAGGACTTCGGGCCTGTGTTGTTGGACGTCCCAATCTCTGGAGTCCCTGTCGACTTCGGCAAGCGGCAGCTCCAGCACGGTGTCGGCTTCGATGAAGACCTTGAGCACGGCCACGGGATCCCCCTTTTCTCGCACTGCCCTGTTGGAATAAGGCTACCCGCCCCAGGTTCTCCCCAAAGACGGCAAAGGGGTCCCCAAACTAGGCTAGGATTTGGGCATGAACTCTGGTGGCGACATGCCCATCCTGCGGGCGGATGCTCTCGGACGGGCGCTTGGAGGCGCCAGCCTGCTCGACGGCGTCAGCTTCAGCGTGCTCAGGGGCGAAGTCTGGGCGATCGTGGGACCGAGCGGTGCCGGCAAGTCCAGTCTCCTGCGCCTGTTGGTGCGGCTGGACGAGCCCTCCGCCGGAACCGTCTTTCTCGACGGGGTGGACTACCGGCAACTGCCTCCGCGGGATTTACGCCGGCGGGTGGGGTTGGTGGCCCAACGCGCAGCGCTCTTCCCGGGGACCGTGACGTACAACGTGAGGTTTGGGCCAAGCCAACGCGGACGGGAGTTGTCGCAAGGGCGGGTTGAGGAGTTGCTCAGCGGAGTGGGGTTGTCCGGCTTTGCCGGGCGGGACGTCGCCAATCTCTCCGGTGGAGAAGCACAGCGGGTGGGTCTTGCCCGCACCCTCGCCAACGAACCCGAGATTCTGCTCCTGGACGAGCCCACCTCGGCCCTGGATGAGGCCTCCCGCGAGGGGGTGGAGGAGTTGATCGGCTCGATCATCCGGGAAAACCAGCTCACCTGCCTGATGGTGACTCACGATGTGGCGCAGGCGCGCCGAATGGCGGAGCACGCGCTGGTGTTGAGGCAGGGACGTGTGGCCGAGAAAGGACCGGTCGAGGAGGTGTTCGGTGCTCACTCAGCTGTTCGATAGCCAGTTGCTTCTGGGAGCCGCCCAAGCGGCCGTGGCCCTGGCCTTTGCTCTGCTCGTCATGCTGCTCGCGCGGTATGAGCAAGTCCACCTCGAGCGTGAGTTGACCGGGGCCCTCCTGCGCGGTTTGGTGCAAATCGTCGCGGTGGGTTCGATCTTCCTGCTCCTCATCCGGGCGCCGGGGTGGATCACGGTCTTTGTCCTCCTGGGCATGATCGCGGCGGCGGCGGCGATCGCCCGCCGCCGCATAGAGGGAATCCCTGGGGTCTTTGTGGTCTCTCTATATGGCATCGCTTTTGGCTCGGGTCTGGTGATCCTGCCGATGACGCTGCTTGGGGTGATCGAAACCCAGGTCACGGCGCTCGTTCCTGTGGGGAGCATGATCATTGCCGCGGGCATGAACACCTGCGCCTTGGCGCTGGAGCGCTTCCGCTCCGACGTGGAAAGCCACGCCGCGCAGATCGAGGCCGGTTTGGCCCTGGGCGCCGCTCCCGCCGAGACCGTGACCCCCTACGTGCGTTCGGCGGTCACCGCCAGCTTGATTCCCCACCTGAACACCCTGCGCTCGCTGGGTATCGTCTGGATTCCCGGGATCATGGCCGGAATGATCCTCTCAGGGACGGATCCGGTGTACGCCGCGGTCTATCAGTTCGTCGTCATCGCCATGATCTTTGCCGCCGCCGGACTGACCGCCCTAGCCACCATGGTGCTGGTTCGCGGGCGCGTCTTCGGCGCCGCGGAGCAACTGCTTGTCCGCCCCGGCGCTGGATGACGACTTTCCTCGTCGTCCTGCTCATCGCCCTACTGTGTGCCAAAGCCTCGCTTCTCGGGGGTTCTCCCGGTCGTAAACCGGAAATACATCGCCCATGCAAGAACTGATCGATCTGATTCTCGATATCGAGACTACCGGAGGACGTCTGGCCACCAGCGCCGCGATCGTGGCCATGGCCGTGCTGGCCTCCTTTGTCATCCCTTTGCTGCTGCGGCGAAGACTGGACGACCCCCTCGCCCGCTATAACGCGCGCAAGTTCACCCGTTACATCGTGGGTGCGATCGCCCTCATAGCGATCGGGCTCGTCTGGCGGGCCTTCGCCGGTCGTATCGGCTTGGTGCTCGGTCTGCTCAGTGCCGGGCTCGCCTTTGCCCTGCAGGAGGTAATCGGGGCGGTCGCCGGGTGGGTCAACATCATCTCGGGCAGCATCTTCCGGGTAGGGGACCGCATCCAGATGGGCGGGGTCCGGGGCGACGTCATCGACGTCACCCTGCTGCGCACCAAACTGATGGAGATCGGCTCTCCCGCCAGCGACGAAACCTGGGTCCGGGGCCGTCAGTACACCGGCCGCATCGTGGCGGTTTCCAACAAGATGACCTTCACCGAGCCCGTCTACAACTACTCCGCCGCCTTCGAGTTCATCTGGGAGGAGTTGACCATTCCCGTCTCCTACCGAAGTGACTGGGAGCTGGCTGAGAAGATCATCCGCGAGGAAGCCGAACAGGTCTCCCGCTCGGAAGGAGCAAGAGAGGCCATGGAACAGATGGTGCGCCGCTATCCGGTGCCGATGACCGAGGTGGAGCCCCGGGTTTTCGTGCGGGCCACAGACAACTGGATGGAACTCGCCGCCCGGTTCATAGTGCCGGTGCGTACGGCGCGTTCGGTCAAGGACGGGATGACGCGGCGCATTCGCCGACGCTTGGAGGAGGCGGGTATCGAGATCTCGAGTGAGACCTTCGAAACCACGGTCCGTTTCCCCGCCGGAGACGCCGGCGAAGAGGAGGAAGGTGCGGGCGGGCCGCGATCTGGTGGGGGGCCGCCGTCTGGCGGCGGGCAGCCGTCAAATGACCTGCCGGACAGCTAAAGTTCGGGTTGCGGCTCCTGAGTCTTGCCCGGTGCCTTGTGAAGAAAGAACAGGACCAATAGGCCGCTGATGCCGGCGATCGTGGAGGCCACCAGAATTGCCAGCTTCGCCAGCGGCAGGAGTTCGCTGCCGGCGAAGGCAAGATTGGCGATGAAGAGTGACATCGTGAACCCTACCCCCGCCAGCCAGGCTATGCCGTAGAGCCCACGCCAGGTAATCGTGCTGCCGAACTCTGCCCAGCCGAGTCGGTGGGCGGCCCAGATGAAGAGCATGATTCCCGCCTGTTTTCCCACAACGAGGCCCAACACGATGCCAAGCCCCACCGGCTCCAGCAGCCCGGATAGCAGCTCCGGGTCGATGGCCACACCGGCATTGGCCAGAGCGAAGAGCGGCATTATGGCGTAGGACACCCAGGGAGTGAGCGCGTGCTCAAAGCGCAGCAGCGGCGAGCGGTCTCCCCCGCGCGAAGGAATGGTCATAGCCAGCACAACCCCCGCCACCGTGGCGTGGATCCCTGAAGCCAGGATGTCCAGCCAAAGAACGATTCCAATGACGACGTAAGGCACCAGGCTGCGCACGTTGAGGATGTTCAGCGCGGCGAGCAAGGCGATGGTGAGGGCACTGCCGCCCAAGTAGAGCGGGGCCAGCCCCTCCCCGTAGAAGAGGGCGATCACCAGCACCGCCCCCAAGTCGTCGACGATGGCAAGGGCCGTCAGGAATACCTTGAGCCCGGTGGAGATCCGGTTTCCGAGCAGGGCGAGGACACCCAGCGCGAAGGCGATGTCCGTGGCCATTGGGATCCCCCAACCCCGCAGCCCGTCGCCCCCCAGATTGAAGGCCACGAATATCAGGGCCGGAACGAGCATGCCCCCG
>JADQBG010000020.1 GCA_016278725.1 Actinomycetota bacterium
CGGCGGCCACCCGGGCGCCGGCGGTGGCCACGGGGCCGGCCACAGCGGCGGCCGCGGGGAATCAGTAGGAGGTGACGATGGCGGGCGACGAACATACCCAGATCGGTCTGGCTCCCCCCTCCGGACTGCGCCTGCTCTGCCGGCCCCAGACCGCGCCCGGCTTCGCCCTGGCCGGTCTGCGCGTCGAAGAGGTCCTGCCGCAGGATGTCGATCGGCGGCTCGCGGATCTTCTCAGCGGAGGGGAGGCCGGGGTGATCCTCATCGACGAGGAACTCCTGGCCCGGGCTTCGCCCGAGCGCCACGCCGCCATCGCCCGGCAGCCCTTTCCCTTGGTGATTCCCTTCCCCGGACCGCGATGGGAGGCGGCCCCCAGCGCCGCCGAGGCCTACATCACCGAGATTCTGCGGCAGGCGGTCGGCTACCAGATGCGGCTACGCTAGGAGGAGGCCTTGACGCCCACACAAACCGACCGCGCGCACCTGGTCCGGATCACCGGATCGCTCGCCGAGATCGAACCGGCTTCGGCGGCCTTCCTCTACGAACTGGTCCGCGTGGGGGAGCGGGGTCTTCTAGGGGAAGTGGTGCGCATCGAGGGCGAACGCGCCACCGCCCAGATCTACGAGGACACCACCGGCCTGCGGCTGGGCGAGCCCGCCGAGCTTACCGGTGAATCCCTGGTGGCCGAACTCGGACCGGGATTGCTGGGGGCGGTGCTGGACGGGGTCGGGCGGCCGCTGCCGCGGGTGGCGGAAGTCTCCGGCGACCTGCTCCAGCCGGGAGTGCACCTGCCCTCCCTCGATCCCGATCGCGCCTGGAAGTTCGAAGCGCGCCTGCAACCGGGGACGGAGGTGTCGGGCGGGGACGTGCTCGGAGTGGTCGCCGAAACTCCGGGCATCGAGCACCGGGTGCTGGTTCCACCGGAGCTCGCCGGGCGACTGGCCGCGCTCGAATCGGGCAGCTTCAAAGTGGGCGAGCCCATCGGCCGGTTGGCGGACGACACCCCCCTCTACCTGGCTCACCGCTGGCCGGTACGACGCCCGCGACCCTACGCCCGCCGCCTCCCCACCGACCTGCCCTTCGTCACCGGACAGCGCATCATGGATCTGCTCTTCCCCGTGGCCGAAGGCGGCAGCGTGGCGGTGCCCGGCGGCTTCGGCACCGGCAAGACCGTGATCGAGCAGTCCCTGGCCAAGTACGCCTCGGCCGACGTGATCGTCTACATCGGCTGCGGCGAACGGGGCAACGAGATGGCCGAGGTGCTGGACGAGTTCCCCCGGCTGGACGATCCCCGCACCGGCGGTTCGTTGATGGACCGGAGCATTCTGGTGGTGAACACCTCCAACATGCCGGTGGCGGCGCGGGAATCCTCGGTCTATCTGGGGATCACCATCGCCGAGTACTACCGGGACATGGGCTACCGGGTGGCCGTGATGGCGGACAGCCTTTCCCGCTGGGCCGAAGCCCTGCGCGAATTGGGCTCGCGGCTGCAGGAGATGCCCGGCGAGGAGGGCTACCCCACCTACCTGGGCAACCGCATGGCCAAGTACTTCGAGCGGGCGGGACGGGTGACCGCCGCGGGCACCCCCGAGCGAAGCGGCGCCCTGACCTTCATCGCCGCCATCTCCCCGCCGGGCGGAGACTTTTCGGAGCCGGTCACCCAAGCCGCCCTGCGCGTGACCGGCGGTCTTTGGGCGCTCGATCCGGCCCTGGCCCACAGCCGGCAGTTCCCGGCGGTCGATTGGCAGACCAGCTACAGCCTCTACGCCGATGCCTGCGCTCCCTGGTTCGAACGGGAGGTGGCGGAAGATTGGGAGGCGGTGCGCAATCGCCTGTTCGCGCTGCTCGACCGGGAGAGAGATCTGCGGGAGATCGCCGGGCTCATCGGGGCGGAGTCCATGCAGGACGAGGACCGGCTGTTGCTGGAAGCCGCCGCGCTCATCCGGGAGCTCGTCCTGGGGCAGAACGCCTTCGACGAGCGGGACGCCCTCTCGCCGCTCGCCAAGAGCTACGCCCTGGCCGCCCTGGCCGAGGAATTCCACGAGCAGGCCGGAGCCGCCGTGCGCTCCGGGCGGGCGCTGGAAGACCTCGATCTGGGTGCGGTGCGCCAGGCGCTGAACGCGGTACGCTACGCCTCACCCGAAGGCCTGGACGAGCGGGTGGCCGAAGCCCGCAAGGCGATCGCCCATTCCATCGGTAAGAACTCCGTCGGCGAGGGGGGTGCCTGATGGCCGGCAACGCAGCCCTCCCCCGCACTTACTTCGGCGCCCACTCCGCCGCCGGCCCGCTCCTCTACCTGCCCCGGGTGGCGCGGGCGGCCCTGGGCGAGACGGTGAACATCCGCGCGGACGGCCGCAGCTGGCGGGGGCAGGTGATCGACGCCGGCGAGGAGATCGTGGTCATCCAGGTGCTGGAGGAAACCCTGGGTCTCTCTCCCAGCCGGGCCGAGGTAACCCTGACCGGCGAAACCGGGACCGCCACCGTGGGCCGCGAGCTCCTGGGGCGCACCTTGAGCGGAGTGGGAGTTCCTCTGGACGGCCTGCCCGCACCCTTGGGCGAAGCGGAGCTGGCCGTGTTCGGCCTGCCCCTCAATCCCACCCGCCGCCGCCGGCCGTCCGACTTCATCGAGACGGGAATCTCCACCATCGACGGCATGAACACCTTGGTGCGCGGTCAGAAGCTCCCCATCTTCTCGGGTCCGGGACTGCCGGGGCTCGAGGTGGCGGCCGAGATCGTGGAGCACGCGCGGGCGCCCCACGGCGAGGAGTTCGCCGTCATCTTCGTGGCCATCGGCATCACCGCGCGGGAGGCTTCGCTCTTCCTGGACCGCTTCGCGCGCAGCGGGGCTTCCCGGCGGAGCGTCCTCTACCTGAACCGGGCCGACGATCCCACCATCGAACGGCTGCTCGCCCCGCGGGTGGCGCTTGCCCAGGCGGAGTTCCTCGCCTTCCAGGAAGGTGTGCACGTGCTGGTGGTGATGGCCGACATGGTCCACTACTGCGAGGCCCTGCGCGAGTTGGCCACCGCGCGGGAGGAGATTCCCGGCAGGCGCGGATACCCCGGCTACATGTACACCGACCTCGCCGGCATCTACGAAAGGGCGGGCATCGCCAGCGGTTCCGGCGGCTCGGTCACCCAGATCCCCATCCTGACCATGCCGGACGACGACATCACCCACCCCATCCCCGACCTCACCGGCTACATCACCGAAGGTCAGGTGGTGCTCAGCCGGGAGCTTCACCGGCACGGGATCTTCCCGCCGATCGACGTACTGCCCTCGCTCTCCCGGCTGATGAACGCGGGCATCGGCCAAGGCCGCACGGTGCCGGAGCATCGGGCGTGGGCCAACCAGCTCTACGCCAGCTACACCGCGGGTCGAGAAGCCCGGCTGATGTCGTCCATCGTGGGCGAAGCCGGACTGGGCGAAGCCGATCGGCGCGCTCTGGAATTCGTGGAGGCTTTCGAGCGGCGCTTCGTGCACCAGCCCGAAGGCCGGCGCTCCCTGGCAGAAACCATCGACATCGGTTGGCAGCTCTTGGAAACTCTGCCGCGCGAGGAACTCCTGCGCTTGGACGACGAAGCCTGGGCCGCGCGCGACGCGCGCCGGCCGCATTCCGGTGGACAAACGCCATGACGATTGGCGCCGGCAATCCCGAAGCCGCGGCCACCCGGATGGAGCTGCTCAAAACCCGGCGGCGGATCGAGCAGGTCAGGCGGGCGGCCGATCTGCTCGAACGCAAACGCGAGGCGCTGATCGGGGAGCTCCTGGGGCTCGCCCGGCCCGCGCTCGACGCCCGCTCCGCCATCGACGAGCGGGCCGCGGTGGCCTACCGCCTGCTGCTCGCCGCGCTGGGGGCCAACGGCGCGGCGGAACTGCGGACGCTCTCCTGGCCCACCCGCTATCTGGAGCTCGAGCTGCGGGGCGGCTCGGTCTGGGGCGTGCCGGTGGCCGAGATCGTCGACCGGGATCCGGCGGTGAGAGAGCCGGCCCCCCGCGGCATTCCCGCCCACGCGGGCCTGCCCACCGCCTTGGCCGCCGAGAACTTCGAGGTGCTGATCGATCTGCTGCTGGACGCCGCTCCGCGGGAGATGGTGATCCGCCGACTGGGGCTCGCGCTCGCGCGCACCACGCGGCAGGTGAACACTCTGCGCCTGCGCGTGTCACCCCAACTGGCCCGGCGCGAGGCCGGGATCAGGGCCGCCCTCGAAGAGCGGGAGCGGGAGGAGAGGCTGCGGCTGAAACACCTGCTCTCCCACCGCAGCCGCAAACGCCCCGGCTTCCGGCAGGGGGCTAGGTAGGCGCAAGCGGTGCGCCCGGCAGGGGGCCAGGTAGGCGCAAGCGGTGCGCCCGGCCGGTGCGTCCGGCCGGCGCGTCCGGCCGCGCGGCCTATCGGGGCAAACGCCCCTCGCCGGCGGCCTCGACCGTTTGAGCTATCCGCTTGGAACGCGTCTCCGCCCTTTTGGCGCTCACGATCCAGTGGAGGATCTGCTTCTTCTGCCCGTCAGGGAGATTGGCGAAGTAGTCTGCGGCCGCGGCGGCCGCACCGAGCGCCGCCGCCAGATCCTCGGGCACGACCAGGTGCTCCACGTCGTCCAGCAGCATCCAGGACCCATCCGCCTTCGCCGCTTCGACCGCGGCAAGCCCGGCGGGCATCATCCGGCCCTCCGCGGTCAGCCGCGCCACCCGGGCCTTGTTCGACAGCGACCAGTTGCCGCCGACGCGGCGGGGAGTGAAGAGCTGCCGGAAGCGGTGCTCGTCCAGTCGCCGCACGGTGCTGTCGATCCAGCCGAAGCAGAGGGCCTCTTCGACGGCGGCCTCGTAGGTCAGGCTGGTGACGGGATTGCCCTTCTTGCCCACCGCCAGCCAGATGCCGTGGGAAGTGGCGTGGTTGGCCTCGAGCCAAACCCGCCACGAATCCCGGTCGGCGAAGCAGAGCAAGGGTAGTTCGGATAGCCGGTCGCTCACCGCACTCCTCTGGTATTGGTGGACGGCACTGATGGTCTCTTTACCCGGCGCCGCCCGCGGGGAAAGCGGCCCTATCCCCTGGCCGGAGCCGCATGCCATTCGCCGCGACGGGCGGGCCCCAAACGGCCGCGGCCGCCCCCGCGCTTCTCTGCTAACCTAGGCACTTCTGTTACAAACCGAAGGAGCTCTTTTGGCCGAACTCCTCAAACTGCTGGTCGTCTTCACCGTGATCATTGGCCTCCTGCGCCTCAAGGTGAACCTGGGCCTCGCCATGCTGGCGGGCGCCGCGATCTTGGGGCTTTCCATGGGTATGGACGCGCTCGAAATCGGCCGTTCGGCGATCGGCGCAGCCATCGCCCCCACCTCGCTCACCATGGTGGCGGCACTGGCGCTGATCATGGTGCTGGAGAACGTGCTCCGCACGACCGGCACTTTGAACGGACTGGTCGATTCGCTGCGCGCGCTTTTCGGCGACAACCGCGTGGTGATGGCGACCATGCCCGCGGTCATCGGCCTGCTGCCCTCCCCGGGCGGAGCCTACTTCTCCGCGCCTCTGGTGGAGGAGTCGGCCCACGGCTGCGTCATCGGCTGCGAGCGCAAGAGCTTCATCAACTACTGGTTCCGCCACCTATGGGAGTACGTCTCGCCGCTCTATCCCGGCTTCATCCTGACCGCGGCACTGGCGGGCGTCTCCATGGCCGACCTGTTCCTGGCGCAGGTGGCCTTCCCCATCACCATCCTGGGCCTGGGCATCCTGGTGGGCTTCCGCGGAGTGGCGGCCTCTCCCGCCCTGGATGAGGTCAACCGCCGGGAGAATGCTCTGCTCCTCTTGAAGAGCGCGGCCCCCTTCGCCGCGCTGATGCTGCTGGTCGTGGCCGGCGGCGTCAACATCACGCTGGCCCTCGGCGTGGTGCTCGCGGTGCTCTTCCTGGCGCACCGCTACGCTCCCCGGCGGCTGGCTCAAACCGTGCGGGAGGGTATCGCCGCCAAGACCCTTTTCCTGGTGGTGGGCGTGCTGATCTTCCAGGGCGTGGTGGAGGATTCGGGCGTGGTCCTGCGCATGCCCGAGACCCTGGACGAGCTCGGCGTGCCGGTCCTCGCCATCTTGTTCCTGCTGCCCTTCCTCGTGGGCTTCATCACCGGGGTCGCCGTGGCCTTCGTGGGCATCGCCTTCCCCCTCATCCTGCCGCTGGTGGGTTATCCCGATCCCGACCTGGCCATGCTGGCCTTCGCCTTCGCCTCGGGCTTTGCCGGAGTGATGTTCTCGCCGGTCCACCTCTGCCTGGTGCTCACCAAGGAGTACTTCGGGTCCCCGCTGGCACCCATCTACCGCACCATGGCGGTGCCGGAAATGCTGGTGGTCGGCGTGGGCCTGGTGCAGCTCTTCATCCTGCATCAGCTGGCCGCCTAGCCGCGCCTCGTTGCAGCGAGCCTAGCTCAGGGCCGAATCAGGGGCCGGGCGGAACGCGCGCTCGCTCGCCCGCGCACCAGAGACCGGGTGGCTCAGGCGAGGGACAGCGAGAGGATGGCCAGGTCGTCCCGCAGGCGGCCTCCGGTGAATTCGATCACCTCGCGAAAGATGAGCTCGGGCAGCTCGCCCGCCTTGGCGTCCGTGCTCCTGGTCAACTCCTGCAAGCGCTCCTCACCGAAGAAGCCGCCGTTCTGCCGGCTCTCGGTCACTCCATCGGTGTAGAGAAGGAGGACATCGCCCCGCTTCAGGCCGACGCGCTGGGAACGGTAGGAGGGCTCGTCCAGCACGCTCAGGGGCATGAAGCCGTGCTCCAGGATGCGGATGCCCTCACGGCCGCGAACGAGCGGCGGGGGATGGCCGGCCGTCGCATAGACGAGATCGCCAGAGGAAAGGTCCAGCTGGGCGTAGAAGGCCGAGATGAAGATGCCCTGTGGCAGTCGCCGGAGCAGTGCCCGGTTGGCCAACCGGAGCACCTCATCGGGGGCCATCTGCAGGTGGGCGTACGCGCGGATGGTGTCTCGCGCCAGGGAAGCGGCTCGGGCGGCTTCCACTCCGTGCCCGCTCACGTCTCCGATCAGGACGGCGACCCGGTCGGCCTCGGTCTGCACCAGATCGTAGAAGTCGCCGCCCACCGAGGCTTCCTCGGTCGCCGAGCGGTACAGGTGGCCGATGCTCAGCCCCTCGATCTCAACCGGCACCAAGAGCAGCGCCTCCTGCAGTTCTTCCGAGATCCGGCGGTGACTCTCGTAGAGCCGGGCGTTCTCGATGGCAACGCCCAACTGGTCCGCCACCACCTCGAGCAGTGAGATCTCGTCGTCGCTGAACCGTGCCCCCTCGGGCGGGGAGAGCACCAAACCTCCAATCGTTCTGCCTGTGACCTTTAGGGGCACTACCACCCAGTGGTCGCCCTCGGCGCCGGGCAAGACGGTCGAGATATCGCGGACCGCGGACCGAGGCAGATCCCGGCCACGGCTGGTGCCACTGTCGAGCAGCGCCCGACCCAGATGAGATCGCTCATCGAAAGCCACTTCGTCCAGCAAGGGCAGCACGCCCGGCGGATAGCCGAAGAGGGCCAGGTGGCGAAGCACCCCCGCCCCCTCGTCCAGGTGATAAAGACTCCCCAGCGAGGCGTCCAGTCTGTCCCCAACCACCTCGAGAACGGCGCGTGAGACCTCGGGCAGCTCTATCGAACTGGCCGCCGCTGAGGCCACCTCCTTGAGCAGGCCGGTGGACTTCAGTTCCCACTTCAGGCTCTGCCGCGAGAGCACCCGCTCGGTCACGTCCCGGACGCTCAGAACGGTGAACAGCGGGTCTCCGTCAGGGCCGGGAATGAGTGCGCCCCCGTAACTGACAAAGCGACTCGCCCCAGAGGCGCGGTTACTGAGCTCGACTTCGCAATCCCGGAAGGTCTCCCCTCGGGTGACGCGCATGAGCGGCCACTCCTCCAGCGGAACCAGTTCCCCCTCGAGCGTGTACACCTGAAACTCAGACCAGTCTGCAGGCCCCCGTCGGATCTGCTCTATGCTCTTCAGACCATGGATCCGCAGAGCCTCCTGATTCATGTGCAGCACGTTGGCATGCGGATCAGCGATTACCACGCCCTCGGTCAAAGCCTCGAGGACGCTGCTCAGCCGGTCTCGCTCCTCTTCGGCGTGGGTGCGCTCCGTGACGAGTTCAGTGATGTCCTGAGCGATGATCAGCAGCTCGTAAGGGCTCTGACTTCCCGGTGACCGCAACGGCATGACCTGGAACCGCGAAAAACGCACTTCGCCGGTGGTGGTCTCGAACCGGCGCTCGCCGGAGTAACCCTGCCCGCTCTCGACCACCGCTCTTAACCGGTCGAGCCGAATTCCCGGCACGAGTTGCTCGATCGGGAGGCCGATCACCGAGCCCGAACGATAAGGCTCCTCCCGGGTCTGGTGAAAGCGCGGGTTGGCCCACCGCAGGCAAAGCTCCGAGTCCAAGGCGAAAATGCTGAGCGGGGCGGCGTCGAGAATGGCGGAGAGAAGCACGTTCTCCTGACGCACCTCGAGTTGATTGGGGGGCACGGGGAAGTCGATCTTGTCGTCGGCAGCCAGGTAGAAGGTGAGGGTTACCAGCGTGCCGCCTTCTCCCGTCGAGTAAAGGGCCAGGTGGTCGGCCAGAGCCGCCATCAGCGGCAGGCCCATCCCCCGGTGCTCGTGCCGTTCGGTCTGGGCCAGCGGGTGGGTCTGAAACTCGGTATCCGAGAAGATATTGACCTCGAGCCGGTCGGGATGCAGGCGGATGGTCAGCTCGAGATCGCGGCCGGGGCGCCCGTGCTCGATTGCGTTGGCGCAGGCCTCACAGACCGCCACCTGCAGGTCAAAGACCCGCGGTTCGGGAAGGCCGACGCGATCGGCTGCCTCCCGCAGCACCCGGCGGACCTCTCCCAAACTCTCGAGCTGCGGTGAGAAGGAGATGAACAATCGGTCCCCGGAGGCCTTCAAATCGCTGCCCGTCAGGGCCTGAGCGAAATCTCCCGTGGAATATTCGACCGGGTGTCGGTCTTCGAAGCCAAACAAGCTCAAGGCAACGCTCCCAGCAGGTAATTACTCAGAGACAATTATACGAGGTTAGAAAGACGGCGTGCTCGGAGTGGCTAGCTGCCCTAACCTTTCCCGCACCGTCCAAATCAGTTGGGCGGCTTCGGCCCGGCTCATGGGCGCCCAGGGATCCCAGGCGGCGCCGAATTCGGCAAGTCCCGCCAAGAGGCCGTTGCTCTCGGCCAGCAGCATCTGGGGCGAGTGGGTGCTGTCGAAGAGACCGAGTGAACCGGTGTAGCCCAAGGGTGGCGGGTAAAGAGCGTCCGGCCTCACCGCCTCGACCGCCCGGACCACCATCGTCACCGCCTGAGCCCGGGTCAGCGGCGACCAAGGGGAAAACAGCCCGGGTTGCGTGCCCCGAGTGATACCGGCCTGCGCGGCGGCAGCCACGTAGTCGTGCGGGTAGAGGTCGGCCGGATCGTCTTCGCCGAGGTCGGAGAAGGGGACCGACAGCTGCTCGTCCACGGCGATGCCAAAGCTCAGCACGATGATCTTGGCGAACTGGGCGCGGAGCAGAGAGGCCTCCGGGCGAAATTCCGCCTGGCGGCCGTTCAGATAGCCGTCCACGACTCCCGCGCCCCACAAGGACTCGATCGCGCGACCGTAGGCGGCGCCGCCGGGCACGTCGGAGAAGATCCGGTCGTAGGGATAGGCCGGCACCGGCCAGCCGTCGGCCCAGGGAGCCGGCCGCGGATCCGCCGCCTCGGGGAGGCCGAGAAAGGGATCGCCGAAGCCGTAGACGAGAGGCCGCGGGTCGAACGGCTCCGCCACCGCCTCGAGGCCCGCGTCGTTACTCAGCACCTGCCAGGGAAGCAGGGATGGAGCGGGCTGCGCCAAAACGCCCTGGCGCAGATCCCAACTGCCGTCCCAGCCCAGGCGCAGACCATCTTCCAGCGGATCGGCCGGGGGATGAAAAGCGTGCGCGCCCTCGATCAGGCTGAGTTCCAGGTGAGTTCCCGCCTGGACCCGGCCGCGGTCGGCGAACTCCCGCCAGGCGAAGCCCGGGTAGACGCCGTGGGCGCTCAGCCGGACCCGCTCGGGGACGCCGTCATAGAAGTAGATCAGGTAGGCCTCCCACTCGTGCTCGTGCCGGTTGAGCCAATCGTTGAAGGCGTAGTAGAGCCAGTACTGCGAGACGCTCCACCCGGGCCAACGGGGGACCTCGGAGTGATGGTAGTAGACGGCGGGCCGCTGATCGTTGGGGCCGCGGGCAGGCAGGGCGGTGGCACCCGTGCCGGTGACGGCCGGACCCAGAGCAAACGGCACCACGTTCTCGAGCGAATCCTCGGGGTCGACCACGCCGTCCCCGTTGGCGTCCTGAGACTCGTTGAAGAGTCGGGCTCCGTCCAGGCCGGCGACGCCGCTGCCCTGGACGGGGAAGTAGGCTTCGGCGCGACCTCCGTCGGCGCCGTCGAAGTAAAGCGAAGCCAGGTAGTGGTGAGGATCGGGTGCGCCGACGGGTGCCTCCGCAGCAGCGCCTGCGGCGGTGGCAGCGTCTGCGGCTCCGGCGGCATAAAGGGGAAGGGGTCCGCCGAAAATCAGCCAAAAAACGCCGAGCACGAGTAACGCGGCCAATGACGTTCGGCGAGGGCCGCCCCGCCCGCACCTCGCCGAACGTCCGGAGTTCACTTCGCGGTCATCCTTGCTGCCGGTCCACTGGCATAATCAGTCCGAGAGGAGCATCGAGAGTTCGGCCGTACCGCCCAGTTGCACTGGGCTCAAAAGGAGCAGCGACTCCATTCCCGGGGGCACGGTGCTGAAGGCGCCCTGCAGGTTGGCGCTGGTCGCCGCGGCATTCGCGCTGATGACTACCGCGCCGTCCTCCGTGATTTCCACCGAACCGGTGACCTGCACGTCCCCGGTCAGCGTGACCGGCACCACGATCGAGGCCGCCGGAGGGGTCATCCCCGCCAGTTGCATGATCGGGGCCAGATTGACCTGGGCCACGTGGTTCAGGGTGAAGTCGAAAGTGTAGGCGAACTCGGCGATACCGTCGGTCAGGCTGACGTACTCGATGTCGTAGTCGACCGCCAAGGGGCCATCCAGGCCGGGCAGGGCCAAGGGCGCCGTCCCGGTCCAAGTACTGACTCCGGGAGTGAAGCTGGCTATGGGAGCCGCCTTCAGCTGCACCAGATGGTTGAGCAGCGCGGTCACCGCGCCGAGGTCCGTCGGCTCGAAGCCCAGCGCGCCGGCGTCGACCGAGGTCACGTTGCCCCCGGCATCGATCTCGATCGTGAAGGTGTCGCGCCCGGTCAAGTCGACCGGAGTCCCGTCCTGCTCGACCGCGCCCACCACCGCGGTGACGGTCAGGCCGTTAGCCGCGTTCAGCACCGACTCGAAGTGGGAGAAGCCGGTGTAGGTGGTGTCGAACGGAGTCGGCGTGCCTGCGCCCATTGTAATTGAACCCGCCAGGTCGAAAATGAAGCCGTAGTTGACCGGCGGCGGGATCTGCGCCGCCCGGATCAACATGGCCGCGCCCTGAATGCGGAACAGCCCCTGCCGCGGGTTCAGCATGTCGGTGTCCGTGCCCCGGATCACGCCCTTCTCTACGGCGTAGGCCATCTCGGGCCTCAAGGACGCGCTGACCTGCTCGTCGTCGGCGAACGGCCCCAGGATCGCCGTGATCTCGGCGGCGGTGTAGAAGGATCCCAATTCGATCTGCGCGTTCATGGCCAGGTAGCGGGCGATGATGGCCGCGCCCTGCTCGCGGCTGATCGGCGCGTAAGGCCGGAAGAAGCCGTCGGGATAGCCCTCGATCAGGCCGGCGGCCGTCGCTCCCTCGACCACCGCGAAGTACTGGTCGATGCCGATGACGTCCGCGTAGGTTGGCTCCGGAGGAGTCAGCCCTGGGATGCCCAAGGCGTCCATCGCCATCTTCACGAACTGGGCGCGGGTGATCTGGGCATAGGGCCGCCAGGTCCCGTCGCCGAAGCCGTCCGAGATCCCCTCGACCTGGTCTTCGCTGATGGTGTAGTGACCCAGGACTTCCGCGGTCAGGTCGGGCCAAGCCGCAAACGCCGGTCCGGCCATTAGGAGCAATAGGATCAGACTGAAAAGCAGAAAAAGCGGTAAGCGACGTGACACGTTCATCTGAAGGCCCCTTTCCCCCCGGTCGGGACGCTAAATAGATTTTCCCCGGCTCGGGCGAGCCGGGGAATAAGCACAAGAAGCCTAGCCGGCTTCCTCCTCGTGATACTTGAAGGAGACCTTCATCTTGACCCGATAGGCGGATACTTTGTCGTTCTCCATCTTGAGATCCTGCTCGACCACCTCGGCCACCCGGATGTCTTCCAGACTCTTCGCCGCCTTCTCCACGGCAGCACGGGCCGCCATCTCCCAGGACTCGGTGCTCGTCCCGATGAGCTCGATCACCTTGTATACCGATTCCGCCATGCTCGTCACCTCCTCGGGGACCAGGTCCCCGCTCGTGCGGTGCCGGACGAGACCCGGCGCTGCCCTAAGCTCGCTTCCGGGCCGATCGGCCGCCCAATCGCCCAATTACTCTCTTCATCATCTGCACAACCGGGGAGGGTGTCAACCGATGCCCGCTTGACGGCTCCCAAGTGGATCAGATGGCCGAACCCCAAGCTACAACTCGGATGCCGCAGCCTGCAGCTCCTCTTCCAACCGGCGGCGGCGGCTCCGATCGATGACGGCCGCGGCGTAGGAGTTGCGGGCAAGAGTCAGGATCTGTTCCCGCGTGAGGTCCAGAGCCCTCCGCGCGGCCAGGAAGTTCTCGGTGAGGTAGCCGCCGAAGTAGGCGGGGTCGTCGGAGTTAACCGTGACCGCCAGCCCCAACTCGAGCATTCGGCGGAGCGGATGCTCCCGCAACGAGGACACCACCCCCAGCTTCACGTTGGAGAGCGGGCAGACGGTCAGGGGCACGCCTTCCCGCACCAGTCTCTCCACGAGCTCGGAGTCTTCCAGGGCGCGCACCCCGTGGTCGATGCGCCGCGCCCCCAGTTGATCCAGCGCCTGACGCACGAAATCAGGCGGCCCCTCCTCCCCGGCGTGGGCCACGGCGAACAGCCCCTGCTCCCGGGCACGGAGAAAGACCTGCTCGAACGGACCGGGCGGGTAGCCGACCTCGGCAGAATCCAATCCCACTCCGGCCAAGTCGGCGATGTGAGGCAGAGCCTCCTCCCAGGTGGCGGCGGCGGCCTCGGGCCCCAGATCCCGCAGGAAGCACATGATGAGGCGGGAGGTCATTCCCCAACGCTCCTCGGCTTCATCCAGGGCACGCCGGATGCCCCCGACCACCACCGCGAAGGGGACGCCCCGGGTGGTGTGCGTCTGGGGATCGAAAAAGAGTTCGACATGGCGCACCCGCTGGCCGTTGGCCCGCTCCAGGTAGGCCTGGGTGAGCTCGTAGAAGTCGCGCTCTTCCTGCAGGACGGCCGCTCCCCGGTAGTAGAGATCCAGGAAGGACTGCAGGCTGCCAAAAGAGTAGGCCGCCCGGGCCTCCTCCACCGTGCGGTACGGCAACTCCACCGAATTTCGCTGGGCCAAAGCGAACATCAACTCCGGCTCGAGGGTCCCCTCCACATGCACGTGGAGCTCTGCCTTGGGCATATTCCGAATCAGAACTTCCAGGGCGGTCGCTTCTTGGGTCACGGTCTCCTCTGCTGGGCCGGCAACGCTGTCCCGGACTTTCTACCGTCGGCCGGACTTGGCTCAATCGCGGATGGTCCATCGAGGGGCAGATCGCGCGGGAAGGGGGTGACTCATTGCCTCGTGCGCATGCCTCGCCGCGTGCGCATGCCTCGCCGCCATACCGGGAAATAGTGAAGTATTGCGGGAAGCACCGGAGAAGGAGCAAGAGATGAACACTTCAGCGACGCCGTGCGGCGTGGGTTTGGCCGCGAAACTCGCCTGACCACAACCGGCGTGGTTTACCGGGCCGACTTCCGGGCGGACGAGGCCGAGTTCTTCCTCGACCAATCCGAGGAGCGTCCCACCGCGATAGGCATGCAGGTGATCGAAGGCATGCTTGGTGATAGCCGGAGGGCCGAGCGGCCAGGTCTGGGCCTACGACACCGCGACCGGGGATCTGGTCGCCAGTTTTAAGACGGACCTGGTGGACCAGCCGGACCCGGTCTTCATCAACGACCTGGCGGCGACGCGGAACGGCGATGTCTACGTCACCGATTCTTTCGGCCCGGTGATCTACCGGATCGACTCCGAGGCGTTCCCGCAAGAGAGCACCGATCCGCAACCGCTGGAGGTGTGGCTCGACCTGGAGGGGTCTCCCATCGAATACGGTGACGGGTTCAACCTGAACGGCATCGTGGTGACGCCCGACGACCGTTACCTGCTGACGGTCCAATCGAACACCGGCAAGCTCTACCGCATCGATCTGGAGACTCAGGCCATCGAACAGGTGGACCTGGGAGATGCCGTTCTCAGTGAGGGCGACGGCCTGGTCCTGCAAGGGCACACCCTCTACGTCGTCGATCACGAAGGCGTGGTGCAGGTAAGGCTCAGCGGGGATTGGTCCGAGGGAGAGGTGGTGGGCAAGATTCTGGACGAGAGCTTCGCCTATCCCACGACTGCGGCTGAGGGTCGAGGCCGTCTATACGTGGTGAATTCCCAGTTCGACCGGCAGGGTCCCCCGGACACCTCGGAGCAACCGTTCACCCTTTCGGTGGTCCGGCTGAACTAGGACGCAACGGCCGGCGGCGCCCTTAAGAGTAGTGGCGCAGCCCCGGCTCGCCGTAATCCTGGCGCTTGGGCGCGAACTCTCCGCACCAGGCGCCCGCGACCACGGCGGGCCACACGCCGGTCAGCGCCGAGCGCGGTCCGTCGACACCGGTGCCCTCGCGAGCGCCATCGACCATCCCTGCCGGGACGGGGGGCCAGCGGTGACACTCGAGCGCCCCGGCTTCCCCCGCCTCCACCGCGGAGGTCTTCTCGGTTTCGCCGCCCTTTGCCTGGACGGCGGAGAAGTTACAGACCCCACAACTCTCTCTGGTTCGCATCCGGCACCTCCGCCAAGACTTCTCGCTTCCACGCGGCTCGAGGCCGGTTCTGTCCTCCATTACCCTGAAGGCCGAGTCGCCACCCTACTCCCCCGGTCCTTCATTTGACACCCCAACTGTCTAGACTTAATGTGAAATTAGGCGCACGAAATTGCGCCGAGCGCCCGCCACTGCCCACCCATCGACGATTCGAGGCCGCATGCGCTACGTCATCATCGGTAATGGAGTGGCGGGAATCACTGCCGCCGACACCATCCGCCGCATCGATCCCGAAGGGCACATCGTTTTCGTCGCCCGGGAAGCCTTCCCCCCCTACTGCCGGCCCATGATCTCGAACATACTCGCCGGAAGCGCCGAACTCGATGAACTCCCCATCCGGCCGGACGACTACTACCGTTCCCTGGGGGCCACCGCGTACCTGGGGGTGGAGGCAACCGGACTCGATCTCGAAAGCCGGGAGGTTTCCATTTCGGCCGGAGCCAACCTTGCTTTCGACCGTCTGCTGATTGCGAGCGGGGCCGATCCGCACCGCATCGAGGCCGAGAATCTCGATCTGGAAAACATCTTCTTCATGCGCACCGTCAAAGACGTGCTGGGCATGGTGGAGGCCCTGCCGAAGGTGAAGCACGCGCTGGTGCTGGGCGGCGGACTCGTCGGCTTCAAGGCCGCCTACGGCTTCCTCAGCCGTGGGATACGGGTGACCATGCTGATCCGCTCGGGCTTCCCGCTTTCGATGCAGATCGATCAGACCGCCGGCGAGATGATTCAGGCTGAGCTCGAACGTCACGGCCTGGAGGTGCGCACCGGCATCGAAGCAACCGGCTTCGAAGCCGGCGAGGATGGGGCCGTACGCGCGGCGCGGCTCTCCGACGGCACCTCCCTCGAGTGCGACGCGGTGGTGGTGGGCAAGGGGGTATTCCCCGCCCGCGGCTACGTGCCCTCGGCAATCGAGACCGACGCCGGCATTCTGGTGGACGACTCCATGCAAACCAATGTCGCCGGCGTCTATGCCGCTGGTGACGTGGCCCAGCACGTGGACGTCGCCCGGCGGCGGCCCTGGGTCAACGCCATCTGGCCGGTGGCAGTCGAAATGGGACGGGTCGCGGGGCACAACATGGCGGGCTACCCCATGCGCTATCCCGGCAGCCTTTCCCGGAACGTCATCCGCATCTTCGATCTGGACGTGATGACCGCCGGCATGGTCAGCCCCAGAGAGAGCGAGGGGCTCGAGACCGCCGAGGGATACGACCGCCGCCGCCACACCTACCGCAAGCTGCTCTTCCGCGAGGGTGTGCTGGTGGGCTTCGTGCTCGTCAACCAGATCGAACAGGGCGGCGTGCTGATGAATCTGGTGCACCAAGGCGCCTCCCTGAACGGCCTGACCGCCGAGGCCCTGGGGCCGCGCTTTAACGTGGGTCAGGTGATGGGCCGGGGCCGCCAGGCAGGCACCGGCTATCCCGCTCCGGCCGTCGGCGCCCCGTCGACGCGCCACACCGCCAACGCCGCGGCGGCCGGTTCCTCGGCCGCCGTCACCACCGCCACCGAGTAGGAGGTAGCGTCCGTGAAGCAGGTGATCGTCCATCCGGAACGATGTGTGGGCTGCATGCAGTGCATGACGGCCTGTGCCACCGCCCACTCGACTTCGAAGACCCTGATCGGCGCGCTGCTCGAAGAGCCGCGCCCGGCGCCCCGGATCCACGTGGGAGCGGGACTCGAGGACGAGGGTTTCCCCAACCGCTGCCGCCACTGCGATCCGGCCCCCTGTCAGCTGGGCTGTCTGCCCGGGGCAATCTACCGGGCCAAGGGGTCCAACACGGTGATGGTCGATTACGACCTCTGCATCAACTGCGCCTCCTGCGCCATGGCCTGTCCCTACGGGGTGATCCGCTTCGCCGAGGATCCGAAGGCGCCCCCCGGCAAGACGGTGGCGGTCAAGTGCGACAACTGCGTGGAGAGGCAGGCCCAGGGTAAGGTGCCCGCCTGCGTGGAGACCTGTTTCGCCGGGGCCCTCACCTTCGAGGAGCCGTCCGAGGCGATGAAGCGGCGCACCGGCGAGGTGGCGGCCTCGATCTCCCTCGACGCGGCCGCCCACCGGGTGCCGCTTTCGGCCTCCTGGGACCTGCAAAGCGAGATGAAGCGCCGCCAGAAGGCGCTCGACCAGCGGTGAACCCCGCCGCCGAGAAATCCAGCCTAACCTACGAGGAGGAATAGATGGGCGCCAACGGTAACGGCCACAAGAAGGGCGAGTTCAGCATCACCCAGGATGCCCAGGCCATGCTGGTCAAAGCGGAGCGCGATCAGGTGGAAACCGTCTGGGACCGCTTCCAGGCGCAGCAACCCAGTTGCGGCTTCTGCGAAACCGGGCTCTCCTGCCGGATCTGCGCGATGGGCCCGTGCCGGATCGATCCCTTCGGGGAGGGTCCGCAAAAAGGCGTCTGCGGCGCGGATGCGGACATCATGGTGGCGCGGAACCTGGCGCGGATGATCGCCGCGGGCGCCGCTTCGCACTCGGATCACGGCCGTGATTTGGTCGAAACCCTGACCGCCGTGGCCGAGGGCAAGGCCGAGGGCTACGGCATCGCCGACCCCGATAAGCTGCAGGCGTTGGCCGCCGAGTGGGGCGTCGAGGTCGAAGGCAAGGACGAGCTCGCGCTGGCGGGCGCATTGGCCTACGCCATGGAAGAGGACTACGGCATGCGCAAGAAAGCGCTGCAGTACGTGACCCGCGCTCCGGCCAAGCGGCAGGAGATCTGGGCGGGGCTCGGCATCACCCCCCGAGGCATCGACCGCGAGACCTCGGAGATGATGCACCGCACCCACATGGGCGTCGACAACAACTGGGTGACCATCCTGCTGCAGGGCCTGCGCAACTCGCTGGCCGACGGCTGGGGCGGCTCCATGATCGCCACCGACGTCTCGGACGTGCTCTTCGGCACGCCGCAACCCCATGCCAGCCAGGCGAATCTGGGCGTGCTCAAGGAGGACCACGTCAACATCGCGGTCCACGGGCACAACCCGGTGGTCTCGGGCACGGTGCTCCAGTCGGTCGAGAAGGAAGAGCTGGTCGCGGCGGCGCGCGAAGCCGGCGCGGCAGGCATCAACCTGGTGGGGCTCTGCTGCACCGGCAACGAGCTCCTGATGCGCGCGGGCGTCCCCCAAGCGGGCAACCACCTGATGACCGAGCTCATCCTGGTGACCGGGGCGCTCGACATGATGATCGCCGACTACCAGTGCATCATGCCCTCGCTGGGCGAGGTGGCCGGCTGCTACCACACGCGCATGATCTCCACGAGCGACAAGGCCCAGTTCCCGCGCTTCGATCACCGCGAGTTTCACCCGGAGACGGCGCAGGCGACCGCCGACCAGCTGGTGCGCGACGCCATCGAAGCCTTCAAGAACCGCAACCCGGACAAGGTCAACATCCCGGTGGAGCCCATGGACCAGACCACCGGCTTCTCCATCGAGGCCATCCTGGGGGCGCTGGGCGGCACTCCGGAGCCGTTGCTGGACGCGATCAAAGACGGCACCATCCGTGGCGCCGTGGGCGTGGTGGGCTGTAACAATCCCAAGATCAAACACGACTACGCGCACGTCACCCTGATGAGGCGCCTGATCGAAAACGACATCCTGGTGGTGGACACCGGTTGCGCCGCGGTGGCCTCGGCCAAGGCGGGTTTCAAGAACGCGGCCGCCAAGGAGTGGGCGGGGCCGGGCCTCCGCAAGATCTGCGACGCCGTGGGCATTCCCCCGGTGCTCCACCTGGGAAGCTGCGTGGACAACGTGCGCATCCTCACCCTGCTGAGCGCACTGGCCAACGCCCTGGGAGTGGACATCAGCGATCTGCCGGTCGCCGGTTCGGCGCCGGAATGGTACTCGGAGAAGGCCGTGGCCATCGGCGCCTACTTCGTGGCGTCGGGAGTGACCACGCACCTGGGGCCCATGCCTCCGGTGGCGGGCAGCATGAACGTGGTGGGTCTGCTCACCCAGGGACTCGAGGAGCACGTGGGCGCCACCTTCGCCGTGGAACCCGACCCGGAGAAAGCGGCGGTCATCCTGATGAAGCACATCGAGGCCAAGCGCGCGGCACTGGGGCTGGACAGCCGCGAGGTGGGCGAGGCCGCGGATACTGCGGCTCCGGCCACGCCGGCGGCTCCGGTGGCGTAGGGCTCCCGTGGCGTAGGGAAGGCGCACCCGCCGCTTTGACCGCGCCTGCCGGGCGAACCCCCAGGGTTTGTCCGGCAGGCCTCGATGGGGACCTCGCCCTTGTCGGGAGCAACCAAAGGAGGACCTCTGAACAGAGGATTGATTCGTTCTGTCGTTCTCCTGCCGGCGCTGGGGGCGCTGGTGCTGCTGCTGATCGTCCCCCTGGGGTTCCTCCATCCTCCGCCGGCTTATGCCCAGAGCGTACAGGCGGCGATCGATGATCTGCGGGACTTCGACGTCACCTTCGAGGAAGGCGCCATCAGCGACGCCGACCTGCAGGACCTGGACGAAGCCGCCGCCCGCCTGCAAAGCGACGCCGGGGTCTTCAAGGTGGTCGTGCTCTCCGAAGAGGTGAGCGATTTCTCCAGCACCGACGCCTTCGCCGAGGAAGTGCTGAGCGGTCTGGACGAGGAGGGGCGCGTACTGGTCTACACTCCCGATACTGCCGCCGTCGCCTCCAACATCGACTCGGCGAGCGAGCAGGCCCAGGCCGAGACCGCCGCCGCCCAGAGCGCCAACGAGAGCGACTCGTTCGCCCAAGGAGCGCTGGCCGCCATGGGGGTCTTGCTGGAGGGCGACCTGCCTCCGGCGGCCGAAACCCCGCCACAGGGCAATGACTCCGGGGACTCTGGGGGTGGAGGTCTGTTCTCTCTCTGGTGGCTGTTCGGGCTGGGCGGGCTCGTGCTTTTCATCTTTCTCTGGTGGAACGGCACCTTCCGCAGCAAGTCCAGCTACGAAGATGTCGAGGCCGAGGTCCTGGGACGGGGCGAGGCCAAGGTCAGAGAAGCCGTGAACCGGGGGGCCAACGCGATCATCAAACTCGACGAGCCGGTCAACCTGCCGGATTCGCCGCGGGCGGCTCAGGAGGACTACCGCGAGGGGTCGCGGCTCTTCATGGCGATTCAAGGCGAGCTCGAAGAGGCGGACACCAGGCCCGAGTTGGAAGCGGTCTACCCCCGGGTGCTCGAGGCCAATTGGTACTTCGAGAGCGCCCAGGCCCGGCTGGAGGGACGAGAACCGCCACCCAAGCCCCAACCCGAGCCCCTGTTCCCCCGGGGGGAGATCGTCCGCGAGGGCGAAGCCGCCGCCCCAGCACCGCAGGCCGGGGCGCCGCCCGCCGGTCAACCGGAAGGGCGGCGGCGCTACAGCGACTACGACGAAAGCCCCTGGCTGACCGACGCCGCCACCATCGCCACGCGCATGCTGATGAGCCGCTGGGGCTGGGGAGGCTACCGCAGCTACCGCCGGCCGATGGGCGACGACGACTTCGGCCGCAACTTCGGCGGCGGCGGCATCTTCGGCGGAGGTCAAAGCCGCGGGAGCAGTTGGCGTCCGCGAATCAATATCGGCGGGGGCCGGGGCATGGGGCCCCGCGGCGGTGGAGGCGGGCGCGGGATGGGAAGGAGATAGCGGTAAGACTCTGAGCGGCGCGCCTCTCGAGGCGGTCCTTTGGAGGATGCAGAGGTACGCACACCATATCGAGGCCCGGGAAAGGCCTCGACGAAAGAGGAGGCCGCCATGGCGGGACTTTGGGACTACATCAAGACTCTCTTCGGCCAGAAGGTAGAAGAGATGAAGGACCCCGAGGTCGAGATCGAACAGGCCATCAGAGACGCCCGCGAAAGAGACCGACGGCTACGCTCGCAGGCAGCTAAGGTGATCGCCCATCGCACCCGCTTGGGCAGCGAACTGGAGGACGCCGGGGAGGAGCTCGCCACGGCCAAGGAACTGGCAAAGCAGGCGCTGATGAAAGCAGACGAGGCGCGGCAGGCCGGCCGTGAGGAAGACGCCCAGAAGTGGGAGCAATCGGCGCAAGCCATCGCCATGCGCATTCAAGCGGCGCAGTCCAACTACGACCGCCTCCAGACCCAGCTCGTCACAGCCGAACAGCAGGCGGTTCAGGCAAAGCAGGCCGTCCAGGAGAACGCGATGCAGTTGCAGGAGATCTCCTCCCGGCGGATGGAGCTACTGGGGCAGTTGGAGACCGCGCGGATGCAGGAGTCCGTCAACGACGCCATGGGCGCCCTGTCGGCCAGCGTCGACGAGGAAGGCCCCGACCTGCGCAAGATCGAGGACAAAATCCAACAACGCATGGCCGAGGCCCAGGCCACAGCGGAATTGGACGCGGCGACTCCCGAAGGCTCGATGCGCGAGCTCGAGCGGTCGGTCAACCGGGCTCAGGCAGATCAGGTGCTCGACGACCTGCGGGCGGAACTCGGCATGAAAAGCAGCGTGCGCGGCGCCCTACCTGCCAGCGAGCAGCCCGCGCTCGACAAGGGTGACGACAGCCCGCAGTAGGCAAGACAGCCCTGCGGCCGCTTGACCTTGGGACCCTGCGCTGATTCACTATCGGCTCCTTTACCGCTCTTTTTCGGAGGTTCAGTGCAGATTTCCAAGGAGAGGTGCGTCGGCTGCGCTAATTGCACCGCCGTATGCCCCATGGGAGCCATCTACATCGCGGCGGACGGTCTCGCGGAGATCGACCGGGAAGCCTGCGTGGAATGCCACAACTGCTACCGGGGCATGAGCTTCGAGCATCTGCCGCCCGAGATGGTGCGCGCCGGACGCCGCCTGCTCTCGCAGGTGCAGTTGCGGTTCCAACCCGACCCGGACGTGTGCCCCACCGAGGCGCTGGTTCCCGAGGAGCTCGAGTGGCCGCGCATCGTGCGCCGGGCCTTCAGCGACCCCATGGTCACCCACGAATCCACCGGCGTGCACGGGCGCGGCACCGAAGAGGTGAAGACCAACGACATCACCAACCGCATCCAGCAAGGCGACGCGGGCTTCGTGGTGGAGCTGGGGCGGCCGGGAATCGGGGTCTACTTCCGCGACGTGCAGACGGTGACCAAAGCCCTGGCCGCGGCGGGTGCCGAGTTCGAAGCGGGTAACCCGGTCACCGGGTTGATGACCGATCCGGGCACCGGCGAGATCCGGGAAGATCTGCATGGCGAGAAGGTGCTCTCCTGCATCGTCGAACTCAAGGCCGCTCTCGACGAGGTCCCGGGGCTTCTGGAGGTGGTCGAAGAGGTGGCGAAGGACTTTCCCTCGGTCATCAGCCTGGGTGTCAGCACGCGCACGGACGCCAACGGCGAGGAAGAACTGCAGGAACTCCTGCGTTCCGCCGGCTACGATACCTGGCGGGCCAAGGTCAATCTGGGTATGGGACGCGCGACCAGCTTCCCGGGCAGCGGTCCGGCCGGCTTAGAAGAGCAAGGGGTGCGGCCATGACCAACACTCTGCACCGCTACGGTTCTCCGCAATCGCTGCGCAACGACTACATCGTCTTCGCCATGGCGGCCAAAGGCCACAACGAGCAGGGGGCGCTGGAGAAGGCCCGGACCTTCCTGCGCGCCGCCATCAAGCACCGGCCGATCAACATGGGAAACGCCCTGATCAATCCCCGCTACCGGCCGGAGAAGGACCTGACCTTCCTCAAGCTCTACCTCTTTGGCCGCAAGCAGGAGGTTCCCTACGAGCAATTGATCGAGGAACTCCCGGCCCCGGGTTCGGCGGCGGTGGTCTTCGACAACACCTACGCGATGAGGCGCTTCCTGGAGGACGTCAAGAAACTCGACCTGGGGCTCTCTATCAACGTCAGCGCGCTGATCGACGACGTACGCCAAGTCTGCGGGGAAGTGGGGATCACCCCGCACTCCGTGGAGTACTCCCTGCCTTTCCGCGGCGCCACCGAGAAACTGCCCAGCGACGACGTCCTCTCCCTGTCGACCATGTGCGGGCACGGAATGGTCTCGGCCAACCTGGCCAAGAAGATGGTGGACCGGGTGCGTGAAGGCCGCATGGAACCGGACGAGGCCGCCAAGTGCATGGCCAAGTTCTGCGTGTGCGGCGTCTTCAACACCACCCGGGCGATGAGGGTGCTACACGAGACCGTGCGCCGGGACTAGGCGGCGCGTCAATACGTGCTCCGAGGCGCGCCGCCGCGCCCAGACTAGAAGGGCAGCCAGGAACTCTTCTTCTTGGTCTTCTTCAGCTGCCCCTCGGCGCTCTCGCGGGCTTCACGCCAGGCTTCCTTGACCTCGCCGGTTCCCTCTTCCAGGCCGCGCTTGGCCACTTCGAGCATCGGCCCGGTGCGTTCGCGGGCCACGCTCAGGTAGGGGCCGCCCCGTTCCTTGGCGGTCTCGAGGCCGCGCTCCTTGACCTCCTCCCAATCCACCTCCGGCCGGAACCAGTACCAGGCGGCCACGAGGGCCGCGATAAGGCTGAAGGCGTTGATGATCACCAGGGTCCAAAGGGCCGAGTTGATGCCGGCCGACCGCTTCAACTGCCGCCGTTGTAACTCCGCCTGAACCAGGTCGTCGTAGTCGTCTTCATGCTTGGCCAGTTCCTGCAGCAGCTGATCCTCGTCCATCCGCTGCAGCTTTTCGAGTCGGCCTTCTTGCTTACCCACTTCGCACCTCCTGCTCGGTAACGCGCTCGCTCCCGATAGGGACCATTCCCGGAGCCGGGGGGATATATCCAGGAAGTGTGCGTTAGCGCGGCTCTGAGCGGGAAACTGCGCATCATGAAGACCTCCACGGGCAGCAGGGCAAACCTCAGCGCCCGCATCCGCGGCACCTTGCGTTTCGCGGCCGCCTTCCTGGTCGGGATACCGCTGGGCTTTTTCGGCGTGTTCAATTTCCTGCTGACCGACACGATCGAGACCGGCGACGTTGCCATCGCTTTTGCGATCCTGGCCGCGGTGTACGCCTTGACCGGGCTGGCCTTTGGCTACGGCATGCGCTGTCGACCCTATGAGTTGGCGCTGTGGCTGGCGCTGCCGGGCCTGATCGCAGTCCTCATGTTTCTCTTCCTGGAGCCGGGGCGGACGCTGCTCCACCTGGCGTACGCCGCCGCCATCGGCGCGGCCAGCGTGATCGGCACCTCCATCGGAACGGCAATGCGGGCCAGATTCTGACCTGCGGGGTGGCCCTGCGGGCCAGATTCCGAGCCACGGGTGGCGCTGCCGAGCGTCCCGCCTAGTGCTCCGCCTTCTTCTGGCTCAGCCGGCCGCGAAAGAGCAGACCCGCGAGCAAGGCGGTCGCCGCCAGGGCGGCGGAAGCGTAGAAGGCGCCGTTTCTCCCGAATCCCACCCAAAAGAGGCCCACGAGCAGAGGCCCCAGAGTTTGTCCTCCCCGGATCACCATGGCGTTGACCGACATCACGGCTCCGCGGTACTCGAGAGGCGCCAGGCTCGCCACCGAAGTCATGATCGCCGGAGTGTTGAGACCGTTGGCGGCACCGAAGACGATAGCGGGGATGATCAGCAACCAGATCGAGTCGAGCACCGGGATGAGAAGCAGCGACACGGTGTAGAGCGCAAAGGCCAGCCGGATCACGTCACCCAACGGCAGCCGTCGACTGATGCGCCCCAGCTGTGAAGAAACCAGGGCGGTGGTCAGCGAGGCACTCATGAAGACCAGGCCGATGGTGAGAGAGGAGGCATCGAAGCGGGTGCCCATCAGGAGCGAAAAGTAGGTCAGGTAGCTGCCGTAGATGAAGACGAAGGTGAGCACGCCGGCCGCGAAGAGGGCCAACAGCCGCAGGTTGCGAAAATGGCTCCAGGCTCCCGAGAGGTACGCGCCCACGGTGCCGCCGCCCTGAGGCTCGGGATTCTTCAAGAAGAGCCACACCAGGAGGGCTACCGGGAAGGCCAGTCCGGCGAGGGCAAAAGGGTAGTGCCAGCCCAGTAGAGCCAGGGCGCCCCCGATCGCGGGGTAGGTGGCCGTGCCGATGCTGAGCACGCTGGCGTTCAGGCCCATGGCGGCGGCGCGGTCCTGCCCCGAGAAGAGGTCGCCGATCAGGGTGGTGGCCAGGGCTCCCAGAGGCGCGCCGCCCACGCCCTGCAGGCCCCGGAAGATCAGCAGAATGTGAAAGTCGCGGATGAAGACCTGGATGATGCCCGCGATCCCGAACAAGAGCAGCGCGGGAATCAGGATGCGGCGGCGACCGAGACGGTCGGCCGCCACTCCCAGGAAGGGCGCGAGGAACACGCCGGGCAGGGTAAACACCGTAATCAGCAGGCCCACCTGGCCCTCCGAGATCCCCAGTTCCCGGGTTATCTTGGGAAAGGCGGGGGTGATGCTCGAAACCGCGAGAACCGCAATCAGGGTCACGCTGAAGACGACCTGGAGATTGCGTTCGAGGTAGAGACGGCGGGCCATAGGCTTCAGCGCGAGAGGGACCGGCCCAGTATGAGCGCGACGTGGCCGCGGCTGGCCGGGGCGTAGGGATCGAAACTCGTGGCGCTCCTTCCCTGCACCAGGCCGTTGAATTCGGCCCGGGCGACCACCGCGCGGTCCTCGAGCGCGACGTCCCGAAAGCCGGAATCATAGCCCGCCGGGGGCTGGGCCAGAGCGCTGCCCTCGGCCCGCACCAGCACCCGGACCAGCTGCACCCGGGTCATCGGCTCCCAGGGCCCAAAACGGCCGTCCCCATAGCCCTGCAGCAGGCCGTTGGCCACCGCGGCCTGGACGTAGCCGTAAGGGTAGGCGGCCCCGTCGTCGGGGAGGTCGGGAAAGCTCAGCACGCTTCCGGTGGACGATTCCTGCCCGAGTTCGTATCCTTCGACCACCATCTTGGCTACCTGGGCCCGCAGCGCGGCCCCGGACGGGCCGAAGGTGCGGTCGCCCCGGCCGATGACCGCGCCCAGCACGTTCAGGTGGGTCACGCGACCGTAGAGCTCACCGGAAGCGGGCACGTCCCAGAACAGGCGGCGCGTCGCGGCGGGCATCTGATCCGCGGGCAGGCCTTCCCGCTCCTCGGCCAGCAGTGCATGCCCCTGCACGCGCAGTTCCCCCGAAACCTGGTCATAAGGGAGGTCCTGCAGATCGGTCCCCTTGATCAGGGCCAGACCGGCCATCACCCCGGCTGCCGCGCCCATGTTTCCCCGGACCGACTCCATCCTCACCGCGGAGCTATAGGCGCTCTCATCGCTCGAGACGGCGGTCGGGGTGAGCAGGTAATCAAAGCCCCGAGGAATCAGGGCGCCCATCGGCACGTGAACGGCGGCCTCGGCCGAGATCTGTTGGGCACCGGCCGGATCATGGCGGTCGTAGCGGGCGTAGCGGCCAAAGGCCACGCTCTGGCGCCTTCTATCGGCGTCGATGTCCGCGCCGCTGTAGAAATCCTCACCCATGAAGCGCACGCCTGCGCGCACGTAGGGCTGTTCGGGAACTCGGTCGACGCCCACTCGAGGATAGCCGTGTTCCTGCAGATAGCGCACCTTGTCGAGCACCGTTGTCGCCATACGCTGCCGCAGAGCCTCGCGAGAATCGGGCCGCATCACCCAGGTGAAGATATCGGCCGGGGTCCGGTAGTCGCTCCAAGCCTCGTTGAGTTCTCGCCGGTCGTTGGGCAGCACCTGCCGCATCGACCAGCTGTCGCCAAAGCCCAGGAGGTTGTTCTCGCCAAAGGTGAAGTCCGGTCCGTAGGTGCTTCCCTGATAGAGGGGGTGCGTCAGTTCGGCCAGAGGCGGCGCGTCCCCGGGATGAAGGCGCAGGGTCAGCAGCATGCTGAGCGACTGGGGAGCGGTGAAAAACCCGTTCTCGGGGCCGGGAGGGGCCGGAGCCGGACCCAGCACGTCGTTGAAGACGGCGTTTCCCGTACCCATCATGTAGTCGGCGCCCAGGGCGCGGCCCAGGTCGCCCTCGGGGGAAGCGTCGATCACCAGCCGCGCCTCCACCGACTGCCGGGCGCCCGTCGGACTCTCGACCAGCACGCGCGTAGTTCCCGCGGCACCGGGGGGCTCGACCTGCACGAGTTTCCCGCTCAGACGGCGCAGGCCGCTGCGGGGCAGTAACGAGCGCAGCACCTCTTGAGCCACCCGGGGTTCGTAGCGCAGGCGGCCGTCGCGGGCGGCGTCTATTCCCTGGGCCGCGTAGCGAGACAGCACTCCCCGGCGAAACTCGTCGTAGAAGCCGCTAACGGTAACTGAAGGACGGAAGACGTCTTCGACCGAGAGGCCCTGAGCCAGGGGGCTCTCGAACTCCGCGGCGGGAGCGATCAGCGCCAGCGAAAATTCGCGGCCAAAACGCCTGCCCAGCCTGTCCAGCGCGTGAAGCGCGCCTATCCCGCCCGTCGTCGAGCCGTAGACCAACACGTCGACCGATAGGGTCTCGACTTCGGCCGCAGCGGTTTCGGCCATGGGCGCCGCCTCGCCCGCGGGCGACGGTTCGGCCGCGGCCGCCTCTTCGACGGCGGCCGGCGGAATGGCGACGGTTGCGGTCGGCGCCGGGGACCCTCCGAGCAGGAGCGTCAAGAGCAGCAAAAAGCAGGCCCCCGCGGTGAGGAAGTTCCGTCTCGCTGGTACCCGTGGGCGGCCGGTGTGCCTTTCCGTCATCTGCTCATACCCTCTCCTTGTGCTCAGCGTCTGCCAAGAAACCGGTTCTACTCTCCCTCGGCCGCGGTTGCCCTCACGCCCGATCCCGCCTCGAGGGCCGGGACGGCGACCCGGGGCAGCACAAGCGCCTCGGGGCGCAGATCGGGCAACCAGCGCAGCCACCTAGGCAAGTACCAGTTGATATCTCCAAGCAGGGCCATGGTAGCGGGAACCAGGACTGAACGCACGAGCGTCGCATCCAAGAAGACCGCCACCGCCAGTCCGAAGCCGACCTGCTGCATCATGACCAGGCGTCCGGAGGCAAAGGTCCCAAAGACCACCACCATGATGGCCGCGGCTCCGGTGATGATCCGCCCGGTGGCGCGCAGCCCCACGGCAACCGACTCCTGGTTGCGCCCGGTTCGGTCGAAGTGCTCCCGGATGCGGCTGAGGAGAAAGACGTGGTAGTCCATGGAAAGGCCGAACAGGATGCAGAAGAGAAAAAGCGGAACCCACGCCTCCACGGCAGGAGTTCTCTGGAAGCCAAGCAGTTCGGCTCCCCAACCCCGCTGGAAGACCATCACCAGCACTCCGTAAGCGGCTCCCACCGAGAGCAGATTCATGAAGATGGCTTTGAGCGGCACCACCACCGAGCGAAAGACCACCAGTAAAAGCAGAAAGCTCAGCCCGAGCACGAAAGCAAACACCCAGGGCGTGTAACTCCCGATAACCGCAAAGGAGTCGACCTCGGCGGCCGTCTTGCCGGTGACGTAGGCCTCGACCGCCGAACCTGCGAGGGCAGCCGGCAGTGTCTCTTGGCGCAGATCCTCGACCGCCAAGCGCGCCTGTTCGGAATTTGGCCGGGCTTCCAGGTAGAGGGTGAGCCGGGCCACCTCGCCGGAGCCGGCCCACTCGAGCCGCGGTTGGGAGAAGCCGGGTACCGCCGCCAGCGACGCCGGCAGACGCTCGATCGCCGAGCGGGCCTCGGCGTTCGCCGGCCGCAGGGCCACCTCGACAGGACTGAGTGCCCCGGCAGAGAAATCCTCCTCCAGCAGCTGATAGGCATCTCGCGCCTCTCCCGGGGGAAGCGTCTCGGCGCCGGCCGCGCCGCGCTCGAGTTGCAGGAAGGGCTGCGCCAGGAGAAGAAGCACTCCCCCGGCCAGGATCACGCTTACGACCGGCCGGACCATCACCCAGTGGGCGGTTCTGCCCCAGAAGCCGGAATAGGGCTGTCCCGGTGCCTTTTGCCCGCCTTCGTCCGCGCGTTCACCCCGGGGATCGGGCTTTGCGGCCGGACGGGGGCTCCTCCGCAGCCGGTTGAGGCTCAGCCAATCGATGCGGTTTCCCAGCAGGCCGAGCGCGGCCGGGACCAGGGTGAGCATGGCGACCACCCCAACGCCGACCACCAGGGTCGCCCCCAACCCCAAAGAACGGAAAGTGGTGATGGGCACCAGGAAGAGCCCCAACAAAGCCAGGATCACGGTCACGCCCGAGAAGAGCACCGCCCGGCTGGCGGTTGCGCCGGTGACGCCGATCGCCTCGAGGGAGGCACGTCCGGCATTGCGCTCCTCCCGATAGCGCTCGATGATCAAGAGAGCGTAGTCGATACCCACCGCCAGTCCGATCATGGAGATCATGTTGACCACGAAGAAGGAGAGATCGAACACCCGCCCGATGAGGGCGGCCAGGCCGATGGCCGTCACGATCGAGACCGCGGCCAGACCCAGAGAGAGCCCGGCGGCAAGCAATGCGCCGAAGACCAGCACCAGCACGCCCATGGCGGCCGGCAGCCCCACCAACTCGGCGCGGATCAGATCTTCCTCGGCGATGGTCATGAAGGTCTCGCCCACGCTCCCGTCGCCGATCATCGTCAGCGTAAAAGCGGGAGTGCGGTGACTGTCGAGGATCTCGGCGAGGCGCTCTTGGCCGTCCGGCCCCGCCGGGCCGCCCTCCGCTTGGGCGCCGTCTCCTCTGAGCGAGACCTGCACGAGCGTGCTTTGGCGGTCGGCCGAGACCAGAGCGTTCGCGGACTCCGGATCAAAGGCTGCGACCAGGGGATAGCTGTAGGCTTCCACCACCACATCGCGGGCGGCAACTAGATCCGCCGTCAGCACCTGGAGGAACTGCTGGTAGGCAGGGTCGTCCACCGTCGTTCCGTTTTCCGTCGAGACCACGATGGTTTCCTGTTCGCCTTCGGCCGAGCCAAAGGCTTCGTTCAAGAGTTCTTGCCCCCGAACCGACTCCGGCCGGCCCAGCAGCGTCATTTCCCCTGCACTGACCACCGCGCCAATCTGCAGGGCCAAGAAGACCGCGACCACAAAAACCGCAAGCCAGACGCCGAGCACGAGCCGTCCGTGCCGGGCGCTCCAAACGGCAAGCCGGCCGGTCAGCGAGGACAGGACCAAGGGGTGAACGGTGGCATCGGTGGGGTCGGAAGGCATGAGCCCGTATGCTAACACTTGCCCCCCGAAACCGACCGCTCGAAGGTCCCGTCTGGGGCTCCCGCTCGAAAGCCCGCGTCCAGGGGCCGCTCTCGCCCCCTAGAGTGAGGCGAGGGCCAATACCTTCCGCAGCATGGCCGGGCGCAGGTCCCAGAGCCACGAGGTCTCGACCACGTCCGGATTGTTGCAGGCCGTGCAGGACTCTGCTTCGCGGGCCATCTCCCGGTAGCGCGGGGATCGGTAGAAGGCCTCGAGCCCCGCTCCGCCGGCGATCTGCTCGTAGGAGGCCAAGGGGCGGTCGCGGCGCAGGCAATGGCGCACGGAGCCGTCGGCTTCTATGGTGAGGATGGCCCGGGGCACGCGGCAGGTGTACCGGGTCAGCTCCGGATCGCGTTCCAGCAGCCGCAGGTATCTCTCCGTGGAAAGCAGGGGGTAGCCCGCGGCCTTTAGCCGCAGGGCGCCGGCGGCGGCGCGGCGGAGCTCATCCGCCGGCAGCGCCAGGTCCGCCATCCGCCCGTCGAAGCCCTCGCTCTGCATCTGCCCGGTTTCCATGGGGCAGAAGTAGAGGCCCGCCCCCCATCTCTTCGCCAACGGGGCCACGCGTTCGAGCGCGCCGGGGTTGGCGGCGGAGAGCACCGTATTTAGCAGGAGCCGCGGCTTCAGCGGGTCCTCCGCCAATCGCCCCACCAGCATTTCCAGGCGCGCGAACAGGCCCGGGATACCCCGCATTTGGTCGTGGGCCTCTCCCAGATCGTCCACGCTCAGGATAAGGGTGTCGACCGAACCGCGCAGCTCGGGCCAGCGGCGCCCAAGGAGGTGGCCGTTGGAGATCAGGGTAACGAGCAACCCCGCCTCTTTCGCCCCCCAGAGCAGGCGGGGCAGGTCGCGGCGAAGGGTGGGCTCCCCGCCCCAGACCACCAGTTGCACGAGTCCCGCCCGCGCCGCCTGGCGGTAGAGCTCTTCCACCGCCGTGGTATCCAGTTCGCCTGCGGTTTGCGCCTCTAGGCCACCGCCGGCGACGTCCTCCATACGCCACATGCACGTGGGGCACCGGGCGTTGCACCGGCCGGTCACCAGGTGACTGAGAATGAAAGGCCGGCCGCGCGCACGGGCGCGCAGAAAGCCTGCCACGAGGCGGCCGCCTTCGAGCATGGGGGGCACTTTCGCCACTGACGACTCCCGTGTGTTGGCGGTAAAACACTCATCTCACGGTAAGGCAAATGTTCAAGATTAGAATCTTACCCATTTGACCTGGGCCCCTTACCGTTGTACAACCCCTGTAGGGACGCTTTCGGGCTCCGGCCGGACCGCGTCCCAACTTCTTACGACGGGGGACATATGGGGTCTGGGGGGGCCTATAGCGCTTTGCGCGGGAATCGCGCCGATTCGGCGTGGCGTAGAGCCGCAGCCCAAGCCCCGCCCGGGACGCTGTCGATGGCGGCCCCCGGGAACTCGGTCTCAGGGAAACCCCTTGGGGGGTGGTGTTCTTGAAAGTCAGCCGCTGACTGAGGCGCCACTCAATATCAAGGAGGTAACCCGTGTCCACTGCGACAGACACACAAGTGTCTCCCGCAGAGCGTCCTTCGGTTTCGACCGACCCGCTTTCGTCTTCCGCGTCCTTCTGGGCCTCGAAGACCGCCGAGCGCATCTTGACCATGTTGGTCGTATGGGGGGCGGCAGCGGCCACCACCTACGTCTTCTGGTGGATCGACAACGGATTGGTCGACGCCAGTCTGTTCTCCGCGGTATTCGCCTATTGGGGACTCTTCTTCACATTCACCCTCGGCTTGTACCTGGGTCTCGGAGGAGGCGACTGCTACTCGTGCACTCTGCAGAGCGAGCTGTTTTCCCCGGAAGCCCTCCGCAAGGCCGCAGGGATCGGCATCGCCATGATCGGTACCGCCATATCGGTCGCGCTCACCACTCACTTCGCGCAATACGCCGGGCCTGACGGTGCCCAGGGTCTCAACCTGGCCGGAACTCAGGTGTTCTCCCTGCTGCCCCTGCATTGGGGCTTCGTTTGGGTGGTCTTCGTTCAGCACGTCGGACTGGTATAGGAGGTGCCGCGATGACCAACATCGGAGGCAAACTTGGAGTGCTGCTGGCAATAGTCGTTCTCGCCGCCATCAGCGTATTCGCGATGACAGCGCTAGATTGGCACGTGGCCGGAAGCGACGACGCCCAGGGATTGCTTGGGCTCGACATCGATCTCTGGCTGATCTTCTGGACCCTAATGCTGACCGGTTATTGGGGACTGCCGGGAAAAGACGTACCCTACGCGCGCAAAGCCATAGGCACGGTGGTCATTCTCGTCCTGGGGGTGATCTTCACCTACCTATTCAAAGCGATCAGCCCCGGAATCGTCGGCGGAAGCGTGGATGAGTACCCCCTGATGTCCCTGACCTTCGTAGCCTGGTCGCTGGTCTTCGTGATGTCGGCTCTGTGGGTGGGGTCGTTCTATCCAAAGCTCTAGACCCCCGGAGGCAAAGCTCATGCAGAGGAGGCATTCATGATTACCACCAGGAACCGCGTGCTACTCGAAGTGCTCGTGGTCGGGGTGCTGACAGTCGTTACCACCACAATCTTGCTTGCGCTCAATATCGGCGGAGTCATCGGCTCAGTCGTGTCGCTCTGGGCGTTGCTCTACATGCTCTGGTACCACTACCTCGTGACCTGATCGCCAAGCGAGCCGGCCGCCTCGGCCGTCACTGAACCGAACCGGCCGGGGCCGTCCTCGGCCGGTTATTTCTTCGGGTGATCCTAGCCCCCCGCGCGTCGTCTGCTCAGTCGGCCAGCCGGTGGAAGGCCCAGAGGGTGGCGGCCTGGAGCACCCCTCCCAGGATGACCATCGAGAGGAGCGCCGTGCCTATGGCCCCCCAGTCGTAGCCGGTGACCATCAGCGTGCGGATGGCCTCGATGACGTAGGTCACCGGATTATAGTCGTTGACCACCTGCATCCATCCGGGCATCAGCGCCTGGGGCACGAAGGCCGTCGATATGAAGACCAGGGGGAACAGGAGCAGCGACAGCGTGCTGGTCGCCTGTTCACTCTTGGTGAGCAGCGCCGGGACGAAGCTCACGCCCGCAAAGGAGACCCCGAACAGGCCGGAAAGCGCCAGGATCAGCAGGAAGCCGCCGACCCCGGTAACCAGCTGGGCTCCGAGCAGCAGGCTAACGATCAGCACCACCCCGGCCATCATGGCCGCTTGGAAGAAGAGCGGAACCATCTCTCCTGCGAGAATGGACCAGCGGGCGATGGGATTGGCCCGGAGCTTGTCCAGATAACCGCTGCGGTACTCGATCAGCAGTCCGTAACCCGACCAGGCGACGGCCATGAGCGCGGTAAAGGCCACTTGCCCCGGAGCCAGGTAGGCGAGGTAACTGGTCTGCTCCCCGAAGCCCGGCAGCTGCACGATGTCCTTGTAGAGCTGGCTGAAGACCAACAGTTGGATCAGGGGAAAGAAGACGATGCTGACCACGTTTGCCGGGACGCGGGTGAACCGCCTCGTGGTGCGGATTCCCAAGTAGTAGGTCTCATAGGCGAAGCCGGAGAGTGCGGCCATGTCTACCTCACCATCCCATGATGATGGGTTGATCGGCGGCCTCCTCGCGGATGCGCCGGCCGGTGTACTTCATGAAGACGTCGTCCAGGCTGGGGCGGCTCATCTGCAGCCCGGTCACCTGCACGCCGTTCCCATCCAGTCGGCGAAGCAGCCCGGGGATCGCCAGACCCGCGTTGGCCACGGAAAGACTGACCCCGGCCGGATGGTCCACCACATCTTCGGCCGAGACCATCCCCTCGAGCAAACGGCGGACGTCCGCCACCTCGTCGGCGGAGCCGTTCCGCTCGATCTGCAGGACCACGGTTTCGGCGCTGATGCCCTGCTTGAGCGCTTCCGGTTCGCCTTCGACCACGATCTGCCCGTTGTCTATGATCGCCAGCCGCGAGCAGAGCCGGTCGGCCTCTTCCATGTAGTGGGTGGTCAGCAGCATGGTGGTCCCGGCCTGACTGATGCGCTCGAGTTCCTCCCACAGGGCGGTGCGGCTTTGCGGGTCGAGCCCCTCGGTGGGTTCGTCCAGGATCAGCACCTCCGGCCGGTGCATCAAGGCCGCCGCCAGATCGAGCCGCCGCTTCATCCCGCCGGAGTAGGTGCCCGTCAGTTTGCCGGCCACCCCGCCCAGGGCCATCATCTCCAGGAGTTCGTCCGCGCGGCGGCGGATCTCCTCGCCGCGCATCCGATGCAGCCGTCCGGCCAGTTCCAGGGTCTCCCGGCCGGTCGAGAACGCGTCGAGGGTTGGGGTTTGCATGGCCAGGCCCAGCCGCCGGCGCACCTCGCGCGGCTCTCGGGCCACGTCGAAGCCGGCCACCCGGCCTCTTCCGGACGTGGGCCGAAGCAGCGTCGCGAGAATACGTATGGCCGTGGTCTTTCCCGCCCCGTTGGGGCCCAGCAGGCCAAACAGCTCACCCCCTTCGACCGAGAAAGAGATGGCGTCCAGGGCCCGGGTGCCGGTGTCGTAGACCTTGACCAGTTCGTCGGTCTCGATGGCGTAATCGGTAGACACGCTCACCTTGCGTTCACCAAAATCGGGTTCTCTAGACCGGAGATTCCCCATAGGGACCAGGGGTATGCAGCCTGCATATTCCCCATGCCAAAGAAGCAAACGGCGAGCAGGCGAGGGCAACGTTCGGTAGAATCACCAAAACCCGGCGCGGAGGTGGCGATCTTGATCGAGTGGGAGCGCAAGTACGAGAGGGAAGGGCTCAGCTTCGACGACGTCCTGCTGATCCCCGCAAAATCGTCGGTGATGCACCGGCAGGCCGACGTGAGCACCCGTTTGACGCGGTCGATCACGCTCAACATTCCCCTGCTCTCGGCGGCCATGGACACCGTCTCCGAGACGGCCCTCGCGATCGCGCTCGCTCGGGAGGGTGGGCTCTCCGTTATCCACAAGAACCAGACCATCGAGTCTCAGGCCGACATGGTGCGCAAGGTGAAGCGGTCCGAGGCCGGCATGATCGTCGACCCCATCACCCTTCCCCTCACCGCCACCTACGGCGACGCCGAAGCGCTGATGGCCGAGTACAAGATCTCCGGCGTGCCGATTATCCACGAAGACGGGCGGCTGGCGGGCATCATCACCAACCGCGACACCCGCTTCGAGACCGACTACACCAAGCCGGTGACCGAACTGATGACGCACGAACCGCTGGTCACGGTGCCCGTCGGCACCACGCTGGAACAGGCCGTGGAGCGGTTCAAGGTCCACAAAATCGAGAAGCTGCTGGTCGTTGACGACGAGTACAAGCTGCGCGGTCTGATCACCATCAAAGACATCATGAAGAAGATCGAGTTCCCTCTCGCTTCCAAGGACGAATTGGGCAGGCTAAGGGTGGGCGCGGCGGTGGGTACCGGCAGCGACACCGATGCCCGCCTCGAGGCCCTGGTGGAAGCCCAGGTGGACATCGTCTGCATCGACACCGCCCACGGCCACTCGACCGGAGTGCTGGATACCGTCGAGCGCATCCGCGAACGCTATCCCGACCTGCAACTGATCGCGGGCAACGCCGGCACCGCCGAAGCCACCCAGGCGCTGATCGACCGGGGGGCGGACTGCGTGAAGGTGGGCATCGGCCCGGGTTCGATCTGCACCACGCGCATAGTCACCGGCTGCGGAGTGCCCCAGGTGACCGCCATCAGCGACTGCGGGCGGGTGGCCGAGGAGGCCGACATCCCCATCATCGCCGACGGCGGCATCCGCTACTCGGGCGATCTGACCAAGGCCATCGCCGCCGGCGCGAACTGCGCGATGATCGGCTCGCTCTTCGCGGGAACCACCGAGGCTCCGGGAGAGCGCATCCTCTACGAAGGCCGCAGCTACAAGGTCTACCGGGGCATGGGCAGCGTCGGGGCCATGCGCGACGGCAGCGCCGACCGCTACTTCCAGGAGAACCAGATGAAGCTGGTGCCGGAGGGGATCGAGGGCATGGTTGCCCACAAGGGCCCCCTGGGGGACGTGGTCTTTCAGTTGGTCGGCGGGCTGCGCACCGGCATGGGCTACACGGGCTCGGCCACCATCGACGAGATGCGGCGGAACGCCCGCTTCATGCGCCAGACCGCGGCCGCCCTTGCCGAGAGCCACCCGCACGACGTGCAGATAACCAAAGAGGCGCCCAACTACCAGGGCCGCTGAGAGAGAGGCTGTCCGCGCCGCCGAGCTAGGGCCGTTCGCGGCGCCGGGCCGAGGCCTTCGCCGCCGCCGGGGCGAGGCCCTCGCGTTGCCCGGCCGAGGCGTTCGCGTCTCGGCGACGGCGCCCGGACCGGGCGCCGGGGGTCCCGGCCGGCGCTGTTAGTGCCCGTGGTGGTCGAAGATCCGGCTGACCGCCCGCTCGACTTCTCCGGAAACGGCCTTGCTCACGCGGACCTCGGCGGCCTCGCTCAGAGGGCGCACCAGGACCTCGCGCAGAGCAGTCAGTCCCTGATCGCTCAGCCGGAAGCAGTCCTGCACGCCTTCCCCGTAGCAATCCCGGCAGACCACGCCACCCAGGGACGGGTCGAAGGCGCACAGGAACTCATCCTCGCCGCACTTCTGGCAGGAATCCAACTCGGGCAAATAGCCGTGCGCCACCAACAGTTTGGAACGAGCGGCGAGCACCACCCCGGCAGCCGCCTCGCGGCTCTCGGCAAGCGAGAGATAGCCCACGGCCCGCACCAGCAGGTTGAAGGCGGCGGCGTTTTCCTCCTCTTCGGGAAAGTAGCGGCGTACGTCCTCGAGCAGACGGGCGCCTTCGTCCATGCGGTATAGCCGGTCCCGCACCGCCTGAAATGTGCGGATGGTCTGGGCCCCGGTGATGCTGTAGAGGCTCGAGCGCCCCAGGTGCAGCGAGATCTCCACCAGACTGAAGGGCTCGAGGCGGCCGCCGAGCCGGGACTTGGTGCGCCGAATACCCTTGGCGATCGCGGACACCCGTCCGCGATCGCGGGTGTAGAGGGTCAGGATCTGATCGGCCTCTTTGAACCGGCGCGAACTGACGACCAGGGCCGGGGTCTCCAGAGATCGGTTGCCGCCCGCCATGTCGTTCCCCCGGCCAAACTCGAGGTTGCTGGAATCGAAGGCGCGGCTAGGACTCGGAGAAGCCCTTGATGATGTTGACCGCCGAAGAAGTGCCGATACGGGCGGCGCCCGCGTTGATCATCAGTTCGGCGTCCTCCGCGGTGCGGATGCCGCCCGCAGCCTTGACTCCGACGTTCTCGGAGAGGAGGTCGCGGAAGAGCTCGACGTCCTTGGCCGTGGCTCCCCCCGGGGCTTTGCCGGACGAGGTCTTGAGAAAATCGGCGCCCGAGTCCTCGACGATCTTGGCCACCAGGCGTTTGAGCTTCTCGTCCAGGTAGTAGGCTTCGACGATCACTTTGACCTGCACGATCCCGCGGCCGATGTTCACGCTCTTCATGCGCACGGCCCGCGTGAGGCTGGCGAGCTCGTCCCTCACGTAGCGGAAATCCCCCGAGAGCATGGCGGGGATGTTCATCACCACGTCGAGTTCATCCGCGCCGGCCGCGACCGCGGCCTCAGCGGCGGTGATCTTCGCCCGGCGGCCGTCCGCTCCGTAGGGGTAGGAAACCACCGTTCCCACCTTGACGTCGTAGCCCCGCAGAAGCTGCTGCGCCAGGGGGACGAAATACGGAAAGATAGACACGGCCGCGAAGTGGTGCTCGATTGCGTCCTTGCACAGCCTTTCGACGTCCTGCTCGGTCGCCGTGGGCTCGAGCAAGGTGCTATCGATGGTCTTGGCCAGCTCCTCGACTCTCACGTGATCCCGTCCTTTCCACCCGCTCCGCGCCCCTTTTTTTGGGGCCGCCCTGAAGCGAGCGATCACTCTACCTGGAAACTACCATTCTACCGCCCTGTGCAAGCCCCCCTGCCGAACCGCCCCATGTCGCCTCCGCAGCCCGGCGTCTCGCACCGGTCATCTGCCGGAGCCGCGAAGCCACTTCGCCTACAGTCCCAGTCGCTCGAGCATGCTCGAATCGCGGCGCCAACGTTTGCGCACCTTGACCCCCAAATCCAAGTAGAACTTCGAGCCCAGCAGCGCCTCGGCTTCGCGCCGGGCTTCGGAGCCGATCTCCTTGATGCGCTCTCCCCCTTCCCCGAGCAAGATCGGCCGCTGGGAATCGCGCTCGACGTAGATCAGCGCGCGCACATAGACCAGTTCGCCGCCCTTTCGCGGAGCCATCTCCTCGACCTGCACGGCCAACGAATGCGGCACCTCGTCCTGGGTCACGCGGATGGCCTGCTCCCGGATGAGCTCGGCAATCAACAGCTCCTCCGGCTGGTCGGTCTTCGTCCCTCTGGGGAAGTAGAGAGGACCTTCAGGTAGCCTTTCGGAAAGCTCCACGCGCAGAGCGGGAACCCCGGTGCCCTCCAGGGCACTCACCGCAAACACACCATCGGCAAAGCCCATCCGGCGAAGCGTCTCCCGCCGGAGTTCCAGGGGCCCCTCGCCCACCAGATCCACCTTGTTGAGCGCCACGAGCACGGGCGTGCGCAGCTCCGCCAGCCGGTCGGCGATGAAGCGGTCCCCCGGCCCCGGCTCCTCGTCGGCAGGCAGAATGAAGAGAACCACATCCACCTCGGTCAGGGTCTGCTCCACCCTTGCCTGCATGCGCTCGGTCAGCTGATCGCGGGGCCTCTGCACCCCGGGAATGTCGAGCAGCACCAGCTGATAATCGTCCGTGGTCACCACTCCGGTCACGCGGTGCCGGGTGGTCTGCGGTTTGTCCGAGGTGATGCTCACCTTGCGGTCGACCAGCGCATTTACCAGAGTGGACTTGCCCACGTTCGGCCGGCCCAGCAAAGCCACATAGCCGGAGCGAAAACCCGGCGAGGATTCGCCTACGCCGTTCACCCGCTAGCCCTCGTCCCAGGCAAGCACGATGCGATGTTCGCCGGGTCCATAGAAGTCCTCGATCCGCTCGAGTTCCCGGAAACCGAACTCCGCATAGAGGCGCCGGGCACGCCGGTTCGCGGGGTCCACCGTCAGCCGTACGCCCCGGATGCCAGATTCTCCCAAGAGCCCGAGAAGTTCGCGGAGAAAGGCCCGGCCCAAACCCCGCCCCTGAAATTGCGGCCGCACCCAGAATCCGACCACCCAGGCAGACTCGGGCTCGTCCATCATGCGCATGAACTGGCAGCAGGCTGCGATCTCTCCGTCGACCAGGCCGAGGAAGAGCGATCCCGCCCGCGCCACCACGCCCAAATCGTAGCTGCGCAGACCGGTTTCGCCGAAAGCCTCGCGGTCGTAGGCGGAGAGCAGAGCGAGCATCTGCTGATCGGGCGCGGTCCATCGCTCGATGGTCAGTCGTTTGGCGGATTCTCTGACTTCCGTCGCCGGCTCCTTCCTATCTGTTCATGACCGGCGAAGAGAGCCCTCGGCGGCCTTTGGCTTTACATCTGCCCAGCTGGAGCCGCGCTCACGCCGCCGAGCGGTTGGGCCTTGCTCAATACGCCAACTGAAACATGAGCGTGGTCACCGTGGCCCCGAGCAGCGCCCCCAGCGCCACCTCCAGGGTGGTGTGAATCCCGGCCTGCACCCGGCTTTGCGCGGTGAGACCGGCCATGAAGAAAGCCACCGCGCTGACCAACAACTGATAAGGCGTCCCGGCGAGCACGAAGCTGATGGCGGCCCACCCGGCGAACGCGACCGCGGCGTGCCCCGACGGCAGGCCCCCCGAGAGTAGATCGGTTCGCCCCGCCAGGGCTTTGGCCACTATCACCAGGAGAACCACCAAGATCAGCGCCACGAAGGTCAGATGGGACGCGGAGCTTCTGAGCGAGGTGAACACGGAGGCCGAGACGCCCGACGCCTTGGTCCCGAAGACAAAGTACGCCACGACCAGAGCGTGCATCGCGGCCACCAGCACCGCGCCCGCGGAGACGTCCTTGGCCACCTTGGCGCGAGGATCGTCGTCCGGCATCACCAGATCGACCAACGCCTCGATCGCCGTGTTCAGGAGTTCCGCGATGAAGACGAAGGTGATCGCGCCGAAGATGAAGAGCAGTTCCAACCGGGTGAGCGAGAAGAAGAGGCTTGCCAGCAGCACGAGGAAGGCCAGCGAGAAATGCACCCGGAAGTTGCGCTGATACCGAAAGGAGTAGACCAGGCCGTCGAAGGCGTGGCTGAAGCTCCGGAGGATGCTGGCCCGCGGAGCGGGGCGCCAGGGAATCGGTTCCGGTTCGGCGCGCGCGAGGCGCCGCCTGGCCGCGGAACGCCGCGATGGCCGTTCTTCGCGGCTCACTCGGTTGCGATCAGCGACGCCGGCGGCACGGACGCCAGAAGCTGCACCTCCCGGCTGCGCATCTGGCCCTGGTCGACCTCGTGGTCGTAACCGAGCAGGTGCAGGGTACCGTGGACCACCAGCCGCCGCAGTTCCTCACCCAAGGGCGTACCCTCTTCCGCGGCATACATGGCGGCCACTCCCGGGCAGATGACCACGTCTCCCAGCCGGTTCTGCGCCTCGCCGTCAACCTCCGGCCACTCGTTCTGGTCTTCCAGGCTCAACTCGGGGAAGGCAAGGACGTCTGTCGGCTCGGCCACATTGCGAAAACGGCGGTTGAGGGTGGCCATACTGTTTTTCTCGATAAAGGCCACCGCGACCTCGCCCTCCGCCCCCTCGGCGTTGAGGACGGCACGCACCAACTGCTTCACCGCCCGCTCCCGGATGCGCACGGCGGTCTTGTTGCTGACGTCCACCTGGATTTCGGGGATGCCGCCGGGCGCCTGCTCGTCGCGAGCGGCGCCGTCACCCACAGACAGAAGTCCGCTCCCTCCGTCGAGATCCGGCCCCAGAGCATCACCCGGTTCCCCGGCCCGGCCGGGGAAGGCGGCTTCCCCGTGCTTTCGCCGCACCACGTCCGTCCCCTCGCCGCTGTATCTGCTCGGAGACTCATATCTGCTGGACGAAGGCACCGCCCGCAGGCGCACCTTGTTCGGTTCCACTTCTTCGGCGATCGGGCCACCACCGGGCCCGTCGGCGGCGGAAACGCCGCCCGGGCCGGCACCCTGTTCCCGGCCGGGACCGCCGCCGGAGGCGCCGGCCACCTTGCGCTCGCCGCCGGGGAAGCCGCCTCCGGCCCCGCCGACCGCGGCCTTCTGGACACGACGCTCGTGCCGTCCATTCTCCGAGGGATAGGGGATCCGTCCCCCCAGCACACCCCAGAGCGAGGTCTCGAAGATCTCCCGGATGCGGTTCAGGTCTCCCAGGCTCAAGCCGGACTGGTCGAGCTGCCCGTCGTCCACCTTCTGCTTGATCACCTCGCTGATCAGCCCCTGTAGTTTCTTGGGCGTGGGACTCTTCATCGCTTTGACCGCCGCCTCGACGCTGTCCGCCAGCATGATGATCGCCGCCTCCTTGGAGTGCGGCTTCTCGGCCTCATAGCGATAGGACTCCTCGGCCACGGCGTCGACCGAAGTCTCTTTGGCCTTCTGATAGAAGTAAGAGAGCACCGAGGTGCCGTGATGCTGCCGGATGATGTCGGTGATCGGCCGGGGCAGACCGTACTGCTTGGCCAGTTCGCCCCCGTCGCGCACGTGAGCGGTGATGGCAAGCCGGGAGATGTTGGGGTTCAGCTTGTCGTGCGGATTCTTGATGTGCAGTTGATTCTCGATGAAGTACTCGGGCCGCATTACCTTGCCGATGTCGTGGTAATAGGCCCCCACCCGGGCGAGCAGAGCATTGGCGCCGATGGCCTCCGCCGCGGCCTCGGCCAGGTTGCCCATCAAGATGCTGTGGTTGTAGGTCCCCGGTGCCACCTGCATCAGCCGCCGCAGGAGCGGGTGGGCCGGATTCGCCAGTTCGAGCAGCCGGATCGGCGTGGTGAGATTGAAAGCCGCCTCGAAAACGATCAGCAGGCTCACGGTCAGCACCAAGCTGAGGATCCCGTTGGGAATCGCCCAAAGAGTCAGCCGGAGCGATTCGGCCACCGGGGTGTCCAGCAAGAGCTCGGCGCCCAGGATCGCGGCCGCGCCCGTGATGATCACGTTGCCGGTGGCGGTCAGAAATTTCGTGCGCTGGTCCAAGCGAAGCATGGGCTGCAGGGAGAAGAGACCCATGACCAAAGCGACCACCGTATAGCTGAGTTCAAAACCGGTAAGCAGCCCGACATTGAGCCCGCCGAGAATCACCAGGAGCAGACCGGCGCGCAGGTTGAGTATGACCGCGCTCAGCATGCCCAGAGCGGCGGTGGGGATCAGATAGGGCGAGAATTCAGGTAGCAGAAGAAGCCGAGCCGACCCGGCAAAGGAGAGGAACAAGATCGTGACGACCAGAAGCAGGTTGTTGTCCTCGATCGCCTCGGGGCTGAGCAGCTTGAGGAACGAGTAGAGGAATAAGAGCTCGAGCACGACCAACAGCAGCGTGCCCACCCAGTCCCTGACCGCGAGCCAGCTTCCCTCGGCGGTGGGACTGGACATCACGATGACCACGAGCCCAAGGGCCATCAGCCCGAACACCACCATCGTGAACCGGCGGGTATCGCGTGCCTCTATCCAGCTGCGAAAGCCCCGCAGCTTCTCGTAAAGCAGAAGCCTGTATTTCATGTCGAAATCAAAGCCCCTCTGGCTCAGCGCCGGCGACGGCGCCCCGGAGAGCTCCGCCCGTCCCCTTCCAGCCGATCCAACTCTTCGCTGTGCCGTTTGTATGCCGAGACGATGTCCTGAACCAGACGATGACGGACCACGTCCCGGCTGTCGAAGGTGATGAAGGAGATATCCTCGATCCCCCCGAGTATGTCGCGAACGATCTTGAGGCCGGAATGCTGGCCGGCCGGAAGGTCGATCTGAGTGACGTCACCGGTCACCACCATCTTCGCGCCGAAACCCAACCGGGTCAGAAACATCTTCATCTGCTCCGGGCTGGTGTTCTGCGCCTCGTCCAGGATTACGAAGGAATCGTTCAGAGTCCTTCCCCGCATGTAGGCGAGCGGCGCCACCTCAATAGCCCCGTTCTCCAGATATTCCTGAACCTTTTCGGGATCCATCATATCGTAGAGGGCATCGAACAACGGGCGCAGATAGGGATCGACCTTCTCCATCAGGCTCCCCGGCAGGTAGCCCAGCTTCTCGCCCGCCTCGACGGCAGGACGGGTGAGGATGATGCGGGCGATCTCGCCGCTGAGCAGAGCGCGGGTGGCCATGCCCATGGCCAGATAGGTCTTGCCCGTACCCGCCGGGCCGATACCGAAGGTGATTACCTTGTCGCGGATGGCGTCCACGTAGGCCTTCTGGTTGACCGTCTTGGGGGCGATGCGCCGCCCGCGATGCTCGATGATGACGTCGCCCACGATCTTGCCGAGCTTCATGTTCCCGCCGCCCTGCCGGGTCTCCCGGCTACGGCCCGGTTCGCCGGACTCGGGCTCGGGCGCAGCGAGAAGCGAGGCGCCCAGCTTGATGGTCGCCTCATCCAGGGTATGGCCGGCCTCGACCAGCCCCAGCAGTTCCTCGATCAGTTCGGCCACCCGCCCGACCTGTCCCTCGGGACCCTGGAGCGTGAGTTCGTTTCCCCGCAGGGTCAGGTCGCAGCAGTCGATGAGCGCCTCCAGACGGCGCAGGTTGGCGTCCGCCTCGCCCACGAGCAAGGCGGCGGCCTCATTATCCAGGTATAGAGTCTTCTTCATCAGCCGGTTTCTCCCGAGAGGGCAAAGGTTCGAGTGCGGCGGCCAGGGTGGAACCACCCTGAAGCCGGACGAGCGGAACTAATCTAGGTGGAAAGCCGCTCCTGAGCCAGGCGGGAGGCCATCTTGCCGTCCACCTGAGCCCCACCGCGGGCCATGACGAAGGACATCACTTTCCCCATGTCTTTGGGCGAGGAGGCCCCGGTCTCGGCGACCGCTTCGTCGATCAGCGCCCGCAGGGCGGCTTCGTCCATCTGTTGCGGCAGGAACCCCTCGATAATGGCCAGGGCATGCTCTTCCTTGAGGGTCAACTCCTCCCGTCCGGCCTCCCTGAAGGATTCCGCCGACTCCAGGCGTTTCTTCCGCTCGCGTCTGAGGATGGCGACCTCCTGCTCCTCAGTGAGCTCAGCGCCGCTCTCCTTGGCCTCGCGCTGCAGGTCGGCCAGCAGCATGCGATAGGCCGACAGGTCTTCCTTGCGGCCCTCGCGCAGGGCGGTCTTCATCTCTTCCTGCACCTTTTGGGTCAGCGCCATCAGAATCCTCCGAGCCGCTCTCCGCCCAGCACATGGACGTGCAAATGGTCCACCTCCTGGCCGGCGTCAGGACCGACATTGGAGACGATGCGGTAACCGGATTCACGGATGCCGAGCTTGTCGGCGACGGCGACGATGCACTCGAGCAGAGCGTGGCTCTGGTCGGCCCGCCACTGCCCGACCTGGTCGAGCGACGCAAGGTGCTCTTTGGGGAGCACGAGCACGTGCACCGGCGCTTTGGGGTGGAGGTCTTTGATGGCGAGGAAGCGATCGTCCTCGAGCACGCGTTCAGCGGGGATCTCCCCCCGCACGATCTTACAGAATATGCAGTCTTCCATTCAGGGGATTATTATACTACCAATCGCTCAGCGCAAACCGGACGACCGCCGCGGCGACCGATCCCGCCGTCTCAGTGCGCAGTACGCGGCGGCCGAGGGATACCAGCTCACCCAACTCGTCCAGCCGCTCGAACTCGGCCTCCGACCATCCGCCCTCCGGTCCCACGGCGAGAAAGACTCTCTCCGGTTCCGCCGCCGGGGTCAGCCGCTCGTCCAGCCGTTCGCCCAGCGACGCCCGGGCGCTCGGTTCGAGGACCAGGCTGTAGCGGGGTTGCTCGGCCACCAATAGGGTCCGCACCGCCTCCCACGAAGTCAGTTCGATCGCCGGCACCGCCAGCTGCTTGCTCTGCCTGGCTGCAGCCACGGCCACCCGCTGCAGACGCTCGACCCGGCGCTCCAGCCGGTCATGGGGCACCGGGGGCGAGCCCTCCGTGGGCAGGATGAGGAAACGGTCGATCCCCACCTCGGTGCCTTTCTCCACGACCTCATCGAGCAGCTTGGGTTGGGGAAGGCCCTGGATCAGAGTGAGATGAATCGCGGGACTCGCCACTTCCCGCCGCCGATCGATCCGCACCGTCACCGACACGGACACCTGGGCAAAGGAGCAATCGTACAAGGCCGGAAGCGATCCCTCGCCCAGGCTCAGAACGAGCTCGCAGGGATCGCCGGGGCGCGCGCGGAGCACGGTGCGGGAGTAGCGGGAGTCGTCGGCGTTCAGCGTGATTAGGTCGCCCGCGGCCGCAGGCGACACCGCCACCGATGCGGTTCCCTCGGTCTCGAGAAAGAAGCGCGGCCGAAAACGCCTCTTGGTGTTTTCGGCCGCGGAGGTCACCCGGGAAGCTAGTTCTCCTGCGCGATCACTTCGCGGACACGCTCCAGGGTCTCGTCGACGTCCTCGGTCTCTTGCAGGTCCGGAGCCTTGACGTCGGGCTCAATCCCCTTCTCGTTGATATTTCGCCCGTCGGGAGTGAGGTAGACCGCGGTGGTCACCTTCAGGGCGCCCTCGTTACTCAGCGGCTCGATGGTCTGCACCAGGCCTTTGCCGAAGCTGGTGTCCCCAACCAGGGTTGCCCGGCCCGTGTCCTGGAGCGCCCCGGCCACGATCTCCGACGCGCTGGCCGAGAACTCGTCGATCAGCACGTAGAGCGGAACTTGGTCAAAAGCCTGTCCTTCGGCCTCATAGACCTGTTTGGGCGAATGCAGGCCCTCGGTGGTAACGATGGTGCCGTCCTCGATGAAAAGGCTGGCCACGTCGACCGCCTCGCTGAGAAGGCCTCCGCCGTTGCGGCGCAGATCGAGGATCACCGCATCGGCGTTTCCCTGGGTCACATATTGCTCGAGGGGCTCGCGCAGCTTCTCCGAGGATTCCTGCGAAAAGGTGAAGAACTGCAGATAGAGGACGTCCTGGCCGTCCACATCCAGCATCTCGGCCTCGACCACGGGGATTTCGATCTCGCGGCGCTCCAACGTGAACTCCAGGGTTTCCCCGCCCTCGGGCAGGTGGATCTGATCCTGGGGCAGATCTTCGGGCAACGGCTCGGCGTCGGCCGGCGGCCGGTAGACTTCCAGGTCGACCGTGGAGCCCTCCGGGCCCTTGATCAGCGTGACCACTTCCTCCAGCGTCTTGCCCCGAACAGATTCGCCGCCGACCGCGGTGATGATATCGCCGGGCTCAATGCCTGCTTCCGCCGCGGGGCTGCCCTCGAAGGTCGTGACCACGGTAACCAGACCGTTCTTTTCCTCGACGCTCATGCCGACGCCGGAGTACTGACCGCCCGAGTGCTCCCGGAAGCGTTCGTACTCCTCCGGGCTCATGTAGGTGGTGTAATCCTCTTCCAGCCCGCTTAGCATGCCGCGAATGGCGTCGTCCTGGAGCTCAGCGGGATCCACATCCCGGTAGTAGTTGCGATCCAGCTCGCCCAGGACCTCCTCCTGCAGACGGAAGTCGAGCTCGCCGTTGTCGGTCAGCGCCAGTGCGTCCTGGATGCTTCCGCGCAGTCCGGGATGCACGCCGAAAAGGACGCCGAAAGAGAATACGACGATAAGCAGAAGAACGGCGACGACCGTGAAAAGCGTATTACGGAGCACTCGCTCCAACCGACCTCCAAGACAAAAGCCGGGCCGCTATTCTCATGTCGACAGCCCGAGCGGGGGTTCGCAAACCGGGTTCACCGGTCTCGAAAGGAGATTTTACAGGAAGTTGAGCGGGTTTACCGGGGAGCCGTTCCGCCGGACCTCGAAGTGGAGATGCGGACCCGTCGAGTATCCCGTGCTGCCCACGCGCCCCACCTGAGAGCCTTTGCCGACCGACTGCCCGTTCGAGACCAGAAGCGCCGATTGGTGAGCGTAGAGTGTGGTCAGCCCTCCGCCGTGCGAGATGATCACCGTTTTGCCATAGCCTCCGCGCCAGCCGGCGTACACGACGGTCCCCGCATCGGCGGCTTTGATCGGCGTGCCCGCGCCCACGGCGATGTCGATCCCGGTGTGCATCCTGCGCGTCTTGAAAATGGGGTGGACCCGATAGCCAAAGCTCGAGCTGATCCGTCCCGATACCGGCCACATCATCTGCCCGGTCCCCTGCACCGAACCGGCCGCCGGAGTGGAGGCGATACCGCGCAGTTCGGCTTCGATGCTGTTGGATTCCGCGAGCAGGGAATTCTCCTGCTTCTCCCAGGCCGCCTTGTCGGTCTCGGCCTTCGCCACGATCGCCTGCTTGGCGTCGCGGGCCCCGTCCAGTTCCCGGAGGGTGGTTACCCTCAGGCCGACCAGTTCCTCGAGATGGGCGGTGGTCTCGGCCTGCTCGGCCTCCATCTTGGCGACCTGCGCCTGATCCTGCTCGAGCGAGTCCTTCTCGCGCGCCACCTTGGTTCGCAGCCGCTCGATCTCGTTGAGCACGTCTTGATCCTGCTCGATGACCCGGTTGAGCAGGTCCATGCGATTGATCAGATCGAGCAGACGCTCGGTATTGAGTAAAATCTCCACGTAGGCGATGCGGCCGCCCTTGTAGATGGCCGCGGCCCTTTCCCCCACCCGCTCCTGCTGGACCCTCAGATCCTGACGCGCCTTGTCCAGGGTCTTCTGGCGCTCGCGGATGGCCGTCTCCAGCCGATCGAGTTCGGCACGCGTCTCGGAGAGTTTGGCCTCGGCGGCGTCGCGCTTGCGGGTGACGGTGGCGAGTTCCCCCTCCAACCCGTCGATCTTCTGATCGAGAGAGGAGATGTCCTGAAGCGCCGCCTTCTTGGTGGCCTCCGCCTGATCGATGTTCTTGCGGATCTCGCCGAGCTTGCGCTGGGTTTCGTCGAGTTTGTCCCGCAGTTGCGCTCGGCTGGTGGCGGCTTGGGCAGAATCGAGACCGGGCGGGCGAGTGGAGGGCGGAGCCAGCAACGATGCCGCCACGAATAGGCCCGCGAGCAAGAGAAGGGCCAGGGCACGGGAACGACTTCGGGAAAGCCGGGGCAGGCCGAGGCCCCGGTCGGCCTCGGCCTGCGTCGCTTGGGCACGCATCTCCGGAGTGCGCGTCTTCGCGGCCGAAGCCGCCCCCGGGCGCGTCCCTCGTTTGCCGATCCCCCTGATGCTCATATCCTCCCTGGCCCGGTTACCCGGTAACTCATGGCTTTCCTACGTTCGGCGCGCCCCGAGGTAACGCGCCGCGATGCCTTTACGCGGCTAGACGTTCAGGAAGCGCCGCAGACCAAGACCCGATCCGGCCGCCCCGATCAACGCGCCCACTCCCAGCAGCACGATGGCCAGCTGCACAAACGAGATGGCATCGAAGGGCACCGAGAGGAATATCAGGTTCTCCCTAATGCGCTCGACCACGAAGTCGGTTCCCAGTTGGACCACGGCCAGAGCGGCGGCGGCGCCGACCGTGCCCACCACTATGCCTTCGATGACGAAGGGCCAGCGAATGAACCAGTTGGTCGCGCCCACCAGCTTCATGATCTCGACCTCCTTGCGGCGGGCGTAGATCGAGAGCCGGATGGTGTTCGAGATCAGCAGGATCGACACCCCGCCGAGCATCACGAGAAAGACCACCAGGATGTTGCGGATGACCGAGGTCACCTGGAAGATGCGTTCGGCTATCTCCTGCCCGTAGCTGACTTCGTCGATGTACTCGCGTCCCTCGAGCCTCTGGGCGACTTTCCCGACCTCTTCGGGGTCGTTCAAAGAGATTTCGAAGGAAGCGGGCAGGGGATTCCTGCCCAGGTCTTCGACCACATCGGCGCCTTCACCCATGTCCTCTTTGAGGCGCTGCAGGGCTTCGTCCTTGCTCACGAATTGCGATTGCTTGACCTCTTCCCAGCCCACGATCTCCCCCTGCAGGGTCTCGATCTGCTCTGCGGTCACCGAGTCCTTGAGGAAGACGCTGATCTCCACCTTTTGCTCGACGTCCTTGAGCACCGCCTCGATGTTGTAGACGAAGACCATGACCGCCCCGAGCACGGCCATGCTCAAGAAGACCGTCACCAGCGCGGCGATGGTCATGAAGTAATTGCGCCGCAGGGAGCGCAGCGCCTCCGCCAGGAAGAACTTAACTTTCACCGTAGCCACCCCTCCGCTGGTCGCGGACGATCTGCCCGTCGTCCAGGGCGATCACCCGGCGGCGCATGGCGTCCACCATTTCCCGATCGTGGGTCGCCATGATCACCGTCGTGCCGGTCTTGTTGATCCGGTAGAGCAGCTGCATGATGCCGTTCGAGGTTTCGGGATCCAAATTCCCCGTGGGTTCGTCGGCGATCAAAAGCGGCGGGTGATTGACGAAGGCGCGGGCTATGGAAACCCGCTGCTGTTCCCCGCCGGAAAGCTCATCCGGATAGTTGTTGGCCTTGTGCGACAGACCCACCAAATTGAGGATCTCGCTGACCTTGCGCCTGGCGGAACTGCCGCCGTTGCCGGTGACCTGCAGGGCGTAAAGCACGTTGTCGAAGATGGTCTTCGAATTCAGGAGCTTGAAGTCCTGAAACACGCAGCCGATGTTGCGCCGCAGGTAGGGCACCTTCCACTTGCGCAGGGTCCCCAGGTCTCGGCCGCCGACGGCGATTCTGCCGCGGTCGGGATCGATCTCTTTGATCAGCAATCTGATGAAGGTGGATTTGCCCGAGCCCGAGGGGCCCACGAGGAACACGAACTCGCCCTTTTCGATATGTAGGTCCACGCCCTCGAGCCCGATGGTGTCGGGGGGGTATATCTTCGTTACGTCTTCGAACTTGATCAACCGCGTCTCCTACTTCTCCGCGTACTGCTCTCCAGAGAGAGACCGAACCGTCGCGAAACCATCACCGGCACAGGGAGCGTTAGAGGTATTCTCGACGGCGGCGTTAACTCCTTGAAAACCCCGCCGGCTCGCGGGGGCCCCATAAACTACACGATGTAGTCCAAAGTTGCCACCCATTAGGCATGATTAGGCCTTTCCCCGGTCCTCTGCCGCTGCCCGCTGCAGGAGATAGGCCCGGATGAACTCGTCGATGTCTCCGTTCAGCACGCCCTCGACGTTCCCCTTCTCCAGATTGCTCCGGTGGTCCTTGGCCAGGGTGTAAGGGGCCATCACGTAAGAGCGGATCTGACTGCCCCAGCCGATGTCCTTCTGCTCGCCCTTTTCCCGGGCCATTTCTTCCTGCCGGCGCTCGTGCTGAAGAAGGACCAGTTTGCCGCGCAGCATCTTCATCGCCGTCTCGCGGTTCTGCAGTTGCGAGCGTTCGTTCTGGCACTGGACCACTATCTTGGTGGGCAGGTGCGTGATGCGCACCGCGGAGTCGGTCTTGTTGACATGTTGGCCGCCCGCGCCCGAAGCCCGGTAGGTCTCAACGCGCAGATCCTTGTCGTCAATCTGCACCTCGGCGGCCTCCTCGACCATCGGAGTCACGTCCACCGAGGCGAAGGACGTGTGACGCCGGTTGGCCGCGTCAAAGGGCGAGATGCGCACCAGCCGGTGAACTCCCCTCTCGGCGGCGGCCAACCCGTAGGCATTCTCTCCGCGGATGGTGACCGTCGCGCTCTTGATGCCGGCTTCGTCCCCCTCGGTCACTTCGTTGATTTCGACATCGAATCCGCGGCTGTTCGCCCAGCGCGTGTACATGCGGAGCAGCATCTCTGCCCAATCCTGACTCTCGGTGCCGCCGGCGCCCGGGTGGATGTTCATGATGGCGTCGCCGCCGTCGAACTCCCCATTGAAGAGGCGCTGCTCCTCAAAGCGGTTGAGTTCCTCCGCCACCTGGCTCCCGAGCTCGTCCAGTTCCGCGGTGACTTCCGCGGGCAGATCCTGGCCTTGGCCCTCTTCGGTTCCCATTTCGAGCAGCAAGTCCATATCCTCGAGGTGCGAGGTGACCAGACGGTAGAGCTCCAAGCGGGACTTCAGGCGGCTGTAGCGGGAGGAGACCTTCTGGGCGTAGGCCTGGTCGTCCCAGAATTCCGGGCCGTGCATCTCCTCCTCGAGGGAAGCGATCTCCCCCTCTAGCGAATCCGGGTCAAAGGTACTCCTTAACCCAGGCGAGCTTCTCGTGGAAGCCGGCCAAATCCTCCTGGTACTGGGTGACGGTGCGCGCGGTGTCAGTGTGCTGATTCATACCCAAGTGTCTAGGCTCCGTGGCATTTCTTGTATTTCTTACCGCTGCCGCAGGGACAGGGGTCGTTGCGGCCCACCTTGTCGTCCACATGGCGCGGCGCGGTGACGGTCTGCGTGGCGCTCTGGGCGCTCTCGTACTGCTGCCGGCCGGTGTCGGCCAGTACCGGGTTCTGGGCGCCGAAGCCAAAGGCTGCAGGCTGACCGGCGCTGCCCACCCCCGGGCCGACGTAGGTGACGTCGCCTCTGGGCTTCTCGACGGCGCTCTCCTCCTGTTCCGGCCGAGTGATCTCCACGTGGTAGACGTAGCGGACGAAGTCCTCCTGGATGGAATCCATCATCCGTTGGAACATGGCGAAGCCCTCGGACTTGTATTCGACCAGAGGGTCTCTCTGCGCGAGCGCCCGCAGTCCGATGCCCTCCCGCAAATAGTCCATCTCGTAGAGGTGGTCGCGCCACTTCGCGTCCAGGACCCGGAGCAGCACCCAGCGCTCGACGTTGCGAATCGTCTCCTCGCCCAACTCCTCTTCACGGGACTCATAGACCGCGAGGGCGTCCTCGACCACCAGATCGGCAAGCTCTTCGGGCGTCAGCACCTCCAGGTCGAGCCCGGCCAGGTCGATGGTGGCGGGGAAGAATCCCTTCACGATCGTCAGGAACTCCTCCAGATCCCACTCTTCGACGTACTGGGTCTCGGCGGCGAACTCGGCCACCTTGCTGCGCATCACCCGCTCGATGATCTCGCGCACGTCTTCGCCCAGGTCCTCGCCCTCGAGGATGCGCTCGCGCTGACCGTAGATGACCTCTCGCTGCTTGTTCATGACGTCGTCGTACTCGAGCACGCGCTTCCGGATGGCGAAGTTCTGCTCCTCCACCTTCTTCTGGGCGTTCTCCACCCCGCGAGAAATCAGCCGGTGCTGGATGGGCACGTCCTCCTCGAGGCCCAGGCGGTCCATCATGCCGTAGATGCGGTCACCGGCGAATAGCCGCATCAGGTCGTCCTCCAGAGAGATGTAGAAGCGGCTCGCGCCTTCGTCGCCCTGCCGGCCCGAACGGCCGCGCAGCTGATTGTCGATCCGCCGCGACTCGTGCCGTTCGGTACCCAGGACGTACAGACCGCCGACCGCCTTGACTCCATCGCCCAGCTTGATGTCGGTCCCCCGGCCGGCCATGTTCGTGGCGATGGTGATGGCGCCCTGTTGTCCGGCGCACTCGACGATCTGCGCTTCGCGCGCGTGTTGCTTGGCGTTCAAGACCTCGTGGGGGATTCCCCGCCGGGTGAGCATGCCGGCGAGCCGCTCGGACTTCTCCACCGAGATGGTGCCGACCAGGACCGGCTGGCCCCGCTCGTAGCAGTCGGCGATGTCCTCGACCACGGCCCTGAACTTGGCCTTCTCGGTCTTGTAGATCAGATCGTCACGGTCCTCCCGGATCATCGGCATGTTGGTGGGAACGACCACGACCTCCATGTCGTAGATCTCCCGGAACTCGTCGGCTTCGGTGGCCGCGGTCCCGGTCATGCCCGAGAGCTTCTCGTAGAGCCGGAAGTAGTTCTGCAGGGTGATGGTGGCGAGGGTCTGATTCTCCTGCTTGATCTTGACGCCCTCTTTGGCCTCGATCGCCTGGTGCAGGCCTTCGGAGTACCGGCGGCCCTCCAGCACCCGCCCGGTGTACTCGTCGATGATCTTGACCTCGCCGTTATCCAGCAGATAGTCGACGTCGCGCTTGAAGAGCGATTGCGCCTTGAGCGCCTGCTGCAGGTGGTTGACCAGCTGCCCGGAGAGGTCTTCGTAGAGGTTTTCCAGCCCGAGCATGGCCTCGACCCGGGCGAGACCCTCCTCGGTGATGCCTACGGTCTTCTTCTTCTCGTCTACCTCGTAGTCGTGCTCGGCGGCGGCGCGCCCGTGGCGGTCGCCGCCCTCGTGATCCGAGCTGTCCTCGTGGGTGACGTCCTTGGCCTTGAGTTGTTTGGCGATGCGGGCAAAATCGTAATAGGTCTTTGCGGCGTGCTCGCCCGCGCCGGAGATGATGAGCGGGGTCCGGGCCTCATCGACGAGGATGGAGTCCACCTCGTCCACGATGCAGAAGTTGTGGCCCCGCTGGACCTTCCCCTCACTGGCGTGCGCCATGTTGTCGCGCAGATAGTCGAAGCCAAACTCGGTATTGGTGCCGTAGGTGATGTCACGCGCGTAGATCTCGCGGCGTTCCTCGGGCTTCATGGCGTTATGGACGGCCCCCACGGTGAGGCCCAGGAACTCGTAGACCGGCCCCATCCACTCGGCGTCCCGCTGAGCCAGGTAGTCGTTCACCGTGACCACATGCACGCCCTTGGCGGGGAGCGCGTTCAGATAAACGGGCATGGTTGCGACCAGAGTCTTGCCCTCGCCGGTCTTCATCTCGGCGATGGAACCCTGGTGCAGGACCACCGCGCCCATCACCTGCACGTCGAAGGGGCGCATGCCCAGAGTGCGCCGCGCCGCCTCGCGGACCACGGCGAAGGCTTCGGACATGAGCTCATCGAGCTCTTCGCCTTCCTCCAGCCGCGCGCGGAACTCCTCGGTCTTATCCCGAAGCTCGTCATCGGTCAACGGCTCGATCTCGGGCTCGAGTGCGGCCACGCGCTCGACGACGTCATCGAGTTGCTTGACCTTACGGCCCTCGCCGGCCCTGAGAATCTTGTCCAACAAACCCATATCTACTACCCGGTGTTCTCGGCTATTTCTGGGGCTCGATCAGCCCGTAATCTCCGTCGCGACGCCGGTAGACGACCGCCGTGTCATTGGTGTCCGCGCTGGTGAAGACGAAGAAGTCGTGTCCCACGAGCTCCATCTGCAGAGCGGCTTCCTCGGCGGTCATGGGCTTGATCATGATCTGCTTGGTCTTGACGATCTGAGGCGAGCCCTCGCCCTCGTCGGCCATGGTGGTCTCCGAGGCGCCCGCAGCAGGCTGCTCGAGCGGTTTGACTCCGAAATTGATCACGGCTTCGCGGTGGCCCAAAGCATGGCGCTGGCTCAGCCTTCCCCGGTATTTCTTGACCTGCCGCTCCAACTTGGCGGCCACCAAGTCGAGCGAGGCGTACATGTCGGTGGTCGCTTCGCGCGCGCGGATGACCGGGCCCTTGGTGAAGATGGTCACCTCGGCCACCTGGTTGTCCGCGATCGCGGGATTCTTCTCCTGCATCAGCTCGATGTCGCACTGAGCTTCGTCAAAGACGTACTTGGAAAGCCGCCCGATCTTCTCTTCGGCGTACTCGGTCAGCGCGTCCGTTAGTTCGACGTTGCGGCCCTTCACGATAAGCTTCACCAGGGTCTCCTTGTCCGTTGTCGATTCGACCCGGGCTGAGCCTCGAGGCGAACAGTATATGTTACCACCCGTTCCCTCTGGCACCGCCCTGGGTCCCGTCTGCTGCCGCTAATCCCGGGTGACCGAGCCACCGCCCGGGGTACGGCAAAAGGTGAATACGTAAACGGGGAGGCCGAAGCCACCCTCGATCACCGCGGAAACCTCGTGCGCCGTGGCTCCCGTGGTGTAGACGTCGTCCACCAGAATCACCGCCTTCGCCTCTTCGGGGGGCGCGCTCGGCACCGCCGCGAACGCCCCTTTGAGATTCTCCCGCCGGCCCCGGCGGTCCAAGGACTGCTGGTGGCCGGTGCGGGCCGTCTTACGCACCAGGGCGCGGGCCTCGCAGCCCGCCATCCGCGCCAGCCTCCGGGCGAGGATCTCCGCCTGGTTATACCCGCGCCGCCGCTGCACGGACCCATGCGCCGGAACCCAGGTGAACAGCAGCGAACTCGCCGCGCGGGGCCGGGCGCCGCCATCCACACGACTCGCACCCGAGACTGCCATTTCCAGGATCTCGGCGCAGGCCGGCCAGGCGAGCTCGGTCATCAACGGTGCCAGGGAACGGAGACCGGCTCCTTTCAGACCCAGCACCAACGAGCGGGCGGCATCCCGATACACAAAGGCGCTCCGCGCCGCGCGGAAGGCAAAACCGGCGGCAACGCACTCCCCGCAGTAAGGCACCGAAAGCCCGGCGCCTTCGGGCGAGCCGCAGCGCTCGCAGCCCTCGGCCAGAGGCACCAGCGTGGCCGTGCACTCGGCGCAGAGCAGTTCACCGAAATCGCCGCAATGAGCGCACCGCGCAGGCAGGAAGAATTCGAGCAAGGCTTCCTTGGCCTCTTGCAGCCGGCTGCGGCGCTCGAAAGTCTGGGGCGTGACGGGAAGGCCCAGGCCGGAGGCAGTTTCCCCGCCGCGCGCCGGGCCGGTACCGTCCGGCGCGGAGTTTGCCTGCATGATGCGCGAAGTCACGGCGGCTACCGTTGCCCGGCGTTCATGAGATCGGGGTGTCCGATGGTCCGCGGTCCTGGGGTTGACCGGAGGCGCCTAGGCCAACCCCTCGTCGACCAGCTTCTCTCCCGCCTCGACCAGCGACCCGACACCCACCAGGGATCGCTCGACCGCCGCTCCTTCCAAAAGGCCGCAACGCTCCCCCACGACCGAATCCACCACGCGGGCCTCCGGCCAAAGCGAAGTGTGCGAGGCGACGATGCTGTCCTGCACCTGCGCGCGGGGACCTACCAGCACACCGCTCCACAACACGCTCGATTCGAGAGTAGCTCCGGCCTCGATCACGCAGTAATCCCCGATGACCAGCGGTCCCCGCAAGACGGCGTCGCCCTCCACCCGGCAATCACGGCCCAGAAGCACCGGACCCTCGACCGACGCTTCCGGCGAGATGTAGGTGCGCTCGCCGGCACGCACTCCCGGAGACACCTCGGTCCCTTCGGGTTCCAACTGCACCTTGCCCCGAAGCGCGTCGAAGTTTCCCTGGCGGTACTCGGAAAGGCTGCCCACGTCGTTCCAGTAGCTCTCGATGCGGTGCACGTAGAAGGGAATGTCCTCCTCCACCAGCCCGGGTAGCACCTGGTTGCCGAAGTCGTAGAAGGTATCGGCGGGAATGCGCTTGAAGATCTCGGGCTCGAAGATGTAGATGCCGGCGTTGGAGAGATTGGAAAGCGCCTCCTCCGGAGCCGGTTTTTCCTGAAAGCCGGTGATGCGGTCGTTCTCGTCCACGATCATGACCCCGTAGTCAGAGGGGTCTTCCACCTCCTTGACCGATAGAGTGGCGATACCCCCCTTCTGCCGATGGGTGCGGACGGCGGCTTCCAGGTCGAGGTCGGTGAGAGCGTCGCCGCTCATCACGATGAAGGTGCCGCCGCCCAAGAAGTCCTCGTTGTTCTTGACGCCTCCGGCGGTCCCCAGCAGTTCCTCCTCGTAGGCGAAGCGGATGGACATGCCCAGGTCGTAACCGTCCCCCAGGTAGCTCGTCAGCGTGTCGGGGAAGTAGTGGATGTTGATCACCACCTCGGTGATCCCGTGCCGCTTGAGCAACTCCACGATGTGGTAGAGCGCCGGACGGTTCGCCAGCGGCGCCATCGGCTTGGGTATCAGGCCGGTCAACGGGCGCAGACGGGTTCCCAGACCGGCGGCCATGATCATTGCGCGCATTTAGCAAGCACCTCCCGTGAGCCTCGCCTTGCTCGGATAGGGCCCCTCGGCCACGGGGCGCAGACTATCCTCGTAGGGGGGACGAGCCGTCCCCTTCTCTGTGACGATCGCGGTTATGTTGGCGGCGGGGGTCACGTCGAAGGCGGGGTTACGTACCCCCACCCCCGCCGCCGCCACCCGGACGCCGCCCAGGTGGGTGACCTCCTCGCTGAGACGTTCCTCGATGGGTATGCCGGTGCCGTCGGCCAGAGAGAAGTCGACCGTGGAGATGGGAGCGGCCACGACGAAGGGAACCGCGTGCTCCCGGGCCAGCACGGAAAGCGGATAGGTCCCGATCTTGTTGGCGGTGTCGCCGTTCGCGGCGATCCGGTCGGCTCCCACCACGACCGCGTGGATCTCACCACGGCTGAGGAAGTGGCCGGCCATGTTGTCGGTGATCAGTTCCACCGGAATCCCTTCCTGCACCAACTCCCAGGCGGTCAGCCGGGCGCCCTGCAGGAAGGGACGAGTCTCGTCCACGAAAACCCGCAGGCCGGGAATGCGGGCGAACGTCGAGCGCACCACCCCAAGCGCCGTCCCATAACCGGCGGTGGCCAGGGCTCCCGCGTTGCAGTGGGTAAGCAAGGTGAGGTCCGGCCGCCCCTGTGTCAATTCAGCCAGCAAATCTGCCCCGTTCTCCCCTATGGCGCGGCAGGCGGCCAGGTCTTCTTCGTAGATCTCGAGCGCCCGCCGCTCCATCAGTTCGGCCGTCTCTCCCGGCTCGTGGTCACTGCGCGCCCAAATCCGCTCCATCTCGTCGAGCGCCCACCTCAGGTTAACCGCGGTGGGGCGGGTGGCGAACAGACCTTTGGTCGCACGTTGGAGCGAGGAGTGAAAGGCTTCCGGGCCGAATGCGGATGACTGCCGGGCCGCCAGCGCCATTCCCATCGCCGCCGCGACTCCGATGGCGGGGGCACCCCTGACGACCATGTCCCGAATGGCCTCCGCGACCTCCTCCCAGCTGCGGCAGGCGACGTACACCTCGTCGTGGGGCAGCACCCGCTGGTCGATCAGAACCACGGCAGAGTCACGCCATTCGATGGTCCGCACGCCACTTTGCCGGCCGCTTCGCGCGCCGCTCCGCTCGCCGCTCCGCTCGCCGGTCATCCGCCTCCTTCCTCGTCGATCAACACCGCCGCCATCCACCTGTCCCGGTGGGCCAGAGGCAGGACGATGCCCGCCAATTCCTCGCTCAGCGCCTCCACCTGCGGCCGCCGCATGAGTTCGGTTTCCAGGGCGTCCGGGGCGCCTTCTTCTCGCACACATACCACCACGCCCTCGGGGATAACCGAAGGCCGGAGAGCCTCCGCCGCAACCTCCGGCCGGTAACGCCCGGCCACAACCGGGAAGCGCGGTCCCCGCCGATCATCGTTCGGGCCGGCGAGCGGGGAGGGAACGGTGAAGGCGATGTGGTCGCGAACCAAGATGATCCCGGGGGGGCTAAGTCCGGAGCCGGCCGCTTCGGGAGTGGAATCACCGCCGCGAAGGACCCGTCCGGCAAGCACCAGGCCGACCAGCGGACCGGCTTCGCCGAGCAGCTTGTCGAGCGCCTCCAGTTCGGCGGGGGTTTGCCGGCGGGCGAGGTTGCGGATCCCCTTCTCTTGCAGGGAGACGACCCGGCCGGCGCTCCCGGCCAGGCGCAGAGCCAGTTCGGGGCCACGCTCCAGCGCGGCCGCCCGGGGCGTAAGGAGGACGAGGAGGCCCTCGTCCCCGATCACTGCACCGGGACCATCGACTCCGCGATCGCCAGCATCTCGTCCCGGTCCAGGCGATAGGAAAGGGTGTTGGAGATCCAGTAGAGGACTCCGTTACTCTTCCACCAGATGCGGTCGACCTTGCCCTCGTAGTCGACCACGGTCAACTCGAGATCGCCGGACTTGACCTTGTCTCCGGGAGAGGCGGCGGGAGCGTCGACGAAGACCGTCTCCATGAGGCCCAGGTATTGGTCCTCGCCCTTGAGCTTGTAGTAGACCTTGAGCGCCGCCCGGTTGCCGTCGTCGGAATCTATGTCGTAGAGCCGGTAATCCTTCCAGCTGTAACCCTGCGGGATTGTGGTCGGCGCCATCAGATCAAACGAGGCCTGGTTCCGCAGAGCCTGCCAGTCGCCGGCGTTGGGCATGCTCGGCATGCTCACGGTTTCTCTTTGGACATCGCCCGAAGGCTTGAAGTCCGCGCCCAGGATCACGGTGATGGTGGAAACGCCCTCGGCCACGACCTCTCCGGCATTGACCGCTTCGGCCACCAGGGCGGCCGCCCCGGATTGCCCGGCGGGATACGCCACCACCGTCTCGCTATAGCCAAAGCTCTCGGCATCGTCGACCCGGTTGACCGAAGCGCCCATATTGCGCAGGTACCTCGCGCCCCGGGTGGCCTCGCCACCGCGGCCGTTGCCGTTGAGCACATCGACGGTGATGCCGCGAAGATCGGGGGCGCCGGCGTTCGGGTTGGAAGCGTTGTCCCGGTCGGTGGTGGTCGAATCAGCGCCGGAATCGGGGGAATCGCCGCCCGCGCCGGTCTCGCCTTCGGCCACCTGTGGGTTCGCCGGCGCGGCCGGGGGAGTCAACAACTCATCTACCGCATCCCGGATCGCGGCATCGGTGGCCGTCACGTAGGAAATGCCGCCGATGTCGTCCATGCCTGACTCCAGGGTGACCTGGCGGATACGGTCCGGTCCCAGGCGGATGCCGTAATAGGCCAGGCGAAGCAGATCACCGGTATCGATCTCGGTTTCCAGATTGGCGGCCACCACCTGCACCATCTTGGGCAGTTTGAGCGCGCTATCCCAGCGGAAGGCCTGATCCTTGACCGCCTTCAAGAAGCGCTGCTGGCGCTCGATCCGGCCGAAGTCCCCGTTGGAGTCGTGGCGGAAGCGGACCCAGTCGAGGGCGTTTTCCCCGTAGAGCCGCTGGTAGCCCGGCTTCAGGTTGATCCACTCCCAAGACTCCTTGTCGTTGTAGTAGCGGCGGTCGACGTCCACGAACACACCGTTCAGCTGCTTGGTAACCTCACGGAAGGCCTCGAAGTCGATGTTGACGTAGTGGTCCACCTTGACCCCGGTCAGGTCCTCCACCGTCTGTATGGCGAGCAGCGGCCCCCCCAGGGCATAGGCGGCGTTTATTTTCTCCTCGCCGTAACCCGGGACGGTCACCCGCAGGTCGCGGGGCAGCGAGAGGATCGAGGCGAACTTATGGTCGGGATCGACGTGCAACAACATCATGGTGTCCGCTCGCCCGTACTCCTCGTCGCCCAGTTCCGCGCGGCTATCCGAGCCCATCAGCAGGATATCCATCCCCGCGGGGTCCTCGATGTCGGCCGGGTCGACGGTTGATCCCTCGTAGTCCTTCCGCGTGGGGTCATCCCGCTCGATGTACTCCGAAATCTGGTCCGATCGCTTCGAGTTCTGCGTGGTGCCCAGGGTGTAGTTCAGCCAGAGGTATGTCCCCCCCGCGGTGACCAGGACGCCGGCCAGGGCAAACATCGACAACCATAGAAGGACGCGCGGCCAACGGGCGCCGCCCGCATCGCCGACACGGTAAACAGTGTAAGGCTTCTGGCTCAGAAAGGGATCCTCCGGGAATTAACGCAGCAGAGTGAGTTTAGCTTGGAGAAGGGGTTTCGACGAGCGGCCGGTCCAAGGGCTCCCCTTCGGCATCCACCCGTTCGAGGTCCGCACCCACCGATCGCAGCTTCTCCGTGAAGCCTTCGTAGCCCCGGTCGATGTGGAAGATGTCCCTCACCTCGGTCACGCCCTCTCCCATCATCCCGGCCAGCACCAGTGCCGCTCCTGCCCGGAGATCGGGGCAGCGAACGATGGCGCCCGTGAAGCTGCGGCCCCCGTTGACCAGGGCGTGATGGCCGGCCACCTTGATGTCGGCGCCCAAACGGATCAACTCATCTACGAAGCCGAAGCGGTTCTCGAAGACGTTCTCAGTGACTATGGAGGAGCCCTGAGCCAGGGACAAGAGCACCATCATCGGCGCCTGCAGATCGGTGGGGAAACCGGGATAGGGAAGCGTGGCCACGTCCGTGCCCGTGTAGTCGCCGGGACTTCCCCACACGCGGATCTTACGCCCGTTCTCCTGGACGTGGACTCCCACCGCCCGCAACTTCGCCAGGAACATCTGGAGAATGTGGGGGGTTATGCCCTCGACCTCGAGGTCGCCCCCGGTGACGGCCGCCGCCACCAAATAGGTTCCGGCCTCGATACGGTCAGGCATCACCGTGTGCTCGGTCGGACTGAGCTCGTCCACGCCGTGAATCTCGATGCGCGAGGTGCCGGCTCCCTCGATGCGCGCCCCCATGCTGATCAGAAATTTCCCCAGATCGAGGATCTCGGGTTCGCGGGCCGCGTTATCGATGACCGTGGTGCCCGTCGCGGTGACCGCGGCCATCAGGAGGTTCTCGGTCGCACCCACGCTGGGGTAGTCCAGGAAGATGGAGGTCCCGCGGAGACGTTCCGCCGAGACCTCGACGAAACCGTGATCGGCCCGCACCGTGGCGCCCAGCCGTTCCAGTCCGCGCAGGTGGAAATCGATCTTGCGGGGCCCCAGGTTACAGCCGCCGGGCATGGCCACCCGCGCGCGGCCGAAGCGGTTGAGCAGAGGGCCCATGATCTGGATGGAGGCGCGCATGCGCTGCACCAGATCGTAGGGAGCGACGTGCGACTCCACTTTGGTCGTGTCGATGGTGAGCGTACCGTCCTGGAAGTCGATGACGGCTCCCAGGAACTCGAGCACCTCGCTCATCGTGCGCACGTCCTGTATCTGGGGGACGTTGTGCAGCCGGGTGGTTCCCGGGGCCAGGAGGCTTGCCGCCATCAGCTTGAGCGCGGAGTTCTTCGCTCCCGATACATGGAGGCGGCCGGTCAATGACCGGCCGCCTCGAACCAGCAATCTTGGTCCTTCGATCACGTTTTTCATCGCGCTAACCCTACATCCGCCGGGCACGTACGACAAGGTGGCCCAGGCGAAGCTCAGACCTTGCGAACCACCTTGATCCTATTCTTCGCTCTGGCCACCGCCTTTTCCTCCACGTAAGGATCGAGGCAGTCGTCCTCGTCCGCGACGCCCAGACGGCAGGACTCGAGCTTTTTCTGCGCCTCGTCGTAAGCCTTCTCCGCCCGCTCCAGGTCGATCTCCGAAGCCAGTTCGGCGGCGTCCGCCAGGATGATCACCTTGTCGAACTGCACCTTGGCAAAGCCCTGCGCAACGGCCACGGAGAACCACTCGTTGGCGGGGGTCTTGACGCGGCACTCGCCGATGGCGAGCGCCGCCACCATGGGGGCGTGCCGCGGGAGAATGCCCATCTCGCCCCCCACGGCGGGAATGATCACCATGGCCACGTCCCCGTCGTAGACGGGGCCATCCGGAGCCACTATCTCCAGGCGCAGGAAGTGCTGCGTGTCGACGGGGACCGCCACGGCCTAAGCCTCCTCGCCGCGCATCTTCTTGCCGGCGGCGATGACGTCCTCGATACCGCCCGCCATGTAGAAGGCCTGCTCGGGCAGGTCGTCGTGCTTGCCCTCCACGATCTCCTTGAAACCGCGGATGGTCTCCTGCAGGGGCACGTACTTGCCCTCGCGGCCGGTGAAGGCCTCGGCCACGTTGAACGGCTGGGAGAGGAAGCGCTGCACCTTCCGGGAGCGCTGCACGATCAGCTTGTCCTCGTCGGAGAGCTCGTCCATACCGAGAATGGCGATGATGTCCTGGAGGTCCTTGTAACGCTGCAGGATCTCCTGCACCTGGGTGGCCGTGTCGTAGTGCTCGTCACCCACGGCGTTGCGCTCGAGGATCCGGCTGGTGGAGTCCAGCGGATCCACGGCCGGGTAGATGCCCTGCTCGGTCAGCGCCCGGCTGAGCACGGTGGTGGCATCCAGGTGCGCAAAGGAGTTCGCGGGCGCGGGGTCGGTGAGGTCGTCGGCGGGCACGTAGATCGCCTGCACCGAGGTGACCGAGCCCTTGTCGGTCGAGGTGATCCGCTCCTGGAGCTCGCCCATCTCCGAGGCCAGGGTGGGCTGGTAACCCACGGCGGACGGCATCCGGCCGAGAAGGGCCGACACTTCCGAGCCCGCCTGCACGAAGCGGAAGATGTTGTCGATGAAGAGCAGCACGTCTTGGCCCTGCACGTCGCGGAAGTACTCGGCCATGGTCAGCCCGGAAAGACCCACCCGCAGACGTGCGCCCGGGGGCTCGTTCATCTGGCCGAACATGAGGGCGGTCTTGTCGATGACGCCTGACTCCTGCATCTCCAGGTAGAGGTCGTTGCCCTCGCGGGTGCGCTCACCGACGCCGGTGAACACCGAGATGCCCCCGTGTTGGGTGGCGATGTTGTTGATCAGCTCCTGGATCAGCACGGTCTTGCCCACACCCGCGCCCCCGAAGAGGCCGATCTTGCCACCCTTCACGTAGGGAGCCAGCAGGTCGATGACCTTGATGCCGGTCTCGAAGATCTCGGCGGTCGGCTGCAGGTGCTCGAAGGTGGGCGCGAGCCGGTGAATGGGCCAGCGCTCCACGTCCTTGGCGATGGGCTCGCCGCCATCGATGGTGTCCCCAATCAGGTTGAAAAGGCGGCCCAGAGTGGGCTGGCCCACCGGCACGCTGATGGGACTGCCGGTGTCGGTGACCTCCATGCCGCGGGCCAGGCCGTCGGTGGAGTCCATAGCCACCGTGCGCACCTTGTTATCGCCCAGGTGCTGCTGCACCTCGAGCACCAGAGTGCCGCCGGCGCCGTTCCGGGAAGGCATTTTGACTTCCAGCGCGTTATAGATGCCGGGCAGTTCCCCGTCGAATTCGACGTCGAGCACCGCGCCAATCACCTCTACGATTCTTCCCTTACTCACCTGCGTCTGCCTCCTTGCGGAAATGTCCCGCTCACGCTCTCTCTTCTATTCCAGGGCGTCGGCGCCCGCGACCACCTCGAGGATTTCTTGGGTGATGCTGGCCTGCCGGACCCGGTTCATGGCCAGGGTCAGTTGATCGATCATTTCACTCGCGCTCTCGGATGCGTTCCGCATGGCGGTCATCCGGGCGCCGTGCTCGCTGGCGGTGCTCTCCAGGAGAGCCCGGTAGATGGTCATGTCCAGATAGCGCGGCAACAGTTCCCTCAAAATGACCGAAGCCGGCGGCTCAAAAATGAAGTTCAAGTTGATGGTCGCCGCCTCGGGCAGGTACTCCGGCACGAGCTCCTCCTGGATGGGCAGGATCACCTGGTCGGTGACTATCTGCTCCATGGCCGATTTGAAGGAGTTGAAGATCAGGTGGACCCGGTCGACGCGCTCCTCGGCGTAGAGCTCGGCCACCCGGTAGGAGATGGCCTGGGCGTCGGGGAAGGACGGCATGTCCGTGATTCCCACGTAGGTGCGGTCCATCTGGTAGTTCTGGAAGCGCAGCGTGCCCACGCCCCGTTTGCCCACCACGACCAGGTCGGCCTCGATGCCCTCCGCCTGGTACTCCCGGTAGCGCTGGAGCGCCGCCCGGATGATGTTGGCGTTGAAGGCGCCGGACAGGCCGCGGTCCGCGGTCAGCACCACAAGCGCCACCCGCTTTACCTGCTCGTGCTGCTTGAGCAGGGGGAATTCGGCGGGGTCCACCTCGAGGTAGCCCGCCAAACCGGCGATGAACTCCATCATCTGCAGGGCGAAGGGGCGGGTGTTCTCGATCCGCTCGGCGGCGCGG
>JADQBG010000001.1 GCA_016278725.1 Actinomycetota bacterium
CCGACGAGCCCGGCGCCGCCGGCGGCGCGGAGGGGCCGGCCGGAGAGTCCCGCGCCGTCGGGCGCGCGACGCAGGTTGGCGAAGCACCCGGCGCCGCCGCGGGGGACGCGGGGGACCCCGGGATCGCGGCCGGAGCGGGCCTCTCCGCCGATTCCAAAGACACCCAGGGCCCCAGGGGGGACAGCGGAGTCCGCTTCATGCTCTCCTCGGGCAGGCGAAACGAGGTGGAACTCGCAGGTCGGCAAATCGTGGGCCTGCTCAGAGACGGCGTTCCACCGAGTGAGATCGCGGTGGTGGTCCGCGATTCCTCCCGGTGGCACCGGATCGTCGGTCAGGTCTTTCGCGCCTACGGCATTCCCCACCGCATCGACACGCGGATGGAGTTCGGGGCGACCGGTCTTGGGGCCGCTTTTCTCCAGGCGGTGCGGGGTTTCATCCGGGGAGATTTCGCCGAGCTCTTTGCCTATCTGCGCGGCCCGTACTCTCCCTACGAGGCCCAGCTCATCGACCGCCTGGAGATCGAGATCCACGAGGGAGCCCATCATTCCGGGGCCGCCCTCCGCCGGGCCGTTGCCCGCTCCCTGCCGGACCAGTTGACGCCCCTGCGCAACGTGCTGGGTAGGGACGAGTCCGGCGGGGCGATCATTCGCCCCGAGGGAGTCGAGGACCTGGCCCGGGGCCTCCTCGAGCGGGCCTCCGGGGCGGCTAAAGACATCCGCGAGATGGAAGCGGATGCGCGCGCCTTCGGCGTCGTCCGGGGTTGGGCCGAGGAACTATCGCACTGGCAGCCGGCATTTTCCGGAGAGCAACCCCCGACCGCAGCCGAAGCGCTATCGACGCTCTCCCAAAGCCTTCTCCCCATGGGCCGCGAGGAGGAGGGGGGAGTCGTTCACGTGCTGACGGCGGTGCGTGCGCGGGCTCGGCGGTTCACCGTGATGTTCATGCTCGGGCTGGTCGAGGGGGAGTTCCCTCGACCCCGGGAAGAGAAGGGTCTGCTCAGCCGCCGCCGCCGGCAGGAGGCCAACCGGGTTTGCGGACGGGAGTTATTCGTAGACCGCGGCCCGAATGAGGAAGAGGCGCTTTTTGCCCTGCTTCTTTCCCGGCCGTGGCAGCTTCTCTATCTGTCCGCGCGGGATACCGAAGACGAGGGGGAGGAGGTGGTTCCCTCGCCCTTCTACGAGGCCTGCCGCAGGGTGTTGGGGGTGGACGCGGCCAATCTGCGGCGCGGACTCGACGAGGTCGTTCATCCCGTTGCAGAAGCTCCTTCCGAGCGGGAGTACCTGCGGGGCTGCGCAGTTCAGGGACTGGTCCCCGACGCCGCTCTGGGTTGGAGCGGGCGGCTCCAAACGGCCCCCTGGCGGCGGCCTCCCCGGCTGACCCGTCCCGAAGTTCTGGGGCAATTGGCCGGCCAGGATGCTTTTGCCGCGCGCCAACTGGAGGATTATGCGCAGTGTCCTTTCCGCTGGTTCATCGAGCACCTGATCGGCCGCGAGAAGATGGAGCGGGAGATGGACCCGCTGGCTCGGGGAAACGTGCTTCATGGGGCGCTGAGTACGATCTACGGCGCCCTGGCGAAGGAGGGGCGGCTCCCGCTGGGCCCTGCGGGGCTCGAGCGCGCCTTCGAGTTGGTCGAACTTCATGTGGTTCAGGCACTCAGCGCGTTCGAGCACCACGGGACCGCTGCTCAGCGCCGGCTGCTCCTGACCGCGGCGACGCGGGATCTCAAGCGCTTCTGCGAGTTCGACGCAAATTCGGGCAGCGAACTCCGGCCGGCCCTCTTCGAGCGCTCCGTCGGCGCGAATGGCGGCGTGGACATCGGCGGCGTCAAGGTGCGCGGGCGCATCGACCGCATCGACGTCGACACCCAGGGGCGCAACTTCGTGATCGACTACAAGGGGGGCACTTCGGTGCCCAAACTGCCTTTCTCCCAGGAGGGCAATCTGCAGGTCCCCCTCTACCTCTGCGCTCTTCGCGCTGAAAGTCCACAGACCGAGGTGGCCGGCGGAGCCTACGCGGCCCTGGGCTCAAACAAGCGGGCGGGCATCTATCTGGAGGGCGTCGAGGTGGGAGGCTGGGCTCGGAAACCGCTCGATGAGGAAGAGCTTCTCGAAGAACTGGAGCTATGCGTGGCGAGAGCCGGCGATGCGGCCGCGGGCATGCGCAGCGGCAGGATCCCGTCCGACCCCGCCGAGGGGGATTGCCTCTTCTACTGCGATCTGGCGGGCATATGCCGTTCGGGACGACGCCCGGAGCGGTTCTGATGAGCCTCACTCCCGAGCAGCTCGAGGTGATCGGCAACCGGCAGCGCACCATATTCGTGGAGGCAGGCGCGGGGACGGGCAAGACCACCCTGCTGGTCGAGTGCTATCTGGTGGGACTGCTCGATGACGGCCTGCCCCCGGAGCAGTTGCCCACCGTAACCTTCACCCGGAAGGCCGCCGGCGAGATGCGCGAGCGCATCCGTAAGGCTTTGCTCGACCGGGGAGAGAGTTCTCTGGCGCGCCGCGTCCAGGACGCTCCGATAGGCACCATTGACAGCTTTGCCGCCCGCATTCTCCGGGACAACGCGCTCGAGGCGGGGCTCGACCCAGCCTTCGGCATCCTCGAGGAAGAACGGGCGGCCATGCTCCGGCGGCAGGCCTTTCGGGACGTGTGGGAGAGACACATCTGCTCGCTGGACGATGAGCGCCTCACCGGTCTGAGCCCCTTCCAGAAAGAGATCGAGGGCGGCATCATCCCTCTCTACGAGAGGCTTCGGGGGGTTGGCCGCGAGGAACCCCGGCTGAGGTTGCCCAGCGCTCCGGCTTCGGGCCCGGCCGAAGACGCCCTTCGCGGCGCTCTTCGGGCCTTCCTCGACGCAGGCATCGACCGGAGCAAAGCTTCGGCCAGAATGCGCGAAAACCTGGACAAGGCCGAGGCCTGCTGCGAATGGCTCGACCGCTCGGCCTCGCACGCTCCCGAGCAAAGGATTGCTGAGCTGCGCCGCTTTCGGCCGAACGCGGGCTGCGGCAACGCGGAGCAAAAGGCGCTGATCAAGGCCGTGCAGGCAGAGGGCGGGCAACTGCACGCCGTTCTTGGAGAGCAACTCCTTGCTCCGCTCGCCGGCGAAGTGGATGAACTGCTCGCTGCGCTCCACTGCGAGTACCGAAAGCGCAAGAAGGCCCTGGGGGTACTCGACTTCCTCGACCTCACTCTGGAAGCCCGCTCTCTGCTCGAGCGGGGCATCGGAGGGCTGGAGCCCGGTTCCCGCCTGATCGTGGATGAGTTCCAGGACACCAATGATCTGCAGTGCGCCTTTTTTGACGCTCTGGGCGCGGAGGCCATCCTAACCGTCGGGGACCAGTTCCAGAGCATATATGGGTTTCGCAACGCCGACGTCGAGGTCTTCCGTGATCGTAAACGGGACACCCCGGCCGATTCGGTCTTCAGCCTGAGCACCAATTTCCGCTCGCGGCAGCCGGTGTTGGACGTGGTCAACCGGGTGTTCAGGGATGAGGGCGTTCTGGGATCGGAACTGCTCGAACTCACCTCGGGCAGGGAGCCGGGGGAACCTAGGCCGGGCCGGATCGAGCCCCGCGGTTCCCTTGAACCTGCCGTCGAACTGGTCATCCTGGAAAAGGTTGGGCAAGACTGGCGGGAACAGGAGGCCCGCGCGTCCGCCGAATGCGTGGAGCAAATGGTGCGTATGGAGGGGTGGAGGCAGCGCGATGTGGTCATGCTCTTTCACTCGACGCGGGGGATCGACACCTACGCCGACGAACTGGAGAAACGGGGCCTGGATGCCTATGTCGTCGGCGGGCGAAACTACTACGCCAGCGAGGAAGTCGGCGACGTTCTCTCGATTCTGAGCCTGTTGATCAACCCGCACGACGATCTTGCCCTGCTGACGGTGCTGCGGTCACCCTTCGTCCGGGTGGCGGACGACGTGCTCTATCTGCTTCGGGAAAAGGCGGGACTGCGCCGGTCTGCCGGGAGGAGACCCTTTCTCTGGACCGCGCTCCTGGCCGTGGCGCAGGGGCAGGAGCTGCCGGGCGCCACCGAAGCAGAGGTGGCTTCCCTGCGCGATCTGGTGTCCGGGGTTTCCGAATTGCGCGGGCGCCTGGGGACCCCGGGTTTGGGCGGATTCATCGAGCAGGTGCTCAACCGCTTCGACTACGACCTGGCCGTGCTTCGGGCTCCCCAGGGCCGCCGGCGGTTTGCAAACCTGCGGAAGCTGATGCGCCTCGCCGATGAATTCGAGTCGGTGGAGGGTCCCGATCCGGCCTCGCTGGTCGCCTATTTGCGGGAGAGGGGGGAACTCGCGGCCAAGGAAGGGAACGCCGCCATCCTGGCCGAGGGTGAGGATGTAGTCCGGCTGATGACCATTCATCAGGCGAAGGGCTTGGAGTTTCCGGTTGTGCTGGTGGTGGGCTTGGGTTCGGAAGGTGGGGGTCGCGGAGGGGCGGCCATGCATGTGGGATTCCGAGGAGAGGTCGGATTTCGCTTCAAGTTGGAGGAGGGTCCCGGCAGCCCGACGGTGGATTACGGGCCGGTCGACGAGATAATCGAGGAGGCCTCGCGACGGGAGGCCGGGGAACTGCTGCGCAAGGCATACGTGGCCTTCACCCGGGCCGAAGAACGGCTGGTGCTGGTGGGCACCCGCGGGATCACCGGAACCCCGCTCCTCCATTACCTCCAGGGTCTGTTCGACCTTCCGTCCGCATCCGATCTCGAGGCGCCCGGGCTGCGGGCGGGCCCAGGGGCCACGGCGGCCGCAGATGGCCGAGAGCCATCCAAGGAGGTAATAGCGGAAGGGGACGGCTTCTATCCCTGGGAGAGCATTGACCTGAGGGTGCGGCCGGTGGCGGCGGTGCCCGGAGGGGCCGCCGAGGATCCTCCCCCAAGGCCGGTGCATGCCCCGGCGGCGCGCGGAAGCGCGGCCCCGAAACCGCCGACTTTTGTCGACCGGCTCGCTCCTGGAGCGCCCGTCAAGAGCGTGAGTTTTTCTTCGCTTTCCCTGTACCTGGCCTGCCCGCGACGCTACTTCCTGGAATCAGTGCTGGGACTCGGCGAGTTCGATGCCCCGGGAGGAGGCGCCGCCGAGCGGGCTGCAGCCGAAGCCTACCCCGAAGGCGACGACGGCTCGGGCGGCCGGGGCCTTCGGGGAACGCCCGGCACCGACGAGGCCGGAGGGGCGTCGGGGAGGGAGGTGGGCTTGGTGGTTCATCAGATGCTGGAGGAGGCCGCACTCGCCGGCGCCGAGCCCGGCGAGGCCGCACTGGCTCACCTGGCGGCCCGCGCTCTGGCGTGGCAGGGTCTTATGGGGGAACCGCGCATCGCCCAAACCGGCGTGCGCCTGGCCCGCGCCTTCTGGCGGTCCCCGGTTGCCACTCACCCCGGACTGGCCGCCGGCCGAAAAGAGGTGCCCTTCGTGTTCGCGCACCGCGGCTTCCTGGTGCGCGGGGTATTCGACCTCTTGCTCGAGGAGGCCCCGGGCTGGCACCTCGTCGACTACAAGACCAACCGCCTGGGAGAGGGCGGACGCGTCGAGGCGGTGAAACATTACCGGCTGCAGGCCGCGATCTATGCGCTGGCGGCGCTCCAGGCCGGGAAAGAACCGGTTAGGGTTTCCTTTCTCTTTCTGGAGCAGCCGGACGAGCTCGTGACTCATGAGTTCGCCGCCTCCGATCGGGGCGCGCTCGAGGAGGAACTAAGCGCGGCGCTCGAGGGCATCGAGAACGGCGACTTCGCCGCGCGCGAGGACCGCTGCGACTGGTGCTCGGTCCAGGGTCTCTGTGGGCCGCTCGGGGTTGATGGACCGGGGTCCCGCGTTGGTGGTAACATAGCCGCTCGCGGGGCGTAGCGCAGCCTGGTAGCGCGCATCGTTCGGGACGATGAGGTCCCGGGTTCAAATCCCGGCGCCCCGACTGGGAGCCGCCGATCGGCGGCTTTTTCGTGTGAAGGTCCGGCGCTCGCGGAGCGGGCCGGAGTCTCTGTATAGGCAGTCCGTCGAGGAGGAGTATGGCCGAGAAACTCAGTCTGGGCGTAGCCGCCCGGCTCTCGACCTACCTCCGAATCCTCAGGCAGGCGCGCAAGCAGGGCCGGGACAGTATCTCCTCCCAGGAAATCAGCGATCACGCCAACGTCAACCCGACTCAGGTGCGGCGTGATCTCTCGGCTTTCGGCCGCTTCGGCAAGCGAGGAGTGGGCTACAGCATCGACTCGCTGATCGGCGAGATCCAGGAGATCCTGCACAGCGAGGGCCCCTATCGCATCGCGGTGGTGGGAGCGGGCAAACTGGGGGGCGCTATCGCGACCTCTTCCATCTTCCAGGATCACGGCTTCGGCATTGCTGCCGTCTTCGACAACGATCCCCACAAGATCGGAAGTGACCTCGGCGGCCTGGAAGTGTTACCCACCGAGCGGGTGCCCGACTTCTGCCGCAAAGAGGGGATAGTGATCGGGGTGATTGCCGTTCCCCCGGAAGGCGCTCAGCAGGCCGCCGACGCGCTGGTCGCGGGAGAGGTGCGCATCATCTTCAACTACACGGAGACCCTGCTCACGGTGCCGGACTGGGTCACGGTCCACACGGTCAATCCCGCGGAAGAGATGCTCTACGCGCTCTACTTCTCCATGCCTGATGAGCCGGAGTCCGAGTAGGGCGGGCTTTCTGTCCGTTCGGCCTTCCGGGAGTCCTAGCCGGTCAGGGCGACGACCAGCACGGTGTCTTCGGGAGTCACCCCATTCCCCCCAAGCGGTTGAGTCACGAAACCCTCCCCGCCGGCTTTTGGCCGGAGCAGGAGGGCGGCGTCGACCGCCCGGGCCAGGGCGGGGGGGAGGTCTGTCGACGAGGTGACGGTGCTCGCCACCTCCAGTCCGGCGTCTCTCAAGGACTCGATCAGCAGGGGGACCTCCTCGGGAAGCATTCGGGCCAGATAGGCGCCGCCCGTCACCGTCTGCGCGGGCAAGGCCTGCAGGGTGGTGATGCTTTCGAAGATCCGCGCGGCCTCCTCTGGAGACGTCCCTGCCGACAATCGCAGATTCAGCACCTCACCCGGGGCCGGCTGTGGTGACTGTTCGGCGGCGCCTAAGGTGCGGGTCTCCTCCGTGGCTTCCCCTTCGGCGGCGCCACCCGGCTCGGCCGCGGGGGCGCCGGCGGCCTCGTCCCCTGCCGCGCTTTGGCTGGAGTCCTCGGCCGTGGCCGCGGCTTCTTTATCGGTCGACTCCTGCTGCCCCGCCGGGGCACTCGCCTGGAACGTACGTAGGTCGTCCGTCTGGTCACTCTGGGTGAACCAGACCAGCCCGACCCCCACGAAGATCAGCAGCGCCGCTGCGGGCAGCAGGGTGGAGGGGCGCAGCCAGGCGGGCAGCGAGCCAAGAAGCGAGCTCCTTCTGCGCCCGGTGTCTTGCCCTCGGGCCGGCGCTTCTATCTGCTCGAGCCTCCGGTGCTCTAGCCCCCCGAGCACGCGGCCCTCCAGTTCCGGCGGAGGCTCCGCGCTTCGCACGCCGGCGAGCAAGGCCACGGCCCTGCGCTGTTCGGCTACGGCCTCACGGCAACGGGCGCAGCCGGAAAGGTGCCGCGCGAATTCCCGCGACTGCTCCTCCGAGAGGGTGCCGTCCAGATAGTCCAGCACGGCTTCGCCGCGCCCGTCTATGTGCTCTTGTTCGCGCATCGTTCCCTATTCCTTGCCTGCTTCTCTGACGGCTCCCGGGTGTCCAGGGTTCCCCCGCTGTCGAAGGGGTGCCTCGCCCGCGGGCGGGGCGAGAGAGCGCGCGAGCAGCGCCCGCGCCCGGAAGAGGCGGGATTTCACCGTCCCCTCGGCAATCTCGAGGATGTCCGCAGCCTCTGCGTAGCTGTAGTCGAGCAGATCGCAGAGCACCACGGTCAGCCGGAAGTCCTCCGGGAGGGCGGCCAGGGCGGCTGTGACCTCGTCCGAAAGGCGGTCCTCGACAGGGTCGCGTGATGCGCGGGAGGTGCGGGTGACATCGGCGGCTTCGAGCATGCGCTCCAGCGAGGCCTCCTCCGTGGGCTGCGGCCTGCGCTTTCGAAAATGATCCCGCACGGTGTTGACCGCGATGCGATGGAGCCAGGTGCCGAAGCCCGAATCCCCACGAAAACTCTCTATCGCGCCGAAGGCTTTGATGAAAGCCTCCTGGGCCAGGTCGGCGGCTTCCGCCGGGTCGCCCGTCATCCGCAGGGTCAGGTTGTAGACCCGGCGGCTGTGGAGGCGGTAGAGCTCCCCCAGAGCCTCCTGGCTCCCCGCGCGGGCGTCTTTGAGGAGCGCCCTTTCCCGCTCGGTGCTCACGCTCGTCCGCACACCCGGGAAAGGCCGGGCGACGGAGAACCACCTCGAGCAAGAGGAGGATCGGTTTGGCGGGGGGCGGTCTGCATCATTTGCTAGACTCTTCGCTCATTTCCCTAGGGTTTCAGGATTGTAGCAGGCAGATCTGGGCAAACTCCCCTGGACCTCACCGGCGCCCGCAGCAAGCGGCGGCGGGTCGAAGACAGGCGGATGGCGGGGCTATGGCGGCTTGGCGGGAGAGCGAGTGGAAGTACGAGAAGAGATAGGCGCGGTTTTTGATAACGGCCGCGATCTGACCGTCGGACTGGAAGAGGAGTTCCAAATCCTCGACGCCGACACGCTCAGTCTCACCAATCGCTACCGGGAGCTAAAGGAACACGCCGACGAGGTCTTCGGCGGTCCCTTGGTTTACGGCGAGTTGATCCAGTCCGAAGCCGAGATCAACAGCGTCGCCGGTAAGAACTTCGCCGAGTCGCGCGAAGACCTCCGCTCCAAGCGGGCGGCCCTCACCCGTGCGGCCGCGGATCTGGGCCTGGCCCTCGGCTCGACGGGAGTGCATCCCTTCAGCCATTGGCGCGATCAGCGGTTCATCGATTCGGATCACTACAGGCGCGTAATCGATGAGCTCAAATACGTGGCCTGGACCAACAATACCTTCGGGCTTCACGTCCACGCCGGCATCCGGGGGGCCGACCGCGCTGTCGCCGTCCACGACGCCTACCGTTCGTACGTGCCGGAGTTGCTCGCGCTCTCGGCCAGCTCGCCCTTCTATCATGGGGATGAGACCCAGCTTCACTCCACCCGCTCACAGGTGTTCGTCGAAGCGTTTCCCCGTTGCGGAGATCCGGATCCCTACGGGGATTGGGCCACGTATGCCGACTACGCCGACTTTCTTTTCGCCACCAACTCCATAACCGAGTCGACCATGATCTGGTGGACGCTCCGGCTCCACCACCTGTTCGGCACCCTCGAAGTCCGCGCGATGGATGCCCAGCCGGTTTTCGAGGATTCCATGGCGATGGCCGGCCTCAGTCTGGGTTTGGTGGCCGCCCTCCTCGACCGCTACGACCGGGGAGAGAGCCTCCCCGTTCACCCTCGTCGGTTCATCGAGGAAAACCGGTGGCGGGCCCGAAGTCACGGCCTCGACGGCAAGTTGATCGATCTGGAGAGCCGCACCGAAATCAGCGCGGTAGAAGCGCTCAAGCGTCGCGTTGGCCAGGTCGAGCCGCTGGCCGAAGAGCTGGGCCTGGAGGCCGAACTGGCTCGGGTCGAACACATATTGACCGAAGGGAATTCCGCTCAGCAGCAGCTCGCCCGCTTTCGGAATGGCGAGGATATCTTCACGATATTTTCCGACACGGTGCGCCTGAGCATGACCTCGCACCAGCCGGCGCCGGCCGCAGCGCCCGAAGGCTAGGAAGACTCAGTCGCACCCTGGAGCTTGCGGTAGGCGATCGTCCAGTAGGTGCTGAAGAAAGTGGTCAGCACAGCCTTCAGCAGCAGAACGGCCGCGCCCAGCACCAGGCCGCCCAAGGCCGCCAGCGGAATCAGCCAGGGGCCCTGGTCTTCCCCGACGACGATCGCCAAAATCAGAGGTATGCCCAGGGCGATCATGGGAATCGCGAGGATCAGTCCGACGGCGATGCTCAGCCCCAGGTTGAGGGCCCAGACGAGCAGGCTGCTCCCGGTTTGCGCGCGAAACAGCCGCCACCCTCTTCCCAGCGAGGCGAAGACGCCGGTTCCGTCCAGGATCAGGCTGCGGGCCGACCAGCTGACCACGATCTGGATAACCACCAGGAAGGGAATGAGGGCCAGGGCGAGCAGGACGGCCAGGCCGACCAGGGCGATCACGGCCGAGCCCGAGACCTCGAAGTTCTGGAGGAGGACAAAAACCACCACCACCGCCATGACCCCAAGGACCAGCAGGGTGAGGATTCCGGCCAGCAAGAGGAGTAGAAACAGGCCCAGCAGGGGCCAGAACCTTTCGAAGCCCCGGCGCCAACTGCGGCGCGCTCCCCTGCCTTCGACCCCGCGGTAGGCTTCGTCCGCGCCGGCCACGAGGCCCGCGGTCATGATCACCGAGAGCGCGAACAGGAGAAAACCCAGGACGAAGACCACCAAACCCAATGCCAGCAACCACCCCCAGTTGCCGGCGACGAAATCGACGCCACCGGAGAAGGAGCCGACCCCTTCACCACCGCCGTCGCCCGAGAACTGATAGCTCGATGAGCTAGGATTGCAGCCGTCCAGCGAGAGGGCGAAAAGGCCGAAGAGCCAGAGGTACTTGGCGCGCCAACTTATGCGGAAGGTGGCGGAGAGCAGTTCGCCGTAGTCCATTCCCACTCCTTCCCCGCCGTTATTTGGGCGCGTCGCCCGGCATTTGGTTGACCGCCGCTCGTCTTTGAGGATACTACTAACGGGAACCGGGCCGGGATACCCCTGGGACTGCAGGTGACAGCGATATCTGGGAGAGGACATGGCAGATTCAGCGAACAGTTCGGGCGAGGATCGGCAGAGGATAGAGCAGGAATTTCTCGAGCGGATGCAGCAGGAACTGCTGCGTCTCTCGGTGCAGGACCATCTGTCCGGCGTGCTGCAGTCCCTGCCGAGCATCGCTTTTCAAAGGATGGGTCTTTCCGAGCAAACCCGGGCCGACCGGGATCTCGAGCAAACCCGCATCGCCATCGACGCCTTCCGCGCGCTGGTCGACGTGCTCGCGGGGTCGCTGCCCCGGGACCAGGTGGCGATGTACCGGAGCACGCTCGCCCAAATGCAGATGGCCTACGTGGGAGCCATCGACCAGCAGAAAGAAGAAACGGCGGGGGAGCCGGCGCCCCCCGCGGCCGAGTCCGAACCCGAGGCCGCGTCCGAACCCGAATCCGAGTCCGAACCCGAGGCCGAGTCCGAACCCGAATCCGAATCCGAGTAATTGTCCAACCGAGGAGAGATGCGCAGTGGCTGACGAGCAAGCGGTAGGCGAATTTGGCTCCCAAGCGGAGATAGGGGTCTTTGGCGGATCCGGTTTCTACTCCTTCCTCGAGGACGTGGAGGAGGTCGCGGTCGATACTCCCTACGGCCCGCCGAGCGACAGTTACTTCATCGGCGAGATCGGCGGCAAGCGCGTGGCCTTCTTGCCCCGGCACGGGCGGCGGCACCAGTTTCCCCCGCATATGATCAACTACCGGGCCAATGTCTGGGGGATGAAGGCCCTCGGCGTGAAGAAGATAATCGGTCCCTGCGCCTCAGGAAGTCTGCAGAAGGAGGTGGGGCTGGGACACTTCGTGGTGGCCGACCAGTTCGTCGACCGCACCAGCGCCCGCAAAGACACCTTCTACGACGGTCCCGTCTCGACTCACGTCTCCTCCGCCGATCCCTACTGCCCGCACATCCGGGAGGCTCTGATCGGAAAATCCCGGGAGCTCGGCATCACCGTCCACGAGACCGGGACGGTGGTGGTGATTCAGGGCCCCCGCTTCTCCACCCGGGCCGAGAGCAAGTGGTTCAACCGCAATGGCTGGGAGGTGATCAACATGACCGCCTATCCCGAGGGCTACCTCGCACGCGAGCTCGAGCTCTGCTACGCGAACGTCTCTCTGATCACCGACTACGACGTCGGCGTGGCGGACGATCCCTCGATACCCCCGGTCAGCCATCACGAGGTGGTCAAGGTCTTCGAGGAAAACAACGAGAAGCTACGGCGCCTCTTGTTCGAGGTGATTCCGCAGCTGGATTACGAGAGGGATTGCGCCTGCGCCCACGCTTTGGAGGGCGCGCGCCTCTGACAGGTGTGAAGTTGGGGGCGGGGACCAGGGGGCCCCGGCGGGATGCCGGGGGCCTGGGTTACTGCTGGGGATAGTCGACGACGAGCTCCCCGTCGACGCGGCGGATGTTCGCGTTTCTGACGTGGTCGAGCAGGGCGCGGCGGCGGAGGTCGTCGGGCTCGCCCGCGTTTTGGCGGTCGACCTGGAGCACGCTCTCGTACATTTCCTCCACGAGCTTGGTCGATTCGTCCGGGGTCAGACCCAGGGGCTTGAGCAGGCCGGCGACCTTGCCCAGGATGCCTTTCAGGGCGGTGAGCGACTCGCGCTCGACCTCGTTGATATCGTCCCGGCCGCGCCCCGAGTCTCTTTCTGGGGGATTGTCTCTGCGGTCTCTCTTGGCCATCTGAGCTCCTGTTTGCAGGTTGCGGCGTTCTTCATTGTAGCCGACGGAGCCCCCCGAGACAGGGATGAAACCATGGGGTATACTGGATCGCCGACCGGTTTCGTCGTTCCGGGACGTGGCGCAGCCTGGTAGCGCACCTGCTTTGGGAGCAGGGGGTCGCCGGTTCAAATCCGGCCGTCCCGACTGTACGGAGAGCTTGACGGGCGGGTGTAGCTCAGCTGGTAGAGCAACGGCCTTCCAAGCCGTTGGTCGCGGGTTCGAATCCCGTCGCCCGCTCCTCGGCCGCTTCTGCGGAACGGTGGAGGCGCCTGTAGCTCAGTTGGATAGAGCAGCGGACTTCTAATCCGCGGGCCGGGGGTTCGAATCCTCCCAGGCGCGCCTTAGGCCGCAGGCGCAAGCGCTATGGCCGACGTGGTGAACGTAGCTCAGTTGGTAGAGCTCCGGGTTGTGGTCCCGGTGGTCGCGGGTTCGAGCCCCGTCGTTCACCCCTCAGGGGTTGGGCCCTTCGTGACGTCCGAGTGGGACGGGACGAAGGGTCGTTTCATTTTGCGACGCGCGGGTGTGGCGGAACTGGCAGACGCGCCAGGTTTAGGTCCTGGTGCCGCGAGGCGTGGAGGTTCGAGTCCTCTCACCCGCATAAAGCAGCCCCGGTCCCAAGGGCCGGGGCAATCGAGTTGAGGAGGAGCGGTCAACGTGAAGACCACCGTCACCGAAATCGAGGGGAGCAAGGTTCGCCTCGAGGTAGAGGTTCCCGCGGAGGAGGTGGGCGCCGGGCTGCAGAGAACCCTCAAGCGCCTGTCGCAGGAAATCAAGCTTCCCGGCTTCCGCAAAGGCAAGGTCCCCACCAGTGTGGTCCTCCAGCGCTTTGGCATGGAAGCCGTGGTGCAGGAGATGCTCGAGGAGGAGCTGCCCAAGTGGTATGCGGCGGCCCTGCAGGAAGAGGAGATCGTGCCCGTCGGCCGCCCCGAGGTGGACTTCGAGCAACCCCCGGCCGAGGAGCAGGCCTTCACCTTCCAGGCGGAGGTTCCGGTCATGCCCACCCCCGAACTGGGCGAGTTCAGGGGCCTCGAAGTGCCGAAAGAAGAACCCACGGTCGAGGACGATGAGGTCAACCGTCAGGTCGAGCGCCTGCGGGACGAGTTCGCGGAACTGCGTCCGGTGGAAGGCCGCCCGGCCCAAGAGGGCGACTTCGTGACCATCGATTTCCAGGGGAGCTTGGACGGCGAGGAGGTGGACCAGACCTCCGCCGAGGACTACGTGCTGCAGATCGGCTCCAACCAACTGCTGCCCGACCTGGAGCAAGGCGTGGTGGGCATGCAACCCGGTCAGGAAAAGGTCGTCCCCGTGGCCTTCCCCGAGGAGTATCCCGCGGAGGACATCGCCGGCAAGACCCTGGACTTCACGGTGACGCTCAAGGAGATCAAGGAGAAGTCCCTGCCGGCGATGAACGACGAGTTTGCCAAGGACGTCAGCGAGTTCGAGACGCTGCTCGAACTGAGGCTCGACATCCGGCAGAAGCTCCAATCGTCTTTGGACCAGGCGGCCGATCGCCGCTTCCGCAACGCGGCGGTCAAGCAGGCGGCCGATAACGCCCGGCTGGAACTCCCCGACGCGGTCATCGACGAGCAGGCGAGCGACATGGTGCAGGACTTCGCCCACTCGCTGACCCATCAGGGCACCTCGCTCGAACACTACCTGGAGCTGACCGGCTCGACCATGGAGGCGTTGCTTGCGGAGGTTCGCCCGCAGGCAGAGGACTCCGTCAGGACCACGCTGGTGCTCGATTCCGTGGCCGAAGCCGAGGGTCTGACGGTCAGCGACGAAGAGCTCGACAAGCGGTTGAATGAGATGGCTCAGGCGGCCCGGATGGAGCCCGAGGAGTTTCGTTCGCGCCTGGAGGACTCTGGTAGAATCTCCACGGTTCGGCAGCAACTCCTGCGGGAAATGGCGGCGGATCTCATCGTGGACAGTGCCGTGCCCGTCACACCGGAGCCCGAGGCCGAACCGAGCGAAGACGACGAAAGGACTTCAGATTGAGCCCTCTCATTCCCATGGTGGTCGAACAGACCAGCCGAGGCGAACGGGCCTTCGATATCTACTCCCGGCTTCTCAACGAGCGGATCATCTTCTTGGGCACCCCGGTCAACGACCAAATCGCGAACGTGATCGTCGCTCAGATGCTCCATCTGGAGTCGGAAGACCCGGACAAAGACATCGCGCTCTACATCAACAGCCCGGGCGGCAACGTCTACGCCGGGCTGGCGATCTACGACACCATGCAGTTCATCAAGCCTCAGGTCTCCACGATCTGCATGGGCATCGCCATGTCCATGGGCGCCCTTCTGCTTGCGGGCGGAGTCGAAGGAAAGCGCTATGCGCTACCGAATTCAAAAGTGTTGATCCATCAGCTTTCCGGCGGATTCCAGGGACCGGCGGCCGATATCGAGATCCACGCTCGCGAGGCCCTCAACCTGCGCAGGCGTTTGGACGAGATATTGGCTAAACACACCGGCCAACCTCTGGAAAAAGTGGAAAACGACACGGATCGCGACTTCTTCATGTCCTCGGCAGAGGCGAAGGAGTACGGGATCATCGACAAGGTCATCGAGCACCGCTAGTTGAGGGGGACCGAGTAGTGCCCAAGTCCTCGAGTGGCTCAGAGCAACTCCTCTGCAGCTTTTGCGGAAAGAGTCAGCGGCAGGTCAAGAAGCTGATCGCCGGCCCTGGCGTCTACATCTGCGACGAGTGCATCGATCTCTGCAACGAGATCATCGACGAGGAGTTGGCGGCTCCGGTCGTGCTCGATCTGGAGAACCTCCCCAAGCCGCGGGAGATCTATGACGTGCTCTCCGACTACGTCATCGGCCAGGAGGAAGCCAAGCGCTCGCTTTCGGTGGCGGTTTACAACCACTACAAGCGCGTGCAGATGGCCACCTACGAAGAGGTGGAAATCGAGCTGCAGAAGTCGAACATTCTGCTGATCGGACCCACGGGCTGCGGCAAGACCCTCCTGGCCCAGACCCTGGCCCGGATTCTCAACGTCCCCTTCGCCATCGCAGACGCCACCGCGCTCACCGAGGCGGGCTACGTGGGCGAGGATGTCGAGAACATCCTGCTCAAGCTGATTCAGGCGGCCGACTACGACGTGAAGAAGGCCGAGACCGGGATCATCTACATCGATGAGGTCGACAAGATCGCCCGCAAGGCGGACAACCCCTCGATCACGCGTGACGTGTCGGGTGAGGGCGTGCAGCAGGCGCTGCTCAAGATCCTGGAGGGAACCACCGCCAGCGTGCCGCCTCAGGGCGGACGCAAGCACCCCCACCAGGAATTCCTGACCATCGACACCACCAATATCCTCTTCATCTGCGGGGGCGCTTTTGCCGGCCTGGAGAAGTTGGTCGAGCGGCGCATCGGCAAGAAGGGCTGCGGCTTTGGCGCGGACATCGAGAGCCGCAAGGACCGTGATCTGGGGGAACTCTTCAGCAACGTGCTGCCGGAGGACCTGCTCGAGTTCGGGTTGATCCCCGAGTTCATCGGCCGTCTTCCGGTCTTCTCCAACGTGCATCAGTTGAAGCAGGAAGACCTGATCGCGATCCTGACCGAGCCCAAGAACGCACTGGTCAAGCAGTACCAGAAGTTCTTCGCCTACGACGGCGTCGATCTGATCTTCCAGCAGGAGGCCCTGGACGCCATCGCGGTCAAGGCCATCGAACGGGAAACCGGAGCACGCGGCCTGCGCTCGATCATCGAAGCGGCGCTGATGAACGTGATGTTCGACCTGCCCAGCCGGCGCGACGTTTCCAAGTGCGTCATCACCAAAGAGGTAATCGAGCGCTCTCTGGAGCCCACTCTGGTGACGCACACCGTACCCGACGAGTTGGATCTCGACGAAGAATCCGCCTAGGCGGGAGTGACCGTGGCCGACAACGAGCGGTCGCTGCCGCTCCTCGCGGCACGCGATCTCATTCTCTTCCCCAAAATGCTCATCCCCGTCTTCGTGGGACGGGAGAAGTCCGTGCGCGCCCTGGAACGGGCGCATCAGGCCGGGTCCTCGCTGATTCTCGCCACTCAGCTGACCTCGGTCGAGGAGCCGGGCCAGACGGACATCGCCTCGGTCGGCACTCTGGCCAAGGTGGTCCAGTTCTTCCGATTGTCGGACGGCACGGTCAAGGCATTGCTCGAAGGACAGGGCCGCGTGGCCATCGAGGGTCTCTCGATGAGCGAACCCCACCTGGAGGCCAACTACCGGCCGCTCGAGATGCGCCGCGCCCGCAATTGGTCGCGGGTGCGCGCGTTGATGGAGGCGGTCAGCCGCGAGTTCCACGTCTACGTCACCCAGTCGCCGGAACTGCCTGAGGAAGCCGAGACCATTCTCGAAGACGTCTCGGACCCGGGCGACTTGGTGGACATCGTTGCCGCCAACCTCCTGATTGCCGCGGACCGCAAGCAGTCGCTGCTGGAGGGTGAGGACCCCGAGGAGCGGTTGATGACCTCCCTCGAGGTGCTGATGCAGGAGAACGAACTCCTCGCCATCGAGCACGACATCGCCGACCGGGTCCACGACAACCTCGAGCGTCACCAGCGCAAGCTCTTTCTGCGCGAGCGCATCCGGCTGATGCAGGAAGAGCTGGGCGAAGAAGAGGGGGAGGAAGGGGAGCAGGGGCGCTACTTGAAGCAGCTCGAGCAGAAGCCCAATCTCTCCGCCGCCGCACGCACCACCCTCGAGAAGGAGATCCGCCGGCTGGAGGACATGCCCCCGTTTTCGGCGGAGATCGGCGTGGCCCAGACCTACCTGGACAACGTCTTCGCGCTTCCCTGGGGGGAGATGTCGGGGGCGGAGGCTCCGAACGTGGCCCACGTGGCCAAGGTGCTGGACGATACCCACTACGGGCTTTCCGACGTCAAAGACCGGATCGTGGAGTATCTGGCGGTTGCGCAACTCCGGCAGGGAATTCCCCCCAAGACGGTGCTCTGCTTCGTGGGTCCGCCGGGGGTGGGAAAGACCTCGATCTCTCTGGCGATAGCCGAAGGCCTGCGCCGGCCGCTCCAGCGCATCAGCCTGGGGGGTGTGCGGGACGAGGCCGAGATTCGCGGCCACCGGCGAACCTACGTCGGGGCCATGCCCGGCCGCATCCTGGACGCCCTAAAGCGGGCGGCCGTCGACGACCCCGTTATATTGCTGGACGAACTGGACAAGATGGAGTCCGATTGGCGGGGGAACCCGGCCGCCGCCCTGATGGAGGTCCTGGATCCCGTCCAGAATCACGCCTTCCGCGACACTTATCTGGATCTGGAGTACGACCTCTCCCACGTGCTCTTCCTGGCCACGGCCAACTACGAAGAGGACATTCCCGAGACGCTGCACGACCGCTTGGAGATCATCCGCATCTCGGGTTACACCTCCCGGGAGAAGGAGCAGATCGCCCGGCGGCACCTGGTGCCCAAGACCGCCGAAGAAAGCGGCATGACCGAGGTGGGGGACGTGTTCACCCGTCAGGCCCTGCGCGATCTGATCGAGGATTACACCCGCGAGCCGGGGGTGCGGGAGCTCAACCGGCTGGCGGGGAAGGTCTACCGCAAGCTGGCGCGGGACCGCGTGGAGGGCAAGAACCGGGCGCACACCCGCATCGGCCCGGGGGACCTCGAACGCTACCTGGGTGCACCGCCCTATCTGCGGGTCCGCCTGGCCGAGGAGTTGGGGTGGGGGGTGAGCACCGGTCTGGCTTACACCGGCGCGGGCGGGGATATCCTGAGGATCGAGACGGCGATCACCCCCGGTAAGGGCGACTTTCACATCACCGGTCAGCTGGGCGAGGTCATGCAGGAGAGCGTCACCGCGGCGTGGGGTTATCTCAAGACGGCGATCGGCCGGGACGAAACCCTGACCGACATTTGGCGCCGGTCGCCCGGACGCGCCCGCCTGCTCGAGCAGTACTTGTCCGAGCAGCCCGTCGCTACTGCCGGTGAGGAGACCGGGAGCGATGACGGCAACGGCGCCGCCGAGCCGGCCTGTGCGCCGGCGGTCCCCCCGGATTACGAGTTGCTCGCGGCGCTCGAGATCAGGCTGCACCTGCCCGAGGGGGCGGTGCCCAAGGAGGGCCCTTCGGCCGGTATCGCGGTGGCGGCCTCGCTGCTCTCGGCGCTCACCGAGACTCCGCTCTTGCCCAGGGTGGCGCTCTCGGGCGAGATCACGCTGACCGGCCACGTGCTCGCCGTGGGAGGCCTCAAAGAGAAGCTGCTGGCCGCCCGGCGGGAAGGCGTGCGCAAGGTGATCCTGCCGGAAGATGTCAAAGGGCAGGTCAGAGAACTGCCCGTGGAGATCAGGAAAGGGCTCGAGATCGTGTACGTGCGGACCTTTATCGAAGTGCTCCCGCAGATCTTCCCGCAAGAGAGGAGCTGAGGGTTTTGAGCAAGAGCAATATGGAGTCACGCTACGATCCCCATGAGGTCGAGGAGCGGCTGATGGGGGAGTGGCTGGAGAAATCCGCCTTCCACGCCGAGGTCGACCCCGCGCGTCCCGCCTATTCCATGGTGATCCCGCCGCCGAACGTGACCGGGTCGCTCCACATGGGCCACGCCCTGAACGGGACCATTCAGGACATCCTCATCCGTTACCACCGGCTGAAGGGCGAGAACTCTGAGTGGCTGGTGGGCACCGACCACGCCGGCATTGCCACTCAGGCCAAGGTGGAAGCGCAGTTGCGCGAGGAGGGCCTGCGCAAGGACGACGTGGGCCGGGAGGGGTTCATCGAGCGGGTCTGGGACTGGAGGGAGAAGTACGGCTCCACCATCATCCATCAGCTGAAGAGCCTGGGCTGCTCCTGCGACTATGAGCGCGAGCGCTTCACCATGGATCCGGAGTACCACGACGCCGTGCTCGAGGTGTTCGTCGACCTCTACGATAAGGGCGATATCTACCGAGACCTCTATCTGGTCAACTGGTGTCCCCGCTGCGGCTCGGCCATCTCGGATCTGGAGGTGGAGCACGTCGAGCGCACCACCCAGCTGACCTACATCCGCTATCCCATAGAGGGTACCGAGGAGCACCTGACCGTGGCCACGACCCGGCCGGAGACCATGCTGGCCGACACCGCGGTGGCGGTGAATCCCCGGGACCCGCGCTACGGCAGGTACGTCGGGGGAACCGCCATCGTTCCCCTGGTCGAGCGGCCGGTGCCCATCATTGCCGACGAGCACGTCGACCCGGAGTTCGGCACCGGCGCGCTGAAGATCACCCCCGGCCACGATCCCAACGATTGGGAGATTGCCCAACGGCACCAACTCCCCGCCCTGTCGGTGATCGGTTTCGACGGAAAGATGAACGAGCAGGCGGGCGAGTTCGCCGGCCTCTCCGCCACCGACGCGCGGAAGCGGGTGGTGGCGGCGCTCGAAGAGCGCGGGCTGTTCGATCATTCCGAGGATTACAAGCATTCGGTGGGCACGTGTTACCGCTGCGGCAGCGTGATCGAGCCGCTCCTCAGCCTGCAGTGGTTCATGAGGATGGACCGTCTGGCCAAACCGGCGATCGAGGCGGTGGAGTCGGGCCGGGTGCGCTTCGTGCCCGAGCGCTGGGGCGACGTCTACCTGGAGTGGATGCGCAACATCCGCCCCTGGTGCGTGAGCCGGCAGCTCTGGTGGGGTCACCGCATGCCCGTTTACTACTGCGATGACTGCGATGAGGTGGTGGTCAGCAAGGAAGCGCCGGCGGCCTGCCCGAAGTGCGGGGGAACCGTGAGACAGGATCCGGACGTGCTGGACACCTGGTTCAGCTCGGCGCTCTGGCCCTTTGCCCCCTTTGGCTGGCCGGAGAAGAGCCCCGAACTCGAGTACTTTTACCCCACCGACGTGCTGTCCACCGCGCGGGACATCATCTACCTCTGGGTGGCCCGCATGATCATGATGGGCCTCGAATACATGGGGGAGGTGCCCTTCCGCGACGTCATCATCCACCCCACCATCCTGGCCGAGGACGGGCGGCGGATGAGCAAGAGCCTGGGCACGGGTATCGATCCGCTCGAGCTTATCGAGCAGTACGGCGCGGATGCCACCCGCTACGGCCTGGTCTACATGAGTTCGGTGCAGGACGTTCGCTTCAGCCCCGAACGGATCGAGATGGGGCGGAACTTCGCCAACAAGATCTGGAACGCCTCGCGCTTGGTCTTGCAGAACGCGGACCCCGAGGCCGCGGCCGAGGTCACCCTGGCCACGCCGGCCGACCGCTGGATCTTCAGCCGGCTGGCGGCGGTCGCGGACGAAGCCGCCGCGCTCTACGAGAGCTACGACTTTGCCGAGGTGGCGCGGGTCTTCTACCGCTTCCTCTGGAGTGAAGTCTTCGACTGGTACCTGGAGATCGCGAAGGCCCGGCTCTACGGCGATGACGCCCGGGCCCGGCGCGAGGTGAGCGGCAACCTGCTGGTGCTGCTCGAATCCTTTTCCGGACTGCTCCACCCGGTGATGCCCTTCCTGACTCAAGAGATCTGGCAGAACCTGCCTCAGGTGCGCGCGGGCAAGAGGCCAAAGGACATCCTCGAGTCGAGCTGGCCCCAGTCCAGGCCGGAGCGGCGCGACGCCGAGGCGGAGCGGGGGATGGAGGCTTTCGTGCAGCTGGTGAGCGGGCTCCGCTCTGCGCGCGACGAACTGGGAGTCGGCCGCGAGGTGGCCGGCCGGGTCGTGTTGGTGGGAACGGATCAGGCGGCGCTCGAAGCGATCCGGGTAAACGAAGCTTCGTTCAGGCAGCTCAGCGGTTGCGAACTGGACGGCGGCGTGGCCTCCATGGAGCAGGCTCCCGAGGGCCGCTACGCGAGCGTCGAAGCCGGCCCGTTGGTCGGGCTGATGCACCTCGAGGGCATGGTGGACGTGGAGCGCGAACGCGAGCGCCTGCTGACCAAGGCCCGCAAGGCAAAGGCCGAGGCCGATAAGGCCGGCAAGAAGCTGTCCAATCAGGGGTTCGTGGCCAAAGCCCCCGCCGAAGTGATCGAGACCGAGCGTGAGCGCCTGGCCCAGGCCGAAAACATTATGAGTACGGTGCGGCGGCAGTACCGCGAACGCGTAGGAGAGGAACTCGAGCTGTGAGTGCCAAGAAAGCGCTTCCCACCCCGGAGCAGGCCCGGGACTACGTCAAGAGCCTGGAGATGTTCGGGATGCGGCTGGGCCTGGACCGCGTGCGCCTGCTCGCCAAGGAACTGCGCAATCCGCAAAACGCCTACCGCACGATCCACGTGGTGGGCACCAACGGCAAGTCCTCGACCACGCGGTTTGCCTCCGCCATCCTGCAGGAGTACGGGCTAACCGTCGGCAGCTACGTGAGTCCCCACCTGCTCAGCCTGGCCGAACGGCAACTGATCAACGGTAAGGCCTGCACCGAGGAGGAGTTCTACGGGTTGGTCGCCGAAGTCATGCCCGCGGCCGAGAAGGTCAACAAGAAACTGCCCGACGGCGAGGTCCTGACGCAATTCGAAGTGCTGACCGTGGTGGCCTTCCTCTTCTTCCAGCGGCACGAGGTCGAGGTGGCCGTGATCGAGGCCGGCCTGGGCGGGCGCTGGGACGCCACCAGCATCATCGATTCCGAGGTGCAGGTGGTTACCACAATCGGCCGGGAGCACGCCGAGGTGCTGGGAGAGACCCTCCTCGCCATTCTCGAAGAAAAAGCGGCGGTCATACCCGAGGGCGGCAGGGTGATGGCCGGCCGCCTCGAACCTCAGGTGCGGCAGAGGCTCAGGGAGATTTGCGAGGAGCGCAACGCCGAGTGCCGTTTTCTCGACCGCCAGATCTCGCTGCTTTTGGATAACCGGCAGGACAGCTTCGACATTTTCGGGGCGCAGGAGCTCTACTCGGGGATCCAGCTGTCCGCGCTCGGCGACTACCAGAAGACCAACGCCGCCGTGGCGGTGGGCGCGGTCGAGCTCTTCCTGGGCGAGGCCCTCGACGAGGAGAAGGTGCGGCGCGCCCTGAAGCGCACGACAATTCCCGGGAGACTCGAGGTCATCAGCGAGCACCCGCTCTGCATTCTCGACGGCGCCCACAATCCCGAAGGCATGAACGAACTGATGCGCTCCTTGGACCGGCTGCTCGAGCGCCGGCGCCTGCTCGGGGTGGTTTCCATTCTCAAAGACAAGGGCGCCTTGGAGATGCTCAAGGACCTGGCTCCCCGCTGCGACATCCTCTTCGTTACCGAAAACACGAATCCCCGTTCATATAAGGCGCAGGAACTCGCGAAGATCATGGAGGAGCTCGAGGACGCTCCCGAGGTCTTCGTCGACACCGTGCCGGCGTCGGCCTTCAAGAGCGCCTACGATCTGGCCACCTCCAACCAGGTGGTGCTGGTCACGGGTTCGCTCTACCTGGTCGCCGACCTGAAGGCCGCCTTGGGGCAGGGGATCTGAGGAGCGTAGCGAACGTGTCCGGGAGGAGGAGCGGCGGGAGCCGGGACGTGGTGCTCTTCACGCTCGCGGTTTTGCTCGTAATCGTCGTGGTATTCTTCCTCGCTGGATACCTACTCGGCAGGACGATCCTGTAGGAGCCGGATTTGGATAACTTGTTCGAATCTATCAACAATATCTTGCAGTCGCCCCTGCTGCGGCTGGCCTGGTATCTGCTGTTGTTCTCGGTCGCGGTTCTTTGGCTGGCGCTGGTTTTTTGGACCCTGAAGGACGCCCGCCGGCGGATCGACGACGCCCTGATCATCGTGGTTGCGGTGCTGACCTCGCTGGTGTTTCCCTTCATCGGGACTCTGGTCTACACCATCCTGCGCCCCGCGGAATACCTGGACGACATCCGGGAGCGCGAACTCGAGATGCGGGCCATGGAGCAGGAGTTGATGTCCACTCAGCTTTGCCCAAACTGCCGGACGCTCGTGCGTGACGACTACATCGTCTGCCCCCGCTGCCGCAAGCAGCTGCGCTCGACCTGCGTGTCCTGCGAAAGGCCCCTGGAGCGCAGCTGGCGGGTATGTCCCTATTGCGGGGAGGAGACCGATCAACAGGTCTCTCGGCCGGAAGCCCCAGCTTTGGAAGAGACCGCCGAGCCTTTTCAGCGGGAAGCTCTGGGCCGGTCGCGGGCGTAGTTTTCGTAGAACGCAAGTGAGCCTTGGCGGCGGCCCTCGAGCCGCCGTCTTTTTGCAGTCGATAGACCCCTGTAACGGAGGAATTCAAAATGGCACAGGAACGCACGCTGGTTTTCGTGAAGCCCAATGGGGTGGAGCGCGGCCTAATCGGCGAGATCGTGGCGCGGTTCGAGCGCCGCGGCCTCAAATTGCGCGCGGCCAAGCTCGAGCAGGTTAGCCGGGAACTGGCCGAGGAGCATTACGCCGAGCACAAAGGCAAAGGCTTCTTCGACGGGCTGGTTGACTTCATCACCTCGGGCCCCATCTTCCTCATGGTGCTGGAAGGCCCCTCGGTGGTGAAGGTCGCCCGGGACATGATGGGCGCCACCAACCCTCTGGAAGCCGGGCCGGGGACCATCCGCGGGGATTTTGCCCTCGATATCGGCGAGAACGTGGTGCACGGCTCGGACAGCGTGGAGAGCGCAGAGCGCGAGATCGGTCTCTACTTCGACGAGTCGGAGCTGGTCTAGGCATTCCGCCGCGGGAGCTCACGCTGTTTCCCCAGGATTTCCGGCTGTTTCTCGCCTCGCAGTCCCCGCGGCGGCGCGAACTGCTGCGCGCCGCCGGGATCCCCTTCGAGGTGGTCGCGGCCGAGGCCGAGGAACTCCTCGAGGGGATGGCTCCTGAGGAGCTCGCGATCGAGAACGCCAGGCGCAAGTGCCGCGCGGCCCGCCTGCCGCGGGCGCAAGGTCCGAGCTTTGTTCTGGCCACCGACACCGTGGTGGTCGTGGAGGAGGAGGTCCTGGGCAAACCGGCCGGCGCTGATGAGGCGGCAGCCATGCTCCGCCGGCTGTCGGGCCGCGAGCACCAGGTGATCTCCGGAGTGGCGCTGTCGCGGAGGGCAGAGGCGGCGGCGGGCACTCCGTGCGCCGCCGCCGCCGAGCAGTCGCGCGAGGCCTGCGCGGAGGGCGCCGGCCTCTCCGTCCCGGGCTCCGCTTCGCTCAGCGTGGCCGAGGCCGCCCGCACCCGGGTGACCTTTGCCCGGCTGAGCGAGCCCTGGATCGAAGCCTACCTGGACTCCGGCGAATGGCAGGGCAAAGCGGGCGCCTACGCCATCCAAGGAAGGGCCGGGCTCTTCGTGGAGGGGATCGCGGGCGAGTACAGCAACGTAGTCGGGCTGCCCATGCGGCTGCTCGCCAAGCTCTTTGCGGATGTGGGCTTTGACCTCATGGCCCGAAGGTGGATTTCTCCGCCCGAGGTTTAGAAATTCCGGCCGAGCAGCACGGATCGCCCTGCCCTACTGGTCATCGCTATGCAACGGGGTATAATCGGGCTTCGACCGACGGTCTGCGGGCGCGTAGCCCGTTGCGCCGACCTCTTTATTGAGATTTTATTGAGATCACTCTACTCGGAGGACGATACATATCGGCTTTCTGAGCTTCATAACCGGTTTCGCCGGAAGGGACATGGCCGTCGACCTGGGGACGGCCAATACTTTGGTCTACGTGCGGGGCCGGGGCATCGTGCTCTCCGAGCCCTCCGTGGTGGCCATTGATTCCCGCTCCGGGGACGTGCACGCCGTCGGCGCCGAGGCCAAGCGGATGCTGGGCCGCACGCCGGGCACCATCACCGCCATCCGTCCCCTAAAAGACGGGGTCATCGCCGACTTCGACGTAACCGAGCAGATGCTGCGTCACTTCATCCAGAAGGTTCACCAGAATCGCTGGGCCCACCCGCGGGTTGTCGTGTGTGTGCCTTCCGGGGTCACCGGAGTCGAGCGCCGCGCCGTGGAAGAGGCGACCATCACCGCCGGAGCGCGGGCCGCGTACCTGATCGAGGAGCCCATGGCGGCCGCGATCGGCGCCGGTCTTCCTGTCAGCGAACCGACCGGGAGCATGATCGTGGACATCGGCGGCGGCACCAGCGAGGTGGCGGTCATCTCGCTGGGAGGCATCGTCACCGCGCAGTCGGTGCGTATCGGCGGGGACGAACTCGACGAGGCGATCATCGCCTTCGTCAAGAAAGAGTACAAATTGATGATCGGCTCCCAAACCGCCGAAGAGCTCAAACTGGAGATCGGCTCCGCCTACATCTTGGAAGAAGAGGCGCAGGCCGAAATTCGGGGCCGGGACCTGGTCACCGGGCTCCCCAAGACCGTGGTGATTTCCTCGGAGGAGGTTCGCGACGCCATCGCCGAACCGGTGGCCTCCATCATCGACGCGATCAAAGCGACGCTCGACAAGACTCCGCCCGAACTGGCCTCGGACATCATGGATCGGGGCATCATGCTTGCCGGAGGAGGCTCGCTTCTGCAGGGAATGACCGAGCGGATCAGGGAAGAAACGCAAATGCCCGTTCATCTGGCCGAATCCCCGCTCACCTGTGTGGCGGTGGGCTCGGGCAGGTCTCTCGAAGAGTTCGAGGCGCTGCACCGGTCGTCACAGCGGGCACGCAAACGCCGGTACTGATGGGCGGAGGTGCGGTTTGCTGCGAGATCCTGACGTGCGCCGGCGTCTTCTTTTTGGCGCACTCATAGTTACATCTCTAGTCCTGCTGACGGCCTTCTTCCGGGAACCGGCCACCGGAGCGCTTCACGGCCTGCAGCGCGGTACCCTGGGCTATCTCACCCCGCTGCAGAGCACGGCCACTCGGGCCATCGAGCCCTTCCAGGAAGGCTATCGCTGGGCGGATGACCTGCTCGAGGCGCACAGCCGCAACGAGGACCTCCAGTCGGAACTCGAGGGCCTGCGCGGGCGCGTGGTCCAACTGGAAGAGGCCGATCAAGAGAACCAGCGGCTCAAAGAACTGCTGGATTTCCGCGAGGCTCCGATCTTCCCGGCCGGCTCCGAGTTCGTGGTTGCCCGGGTGATCGGACGCTCTCCCACGAGATGGCAGGAATGGGTCCACATCGACAAGGGAAGCGCGGATGGGCTGAAGCTCAATCAACCCGTGGTCGGGGCGACCAACGCAACCGGAGACTCGCTCTCGGGCAAGGGCCTTGTGGGAAAGGTTGTCGGGGTGAGCGATCATGCCGCCCAGATTCAGCTGATCACCGACCCGGAGTCCAGCGTGGCCGCACTGATCCAGCAATCCCGAGCGCGGGGTATCGTGGTGGTCCCTGAAGCCGGCCGGCTGGTGATGGACTACGTGGAGAGAGATCAGCGGGTCGAGGCCAAGCAAATCGTGGAGACCTCCGGATTTGGAGAGGTCTATCCCAAGGGCATCCCGGTCGGCGTCGTGCAGACCGTGGGGGAAGAGGACGTCAACGTCTACAAGCAGATCGAGATCCGGCCCTTCGTGGACTTCGGCGTGCTCGAGGAAGTCATGGTCGTGATCTCGCCGGCGGTGCCAAAGGCGGATGAGTCGCAGATGAAGACGCTCACCCCGGCCGACGAGCCCGTGGCCACCCCATGACCTCCGCCTTGAGAATCCCGGATGGCGTGAGACTGGGGGGCATGCTGCTGGTCGCCGTGGCCGTCCAGGCCGTCGTGACCTCTCGTGTGCTGGTGCTCGGCGTCAGCGCCGATCTCTTCCTGGTGCTCGCGGTGCTGGTGGCGCTGGGCCGCGGTTCGACCAAAGGCGCGCTGTTTGGTTTTGGCGCCGGGCTGTTGGCCGACATCATCTACCTGGAGCCGGTGGGCCTGCGCACCTTCATCTATCTCATGTTGGGCTACGGGGTGGGGCGCTACTCCGAGATTCTGGGCGTTGCCAGCGCTTGGACCGTGGTCTTGCTGACCGCGGTCTCGGCCTTCTCGGCGGAACTCGTCTACGGCCTCTTTCAGGTGCTTGCCGGGCAACCCGGTTCGTTCTGGGCCATGCTGCAACAGCAGGTCCTGCCGGCGGCGCTGCTGGACGCCCTGGTGGCAGCACCCCTCTATCTGGGGCTGGTTCGCCTGGGAATGCTCGACCCTCCCGGCGGAGCCGGACCTTCGTTCAAATAACTCAACTCACCGACTCCGTCCTTTAGGGCGCGGAGAACCGGAGAAGCGGTAGCGACAGTTGTATCTCGAACCAACAAGAAAACAGCGTTCCCCATCCGACGATTCCTCCCTGGGCATGCGCCTGGGGATCCTCGCCGTGGTGGTTCTGCTTGCCTTCAGCGTCCTGGGATTCCGGCTGTGGTTTCTGCAGATGATCTCGGGCGACCAATACACCCTGATGGCGGATAACAACCGGCTGCGCACGGTCACCATCGAGGCTCCTCGCGGGGTCGTCTACGACCGGGGAGGTCCCGACGAAGGCACTGCGCTGGTCGAGAACCGGGCCGGCCTGAGCGTGGGCATCCTTCCCATGGACCTCCGCAACGAAGAGCAGGTGGTGCCCCGCCTGGCTTCGCTCCTGGAGGTGCCGGAGGCGGAGCTGTGGCAGAAGCTCGAGGCCGCGAAGGAAGACCCGTACGTGGTCACGATAATCAAAGAGGACGTCTCGGAAGACGATGTGGTCGCCTATCTCGAGGAGCACCGGGTGGAGTTCCCGGGGGTGCGGATCGAGAAGGCCTACCTGCGTGATTATCCGCGGGATGCCTTTGCCACTCATCTGCTGGGCTACGTAGGGGAGGTCTCGGAGGAAGAGTTGGCCGGTGAGAAGTTCCGTCTGCTGAAGCCGGGCGCCAAAGTGGGCAAGGACGGGATCGAGCACACCTACGATAACTTCCTCCGGGGAGTCGACGGCACCCGAACGGTGGAAGTCGACGCCGCCGGGCGGCCCAAGCGCGAGGTCTCCATGAGCCCGCCCCTGCCCGGAAAGAATCTCTGGCTGACCATTGACTCCGATCTTCAGGATGCCGCCGAGCGCGGTATCGCCGAGGGGATCGAGCTCGCCCAGGGCCAGGGTTTCGAGAAGGCCGACGCCGGCGTCGTGGTCGCGCTCGACCCGCGTAACGGCGAGGTGCTGGCCATGGCTTCCTATCCAGACTATCCGCTGTCGTACTGGGTCGGGGGCATGGGCGAAAAGGAGTACGCGAGCCTGACCGCGGAGGAGGCCAACAATCCGCTGTTCAACCGGGCGGTCAAAGGCCTGTATCCGGCGGCGTCCACCTTCAAGCCCTTCGTGGCCTTGGCCGCCCTGGAGAACGACGTGATCACGCCGGAAACGGTCTTTAACGACCCGGGCTTCTACCAGATCGGGGACCAGCGCTGGAAGTGCTGGGAGGAGGACGGTCACGGCGAGGTGAACCTGGTCGAAGCGATCACGGAGTCCTGCGACACCTACTTCTACAACGTGGGCCACAAGTTCTATAAGAAGGAAGGCCCGGTCATGCAGGATTTCGTACGTCAGTTCGGCTTTGGCAGCCCCACCGGCATCGACCTGCCCGACGAGTACTTCGGCCGCGTGCCCGACAAGGATTGGAAGCAGGAGAACGGCAAGACGGATGAGGAAAGAGCCTGGAAGCCTGGAGACGATGTAAACTTGTCCATCGGCCAGGGTGACCTGCTGAGCACCCCGCTGCAGCTGGCCACCGGCTTCGCTGCAATCGCCAACGCGTCCACCGAGGACGCCAACGGCCGGGTCAAGCTCAACCTGCTCGTGCCGAGGCTGGCCCTCAAGGTCACCGACAACGCGGGCAACGTGGAGCACGAGGTGGAGACCGAGAAGCGGGGCGAAATCGAGGTCGACGCCGACGACCTCCGCGCGGTCAAACGCGGATTGGAATTGGTCACCTCGGAGGTAGGGGGAACCGCCAGGACGGCCTTCGAGGGCTTCCCCGTGGCGGTGGCCGGCAAGACCGGCACCGCGGAGAAGAAACCGGAAGACGATTACGCCTGGTTCATGGGCTACGCACCTGCCGACCAACCTGAGATCCTGGTGGTCGCTCTCATCGAACAGGGCGGGCACGGCAGTTCGGTGGCGGCTCCGGTCGTGCGCCGGGTGCTGGAGCGCTACTTCCAGCAGGAGCCGAGCGCGCTCAGGCAACTCGAGGTGAGCGAATGAGCGTGCTGCAGAGGTCTTCGGAACGTCCCTTTGGCGGCTTTCGCCTGGGCGCCTACCTCAAGAACGTGGATTGGCTGCTTTTCTTCGTCACCTTGGCCCTGGCCGGGTTTGGCCTCGCGATGATCTACTCGGCGAGCTACCAGGATTCCAACATAGCCCGGCCCACCGCCTACGTCGACGCCCAGTTGGTCGGCCTGGTCTTGGGGTTCTTGGGGATGGTGGTGGTCAGTCTCTTCGACTTCGCCTGGCTGACGAACTGGCGGCGCTACCTCTACGGTTTCACCGTGGTGCTCCTGCTGGTCACCTTGGTGATCGGCGACGAACGCATGGGCGCCCGCCGCTGGATCGCGCTGCCCTTCATGGACCTGCAGTCCTCGGAATTGGCCAAACTGTTGATCATCACTTCCTTCGGGGCCTTCCTGGCCGAGGGCGTGGAGTTGCGCGGCCGTTTTCGTTTCGTCCTCCAGGCCACGGCATATGTGGGCGTGCCCGCGGCGCTGATCTTCGTGCAGCCGGATCTGGGCACCTCACTCGTGTTCCTGGTGATCTACTTCACCATGCTCTTGGTCTGGGGGGCGCGCTGGAGCCATCTCGCGGTGCTGGTGGGTACCCTGCTCGCCACGGCCGTCATGGTGCTGCGGGTGCTCCCCACCACCTTCGGCGTGCACCTGCTCAAGCCGTATCAGATCGAACGGCTCACGGTCTTCCTCGATCCCCAGCTGGATTCCGGCGACGCGGGTTATCAGCTCGCGCAGAGCAAGATCGCCGTGGCCAGCGGAATGGTTACCGGAAAGGGCTTCATGGAGGGCACCCAGACGCATCTCAATTTCCTGCCCGCCCACCACACCGACTTCATCTTCTCGGTGGTGGGGGAGGAGTTGGGGTTCGTGGGCGCCTCTCTCTTGCTCGGTCTTTATCTGATTCTCCTCTGGCGGGCATTCCGCATCGCCGCCGAGTCCAAGAACCTCTACGGCTCGCTCTTGGCCACCGGGGTCATCGGCGTGGTGCTGTTCCAGGTTTTCGTCAACGTGGGTATGACGATCGGCATCATGCCCATCACCGGCCTCCCCCTGCCCTTTATGAGCTTCGGCAGCAGTTCCCTGGTGACGTTCTTCCTGGCTTCGGGCCTGCTGCAAAGCGTGCACATTCACTCTCGCGTCGCCCTGTACGGTGGCCGCGTAAAAGGAGAGCCATATGGCCAGCTTGCCACTTAGCCCCAGCAAGATCTGGGATGCGTGGAAAGACGTAACCGCCGCGTCCGAGACTCAGGCCGACCTCATTCTGACCGGGGATATGGGGCTGGTCGAACGGGCCCGAGTGGAGTTGGCGCCCACGGGAGGAGCCGGAGAGCCGGGCGGGCACAGCCGCATATGGAACGGCAGCGCGGAGGGGTTGGCCCAACTGAGCCTGGACGAGGGCGATACCTTGCTGGTGTTCGCGCAGCCGGGGGACGAGGATGCCTGGGCCGGGGCGCTCAAGAAACGTAAGCCCCGGGCTGCGGTGGTCGTGGTGGACGACGGCCCTGCGGCCGGCTATGAGATCACCTGGTACCGCAAGAACGTGTACCGCGTCTCGTTTGCCGATGATCCCCGCGGCTGGGAAAAGCTGGCCGAGGCCATCGTGGACGCGAACGGAGAGCGTTTCGTTTCGCTCGCCCGCCGCTACCCCCGGCTGCGTAAGGTCGCCGCCCACCGGGTGATCGAAGAGACCTCGCGCCAGAACGGCGTGGTGGGCGTCGCCTTCTTCGTGCCGGGCACGGACATGCCGGTGATGACGCTCAACCAGATCAAGATGGTGCTCTCTCTGGCGGTGATGCACGGAGAGGAGCTCTCTCGTGACCGGGCGGTCGAGATTCTGGGAGTGGTCGGCGCAGGGCTGGGGTTGCGCACCGTTGCCCGGGAGGCTCTCGGTTTCATACCCGGGCCCGGTTGGGCGTTGAAGGGAGCCTTGGGCTACAGCGGGACCCGGGCCGTGGGCGAGGCGGCGCTGCGGTACTTCCGCGAAGACGGCGACCGCTCCCCCGGCCGTTTCGCCAAGCTTCTGGGGAAGGCGCGGGAGAGCGCACCGGGCGTGACCGAGACCGCCGGTGGGGCCGTAGCGTCATTGGGCGAAACGGCGACGGAAAAGGTCTCCGGACTGCTCAAACGCTTCCGCTCGTGAATGCGGGCGGGGAGCGGCACGCCGCCGAACTCCGCCGCCGATACGAGCAGTTGGTGGGGCGGATCGCGAATCCGGCCAGGCTGACCGGCGGAGAGATCGGCGCGGGCGCGGGCTTCTCCGATGACCAACCCGAGCTGCGGGTGGCGCTGGGCTTCCCCGATACCTACGAGATAGGCATCGCCAATCAGGCCATGCAGATTCTCTATCACGAGGCGGGTGGGACTCCGGGAGTTGCGGTTGAGCGCGTCTATCTTCCCTGGGTAGACGTCATCGCCGAGCTGCGCGCCCAGGGACTGCCGCTCCTCACCCTGGAGAGCTGGACGCCGGTCCGCCAGGCCCACTTGCTGGGTCTCACCCTGCAGCACGAACTCAACTTCAGCAACGTGCTCGAGCTGCTCGATCTTGCGGAGGTTCCCCTGCGGGCGGCTGAACGGGGCGAGGGCGATCCCCTGGTGCTCGGGGGAGGGCCGGCGATGGCCAACCTCGTGCCTTTGACCCCCTTCTTCGACGCCTTCGTCGTGGGCGACGGGGAGGTCATCTTCCCCGAGGTGTTGGACGCGGAGCGGGAGGCGCGCTCGCGCGGAGCGGACCGCCGGGAAAGGCGCGAATCGCTGGCCCGCATTCCCGGGGTCTACGTTCCCGGCATCTCCCAGAAAGTGACCCGCCGGGTGGTGGCCGACCTCGCTCTTGCCGACTACCCGGAGCAGTGTCTGGTGCCTCTGACCGCGGGGGTGCACGATCGGGCCTGGGTAGAGGTGATGCGCGGCTGCACCCGGGGTTGCCGCTATTGCCAAGCGGGGATGTGGTATCGCCCGGTGAGGGAGCGGCCTGCGGAGATGGTGGTCAGCATGGCCGCGGGCGCCGCCCGGGCCACCGGGCATCAGGAGGTGAGCCTCGCTTCGCTTTCCACCACCGACTACAGCGCCCTCGCTCCGGTCATCGCCGTGCTCGAAAAGGAAGCGCCGGACCTCGAGGTGAATCTGCCTTCCCTCCGGGTCGATTCGGCGGCGGTGCGGCTCGCGCACGTCACCTCGGGGAGGGGGTCCTCGGTCACCCTGGCCCCGGAGGCAGGCAGCCAGCGCATGCGCGACGTCATCAACAAGAACGTCACCGAGGCGGATATTTTCGACGCCGCCGGGCAGGCGTTCTCGCTGGGCTACACCACCATCAAGCTGTACTTCATGATCGGCCTGCCCCAGGAGCGCGACGAGGACGTCGAGGCAATCGTCGATCTGGTCCGGCGGCTGCAGGCGCTCGGCCGCGAGCAGTTGGGCCCGCAGGTGGGACGGCTGCAGGTGCACGTCAGCGTCACCAACTTCATTCCCAAGCCCTTCACCCCGTTTCAGTGGGCCGGCATGGCAGCTCCCGAGGTGTTGAGGCGGCGGCAGGATCTCCTGCGTCTCGGCCTGCGGGGAAAAGGTCTCAAACTCTCCCTGCACGACATCCCCGGCAGCTACCTCGAGGCCGCCCTGGCGCGGGGGGGCGAGGAGATCGCCGACGTGATCGAGAACGCTTGGCGCCGGGGCGCCCGTTTCGACTCCTGGACCGAGCAGTTCGACCTGCGCGCTTGGGAGGGTGCTTTCGCCGCCGCGCCGGAGGCCCCCCTGGGCGCCGGGATACAGGCGCGGGCCACCCGCGCGCTTGACCGCGAGGAGAGCCTGCCCTGGGATCTGATCGAAGGCGCGGTGGACCGCGGCTTTCTGTGGGCGGAGTGGCAGCGGGCGTTGCGCGCCGAGACCACGGCCGACTGCCGCGGAAGCGAGTGCGGGGCCTGCGGCGCCTGCGGCGGGGGCGTGGAGATGGTGGTGGGGCCACCGGCGGCTTCACCCGCGGCGGCCATCGAGGGGCGGGTGACCCTCTCTCCGGAGCCCGCCGCCCCAACCGGGCAAGCGGAGAGCGCCCTCGCTACCTGGTACAGCCTCTCGTTTGCGGTGGAAGGCCGGGCGCGCTTTCTGGGCCACCTGGATTCCGCGGAAGTCCTCCGCCGGGCGGTACGCCGGGCGGGCGGACGTTTGGCGCTCTCGGCAGGCCTGCGCCCCAAGCCCTTGTTGGGGCTGGCGCTCCCCCGGGCGGTGGGGGTCTCGAGCCGGGGAGACCTCGCGGAGTTTGCGCTGGCAGAAGAGCCGAGCGGCGATTTCAAAGACCGCCTTAGCGCCGCTTTGCCCAAGGGGTTTCGCCTGCTCGAGCTCACCCGGGTGGGCGAACGTCCCCGGCTGGCCGCGAGGGTCGAAGGAGCGGAGTACCTCGTCGGCCTGGCACCGCCGGCGACGCCCGCGCTGGAGCGACTTAGAGAGGCGGCCGAAAGGTATAGTACGATGGAGTCCATTCCCGTCGAACGGATTCGAGAGAAGGGCAAACGGCAGGTCGACGTGCGTGAGTATGCCGATCAGCCGGTGGTTCGGGCACATGAAGACCGACTGCTGCTCTCCTTTTCCGTTCGAGTGACGCCGCGGGGTACCGTCCGGCCTGAAGAGGTCGTGCGGGCTCTGGAGGATCTGGCGGGACTTCAATTGGAGATCGGTTACATGGAACGAACGCGAATTCAGCTACGAGAGGATTCCTGAGCCAACCGTGAAGCAACTCATCATTACGACGGATCCGCGGGAAACCCGCGTGGCCCTCATGGAAGAGGGAAGGCTCGCCGAGCTATACGGCGAGCGCACCGGGGAAGGCTCCCTGGTGGGGAACGTGTACAAAGGCAGAGTGGAGAACGTCCTGGCGGGGATGGATGCCGCCTTCGTGGACATCGGGCTCGAGAGAAACGGTTTCCTGTACGTCGACGAGGTTCAGACGCCCGAGGACGAGGACGACCGCCCCCGGAAGATCACCCAATTGCTCAAGTCGGGGCAGGAGATCGTGGTGCAGGTGACCAAGGACCCCATGGGGACCAAGGGACCGCGGCTGACCACGCAAACCAGCATCGCCGGGCGTTATCTGGTGTACGTGCCCGACGGCACTCTCTGCGGGGTTTCGCGCCGGCTGCCCGACGACGAGCGCCAGCGGTTGCGCAGGCTCTGCCACGAGATCAAGCCCGCCGATGCCGGGGTCATCATCCGCACCGTGGCCGAAGGCGTGAGCGAAAAGGCCATCACCGGGGACCTTCGCTACCTGGAGAAGGTGTGGGGAAGCGTCAAACGGCGCCTGGAATCCCAGGGCGCGCCCTCGTTGGTCTACACCGAGGCGGATCTGCCGCTACGCATCGTGCGCGACGTGTTCGACGAGGACTTCACGCAGGTGCTGGTGGACGAGGAGTCCGTGCAAAAGCGGATCGTGGGCTTTCTGCAGAACACCAACCCCGAGTTGATCGAGCGGGTGGAGCTCTATCAGGGATCCAAGGCGCTCTTCGAGACCTACGGCATCGATGAGGAAATCCGCAAGGCGCTTCACCGCCGGGTCGATTTGCCGTCCGGGGGCTATCTGGTCTTCGACTACGCCGAGGCCATGACCGTGGTGGACGTGAACACCGGCCGTTACGTGGGCCGCAAGCAACTCGAGGACACCATCACCAAGACCAACCTGGAGGCCTGCCGCGAGGTGGTCCGGCAGTTGCGGGTACGGGACATCGGCGGAATCATCATCATCGACTTCATCGACATGGGGCGGCGGCAGAACCGAGAGCAGGTTCTGGAAACCCTCGAAGCCGAACTCGCCAAGGATCGCACCAAGACCTACGTGGTGGAACTGTCCCCGCTCGGGCTGGTGGAGATGACCCGGCAGAACATCACCGACGGTTTGCGGGGCTTTCTCACCGAGACGTGCCCCACCTGTGACGGCGAGGGCGTGGTGGTGTCCGCGGACAGCTTGGCCATCGACGCCGAGCGCAGACTGCGCGAACTGGTCACCTCCTCCACGGCGGAGGCCTTCCTGGTGGAACTAAATGCCGAGGTGGCGCTGGTCCTCGAAGAGGAAGGCAGGCTCGGGGCGCTCGAGGCGGACACCGGAAAGCACGTGGTGGCCGAGGGTGTCTCCTACCTGGAGCCCGGGGAGGTCCGCATGGCCGCCGAAGGCTCACGCCAGGTCATCGACCGCGCGGCTCTGCCGGTGGCTGAGGGCCAGGAGCTGACCCTGACCATCGAGGAAGTCCACGTCTACAACCGGAGAGACGGGGTCGGGCGCGTCGACGGCTATCCCGTTTGCGTTGCCGGGGCCGCAGATAGAGTGGGCAAGCGAGTCGAGGTCGTGGTCGAGCGGGCCATGCGTCACTGTGCCGAGGCGAGACTGTCCCCGGCGGGCGGCGGCCGGTAGTCCGAGCCGCCGGTCCCTGGTATACTCCCGGGTTTGCGGGCTCCGTGTGGGTATCCCCTGGAATCCATCCGAGCGCCTCACGATGGTCACGTGTGCGAGAGTGTCCGGCAGCGGGCGCAACTCGATTGCTTTAAGAGAGAGAGGAACCGATGTTCGCCGTTGTCAAGGTAGGTGGAAAGCAGTATCCGGTCAGGCCGGGTGAGAATTTTGTGGTCGATCGCCTGGAGATCGAGCCGGGCAGCGTGGTCGAACTTCCCACGCTCTTGGTTTCCGACGATGAAGGCACGCGCCACGAAGACGGCACGGTGACGGCGACGGTGCTCGAGCATTTCCGGGGACCCAAGATCTACATCCAGAAGCACAAGCCCAAACGGGGCTACAAGAAGAAGATCGGCTTTCGGAGCGCACTAACCCGGCTCTCCGTCAATCAGATTTCCTAGAAGGGACCAACGAGATGGCACATAAGAAAGGCGGCGGCAGTTCCCGCAACGGCCGCGACTCGAATGCTCAGCGGTTGGGTGTGAAGGCCTTCGGCGGCGAGGTCGTCACGGCCGGCTCCATCCTGGTACGGCAGCGGGGCACCCGCTTTCGTCCCGGGCTCAACGTGGGCATCGGTTCCGATGACACCCTTTTCGCCAAGATCGACGGCACCGTCGACTTCTCCTCTTCCAAGGGCCACCGTCTGATCAGCATCGTCCCCGAGTAAGGCGCTCCGGCGCCGGCTGCCGCCATGTTTTACGATCGTTCCCGGATCTACGTGGCGGCCGGACGCGGGGGTAGCGGCTCGGTCTCGTTTCGGCGGGAAAAACACGTGCCTCGCGGCGGGCCCGATGGCGGCGACGGCGGCAGAGGCGGAGATGTCTGGCTGATCGCCGACGAAGGCCTGCGCGACCTGAGCCGCCTGCGCGGCCGCACCCATTACAAGGCCGGTTCCGGCCGGCACGGCGAGGGCGCCCGCAAGCAAGGGGCCACCGGCGAGAGCGTCGAGATCGCCGTTCCTCTGGGCACCCAGGTCCTGGCCGAGGACGATTCCCTGATCGCCGATATGACCGAACCCGGGCAGCGCGCGCTGGTCGCGCGTGGCGGCGAGGGGGGCCGGGGGAACAACCGTTTCGTCAATCCCGTGCGGCAGGCTCCCAAGTTCGCCGAACTCGGCGAAGAAGGGGAGGCCCGGTGGATCACCCTCAGCCTCAAGCTCATGGCGGATGCCGGACTGGCCGGCCTGCCCAACGCCGGCAAGTCCTCTCTCTTGCGCCGCCTTTCCAATGCGCGGCCGAAGGTGGCCGATTATCCTTTCACCACCATCGAGCCCCTGCTGGGCGTGGTCGAGGTCCCCGGCTCCGAGCTCATGTTCACCCTGGCCGACGTTCCCGGACTGCTCGAGGGAGCGAGCGAGGGGGTGGGTTTGGGCCACGAGTTCCTGGCCCACCTGGAACGCTGCCTGCTCATCCTGCACGTGGTGGACGTCACCGGCTACTACGGAGCCGATCCGCTGGACAACTTCCGGGCCATCCTCGCCGAACTGCAGGCGCATGTGGCCGAACTGGGCACGCGTCCTCAGCTGATCGTGCTGAACAAGATCGATGCCATCGACGCCGACACCCAGGAGGAGCGGCTGGCCGCCTTCGTGGCGGAGGTGCAGAGCCTGCGCCGGCAGGGTCATCCGGCCTTCGTCTGGACCCTGGACTATCAGGGCGAGGCGGAACCACCCCCGGCCGAGGAGCTTGTCTGGCCGGTTTCCGCGGCGACCGGAGAGGGCCTGGACCGGCTGAGGCAGATGGTGGGCCGAGTGCTCGAAGCCCGCCGGGGTGACCTGCTGGCGGCCCAAGAAGGGGCCGTGGGGGTGCTGTCGGGAGAGCGCTACGAAAACCTCGGAGGCCCGCCGGAGCCTAGGCCCTCGTCCGCGCCGATGCCTCCGCAGTCGGCTTCTCCTGCCCACGTGGTCTACCGCCCGGGGGCTTCAGCGGCCTCTTTCCAGGTCGGCCGGGACGATGAGGGCTTCTACGTCGAGGGGGAAGAGGTCGAACGGCTGGTCCGGCGCTTCGACCTCGAGAACCAGGAGGCGGCGCGCTATCTGGGAGAGAAGCTCGACAAGCTTGGGGTGCGTGACCGGCTGCGGCGCGAGGGGGCAGAGCCGGGGGACGAGGTCCGCATCGGCGGTGTCGTGTTCGAGTTCGAATAGGGTCGGAAGGGACGGGCGCAAGAGTGAGCCGCACTATCGTGGTCAAGGTTGGGTCGAGCACCCTGACGGACGAACAGGGGCGTTTCCGCCTGGGCCCGATGGCCGGGCGCGTGGGCGAAATCGCCGGACTGCAGCGCAACGGCAACCGCATGCTGCTGGTTTCCTCGGGCGCGGTCAGTTCGGGAATGGGCGTGCTCCGGTTGGAGAGCCGTCCCGAAGAGATAATCGACCTGCAGGCGGCCTCCGCGGTGGGGCAAGGCCGGCTCTACCACATGTACAGTCAGCTCTTCGGTTACGAGGACGTGGTCACCGCCCAGGTGCTGCTCACCGCCTTCGACATCAGCGCGCGGGCGCAGTATCTGAATGCCCGCAACACGCTATCCAAGCTGCTCGAGTGGGGGGTGGTGCCGATCATCAACGAAAACGACACGACTTCCACCGAAGAACTCTGCTTTGGCGACAATGACGCTCTGGCCGCTCAGGTGGCCTTGCTGGTGAAGGCCGATCTGCTCATCTTGCTTACCGACACCGAAGGTCTCTTCACCGCCAATCCCCATCTGGATCCCGCGGCGGAGCGCATCCCTCTGGTCGAGGATTTCGAGGCGCTTTTGGGGATCGACACCACCAGCCAGGGCCCCCTTGGGCGAGGCGGGATGCGCAGCAAGGTGAACTCGGCCCGTATGGCGGTGAGCGGAGGGGTCGAGACCGTGATCGCCCGAGGTACGCTTCCCGGCGTGGTTGGGGCGGTGGTGGACGGCCAGGACGTCGGCACCCGCTTCTTGGCCCAGGATCAAAAGCTGGGCGCCTTCAAGCTGTGGTTGCTCTACGGCAAATCGGTCAAGGGCCGGGTGGTGGTCGATAGGGGAGCGGCCAAAGCCATTCGGGACCGGAGCAGCCTGCTGCCGGTGGGAATCACCCGGGTGGAGGGGAACTTTGCCGCCGGCGACGGGGTGCTGGTGATCGACGAGAACGGCCGCGAACTGGCCAAGGGCATCGCCAGCCACTCGCACGACGAACTCGACCAGGTCAAGGGCATGAGAAGCAGCTCGACCGCCGGGCTGATGTCTGAATCCACACCCGAGGCCATCCATCGAGACCATCTGGTCTTGATAGACTGAGCCCGGGTTTTGGCGGTTTCCGTAAGCGTGAGATGGAGGGGGATTTGAAGAACAAAGAGCTGGCAGAGCACCTTGCCCGCCAGGCCGCCCAGGCCTCGCGCAAGCTGGCCATCGCACCCTCCAAGCAGAAGGACCAGGCGCTCATCGAGATGGCCGAGGCCCTCGAACGCCGTTCGAGCGAGATCCTGAGCGAGAACCAGGAAGACCTGAACGAGGGGCGCAGGAAGGGACTATCCAGTGCCCTGATCGACCGGCTGCTCCTCGACGAGGACCGCATAAAGGCAATCGCGGACAGCCTGCGCGACGTGGCGACTCTTCCCGATCCGATTGGCGAGGTCGTTGGTGGCTGGAGGACTCCGGAGGGTTTGGTCATCGAGAAGCGCCGGGTGCCGTTCGGCGTGGTGGCGGTCGTCTACGAGGCCCGGCCCAACGTCACCGTGGACGCCGCCGCCCTGTGCCTGAAGACGGGCAACGCCGTCATCCTGCGGGGGGGTAGCGACGCCTACCACTCGAACCGCATCCTCGCCGAAGTCATCATGGGAGCCTTGCTGGAAGCGGGCATGCCGGCGGAGGCCGTCCAGTTCGTGCCCAGCCGGGATCGGCAGGTGCTGGTCGAACTGTTGCAGCTCTCCGACCATATCGATCTGGTGATCCCCCGCGGGGGTGAGCAGTTGAAGAACTTCTTGGTCGAAAACTCAAAAGTCCCCGTGATCTACGCCGCCGGCGGCAACTGCCACGTGTACGTCGACGCTTCGGCCGATCTGGCCGATGCCCGGGCGATCACCGTGAACGCGAAGGTCCAGCGTCCCGGAGTGTGCAACTCGGCCGAGACCCTCCTGGTGCACGAGGCCGTGGCCGGGGAGTTTCTGCCCGCAGTGGCCGCCGACCTGATCGACCGCGGGGTGCGGTTGTACGCGGATGAGCGCAGCCGCGCCGCCCTGGCGGATTTGGCCGAACGGGTGGAGCCGGCGACCGAGGCCCATTACGCCACCGAGTTTCTCGGCCTGGAGATGGCGGTCCGGGTGGTGGACGGCATAGAGCAGGCAATCGAGCACATAGCCGAGTACGGCACGGGACACTCCGAAGCCATTGTGACCAGCGACCTCGAGGCCTCGCGGCAGTTCACCGAAGAGGTGGACGCGGCGGCCGTCTACGTCAACGCCTCGACCCGGTTCACCGATGGCGCAGTGTTCGGCCTGGGGGCGGAAATCGGCATTTCCACCCAGAAGCTGCATGCCCGGGGACCGCTTGGACTCAAGGAACTCACGTCGACCAAATACGTGATCCTGGGCCGAGGCCACATCCGCTAGCCAACCGGAGGGAATCGCACGTGGAGGAATCACCGTCCGTTTCCCCGCCGCCTGAGCCCGGAGTGGGCCTGGAACCGCTGGATCACCTGCGCGGCGTCGCCGGCCTGCGCCTGGGGATCATGGGAGGCGCGTTCGACCCCATTCACCTGGGTCATCTGCGCACCGCCGAGGAAGCCAGAGAGCAGTTCGCTCTGGACGAGGTGGTTTTCATCCCCACCGGCAGGCCGCCGCACAAAGCCCGCGCCCTCTCGCCCGCAGAGGCCCGCTACCTGATGGCGACGCTGGCGACGGCGTCCAACCCCCACTTCTGGGTTTCGCGTATCGAGATCGACCGGCCGGGATTGGATTACACGGTCGATACCATGGTGCAGATCAGAGGGATGCTCCGCGCCGATGCGCACCTCTTCTTCGTTACAGGTGCTGACGCCGTGTTAGACATCCTCACCTGGAAGGAGCCGGAGCGCCTCTTGGAGATCTGCACCCTGATCGCCGCCACGCGCCCGGGCTACGGCCTCGATCGCCTGCGGCAGGTGCTGGACGGCCTGCCTTATGCCGAGAAGGTCTTGGTGATGGAGATTCCCGCCCTGGCGATCTCTTCCAGCCTGATCCGCCTGCGCGCGGCCGAGGGACGAGGCATGCGATATCTGGTGCCGGACGGCGTGGCCGCGTTCGCCGAGAAGGCCGCCCTCTACCGGGAGACGGATGCCGTTGATGAATGAACCCGGCGAGGACCGGAACGGCGCAGTCCGGCCGGAGCAAGAGGGACGGCGGGGATTCCGCCGCCGCCAGTTGGCGCTGGACCGCGCGCGCCGGCGGCGGCGCTTGGCCCGTAGGCTCACGGTGCTCGGCGTGGTCCTCTTGCTCGCCGCGGGAGCGTTCGCCCTGGTGACTTCGCTCGACGAGGAGCCGCAGGAAGTATCCGAAGCCTCGGCGGCGGAACCCGGTCTGATCCTCCTGCTTCTCACGGAGCCGGCCGAAGGCGTTCCCGAACAGGTTCAGGCCGCCGTCCTCCTGGGCAGCAGCACGGAACCCACCATGGTTCTGGGAATGCCGGGAAACACTCTGCTGGAAGGGCCCGAGGGCTTCGATCCTCTGGCCGAGTTGGTCCAGGATTACGGCCCCGAAGCCCTCGACTTTGGCGCCATGTTTCCCGATCGCCCCAGCGGCAGCGTCACCCTTCCCTGGAAGGACCTGCGCAAACTGTTGGTGAGCGAGGAGGGTTCCAACCCCCTGCCTGAGACCCTGGGTTCCGGCCCAGACGCGGCCGAAGCGGCCGCGCAGGCCGTCGCCCAGGCAGTGGCCATGAGCGGGGGAGAGCGCCGGGAGCAGGTGGAAGCTCTCCCCCTCGAGGGCGATACCGCGGAGTTTTTGGATGCCCTGGCGGCGCTGGCGCCGGCTCCGGCGGTGGTGGGGGGTCTGCCGGGCAAAGCGGTGGAGGGCGTGGGCTACGCCTATTACGAACCCGACCTCAGCGGGATTCAGCTTCTGCTGGGCGGGGACTCCCCCGAGGGCGGGGTGGAGGTCGAGGTGCAAAACGGTTCGGGCGTCGCCGGGATCGCTCAACGGGTGACCGAGGCGATTGCTCCCCTGAACTACTCCATGCTGCCGCCCAAGAACGCCGAGGACTTCCCCAACGTCGAGGAAACCAAGATCGTGGCCGCCCCGGGTGTAGTCGGCGATGCAGAGCGCATCCGTCAGGCTCTCGGCGCGGGCAGCGTGGTTCCCCGCGAGAGTCTGCCCGCCAACCGGGTGGTGGTCATCGTGGGCAAGGACATGCCTGTGGAGGGACTACCGGCAGCCGGTCAAGAGGCTTCGGAGGCACGTTGACGGACCTGTCCCGGTACCGGCGGCAGATGCTCTATCCGGGACTCGGCGAGGCCGGTCAGGAGAAGCTCGCGCTGGCGCGGGTGGGATTGATCGGTTGCGGCGCGCTGGGGTCGTTCGTGGCGGCCGAATTGGCGCGGGGGGGCGTGGGTTTTCTGCGCCTGGTCGACCGGGACTTCCCCGAGCTTTCCAATCTCCACCGGCAGATTCTCTACGACGAGCAGGACGTCTCCGCGCGTACGCCCAAGGCAGTGGCCGCCGCACAAAAGCTCCGGGCGGCCAATCACGAGGTCGAGATCGACCCGGTCGTGGAGGACCTGAACGCCTTCAGCATCGAGCAGTTCGCTCGGGACCTTCACGTGCTGGTGGATGCCACGGACAATTTTGCCACCCGCTTTGTGATCAACGATTACGCTGTCAAGCAGGGAATTCCCTGGGTTCATGGGGGAGTGTTGGGTGCCTCCGGGGTCAGCCTCACCGTCGTGCCTGGGGATGGTCCCTGCTTTCGCTGTCTCTACCCCGAACCGCCCGCGCCGGGCAGCGTGGAGACCTGCGACACCGCGGGAGTGCTGACCCCGGCCGTCGGGGTCATCGGCAGCATCGAGGCGGCCGAGGTGATGAAGCTGCTGGCCGATCCCGGCTCCCGTAACCGGGGTCTTTTGACCGTCGACGTGTGGGAGACCCACTTCGAGACCGTGCAGATCGAGCGCCGCCCGGATTGTCCGGCCTGCGGCCGCCGGGAATTCAGCTTCCTCGAGGCGGGGCGTGAGTTTCTGGTGGATGAGATCTGCGGCAGCGATGCGATTCAGATAGTTCCCCCGGGCGCATCCTCGATCAGCCTCTCCGCACTCGCCGAGCGGCTTGCGCCGGTGGCTCGGGTGAATCTGAGGGACCTCTATCTGGAGGCCGAGACCGAGGGCATCCGCTTCACCATCTTCGGCGACGGCCGCGCTTTGGTGAGGGGAGCCGACAGCGCCGAGAGGGCCCGGTCGGTCTACGATCGCTATATCGGCTCCTGACGTCCCCGGAACCTCCTGCTAGAATGAATCCGGACTCGTTCTCTCGGCTTTGTTGGGATTCCCCACTTTGAATATCACCACAAAGAGTAAATATGCGGTGCGCGCCCTCGTGGAGTTGGCCCAGCGGCCGACCAATCAGCCCGTGCCCCTGGTCACGATCGCCGAGGCGCGGGGGATTCCCACCCAGTTCCTGGAGCAACTTTTCGCGGCCCTTCGCCGCGCCGGTATTCTCCAGTCCTTTCGCGGGGTGCATGGGGGTTACAGCTTCAGCCGCCCGGCGGAATCGGTGACGGTGCTCGAGATCGTGGAGACTCTGGACGGCCCCATCGAGCCGGCCACCTGCACGGGGGTGGAGCCCTGCGAGCGGCGGCCGATCTGCTCGGTGGGCGACGTATGGCTCCAGGCGAAGCTGGCCGTCGAGGAAGTACTCGAAGGGGTAACCATCGCCGAATTGGCCGAGCGGGAGCAATCTCCGGATCAGGCCGGCATGTACTACATCTAATGCGTACTACATCTAATGCGCGCACGGCGCGTTATGGGAGGTAATTCACAGGTGAGTGAAGCGCAGGTCGAAGCCGACCAGCTAGTCCGTTCGTTGATCCGCGGTCTGGGATCGACCGTGGTCGCTCTTTCCGGGGGAGTCGATTCCTCGCTGGTGACCGCGCTCGCGGTCGAGGAACTCGGGCCGGAGCAGGTCCTGGCGGTGACCGCGACCAGCGAGACCTATCTCGAGGAGGAACTCGAGCACGCGCGCGGCTTCGCCGCGTCACTGGGGGTGCGGCACCAGATCATCGAGACCGAGGAACTGGAGCTCGAAGAGTTCGCGCAAAACCCTCCCGATCGCTGCTACCACTGCAAGAAAGAGCTCTTCGCCCAACTGTGGACGCTGGCCCGAGAAGGCGGTTTCTCCGCGGTGATCGACGGCGCCAACCGTGACGACTCGCGAGACTTCCGGCCCGGACTGCGGGCTTCGGACGAAATGGGGGTCCGCCATCCGCTGATGGAGGCAGGGTTGGGCAAGGAGGCCGTGCGCTCTCTCGCCCTGCGTCTGGGACTCAACACCTGGTCCAAACCGGCGATGGCCTGCCTCTCCTCCCGCTTTCCCTACGGGGAGCGGATCACCCGGGAGAAGCTCGACATGGTGCGCGAGGCGGAGCGCTACCTTGCCGGCCACGGGTTCTCCCCTCTGCGGGTGCGCCACCACGGCACTACGGCGCGCATCGAGATCGATCAGGCGGACTTTCCCCGGCTGCTCGAGCCGGAGCTTCGCCAGAGAGCGCTCGGTCACCTGGAACAATTGGGCTACACCTATGTGACGCTGGATTTGGCGGGATTTCGCAGCGGCAGCATGAATGAAGTCCTCTCTGCGGAGGAGCGTGGCAATGGCGGACCGAACGTTGACTAGCAGGCAGGCGACAAATTCTTGCGATCCCGGCTTCGGCGTCACGGGCTCCCGCGGTACGGGCTCCTCGCGCGGCTTGGACGGTTCGCGCTCGCTGATGGCCTTTGGTCTTGCCTCGGCGGCGGCCATCGCCCTCTATCTCACCGAGGGGGGTCGCAACGTGCGCAAGAGCTTGGCCGGCGACATCGCGGCGATCCGCGAGCGGGATCCGGCCGCCAACAGCCTCGCCGAGATCCTCTGCTGCTACTCGGGTTTTCACGCGCTGGTGTTTCATCGGCTGGCGCACGCGCTGTGGTTGCGGGAAGTCCCTCTGCTGCCGCGCCTTGTCTCGCAGATCAGCCGCTTCCTCACGGGCATCGAGATCCACCCGGGAGCGGTGATAGCCAACGGCCTCTTCATCGACCATGGATCGGGAGTGGTCATCGGTGAGACCAGCGAAATCGGCAACAACGTGACCATCTATCAGGGTGTCACCCTGGGGGGGACCGGCAAAGAGTCCGGCAAGCGCCACCCGACCATCGAGGACAACGTGGTGGTCGGTGCCGGGGCCAAGGTGCTGGGCGCGATCACCATCGGCAAGAACGCGAAGATCGGCGCCGGCAGCGTGGTCGTGCAGAACGTGCCTGCCGATACCACCGTCGTGGGCAACCCCGGGCGGCCGGTGATGACCGACGGCACCCGGGTGGGTATCCCGGACATCGACTACCGTCATCTGCCCGACCCGGTTGCTGAAGCCATTCAGTGCGTGGTTCGCCGGGTGGTCGAACTCGAGAATGAACTCGAGGAGTACTGTCCGCCCAAGCAGCGAAGGATGGAACGCAGCCGAGCCAATCTGGACGAGCAGGTGGCCAACCTCACCGGGTTCAACCAAGGGCTGGGCATCTAGACAATCCCCATGAGGTACCATGGTTGAGTGCCATTTCGCGATGAAATCCCCCACCTGGCCGAGGGGCTGAACGAGCAGCAGGCCGCGGCCGTCTTTCACGAATCGGGACCCCTGCTGGTGCTGGCCGGTGCCGGCTCGGGCAAAACCCGCGTGCTCACCCACCGAATCGCCCATCTGATCGATACGGGCCGCTTCGATCCGTACGAGATCCTGGCCATCACCTTCACGAACAAAGCCGCCGGAGAGATGAAGGAACGGCTGGCGGAGCTGGTCGGGCCTATTGCGCGGCGCATGTGGGTCTCGACTTTTCACGCCGCCTGCTCCCGGCTCCTCCGGCAGGAGGCGGAGCGTCTGGGCTTTCGCCCCGGCTTCACCATCTACGACTCGGACGATCAGGTGCGGTTGGTCAAGCACTGTCTCGAGGATCTGGGCTACGACGTCAAGCGTTTCCCTCCGCGGGGCATCCACGCCCGCATCTCGGAAGCCAAGAACAAGCTGATCGACGTCGACGAGTTCGTCCCCCCGGAACTGCCCGAGGGCGACTCGAGTTCGCGCTACCTGGAAGTGGTCGGAGAGGTCTATCGCCTCTACCAGAAACGTCTGTACGAGCTGAATGCGATGGATTTCGACGACCTCTTGATGCGCACGGTCGACGTCCTGCAGCTCTTTCCCTCCCGGCTCGAGCACTACCGGCAGACGTTCCGCCATGTGCTGGTCGATGAGTACCAGGACACGAACCGGGCGCAGTACACCCTGGTGCGGCTCTTGGCGGAAGAACACCGGCAGATAACCGTGGTGGGTGACGACGATCAGTCGGTCTACTCCTGGCGCGGGGCCGACCTGCGCAACATACTCGAGTTCGAGCGGGACTTTCCCGATGCGAGCGTGATCAAGCTGGAGCAGAACTACCGTTCGACCACCACCATCCTGGAAGCCGCCAACGCCGTGGTCGCGTACAACCGTGACCGCAAGCCCAAGCACCTCTGGACCGATCGGGGCCAGGGGGAACAGATCGTGCTGCTCGAGTGCCGCGACGAGCACGAGGAGGCGCGGCTCGTGGCGGGGGAATTGCGGGCGCAGCTGGACGCGGGACGGGTGGCGGACGAGATGGCCGCTTTCTACCGGGTGAACGCACAGAGCCGGGTACTGGAAGACATCCTGGTGCGCTACGGCATCCCCTACCAGGTGGTGGGGGGAACCAAGTTCTACGAACGCGCCGAGATCAAGGACGTCCTGGGCTATCTGCGGGTGGTGATCAACCCCGCAGACGACATCTCCTTTCAACGGATCGTCAACACTCCCAAGCGCGGGCTGGGAACGGTGGCGGTGGGCCGGCTGCAGCAACTGGCGGCGGCTGAGGGGATCTCCCTGCGACAGGCGCTGGACCATCTGGACGCGGCGTCGGGACTCACTGCGGGAGCCCTGCGCTCCCTCAGGGAGCTGGGCCGAGCTTTCGAGCGCTGGGGGGCTATGGTGCAGCAGCCCCCCGGGGAGCAGGCAGAGGCGGCCGATGACGCTGGGCCCGTTTCGGAAGTCGTCCGCCTCGTGCTCGAGGAGAGCGGCCTGCTCGACGCATATCGCAACGAGCGCACGATCGAAGCCGAGGGCCGTCTCGAAAACCTGCAGGAGTTCCTGGGAGTCGCGCGCGAATTCGACCGGCACACCGGCGGATCGCTGACCGATTTCCTGGCCGAGATCAGTCTTTTCACCGACCTCGACGCGCTGGCCGACGGCCGGCCTCAGGTCACCCTCATGACGCTGCATAACGCCAAGGGGCTGGAGTTCCCGGTCGTGTTCTTGGTCGGCATGGAGGAGGGCGTGTTTCCGCACTCCCGCGCCCTGGACGAGCAGAACCTCGAAGAGGAGCGCCGCCTTTGCTATGTCGGCCTCACTCGGGCCATGGAGCGCCTCTTCGTTTCCTACGCCCGCGAGCGCACTCTCTACGGCGCCTCGGGTTATAGCCTGCCCAGCCGTTTTCTCGACGAGATACCCGCGGCTCTGGTCGAGCACCGGCGCAGCCGCGGGGCGATGAGCGCGCGCCGGCCCGGGCTGGTTGGCGGTGCCGCCGGAAGCCGTTACGTGGGGAGCGGGGCCGCGAAGTCCCGAGCCAAGCCCTTGGCCCGGGAAGAGCGCGAAGTTTCCGGCTTCAGCGTGGGCGACCGGGTGCAGCACGCAAAGTTCGGCGAGGGCATGGTTCTTGGGGTCGAACCGGGTGGCGTGGTCAAGGTCTTCTTCAGCTCGCTGGGGGAGCAAAAAAACCTGTTGCTCGACTACGCGCCGCTGAAGAAGCTCTAGGCGGCCTCGCCGGCCGGCCTTTCAGGCGCCCCGCCGCCGCCCCCGCCGAAGCGCCCCGCTCGCATGGACTGAGACCGCCGGTATTGGTTAGACCGTTCCGACTCTTCGTCCAATCTTCTCTCCTTGGCCTGCAACTTGTGTTGCATATCCTTGATCATGCTCCTTTTCCGTGCAATGAGCCGCCGGTTCGGTGGGCGCTGCGGGGACCGCTAACCCCAAAAATGGGCCATTTAGCATCAAAGTGGGGCAAATGTGTTGCGAAATGGGGCAAAGTGGTAGTAGAGTGTGGCCATGCAACAGGTCGTGCTAGCTGGAACATTTGAACACACCATTGACGACAAGGGACGGGTCACCTTGCCGGCAAAGTACCGCGGTCACTTCGAAGAGCTTGCCATCCTGGCCAGGATGCCCGGAAAAGAGCGGGCCGTGCGGGTCTACACCCGGGAAGGCTGGGAGGGCTTCGAGGAGCGCAACATCGAGCGCCTCGACGAGTTCAACAACGCCGAGGACCGCCGGCTCCAGCGGGCCATCTTCGCCAACCTGAGCCCGGTAACCCCCGACAAGCAGGGCCGGGTGCTGGTGCCGGCTTCGTTTGTCCAGGATCTCGGCCTGACCGGCAAGGTCCTGATCGTGGGTAACCGCACGCACCTCGAGATCTGGGATCCGGAGAGCTACGAGCAAGACTCCGGTTGGAGCGGGGAGGGCGACGATGGGACGTAGTGCTCTACAGACTGCCTTCGAAGCGGAGATGGCCATGGCTCACGTACCAGTGCTGACCCGCGAACTCGTGGAGGTTCTGGATCTGCGCCCGGACAGCCGGGTAGTCGATTGCACCTTCGGAGCGGGAGGCCACGCCCGGGCGGTGGGAGAGCGTCTCGGCCCCGACGGCCTTTTGCTCGCCTGCGACCGCGATCCCTTGGCCAAGGAGTACTTCGAAGAGGTCCGGGCGGAGATCGAGGCGGAGAGCCGCTTCTACCTGGGCAATTTCGCCGACACCCTTTACAACCTGTCCCGCACGCGCTTTCGGGCTACGCATATCTACTTCGATCTAGGTCTGAGCAGCATGCAGGTGGATACTCGTGAGCGCGGGTTCGCCTACAGCTACGACGCTCCCCTGGACATGCGGATGGATCCCGGTCTGCCCCTGACGGCGGCGGACATCCTCAATGAGTGGCCGGAAGAACGGCTGTCCCGGGTCTTTCGTGACTACGGGGAAGAGCGCTATGCCCGCCGCATAGCCCGCGCGGTGGTGAGGCATCGGGCGCGCAAGTCCTTCGAGCGCACCGCGGAACTGGTCGACGTGGTCAAAGGCGCGGTGCCCGCGCCCGCCAGATTCGGCGCGCGCAATCCCGCCCGGCGGGTTTTTCAAGCTTTGCGGATCGCCGTGAACGAGGAACTGGAGAGTCTCCGCCGGGCCCTGCCGGACGCGCTTTCGCTGCTGGAGCCGGGCGGCGTCATCGCGGTGATCAGCTTCCACAGTCTGGAAGACCGGATCGTCAAGGAATTCTTCGCCGAGCAGGCGAAGGCCTGTGACTGTCCCCCCGACTTCCCGGTGTGTGTTTGCGGCCGGGAGCCGGTTCTGGAGATCCTGACCTCGAGGCCTTTGATTCCGGGTGAGGAAGAGGTAGCCGTCAACCCGCGCGCCAGTTCGGCAAAGCTGCGCGTCGCGAGGAAGCTCTGATGGGGGCCGCGCCCGCGCGAGACACGGCCTATCTCGGTCTGTGGCGCGAGGCCTGGAGCCTTGATGAGCCGGGCGATGCCCCCCGTGCCGCAGTACTCGCTCCGGCCGCTCCCCGCAAGCGCGTGCGACCCAAGCCCAGCAGGCGGCAGGCCCCGGCGCCTTTGGCGGTGCCCTCCCGGCCCCGCGAGCGCCGGCACGCCTCGAGCAAGCGCGGCCGCGCCCATGATCGCCGCGCCACCCGGCCGGAGGCCCGGCCCCGCACAGTTGCCCGGCAGCGCGCTTCGCGGCCGGTCCGGCATCTGCTCCTGCCCGCGGTCTTCCTGGGAGCCTGGCTGGCGGTGGTCCTCGTGGCTCCCCTGGTTCTCAACGTGATGGGCATGCGGGCCGAGTGGCGCCTCGCTCAACTCGAGCAGCAGCACGACGACCTGGGAGCCGAGCGGGCTCAGCTCAAGACCCAGGTGGCCGCGCTCTCTTCGGCGCCGCGTATCCGCGAGGAAGCCGACCGTCTGGGGCTGTCATTGGCTCCCGAGGTGGACTATCTGATTCTGGCGGACAGCCCCGGGGGGGAAGTGGTCGCGTCCCTGGGTCCCAGGAGTGCGAATGACTAGGTCGTTCTTCGTCATGGAGGCTCCGGGAAGAGCATGAGCCGCCGGCGCATCAATCTGAGACTTCTCAGCGCGACCGGTTTCTTCGTCCTCGTCCTTCTCCTTCTCTTCGGACGCGCGTTCGAGCTACAGGTGGTCAACGGGGAGGAGTACCGCACCCGCGCGGTTTCGCAGCACGTGCATACCGTGGAAATTGCCCCCCGGCGGGGCGTGATCTACGACCGTAACGGCGCGGAACTCGCGGTATCGAAGCGGATGGCGACCGTCTACGCCACGCCCTACCTGGTCGAGGACGCGGCCGAAGCCGCGGGGAAACTGGCCCCGGTTTTGGGTCTATCGGTGGAGGAAGTGAAGTCGAGCCTCAGCCGCCGCTCAGGATTCTCCTACGTCGCCCGGAAGGTCGAAGTCGAGGTGGGCAAGCAGGTTGCGGAATTGGGCATCCGCGGAGTGGGGGTCTATCCCGAGGAGAAGCGCGTTTATCCGAGGGGCGCCCTGGCTCCGCAGGTATTGGGTTATGTGGGGACCGACAACGTGGGGCTCGCCGGAGTGGAGCAGTACTATGATTCGGTGCTCGCCGGGGAAGGCGGGCGCCGGGACGAAGTCCGGGATCCTTTCGGCAAGAGCCTCGAAGTGCTCCTGAACCAGGAGGGTGTCGAAGGGGGCAGTCTGGTTCTCACCCTGGACGAGGACATGCAGAACGCCGTCGAGCAGGTCCTGGTGGACGTGGTGGAGACTTACGAGGCCAAGCGGGCCACCGCGCTCGTGCTCCAACCGAAGTCGGGAGAGGTGCTGGCCATGGCCAACGTACCCCTCTTTGACACCAACGACTTTGGCGAGGCGGACGCCGAGACCCGACGCAACGCCACCGTCACCGATCAGTTCGAACCGGGGTCCACCTTCAAGACCATCGTCGTGGCGGCTGCCTTGGAGGAAGGTCTGGTGACGCCGGAGACCACCCTGGAAGTCGGGCCCTCGATCGAGGTCGCCGACCGCACGATACACGAGGCCCACGACGTGCCCGCCGTGCGCAATCTGACGGTGACCGAGATCCTGGCCGAGTCGTCGAATGTGGGGGCGGTCATGCTGGGCCAGCGTGTGGGCAAGGAGCGCCTCATCGAGATGATCCGGCGTTTTGGCTTCGTGGCCCCCCTGGGCATCGACTTCCCGGGGGAGGCTGCGGGCATGATGCTGGAAGAAGACCAGTGGTCGGGCTCCACCATCGGCAACGTGCCCATCGGGCACGGCGTGTCGGTTACCCCCCTGCAGTTGGCCACCGCCTACGCCACCATCGCCAACGGCGGCGTGCAGATGCCGCCTCACCTGGCCAGGCAGGATCAGCCTCCGGAAGGCCGCCGCGTAATCGCCACCGAGGTGGCGGACCAACTGCGGCGGATGCTCGAGGTTACGATCACCGACGGGACCGGGGCGGCGGCCCGGGTCGATGGTTACGTGGTCGCGGGCAAGACCGGAACCGCCCAGAAGGTGAGCGAGGATTCCCGAGGATACGAAGAGGGTGCCTACATCTCGTCTTTTGTCGGGATGGTCCCGGCGGAGGATCCGCAGTTGGTGATACTCGTGGTGGTCGACGATCCCACCACCCAGTACTATGGGTCCATCGTGGCGGCTCCGGCCTTCTCCAAGATTGCCGACTTCGCCTTGAAACACCTGGAGATCGCACCCTTCTCCGCGTCCGAAACAGATCGGGGGTAAAGGGTTCTGCGGGCGGGAATACGGCCGCCCTATGCTAGAATCCGCTGCTGTGAAGCTCGCCGATCTATTCAGAGATGTGGGGGAGAACCGCATCATCGGCGATCCCCAAGTCGAGGTCACCGCTCTTTCCTATAGAAGCGACCTCGCCGGCCCGGGCCACCTGTTCTTCTGCGTGCCGGGACTGGTGCACGATGGGCATGATTATGCCGAAGATGCCGTCTCCCGGGGGACCTCGGCGATCTGCGTGGAACGCGAATTGCCCCTGCCTGTGCCTCAAGTGCTGGTTCCGTCGGTTCGCCGGGTCATGGGACCGGTGGCCTCGAGCCTCTACGAGCACCCGAGCGCCCGCCTGGCTACGGTGGGCATCACCGGCACCAACGGCAAGACCACCTCGACTTACCTGACCGCCTTTCTGCTGACCGACGCCGGGCGAAGGGCGGGTATGCTGGGCACCGTCGAGCGCCGGATTGGCGGGGTGAGTTTCCCCACCGAGCGCACCACTCCGGAAGCGGTCGACGTGCAACAGGACCTGGCCATGATGGTGGACGTGGGCGACCAGGCCGCCGTGATGGAGGTCTCTTCGCACGCGCTGGACCTCGGCCGCGTGCACGGCATCAGCTTCTCGGCGGTGGCCTTCACCAACCTGACTCAAGATCACCTCGATTTCCACGGCGATCTGGAGAGCTATTTCGGGGCAAAGAGCCGGCTCTTTCTGGATCCGCAGTTCGCCCGCAACCGCCCGACGGCCGTCATAAACGTGGCGGATGCTTTCGGCCGAATCCTGGCAGAGAGATTGACTCCCGACCGGCTGTTGAGCTTCTCCGCGCGCCGGCCCCTCTCGGAAGAAGGAGAGGCCGCGGAGGCCGTCGAGCAGGCGGGGGCGGGGGCATGGAACGAGCGCGTGGATTTGAGCGTGCGCGACCTCACGATGAACGGCGGAGGCGCGCAGGGGACGTTGGTGGTTCGCGGGCGGGCGGCCGACATGGTGCGCCGCAACGAGGGCCGTCCTCTGCAGCGGGGCGAGGCGATCGAGCGCCCGCTTTTCACCCTGCTGGTGGGAGATTTCAACATCGCCAATATCCTAACCGCCCTGGGCCTGGGGATCTCGCTGGGGCTGGATCTGGAAGCCATGCTCGATTCGGTCAGTCGCTTTCCCGGGGTGCCCGGGCGCATGGAGCGGGTGGAGGCGGGGCAGCCCTTCAGCGTGCTGGTCGACTACGCCCACACTCCCGATTCGGTGCTGAACGTGCTGGACGCGGTCCGGGCGGTTTCCGACGGGCGGCTCATCGGTGTATTGGGGTGCGGCGGGGACCGGGACAAAAGCAAACGTCCGCACATGGGCCGAGCGCTCGAGGCGGGTTGCGACGTCGCCATCATCACCTCGGACAACCCCCGCTCCGAGGAGCCCGAGGACATCATCCGCGATGTGCTCCGCGGATTGGAGCGCCCCCAGGAGGCCGTTGTCGAGCCTGACCGGATGCTGGCCATCCGCCACGCCATCCGCGAAGCCGAGCGCGGCGACATCGTGCTGCTTCTGGGCAAGGGACACGAGGGCGGCCAGCAATTCCGCGACCGCACCATTCCTTTCGACGACCGCGAGGTGGCCAGGGAGTGTCTCGTCGAGATGTATGGAGATGCCCCGTGATCGAACTGAGCGCCAAAGAGGCCGGCAGAGCCCTCGGGAGGAAGGCAATCGTTGCTCCGGTTGCCCGGGTGGCCATCGACAGCCGGCAGGTGCGCCCGGGGGACCTCTTTCTCGCCATTTCCGGAGAGAACTTCGATGGGCACGACTTCTTGGAAGATGCCTTTCGTTCCGGAGCCGCAGGAGCGGTGGTTTCTTCTGCCAGAATCCCCTCGCTGTTGGCCGGGGGTTTGGCCGCAGACCGGCTCTATCCGGTCGAGGATACCGTCCGGGCCCTGGGGGCCCTGGCGGGGGAGGTGCGACGAAAGAGCGGCGCGCGGGTCATCGGCATCACCGGCAGCGTGGGAAAAACCACCACGAAGGACCTGATCGCCGGGATGGCGGCGCGCCAAGGCGCGGTGGTGGCCACAAGCGGGAACTACAACAACGAGATAGGCGTTCCCCTGACCCTCTTCCAGCTGACCGAGCGGACCCAGACGCTGGTCGTGGAGATGGGCATGCGCGGCCTGGGGGAGATCGCCGAGTTATCCGAGTTCGTGCGCCCGCATGTGGGAGTCGTGACCGGCGTCGCACCGGTCCACCTGGAGATCTTGGGAAACCTGGAGGCGGTTGCACGGGCCAAGACGGAGTTGTTGCACGGGCTTCCCCCGGGGGGGAAGGCCGTGGTGCCCCAAGGCTCGGCGCTCATCGAGGAGGCGCTCGAGGGTCTCGACCGGGAAGTGGTGCGTTTTGCCTTGGAAGAGGGCGCTCCCGGCCGCGCCGACGTCCGTGGACGTTTGCTCGAGGCTTCCGGCAGTAGGGCTAAACTCGAGGTCGAATGGCCGGAGGGTAAAGCTGAAGTTGAGGTTGATTGGGCCACCCCGGCCCGCTTGCGAAATGCCGTAGCCGCCGCCGCCGCAGTTTGGGCGGCCGGCATGCCTCTGGAAGAAGTGCTGGGGGGACTGGCCGAAGTCGGCTTCTCCGGATCGCGGGGTCAGGAGATCGAGGCCGCCGGCATCCTCGTCCTGGACGACTCCTATAACGCCAACCCCGTCGCGGTGGAGGCCGCTCTCGAGCATCTGGTCGCGCGGACCCGGGAGCTCGGCGGGAGGAGCGTGGCGGTGCTGGGCGACATGCTCGAACTGGGCCCCTCCGCGCCGGAGTACCACCGGATGACGGGGGAGCGCGCCGCTGCGCTGGGGGTGGAGCTTCTGCTTGCCGTCGGCCCCCTGGCCGAGCACCTTCTTGCCGGCTACCGCAAAGGAGCTCCGGCAGGGAGGGGCCTCCACGTCCCCGATCCGGCCGACGCCGCGGAGGAGACGGCCCGGATCGTGGGCCCCGGCGACGTGGTTCTGGTCAAGGCTTCCCGCGGGTTGCGGCTGGAGCGGGTGGTGGAACGGTTGCTCGCCCGGAAGGTGCCGGCCCCGAACGGGGTCTCGACCCGTGGCTGAGATCCTCGCCGCGGGCATCCTCGCCATGCTGGTTTCGCTGCTGGCGGGTCCTTACTTCATCGAGTGGCTCCGGCGGCAAGGGATCGGCCAGAGCATCCGGGAACTGGGACCCGAAAGCCACAGCACCAAGGCGGGCACTCCCACCATGGGCGGCCTGCTGATTCTGGTGGCCGCCGCGGTCCCCTATCTGTTGCTTGCGGAAAAGACGCCGCCGAGCGTGGTGGTATTCGTCCTCACCTTCGGCTCGGGAGCGATCGGTTTCCTGGACGACTGGTCCAAGCTCAGCAACCGCAGGTCATTGGGCCTGAACGGGCGCACCAAGATGCTGATGCAGTTGGTGCTGGTGCTACTGGTCGGCTGGGTTGCCATCCGCTTTGCCGGAGTGGAGAGCACCGTGCGCGTGCCCCTGTTGGATATCTCCATCGCCTTTGGCGGGGTCTACTTCCTGGTGGTGTACTTCGTGATCGCGGGGACGGCGAACGCGGTCAATCTGACCGACGGCCTGGACGGTCTGGCCGCGGGTACGGTCGCCACCTGTCTGCTGGTCTATACCGGCATCACCTTTCTCCGGGGGGAGCCCGATCTGGCAATTCTCTCCGCCAGCCTGATGGGCGCCTGCGTGGGCTTTCTCTGGTACAACTCCTTCCCGGCCGACGTTTTCATGGGGGATACCGGCTCCCTGGCCTTGGGCGCCGCCTTGGCCGGGCTTGCCGTAGTCACCGGCACCGAGTTCCTGCTGGTGCTGATCGGCGGCATCTTCGTGATCGAGGCCATGAGCGTGATCATTCAGGTGATCAGCTTCCGCGTCTTCGGCAAGCGCGTCTTCTTGATGACGCCAATTCACCACCATTTCGAGCTCAAGAACTGGTCTGAGACCAAGATCATCGTCCGCTTCTGGATAGTGACGGCCATCCTCGCGGGGACGGGATTCACCGTGTTCTATATAGACATAACGCAGGGTCTGTGAGCGGGGGGCAGGCATGAAAGACGGCGCGGAACCGGCCGGTCGACACAGGGGAGGGCCCGACAGCGGACGCGGAATACTCCCTTACGAAATCGGGCGCATTCTGGTCTTGGGGGCCAGCCGCTCCGGCGTGGGAGCCGCCAAAGCCCTGGTGCGCCGCGGCCGCTCGGTGGTGCTTTCCGACAGCAAACCGCGGGACGCTCTGGGGGATCTGAGCGGGCTGGAAGCGTCCGGGGTTGAGGTGGTGACCGGCGTTCAGGACGCTCGCCTGCTCGAGGGAATTCAGTTGGTGGTCAAGAGCCCCGGAGTCCCCGGGGAGGCGCCGCTGGTGCAGAGGGCTCGCGAGGCCGGGATCCCCGTGTGGAGCGAGGTCGAACTGGCCTTCCGCCTGTTCCCCAATGTCTTCGTCGCGGTCACCGGTACCAACGGCAAGACCACCACCACCGCGCTGCTGGGCCATCTGCTGGCAAATGACGGCCGCTCGGTCAGGCTGGTGGGCAATATCGGCCAGGCGGTCACCTCGTTGGGCGCCGGCCTGGACCCGGCCGAGGAGCTTGTGGTGGAAGTCTCGAGCTTCCAACTCGAGGACGTGCACGCCTTTCGCCCGGCGGTCGCCGTCTTTTTGAACCTGACCCCGGACCATCTCGATCGCCACCACACCATGGAAGCCTATGTGGCCGCCAAGATGAAGCTCTTCGCCCGGCAGGGCCCGGGAGACGTGGCCGTCGTCAATGTGGGCGACCCTTACGGGGCCGCGCTCGTGCAGGAGTTGCGCAACCATCCGCCGGGCCCGAACGTGCTCACCTTCTCGCTGGAGCCTCAGGTAGAGATAGATTCATGGGTGCAGGAGGGCCGGCTGATGCTGCTGGGGATGCCGGGTCCCGCCGTCGACGAACTGATTCTGCGCGGCCCTCACAACCTGGAGAACGCGCTCGCTGCCGGAACCGCTGCTCTTGCCCGCCGGGCCGATTTTGGGATCGTTTGCGAGGGGCTGAAGAGCTTTCCCGGAGTGCCGCATCGCCTCGAGCAGGCAGGAACTGTCGGGGGCATCTCGTATGTGAATGACAGCAAAGCGACCAACGTCGAGGCCACCCTCAAGGCGCTGGGCGCATACCCGGAGGGGACCCACCTGATCCTGGGCGGCCGGGACAAGGGCTCGGACTATCGGCCGATCGCGCGAAACTGCGGAGGCTGCGTGGGGGTCTACCTGGTGGGAGAGGCGGCTCCGCTCATTCGGGAGGCCTTTGCCGAAGTGGCGGCCGAGGCGGGCGAGGGCCACGGTCTCGAGGTCCCGCCGGTCATGGACTGCGGCGACTTGGAAACCGCGGTCGCTCGGGCGACGGAGCGGGCGCTTCCCGGTCACGTGGTGCTGCTGGCCCCGGCCTGCGCCAGCTTCGATCAGTATGGGAGCTTCGAGGAACGCGGCGAGCATTTCGTCCAACTGGTGCGCGATCTCGAGAAGAGGGCATGAGACAGACTCGACTGAGAACTGAGGCGGAAACCCGCGCGGCCGAACGGCAGGCGCAGACCGCCGAGCGCGAAGAGCAGGCCGAGGCTCAGGAACCGGTCTGGGCGTATCGGCTCACCTGGGCCTCCGTGCTTTTGCTTTTGGCCTTCGGACTGCTGATGGTGTTCTCGGCCTCGTCCATCGTCGGCTTGTTCCGCGAAAACGAGGATGGGTTCTACTTCCTCAGGCAGCAGGCGATCACTGCGGTGGCCGGGCTCATCCTGCTCTTCGGCATCTCCCGCCTGGACTACCGGCGCCTGCGGCCGCTTGCTTTTCTGGGGCTGGGCTTTGCCGCCTTCCTGCTGATTCTGGTGCGCGTGCCCGGCGTGGGCAGCGAAGCCGGTGGAGCCACCCGCTGGCTGGAGCTCGGTTTCATCTCGCTGCAGCCCTCGGAGTTCGCCAAGCTGGCCGTCGTCGTCTTCGGGGCCCACATCCTCTCGAGCCGCCGCATCCTCAGGGGCGACCAGGCGGCCATGTTCCTCCGGCTGGTTCCCCCGGTCGGGGGCCTCTGCCTGCTGATTCTGTTTCAGCCGGACCTGGGGACCACGGTGATGGTGGGGATGATCCTCCTGGGGCTGCTCTGGGTGGCTGGGATGGGCCGGGTCCAATGGTTCGGGCTCACCGGCACCGCCTTTGCCTTCGCAGCGCTGATGATCGCCACCGCCGACTACCGCCGGCAGCGTTTCCTGGCCTTTCTCGATCCCTTCGCCGACGCTCAGGATTCGGGATTTCAGATCGTTCAGTCGCTGATCGCCATCGGCAGTGGAGGCCTGTTCGGCGTGGGACCGGGGCAGAGCGTGCAGAAGTTCAGCTACCTGCCGGAGGCCCACACTGACATGATCTTCGCCATCATCGGCGAGGAGTTCGGCCTCTTGGGCATAACCGCGGTGATTGCGCTCTTTGCCGTGCTCTTGCTCTCCGCCTGGAGGATTGCGCGTGGCTGCGCCGACCCCTTTGGCAAGTATCTGGTGGCCGGGGTCGTGTTCCTGATCGGGGGGCAGGCTTTGCTCAACATGGGCGGAGTCATGGCCGCCCTACCGCTCACCGGCGTGCCGCTCCCCTTCATCAGCTTCGGCCGCACCAACCTCCTCGTCGTGCTTGCCGCTGTTGGGATAATCTTGTCCGTGGCCCGCCACTGCCCGCTGGAAGTGGCTTCCGGAGCGCCCTCGGCCTCATCAAACCAACCGAAAGAATTGCTGGACAATGTCACGTATCTTGATCGCCGGAGGGGGCACGGCGGGGCACGTCGTCCCCGCCCTAGCCATAGCTGATGTGCTCCAGGAGAAGGGCTTTGAGGTGCACTTCTGCGGCGGCCTCCAGGGCATGGAGCGGGAGCTCGTCCCCAAGGCCGGCTACCCCTTCCATCCCGTGCGCATCCGCGGCTTCGAGCGGCGCCTGGGACTGGGCACGCTACGCACGCTCCTCTCCCTGCCCGTGGCCGCCTGGGATGCCTGGCGGGCGCTGCGCCGAGTTCGCCCGGCCTGCGTCATAGGCGTCGGAGCCTACGCCTCCGGGCCGGTGGTGGCCGAGGCCGCGGTGCTGAGGCGCATCCCCAGCCTGGCGGTGGAGATGGACGCCCACCTGGGGTGGACCAACCGTATCCTTAGCCTCTTGGTGGACCGGGTTTGCCTGTCTTTTCCCGGCGCTCATGCCGAAGGCGGCAAGTTTGTCTTCACCGGACGGCCGGTTCGCCCCGAGTTGCTGAGGGCCGTCCCGGAGGAGGGCCGGGTGCGGTTTGGGGTGGAAGAGGGGCTGCCCGTGGTCCTGGTGTTCGGGGGCAGCTTGGGAGCCCCCACGGTCAACCGGGAGGCCTTCGCCGCCTTTAGCGCAGAGCCCACGCCGTACACGGTGCTCCACGTCACCGGCAGCCGCAACTTCGATGCGCTCGAGGAGCGGCACCGCCGGGAGAACCGCAATCCTCGTTACCGGATCTATCCGTATCTGGACGACTTCCCCTCCGCGCTGGCCGCGGCAGACGTCGCCGTGGCCCGGGCCGGCGGGTCGGTTGCGGAACTGCTCGCCCGCGGGATTCCCTCCGTGCTGGTGCCTTTTCCGCTCGCCACGGCCGATCATCAGACCAAGAACGCGCGCATGCTCGAGGAAGAGGGCGCGGCCCTGGTGATCCCCGACCATGAACTGACCTCGACGCTGCTGGCCTCCGCTGTGGATGAACTCTTGGAGCCCACGGCGCATCGGCGGATGTCGGAGGCGGCCCTCGCTCTTGCCCGGCCGGACGCGGCTACCCGGATCGCCGAGCAGGTAGTACAATTGGCCGGCCCCCCGAGGGCTTGATATGACTCAATCCACCACCCCACCCAACGCCTCGCTTGCCGGTTTTCCGCGCCTTCACTTCATCGGGATCGGTGGTGCGGGTATGAGCGGGATCGCCCTCGTACTCAGAGGGCGCGGCCATGAGATCAGCGGCTCCGACCTGAAGCCCTCCCGTTACGTGACCCTCCTCGAAGAGGCCGGTATCAAGGTTTCCATCGGCCACCATCCACAGAACATCGACCGACCCGATGTGGTGGTGATTTCTTCGGCCATCCCCGAGCACAACGAGGAACTGCAAGAAGCCCATCGGCTGGGTCTTCCCGTGGTCAAGCGCGCCCAGGCGCTGGGCTGGCTGATGGAGGGCGGACGCGGGATCGCGGTTTGTGGGACGCACGGCAAGACCACCACCACTTCAATGATGAGCCGGGTGCTGGTCGATGCGGGCGAAGACCCCACCTTCCTGGTCGGGGGCGAGCTCAACGACCTGGGCTCAAACGCCCGTCACGGCTGGGGTGAGTTCGTGGTCTGCGAAGCGGATGAGTCGGATGGTTCCCTGCTTCTGCTTCGCCCGGAAGTCGCGGTGATCACCAACTTGGAGCTGGACCATCACAGCCACTACCTGCACGTGGACGACGTCGAGGCGGTGTTCCGCGATTTCCTGGTCACCCTTCCTGCCGACGGGATGCTGGTCTACTGGGGCGACGATCCCCGCTTGGCCAATCTGGCCCGGGGTGTCGAGGTGGCCACGTGCTCTTACGGTTTGACTCCGGGGGCCGACTACGAAGCCCGCGACTTGGTGCTGGACCACGGCGGCAGCCGCTTTGAGGTGTGGCGCCGGGGCCATCGCTTGGTCTCGGCTGAGCTGGCGATTCCCGGCGAGCACAACGTGCTCAATGCTCTGGCGGCTTTTGCCACGCTGGTCGAGCTCGGCATTTCGCCCAACCGGGTGGCCGAGTCATTGGCCGGTTTTAGCGGGGCGGTGCGGCGCTTTCAGTGGAAAGGCGAGCGTAACGGGGTCAGCGTGGTCGACGACTACGCCCACCACCCCACCGAGCTAAAAGCGACCCTCCGGGCGGCGCGGACGGGAGATTGGGACCGGATCGTGGCGGTCTTCCAGCCTCACCTGTATTCGCGCACCCGGTATCTTCACCAGGAATTTGCCGACGCGCTGCTCGAGGCGGATCTCCCCGTGGTCACCGATGTCTACGGCGCCCGGGAAGAGCCGCAGCCCGGGGTCAGCGGGAAGCTGATCATCAACGACATCCTGGATGCGAACCCGCACGCGCCCGCGGTCTACCTCCCGCGGCTTGCCTCGATCGTCGAGTTCCTCGAGGCGCAGACGCGGCCGGGGGATCTGGTGCTGACCATGGGCGCCGGTGACGTTCACCGGGTCGGGGAGCGCTTCCTCGAGGCGACTTAGGCTCCGCGTGCCTCCCCTTTCTGCGGAACTGTTGGCCCGGCTGCGTGCCGTTCCCGAACTGCGGGTATGGCCCGGGGCGCCGCTTTCGCCCTTCACCACCTTCGGCTCGGGAGGCCGGGCCAAGGTCTTGCTCACCCCGGGCGATCCGGAATCCTTGGTCGAGGCTCTGGCCATCCTGCGCGAGGCCGGGATGAGTTGGTCGGTGCTGGGCGCCGGATCGAACGTTCTGGTGGCCGATCAGGGATATCCCGGGGCGGTGATCAGCCTGGGCGGCGAGTTTGCCTATCTGCAGGAGGACTATCCCCATCCGGCTTTGGTGGTGGGGGCCGGGCTTTCCCTTCCCCGTCTGGCGGTGCAGGCCGCGGACCGGGGCCTGAGCGGCCTCGAGTTCACCTGCGGTATACCGGGGAGCGTGGGCGGGGCGGTGGCGATGAACGCCGGGGCGCACGGGAGCAGTCTGGCGCAGGTGATAACCGATGTGCAGATCGCCGATCCCGAGGGACTGCACCGCGTGGAGGTGGGCGAACTGGAGTGGCATTACCGCCGTTGCGGCCTCCCTGCGGACGCGGTGGTCACGGCTGTGCGCCTGGAACTCGTCGCCGCCGACAGGCAGGAAATTCTCATCCGGCACCGTACCTTCCAGCAGGCCCGGCGGCGCACCCAGCCGCGCGGGGTCCGCAATTTCGGCAGCACGTTCAAAAACCCCGAGGGCGAAGCCGCGGGGCGGCTGCTCGAGGCTGCGGGGCTCAAGGGAATCAGGCGGGGAGGAGCGCAAATCAGCAGCGTCCATGCCAATTTCGTCACCAACGTGGATGAAGCTTCCACCCGGGACGCGCTCGATCTCATGACCATCATGCGTGAGTCGGTCTGGGCCAAGCACCGGATAGCGCTTGATCCGGAGGTCAGACTCCTGGGCGCCGGCTTTCCCTGGCAGCGGGCTGGGGATCAGGCGAGGTGACCGGTGCGGCGGCAAACGCGGCCCGGGGAAGTTCGGCGGGACGGCCTTCGAGGGCGTCTTCCGGAGGGGCAGCGGCCGCCGGCGGTCGGCTCCGGCGGCATGTTCTCGGCTGGTGGACCCTGCTCTTGCTGGCGGCCGCCGTCGCGGCCGTGATGGGTTTTCTCTGGCTGCGCTCATCCGACGTGTTTGCCCTGGAGGAACTGGTCCTGCCCGAGCCCCGCTACGTTGCGCCCGAAGAAGTCCGCGAGGCACTGGCCCCCTATGCCCACGAGAGCCTCCTGACTCTGCCCCTGGAGGAAATTCGCTCCCGGCTCGAGGCGATACCCTACGTGCGCACGGCCTCCCTGCACCGCGGGCTGCCTCACTTACTGCGGGTCGAACTCGAAGAACACGAACCCTGGGCCCGGGTGAGGGGCAAGGAAGCAGACTGGCTGGTGGCGAGAGACGGGACCATCCTCGAGAGGTTCGCCGGCAAGAGCGGTTCCCCGCCGGCGGAAGCCGGGGCGACGCCTCTGCTGGTGCCCGCCGAGCCCGCCCAGCTGCAGGCCGGGGGGCACGTGAGCGAGTTGGTGCTGGGATCGTTCGAGGCTCTTCGGGCTTTGGAGGCGAACTGGCCGGCGGACTACCCGGTGAAACGGGTGACGGTCACCCCCGGGGGCGACCTCTCGGTTTGGCTGGAATCGGGCACCGAGCTGAGGCTGGGCGAGCCCAGCGAGGTGGAGCCAAAGTTGATTGTCGCCCTGGAGATTATGAAGGTGTACTCGAGGGACGGGGGAACCCCGGCCTACATTGACGTGCAGTTGCCTTCACGCCCAGTGGCCAAGCCCAGATGAAAGGTGATATCGTCGCGAGTAAGGCTCAACCCAGAGTTGGTGCTTTCCGACAAAGGCTAGAGTAAAGGTTAAGGGTTTGGAGTTTTGCGGTCGAGGATTGGCTCACGCAGCCGTCCACGGATGTAGACCTCGAGGAGGTAGACGGACATCATGAATGACACCGGCTCGAGTTACCTGGCCGTCATCAAGGTAGTCGGCGTGGGTGGTGGCGGCACCAACGCGGTCAATCGGATGGTCGATGCCGGCCTTAAAGGCGTCGAGTTCATCGCGGTGAACACCGACGCTCAGGCTCTTTTGATGTGCGACGCCGACGTGAAGATCCACATCGGAGGCAAGATCACCCGCGGATTGGGTGCGGGTGCCAACCCCGAGGTGGGACGCGAAGCCGCTGAGGAAAACCGGGACGAGCTGCGCGAGGCGCTCAAGGGCGCGGACATGGTTTTCGTGACCGCGGGCAAGGGCGGCGGTACCGGCACCGGGGCGGCTCCGGTCATCGCCGAGATCGCCAGGGAGCTGGGCGCCCTCACGGTGGGCGTGGTCACCAAGCCTTTCACCTTCGAGGGCCGCAAGCGAGGCGCCCAGGCAGAGGGTGGCATCGAGGCCCTCTCACGCAAGGTCGACACTCTGATCATCATCCCGAACGACCGGTTGCTGCAGGTGGTCGAACGGCGCACCTCGATCATCGAGGCTTTCAAGGTCGCGGACGACGTGCTGCGGCAGGGCGTCCAGGGGATCACCGATCTGATCACCGTCCCCGGACTGATCAATCTGGACTTCGCCGATGTGCGCACGATCATGCGCAACGCCGGCTCGGCGCTGATGGGAATCGGTGTGGCGAGCGGCGAGAATCGCGGCACCGAAGCCGCACGGGCGGCCATCTCCTCGCCGCTCCTGGAATCCTCCATCGAAGGGGCCACCGGCATCCTGCTCAACATCACCGGCGGCGACAGCATGGGCCTTTTCGAAGTCAACGAGGCGGCAGAGGTCATCTCGGGCGCTGCCGACGGCGAGGCCAATGTCATCTTCGGCGCGGTGATCGACCCCGATCTCAAGGACGAGATGCGCGTCACCGTGATCGCGACCGGTTTCGACCGGCGTCACGTGGAGCGCGAGCCCGAGGGTGAAGCGTCGGAGACCGGAGAGTCCGCGCCGGCGCAGCCCGAGCCTTTTGAGATGAACGAGGACATCCTGGAGATCCCCTCGTTCCTGCGCGACCGCGACTGAGCAAACCGTGGATGGGCTCAGGCCCAGGAATGGGCCGAGGCCCGGAATGAGCCCGTCCGGAGGTGCGCCGCCGGACGTGGCGACTGCCCGAAGGGCCTTGGCGGGACTGGACCGCTCGCTGGAGGATCGCTCCGGGGGGCGGCTGGTGCTGGAGACGTCCGCAGGCGTTCCCCTGCTTCTCGCGCGGCTCCCGGGAAAGTTACGCGTGGCCTTCACTACGCGGCTTGGCGGAGTTAGCGATCCTCCTTTCGCTTCCCTGAATCTCAGCACCAAGACCGGCGACGATCCCGGGGCGGTCGGGCAGAACCTGGCTCGTCTGCGGCGCGCCCTCGAGCGGGTCGACGGCGAAACCGAGCGCGGGGCCGGGCACTCCGCCCTCACCCTGATCTCGCCGAGCCAGGTGCACGGCACCCGGGTGGTCGGCGCGGCCGAGCACCGTGAGCAGATGGCCGAGGCGGACGGCTTGGTGGTCCATCCCGACCTGGACCGGGGCACGGCCGCTTTGCTCTTGTTCGCGGACTGCGTCCCCGTGGTGCTGGTTGGCGAGGTCGACACCGCCGTGGTCCACGCGGGCTGGCGCGGGCTGCTCGAAGGCGTGATCCAACAGGGAGCCAGGGCCATGACCGGGCCTCCGGCCCTGGCCTTTATCGGGCCCAGCATCGGGCCCTGCTGCTACGAAGTGGGGGCGGACCTGAGGGCGCGGTTTGCCGCGCGCTACGGGAGCCGGACCGTGGAAGGCGATCGCCTCGACCTGTGGAGCGCCGCGGAGGCCGCGCTGGGCGAGATCGGGGTCCTGCCGGCCCAGGTGATCAATCCGCGCCTCTGCACCTCCTGCCAAACCGAGCTCTTCTACTCGCACCGCCGCGACGGGCCCCGGACCGGCCGCCAAGGAGCGCTTGCCTGGTGGAGCGGGACATGACGCCTCCGCGGGAAGGATTTTCGAAGCTGTCCAGCGAAAAGGTACGGAACAATCTGTCCCGAGTGGAGGGCCGCATCGCTGCGGCCTGCGCCCGGGCGGGCCGTTCGCCGGGGGAAGTGCGGGTGCTGGCGGCGACGAAGTATGTGGCCCCGGAGCAAATGGCCGTGCTCCTCGAGGCGGGCATCCGCCTGGTGGGCGAGAACCGCGCGGAGGATTTGGAGGAGAAGTGGAGGACTTATGGAGAGGCCTTTGAGTGGCACTTCATCGGTCATCTGCAAAGACGCAAGGCGAAGCGGGTCGTGGAAAAGGTGAGGCTGATTCATTCGCTGGAGACGATCGCTCTGTTGGAGGAACTCGACAAGCGGTCTGAGGGAGCTGGGGTCGAGGCCCTGGTGGAGGTCAACGTGAGCGGGGAGCAAAGCAAATATGGTATGCTTCCGGCCGATGTAGAGGCCTTCCTGGAGCAGGCATCGGGCTATGACCAGGTTCGCATCTCCGGCCTTATGACGATGGCTCCTCTGGTGCAAGACCCGGAGCAGGCGCGGCCGGTTTTTCGTGTCCTACGCGAGCTGAGGGATCGGCTCGCCCCCGCCTTCGCCTCCCGATATTCCCTCACCGAGCTTTCCATGGGGATGAGTAACGACTACGAGGTGGCGGTCGAGGAGGGGGCAACCATCGTGCGGGTGGGAAGCGCTCTCTTCGCTGACTAAGGAGGATCGGATGGCCCTGGGCGATATCTGGCACAAGACGTTGGTCTACTTCGGCATTGCCGAGGAGGACGACGAGCTGTACGAAGAGGAGACTCTCGCGCCTCACGAAGAGCTGGAGCAATCGTACCGGGAGCGGCCGAACGTTAAGAAGGTGGAGCGGGAATCGCGCGCCAACCGCCGACGCAGCCGGATGACGGAAGAGTTCGACGACATCTACTCCGGTGGAGGGGACGACAGCTTCCGCAACCAGCGCACGCAGAACATCCGGCCGGTTCCCAAGCAGCGCGAGCCGGAGCCGGTCAAGGTGCATCTGGTCGTGCCCAAGAACTTCAATGATGCTCAACTCATCGCCGACAAGTTCAAAGCCGACGTTCCGGTGATCCTCAATCTGCAGGGCAGCGAGACCGAGCTCGCCAAGCGGCTGATCGACTTCGCCAGTGGGCTGACCTACGCGCTAAATGGCGGAATGCAGCGGGTGGCCGACAAGGTGTTCTTGCTCACGCCGAAGAATGTCGAGGTCTCGGCGGAAGAGCGGCAGCGTCTGGTGGAGAAGGGGTTCTTCAACCAGTTCTAACGCGGCGATTTTTCCCAGGGGCGCGGCCCGCGGTCCAATGGGCGAGAGTAGGAGGCGGGTGCGCAGTTGACGACCAACGTGGGGATCATAGGCGCGGGGAACATGGGCTCGGCTCTGGCTCACGGCCTGCTTCTTACCAAAGAAGCCGAACTGCGCCTCACGGTCTACGACAAGGTCGGGGAGCGCTCCGAGGCACTTGCCCGCGGCGCCGGCGGTCAGATCGAGGTGGCGCCTTCGGCCCCGGAACTCGTCCGCGGCGCCGAGGTGATCATCCTCTCGGTCAAGCCGCAGGATCTGGAAGCCATGCTCGCGGAACTGCGTCCTGAACTCGGGCGCGAAAAGACCCTGGTGTCGGTTGCCGCCGGTCTCGACCTGGAGCGTCTCCGCGCGGCAGCGGGTCCCGAGCCCGTGCTCTTTCGCCTGATGCCTAACCTGGCGGTGGCCTCGGGGTCGGGGGTCGTGGCGGTCGCTCACGAAACCTCCACGTCGACCGAGGGGGTCACCGGTCTTCTGGGGCTGTTCGAGGGATTGGGCGCGGTTTCGGTGCTGCCGGAATCACAGTTCGATGCGGTCACCGCGGTGGCTGCCAGCGGCCCGGCCATGCTTGCGCTGGTTCTCGAGGGTCTCGAGGACGGAGGGGTCGGCGCGGGACTGCCCCGTTCGGTCGCCCGGCTGTTCGTTCAGCAGATGGCCCTCGGCACCGCCCGCACCCTGCTCGATAATTCGGAATCCCCCGCGGCGCTCAAAGATCGGGTAACCTCTCCTGCCGGCACCACCATTGCCGCTCTGGCCGTACTTGAAGACCGGGGCGTGCGGGGTGCCCTGCTTCAAGCGGTGCGCGCCGCCGAGCGGCGGGCAGGCGAGCTCTAAGAGAGGACAGCAGGTTTGATTCAACTGATCTCGTCGATTATCTCCATCTACTACTGGCTGATCATCATCCGGGTGCTGCTCTCGTGGTTTCCCACCCCGAGCAACGACTTCGTGATCTCGATCTACGAGTTCCTCTATCAGGCGACCGAGCCCTACTTGGGGCTGTTCCGCCGTTTCATTCCCACCATGGGCGCCGTTGATATAAGTCCGATAGTAGCCATACTGGTTCTGTTCATGATTAGGAACGCCCTGGTGGGCGCCTTCTAGAAACAGGAGGGACGATGAAGTTGACTCCCCTGGACATCCGGCACAAGGAGTTCCGCCGCGCCGTCAGGGGTTACTCGGACGAGGACGTGGACTTTTTCTTGGACGAGGTGGCCGATGAGTTCGAGCGGGTCTTTCAGCAGAATATCGAGTTGCAGGAGCGGATCGAGCGCCTCGAGCAGCAGGTCCAGCAGTACGAGAGCCTGAGGGAGACGCTGCAAAATACCCTGGTCTCGGCTCAGCAACAGGCCGACGAGACCAAGGCCAACGCCCACAAGGAAGCCGAACTGATCCTCAAGGATGCGGAACTCAAGGGCCGCGATCTGGTCAACCAGTCCTACACCGACAAGCAGAAGGTGCAGCAGGCTCTGATCCAGCTCCGCCAAATAGAGGAGGACTTCCGCTTCAAGTTTCGCTCTCTGCTGGAAGCTCACCTGAATCTGCTGACCGAAGACGAGGCCTCCGGCGAGCGGAGCGAGTTCCAGGGATTGGTGGAACAGGTGGAACGCGATCTGGGGGAAGAGGGAGCTTCCGCCCAATCCGCGCCTCAGGCGCCGTCCGTCAGACCTCCGGCAGGGGAGCCGGAGGCGACGCCGTCCTTCCTCCGCGAGGGTGAATTTCGCGACCTGGACCCTGACGTCGCCCCGTCTGTGCCGACCGTTCTGTCCGGCCCGGCCGCGCCGGCCGACTCGAGCCCGCCGCCAGACGAGGAGGAAGAGGCCCCGGCCCCGGCCCCGGCACCAGAGGCCGGTCCGGAGGATTCAGCAGAGCCCGAGCCTCTGGAGCCCTTCGACCCGGATCGGACCGCGGAGGGCCCCGCCGAGGAGGAATCCGGCGAGAACGGCACCGGCCGCCGCGACTCCGGGGTGCGCCGTTTCTTGTTCGGCAAGAAGGAGCAGGATGAGGAACCGGAGGACTTCTTCGCGCGTGAGGAGAGCCGCGAGTTCGAGTGGTAACCCGCGTTGGCGGCGCGCAGGCAGGATCCGGGTTCGGGCGTGCATTCGTTGACCATCAAGGTCTCCGGCGACGGGTTGCTTCTGGGGTTAAGGGTGTCACCCGGGGCCAAGCAGACCCGGGTTCAGGGGGTCTACGGCGACCGGCTGAAGGTGAGGGTGGCGGCTCCGCCCGCCGACAACCGCGCCAACCAACTCCTGCTTGCGGCGCTGTCCGACTGGCTCGAGTTGCCCGCGGATTACCTGGCCCTTCACTCAGGGCATACTTCTAGAGATAAGGTGGTGCTTGTCAGGGGGTTGCCCGCCGACGAGCTCCAGAAAAGACTGGCGACCTTGGTCGGGAAGGCCTAGAGGGAGCAAGCCACATGGACCGAGACAGGATCAAAGAATCGTTGGAATCCGAGCGGGAGCGGCTTCGAAACGAGATTCAGGAATTCGAGGAGGAGTTCTCTCAGTCGATGGAAGAAGCGACCGAGGAGAACATGTACGACCAGCACATGGCGGACGCGGCCAACCCCATGCAGAACCGGGAAATGGACCTGTCCCTCGAGGACAACGCCAAGCGCATGCTGGGCAAGATAGACCGGGCATTGGAAAAGTTCGAAGAGAACACCTACGGCACCTGCGACAACTGCGGCAAGGAGATCACCGAAGCCCGTCTGGAAGCGGTGCCCTACGCCAATCTCTGTATCGAATGTGAGCGCAAGCTGGAGCGGGGGTGAGGGAGGGCGTCGACCCAAGGCCCATCCTGATCTTGCAGGAGTCGAGCCGGCCTTCTCTCAAATGGATGCTGGCGGGAACCACCCTCTTGGCCGCGCTCACCGCCGACCTCGCCTTGAAGGCTCTGGTGCGGGCCCGCCTGGACGTTGGCGTCTTTCACGAATTGCTTCCCGGCGTCGGTCTGCAGCACGTGAAGAATACCGGTGTCGCCTTTGGTCTGTTTGCCGGGCAGAGCGCCCTGATCATCGCGGCCCCGGTGATCTCGATCATCGTGATATTGGCTTACATCGCCCTCGAGACCCGAGCCCGTCTAGCGGGGATCGCGGGAGGGTTGTTGTTGGGCGGCAGCCTGGGGAATCTGGTGGAGCGCCTTGGCTCGGGCGAGGTCACCGACTTCATCCGGCTCCCCCACTGGCCCAATTTCAACTTGGCGGATGTCTTCATCGTGGCGGGGGTGGCCCTGGTGGCGACCGGTATTCTTCTTCCCCCGCGCCAGGGGGAGACGGATCACGAAGGCGGATCCCCGGCCTCGGGTGCCCCGGGCGCTCCGGACGACCCCGACCCGGGGGCGGATGCGGCTTTGCCGGACGACCCCGATTATCGAGACTGATCCGGATCGGCATGCTGCTTGAAGTCGCTTCGGAGGAGGAAGGCGTGCGCCTCGACGTCTTCGTCGGCCGCCACGCCGCGGGCAGCCGCTCGCAGGCCGCCTTACTGATCGACGCCGGCAAGGTCACCGTGGACGGAATGGCTCGCGCCAAGAGCTTCCGGCTGGAGGCAGGGCAGGCGGTCCGGCTCGAGGGGGCCGAAGAGGGGGCCCCGGACCCGGACGCCGGGGAACTCCTGGCGGAGGACATCCCCGTCTGGGTGCCCTACCAAGACGAATGGCTGCTCGTGGTGGACAAACCCGCGGGCATGGTGGTTCACCCGGCCAAAGGTCACCGCTCCGGCACCCTGGTCAACGCTCTTGCCGGCCGCGGCATCTCCGGGGGTGAGGACTTTCGTCCCGGCATCGTGCATCGACTCGACCGCGACACGAGCGGTCTGATGATGGTGGCCAAATCTCCGGCGGTCCACCGGCGCCTGCAGGAGATGATCCGCGGGCGCGAAGTCGACCGGCGCTACCTGGCGTTGGTGCACGGCGACCTCGCCAATCCCACCGGCACCATCGAGGCCCCCATCGGGCGCGATCCCATCAGGCGCAAGACCATGACCGTCGGCGGCAGCGGCTCCCGCTCCGCGGTCACTCATTTTCGTGCCCTGGAGCGGCTAGGGGACTTCACCCTGATCGAGGCCCGCCTGGAAACCGGCCGCACCCATCAGATTCGGGTGCACTTTCTGGCCATCGGCCACCCCGTGGCCGGCGATCCCGTGTACGCGCGCCGGGACCCCCTTGGCCTGGGGCGGCAGTTTCTGCACAGCCACAGCCTGCGGCTCAGCCACCCGCGCACCGGGGAGGAGCTCAGCGTGCAGTCGGAACTTCCCGCCGAGCTGGAGAGAATCCTCGGAGCCTTGCGCCGGGCTTAGGGCTCAGGAAGGGGCGAAGCCCCGCCGCATGGTGTTCTCGGTGATGGTCCGCGGCTCCAGGAACTGGCGCAGGTAGTCCGGGCCGCCGGCCTTGGAACCCACGCCGCTCAGCTTGAATCCCCCAAACGGCTGCCTGCCCACCATGGCGCCGGTGATGCCCCGGTTGACGTACAGGTTGCCCACCCGGAATTCGCGGTAGGCGAGCTCGATGTGTTCCGGGCTGCGCGAATAGAGCCCCCCGGTCAAAGCGTATTCCGAGTCGAGCGCCATCCGGATCGCCTGGTCAAAACTCTGCGCCCGGAAGATGGAGAGAACCGGTCCGAAGATCTCTTCCCGGGCGATGATGCCCTCCGGGGGAACGTCGACGAAGACGTGAGGACCGACGAAGTGGCCTCCCGCGGGGGCCGGAGCGGCCAGGGCCAGGCGGGCCTCCTGCCGACCCTGCTCTATGTAGCCGTGGATCTTGTCGAGCGCCTCCTGGTTGATCACCGGGCCTACTTTCACCGCCGGGTCGCGCGGATCGCCGATCTTCAGGCTGGCCGCTGCCTCCAGCAGGCGGGGGACGAAAGAATCGTAGGCCTTCCCCACCACGATCGTGCGACTGCAGGCGGAGCACTTCTGCCCGCTGTAGAAGAAGGCCGAGGTCAGCGCGCCTTCGACGGCGACGTCCAGGTCGGCATCCTCATCCACGATGACCGCGTTCTTGCCTCCGAGTTCCGCGATCACGCGCTTGATCGCGCTCTGGCCGGGGCGGACCCGGGCGGCTTGGGCGAGGATCTCGAGGCCCGCGCTGCGGCTGCCGGTGAAGGCGATCACTTCTATGTGGGGGTGCTTGACCAGGTGCGCCCCGACCGAGGCCCCCGGCCCCGGCAGGAAGGCGAGCACCCCTTCGGGAAGGCCGGCTTCGCGAAAAGCGCGAAAGAGCTCCCAGGCGATCAGGGGCGTGGGGTTGGCCGGTTTCATGATCACCGGGTTTCCCGCCACCAGAGCGGCGCTGGTCATTCCCGCCAGGATGGCCAGCGGGAAGTTCCAGGGCGCGATGACCGCGGCGGGCCCGCGCGGCTCGTAGAGGTAGAAATCCCACTCGCCGGGGACGTCGTGCAGCGCTTGGGGCTCGGCCAGCCGCAGCATCTCGCGGCCGTAGTACTCGAGAAAGTCGATGCCCTCGGTGACGTCGGCATCGGCTTCCCGCCAGGGCTTGCCCGCTTCGAGAATCTCGAGAGCAGACAGGTAGAAGCGGCGCCTGCGCAAGATCTCCGCGGCCCGGAAGAGCACGGCCGCCCGTTCCTGCGGCGGGGTGGCGCGCCACTCGGGAAACCGACGCCGGGCCTCCTCGACGGCATCATCGGCATCCTCCACCGAGGCGCTTCCGACCGAGCCCAGCCGTTCTGCGGGATCGGCCGGGTTGTGGGAGTGGATCAGCGCTTCGCTCTTCCGCTCCTTGCCCGCGATGATCAGCGGATGATGCTGCGGGGGAAGCCCGGCCCAGTGTTCCAGGGCCGCCTGCAGTTCGCGGCGGTTCCCCTCGACGGCGAAATCCGCGTGCGGAGTGTTGACGAAGGGGCCGGGAGGGACGGGGTCGCCTGCGTCGGTCCGGGGACGCCGCCCTGCTCCGACTCTCTTCCTCGCCGGGGGCCGCTCTACGGTCTCGGCGGTGGCCCGGGGGGAGGCCAGCAGAATTTGTTGCTCTTCGTGTTCGACGAGCGACTGGCGGAGAAAGGAATCGTTGGAGGTGTTCTCGAGCAGGCGCCGGACGAGGTAGGCCATGCCCGGAACCACCTCGCCGACGGGCACGTACTCGCGCAGCCGGTAGCCGCGCGCGACCACGGCCTCCTTGACCGGTTCGGCCATGCCGTGCAGCATCTGGATCTCCACGGCGTCGCGGGGAACGTGTCCCTCTTCCACCCAGGCCATGGCGTGGGCCAGGCTGCGCACGTTGTGGCTGGCGATGGCCGGATGGAGTTCCTGCCAATGCTCCATCAGAAAGTCGGTCAATTCCTCGAAGCGCGCGTCGGTGGCGCGCTTCTCGGTGAAGACCGGCACCGGCCAGTGTTCCTGGGCGGCGATGACGGTTTCGTAGTCCCAGTAGGCCCCCTTTACCAAGCGCACGGTGATCGGGGTGCCTCGGCGCCTTACCCAGGCGAGCAGAGCCTCCAGGTGCTGCCGGGAGTCGCGCAAATACGCCTGGACCACGATGCCCGCGGAGGAATAGCTGCGAAAGTCCGGTTCGAACAGCAGATTTTGGAAGATCGCCTCGGTGAGGTCACGATAGGCGAATTGCTCCAGATCCAGGTTGAGGAAGGCGCCGGATGCGGCCGCCCGGTGAAAGATGGGCCGCAGAGCTTCGGTCACCGCCCGGCGGGAGCCCTCGAAATCGGCGGGATCCAGTTGAGAGTAGAGCGCCGTCGCCTTCAGGGAGAGGTTCAGCCGGGGTATGTCGCCCCAGGGGGCGCGGTCGAGCAGGGGGACGGCCGGCCACTCGGCCACGCGTCGCGAGAGGCCTTCCAAGAGATCCAGATAGCGGTCCTGGTACCGGCGGGCCTCGACCTCGCTCAGCGTGGCTTCGCCCAGCACGTCCAAGGTGAAGCCCATATCCCGCCGACGCAGGTCTTTCAAAGCGGGCCAGGCGGCCTCCGCGTCGCGCCCGGCGATGAACCTCTCGGCCATGGAGCGCACCTGTCCGCTCACCAACCCGGCGGCAAGACTCGAGAGCGGGCTTCCCGGCCGGGAGAGGCGGAGCATCCAGGCCGGGGGAAACCCCTCACCATTGGCCGGGAAGTACTGCTCGACGTGCTCGGCGACCGCCTCGCGGTCGGTGAGGGTGGGGAACACGTCCACGAAGCGGAAGAGCCGGACCTTGAAGTCCTCGTCGGACATTGCCTGCTCGAGAAGACGCTCGCGCCAGCCTTCGGGCCGCCAGAGCGGCGGGCGCCTGTCCGGCAATGAACCGAACAACTCCTGCCCGATGCGCTGCGTCGCCTCCTCGAGCCTCTCCACCATTGGGAGAATCTTCCCGCTGGGAGCCTTGGGGGAAACGGTCGGGGGGGCATGGCCTGGGACGGCCCCGGGACGGAGCCTTGATTTCGATTGGGGAAGCGATGGTCCCGCCGGGTATGGTGTATGCCATGACGGACGACGGGCGCCTTACGAATTCCAGAGAGACCCCGCGCGGGCCCTCCGCTTCTCGGGCGCCCGGGAGGAGCCGGCTTTTGACCGGCGATCCGCGGCCGATCGCCTTTTTCGACCTCGACGGGACCCTTGTCGCCGGGCAGACACAAAAGATGCTGGTGGCCTTCATGCGCACCCGCGGCCTGGTACCGGGCTGGTTTCTGGCGGGCACGGGCCTCTGGTTCTTGGGTTACAAACTGGGACTGGTGGAAGCCAACGACCAGGCCCGAAAGCGGGGGGCGGTCTTGTTCGCCGGCCGGACGGTGGAGGAGGTCGGCGGCCTGATGGCGGATTTCTTTGAGGAAAGGCTGGCCCCAAGGCTTTTCCCCCCGGTTCTGGCCGAACTCGAGCGCCACCTGGGCGCCGATCGGCGGGTGGTCCTGCTCTCGGCGGCCTTCACGCCTCTGGTCGAGGTGACCGCGCGGAGGCTGGGAGTCCAAGAATTCGTGGCCACCGATCTCGAGGTGGCGGACGGGCGTTTTACGGGGCGGGTCTTGGGCTCACCGGTCTACGGGGCCGAGAAGGCGGCGGTGGCCGCCGGCCTGCTAGGCGGCGGCGCGCGTGCGGAGAAGTGCTTTGCCTACGCCGACCACGATACCGATCTGGAACTCCTGCGGCTGGTGGGCCAACCGGTGGCGGTGCGTCCGCGGGCGGGGCTCAGGCGGGCGGCCGTGATGAGCGGTTGGCGCATCCTGGAGTAGGCAGGCCCCTGGCGGGGGTCGGCGCATCCGGGAGTAGGCGCGTGCCGGGGGGAGCCGAAGGGGCGAGCGAGATTGCGGTGAGTACTGAACTGGTGCGTTGGGAAGGTCTGACGGGTACCGCGACAATGGTTTGAGGACGGAGAGATAAGTGACCAGTCTGGAGAACATGAGTTTCGACGAGAAGGCGATCAACACCATCCGCATGCTTGCGGTGGACGCCGTGGAAAAGGCCAACTCGGGACACCCGGGCATGCCCATGGGCACGGCGCCGATAGCCCACCTGCTCTGGTCCAGCTACCTGAAGTTCGATCCGGGGTCGACCAACTGGCCCGACCGCGATCGCTTCGTGCTGAGCGCCGGGCACGGATCGATGTTGCTCTACTCCATGCTCTATCTGACCGGGTACGACCTCAAACTCGAGGACCTGCAGCAGTTCCGCCAGTGGGGGAGCAAGACCCCGGGGCATCCGGAAAACTTCCTGACTCCGGGTGTGGAGGTCACGACCGGGCCGCTGGGTCAGGGCTTCGCTAACGGGGTGGGGATGGCGATGGCCGAAAGCTGGCTGGCGGCCACCTTCAACCGGCCGGGCCACGAGATCGTGGACCATCGGGTGTACGGGATCGTCAGCGACGGCGATCTGATGGAAGGTATTTCGCACGAGGCCGCTTCACTCGCCGGGCACCTGCAGTTGAGCAAGCTGACCTATCTCTACGACAGCAACAAGATCTCGATCGATGGCTCGACCGAGCAAACCTTCACCGAGGACGTATCCCAGCGCTTCCAGGCATACGCCTGGCACGTGCAGAAGGTGGACGACGGCAATGACCTGCAGGCACTGCGCGAGGCCCTAGACCAAGCCGAGTCGGTGACGGACCGGCCCTCTTTGATCGTGGTCAGCACTCATATCGGCTACGGCAGCCCCGCGAAACAGGATACCGCCGCGGCCCACGGCTCTCCGCTAGGTGGCGACGAAGTCAAGGCGACCAAGCGGCACCTGGGTTGGCCCGAGGATGAGACCTTCCTGGTCCCCGACGGCGTCAGGGAATTCTATGCGGCCGCGGCCGAGCGCGGCCGCCAGGCGCACACAGACTGGGAGAAGCGTTTCTCCGCCTACCGGGAGGAGTATCCCGATCTGGCGGAACTTTGGGAGCAGGCGCAGGAGCGCCGGCTCCCCCCGGGTTGGGAAGAATCGCTGCCCAAGTTCTCCCCGGAGGACGGCGGCATGGCCAGTCGGCAGGCCTCCGGCAAGGTGCTGAACGCCATCGCCGAGAAAATCCCCTTCCTCCTGGGCGGCTCGGCCGACCTCGCCGCCTCGAACAACACCTACCTCGAGGGCATGGCCGACTTTCAGCCGGGCTCCTACGAGGGCCGCAACCTGTTCTTCGGGGTGCGCGAGCACGCCATGGGGGCGATCTGTAACGGCATGGCGCTGCACGGTGGTGTGATCCCTTACGGCGCCACCTTCCTGATCTTCTCCGACTACATGCGCCCCGCGATCAGGCTGGCGGCCCTCTCCCGGGCCGGGTCTATCTTCCTCTTCACCCACGACAGCGTGGGACTGGGCGAGGACGGCCCCACTCACCAGCCCATCGAGCACCTGGCTTCGCTCCGGGCAATGCCCCGTATGGTCCTGTTGCGGCCGGCGGACGCGGCGGAGACGGCGATGGCTTGGAAGGTGGCCTTGGAACGGGGCGATGGGCCGGTCTTGCTCGCGCTCACCCGGCAGAAGCTGCCCACGCTGGACCGGGATGTCTACGCCTCGGCGGAGGGCGTGCTGAAGGGCGGCTACGTGCTCGCCGACAGCCCTACCGGAGCGCTGGACGTAATTCTCATCGCCACAGGCTCCGAGGTCCATGTCGCCCTCGAGGCGCGGGCTCAGCTCGAGGGGGAAGGCATCGGCGCCCGCGTGGTTTCCCTCCCCAGTTGGGAGCTGTTCTCCCAGCAGGAGCAGGAGTACCGCGATGAGGTTTTGCCGCCCGGGACGGCAGCGCGGGTTGCCGTGGAAGCGGCCTCACCCTTTGGCTGGGAGCGCTGGGTGGGGGAGCGCGGAGCCATCGTGGGGATCGACCGCTTCGGCGCCTCGGCTCCCGGGGGGCTCGCCTTGGCCAAGTTGGGTATAAGCCCAGAACACGTCGTGCAGGCCGCCCGCTCGGTTATGGGCTAGGGCGGGCCGGGCGACGGGAAAGGAGCGGCGATGCGGGTCGCGCTCGGAGCCGATCACGGGGGGTTCCACCTAAAGCAGTTGATCGCGGAGTACCTCACGAACCAGGGACACCAGGTTTCTGACCTGGGAGCGTTCGACGACCTGCCCAGCGACTATCCGGATTACGCCTACGCCGTGGCGCGGGCGATCACCGAAAAACGCGTCGAGCGTGGAGTGGTCATTTGCGGTAGTGGCGTGGGGGCATGCGTAGCGGCCAACAAGGTTCCCGGGATCCGCGCGGCACTCATGCAGGATTGCTACTCGGCGCACCAGGGCGTGGAGCACGACGACGTCAACGTGCTCTGCCTGGGGGCGCGGGTGATTGGCCCGGAGCTGGCCAAGGAACTGGTCGGCGCCTTCCTGGGAGCAAGTTTTTCCGGGGAGGAGCGGCACGTCCGCCGGCTCGAGAAGGTGAAAGAGATCGAAGAGGAATATCTCAAGGCACGCGAGTGAATCTCAAGGTACGGGAGTGAATCGTCATGGCGGATAACCCACTGCTCCTTCTGCGCGAATTCGGGCAGAGTGTGTGGTACGACAACATCGAACGAGGCCTGCTGCTCTCCGGGGGGCTCGGCGAGATGGTGGAGAGGGACGGCGTGGTGGGGGTGACCTCCAATCCCACCATCTTTCAAAAGGCCGTGGCCGGCAGCGACCACTACGACGCCACCATCGAGGAACTCGCCCCCACCGAGATCTCCACCGACCGCATCGTCGACACCATCATCGTGCAGGACATAAGCATGGCGGCCGACGTGCTCAAGCCGGTGTTCGACCAGACGGACAGCCTGGACGGCTGGGTCAGCATCGAGGTGCCGGCCTCGATGGCCTTCGAAACCGACAAGACCCTGCTCGAGGTGAAGCGCCTGCGCTCTCTGGTCGACCGGCCCAACGTGCTGGTGAAGATCCCGGCAACCGCCGAGGGAGTCGAGGCCATCCGGCACTCCATTTCGCGGGGATTTAGCATCAACGTCACCCTGATCTTCTCGATCGATCGCTATCGCGAGGTGATGGAAGCCTACCTCGCCGGGCTTGAGGAGCTCATCGAGCGCAGGAAAGCCGGTGAGGACCTGCCGGAACCGGCGTCGGTGCGCAGCGTGGCCAGCTTCTTCGTCAGCCGGGTGGACACCAAGGTCGACAAGCGCCTGGACGAGAAGCTTGCCCAAACCGAGGACGAGGAACGCCGCCGTCTTCTGCAGTCCCTCAAGGGGCACGCCGCGGTGGACAACGCTAGGCTGGCCTATCAGGCCTTCCAGGAGACCTTCGCCGGAGAGCGCTGGGAGCGTCTGGCCGCCGCCGGGGCCCGGATGCAACGTCCGTTATGGGCCAGCACCAGCACCAAGAACCCGGAGTACCGCGACGTGCTCTACGTGGAGGAGCTGATCGGTCCGCATACGGTCAACACCATGCCGCAGAACACCCTGGACGCTTTCCGCGAGCACGGCGAGGTGCGCGGGGACACGGTGCTCGAAGACGTGGACGGAGCGCAGTCGCGATTAGAAGCGCTCGCCGAGGCGGGCATCGACATGAAAGAGGTGACCGCGGAACTGGAGGTCGAGGGGGTCAAGGCCTTCGCCGACTCTCACGACGAGATGTACCGCGCGGTCGAGGAAAAGCGGCGGCAGATGGCGGAGGGCAAGTCCCGCTAGAAAAGGGGGGATTCTATGGAGAGAGGGCTCCTGAACGAGAACCCCTTGCGGGCCGGATTGACGGCGCGGAGGACGCCTCCCGCCGCGGTCATGGTCATCTTCGGCGCATCCGGCGACCTGGCGCAACGCAAGCTGTTGCCCTCGCTCTACCGCTTGTCGCGGGAGGGGGCGCTTCCCGGCGGGTTCGTCGTCCTCGGCACCGGGCGGCGGGATTGGGACGACGAGGCTTTCCGGGAGGTGGTGCGCAGATCCTTCGACGAGTATCTGGGCGAGGAGCTGACTCCGCAGGTGTGGGAGGACTTCTCCGAGCGCCTGCACTTCCTCTCCGGCAGCTTCAAAGAATCCGCCTTCTACGACGAGGTCCAGACCCGGATGGGCGAACTGGACGAGGAAAAGGTGGGCACGGGCAACCTGCTCTTCTATCTCGCCGTTCCCCCGACCGCGTTCGTGCCCATCATCCAGGGCCTGGGTCGGGCGGGGCTGTCCGGCCGGCGGAGCCGCCGGGGCTGGGTCCGTATCGTGGTGGAAAAGCCCTTTGGCCGCGACCTGGAGTCCGCGCGCGACCTCAACGAGGAACTGAGCGAGTGGTTCCGCGAGGATCAGATCTACCGGATGGACCATTATCTGGGCAAGGAAACCGTCCAGAACATCCTGGTCCTTCGCTTCGCGAACACGATCTTCGAGCCGGTATGGAATCGGCAGTTCGTGGACAACGTGCAGATCACGGTGGCCGAGGAGCTGGGGGTGGAGGACCGCGCCTCCTACTACGAAGAAGCCGGCGCGCTCCGGGACATCATTCAAAACCACGCCTTTCAGTTGTTGGCTCTGGTGGGCATGGAGCCACCGGTGGTCTTCGACGCCGATCCGGTCCGCGATGAGAAGGTGCAGGTGCTGCGCGCGCTGCGCCACGTGACCGGCACTCAGGTGGCGCGAAACGTCGTCCGCGGCCAGTACGCCGGCGGTTACGTTCGCGGCCATGGGGTCCCGGGGTACCGCGAAGAGCCACAGGTAAGCCCGGAGTCCATGACGGAGACCTATGTCGCGCTTCGGCTGTACCTCGACAGTTGGCGGTGGTCGGGTGTGCCCTTCTATCTGCGCACCGGAAAACGGCTTCCCCGCAGGCTGACCGAGATCGCGGTCGAGTTCCGCCAGCCACCGCTCGCGCTTTTCGGCGGCAACTCCGCCGAAGGCGCCGAACCCAACATCCTGGTGATCCAGATACAGCCGGAAGAAGGGGTCACTCTGCGGTTTGCTTCCAAGGCTCCGGGTGCTGCCATCCGGGTGCACCCGGTGAGCATGGATTTCCGCTATGGGACGGCCTTCGGGGCGCGGATTGCCGACGCCTACGAACGGTTGTTGCTGGACGCGCTCCTCGGCGATTCCACGCTCTTCACCCGGGGTGACGCGGTGGAGGCCGCCTGGAGCTTCGTCAACCCCATTCTGGAATATTGGGCTTCGGAGAAGGCCGAGCCGCCTTTCCTCTACCCCGCGGGCAGCTGGGGGCCCCGGGAATCCGAAGCGCTTCTGCAGAGGGATGGCAGGAGTTGGCGGATGTGAGCCGCGACCGGGGAAACGAGCTTCAGCCGCCCGGCGACCCGACCGGTAACGGCGACTACGCGGAACTCGTCTTCGTGCTGGGAAGTTCTCGCCGCACCACGGTCACCCGCGCGGAGGAGGACCTGAACGCCCTTTGGCAGGACACCACCGACGAGGCCGCCGAGCGGGGTGGATCCGGTGTGCTTCGCATCCGCGAGCACAATTTGATGGTCTACGCGGGGGGGGAGAGAGCCGGGGAGCAGATCGGAGAGGTGGCGGCGCGGCTGGCGCAGTGCCATCCGGCCCGGGTGATCGTCGTTCTGGACGAGCCGCCCGACGGCGACGCCGAGACGGAGTTGCCCGCGTGGATAACGGCGGCCTGCTACCGCGGTCGGCAGGGTGGCAGGCAGGTCTGCTGGGAGCAGGTCACCGTCCCCGCCGGCGGAGTGGAGCCTGCTCAGACCGAGGCGGCAGTGGTCCCGCTGCTGGTTCCCGATCTTCCGGTTGTGCTCTGGTGGCCGGGGGAGCCGGACGTGGGCTCGGAGCTATTCTCCCGGCTGAGCTCTCTGGCGGATCGGCTGGTGATCGATTCTGCCGGCGTCGCCTCCCTGGGCCGCCAGTGGTCGGCCCTCAGAAACGAGCTTCGCTCGAAGCAGCGCCGTTTCAGCATGGAGGATCTCAGCTGGTTGCGGCTGGAACCCTGGAGAGAGTTGATCGCCGAGCCGTTTGACGATCCTGCCCGGCGGGACTTCCTGGCAGAGGCGACCGAGGTGCAGATCGGCTTTCAGGCCGAGGAGGCCGGGGGAGAGCGTCTCGGCCATGTGGAACTTCCTCCGACCTCGGTGGCCCGGGCTCTCCTTCTCGCCGGGTGGCTCTGTGCCCTGCTCGGCTGGATGCCGGAGGGCGCCGGCTGGCGCAGGGAAGACGGCGATCTGCTTCTGGGACTGCGCCGGGAGACCGGCCGGCCCCCTTTGCGGTTGCGTCTGAAACCCATGTCGGCCCCGCCCTGCGCATTCGGCGGCGTGGTGGAATTCAAGATGTCGGCGCCGGATGCGGATTCGGCGAAGCAGACCTCCGGTGGCGGGGAAGAAGAGGAGCGTTGCCTGATCATCAACCGCGAAGGCGAATCCTGCATTTGCGCCGCTTGGTTCTGGGCGGGGCACCGGCAGAACTTGGTGCGCACTCTCGAGATCCCCATGCCCACCGAAGATCAGCTGCTCTGCGAAATTCTGGGCAGGGGCGTGCACGACGAGGTCTACGAATTGGCCTTTTCGATCGCGACCGACCTGGCCGTGTTTCCCGGGAACGAGCTTCTCTCTGGAGCAGACCGGAATTAGGAGCGCTGCATGGAACAGCAGAATCGTTCGGCCGTGACCGGACGAGGGCCCATCACCGTGCGTGTCCTTCCCGACTCCGAAGCGGTGACGGCCGCCGCGGCCAAGACCCTGGCCGAGTGGCTGAGGGCGGATGTCGAGCGCAAGGGGAGGGCGGTCGTCGCCCTCAGCGGCGGCAGCACGCCCCGGAACCTCTTTAGCGTCCTGGCCTCGGCGCCGTACGAGGGGCAGGTTCCCTGGGAATCCGTGCATCTGATCTGGGGCGACGAACGCTGTGTGCCTCCGGATCATCCCGACAGCAACTATGGAATGGCAGCCGGAACCGGTCTGCTCGACCGCCCCTTCGCCGCATTCCACCGCATGCCCGGTGAGCTCGATCCGGAAGAGGGAGCTTCCCGCTACGAGGAAATTCTGCGCGGCCTGGGCGGGGGAGGGGAGTTACCCCTTGACATCGCCCTGAACGGCATGGGCGAGGACGGCCACACCGCTTCGCTCTTTCCCGGTTCGTCCGGCCTGGATGAGGGCGAAAGATGGGTGGTCGCGACCGAGGAGCACGGGGCCCACCGCCGGCTGACGTTGACTCTGCCCGCCTTCCGGCAGGCTCGGCGGATTCTCTTCCTGGTAACCGGCGCGGGAAAGGCGCAGGCGGCGCATCGCGTGCTCGCAGAGTGCGACGAGGCGCTGCCTTCGACCAGGGTGATGCTCCTGGGGCCTCAGGTTCGCTGGCTGCTCGACCGCGACGCTGCCGGTGAACTGGACGGCAAGGCCGCGGAACTTCCCCTCTGCTGATCTGGCCTGGTCGTCGGCTGGGACTTCGGCGGGGACTTCGGCGGGGACGCGCACGACCCGGGCCGCCTGTTAGAATCGCCTCCATGAACGACCAGGCAGACCGACACGAGCAGATAGACGAATCCGACGAGGCCCCGGGCCCGGTCGAGGGCGTGACCACCAAGGTCCTTTTGGAAGGGGACCGCTTCAAGCGCACGCTCACCCGAATGGCCCACGAGATCATCGAGCAGGTGCCGGCGGACGAAGACTTTGCCTTGGTGGGCATCCAGCGGCGAGGGGTGGAACTGGGAGCCAGGCTGGTGGAACTCATCGAGGAGTTCACCGGGCGGCGGCCGCTCACGGGTTCCATCGACATCACCTTCTACCGGGACGACGTCGACACCCGGGTGCCTTCCCCCGCCTACGATCAGCCCATGGTTCACTCCACCAGCCTGCCGTTCGACGTGGGGGGCAAGACCATCGTCATCGTGGACGACGTGCTCTACACCGGCAGGACCATTCGCGCCGCCATCGACGCCCTCTTCGACTACGGCCGGCCGTCCGCCGTCCGCCTCGCCGTGCTGATCGACCGCGGGCATCGGGAGCTTCCCATCCGCCCCGATTTCGTGGGCAAGAACGTACCCACCAGCCGAAGCGAGCGTGTTACCGTGCTGCTGCAAGAAGTCGACGGCAGGGACGAAGTCATTCTCGAAAAAGGCTAAGGGGGAAGCTTGGACCTGATCTCGATCGACGACCTCTCCGCCGAGGAAATCGAGAATCTCCTCGCGCTCAGCGACGGTTTCCTGGAGATCGCCAGCCGGCCGATCAAGAAGGTTCCCACCCTGCGCGGCCGCACGCAGATCAACATGTTCTTCGAGGCTTCGACGCGCACCCAATCTTCCTTCGAGTTGGCCGGCAAGCGCCTTTCGGCCGACGTGATCAACATCAAGGGCTCGTCCTCGAGCGTCTCCAAAGGAGAGAGCCTCAAGGACACGATCCTCACCCTGGAGAGCTATCGGCCCGACATCATCGTGATGCGCCATCCCCAGGTGGGAGCGGCGCGCATGGCCACCCGCTACACCAACGCGAGCGTGATCAACGCCGGAGACGGCGCCGGCGAGCACCCGACCCAGTGTCTCTTGGACATCTACAGCCTGCGCCGCACCGTGGGCGAGCTTCGCGGGCTCAAGGTGGCGATAGTGGGCGACGTGCTGCGCAGCCGCGTCGCCAGGTCGAACATCTTCGGCTTCCGCAAGATGGGCATGGACGTCCGCCTGGTGGGCCCGCCGACGCTGATGCCTCCGGGCATCGAGGCCTGGGACGTGCCGGTCCATTACGATCTCGAAGCGCTCGAAGACGTCGATGTGGTCTATCTGCTCCGCATGCAGATGGAGCGGGCCAAGGGGGTGGTGCCTCCGGTCCCCAGCCTTCGCGAGTACTCCCGGGTTTGGGGGCTATCCCCCTACGACCTGCGCCCGGAGCAATGGGTCATGCACCCGGGCCCGATCAACCGGGGCGTCGAACTGACCGCGGACCTGGCCGACCACGGCCGCTCCTTGATTCTGCAGCAGGTGGAGTCCGGTCTGGCCCTGAGAATGGCGATTCTCTACCACGTGTTGGTTCCGTCGGCGCAAGAAGAGGACGAGCTGGCGTTCAGCAGCCGGGGCGAGTAGACGGTTGCGATTGCTCCTTCGGTGGAGCGCCAATGAAGGTGCCAGCAGGTGCCCCGGACTTTGGGGGAGCGCCTTCCGCGCCGGTCTACGCGGCGGCTCACCAGAGGTCAGAAGCTTGATCGGCGTCGGCTCAATGACCTCTTTCGGTGCTATATTTAGCACCACTATTCTGGCACTCTTTGGAGGTCCATATGTCTGGTCCCGTCAAGTTTTCCGAGGATGTCGTTCCCCTTGGGGACCTCAAGCTCAACCCGGGCAAGGTCGTGCGCCGGGCCGATGAAACCGGGCGGCCCGTCCTGCTGACCAGCCACGGACGGGGAGTGGCCGTGGTTCAGGGCCTGGCGGACTTCGAAGCCGCTCAGGAGGAGCGGGAATTCATGCGGGCCGTGGTGCTGGGCCTCGCCGATCTCGACGAGGGCATGGAGTTCTCGCCAGATCCGCAATTGGTACGCCTCCCAGTCTGCCGACGAGGCAGGGGCGGATGTGGTTGCTGATATCTTCCGCCGACTAGAACATGCCGCGGAATTTCCTGAGAGCGGGAGAGTCGTACCCGAGTTCGAGTTGCCGTGGCTGCGGGAACTCGTCCAGCCGCCCTTCCGGATCGTCTATCGTGTGGACCGGGAGCAGATACGCGTGGTTCGTATCTGGAGGAGCGAACGTCTAATGGGGGAACCGCCGGAAGACGCTTAGCGGGAAGCGTCCCTCTGCGCAGGTGAACTCGATCACTTGGACTGCAGGCCGTCGCATACCTACTTTCGCGCCACCGCCAGAGTAACCAGTCCGCCCACGCGGGTTTCCAAGCGCTGAACTTCGAGTCCGGCTCCCAGCAGCAGATGGGCGATCCCGCCCGGTGATTCCCCCGCCCCGGAGGAATCGCGGAGGTACTCGTAGAGCTCGCGTTCCCCGGTCAATCGGTGGGCCAGGCCGGGAAGAATCTGGCGGAAGTAGAAGCGGGAGAGCCGGTCGATGGGGGACTTGGCTGCCGGGGGCATGGTGAACTCGAGCAGTCCCAGCCTGCCTCCCGGGCGAAGGAAAGCGCCCAGCCGGCGGAGGGCGAGCGCCGGGTCTGCGGTGTAGCGCAGGCCGAAGCCGTAGAGCACCGCGTCGAAGGGCGCCTCGAGCTCTTCGGGCAATCCTCCGGGTTCGAGCAGATCGGCCGTGACGAAGTGCGTTTCCGCGGACAGCGCGGCCCCGGGGGCCTGCCGCGCCGCCTGGGCGAGCATGCGGGGGCTGAGGTCGGCAAAAACCACCGTGCCTCCCGGCGCCACCAAAGGCAGCGCCCGCCGCCCCAGGTCGCCCGGTCCGCTGAAGGCGTCGAGGACCCGCTCGCCTGCCCGCAACTCGAGGAGAGCGATCAGCTTTCGCCGCCAGAGGCGGACCTGGCCGAAGCTGAGGAGCGGGTTGACGCGGTCGTAGCTCTGCGCATTTCGCTCGAAGAGCATGCGCAGGTATTGGGGATCTTTTGGCTCTCGCCCCAAGCCGTCCCCAGATCTCCTTAGACCCCGAGAGACAGGGTGATGGCGGCGGCGGCAAACGCGAGCGCGGGGTAGAGGCTCGCCCGGTTGAAGTACATCTGCGCTTGGGCTTCCGAGGTGGCGAGCTTCAGCCGCAGGGCGGGGACAGTCATCAGCGCAACCGCTCCGGCCGCCAGCGAGAGCCGGAGCAGGAGCCCACCGGGCTGGAGGACGGCGAGCAGGGGCATGGCCACCGCTCCCAAGAGGATCCAGTTGGCCGAGGTTGCTGGACCGAAGATGGTGGCCACCGTGGTGATGCCCACCGCTCCGTCTCCCGAGAGGTCGGCCAGGTCGTTCGACAGATTGCGTCCGGCGATCTCCCAGGTGGTGAGCAAAAGGAAGAAGGCGAGCGCCCCCCAACTGGGCCCGGCCACGGCGAACCATCCGGCGAGACCCCCGAGGCCGACCATGATGCCGGCGGGAATGGTCTTGCCCCAGGAGCGCTTCCGAAGCGAGCAGTAGATGAACTCCAACAGGTTGCAGGCCAGGAACACCAGGGCGCAGAGGGGACGGAGGGCCCACGCCGCGGCGAAGCCGGCCAGTCCCAGGCCGGCGACCCAGGTGATCCCCAGCCAGAGCGGCAGTTGACCGGTCGCCAGGGGATGTCTAACGCTCACCACGTCCACGTCGAAGGACTTGGCGGAGGGTCCAGCGTCAGGACGGCCGGCCCGGAGGGAGACCTCGACCGCGTCCGCCCTGCGGTCGTAGAGATCGTTGGCGGCAAAAACGCTCAAGAAACCCGCACCGGCGGCGACCAAGCCGAGCCCGATCACCCTCCACGAGGGTAGGCCACCCGCGGCCAGCAGCGCTCCGAGCGCGGGCTGGGTCACGGAAAGCAGGGCCTGCCGCCCGCGGGAGAAGTCAAACAGGAGAAGAGCAGTGCGGGGTAGGCCGGCTGGTGGGTGCATCTCAAATCCCCCCGGGTGAAGTGCCACTCACAGGTGGGCTACCCCCGAAATCCCGGAGGGAATCCTGTCGCCCTACACCTCGTCGCCGGCTTAGGCGACCGCCTAGCGGGAGTCGTCGGGATGCTGGCGCTGCTGGGTTAGCCGCGGCCGGCACATCTGGTCCCGCACCAGGTCGGCGAGTTCCTCCGGGTTGTCCAGCAGGCATTGCTGGTCGTCCCCGTCCTTGACCAAGAGGTGGACGCAGCCTTCCTCGACCTTTACCTCATAGATGGTGTCCAGCGGCACCACGTCGGGCTCGTCGGTGTTCATGCCGATCAGAACCGCTTCGGTGGTGACCTGGATGTGGCCGTTGTCCCAAAGGACGCGTTCCTGCGACTGGCCGCCCTGTATTCCGGTGCGGTTCAGTGACCCGACGCTGCGCAGATCCGCTCCGCAGTTGCGGCAGAACTGGCTGGCCTCGGCGTTCTCGGTGCCGCAGTTGTAGCAGGTCTTGCTCACACGGGCCTCCTTTTCGCTTCCCTATCCCTACCCGGGTTCCGCCCCCGGCCACTCGCGAAAGAGTAGAACATCGTCCTCGGGCACGGTACCATAAGGCCCGCCTTTAAACGTGTCCTGAGAGGCCGAAAGGAAACCCACGTGAGCACCCCAACCTCGCCGCGGGGAAGACCGCGGACGGCGTCCGTCCTCGGTCCCCGTCTGGCCTGTCGCGAAATCCTCCCCGAGACCCTGCTGCTGCCCGCGGTCCGCGTCTTCGATCCTGTGACGGAACTCGACCGGCAGGCGGATCTGCTGCTGTCAGACGGCCGCATCGCTGCCTTCGATCCTTCCGCCTCGCAGAGACAGGGCGCGGAGACCCTCGCCGCACTGGAGGGTTGCCACGTGTTCTGCGGCTTCATCGATCCGCACGTCCACCTGCGCACGCCGGGGTACGAGTACAAGGAAGATGTCGAGTCCGGCAGCCGGGCCGCGGCCGCCGGAGGATTCACCACGGTGGTGGCCATGGCCAACACCGACCCCGTGGTCGATGGTGGGCCGCTGGTCGGTTGGGTGCTCGAACAGGCGCAGAAAACCGCCTGGGTGCGCGTCGGTCAGGTCGGCGCGGTGACCCGGGGCCTGCGCGGGCAGGAGCTCGCCGAACTCAGAGAACTGCTGGACGCGGGAGTGGTGGGCTTCTCCGACGACGGACACCCGGTCAAAGACACCGATTTGCTGCTGCACGCCCTCCGCTACCTGCGGGACTGTGATCGCCCCCTGCTGCTTCACCTGGAGGACTCGAGCGCGGCGCTTGACGGCGTGATGCACGAGGGAGCCTGGTCGGCGCGTCTGGGGCTGCGGGGGGTTCCCGCGGTGGCGGAGACCGGCCCGCTGGGTCAGGCCCTCGATGGCTTGGCCTACGCCTCGGCCGAGGCGGAGCGGCTGGGGAAGCGGCCCACACCGATGCACCTGCAGCATCTCTCGGCGGGGGCCAGCCTCGCGCGGCTACGGCTGGCGAAAGAGGCCGGTTTGCCGGTCACGGCCGAGGTCACCCCGCATCACCTGCTCCTCGTGGACCAAGAGGTGCGTTCCTTCGATCAGAATCTAAAGGTGAACCCCCCGCTGCGCTCGGAGGCCGATCGCCTCGAGCTCATCCGGGGTCTGGCTGAGGGCTGGGTTGACTGTATAGGCACCGACCACGCGCCTCACGCACCGCACGAAAAGGAAGTGCCTTTCGAGCAGGCCGCCTTCGGCACGGTGGGGCTGGAGAGCGCGTTCCCCGCCCTGTACGCCGGCCTGGTTGCCCCCGGCGAACTATCCCTGGAGCGGCTGGTGGAGGCCATGACCGCGGGGGCGGCCAAGGCCCTGCGCCTGCCCGTTCCCCGGCTGGAAGTCGGGGCCGTCGCGGATCTGACCGTGATCGACCTGGCCGAAGAGTGGGCCCTCACCGAGGGCGACCTGGCCGGCAAGAGCCGTAATTCGGCCTTCCTGGGGAGACCCATGCAGGGCAGGATCAAAGAGACCATCGTTGCAGGCGCCCGGCGGCTGAGCGCGTCCCGCCTCCAGGATGCCCGCGCCGCGGGCGAGCGGGATTAGGAGGCCGGATGTACCGTAACGAGCTACCGGGTTACGTCATCCTCAAGGACGGCACCATTTTTCGGGGCTTCGGCTTCGCCTCGCCGGGCAAGGTGTTCGGAGAGATCTGCTTCAACACGGGGATGACCGGCTATCAGGAAGTGACCACCGATCCTTCCTACTACGGACAGATCGTCACCTTCACCTATCCCATGATCGGCAACTATGGGGCTTCGGACTACCTGTTGGAATCCGATCGCGTGCACTCCCAGGGCATCGTGGTCCGCGAGGTGAAGAACACGAACTACAATCACAACTGCCCGCAGGGCTGGATCGACTGGTTGCAGGAGCGAGGTGTGGTCGGCGTGGGCGGGGTGGACACCCGGGCGCTCACCCGGCGAATCCGCGAGCACGGGGCCATGACCGCCTGCGTCGCCGCCGGCGAGAACCTGTCTCTCGAGGGACTGCTCGAGGAGACCCGCGAGCACCCCTCGTTGTCCGGCCGGGACCTGGTCCATGCGGTGACCTGCGCGGAGCCATACCGGGTCTCGACCACGGGCGGTCGCCATCACGTCGTCGCCTTTGACTACGGGATGAAGCGCTCCATTCTCAAGAATCTGCTGGAAGTGGGTTGCACGGTAACCGTGGTGCCCTCGACCTACACGGCCGAGCAGGTGCTGGCACTCGAACCGGACGGGGTCTTTCTCTCCAACGGGCCCGGCGATCCGGCTCCCGTGGAGTACGCGGTCGACTGCATCCGCCATCTCTTCGGCCGGGTCCCCATCTTCGGCATCTGCCTGGGTCACCAACTGATGGCGCTGGCCCTGGGACTCGCCACCTACAAGCTGAAATTCGGCCATCGCGGCATAAATCATCCGGTGAAGAACTACCTGCGGGACGCGATCGAGATCACCAGCCAGAACCATGGTTTTGCCGTGGAGCCTCCGGCCGCGGTGACCCGCACGCTCGAGAGGGGAGAGGACCTCTCCGCCATCAAACCAGGAGAGATGGTGCTCGATTCGGAATTCGGCCCGGTCGAAGTCAGCCATCTCAATCTGAACGACGGGACGGTCGAGGGCCTGCGCGTGCCCGAGCAGAAGGCTTTTTGCGTGCAGTATCATCCGGAGGCGGGTCCCGGGCCGCACGACAGCTACTACCTGTTCCGGGAGTTCGTCGAAATGCTGGAGGGCTGATTCCGGAGGCCGCCGGGCGCAGCACCTAACCCAGCGACGCCCCGAGGGGCAGGGTTGCCGGCCTCCTCGCGTTTGTCGGCCCGCCCGCCCGGCTACCTATCGGGCAGTATCTCTTGAATCTCGGCAAATCGGAGGCAGGCCATGCTCGAGGTTGGTTCCCAGGCTCCGAACTTCACCACCCAGAGCACCGCCGGTCCTCTGGAGTTGGCGGAGTTGCTGCAGCGGGGACGGGTAGTTCTCTATTTCTTCCCCAAGGCCTTCACCGCGGGCTGAACCACCGAAACGGTTGAGTTCAGCCAACTGTTCCCCGAGTTCCATGCCCAGGCTGCCCAGTTAGTGGGCGTCTCGGCCGACAGGCCCGAGGTGATGGAGCGGTTCGCCCGCGAGAAGGGCGGCCCGTTTGCCATGGTGGGGGATCCCGAAGGGGAGTTGATCCGTCTTTATGACGTGATCAGAGATTCGGGCAAGGCCGAGCGTTCCACCTACGTGATCGGCCGGGACGGTCTGATCGAGAAGACCTATCACGCCGTCAAGGCGAAGGGACACGCCGCGAAGGTGCTGGCGGACCTGCAGAGTCTCTGATGGCCAGGCGCGGCGCCACCCGATACCTGGAGATCGTGCTTGGCGCCTTTCTGGCGGTGCTGGGCGCGGCCTTCCTGCTCTCCAATATCTTCGGTCTGGACCTGACCTCGCGCCTCTGGCCGCTGTGGGTCTTGGTGCCGGGACTGGTTCTTCTGACCCTGGCCTTTTCCGCACGTCTGTTGGCGGGACTCGCCGTCCCCGGCAGCGTCGTGGCGATGGCCGGGGTGATCCTTCTCCTCCTGAACGCGACCGGTCAGTGGCAGGCTTGGGCCTACGCGTGGACTTTGGTCGCGCCGACCGCGGTCGGAGCCGGACTGATGATCTATGGACGGGTGAGCATCCGGCCGGCCAGTCATCGGGTGGGAATCTCCCTGGTCCTTTTCGGCATGGTTCTCTTTCTGCTTCTCTTGACTTTCTTCGAACTGATCATCGGGCTCAGCGGATTCACCGAACTGCGGTTCATGTGGCCCATGGTGTTGATCCTGGCGGGCGTCCTGGTCCTGCTCGGCCCCTACCTTTGGCGGCGGCGGCGCCTCTAGACGGCGGCGCCTCTAGACCTTTCGTCGGCCTCTAGACCTTTTGGTTTAATTGGGCGGCCAATGCAGATTTTTGGGTGGAAGAACCGGCTTCGGCTGATAGGGTGTACGCGGACCTCGGCGAGGAAAGACTAGGACGAAAGCCTGTCTGCAAAGGGCCAGGATAGACCGACCAGGAGGCAGGGAATGCTCGAATCGCTATTTACCCCCGGGACCGTAGCCGTCATCGGAGCTTCGGCCACTCCGGGCAAAGTGGGTTACGCCGTCATGAGCAATCTAGTGAACGGCGGCTTTGACGGTACCATCGTCCCGGTCAATCCCAGGGGTGGCGACATCCTGGGCATCAAGGCCTACAAGGCTCTGGACGAGTATCCCTCCACGGTCGAACTGAGCGTGATCACGGTTCCTCAGAAGTTCGTCAAGGAAGCCGTCAGCGACTCGCTCAACGCCGGGGCCAAATCGATCATCGTCATCACCGCCGGCTTCAAAGAGGTCGGAGCCGAAGGGGCGCGCGCGGAAGAGGAACTGGTCGAGATGGTGCGTCACCGCGGGGTCCGCATGCTGGGACCCAATTGTCTGGGCGTGATCAACACCCACCATAGCTTCAATGCCTCATTCGCCGAGGGAATTCCCAAAGAGGGTGGGATCTCGGTGGTCTCGCAATCGGGGGCCCTCTTGGCGGCGCTGCTGGATTTCGCCGCGGAGCGGAGTCTGGGACTGGCCAAGCTGGTGAGTATCGGCAACAAGGCGGACATCAACGAGGTGGATCTCTTCGCGGCCCTCGCCGACGACGAGGAGACCAAGGTGCTGGTCGCCTATCTGGAGAGCATCAGCTCGGGTGACGAATTCATCCGGGTCGCCGAGAACGTCGCCGAGAAGAAGCCGCTGGTGGTGCTGAAGTCGGGCACCAGTACGGCGGGGGTCAAAGCGGCCTCCAGCCACACGGGCAGCTTGGCCGGGGCCGATATCGCCTACGGCGCCGCCTTCCGGCGGGCCGGGGTCATACGCGCCGATTCTTTTGAGCAAATCATCGACTTCGCCACGGCGCTTGCCACCCAACCCCTTCCCGGAGGGAACCGGGTGGCCATCATCACCAACGCCGGCGGCCCGGGAATCATGGCCGCCGACGCGGTGGAGCACGCCGGGCTGGAGGTGGCTTCGCTCGATTCCTTCACCGCGTCGGCGCTCAAGGCGAAGTTGCCGGACGCCGCCAGTGTCGGGAATCCCATCGACGTGCTGGGCGACGCCGACCCCGAGCGCTACAAAGCGGCGGTAGAAGCCAGCCTGCAGGACAACACGGTGGATGCCGTCATGGTGATCCTGACCCCGCAGGCCATGACCAAGCCGGCCGAGACGGCCCGCGCCATCGGCGAGGCCCACGATGGGAAGAAGCCCATTCTGGCCGTCTTCATGGGCGGGCAGGACGTGCTCCCCGGGCGCTCCGAGCTCGTGGCGCAGAGCCTTCCCGACTACCCCGATCCCGAGCGGGCGGTCAGCGCCCTTCGGGCGATGGTGGACTACGTGGAGTGGAAGCGCCGGCCCCAGCGGGTGGTCACGCGCTTCCCGGTAAACCGCCGGCGGGTAGAGCGCATCATCAGCCAGCACGTGCGCACCGGGCGCCTGCAGGTGAGCGAGGTAAAGGCCAAGGCCATTCTGGGAGCTTACGATTTCGTGGTTCCCGAGGGAGGAATTGCCCGCAGCGGGGACGAGGCGGTGGAGATCGGCGAGCGCCTGGGTTTCCCGGTTGCCATGAAGATCCTCTCCCCGGACATCATTCATAAATCCGATGTCGGCGGGGTCAAGATCAACCTGACCAACAAGCAGCAGGTGAGAGATGCCTACGATCTGATGATGCTGCGCATCCCGCAATTGGCACCGGATGCCCACATTGACGGCGCCTATATCGAGCAGATGGCCCATCCGGGGCTCGAGGTGATCCTGGGGATGACCCGGGACCCGCAGTTCGGGCCCATGCTGATGTTCGGCTTGGGAGGCATTTTCGTCGAGGTGATGAAGGACGTGACCTTCCACCTTGCGCCCATCACCGCCGAGGAAGCCATGCAGATGCTGCGCTCCACGCGCTCCTACGCCCTGCTCGAGGGAGCCAGGGGCGAAACCGGGGTCGACCTTTCCGGGATTGCCGGGGGGCTACAGCGCATCAGCCAGTTGGTCACGGACTTCCCGCAGGTCGCGGAACTGGATATCAACCCCTTCATCGTCGGCGAGGTCGGCACCGACCCGGTGGCCGCCGACGCCCGCATAACCTTGAGCGAAGCAGGTGAGAGCTAAATGGCAGTCAAGACGCAGAGCTACGACTCCGAGTGGCAGGTGAAATACGCGTCCCAGGTGGCGACGGCCGAGGAAGCCGTCTCCCACATCAAACCCGGCCAGCGGGTCTTTCTCGGCACCGGGGCAGCGGTTCCTCAGGAGCTGGTGCGGGCGCTCATCGCCCGGGCCGGACAACTGCCCGACGTGCAGATCGTCAACCTGCTGATGGTGGGCGGCCCGGAGGACCAGTACATGGAACTGGCCGAGCACTTCGACGTCAATGCCTTCTTCGTCTCCTCGACCATTCGCGGCGCCGATCAGGAGGGCTTGGTCGACTACACGCCGATCCTGGTATCGGACGTCCCCCGCCTGTTCTCCTCCGGCGAGCTGCCTCTGGACGTGGCCCTGATCCACGTGACGCCCCCCGATGATCGGGGGCTCTGCTCGTTCGGGGTTTCGGTGGACATAGTGAAGAGCGCCGCCGCCAACGCAGGCTGGGTAATCGCCCAGGTCAACCCGCAGATGCCGCGCCTGCTGGGCAACAGCTTCATCGACGTCTACGACATCGATACCCTGGTGCCGGCGGACGTGCCCATTCTCCAGGCGGAACAGTACGTGCCCGACGAGGTCAGTTCCACCATCGGCCAGTACGTATCCGCCCTCATCGACGACGGGGCCACCCTCGAGATCGGCATCGGCCGCACGCCGCCGGCCGTGCTCGACCATCTGGGAGACAAGAAGGATCTGGGCATCCACACCGAAAGCATGTTCGACGGCTTTATCGATCTGATCCAGCAGGGCGTCATCACCGGGTTGCGCAAGAGCCACGACCGGGGCAAACACGTGGCCAGTTTCTGCTTGGGCACGCAAAGGCTCTATGACTTCATGGACAACAATCCGGACTTCGCGATGCACCCCACCGAGTACGTCAATGACCCTTCGCTGATCGCCGAGCAGCACAAGATGATCGCCGTGAACGCCGCCCTCGAGGTGGATCTCACGGGACAGGTGTGCGCCGATTCGATCGGCACCCGCTTTTTCTCGGGAATCGGAGGACAGGCCGACTTCAACCGCGGGGCCGCCCGCTCCGAAGACGGCAAGGCGATCATCGTGATGCCCTCGACCGCGAAGAACGGCACCATTTCGAGGATCGTGACCACCCTGAGCCCGGGTGCGGGCGTGGTCACCACGCGCGGGGACGTCCACTACGTTGTCACCGAGTACGGCGTGGCCTATCTGCGCGGTAAGAGCGTGCAGGAGAGGGCGCTCGCCCTGATAAGCATCGCCCATCCCGATTACCGCGCGGAGCTACTGCGCCAGGCCATCGAGACCCATTACATTCGTCCCGAACTGGCCGACGTCGAAGGGCGCATCGCCATCGGTCCGCGAGAGCTGAGCACCAGCATGGTGCTGAGAGACGGCACTCAGATCAACGTGCGCCCGATCAACCCCATGGATGCCCCCCAGATGAAGAACCTCTTCTACGCGCTCTCCCAGCAGAGCGTGTACTTCCGCTTCATGCAGTACCTGAATAAGATGCCGCAGAAGCAGATCCAGGACTTCGTCTACATCGACCACCGCAACGAGGTCTCCCTGGTGGCCACACTCCCCGAGGCCTACGGCGAGGACATCATCGCCGTGGGAGGGTACTACCTGGATCCCAAGACCAACCGCGCGGAGGTCGCTTTCCTGGTCGAGGACGCCTGGCAGAACAAGGGGCTGGGGAGCTTCCTGCTCAAGCACCTGATCGAGATCGCCAAGCGCAACGGTATCGCCGGTTTCTACGGCGAGGCCTTGCAGAACAACCAGGCGATGCAGGCGGTGCTGCGCAAGAGCGGGCACAAGATGCAAAGCCGGATCGCCGACGGCATCTTCGAGTTTCAGATCGACTTCGTATAGAGCCTTGCCCGGGCAGGCGCGGCTCGTAAGGCGAACCCGGGCCAGGCAAGCGCGGCTTAGAGCCCCAGTCGCCGCCTGATTGCCGGTGAGGTCAGCTCGCGGAAGGCGTCGGCGCCCACCCAGCGGGCGCCGGGGTCGGGGGCCGACTTGAGTGTGCGGGCGGTCTCGACGGCCGCCCGGTTGAGTTCGGCGTTGCGCTTACCGATGTTGCGCAGCGCCCAACTGACCGCCTTCTTGACGTAGGGGCGGCCGTCCGCGGCGCCCGTTTCGATCAGGGGGAGGAGAGCGCGGAAGACCCGGTCCGGGGCCTCCTTGTCCCGGACGGCCCGCTGCGCCATCAGCGCGTAAGCCGCCCGCTTGACGAACTCTTCCCGGCGGGTGCTCCACTGCACGGCCAACTGGTAGTTGTAGCGGCTGTGGTCGAAGAGGTTCATCACCATCTGGTCGCAGACTTCCCAGGAATCGAACTCTTTGGCCCAGGAGAGCATCAGTGGGGGGCTCATCCGTTCGGGGTCGGCGATGAGCCCGGCAAGGATCCTCGTTTCCCGGCAGGGGAGTTCCCAGAGGTCGAGGGCCAGTTCGTGCGAAGTGCCCAGCTCTTTGGCCAACCGCCGGAGCGCCGGCATTTTGACGCCGTAGACGCAGCTTCCGGTGATGCCGTATCGGGCCATCGCTGCGGAGGCCTCTGGGTCCCGTAACTCTTCGAGTCTGACTACTACGTCGGCGCTGGATGTCATGTTTGCCCTCGTGATGTTTGCCCTGGTGTCGGCATCGTGGTGATTCTCTAATGGCTTTCAGCAGGCTCTAGTGGGTAGGCTGACCGTCGTTCCCTACCCGAGAGGACCCCAAGTGAGACTACCCGAGGACGTGCAAAGGCGGATAAAGGCCCGCGTGGAAGGCTACCGCGAAGAGATGATCGAGTTCCAGCGCCGGCTGACCGCGATCTCGGGATTGGGACCGGATAATGGAGGAGAGGGGGAGGAGCCCCGGGCCCAGTTCCTCGAGAACTACCTGCGGGAAGCCGGTCTGCCCGCACCCCGCCGGGTCGATGCCCCTGATCCCCGAGTCCCCGCCGGCCGGCGCCCTAATCTGGTGTTGCGGGTGCCGGGGGGCGACGCTCCTGCCCTCTGGGTGCTCTGCCACCTGGACACGGTGCCTCCCGGGGATCTCGGCGCCTGGTCCGGGGATCCGCTCGAGATGAGAGTGGAGGGCGACCGCCTGATCGGGCGAGGGGTGGAAGACAATCAGCAGGGGCTGACCGCTTCGCTTTTCGGCCTGCGGGCGCTGCACGAGGAAGGCCTTCGCCCTCCCGGGGACGTGGGACTGCTTCTGGTGGCGGACGAAGAGAGCGGAAACCGCTACGGCATCGACTTCCTGCTCAGCACCGAGCCCGAACTGGTGAAACCGAGCGACCTGGTGGTGGTACCCGACTTCGGCCTGCCCGCGGGCGACGTCATCGAGACGGCGGAAAAAGGCATCCTTCTCATGCGGGCGGACGTGCACGGACGGCAGGTGCACGGCTCGATGCCCCATCTGGGGGCGAACGCGCATCGGGCCGCCGCTCATCTGGTGGTGCGGGTCGACCAAGCCCTCCACGAAGCCTTCCCCGCGAGTGACCCGCGTTTTGATCCCCCGGCCTCGACCTTCGAACCCACCAAGCGCCTGGCGAACGTCCCCAACATCAACACCATTCCCGGGGAAGAGAGACTCTGGTTCGATTGCCGGGTCCTGCCCCGTTATCCGCTCGAGGACGTGCTGCGGGTGGCCCGCGAGGCGGCGGCGGGGTTGGAAGCGGAATTCGGCGTCTGCGTGGCGCTGGAGAGCGAAGCATCCTTTCCCGCCCCGCCCGCGACCTCCGACGATGCGCCGGTGGTGCGGCTGCTGGGGGACGCCCTCCGAGAGCTTCGCGGGGTGGAAGCCAGGACCATCGGAATCGGCGGCGGCACCGTGGGCCTTTCGGGCGCGCGGTGTGCCCGCCGCCGTGTGGTCCACCATGGAAGACAGCGCCCACCAACCGGAGGAGTACGCCCTGATCTCCAACCTGGTGGCGGACGCCCAGGTCTTCGCCTACCTATTTGCCGCGCCCCGACCGTAGGGGTTGGAGGGGGCTAAGCGCATGGCTCGTACGCCGGGAGGTCGAGGGCGGCAGCTCGTCCGGTCTGGTTCGCGTCTTCTCGAGGCCCTCCCCGGAGGCTCTCTTTTTTCAGATCGCCGCGCCCCTCTGCTGCTGATTGGTGCGCCGCTTCTGGCGGCGATGGGCCTTCTGCTGCTGGCCGCAATCCCTCTGCTCGTCTCGGCCGATCCCGAAGGCCTGCGCTTCACCCCCTTGGCCTTTGCCGAGGGGATAGGCCGGCAAATCGTCGCCTTGTTCACCGGGGAAGCCTTCAGCTACACCGCGGGCTTCCGGCAACGCTCTCTCCTGCAGGACCTTCCCGGCTTTCTCTGGACCTCTCTGCGCTACGCGCTGCCGGCGGCGTTGGTCGGCTCCTTCCTGGGGATAGCGGTGGCCCTGCTCACCTTTCGCGGGCGCAGGTCGGTCAAAGACCTCGTCGCCGCCGGCGGACTTCTTCCCGACTTTCTGCTGATCTTCGCGTTGCAGTTGGGCACCGTGTGGATTTCACGCACCACCGGAGTGCGCATCGCCCGCATAGCCACACTCACAGAGGAGCAGGTTGCCGTGGGATTGCCGCTCACCGCCCTGACCCTCCCGGTGTTGGTGATAGCGGCTCGTCTGGGCGCCTCGGCGCTCGACACCGCCTGGGCCGCGGACTTCACCAGGCACGCCAGGGCCCGCGGGATCGGCGGCCTGCGCCTGCTGCTCGTCCACATCCTTCCTCACGGCCTGGTGGCCTTGCGCGGCAGCCTACACCGGCTCACCGCGCTCGTGATCGCCGATTTGTTCATAGCCGAGTACCTCTTCAACCTACCGGGGGTGACCCGGCTCGTGCTTTCCTGGGGGGAGGTGGGCGATTACCAACTCGGCCTGGTCTTCGCCGGCTTTGTGGCCCTGGCTCTGGTTTACCTGGCCGTCTACGGGCTTCTCCGACTCCTTCTGAGTTCGCTGGGAGCGAGTGTTGTCCACTTCTGATTCGCCGGATCTGCGCCTGGTGCTGGGTTCGCTCCTGGTACTCGCCCTGCTCGTCCTGGCGGTCGCCGGCCCGGCACTGGCTCCCTACGGGCCCGACGAGGCGGAGCGCGTGCTGAGCAAGATCGTGGACGGAGAAGAGGTAACGCTCTACCCTCCGCAACCTCCATCCCAGGCTCACTGGTTCGGGACCGACGTGTGGGGTTACGACATTCTCTCGAGCATGCTCCGCGGGCTCCGCTTCACCGTGCTCGCGGCGTTAGGAGTGGCCCTGTCCCGGGTCTTTCTGGGCCTTGCTCTGGGGGTGCCGCTCGGACTTGGGCGGCGCCGTTTGTTGGTGCTGGGCTTAGGTGCGGGCGGGGGCATGCCGGCCTTCATCGTCGTTTACCTCGCCCTGCACCGCTCGACCATCAACAGCCCTCTTTCGGTCGAATCTCTCTTCCTGGTGCAGTTGCTGGTGCTGGTATTCGTGGGAGTCCCGCCTCTGAGCGTCTCGCTGGCCGCGCGGATCGAGGCGCTCTCGGCCTCGCCCACCTTGATCGCGGCGGAGTCGCTGGGGGCCCGGCGGCTTCACCTGACCCGCCGCCACCTGGTGCCGCTGCTGCGCGAGGAACTGCTGGTTCTCTTTCTGACCGAGTTGGTCCTGGTGCTCAATCTGATCGGTCAGCTGGGCATCTTCCACGTCTTCCTGGGTGGGACCATCTGGTACCCGGAAACCGGAGCTTACCTGTCGCGGACCCAGGAGTGGGCGGGGCTTCTTGGCCAGTCCCGGGACGCTCTTCTCGCTCACCCCTGGCTGCCCGCCTTTCCCCTGCTTGGCTTTCTCCTGCTGGTGGTGTCGGTCATGTTGCTCCTCCGCGGCTTGGAGGGCCGGTGGCGGAGGCGTCAGCAGGGCTAATCACTCATCCCGGCGCGCCCGCCGAAAAGACCGCGCCATGTTTCTACTCAAGGGATAATTTGGTAGCGTCCTGAGTATGCATTTGCTCGCAAATCAGAAAGCGCACCCCGGTGATTGATCGCGGAGCGATCGACCGCCGCCGGCGGGATCGCCGCAAAAAGCTTTCGTTTCGTCTGCGGGAGCGCCGCACCGGCTTTGACCGTCGGAACCCATCGCCGGGGTCTCACTGGTACACGCAAGCCCTGCGCGGGCTCCGCTGCGAGCCTCAGGCCCTCCTGGTGATGTTGGCCGCGGTGAATCTGCTCAACTTGGCCGACTTCGTACTCACCCTGGATGCCCTGCAAAAGGGCGCCGGTGAGGCAAATCCGGTGATGCGCGCCCTGTTTGGTTATGGCCCTGTGCTGGCCGGGTTCTTCAAGATATCCATCATCGCGGGGGTCTCGCTGGTCATCTGGAGGCTGCGGCGCTTCCGGCGCCCCTTGGAGGCCGGCGTGCTTGCGTTGCTTGTCTTCGGTTTGGTCTTTGCCTACCACATCGCGGGCAGGGTGTTTCTCGGTTAGACTCGGCCGCCCGGTTCCTGTCTGCCGCTGATGGGCGCCTCATCCGGCCGCCCGGTTCCGGGGCAGCACCCGGACCGGCGACTATCCGGAGATATTGAGCACCGGGAAGGGATTGACGGGGCCGCCTCCGCCCGGATGAATTTGGAAGTGGAGGTGAGGCGCTCCCCCGGCGGCGTTCCCGCTGCTACCCACCCGGCCGATGAGCATCCCGGGCAATACCCGCATGCCTCCCCGTGTCCCCGGGGCGATCGATTGCAGATGCGCGTAGTAGTAGCGGTGACCGTTGTCGCCCCTCAGCCAGATGACCACGCCACCGAGGTTCTGATCGTGGTCGATGGAGTCGACCACTCCGGCCACGCACGCCACCAGCGGAGTGCCGGAGGGCGCCATTATGTCGGTGCCCCTGTGGCTGCGCTCCCCGTCGTCGCGGGGGAAACCCCAATCGTTGATGAACGAGTAGGTGCCGTCGACCGGGAAGGTGAAGCCCTGCGCCAGGCGCCAGGTGCTCGAGGAAACGCGCCCGCGCCACTGGGCCCGCTGTCTCTCCGCCTTGACCTCGAGGGCGCGCATGCTCTCGAGCAGCTCCACTTCCGACGCCAGCACGGCGCGCGCGGCCTGAGCTTCCTCCAATAGGGCAACCAAACGGATTTTGGCTTCTTCCAGGAGGCGAATGAGATGCTCCAGCCGTTGTTGCTCGCGCGCGAGTTCTTTCTGCTGCAAAGCCAGCCCCGTCGCCAGGGCGGCCACCCTCTCGATGAGTTCCTTGTCGTCTTGGGCTATGCGTATCAACTGAGGAGCCAACTGGACGATGTCCTGAAGCGCGTCTTCGCTGGCCATTATCTGCAGGATCACGGGGAAGGTAGCGTGATTCTCCTTGTAGAGCGCAATCAGGCGTTGCGAGAGGGCGACCCGCGAGTCCTCCAGTTCCAGCATGGTCTGAAGCTCCGCGGCACGCGCGTCCTCTATCTGTTGGCGCAGTTCGGCAACGTCCGCCTGCCGGCGGGCGTGCTCCTCGGTGGCCGCTTCTATCTGGGCCTCGGTATCAAGGATATGGGCGTCGGCCGCGGCCAGAGCGCCGCGCTTTTCCTCCAAAAGCCCGGCATCGGCAGCCGTGACTCCCGGTCCTGCCGCAAACAGCAGCAAGAGCAACCCGGCGAGCCCGAACGCGTAGCCCGCCCGCCGGCGGCGTTTGGTTTTGCCTGAGTCATGCCGCGAGGAATGTTGGTCGGTCCACCACACGCTCTCACTCTAGATGCCCTTTGCGTGAAGAGGACCGGCCTCAGGTCCAGTCTTGGTCACGCACCCTCCCCGACTCTCGGTCCTGAAGGCGGTGCATTCGCGGGTCTTGGCCTTTCGCCGGGTGTAGCTCGGGTAGGCAAAGGGGAACTTATATCTAGAAATCAAGCTCGAGGAGTGCGTGCGGCCCGAAGCCGCGCTTGGAGGGAGTGACATGGCTGAGATTCGGCATTTGGAGGATCAGCGACAACACAGCATCGGGGAACTCGTCAAAGACCTGTCGCGCGAGACTTCCACACTGGTTCGCCAAGAGGTCGAGTTGGCGAAGGTCGAGGTCACCGAGACGGCGCGGGAGTACGCCACGGGGGCCGGCCTTATCGCCGTGGCCGCGGTATTGGCCCTTTTTGCCTTCGGCGCCTTGACCGCCGCGGCGATCGCGGCGCTTGCGCTGGTATTCGAGCTCTGGCTCGCGGCCCTCATCGTCGCTGGGGCGTATCTGTTGGTCGGGGGCATCATGGGGGCGGTTGGCTACAGCCGGTTCAAGCGTAGCGGCACGCCGGTGCCCGACGAAACCGTGGAGACTATCCGGGAGGATGTCAAGTGGCTAAAGGAAAAGACGAAATCCGCGACGAGATAGAGGAAACGCGGCGGCAGATGGGAGACACCATCGAGGCCTTGGCCTATAAGGCCGACGTCAAATCGCGGGCGAAGGAATCCCTCCACGACGCCGGCGAGGAAGGCAAGCGCGCTTTGCGGGACGTGCGTCAGCGGATCTTCGATGGGGGATCGGCGGACACCCAGGCGGATTACGGTTACGAGAGCGGGAGCCTGGCCGGCGAAGCGGAGAATGAGAGTCTCAAGCCGGTTTACTTCATCGCCGGGGGGTTCGTGCTGGGAGGCCTGCTGCTTCTGTTCTCCCGCTAGGCCGGCGATTTCCATGGGGTAGGAATGGACGGGGCAGGGATGGATTTGAGTTTACGGTCCTGCCGCCCGGGTATCTAATTTATAGTGTCAATTACCAGGACATAAGGAGTGAGGCCACTATGTATTGGGGTCTTGGTACCATACTTACGATCATCATCATAATCGTCCTGCTGGCGTGGCTGCTCTAGCAGCCAAATGAACCAGCGGCAATAGCGAGGGCGGCCCCAGGGCCGCCCTTATTCGTGCGCTAGCCGCTGCTGGCGGCCTCTTCTGCCACCGGTGTGGCCTCGGCCTCGCGCACCAAGCGCTCCATCAGGTCGGCCACCGGGGGGGTGTCCTCGCAGCGCCAGACGTTCTCGCCGGTGAAGACCAGGCCCTCGTCGACCTCGCCCAGCCGCGCCCGCTCGAGCCGGTCGTTTATGCAGAAAGAGCGGCTGCATTTCTTGAGGCAAACCCACGGGCAGCGGTCGCGGATAGTCTCCCCAGCCTCGAGGCGCTCTATCAGCCGGTTCCGGATGGCTCTGCCCGGCAGTCCGACGGGCGAATCCATCAGCACGATGTCTTCCGCCTTTGCGTTCAGATAGGCCTGTTTGTAGGAATCGGCCACGTCGCATTCCTCGGTGAGCACGAAACGCGTGGCCATCTGCACTCCATCGGCGCCGTATTTGAAGATCATCTCCGCGATTTCCCGGCCTTCGGTGATGCCTCCCGCGGCGATCAGCGGAACCTTGCTCACCACCTTGCGCACCTCCGGGAACAGGTCGCGCAGCCGCTCCATGGTACCCAGGTGTCCGCCGGCTTCGACCGACTCGACCACGATCGCGTCGGCCCCGCTCTTCTCGGCCAGGCGGGCGAATTGCGGCGAGGAGACAATCGAAATGATGGGAACCCCGGCGTCGCGTCCCACCTTGAAGACGTCGCGGGAGAAGCCGGCCCCGGTGGCGATCATGTCCACGCCCGCTTCGATCGAGGCGGTGACGAGCTCGGCGAAGTTGCGCACCGCGAACATGATGTTGACCGCGATTATGCCTTTGGTCATCTCCTTGGCCCGGCGAATGTCGGCCGCGAGTTCCTCCACCGGGATCCCCGAGCCGCCAATCGTGCCGATTCCGCCCGCGTCGGCAACCGCCGCGGCCAGACTCGAGGTGGAAAGGCGAACGGACATGCCTCCCTGAATGATCGGGACGGGGGCCACAAAGGGGCCGATCTGTAACTGTGGTAAGCGCATGGAGACCTTTCGCGCAGAAGGGTTTGCGGACGCCCTATCCCGCTTTGCGTGCCAAATGTGTCTTGAGATTATAGCCGCTGAGCCGACCGCACGGAAAGTCGGCGGCAGGCGGCCGGAGGAAGGGGCCGCCGCCGCGGGCCCCGAGGCACGTCTGGCCCCGTGGCGCGGGGTGCCTTCTTACTCCCCGATTACCTTGATGACCAGGCGCTTGTCGCGCCTTCCATCGAACTCGGTGTAGAAGACGGCCTGCCAGGGACCCAGGTCCAGTCGTCCGTTGGTAATGGGAAGCACCACCTGCTGGTGTACGAGCAGGTTCTTGAGATGCGCGTCCCCGTTGTCCTCGCCGCCGCGGTGATGCCGGTAGTCTCCCGGGTCCGGCAGCAGTGCCTGGGCGACCTCGTTGGCCGGCGGTTTCCAGGTTGGCGGCGCCAACTTGTCCAACCACTCCAGGGCGTCCGCCTGGATGCCGGGCTCGTCGTCGTTGACCCAGACTCCCGCGGTGATGTGCATGGCCGAGACCAGCACCATGCCTTCGTGTACACCGGACTCGTCCACCGCCTCTTGCACGTCGGCCGTGATCCGGACGAATTCCCGACGGTTATCGGTGTGGAAGGTCTTGTAGACCGTGTGCGCTTTCACTGGAGACTCCCTGGTAGCCCGCGCCGTCACCGGGTATCGTTCCTCCGGCCCGCGTTGGGGCAAACGTTCCCTCGAGCGCGGGCCATTCGGCAGTGGGTCATTCTTGCCCCCGGCAACTTTCGTCCAGGATCGTCTAGGAGGTACCTGCGTGTTCCGTCCAGCCCCCAATACCCGGCCGTCACTGGGCATGCCGCTTGGCGTGGTGTCAGTCGTCGTCCTGCTCCTCTCCCTGCTGGTTTTCTCCCTCGCTGGGTGCGGGGAGGGTGAGGAAGAACCAGATGCGACGGTTACGTCGCCGACCGCGCTCGAAGAATCGGGCGCCGATACAGGGGAGAGCAACGTGCAGGAGCAACCGCAGGTAAGGCTGGAGACCAACCAGGGAGAGATTCTCGTGAAGCTCTTCCCGGACAAGGCCCCGGCGAGCGTGGAGAACTTCCTGGAGTACGTCCGCAGTGGATTCTACGACGGCACGGTCTTTCACCGGGTGATTCCCGGTTTCATGATCCAGGGCGGGGGTTTCACCCCCGACATGAAACAGAAGCAAACCAACGCGCCCATCAAGAACGAAGCCGGCAACGGGCTGAAGAACGCCCGGGGGACGCTCGCCATGGCTCGGACCCAGGTGGTGGACAGCGCCACCGCGCAGTTCTTCATCAACCTGACCGACAACGACTTTCTCGATCAACGAGACGAGTCAGTCGCCGGCTACGGCTACGCCGTATTCGGCGAGGTGGTCGAAGGCATGGACGTCGTGGATAAGATCGCCGCCGTCCCCACCGGGACTTCCGGCCAATTCCAGGACGTTCCCAACGAGCCGGTGATCATCCAGAGCGCGAGCGTGGTGGAGTAGCCGGGAGGACCAGTCCCAGCGCGGAGAGCTCCTCTTCGACCTGAATGCTCCAACGGGCGTTGGCCACGGGGTTGGCCGGGCTGGGGTGGAGGATGCGCCCGATCCGGACGTCCGTCCCTGCGAGGGCCCGGCGGGCGCGTTCCTCGGCGAACCGGCCGATGCCGATGACCAGCGGGGCCCCGAGCACCGCCAGGGTCTCCGCGAGGGCGCGGTCACACGAGTCGAAGAGGGCTTCCCGCTCGGCCCGCTTCAGGCGGTCCGGCGTGCGGTTGCGGCCGCTCTCCTCCAGGAAGATCAGCGGACAGTAGTTTGCGACGAAGAAACGTCCGAAGAAGGCCTCGGCGCTGCCGAAGCGGCTGCGCGCCCAGCCCCATAACCGGCTCCCGCTCACCTCGCTGCGCGTACACTCGAAGCCCAGGACCGGGCGTTTGGGGTGCTCAATTGCCGGACGCCCGACCTCACCGCGTATCCCCATCCAACCGCTGACGGCGGAGACGTCGCCGAAGGGTACGCCGGTTTGCGCCATCCCGAAGGGCCCTGGGTTCATGCCCAGGAAAACCGCCTCCTTGGGGGGGTGTCCAAATCGGGCGAGGTATTGCTGGTAGGGGCCCCGGGCGTACTCCAGCGGGTTGTAGACATGGGTCACCGGTGGGGCGAATCTCAGGGCGCCCACTTCCGCCGCCAGCTCGGCGGTTATCTTCGTCAAGTCCTCCAGCCATCGTGGGGCGGGGGTGGCGCGCTCGAACGGGTCCGTCATCTCTCTAGGACTCTCTTTTCGGCTCGGGTTCATCCGGCGTCGCTTACCGTTTTTGGAGCTACCAGGGAAGCGGAGAGCCGTCGTGGTTGAAGAAGGCTCCGCTGTCTTTCTCGCTCAGGGCGGACACCAAGCGGATGAGGGCGGCCGCGGACTTCTCCGGCGGCAGGGTGGCGTGGCTTCCGCCCATGTCGGTTTGCACCCAACCGGGGTGAACCACGATGGTGACGATGCCCTCCGGGCTTAGTTCGCGGGACAGGATCTTGTTGACCATGTTGAGGGCGGCTTTGCTCGCGGAGTAGCTGTAGTAGCCCGTGCTCGACTTGTCTTCGATCGACCCCATGCGCGAGGTGATGTTGACCACCCGGGGCGCCTTGGCTCTCGCGAGCAGGCCCCTGTAGGCCTGCACCATGAGCAGCGGTCCCACCGTGTTCACGGCGAAGACCTGCAACGAGTTCCGCTGCTCGACCCGGCCCAAGGGCTCCGGCGCGGTGCTCGAGTTTCCTCCATGTTCGCCGGCGATACCCGCGTTGTTGATCAGGAGATCGAGCTTGTCGGTGTGCTTGCGGACCTCGCCGACCGAGTCGCTGATGGACTGAGGGTCGGCGACGTCCAGGGCAATGGGCATAAGGGAGTCGGGGTGGGCGCGCTTCGATTCCCGTAGCGCTTCGCGCTCGGAACCGCCCCTTGCGGCTGCGAAGACCCGGTCTCCTCTATCCAGTAGTTGGCGGACGAGGGCCAAACCCAAGCCTCTCGCCGCTCCGGTCACCAATGCATCTGCCACCTGAGTTCCCTCTTTTCCGGCCGGCGCTCCGACGTCGCTATGGTTTTGGATCCACACGGATTCTTAGTATCCGCCTCCGGTTTGTTGTACCTTCGTGCGACGGATCAGCAACGCGGAGGTTGAATATGAAGCGGTCGATCGGCGCCAAGCCCGTGCTCTACCCGACCCCAACCCTGGTGGTGGGCACCTACGACGCGCAGGGGAAAGCGAATGCGATGACCGCTGCCTGGGGCGGGATCTGCTGCTCCAAGCCTCCGTGCGTGGCCGTCTCGCTGCGGGCCGCCACCTACTCCCATGGGAACATAGTGGCGCGCGGGGCGTTCACCGTCAGCGTGCCTTCGCGGGACCATGTTCGCGAGGTGGACTACTTCGGTGTGGCTTCGGGCCGCGATCAGGACAAGTTCAGTCAGGCGGGTCTGACCGCGGCCGCCTCTGAGGTGGTGGACGCCCCTTACGTCTCCGAGTTTCCTCTGATCCTGCAATGTTCCCTGTTGAAGCAGGTGGAGATTGGCCTGCACACCCAGTTCATCGGCGAGATCGTCGATATCCTCGCAGAAGAGGACTGCCTGGACGAGCGGGGCCGGGTCGACGTGCTCAAACTAAGGCCTTTCGTTTACGCGCCCGAGAACATGAGCTACTTTGCACTCGGCGAGGATCTCGGCCGAGCGTTCTCCATCGGCAAGGAGTTGCGCGGCGACTGAGCGGGACACGCCGAAGGCTGGTGTCCTAACCGAATCACCGAACCAAGGGGATATACCTTGCAAGAGATCGCAGACGCTCTAGGAGTGGGAGTAGGCGCCGCCGTGGTCGTCGGGCTGTTGGTGCTGCTCCAACTCGCCATCCAGATCTTCGCTGTGGTGGACGTCATCCGCCGGCCGGTCGTGACGGGAGGGAGCAAGCTGCTCTGGCTGCTCGTCATCCTGCTGGGCGGAGTACTCGGAACCATCATCTATCTGGCCCTGGGTAGAGGGACGCCCACCGTGACCGAGCAGCCTGAGGCGGCCAGGGAGCGGTCGGCCGCGGCCGGCGACCGTGCCGAGAGGGCCGCCGACCTGCTCTATGGGCGCCGGGGTCAGGGGGAGGAGTGAGCCCATCTTCCGCGGGCACGCCTCCTGCCATCGAGACTCGGGGGCTGACGAAGCAATTCGATGAGGTTCGGGCGCTCGACGGAGTAGACATGAGCGTTCCTCGGGGCTCGGTCTACGGGTTTCTCGGACCCAACGGCGCGGGCAAGACCACCGCTCTACGCATCCTCGCCGGCCTCGCCCGGCCCACGTCGGGCTCGGCCTTCATACTCGGCCGGGACGTGGTGGCCGCCACCAACGAAGTCCGTTCCCTGCTCGGTTTCCTGCCGGACGTCCCCGGCTTCTATCCCTGGATGACGGCGCCCGAGTTTCTGCGCTTTTCCGGCGAGCTCTTCGGTTTGGGAGGAGCCGAGCTGGAGGATCGGGTCGGTGCCCTCCTTGGTCTCAGCGGCCTCGAAGGGGTGAACAACAAGATCGGCGGCTACTCCCGAGGTATGAAGCAACGGCTGGGGATCGCTCAGGCGCTGATCAATGCGCCGGAGCTCTTGATGTTGGACGAACCCACCAGCGCTCTGGATCCCATCGGACGCAAGGAAGTACTCGAGATGATCGGGGCTCTGGGCGGCCGGACCACGGTCTTCTTCTCGACCCATATCCTCTCCGACGTGGAGCGGGTTTGCGATCACGTGGCCATCCTGAACAAGGGCCGCATCGTGACCCAGGCCTCCATCGCCGAGCTCAAGGAAAGCCGGGGTGAGGACCGGGTGGTCCTCGAGGTCGAAGGCCCATCGGGCGACGGCCTATCGGGCGACGGCCGTGCGGGCGACGGCGCTCAGGTTGATGGCGCACCGCGGTTGGCCGGCCTCCTGAAGGGTTCCTCCTGGCTGCTCAATATCGAGCAGACGGGCCATGGCCGTCTGCTGCTCGCCGTCGCGGATCTGCCCGCCGCGCAGCGGGCGATTCCTCAGGCCGTGGCCGAGCTGGAACTGGGGCTACGCCGCATGGAGATCGAAGAGGCCAGTCTGGAAAACGTCTTTGTCGAACTGGTGGGGGAGTCCGCCGTATGAGGGGCTTCAGCGTTTTCTTGAAGAAGGAGCTTCGTGAGGTGCGCAAAACCTGGCGGCTCTGGGTGCTGCCCGGTATCGCGCTCTTCTTGGGGATAACCTCTCCGGTGCTGGCGAAGCTCACGCCCATGCTGGTGGAGCAGGCCGGGCAGAGTCAGCCCGGGGTGGTCATCGAATTTCCCGATCCGACCTACGTCGATGCGTACACTCAGTTCGGGTCTCAGCTGAATCAACTCATGATCATCGCCGTGATCATCGCCACTGCCGGGTTGATCAGTTCGGAGATCCGGCGGGGGACGGCCATTCTCGTGCTGACCAAGCCGCTGTCCCGGGTGGCATTCTTTCTGGCCAAGGTCGTCAGTCAGACGTTGGTTCTGCTGGGCGCCACGGTGGTGGGTACGCTGGCCGCCTTTTCTTTGACGGCGATCCTCTTCGGACAGGCACCGCTGCTCGACCTGTTGCTGGGTGCGGGGTTCTGGTTTGCCTTTGCCTGGCTGACGTTGGCGATCATGGCGCTGCTCTCGGTTGTCTTCAACTCCCAGGGCGGCGCGGCGGGCGTGGGCATAGCCCTGCTCTTTGGGGTGATTCTGGTGGTCTCCACCTGGAGCGCGATCGAGGATTACTCACCCGCCGCCCTGACCATGGCCTCCATGAACGCCTTCCGCGGAGAGGAATATCAGGCGGTCATTCCCTTGCTCAGCACTATCTTGGTGGGCGGCCTGGCCTTAGCGGCGGGAGCCTGGGCGCTTCAGCGCAAGGAGATTTGAGCGCGCCGGGCCCGGCTGCCGGGGGAGCGCCTTGAACGGCTACGCCCTCTTCGTGCTGATCGGCACCGTGGGAGTCTTCTCGTTGGAGCGGGTGGCTGAGTTCCTCAACCTTCGGTCGGTGCCGCCCTCGCCGCCAGACCCGCTGGCCGGAGCCTACCAGCCCGGCGAGTATGCGAGACTGCGCCCGTATCTGACCGCGCGCACGCATTTGGCTTGGATCCGCGAAACCGCCGGCCTGGGCGCGCTGCTCGGTTTCTGGTTCCTGGGAGGCTTTGCCTGGCTGGTTCGGTTGGCGCAGGAATCTCCGGGGGGCACCGTGGGGGAAGGGCTGGTCTTCTTTGCGGTCCTGTTCCTGCTGCGGGCGCTTTTCGGATTGCCGTTCTCGCTCTACTCCACCTTCGTCATCGAGGAGCGCTTCGGCTTCAACCGGACCACCGCCCGCGTGTTCGTGACGGACCTGCTCAAAGGCCTCGCCCTGGCGGGGGTGCTCGGCGCTCCCCTGCTCGCGGGATTCCTGGTTCTCTTCAGCCAAGGCGGCGACCGCGCTTGGCTGTGGGCGTGGGCCGTGCTCGCCGTCTTCCTGGTGCTGCTTCAGTTGGCCGTGCCCCGCTGGATCATGCCGCTCTTCAACCGCTTCACCCCGCTCGGCGAGGGCCCGCTGCGCGAGGCCATCATGGAATACACGCGCTCGGTAGGATTTGCCGTGCGGGATGTCTTCATCATGGATGCTTCGAAGCGCTCCACCAAAGGAAACGCCTTCTTCACCGGCATCGGCCGGCAGAGGCGGATCGCCCTATTCGACACCCTGGTCGAGCGGCAGACGCCCGAACAGATTCTGGGCGTGGTGGCGCACGAGGTCGGACACTACAAAGGCCGCCACGTGTCCCTCGGTCTTGCCCTTACCCTGCTGCACATCGGACTGATGCTGGCCGCCTTCTCCGGGTTTCGCACGCAGGAAGCCCTGTACGAAGCCTTTCTGGTGGACGCGCCAAAGCTCTACGCGGGGCTGGTCTTCTTTGCGCTCCTGATCGGGCCGGTCGAATTTTTGCTAGGCCTCGGGCTACAGGCCCTGTCCCGCCGCCACGAATACCAGGCCGACCGGTTCGCCGCGCTCACGACCGGCGCGCCTGCGGCTCTGGGCACCGCTCTGCTTCGGCTCTCCGCCGACAACCTGGCGCACCCCGACCCGCATCCGTTGTACGTGGCGCTCAACTACTCGCATCCGCCGCTGTTGGAACGCCTGCGCGCCCTCGGGCTTGGCCGCACCGAGACGTCCGGGGGGCCTCAGCAGCCGCTTTCGTCTTCGGGAGGCTCCGGCCTTGCCGGCACGCCCATTTCGGGCTCGCGCAGTTCCACCGGCCCGGACGATCCCGCTCGGTAGTCCTCGAGGGGAACCAGGTCCCGCTCCCAAGCGGCAAGCACCGGTTCCACTATGCGCCAGGCCTCTTCGGCTTCGTCATCCCGAATCGAAAGCACGGGGTCTCCCTCGATCACGTCGAGCAGCAGGCGGCCGTACGCGGGAATCGATTGGGGGGCCAGCACGGTTTGCAGGCGTATGCACTCGAGCGAGAAGGGGTCGCCGGGGCCGTTGATGTTGACCGTCGCCGCGACGGTGTCCGGGTCCATCCCCAGGACGATGGCGTTTCCCGGCTGGCGTGGGCGCGAGGTCTGGTCGAAGGCCATATGCGGCACTTTGCGCAGATGCACCACCATCTCCCGGCGGTCGCGCCCCAGCGCCTTTCCCGAGCGCAGGGTGAAGGGCACATCGGCCCAACGCCAATTGTCGATGGTGAGGGTCACCTGGGCGAAAGTCTCGGTGTTCCGGGTGGGATCCACGCCTTGTTCGTCGGTGTACGAGGGCACCTGCCGTCCACTTATCTCTCCCGCGGTATAGCGTCCGCGAACGGTGCCGGCGCTGACCTCCTGCTCGGTCATGGTATGCACCGCCCGCATCAACTCGGCCTTGCGGTCGCGCAGATCGCGTTCGTCCATGGTGGCGGGAGGTTCCATGGCCAGGAGGGCGGTCAGTTGCAGGAGGTGGTTCTGGAGCATGTCCCTGGCGGCCCCGGTGGCGTCGTAGTATCCGGCCCGGCCCTCGAGGGCGATGGTCTCGTCCCACACGATGTCGACCCGCTCCACGTGATTTCGATTCCAAATCGGTTCGAAGATGCGGTTGGCAAAGCGCAGACCCAGCACATTCTGCACTGTTTGTTTTCCCAGGAAGTGGTCAAGCCGGAAGACCACCGACTCGCGAAAGCTCTGCCGGATCAACCGGTTCAGCTCCCGGGCCGATTCCAGATCCTCACCAAACGGTTTCTCGACCACTATTCGGCTGCCATCGGCCAGACCCGCGGCCGCCAGGGCTTTGATGGTGGGCGCGAACACGGCAGGAGGCAGGGCGAGATACGCCACGATGGGTTCATCGGTGGGAAGCAAGGGCCGGAGCGAGTCCGGGTCGGTGATGTCGCCCGATGCGTAGCTTAGCCGGGAGAGCAGGGCGTCGCGGGACTCCGGGGCCACGTCCGTCGCGTTCTGGGCAAACTTCTCGCGCACGTGCTCCCGGAACTCTTCCTGCGACCAGTCCGAGCGGGCGATTCCCTCGATGGATAGATCGGCGGGCAGCCGCCCGCATTCGAGCAGACGAGCAAGGGCGGGGAGCAAGTATCGGGAGGTCAGATCTCCCGACGCTCCGAAGATGACGAACTTACGCACGGTTAGTCCTCCTGCGTAGGGTTTGTCCCGCTGCGGTTCCGGTTGATCATCGTGGGCAAAACCCATGTGAATGGTCACATCCACTCATACCCGGACGGGGGAGAGGCAATCGGGAGAGATCCGTCCCAAGCGCTTGGCCAACTGGCGGCGGGGCGCGCGCCTGCGCCTGCCGGCCGAGGCGCCTTGGCAGCGCCGACGGCTTCTCCCTGAGCCGACGGCTTCTCCTGTCCTTCAGGTGATAGGTTATTCCCATCGCCGGAGGGGTGACCAGGCATGACCAAGAGGACGAGGAGGGCGTGATGGCGGTCGACTACAAACTCTACGATGAGTCTCGGTTGGCCGACGTTGCCCGGCTGAACCTCGACCTGGCCGCGGAGCACCTGGATCTCGAGGAGGGGCTGCGCGACATCCTGCGCTCCGGGCAACGCGAGTTCATCGTGCATTTTCCCGTGGAGATGGACGACGGCCGTCTCAAGATGTTCACCGGCTACCGGGTCCAGCACTCTCTCTACCGGGGCCCGGCCAAAGGCGGCCTGCGCTACTACCCCACCCTGGATCTCGAGGACGTGCGCGCCCTGGCGGCGCTCATGACTTGGAAGTGCGCCGTCATGAACCTCCCGTTCGGCGGCGCCAAGGGCGGAGTTCAGTGCGATACCAAGCAACTGTCCCAAGAGGAATTGGAGCGCCTCACGCGGCGCCTGACCTGGGAGATCGCCCCGATAATCGGTCCGAACGCGGATATTCCCGCCCCCGACCTCTATACCGACGCCCAGACGATGGCGTGGATCATGGACACCTACTCGATGTTCAAGGGCTACACCGTACCCGGCGTGGTAACGGGCAAGCCGGTGGAGCTGGGGGGGAGCCTGGGCCGCGACACCGCAACCGCGCAAGGTTGCGTATACGCGATTCGCGAGGCTATCGAGGTCCTCGGTATGCAGGAGGGCGCCCACACCGTGGCCGTGCAGGGGTTCGGCAAAGTCGGCTACCACGTGGCCCGGCTGGCGCAGAAGTGTCTGGGGCTAAAGGTCGTCGCCATAAGTGACACCGGAGGCGGTGTCTACAACCGGTCGGGACTGGACCTCGAACTGGTCTTGGGTCACAAGTTGGAGACCGGCAGCGTGACGGGTACGCCGGGTACCGACCGGATCACCAACGAGGAGTTGCTCGAGTTGCCGGTCGAAGTGCTGGTCCCCGCGGCCATCGAGAACCAGATACGGGCGGACAATGCCGAACGCATCAACGCCCGCATCGTGGCCGAAGCGGCCAACGCTCCCACGACAGCGACCGCCGGCAAGATCCTGGACGAGCGCGACATCTTCGTCATCCCCGACATTCTGGCCAACGGCGGCGGAGTGACCGTCAGTTACTTCGAGTGGGTGCAGAACACGCAGAAGTTGTTCTGGAGCGAGGATGACATCAACCGTCGACTGGACAGCATCATGACCCGCGCATTCCACGAGGTCCTGCAGACCGCCCGCCAGAACAAGGCGCGCCTGCGCATCGGGGCATACATCCTGGGCGTGCAGCGGGTGGCGCGGGCCAAGCAACTGCGAGGGATCTTCCCCTAGTGGCTGCCCCCGACAGGCCTTCCATAGTCGTCCTCGGCGGGGCCAACACCGACTATCTCATCCGCGGGCCCGAGCTCCCCGTTCCGGGGCAGACCCTCGAGGGAGACATGTTCCTGAGTTCGGCCGGCGGCAAAGGCGCCAACCAGGCGGTGGCCGCCGCCCGGCTGGGGGCGGAGGTGGCTTTCTTGGCCAGACTGGGCAGCGAAGACCGCGCCGACGAACTCTTGGCTCAGCTGAGAGTCGAGGGAGTCAACACGCGTCACGTGGCGCGTGACGCCAAGCAGCCCACCGGGGCCGCCCTGGTGATGGTCGACGGCCGGGGGCGCAAGCAGATATTCGCGGCGCCCGGTGCCAATCTGCACATGTCCGGACTCGACGTGCAATCGGCCGGCCGGGCCATCGCGGAGGCCCGGGTTCTCTCCTGCGCCTTGGAAGTTCCTACCGAGGCAATCGAGCGGGCGGCGAGGTTGGCCCGGAATGCCGGGGTAAAGGTCCTGCTGGATCCCGCCCCCGCGCACCGCCTGGGGAAAGAGCTATTGAGCATGATCGACCTGATAAAACCGAACGCCCACGAGGCCGAGGCGCTCACCGGGCTGCCGGTCGAGGACCGGGATTCGGCGGGCGCGGCGGGAAGACGATTGCTCGAGATGGGCGTCGGTGCGGCGGTGGTCAGCGCGCCTTCAGGGGTGCTGCTCGTCTCGGATGAGGGGGAAGAATGGGTGCCGCACTTCGCGGTGGACGTGGTAGATAAGACCGGCGCCGGGGATGCCCTTGCGGCGGCGCTCGCCGTCATCCTGAGTCAGGACGGGAGTCTCTTCGAGGAGTTGCCCTTTGCGGTCGCCGTCTCCGCTCTCGCCACCACCGGGTTTGGCGCGCAGGCGGCGCTTCCGGCGCGACGGACGGCGGAGGAATTCCTGCGTTCTCATTCAAGCGGAGGATAGCCTTCCATGAGTTCGGCCACCCGGGGCTCCACGTAGCCGAGAAACTCCGCGAAGGTTGCCTCCACATCGGCGGCGCACTCCTCGAGGAGCTCCGCCGCCCCGGCGAGGTCTATCTCCTGGACCTCGTGGCGGTGCCGCACCTGGCGTTCGTAAGCCACGGCCAAGTTTTCCGGTGTCACCTCTTCCAGTACGAGAAAGGGGAGCATCCGGGGGAAGCTCTCGAGGATGAACTCCGGCGGGCCCAGCTCGAGTTCCCGCGACATCAGACCGATCACCCCGCGCAGGGGTTCCGGGTCGGCGAGAAGTCGGGAGGCCGCGCTACCCAACTCCGGCCACGAGCGCGCCAACACCAACTCGGTTCCCATCTCGACGAAGTTGTGCGCCTTCCACCAGCCCAGCGCGGTGGGCAAGCGGCAGATCTCGGCCGCGCGCTCGGCGTAGGGGCGGGCCAGTTCGAAGCTGTAGCCGCGCTCCAGTCCCCGGTACGCCTCGTCGCTGTAGTAGTCGAGGGCGGGGGGGTCGACGCCGTGGGTGAGGGCCCCGCGGGCGAACTCGGCGAGCTTTCGCCGGTCCTCGCCCGGTGCCATATCTTGGGCCAAAGAATAGAGCCGGTCGCCACTGCCGTGGGTCACGTCCCGATCGCCCCCGATTAACAACCCGTTGTCGGGGAATAGGGCACCCAAGCGGGCCTCAGAAGAAAGCTCTCCAAGTATTCGTGAGGCGAAGAATTGGTGCATCAACGAGAAGATGACCAACCTCCTTGCTCAGTAGGGCAGATCATCGTTATCGCGGGAATTGCCCGACCTCCTCCGCACCTTCCCCGCGAAGCTCCAAAGCTTCGATTAGAACCGTCGCTTTGCATCGGGGGATTAGCACGGTTTATCAAGTGTATACGGTTGGGCACTTTCTAATCATTCCCAAGAGGTGCGACGGAGGACCCGAGAGAAGGAAGGTTACTCATGAAGAGACCGCGTTTTAGCATCATCTTGGTCGGGCTGCTCGTCCTTGTGCTTGCCGTTTTCGTGGTTGCGTGCGGCGACGACAACGGCACGTCGGACACGACGGAGGCTGCGACCGAGGATACGTCCATGGGCACGGAATCCACCATGGGCGATACCGCATCGACCGAGGCGGCGGACATCAGTGGCGAGACGGTCAACGTACTAGGCGTTTGGGGCGGCCCCGAACTCGAGGCCTTCCAGGCCGTCGTTGCCGGCTGGGAAGAACAGACCGGCGCGAGCTTGGCCTTCGAGGGCACTCGTGACCTCACCGCCACTCTTCGCACGCGCGTCGGCGGCAACAATCCGCCCGACCTGGCCATTCTGCCGAACCCGGCTCTGATGAACGAGTTCGCTCAGCAGGGCGTTCTTGTCCCCTTGGGGGATGTCATCGACACCGTGAAATTGGCCGAGGACTATGCGCCGACCTGGGTGGACCTGGGCACGGTGAATGAGGAGTTGTACGGCATCTGGGTGAAAGCGGCTGCCAAGAGCACGGTTTGGTACGATCCCGTTCAGTTCGACCAGAACGGCTACGAGATACCCCAAACTTGGGACGACATGATCGCCCTGTCGGATCAGATCGCCGGAGCCGGCGATATCACTCCCTGGTCTGTCGGACTGCAAGACGGCGCAGCCAGCGGATGGGCAGGAACGGACTGGATCCAGGAAATCCTTCTGCACGAATCAGGCGGCGACGTATACGACCAATGGGTGAACCACGAGATTCCGTGGACCGACCCTGCGATCAAGTCGGCGTGGGAGAAATTCGGCAAGATACTCCACACGGAAGGTTACCTCCCCGGTGGAGCGCAGTTCGCCATCTCGACCTCGCCTCAGGACGCTAGTTATCTACCCTTCCAGGATCCGCCCAAGGCTTACATGTACTTCCTGGGCGCCTTCACCGAAGGCTTCATCGCGGCGCAGTTCCCCGATCAGGTGGCGTCAGAAGACTACGACTTCTTCCGCTTCCCTGACATCGCAGAGGACTATGCCGGAGCGGTAACCGGCAGCGGTGACATCCTGAGTATGTTCAACGACACTCCGGCAGCCAGGTCTCTCGTGATTTACCTGGCCGATGCCTCAAACTGGGCACCGTGGGCAGAACTAGGTGGCTATACCTCACCGAGCACAGCCCTCGATCCTTCGGCGTATCCCTCCGAGCTCGCGGCGAAGACCGCCGAGCAGCTGACCGAGGCGTCGATCTTCCGCTTCGACGCGGATGACATGATGCCCGCCGAACTGCAACAGGCTTACTTCCAAGCGGTAATGACCTACGCGCAGAGCCCAGATCAGCTTGACAGTATTCTCCAGTCGCTAGAAGACACCGCGGCGGGGGCATACCAGTAACGTAGCAGCACCAGGGGGCGGCCGTTCAGCCGCCCCCTGCGTTTTTGCCGAACCGGTCGTCCAGCCGCTGTTCGGTGGCGGATAGGACCTTTGACGCAAGGAAGCCAGCCATGCGTAACCGGATGCAAATCGTGGCATGGATATACGTTCTCCCCGCATTCATACTCCTTGGAGCCTTTCTGGTCTATCCGGTGTTGCGCACCATTTACTGGAGTTTCTTCGGGCGCAACTCCGAGACCTACGTGGGCTTGGACAACTATCAGTACCTCTTCACTCAGCAAGACGTCCTCATAGTCTTTCGCAACAACTTGCTGTGGCTCGTGCTCTTCACAGGAGTGACGGTCGGCCTCGGACTCATTCTCGCGGTGCTCACGAATCTGGTGCGCTACGAGGCGGTGGCCAAGGCCATAATCTTCGTCCCCATGGCGATCTCCTTCACGGCGGCCGCAGTTATTTGGCGCTTCATGTACATATGGAATCCCCCGAGCTTCAAACAGACAGGCGTGCTGAACGCGGTGATCACGACTTTTGGCGCGGAGCCCGTGGCCTGGATCACGAATACAGCGGTGAACAACTATGCTCTCATTGTCGCGGGGATTTGGATGTGGACCGGGTTCTCGCTGGTCGTCATCTCGGCGGGGCTCAAAGGCATTAGTTCGGAGATCCTGGAGGCGGCTCGGGTTGACGGAGCCAACGAGTTTCAGATCTTCCGTCATATCCTATTGCCGATGCTGAAGCCGGTGCTGGTAGTGGTCACCGTTACCCTGGTGATCAACTCGCTCAAGGTTTTCGACTTGGTCTACGTTATGACTTTCGGCAACTTTGACACCGACGTCATTGCCAACCGCATGTTCAAGGAGATGTTCCAGTTCGGACAGTTCGGCCGGGCAAGCGCCATCGCCGTGATACTGCTGGTGGCTATCGTGCCATTTATGCTTTTCAATATCCGCCGGTTCTTGGCTGAGCGGTAGGAGGAGGTGAGGGCGTGAAGCGTGGACCGTACCCAGCGGGCCCCGAAGATGATAGCCGGGGGAACCTGCAGGAAGAGGCCCTCGAGGAGGAGGAGGTTCGCGACGAGAAGGAGGGGTCGCCGGAGTATCCCTTCGGCCCGAGGGTGGCCGGGGAGGAAGGCACCGCCGCCCGTCTGGTCCGCGCGGTGGGCCGTGGGCCACTGCATGCGGTGATCATTGGGATCAGCATCTTGTGGATGGTCCCCGCCTTGGGACTCCTGGTCAGTTCTTTTAGGGAGCGCCAGGCGATCACCCGCACCGGCTGGTGGGAGGCCTTCACCACACCGACCGAGTTCACCATTCAAAACTACCAGGACGTGCTCACCGGACAGGGGATGGGCACCGCTTTCATCAATAGCGTCATCATCACGGTTCCGGCCACCATCCTCACCGTCATGGTGGCTGCGCTCGCGGCCTACGCTTTTGCCTGGATGCCCCTGCCCGGCCGCAACTGGTGGTTCCTGCTGGTGGTGGCCCTGATGGTGGTGCCCCTCCAGCTGACCCTGATTCCGGTGCTCCGGCTCTTCGCCGACCTGGGGTTGACCGGGACCTACTGGGGCATCTGGCTGGCTCACGCGGCCTACGGGCTCCCGCTGGGGGTGTTTCTGCTGCGCAACTTCTTTGTCGCGTTGCCCAAGGACCTGCTGGAGTCGGCCTTTCTCGAGGGAGCGAGCCACACCACGGCCTTCTTCCGCATCGTGCTTCCCCTTTCGGTGCCCTCGCTGGCGGCTCTCGGGATCTTCCAGTTTCTCTGGGTCTGGAACGATCTGCTCATTGCGCTGGTCTACCTCGGCGGCACCCGGGACGTGGCACCGATGACGGTGGTCATCAGCAACCTGGTCAGTTCTTTCGGGACGGAGTGGCACCTGTTGACGGCGGCCGCCTTTGTTTCGGTGATATTGCCGCTCACCATCTTCTTTGCGCTTCAACGATACTTCGTCCAGGGTCTTCTGGCCGGAGCGGTCAAGGGATAGGGGGTACGCGATGGCTCGCGTTTTCTACGAGAACGTCTACAAGCGCTGGAAGGAGACCGTGGCGGTCAAGGACTTCACCCTGGAGATCGCCGACAAGGAGTTTCTGGTGCTCGTCGGTCCCTCGGGTAGCGGCAAGTCCACCGCGCTTCGTCTGCTGGCCGGGCTGGATTCCATCAGCGACGGCAAGATCTACATCGGCGATCGGGTGATCAACAATGTGGCCCCGAAGGACCGCGACATAGCCATGGTCTTTCAGACCTACGCGCTCTACCCGCATATGTCGGTCCACGACAATGTGGGTTTCGGGCTGAAGCTGAGGAAGATGCCCAAGGATCAGATTCACGAGAAAGTGCTTCAGGCAGCCCAGGTGCTCGGTATCGAACCGTTGCTGGACCGCAAGCCGGGCCAGCTCTCCGGGGGTCAGCGTCAGAGAGTGGCTCTGGCCCGCGCCATCGTGCGCGAGCCGAAGGTCTTCCTGCTCGACGAGCCGCTCTCCAACCTGGACGCCAAGCTGCGGGTGCAGACCCGGGCCGAGATTTCGAAGCTCCACCAGAGGCTGGGCACGACCTTTATCTACGTGACCCACGACCAGGTCGAGGCCATGACCATGGCCACCCAGATCGCGGTGATGAACTTTGGCGTCATCCAGCAGGTGGGAACCCCCCAGTTTCTGTACGATCACCCCACGAACGTCTTCGTCGCCGGATTCATCGGTAGCCCCTCGATGAATTTCTTCGAGGTGACGGTGAGCGGCGACGCGGATCAGGTCTGCCTCGTGGCCGACAGCGGCATGTCACTGCCGGTGCCCGCCAAGAAGCGGCGGGCGTTGGAGAAGTACCGCGACAAGAAGATCGTTTTCGGGATCCGCCCCGAGGATATTCACGATCCCGACTTCGTCCCCCCGGATACCGAGGTGGCCCCTCTCGACACAGCGGTGGAGGTCACGGAATTGATGGGGAACGAGGTCTTCCTCCATCTGACTCATGGCGAAAACAACTTCCTGGCCCGGGTCGATCCCCGTACCGCGGCGCAGCCTGGGTCGAAGATGGAATTGATGGTGGGCATGGACAACATGCACGCGTTCGACCCGGAGTCGGAGCAGACCATCTTCTCGCCGGAGGAAGAAGAACCAGAGTCCCCCAGGCAACCGAAGCGGTCACCGGCCACCGGAGTGGCGGAGGGGGCCTGGATCACCTCCCGAGAGTCCGCTGCACCCGGATCCGCCCAGCCGGAGGCGGAGGAAGAGGGCAAGGTAGAGCTGGATAAGTTGGCTAAAGAAGAGGCCGTCACGGAACAGGTCGCCAAGCCGCGCGGGGTCCCAAAGGACCAAGCGGACCAGGACTAACCTGTGGCCGCCAAGGGCAGCGAGGCGCCGACCGTCCGCCTGAGCAATGGACTGGAGATGCCCGTCCTCGGGCTGGGAACCTACCGTTCCCGGGGAGAGGAGTGTGTCCAGGCCGTTCGCTGGGCCCTGGGTGAAGGCTACCGGCTAATCGACACCTCGCTGGCCTACTGGAACGAGCCGGAAGTCGCGCGCGGGATCGAGGAGAGCGGGGTCCCGCGCGATCAGGTCTTCATCACCTCGAAGCTGGAGAACGACGACCATGGCTACGATTCGACCCAGGCGGCCATCGAACGGACGCTCTCCAACCTTCGGACCGACTACCTCGATCTCTACCTGATTCACTGGCCGGTTTCCGACCTGCGCGCGGACACCTGGCGGGCGATGGAAGAGCTTTATCGCCAGGGCAAGGCGAAGGCGATCGGGGTGAGCAACTACACCATCCGCCATCTGCGGGAGATGAAGGATTACGCCGAGGTGACCCCGGCGGTGAACCAGTGCGAGTTTCACCCGTTTCTCTACCAGCGTGAGTTGCTCGACTACTGCACCGCTAAGGGAATTCAGTTCGAGTGCTACAGCCCTCTGGCCAAGGCGAGCCGTTTGGACGATCCCACGCTAAATGAGATCGGTCACGCTCACGAACGCACCGCCGCTCAAGTGATGTTGCGCTGGGAGACCCAGTTGGGCTGTGTCGCCATTCCCAAGTCCGTTCACCGAGAGTGGATCGCCGAGAACCTCTCGATCTTCGATTTCGAGCTCTCCGCCGAGGAGATGGAGCGGATCTCAGTCCTGGACGAGGATCGTCACCTGGATTGGGATCCGCGCTCAGTGGAGTGACGGCGGCTGACGGCCGCCACGGTCCGCCGGGCACGAAGCGTCACTCGGACGAAGCTGGTCAGATGAGTCCAGGGCCTGATGTGGCTTCGCTCACCCACCGAGTAAATGGTGCGGATGGGTATCCAGTAGATGGGCCAGCCCCGGCCAATGGCGCGGGCGATCACTTCCACCTCGAAGGCGAAGCCTTTCTCCTTGCTTTCCAGGACATCCTCGACCAACGGGCGGCTGAGTAAGCGGTAGCCCGACTGGTTGTCGGGAATCCGGCGCCCCACCGCCCAGGAGAATATCCACCGCGCCGCGCCGTTGGTCAGAGTGCGTTGCAGAGGCATCTGGGCGAAACGGCGGTAGCCGATGATGAGGAGCGCGGGCTCCGTGGCATGCTCGCCAAAGACCTCGAGAAAGGCGGGGATTTCGCGGGGGTCGTGCTGTCCGTCGGCGTCGAGGGTCACGACCGCCCGCGCGCCCTCTCGCAGCGCCCAGGCGAGTCCCGCCTTGAGGGCGGCACCCTTGCCCTGATTGGGGGAGAGGCTCAGCACCTCTGCGCCGTGGCGGCGGGCCTCTTCGGCGGTGGTGTCCGTCGATCCGTCGTCGACCACGAGCACCGGCAGATGACGGCGGGTGGCGGTGACCACCGGCCCGATCCGGCCGGCTTCGTTATGCGCCGGAATCACGGCCAGAACGGTCTGCGTGGAGGAACCCATGCACAAATGGTATTACCTCGGGCGGGTGCTTTTCCATCTGCCGCCCATCTGCCGCCCATAGGCTGCCCATCTGGCGCTCGGGCGCATATTTGGTATTCTGATTCCGATTTAGGAATGCGCACCATGCTGAACATCTCCGAAGCCACTTCTCTGGCTTTTCACGCGCTGGCTGTGCTTGCCCGAGAACCTGGGCGCAGGCGCTCCAATACGGAACTCGCCGCATCGCTGGGGGCCTCCGAGGCCCATCTGGCCAAGGTCCTCTCGCGCTTGGCCCGGGCCGGGCTGGTGCTTTCCTCGCGGGGGCGGGGAGGGGGCGTGGCGCTCACCGGCGAGGCCTCACGAATCTCCCTGTGGCAGGTCTACGAACTCCTGGAAGGCCCGCCTGAGGTGAGGGCCTGTCTGGCCGGCCCGCAAGGGGGGCGACCCTGTGGCCCTGACTGCATTCTGGGAGATCTCCTGCACTCCGTGCAGGAGCAGGTCCGGGACAAGTTCGAGCAAACCTACCTGACGGATCTGGCCGCCGCGCCGCTCGACGGTCTGCGCGCTCGGGCCGGGGCTACCGCTTGAGCGCGCCCGCCGAGGCGATGGAGGGGCGCTTGCTCGGGAGTCGAGGCGGGGGAAGGAGCGCCGCTCTTCCCGCCGCCGCTTTCTTGTTGGTTCTGCTGCTCCTGGTGCCGGTTCAGCTGGTGGTGGATCCCCCCGGTCTACTGCTCGAACGCTTCCTGCCGGGCGCCGGCTGGCTCGAGTTGGTTTTGGCCGGCCTCTATGCCGCTTGGCTGACGCGGAAGATGCTCGATCCACGGCTGGCCCCTCGGTGGCGGCACCGGCTCTGGACGATTTTCACGGTGGTTTTCTTTGCCCAACTGATCATCGGCCTTTTGGGCGCCGAGCGCTTTCTGATGACCGGTGACTTGCATCTGCCCATACCGGCGTTGATTATCGCCGGTCCGCTTTTCCGCGGGGGCGGGCTCTTCATGCCCATCCTGTTCGGGGCGACGGTGCTCCTGGTGGGCCCGGCCTGGTGCAGTCATCTCTGCTACATCGGCGCCTGGGATCACTGGGCCGCTCGTCTGGGTCGCCGCAGGCCGGGGACGCCGGCGGGTAATCGGCACCGAGTGCAGTGGGCCGTCCTGCTGCTGGTGGTGGGTGCGGCCCTGCTCCTAAGGTTACTCGGAGTCTCCGGCATGGCCGCCGGTGTACTCGCCGCGGCCTTTGGGCTGTTCTCGGTGGGAGTCATGCTGGCCGTTTCCCGCAGGCGGGGACAGATGGCGCACTGCAGCGGATTTTGCCCTTTGGGCTTGGTTGCGACCTGGGCGGGGCGCATCAACCCCTTCCGGGTCAAGCTCGGACCCGGCTGCACCCGCTGCGGGGCCTGCACCTCAGCCTGCCGCTACGGCGCCCTGCAGGACGAGGACCTCGCCGCCGGCGGCCCGGGTAGGGGCTGCACCCTTTGCGGGGATTGTCTGCAGCGCTGCCGCGAGGGTCACCTCGGCTATGCCTTTCCCGGCTTGGGCGCGGGCGCTTCGCGCAGTCTCTTCATCGTCATGGTCGTTGTCCTGCACGCTTCTTTCCTCGTGGTGGCCCGGATGTAGGCCGGCGCGCCGAGAATGGGTAACCCCGAAAGAGTTGGATGACGCGAAGATAGGGGTCTGATGAAGCGACGTAAGTTGGGCAGCGAGGGGCTCGAGGTTTCCGCGATCGGCCTGGGTTGCATGGGCATGTCGGCTTTCTACACCGGCGGACAGGACCGCGACGAGGCGCTCGCCACCATAGACCATGCTCTCGACATGGGCATCGACCTGATCGATACGGCCGACATGTACGGCCGCGGGGAGAACGAGCGTTTGGTGGGCGAGGTGGTACGTAAGCGCCGCGACGAAGTGGTGCTCGCAACCAAGTTCGGCCACGTGTACGAGGGAGAGCGGCTGGCCGGGGTCAATGGGCGCCCCGAATACGTGCGCCAGGCCTGCGATGCGAGTCTCGGCCGTCTGGGAATCGACACTATCGATCTCTATTACCTGCACCGCGTGGATCCGCAGGTGCCCATCGAAGAGACCGTGGGCGCCATGGCCGAGTTGGTCGAGGCCGGCAAGGTGAGGTATCTCGGGCTATCCGAGGCGGCTCCGGGGACACTGCGCCGGGCCGCCGCCGTTCATCCCATAAGCGCCCTGCAGACGGAATACTCCCTTTGGACCCGCGATCCCGAGGGCGAACTGTTGGGCGCCACGAGGGAACTGGGCATCGGATTCGTCCCGTACGCTCCCCTGGGCCGCGGCTTTCTGGCCGGGAGATTCCATGGCCCGGATGAGCTAGAGCCGGATGACACCCGGCGGGATCACCCGCGTTTTCAGGGGGAGAATCTTCGGCAGAACCAAGCGCTGGCCGAGAGGGTGCGCCGGCTCGCCCAGGAAAAGGGGTGGACCCCGGCTCAACTGGCCCTGGCCTGGCTGCTGCACCAAGGCGAGGACATCGTGCCCATTCCCGGGACAAAGCGCCGGGAGCGGTTGGAAGAGAATGCGGGGGCGGTCGACATCAGGCTCTCCGCGGAGGATTTGGGGCGGCTCGAGGAGGAGGTTCCCCCCGGAGCCGCCGCGGGCCAACGTTATCCGGACTCAGCGATGTCGCGAATAGACCGGGACGACTGAGGACTCAGCGCTCGAAGGTGCCGAGCAATTGGGCCTCTTCGATGACGTGGCCCTCCATCTCTTCGAGCAGCGCAGCTCGGTCCAGGCCCAGATTGACCTCCAACTGAGTATCCAGCGCGAAAAGCCTGAAGTAGTAGCGATGCGGCCCATGCCCCACCGGCGGCTTGGGCCCTTCGTACTTCTTGGCACCATAAGTGTTGTCCCCGTGGTAGGCGCCGGGCGGAGTCCCTGGGGAGGCTCCTTCGGGGATGCCCTCGGGCAGCCGGGTCACGCCGGCCGGGATTTTGTAGAGCACCCAGTGCACGAACGGGTGGTGGTTCGGTGCGTCGGGATCCTCCATGATCAGAGCGTACTCCTGGGTGTTCGCCGGCTCTCCCTGCCAGTAGAGGTTGGGTGAGAGGTTCTCGCCCACCTGAGTAAACCTTTCCGGAATGGGCCCGTTGGGTTCAAAACTCTCGGTGTTTATTGCCAGCGCCAAGATTTCCCCCTTTGCTCGGTGATTGGTGGCTCGTTGCAGGAATGCTTCACCGCATACTCGTATGCGGTTTCCCGGCGGTGGCCTGCCTGAATCATGGGGCTGCACCTGGAAGCCGCGCGGTTTGCCTTTATGCATAAGTCTGAGCAGTTTCAGCGCCATGGGGTCGCTAGAGTGCGGGCAGACCGGCCCCTTCAGCCCCTCGCTATGCATCCGAATATACGCACGAGGGTATAAGAAGCCACACAAAAGAGTCTATTTCGGGTGGATCTGCGACCCGGTGATGAGGCCCGGAGGAGTGAGAGCAGTGAGAGGTTCCCCAATGAAATATGGCGTCGTCTGGGGAGGCTTCTTGCTGGCGTTGGCGGCGGCCTTGGTGCTTATCGCTCTGGTCTTTCGCCTCGATGCAGGGAACGGCGCGGAACCTGATCCTTTGGCTTTCGAGGGCCAAACCCAGCAGGATGTAACCGAGGATGGGACTGTTCCCAGTTCTTACCGCGAATCTGCGGGGGGCGATACCGCCGGGTCCACGACCACCATCCCAGCCCAGGAGGCGGCGGAAGAACCGGCGGCCCTGCAGAGCCCGCCTGAGAGTTCGCCCCAAAACCCGAGCCCGATAGTCGAAGCCGCCCAGGAACGCAAACCGGCAACCGTTCGCGGTCTTGTCAGCGACGCTAACGGGCACCCGGTGGGCGGCCTGGTGGTGGGCGTCTATGACCTAGAGGGATACCTCGCCGGCGACGCCCTGACCGCCGGCGACGGCAGGTACAGCGTGGGCGAACTCGACCCGGGACGCTACAAGGTCATCGTCTACGGGGACGGGCGCTTCCCGGATGAGTGGTACCAGGATGCGCAGCTGTTCGAGCGGGCAAGGGCGCTTAGCGTGGATTCCTCCGTCGCTTCGGCGGACTTCATCCTGGACGGATTTCCTACCCCCACGACCATCGCGGTGGCCACAACTACGACCACAGTGGCGCCAACCACGACCACCGCGGCGCCGACTACCACGACGACCGCGCCCATAACCACGACGACAGTGGCGCCCACCACGACGGTGCCGCCGGAAACCACTACAACCGTGGCGTCGACTACGACCAGCACCGCGCCTCCGGAAACCACCACGACCACAGCGGCTCCTGTGACCACCACCACCGCGTCGACCACCACGACGACGCTGCAGCCTGCCGCCACAACGACAACCACGGTGCCGCCTCAAACTACGACGACGGCAGTGGCGCCCACCGCCAGCACCACAACCACGACGATGGCGCCCACAACCACGACCATGGCGATGACTACCACCACGACCGTGGCGATGACTACCACCACAGTGACGACGACGAGTACCCCGCCGGCTCAGCCGGTATTGCTCGGTCTCGAGGAGCTACCGCTCGCCGACGGAGTCCCGGTGCCTGAGTCCTGTGTGCTGCTGGACGCCCAGGGACGGATCCTGGAGGCTACCGAGGAGCAACTGGCCCTGCTCGAACCCGGACCAGAGTTAACCCAGGAAGCGCTCCTGCTGCTTAGCGCCACCGTGGACGACGAAGGTGTCCGGGTGCTCTGTCCTCTGCCCGATGGTGAGCAGTTCGCGGTCTATCGGCTTCCTGAAATGCCCGGGCAGGAACGGCTGGAGACGCTATTTCCGGGTTGACATGGAGCTCTCTACGTCGTCAAATGTAGGTACCGGTGCCACCACCGTCAACTCCCGGCCGCGAAGGCCCTGGAGCGCGGTATAGAGAGTGGGCGCCTGCCTTTCGAGAACGGCGCCCCGGGCGCCGTCCCCACGCTTTTCCTCTATTGGGTCACGTGCGCGCTGGTCACAGCCGGCGCTCGGGGGCTCTTTCGAATCAACCCTCGGGAAAGACGTAATCCGCCGGGATCCTGAAAGCGTGCAGGCCTGTGGCGCCATCCGGATAGGTGTCTGAGGATTCCGCCACCTGCCAGTTGCCCTCTCCGTCGCGGCAGCGCACGTACAGCGTGTGCTGCCCGGGCTGGAAGGGCCAGGAGTAGCGCCAGATCACCCAGGTCAATCCGGACAGCGGCTCTCGTAACTCTGCCTGCTCCCATGGCCCATCGTCCATGCGCACGACCACTTCCGAGATGCCCCGGTCGCCGGCGTAGGCGATACCTCCAACCGGGACCACGGGGCTGCCGTACTTGCGTTCGAGTCCGTCGGCGTAGACGGTGTCGATCACCGAGGTTGCGTTGACGATGGCCTCGCGGCTCCAGCCGCGCTCGACCCAGTACCCCGGCTGGAAATCAGCGGTCAACTCGATGCCGACTATCCACTTGGGCTGCTTCATCCCGTAGTGGTTCGGGATGTACACGCGCAGTGGCGAACCGTGACCCTGGGGCAGAGGCTGACGGTCGAAGCTGTAGGTGAGCATGATCCGGGGGTCGTTGCGGATGACGTCCAGCGCCGCGGTCTCGTGAAAACCGTCCTCCGAAGTGATGTGGACGAATTTGGCCTCCGGGAGGACGCCCGCCGTCTCCAACACCTGGGAGAGCCGGGCGCCGGTCCAGAGCGTCGTGCTGATCAGGGGTCCGCCAACCGGATTGGAGATGCAGGAGAGGGTAACGAACTCCTCCTGCGGCGGGTAATCGGTTTGCAGTTGTTCGAGAGACAGATCGAGCGGCTCCTGCACCAGGCCGCGGATCTCCAGTCGCCAATCCTCGATGTCTATATCGGGAGGAATCGTGTTGATGTCGATGCGGTAGTGCTCGGGAACCGGGGTGTATTCGAGACGGGTGCCGGGCACGGGTTGGATGCGCGCGTCGGCGTTGGGCAGGGGGAAGGAGGGACCGACGTAAGGTTCCTCCTTGGTGAGCCGCAGATAGGTGGCCACGCCTGCGCCGCTTGCCGTGATCACCGCGGCCGCTCCTCCGACCCGCAGGATGAACTTGCGCCGGCTGATGGTCTCGGCAAAGATCGGAACCGCCGCCGGCCCGGCCGAGGGTGCCGTCTCGACAGGCCTGGGTACGGTTGCCGTCTCAGCCGACCCCGGTTCTTCGGCGGCCGGAGCGGGTTCGCCGTAGCGCCCCTGGGGACGAACCCACACGTGAACGAGCCCAAGCGCAGCTCCCCACGCAGTGTGCGCCAGGAGTATCCAGAGCACGCTCACCAGGCGTCCCACCTCCGGGGTGGTGTAGACGGAGAGCACGACGGGCACCAGCAGGATCCCAGCGAGTAACCCCACAGCGGCGCCAAAGAGCGGGCCGCGGCGCCCGATACGCAGAGGCACCAGCATCAGAAAGGCCGTCGCCATCAGCCATAGGGTGACCAGGTAGCCGGCAACCGCCATCATCTGTTCGGCGAGCTTGGCCGTGTCCTTCAGATCGAAGCCCAGGGCGACCAGGGTCTGGACCATGGTGTCGATACCGAAGGTGATGAGTCCGCCGGGAAGGACGCGGGTCATCCAGTCGAAGACATCGAATGGGACGAACGGCAGTCCGAAAACCAACCAGGCAAGGTAGATCAGCGAAATCAGCGGCGCCGCCAATGCCAGAGCAATACCAAGGGCGTCGCGTAGGGATCGGCGCTGAGGTGAAGTGGCCGGCATCATAGCCTTCCTATCCGCCCCCGGGTTGCCCCGGATAGAGTTCCTCGATGCGTCTCTTCCGAAAGCCAAAAATCGCGATCAACTGCAGGGCGACCAGGGGCGCCGCCAGCAGTCCCAACGGTCCGAAGGGCAGACGGTAATCCACCCGGTCCTCCATCAGCAAGCCCTGAGGGTCTCCGCCCGACCGGCCGCCCGAGCCTTCTCCCCAGAGAGGGCGGAAGCTGTGCGTGTGCACCCACTCTGCGTAAGGGCCCCGCCGCTGGACGTCGACGAATCCCCAGGGAGGATCGATGCGGACTATCTCCGTGTGCCATCTGAGCGGCAGGCCGAAGAGACGCAGGCGATAGGTGATCCGGCTTCCCCGCACCAGCGGTGGTTCCGGCGCCGAAAGAATCTGAAAGCCCAGCCAGCTCGGGGTGAGCGCCGCGAGATTCTCGGCGGACTCGAAGAAGGGAAACACCTCCTGCGGCCGGCGCGGGATGAGCTGCGACCGATAGAGCCGGCGCCGAAACATCGCTGGTAAGCCTTTCGCTCGCTCGGGTAGCCATCGAAAGCCCGGTCATGCGGCGCCGCCGGCAGCCACCAGGCCGCGAAGCGTGCGTGCGTTCTTCACGGCGTAGCCGCCCGGGTCATTGTTGAAGTATACGAAAACGTCCCGGCCTTCGCTCCGCCAGTTCGCGATCGGTTCGACCCATGAGGCAAGATCGCGGTCGGGGTAATCCCCCTGATAGTCCTTGCCCGGACCGTGGAAGCGGACGTAGACCAATCCGGAGGTGAGGAGCTGCGGCGCGGGGGCGTTCTCGCTGTCGTGCAGGACGAGGGCCACATCATGGCGTTCGAGCAGTTCGTAGACCTCAGACGCGTACCAACTGGCGTCGCGAAACTCGAGGGCGTAGTGGTGGGAGGTGGGGAGCAGTTCGAGGAAGGCCTCCAGACGTTCGCGGTTGACACGGAAGCGCGGGGGCAGCTGAAAGAGGATGGGCCCCAGCTTCTCCTCGAGCAGATCGGCCTTTTGCAGGAAGCGGTCGAGCGGCTCTTCCGGATCCAGCAGCCGCTTCATGTGAGTGAGAAAGCGGCTGGCCTTTACGGCGTAGAGGAAACCATCGGGTGCCTGCTCACGCCAACCTTCGACAACACCGTCTCCCGGAAGCCGGTAGAAGGTGTTGTTGACCTCCACCGTATCGAACTCCTTCTGATAGAAGTCGAGGCGCCGGCTCTTGGGAAGATCGGACGGGTAGAAGACGTCTTGCCAATGGTCGTAAGCCCAACCCGAGGTGCCGATGCGAAGGTCGCCCCCCAAATTAGGGTTCGCGGTATTCGCGCCCGCGCTTGGGCGGCAACTCCGGACCCTCCTGTTCGGTCTCGGTGGCCGGCTCCGCTTTCGCCGCGTTGGCGGGCTCGGGGCCAGTTGAGGTGGCCGGTTCCTTCGGGGCCTTCCGTTCCTGCTTGAGCTCCTTTCGGGTTCCCCGGAGCCGGCGTCTCGAGCGGACGTAATAGGGCATCATTCCAAAGATCCCGGCGATCACGCCAAGGCCGAAGGCCGCCAGAGTCACCAGCAGCAGCGAGAGTTCTCCCTGGAGAGTGAGAAACTCGACCTGCACGGCTCCGGGGTTTTGCACGGCGAAGATCACGACCAGGACCAGCAGGGCAATCATCATGAGCAGGATGAGGCGCACGTCTTCTCCCTTGCCACGGGTACCGTCCTGTCTGCTCTACCCAGGCTCGGCGGAATCCACTTAGCCGCTGTAAACCCGCCTACCGTCCACCTCCCAGACTCCCCATCCGGCGGGGACCAAGCGCACCGTCGGATCCTAGAATCTAAAGCAGGATGAAATTGCGTTCAGGAGGTGCAGCCATGTTCTGGTGGATCAGTGCGTTTGTCGTCTGGGCGATCTCGGCCGCCTGAATAATCGCCATTCTCGCGGAGGTCTTCCGCGGAAAATCGGCGGCCCTGAGCCCCAAGCTGCTGCCGGGTTACGGCTTTCACGGCGTAACCGCTATTTTGTCGCTGTGGCTGTTCATGAAGGCGCTTTCCTAAGGAGGTTGTGATGAGGGTTTTCGTGCGGATCAGCGGGTACGTGCTGCTGGCCATCGGCTTGGTCTGAATCGTGACCATCACGGGAGGGGTTCTCTCCCACGGTGAGACTTTCGATACGATGGGCGAGCTTTGGGGCGGCCTTGCCTTTCACGCCGTCACGACTTCGCTGGGTGCCTATTTGATTCAGCGCGGCAAGGCACCCAACAGGCAACGCGGAACCGAAGCGGCAGAAGCCGGCCTCAACCGGGCGCCGCTCGCGCAGTAGGTCCCGCTCGGTTATTGGTGGGGAGGAGAATGTGCCCAGGCCGTATGTGGTGGTCCACAACGAGGTCAGCCTCGATGGCCGGCTCGATCATCTGAATCCGGACCTGGGCCGCTTCTACTCGTTGGCCCGCCGTTGGCACGAGGATGCCACCCTGGTCGGGGCGGACACCATTCTGGCCATGGAGGAGGAACTGGGCCGGGAGGTGGCCGCGGATGATTCTCCGCAGGAGGCCGCCGAGCCCGCCGAGTCCGCCGAGTCCGCCGACCTCCCCTTCCTCGTGGTGGTGGATAGCCGCGGCAGGGTCGAGCGCTGGCGGGAGCTGCGGGACCAGCCGTACTGGGGGCGCTCCCTGGTCCTCTGCTCTGAGAGAACTCCGGCGGAATACCGGGCGAAGCTCGCCGATCTGGATATCGACGCCGTGGTCGCCGGTGGGGAACGGGTCGATCTGCGCCTGGCGCTGGAGGAACTCAACCGGCTTTACGGCGTCCAGACGTTACGAGTGGACAGCGGGGGAAGCTTGAACGGGGCCTTGCTCCGCGCCGATCTGGTCGACGAGGTCAGTGTCCTATTCGAGCCGCGGCTGGTCGGGGGGGAGACTCCCCGCTCCCTCATGCGCGCCGCCGCTGTCTCCGGCCCGCAAGAAATCGTCGAGTTGCGACTTATGGCCATGGAGGCCTTCGCGGACGACGTCGTCTGGCTTCGCTATCGGGTACTTCGCTAGGATAGGGAGTGGCCGACCCGGCCAGGGAACCTGAACGATGGAGGCAGACATGGGGCTCTGGGAAGACTTTCGCGAAATCGTGCTCTGCAACCGGAGCTACCGCCGCTTCGACGAAAGCGTCGAGTTGGACGAGGCCACCCTGCGCGAATTGGTCGATCTCGCCCGGCTCAGTCCTTCCGCGGCCAACCTCCAACCCCTGAAGTACGTGCTGGTCACCTCCGCCGAAGCCCGCGCGGCGGTCTTTCCCTGCCTCAAGTGGGCGGCCGCGCTGCGCGATTGGGAGGGACCGGAGGAAGGCGAGCGCCCCAGCGCCTACCTCGTGCTCCTGGGGGACACCGAAGCCGCGAAGAGCTTTGCCTACGATCAGGGGATCGCGGCGCAGACCATCATGCTCGGGGCAGTCGCCCGCGGACTGGGCGGTTGCATCATCGCCTCCATCACCCGGGGAAGGCTGAGCGAGGCGCTCGAGTTGGACGAGAGGTTCGAGATCCTGCTGGTTCTCGCCCTAGGAAAGCCGGTCGAGCAGGTGAAGCTGGAGCCGGTGGGCGAGGACGGCTCGCTGACCTACTGGCGAGACGAGGACCAGGTTCACCACGTGCCCAAACGCGACCTGTCCGAACTGGTGCTCTCGGTGCGCTAGGCAAACCTTCGGGCCGCTCGGGGTAACCGCGCGCCGGAGGCCCCGAGGCGTACTATCTTCGGCCGGTGCGCGCCTCCACCAACTCGTGTTGGTAGCCGTAGATGTGGGCGCCCGATGAGAAAGCGTTGAGCGTTCCCGTCTCGTAGCCGGTCTCCATGGCCACGTACTCGTTCAGCAACTGCAGGCCCCCGAGATTCTCGGGAAGTCCGGCGAAGAGGTCCCAGCTGCGCCAGAAGGTGTAGAGGTGCAGCCGCCCTTCGGTGTAGATCCACTGCAGGCAGCGCAGGCAGGGAGGATGCTCGTAGACGTGGGCCTGGGCGGGTATGTCGATCCCGGCCTCCGCGTCCCTTGTGGAGTAGTCCAGGGAATCGCCCACGTTGATCACCGCGTGATTCGTGTGCGGCGTCTTCTGGAGCATTTCGATGACCACCGGCAGGTGGGGGACGATGAACTGCGAGTAGGTGTACTCCTCGTTGATTCCCGGCTCCGGATTCATCAGCTTGTCGGCGAAGTATTTCTCGATGTTGTCGTCGCTGGTGGGGGCGGTGAAGCCTTCGGGGACCATCGGAGAAAGTGGCCGAGTCTCGGGATACTCGATCTGGATGGCAAGGGAGTAGAGTTGCCGCCTTACGCCCTGGCCCTCGAAGCTGCCTTTCTGGATCTGATAGGAAAAGGCGTGCTCGTCGTCGAGCGTGGCCTTGATCGCCTGGAACCAAGCCTCGTCGATGGTCTTTGCCTCGATCAGAATCGGCTTCATCTCTCGCATCCTGTCCGGTTTTGCGTTTGACGGGCCCCGAACCGGCGGAGAAACGCCGGGGCGGTCCAAGGCGCGGTCCCTGGAGAGGCGATCATAGCAACGAGACGCGGGGTATGCTCGCGTCGCGAAGACACCAGACACAGCGGCGGGGAGGGGAATTGCCCGGAGGTTTTGATCCGCTCGTTCACGGATTCGGCTTTCCGAACCGCTACCACAACCTGGTTCTCGCGCGGCCGCGGGTTGTCACCGCGGGCCGGTGCGGCGGCATGGCTTTCGCCTCCCTGGACTACTACCTTTCGAGCCGGCCGGTGCCTCGGTTCGAGTGCGAGGAGTTTCCCCCGCGGAACGCGCATCCGCTCTCCCGTTACCTTTTCCGCCGTCAGTTGGACAGCTTTGCCCGTCCCGCCGCCCTGCGCTTTGTCTGGGAGACGCTGCGGCCCACCCCGTTTCCGCCACTCGGGCCGTCGTTCCAGCGTCTGCGGCTTTCACTCAGGGGCGGCGCACCCTTGGTGCTCGGCCTGGTGCGGGCGCGTTCGTGGAAGGCTTTGGGGAGCAATCATCAGTTGGTGGCCTACGCCACGGAAGGGCTGGACCCCGAACTCGAGGATTGCGTGATTCGCGCCTACGATCCCAACTTCCCCGGCCGGGTGAGCGAGCTTCTGCTGGGTCCGGGACGAGAGGGTCTGAAGCACGCGGAATCCGGGACCGTCTGGAGGAGCTTCTTCGTGCAGAGCTACCGGGTCAAGACTCCTCCTGCGCCTGCATCCTTGGAGCGTGCGGCGGAGGACCTCGCCGGGCTGAGAGGCGTGCCCCTGCGCCCGCACCGTCCCCTGCTGGTTGCGCGGGGAAACCAGACCGTGTTGACGTGGCGGGCGGGAGGGGACCGGGCGGCCGGTTACTTGATCGAGCGGGCAGAACCCCGGCTGCGGGCGGGCGGAGAATTCACCGTGGTCGCCCGGGTGCGCTCGCCAGAGGTGGAAACGCTGCTGGTGCGGGCGGTGGCTTCCTCATCGCCGGGAACGGCCTACCGCCTGCGTGCGGTCAACGAGGAGGGCATGGGCCCCCCTTCCGAACCGGTTTACCTTCGGGCCCGATCCCACATCTCAGGGACCACCGCACAGAAGTAGCCGTCCGCGAGACCGAACTGCCGGTAGATCGGGCAGGTGGTGCAAATGCAGCCTACGGTCTGCACTCGGACCTCACTCACTCCTCGTGCGCAGTACAGCCCGGCCTGCCCGTCGTCCGGATTGCTCGGGCAACCGGGGCAATTACAGCGGTCCAGGTTCTCCTGCCTGTCGGGGACGTCCGTCATGGCCTCCGGATGCCCGCCGCAGCCGAGTATCAATCAACCGCGCGCTCTGAGTGCGGCCGGTTCCCGCAGACGCGGTGCAGCCAGGGCGGAGTGGGGTAAAGGACTCGGGTAGGGGAGAAGTCAGACACTGCCGGATCACCATCAGGAGGCAAGATGAGCTCCGTAACCGAGGAATGGGTCAAGCGGGCGGAAAAAGCCCGTAAAGAGATGTCGAAACGGGGAGCCAAGGCGAATACCCGCACGCGCAAATTGGCCGGACGGGCGTCGGATAGGGCGCAGGACTACGCCGGTGTGGCGGTCGGGCGCGCCGAGGATTACGCGAACGCCCTGGAACTCGAGGATTGGTGGAAGAGCGCGCGCGAGACCGTGCTCGAGCGGGCGGGCGACCTCGCCGAGCGCGCGCAGGAGACCGCGCCCGAGGTGCGCGACAAGGCCGCCCTCTACGGGTTGACCGCAGGGAAGCTGGGCAGGCGCTACCTCGAGGATGCCGAGGAGTGGAGGCGAGAGCACGAGGACGAGATCGAACGCTACATCGAGGAGGCGCGGGACTACACCACGGCGGGGCTCTCCGCCGCCGCCGCGGGTGCCGGTTATGCGGGCGCCAAGGCCAGGGCCGTGGCGGGCGAGGCCGGAGAGCGCGTCTCGGAGACCGTGGAAGACGTGACCAAGCCCATTCGCCGGGCGCTGCTCGTGCGGCATCTGGTCCGCCCGATTGCCTTCGTTCTGGGCGCGGTCATCATCTATCGCCGCTGGCTTCGCTCATGGGCCCGCGATTGGGGATCGAACCAGGCGGAGCGGCACATGAACCTGCCCGGGGACGAGATCGTCAAGAATCCGCGGGAAGTGCAGACCCGGGCGATCTCCATCGACGCCTCTCCCGCCGAGGTGTGGCCGTGGCTGGTTCAGTTCGGCCAAAACCGTGGCGGGCTCTACAGCTACGACTGGCTGGAGAATCTGGCCGGATGCGACATTCACAGCGCGGACCAGATATTGCCTCAGTATCAGCAACTGGAGAAAGGCGACCACGTCCGGCTCGTGCGTGAGGATTATCCGGTGGACCTCACCTTCGAAGTGGCAGAAGTCGAGCCCGAGAAGGCCTTGGTGCTGCGCTCTCCGGGAACTCGGCAGGAGGCGTTTGCGGACGGCTTTCCTTGGGTGAGCTGGGCATTCGTGCTGCGGGAAGAGGGGGGCCGGACGCGCCTGCTCGTTCGCTGGCGCAGCGACTACAAGGACACCTTCTTCAGCCGCTTCTGGAACGGCTGGGGCATCGAAATTCCCCATTTCGTCATGGAGCGCAAGACGCTCAAAGGGATCAGGCAGCGTGCCGAGGGGCGGGTCTAGCCGCATCGGGTGAACTGGTGAATTCCTGAGAATTGGGCGCGTCGAAACCCTTGGCTTCGGCTCCAATTGGCGATAAGATATGTCGCGATATATCTTTACGCACACAGGAGTCGGCAATGAAATTCGGCGGAGCATGGATGCACGGACACGGCCATGTCCACGGCGCCGGGATGAAGCGGGGGGCGATGAAGTTCGTCCTGCTGCATCTCCTCAAGGAACGGCCGCGGCACGGTTACGAACTCATCCGGGAACTCGAGGAGCGTTCGGCGGGGATGTACAGTCCCAGTCCGGGGACGATCTATCCCACCCTTCAACTCTTGGAGGACGAGGGTTACGTCCGGGGGCGCGAGGAGGAGGGTAAGAAAGTCTACGAGATCACGCCCGAGGGCGAGAGCTATCTCGAAGGACATAAGGAGAAGGCCGAGCATTTCTTTGAGCGCACGGCCTCGTTCTTGGGCGGGCAGGGCGGTCACCAGGAGGGCGCCCGCAGTGCCCGCCGCTTCAAGGAACTCAAAGACCTGTTCCGGGACATTGGCGCGGCCACGTTTAGGCTGCACGACGATCCCGACAAGTTGGAACGGGCGGCAGAGATACTGCACCGGACGAGGCGGGAGATCGAGAACCTCAGCCGTTGATATGTGAATGAACCCATGAGCGAAAGGCGGCTTTCTTGACCGTGTCACCGCTACCGGCGACCGAGCTGGTTTTCTACGAGGACTCCTACGTCTCCAGCTTTGACGCCTCTGTCGTGGGGGTCGAGGGAAATGCGGTTGCCCTCGATCGGACGGCTTTCTATCCCGGCGGGGGAGGTCAGCCGGCCGACGCGGGCCGGTTGCTTGGCGAGCGTGCTCTGACCGTGGTGGGCGTGCGGCGCGAAGGCCAGACCATCTGGCACGAGTTGGACCTAGCCGAGATCGCGGCCGGTATGCCCGCCGTCGGCAGCGCGGCGGTGGGCGAGCTCGACTGGGAGCGACGCTACCGGCTGATGCGCACGCACAGCGCCCTGCACATCCTCTGCGGCGTGGTATGGCGCGACTACGGCGCCAGCGTGACCGGAGGCAACATGGAGCCTCTGCGGGGAAGGATGGACTTCGAGTTCGACACCATGAGACAAGAGCTGGTCCGGGAAATCGAGGAAAAGATCAACGAGGAAGTGGCTCGAGCGCGCCCCATCACCTCCCGCATCCTGCCGCGCGAGGAAGCCTTCGCGATCCCGGACCTCATCCGCACCAAGATCAATCTGCTGCCTGCCGGGATCGCCCAGATCCGGGTGGTCGAGATCGAGGGCCTCGACCTGCAGGCGGACGGCGGTACCCATGTGCGCAACACCAGCGAGGTGGGGCGCCTACGGGTGACCGGATACAAGAGCAAGGGGAAAGCGAACAAGCGGATCGAACTCGCGCTCGAAGACGATTGAGCCCGGGCGTTGATGCCCGCCGCTGAGCACCGGCGTCAGTGAGAGAGGAGAGCAGCATGCGATTTCTGCACACCATGATCCGCGTGGGGGACCTCGACGCCTCCGTCAGGTTCTACACGGAAGTATTGGGCATGGAGGTAAAACGGCGGCTCGATATGGAGAAAGGCAGGTTCACCCTGGTCTTCCTGGCTTTTCCCGGCGCGGACGAGCGGGCCGCCCAGTTGGAGTTGACCCACAACTGGGACACCGACAGTTACGACCTGGGTAACGGCTACGGCCACCTTGCCGTCAGCGTCGCGAACATGGAATCCAGCCTGGCCGCGGTGCGCGAAAAAGGCGGGAAGATCGCGCGGGAACCCAGGTCTCTCTATGAAGGCGGACCTTTGCTCGCCTTTCTCGAGGATCCGGACGGCTACGCCGTCGAGCTGATCGAAGAGGGTTAGGCTGGTCGAAAGAGGCTAGCCGGAGAGGTCCTTGTCGCCCGTGGCCGGGCGGTCGACCACCCGGCCGTCCAGCAGGCGGATAACCTGGTCGGCATGGGCGGCCATGCGCTCGTCATGGGTGACCATCACGCAGGTGGTTCCCCGCCCATGGATTTGCGCCCGGAGAAGTTCCACCACCTGAAAGCCCCGCTCCGTGTCCAGATGAGAGGTGGGCTCGTCCACCAGCATCAACTGAGGTTCGTTCATCAAGGCCCGGGCCACGGCCACCCGCTGGCGCTCGCCGCCCGACAACATGGGCGGACGGTGGCCGGCCCGGGGCGCGAGGCCGAACTCCTCGAGCAAACCGTCCGCCCGCGCCCGGTCCTCCCCCCGCACTCGCCCGTCGAGGTGAGGCACCAGCAGCAAATTCTCCCGGGCCGAGAGATAGGGGATCAGGTGGTAGTCCTGAAAGACGATGCCCACGTTGCGGCGGCGAAAGGCAGCGCCTCCTCCTTGGGCCTCCGCCACGCTCTGGCCGCCCACCCGCACCTCTCCCGAGGTGGGGTGCAGCAGGCCGGCGATTATCGAGAGCAGGGTGGTCTTGCCCGAGCCCGAGGGCCCGAGTACGGCGAGCAGTTGCCCGGCTTCCAAAGCAAAGCTGACCTGCTCGAGCGCGGTAACCGCCGTGTGCCCCTCTCCGTAGCGTTTGGAAATCGCCTGTACTTCGAGTAGGGCCATGACTAGTGCTCCCCCCGGTCAAGAGCCGTGGCCGGGTCCACGCGGAGAATGGTGTGCAGCGAGAAGAAGCTGCCGACCAGGGCCATCACGTAGACCGCGAGCAGGCTGAGGCCCCAACCCACCGGCTGAGGGTCGAAGGCCATGGTGGGCGGCATCGACATTCCCGCTCCAAGGGACAAGAACATGCCGATGGCGGCGGCAACGGTCACCAGCACGGCAATCTGGATCAGCAATTGCCGGTAGAGGTAGACGTTCGAGGCGCCCAGGGCCTTCATGGCGGCAATCTGTCCCGTCTTGTGCAGCGTGGTGATGTAGAAGAAGACTCCGATGAAGAGCGCGCCGATGATCAGCGACACCCACTGGATGCCGTCGGTGGCCAGCACCATGACGCTCATGCCGTTACCGGCGAGGGCGGCATCCTCGGGAGTGGCGACTTCGAATCCAGCGCCGAGGTTTCCCTCCAGCTCTGCCGGCGAAACTCCATCGGACAACTCGACGGCCACGATGGAGGCGGAGCCGCCCAGCGCCGGGGAGATTCCCTCGGCCGGCGGCTGTTGGCTGCCCTCGGGCAGGTCTTCGCCCTGCCCGGACGCCTCTTCGGCGGTCTTGCCGAGGGCGGTGGCCAGGTAGATGTCCTCCCAGGTGGGCATGTCCACGTAGAAGGTGGGGACCATGATGTAGCGACGGTTTTCGGTGAAGCCGACGACCGTCAGTTCCCGGCCGATCGGGGTGAGGCTCACCGTGTCGCCCAACTCGATGCCGTCGACCTGGGCGGTGACGTCGACGATGGCCTCGCCCGGTCCGGGGGGCCCGGCTTCTCCTTCGACCCGGGGCAATTGCTCCCACTCGCCGCCCAGTCCGAACAAGCGCGCGTCGAAGCTCGCCTCGTCCCCACCGGCCCCGTCCCCCGAGGCCTTGGCCTCTTCCGGCGCGGCGGGGGCCACGGAGATCATCGCGTGACCAACGGGATAGGCGTTCTCCACCCCGGGGCTCTCGGCGACCGCAGACACCGATTCCGCACTGAGCAGGCTGCGCTCGAGGGCCAGCTGCGTATCGCCTTGAAACACCAGAGCGTCGGCTTTCAGAGAGCCTTTGGCTCCGGTCATGCCGGTGATCAGTCCTTCGCTCATCGCGCTCATCAGCATGGTGAGGGCGACTACCAAACCCACGGCTAAGGCGATGAGCCCAAACCTGACCTTGCCGTTGAGCAACTCCTTGAGTGCGAGCAAAATCCTCGTCCTTCCACACGTTGCGACCCGGAGCAGTCTAGACCTCGTCGCGGCCCGCATCCAGTCATCGCCGGATGGCCGAGTTTCCCGCGGCCGTTTTCGGGCAAGTATCGAGTCAACCTAATTAGATGATCACCGGCGATTACTCGACAGCCGCGACCCGCTCGGCTGATAGGAGCAGAGACATGAACGACCGCGACACCGCCCGCAATCTCCGCCCGGACCAGGCCACCAATCGTCGGCTCGACCGCCTGCGCTGGTACAACCTGGCGATGGGCGTCTTCCATCTGGCCCAAGGCGTGCTCATCCTCGTCCTCGCCAACGACTTCACCCTGCCGGTGCTGGGCCATTTCCTCGAGGGCCCTCCCGGAAGCGCGCCCCCCGAACCCACGCTGCTGTTCGATCTGCGCGTCGCTTGGGGAGTGGCCGCCTTCGTCTTCATCTCGGCGCTGGCGCACTTCACGCTCTCGCTTTTCGCCCACGGCTGGTACCGCAACCAGCTCTTGCACAAGCGTAATTACGCCCGTTGGATCGAATACTCTTTCAGTTCTTCCATCATGATCGTGCTGATCGCCATGCTCACCGGGATCTACAGCGCGGCGGCTCTGGTCGCCCTCTTCGGCGCGAACGCAGCCATGATCCTCTTCGGTTGGCTGCAGGAGAAGTACGAGAGGCCGGGGGAGATCGCCGGCAGCGGCTGGCTCTCGTTCATCTTCGGGAGCATCGTGGGCATCTTCCCCTGGGTGGCGATCGCGATCTACCTCTTTAGTCCGGGATCGCCCGGGGAGCCGCCCACCTTCGTCTACGCCATCTTCGTTTCGCTGTTCGTATTCTTCAACATCTTCGCCCTCAACATGGTCCTGCAGTACAAACGGGTGGGATGGTGGAGCAACTATCTCTTCGGCGAGGCCGTCTACGTCTTCCTCAGTCTGACCGCGAAGACGGCCCTGGCCTGGCAGGTGTTCGCCGCGACTCTGGTCGAGTAAGGGGGAGAGCCTGCCCGGGAGGCCAGGCTCAAAAACCCCCGACCGGGGGGTGACTGGTCAGCCCATTCGCAGGGCGTACGGCGAAGACATCGAGCTTAGTCTGGCACTGTCACAGTCAGACGTAACCCGAGAATTTTGGGGGAAGCCCGATGTCGAGATTCAAACTGGAAAACATAGGCCGCACGGCGGCCCGCCATCCCTGGCGCACCATGGGAAGTTGGTTGCTCCTGGTGGTGGTGGCGGTGGTGTTGAACGCCACCCTTTTGGGTGACGCCCTCACCGCGACCGGGAACTTCACCGACGAACCCGAGTCGCTTCAAGCGGCCAAGCTCGTAGAAGAGATACACGGTCCGGAGCAGGTGAGCGAGATGGTGATCGTGCGGTCGGAGAAGATGACCGTCGACCACCCGGGGTTCGCCGCCTACGTCGAGCAACTGGCGGCCAACTTCGCCTCCCTGGGGCCCGATGTCGTAGACGGGGTCATGACCTTTGCCCAGACGAACGACCCCAGCCTGGTCTCGGCGGACCGGCACGCCACCCTGATCCCCGTGATTCTGGCGGGTGACGCCGATCAGGCGTTGGCCAACGTGGACCCGCTCATCGAGATGGCGCGGGGTGCGGACGGCAAGGGCGGCTATCAGGTGCTCATCGCGGGCGGGGCCAGCATCGGTGAGGACTTCATGAAGATCGCCGAGCAGGACGCCCTGACCGGGGAGACCATCGGCGTCGGCGTTGCCCTGCTCATCCTGGTAGCCGTCTTCGGCGCTTTGGTCGCCGCGGCAGTACCCGTGATCCTCGCGGCCATCAGCGTGATCGTCGCCCTGGGCGGGACGGCGCTGATCGGGCAGAAGTGGGACCTGGCCTTCACCGTCACCAATGTGATCACGATGATGGGCCTGGCCGTCGGTATCGACTACTCCTTGTTCATCCTTTCGCGCTTTCGCGAGGAGCGCCTGCGCGGACTCGAAAAGTACGACGCCATCGCCCGGGCTCAAGGCACCGCCGGCCGCGCCGTGCTCTTCAGCGGCATGACCGTGATGGTGGCCATGACCGGACTCTTCTTCATGCCTTCCACGGTCTTCCGCAGCCTTTCTGTCGGCTCGGTGCTCGTGGTCGGCGTGGCCATCCTCGCCGCGCTCTCCCTGCTGCCCGCACTGCTCGGCCTGCTGGGCGACCGCATCAATGCCGTGCAGCCCGCGGCTCTCTTTCGCCGGTTGCTGCGGCGCGGCTCGAGAAGTTCAGCGGTACAAGAAACGCAGCCCGGCTTCGGTCTTGCTGCTGCGGAAAGACATAGCTTCTGGGACAAGGTGACCCACGCGGTTATGGCGCGGCCGGTGATCAGCCTGCTGGTGGCGGTCATCCCGCTGGCCCTCGCCGCTTCCTTCTACTTCGACCTGAATCCGGGCACCTCGGGCGCCTCCACCCTTCCCGAAAGCGCGCCCACCAAGGCCGCATTCGACATGCTCGACCGCGACTTCTCCTTCGGGCAGATGGCTCCGGTCGAAGTGGTCATCGACGGCGACCCCACCGCGCCGCAGACCGCCGCCGCCATCAAGCGGCTGCAGGAATCCCTGGCCGCCGACGATGCCTTCGCCGTCGCTGGTGAACTCGAGGTCGCATCCCGCGGGGATCTGGGATTGCTCAGTCTGGGATTGTTGATGGACCCCAACTCAGAGCAGGCCGAAAACGCCGTGCGCCGCCTGCGCGCCGAGCACGTCGCCGAGGCCTTTGCCGGTACTGAGGTCCCGGTCCTGGTCGGCGGGGCGACCGCGCTCAACGTGGACTTCTTCGCCACGGTGAACACCTACACGCCCTACATCTTCGCCTTTGTGCTGGGACTGAGCTTCGTGCTTCTGATGATGGTCTTCCGCAGCCTGGTCGTTCCGGTAAAAGCCATTCTGATGAACCTGCTCAGCGTGGGCGCCGCCTACGGCATGCTGGTGCTGGTCTTCCAGAAGGGCATCGGCGCCGATCTGCTCGGCTTTCAGCAGACTCCGCGGATCGAGGCCTGGCTGCCCATCTTCCTATTCTCGATACTCTTCGGGCTCTCCATGGACTACCACGTGCTGCTCCTCAGCCGTATCCGGGAGCGCTACGACGAGTGCGGCAACAACACCGAGGCGGTGGCCTTTGGACTGCGCTCCACGGCGGGCCTCATCACCGGCGCAGCGGTCATCATGGTCGCGGTGTTCGGTGGATTCGCAGCCGGCGACCTGGTGATGTTCCAGCAGATGGGCTTCGGACTCGCCGTCGCGGTGCTCTTGGACGCGACCATCGTCCGCTCGGTGCTCGTGCCGGCATCGATGAAACTCCTGGGCTCGGCCAACTGGTGGCTGCCCCGTCCACTCGGCTGGCTGCCCGATCTGCGTGTGGAGGCACAGGATAAGCAACTGCAACCGGCCTACGTGCGGGAGCGTCAGCCGTCCTAGGAAATCCTCCCTGGGGGCGCGGGTGTCCCGCGGCCGCCGCGCCCCCGAAATTGACAGGCCTCCCATCCCGGGTAGCCGCCTCATCCGAGGCGGCTACCCGGGTTTTGATGGCACGGAGAAGCGGAAGTAGGAGATGAGATGAACGCGATCGATTTCGAGAGAACTCTCAAAGCCCCCTTCCGCGATGCGGAGTGGATCACCAAGGCCCTGCTGGGATTGGTGTTCGTGGTGCTCGGAGTCACTTTTCCCGCGGTGGTCGGCGCGGGCTTGGAATACATCAAGAAGGTGCGCCGGGGTGACGACACCCTGCCGGACTGGAGCGACTTCGGCACGCAATGGATTCGCGGTTTGCTCGTACTGCTCGGCGCCTTCGTCTACTCGCTGCCCATGATCCTGCTGGCCTTTGTCTTCGTTATCCCGGTGGCCTTCGCCGCCATCTTCGGTAGTGGCGACGCCGCCGGGGCGTTTGGCTTGGTGCTGCTCCTGCTCTACATATTCCTCGCCACGATATACGGCATCCTGCTCTCCGTTTTCTATCTGGCCGCGGTCACCCATTATGCGATGGAAGACCGCTTCACGGCGCTCTTCGAGGTGCGGCAGATTTGGCGGAAGATCCGCTGGGACAATTCTTACTGGGTGGCCTGGTTGTTCACCCTGGCGATCTCGATCCTGGGCTCGGTGCTGAACACGGCGCTTGCCGCGACGGTGATCGGGATTCTGCTGATTCCCGCCGTTGCCTACCTGCAGGTGATGATGACCGCGCACCTCTTTGGTCAGTGGGCAGGGGTGGTCTACCCGCTAGAGCCCGCGCCGGCCGCGACGGCCGCGGCGGATGGCACTGTGCCGGTTGCCACGGCGCCCGCTGTTGCCGCGCCCGGTGTTGTCGATGGCCAAGTGACCCCTGCGGCCGCCGCTGCGGAGAGGCCGTCTGATATCGGCGGCGAGCCAGTTATTGCCGGTCCCCTGGAGAAGCCCCTCGAGGGTGCCGGCGAGAGTGCCGCCGAAAGCGCCGCCCGGAGCCCTGCGGAAGAATCGCCAGAAGACCCCGCACAGGAGCCCCCACAAGAGTCCCAACAAGAGCCCGCACAGGAGCCCGCACAAGGGCACGAGGTAGAGCCCACCGAAGAACCGCCGGGAGAAGCGGGGGAGGACCCCGGGGACGAACCGCCGGAAGAGCCGAGGGAAGATCCCACCCAAAACCCGGCGGCGCCGTAAAGGGCGCGATCTAGTCCCCTAGTCGGCCGCCTGGTTCTCCTCGGGCCCAGACAAGGGCAGATACTCGCTGGCGAGGGAGCTCATCAGTTCCTGCCAGGTGCGCGTCACCTGCCGGGCGGCCTCGCTCTCGGAGCCGGTCTGCCCCTCGCCCTCGGTGAAGAGCATCAACTCGAGTCCCTCGCGGGGATGCCCGAGGTCCGCGATCAGCAGGCGGAGGGTGCCCAACGGATCCGGGAATTGCCTGCGGTTCTGCCAGAGGGCGGTCAGCCCGAGATAGAGCCAGAGCCTGCGTGGGTCCCTGCTGCGCCTAGGGCCTTCCCCGGTTATTGTGCCCAAGCCGGCTTCTGGGTCGGCGGCCGCCCTGGTCTCGCCCCCCGCCTCCGTCTCGGCGGCGCCCCCCGCCTCCGCCTCGGCGGCGGCTTCGAGGAGTGGGGGAGCCCGATCGTAGTCGGCGGGGAGCAGCAAGACGAGTTGTTCCTCGGCGTCCGACCCGGTGAGGCCGGCGCGGTAACGGGCGGTGGCGATTTCGACCACCTCGGCGGCCCCGAGCCAGCCGAGGGCAAAGCCCGCCGCGGTTTCGCGCATGTCGGGGGTGGCGTGGGCCAGGACGAACTCCGCGGAGAGCTCGAGGATCACCCGACCACAAGGACGTTCATTCGGTGAAGCCAACTTTCCGCCCCTCCTTGGTCGCGCGGACGGCAGGAACACGAGAGTCAGTCAGCTACCCCGAAGGTTGCGCTCCTAGACGCAAAGCAACGATGGGCAATCAGGCGGGGCGGGGCCCCTCGCGAACCGGCCCCGAGAGCTACTCGGGGGCGAGTGTGCGATTGAAGAAGCCGACGACGCGCTCCTCGTACTCCCGGGGCTCAGCTTTCAGCCCTCCGGTGTGGGTGGCGCCGGGGATCTCCCAGATCTCTTTAGGTTCGGCGGCCGCCTCGAAGTAGGGAGGATTCAGTACTTTCTCCATGCCCTGACCTTTCTCTCCGTACAGCAGAAAGACGGCCCGGGGCGAGATGTCGGCGATGTGCTCGTCGAGGGCAGGCGGAGGAGCGTCCCCGCTAAGCACCGCGGTGGCGGCGGTCAGGATCGCATCCTGGGGCCATTGCAGAGCGAGCTCCACCGGGTGAGGACCTTCGCGCACCAGACTCTCCCGCACGGAGCGAAGGCCCGCTCCCTCGGAGACCACCGCGGCCAGGCCTTGGTTGTCGGCGGCGGCCTCGAGCATCAACTCGCCGCAAACGGATAGCCCCAGTCCGCCAATGCGTCCGTCCTCGAGTTCCGGTCGCTGCTGCAGGTAGGCGACGGCGGCATCGAGGTCCCCGGCCGAGCCCCAGCCGAACATGTTGGGATCTCCCTGGCTCTCTTCGTAGCCGCGCATGTCCACCAAGAGCACCCCATAGCCGTGTTTCGCGAGCATGCGGGCGTGCTCGCTGGTGCCGATTCGGGGGAAGGTGATTACGGCGGCTCCATTTTGCGAGGGCACGTACCAGGCGCTCAGCTCGAGCCCGTCGGCAGTGGTGAAGGTAACCTCCTCGTGCGCGATGCCCAACTGCCCGGGATCGAGTTCAGCGCGGGGACGCTGAGTGGCCACAAGGGACATCCCCACCGGCATGACCAGATAGTAGAGTGCGGCGAGCGCGGCCAGGGCATATAGCCCGCGGCGAAGGTAGCGGTGGCCTTCCCGCCTGCGGGAGCGCCAGAGAGTCCAACCCCCCAGTCCGACGAGCGTCAGTCCCGCCGGCAGCTGAAGCAGGCCGGTCCAGTCGTCGCCCGCGGGGCCGCCGACGCGGGCGTCGCTCAGAGCAAGCCAGCCCCCGGTCAGGGCGAGCGCCCCGAAAACCAGGGCGAGCGAAGAGCGCGGCCCTGCACCGAGCCGCGGATAGAGAACGATCCCGAGACCGGCGACGGCCAGGCTCACGGCGATCGCCGACAGATGATCGACCGGGGAGACACCGGGCTCGAGGAGCACCGCTTGATCCACCAGAATGTGGAGGGCGACCGTCCCCGTGGCTGCGGCAAAAACCCCCGCTGCGGATATCTTCCTCAGGTTCACGGCATCTCCCCTCGCGATATTGACCGACCGCAGTTCGATGATATTGGAGAGCGGTGGCGGACTGACCGGTCCGCAGCAGGGTTCGTCACTGGTCAATGGGAGAGTTCACCCCGAATCGAAACCCCCCGCGGCTCGTGTACGATTGAGGGGTGTGATTGCGTCCGCATGGGGGGAGGACCGCGTGGTCAAAGATCTCGGTCAGCGAATTGCCGTCTGGGAAGCCGGAGCGGCCGAACGAGGGGTGGCGCTGCGCGCGGTTTCCATCGCTGAGGTGGTCTTCGATCCCCGGACCGTGCTCAAATGCCAGTTTGGCTGCCCGGCTTGGGGACGGCGGTGGACCTGCGGGGCGGACGCCTGGGGCCCCGATCGGCTGATTCCGCTGCTCAGCGCCTACGCGAACGTGCTGATCCTCAACAGCACCGATCTCGAAGCGGTGACTGCAGAGGCGCTCGCCATCGAGCGGGCGGCCACGGTCAGCGGCTTTCCCTTCGCCCTCGCGGTCGCGGTTACGCTTTGCTCGACCTGCGGGGCCTGCACCTATCCGGACGGCGCCTGCCGCAAATCGGATGAGCTGCGGCCGGAGTCGGCAATGGCCGGTATCCATACGCTGGAAACGCTCCGGCGCTTGGGCATCGAGACGCAGAGTGAAGCCGGGTGGCTGCGGACGAGTTACGTCTTCCTGGACTGAATGCGGGGCGGGACGGGCGAGGCCTTTGCCTTGCGGCTCCGCTCAGGGCTCGCCGCTCCGCCGGGGACCGCTCGGGTCAGGGCTTGAGGCGCCAGCCGCGGGAAAGGAGCATCACCGCCAAGGCGAAGAGGCCCGCTGCGACCGCCGTGGCCACCATCAGCGACGCCGCCACGCTCGACTCGTGGAAACCGGTGAAGCCGGCCCGCGCCGCATCGACCAGGTAGTAGATGGGGTCTAGGCGGGTCAAGGTGGCCCACGGCTGGGGCAGGTTGCCCACGGCGTAGAAGACGCCTCCCACCAGGGCGAGCGGGGCGATGATGAGGTTCGCCACCAACGAAAACTGGTCGAAGGTCTCGGCCCAAATGCCGGCCACGATGCCCAGCGAGGCAAAGACCAGCCCGGTGAGGGTCAGAGCCAGCAAGGCCAAGGGCGGATTGACGACTCCGCCGGCGAAGGCGCTTCCCACCAGGACCACGATCCCGGCGGTGACCGTGGCGCGCAGTAGCCCGCCCGAGAGATATCCGGCGGCCAACTGCCAGGGTCGCAAGGGGCTGGTCAGGATGTCCTCGATGTAGCCTTCGCGCTTGGCCTGAAAGATGCTCGTGGCATTGTTGCCGAAGGACTGATTGGCTACGGTCATCACGACCAGCCCGGGGAGAATGAAGGTCAGGTAAGGCAGACCCTCGATCTGCCTGATGCGGCCGCCCAGGGCGCCGCCGAAGACCAGCAGGAAGAGGAAGGCGTTGAGCACGGGGGGCAGGATGGTCTGGGTCCACACGATCAGCACGCGCCGGGTTTCCCGGCCGGCCAGGGCCAGAGTGCCCCGCCACTGCGCCCGGCGAAGGTCGCTTGCTGGGGCGGGTGGGGCGCTCAACGCATTACCTCCAAGTAGGCATCCTCCAACCGCCGCCGGCCATCGGCGCTACGCACGAGCTCGCGGGTCTCGCCCTCGGCTACGATCAGCCCGTCCCGGATGAAGGCGACCCGCTCGCAGAGCTCTTCGGCTTCTTCCAGGTAGTGGGTGGTGAGCAGAACCGTGGTCTCCTGCTCTCGGTGCAGCCGGCGCAGGAAACGCCACAGCTCGTGACGCAGCTCGAGATCGACTCCGGCCGTGGGCTCGTCCAGGATCAGCAGCCGCGGCCGGTGGGCCAGGGCGCGGGCGATGAGCAGGCGCCGCCGCATTCCCCCCGACAAGCGGTCGGGGCGGGTTCGTGCCTTTCCCCCCAGGTCGAAGGCGTCCAGCAACTCATCGGCCCGTTCGTCGGCCTCGGCCCGCCCCAGGCCAAAGTAGCGGGCGTGGTAGGTGAGCACCTCTCTGGTGGTCAGGAAGCGGTCGAGGTGCACCTCCTGGGGAGCCAAGCCGACCAGCATGCGGGCGGCGGCGGCATCGGCCACGGCGTCATGCCCAAAGACGAAGACATGCCCGGCCCCCGCCCGCACCAGCCCTACCACCACCCCGATCAGGGTGGTCTTCCCGGCGCCGTTGGGGCCGAGCAGCCCAAAAAAGGAGCCCGCGGGAACCTCGAGCTTGAGCCCGCGAAGAGCATGGACTCCATCTGGGTAGTATTTGTGCAGGTCGGTGACCCGAAGCGCCGGAAGCATGACGCCCATCATACGCGAGGTGGCCTCGTGCGCCCCACACCGCCTGCCGTGCGGGCGTCCGCGTCTCGGCCGGGCACGGGCAGCCTGCGGCCGGTCACGGCCGGCTCCGGGCACGGGCAGCAGGCCAACGAGTCTATGAAACAGGAGGAGAAATGCCCGCTTACGTGGTTGCTCGTCTATGTATCGAGAACGAAGGAGCCTTCGCCCGCTACCGGGAAATGGTGGGACCCACCATCGAGGCCTACGGGGGCCGGTATCTGGTGAGAGGGAACCGTTTTGAGGTGGTGGAAGGATCCGATCGGGTCGACCGGATTGTCATCTTGGAGTTTCCCGACTTCGAGACCGCGAAGCGCTGGCACGAGTCCGATCAGTACGAGCCGGTGAAGGCACTGCGGGAAAGCTGCGCCGAGACCCAGATGATCATCGCTGAGGGACTGGGTAGTTAGCCGGCCTAAATAAAACCTAATGCCTGTCTCATTGGCGCCTTAAAGCCCGGTTGGACAATGGAGTTGCAGACGAAGTTGTCAGACCGAGGAGGCCGCCATGAGTAAGCACGGGTTTCGAATAGCAGCGGTAGCATTCGCGCTCGTTGGGCTCGGGTTGCTGGCGGCGGTTGCCCAGGCTTTCGTGGGCCAGCCGGGATCTCCGGGATTCGCCCTGCCGGCCAAGGACGCGCAGATGCTGGCGGTCGTCGAGTCTTGCTTCCCGGGCGATCAGGAGCGGGACCAGAACCAAGCCAACGACCAAACTCGTGACAACCTCCAGAGCGGCGACCGCGACCGCGACCAAGATTGCGTACCTGGAGATTGCCTACCTGACTGCGATTTGGATCGTGACCGGCTCAGGCTGCAGGAGCGGGACCAGCAGCAGGATTTGAGTCGCGGCTCAGGTCCTGTGGTGGCGGCGCCGGTGCGTAGCCAAGAGCGGCAGCACGAGCAGGTCCAAGAGCGGACCCAAGAACGGGTCCAAGCGCAGACCTCCGCCCCCGACGCGGCCGCCGTGACCGCACGCGAGCAACACCGGGTCGCGGAGCCGGTGAGCGCGCAGGCTGAGGAGCAAATTCAGGAGCAGAATCGCGTTACCACCGAGACCCAAGCCCAGGTGCGTGAACCGGTGCGTGAGCAAATCTGCACTGAGACCCAGGACCAGGTCGGCGAGCCGGAGGGGAAGGGTAAGCGCTAGACCCAACGGCGAGTCCAAGACGCCGCCCTCCCCGGAGCAACGGCGCCCTGTTTGACTCGATACCCTCTCCCTCGGGGCCCACGTTCCCCGCGTGGGCCCCTCTCTGTCCGTCACAATTGGCTATGCCGGACTTTGCCTCGGCCCCGATGGTTCCCGTGCCCGCCCTGCTCCGGTATGATCGCTCCCGACCTTTAATCGTGCCCTGTGAGGCCGAAAGGCAAGGAGCTCAGATGAACCAGAATGGTGTCCACCACCCGCCCTCGTGCGTGGATCGTCGGCTGTTCCGGCAGCGAGGCGATCGCTGATATGCCCCGCCGCGACGACATCCAGAAGGTCATGCTGATCGGCTCGGGACCGATCGTCATCGGTCAGGCCTGCGAGTTCGACTATTCCGGCACTCAGGCCTGTAAGGCTCTGCGCGGACTGGGATACGAGATCGTGCTGGTCAATTCCAACCCGGCGACCATCATGACCGACCCGGTCATGGCCGACGCCACTTACATCGAGCCGCTAAACGCGGCGACCCTGCGCGAGGTCATCGCCCAGGCCCGTCCCGACGCGTTGCTGCCCAACCTGGGCGGGCAATCGGCGCTCAACCTCTCCTCGGAGCTCTCCCTCAACGGAACCCTCGATGAGTACGGAGTGCAGATCATCGGCGTCAGCGCGGAGGCCATTCAGCGCGGCGAGGATCGGCTCGCCTTCAAGGAGACCATGGCTCGGCTGGGCATCGAATTGCCCCGCAGCGAGATCTGCTACAGCGTGGAGGAGGCCGAGCGCGTCGCCGGGGAACTGGGTTACCCCGTGGTCATCCGGCCGGCTTACACCATGGGCGGGACCGGGGGAGGCCTGGTCTACAACGTGGAGGAGCTTCACACCATCGTCTCGCGCGGTCTTCAGGCCAGCATGGTGGGTCAGGTGCTGGTGGAGGAGTCGGTTCTGGGCTGGGAGGAACTCGAACTCGAAGTGGTGCGCGACGCCAAGAACCAGATGATCACCGTCTGCTTCATCGAGAACGTCGACGCCATGGGCGTGCACACCGGCGACAGTTTCTGCACGGCTCCCATGATGACCATCGCTCCCGAACTGCAGGCCCGCCTGCAGAAGCACTCCTACGACATCGTCGAGGCCATCGAGGTCATTGGCGGCACCAACGTGCAGTTCGCCCACGATCCAGAGACGGGCCGGCTCACGGTGATCGAGATCAACCCGCGCACCTCACGCTCCTCGGCCCTGGCGAGTAAAGCCACCGGATTTCCCATCGCCTTCGTCAGCTCGCTTCTGGCCGGAGGACTGACTCTGGACGAGATCCCTTATTGGCGGACGGGCACCCTCGAAGAATATGAGCCCTCGGGTGACTACGTGGTGGTGAAGTTTGCCCGCTGGGCGTTCGAGAAGTTCCCCGGCTCGGTGGACAAATTGGGCACGCAGATGCGCGCCGTGGGCGAGGTGATGGCGCTGGGCAAGACCTACAAGGAATCGCTGCAGAAGGCCATCCGCTCCCTGGAGATCGGCCGGCACGGCTTGGGTTTTGCCAAGGACTTCCACCGGCGTTCCCGGGAAGAACTGCTGGTTCTGCTGGCCGAGCCCTCGAGCGAGCGTCAGTTCATCATGTACGAGGCCCTGCGCAAGGGAGCCTCCACCGAACAACTGCACGAGCTCACCCACATCAAAGCCTGGTTCATCGAGCAGATGCGCGAACTGGTGGAGCTGGAGGAGGAACTTCTGGAGGCACGGGGAGCGGCCCTGGGTGCCGGCGGTGATCCGCTTGCCGCGATCCCCCCTGAGTTCCTGCTGCGGGCGAAGAAGGACGGCTTCGCGGACGCCTATCTGGCCCAACTGCTGGAGGTGCCCGAGACCGCGGTGCGCGAGCGCCGTCGGGAACTGGGGGCGGTGCACGGTTACGAGGCGGTGCCGGTCAGCGGGGTGGAGGACGCCGCCTACTACTACTCCACCTACAACGCAGCCGATTCGGTCGCGGTCAGCGGGCGGCGCAAGATCATGGTGCTGGGCGGCGGCCCCAACCGCATCGGCCAGGGCATCGAGTTCGACTACTGCTGCGTGCACGCCGCCTTCGCCCTGCGCGATGCGGGCTACGAATCCATCATGGTCAACTGCAACCCCGAAACGGTTTCCACGGACTACGACACCGCCGACAAACTCTACTTCGAGCCGCTGACGGTCGAGGACGTGCTCGCCATCTACGAAAAAGAGCAGCCCGAGGGGGTGATCGTCCAGTTCGGCGGGCAGACACCGCTGAACATCGCCCGCCAGCTGGAGCAGGAGGGCGTGCGGGTGATCGGCACCTCCCCGGAGACCATCGACCTGGCCGAGGACCGGGACCGTTTCCGGGCGGTGGTCGAACGGCTGGGGATTCCCATGCCCGAAGCGGGCATGGCCGCCAACCTGGAGGAGGCCTTCGCACTGGCCGGGCGGATCGGCTATCCGCTGATCGTGCGGCCCAGCTACGTGCTGGGCGGCCGGGGGATGGAGATCATCCACGACGAAGAGATGTTGGAACGGTACGTGGGCGCCGCCGCCGAGGTCTCGCCCGAGCGGCCGCTGCTCATCGACAAGTTCCTGGAAAATGCGCTCGAGTGCGAGGCCGATGCTATTGCCGACGGCTCCGACGCCTTCGTCCCGGCGGTGATGGAGCACATCGAGTACGCCGGGGTGCATTCGGGGGACTCGGCCTGCGTGCTGCCTCCCGTGAGCATCCCCGCGCACCACCTGGCCACCATCGAGGACTACACCCGCCGTATAGCTATCGAGCTGGCCGTAGTGGGTCTGATGAACATCCAGTACGCCATCGCGGACGACGTGGTCTACGTCCTCGAGGCCAACCCGCGCGCCTCACGGACGGTGCCCCTGGTATCCAAGGTCTGCGACGTCAACATGGCCGGGTTGGCCACCGAGGTCATGCTGGGCACTCCGCTGGCGGCGCTCGGCCTCGAGCGCCGCGCCGTCGGTCACTACGGAGTCAAAGAAGCCGTGTTCCCCTTCAACATGTTCCCCGAAGTCGATCCGCTGTTGGGTCCCGAGATGCGCTCGACGGGGGAGGTGCTGGGGCTCGCGGATAACCCGGGTCTGGCCTTCTTCAAGGCCCAAGAAGCGGCGCAGCAGAGTCTGCCGCGAGAGGGCACCGTGCTGATCACGGTGGCCGAGCGTGACCGAGAGGGCGTGCTCGAGGCGGCCCGGGAGTTCGCCCGCCTGGGCTTCGGCATCCTCGCGACGCAGGGCACGCAGGCTTACTTGGCCGAGCAGGGGGTGACCGCTCAGGCCATTCTCAAGCTGCACGAGGGGCGCCCCCACATCGAAGACGCCATCAAGAACGGCGAGATCCAACTGGTGGTGAACACGCCGGCGGGTAAGACCAGCGAGTTCGATGACTCCTACATACGCAAGGCGGCCATTCGTCACAAGATCCCGTACATCACCACCACGGCGGCGGCGCTGGCCGCCGCCCGGGGAATCGCGGCGGCGCGGGAAGCGGTCAACGGGGTGCGCTCGCTGCAGAGCTATCACGCCGCCATGTCTGCCCGGGAGGACTAGAGCTGGGAGAGGTTGAACAGGATCTGAGCGATCTCCCCGCGGGGCATCCGACCCCACGGATCCAGCTGGGCCAACGGGAGCCCCTGCAGCAGTCCGTTGTAAGCCGCGATCCGGACGTTGCCGCTATGGATGGGGCTAAACTCGCCCCACGGGCCGTTGAAGGCAACGGAGGGGGGTGCCAGTCGTCCCGGCTCCACCCAGGAGACCGCGCGAACGACCATGCTTATGGCCTGGGCGCGGCTCACCGGCTCCAGCGGGGCGAATAGCCCGTTGGGGTTACCTTCGACGATCCCTCGGCTCCATGCGAAGCCGATGTAATTGTCGGGATAAAGCGAGGCAGGGCCGCTGCTGTCCACGTCGGGGAATACGCAGCGATCCGCTTCCGAAGGGGTGTAACCGAGCGCGTTGACGGCCAGCTTCGTGAATTGCTGCCTGAGCAGAGGATCGTTCAGTCCGAAAGAGCCGTCTGTGTAGCCGTCGACCACGTTTCTTTCCGCCAACTGCGCGACCGCAGGAGCGTAGGGGTGTGTCGCGGGCACGTCGGTGAAGCTCGGATTCGCGGCATCGTCCGGGGTGGCAGGCGGCTGCCCGTCGGAGCCGTCGGGCGCGGTGCCAAATTCTGTCGTCCAGTACCAGACACCCGTACTCGGATCCAGCGCGCGGGCGATGCCGATGACCCTCCACACGGTACGGTTGCTGCCCTCGCCCGGGTCCAGCATGTTGCTGTTATGGGTGGGCGAACCTTTCCACGCGCTCAGAGCGCTTGCCGCCTCGGCCATCCCGGCACCGAGGTTCTCGCCGGTGGTGTGGGCGGCGTCGTAACCATCGAGGCGCATCCGGTCCCAGGAGTGGGAACCCACCGGGTAGTAGTCGGACTGTTCGGAGACGTGAGAGAAGAAACCATACTTCGCCATGTCGCTGCTGTGCCGCTCGGCCGTGAGGCTGAGTTGACCGGAGAGGGCCAGCGGGGCACGCCCTTGTTCTGCCCGATACTGGTTGATGAGCTCCAGGAAGGCCAGCTCCTGCGAGTCGTAGCCGACCGCCGCGTGGGCCGGGACGGGCGGCACCGAGCCCAGTAAGACGGCAAGAAGGAGGAGTCCGAGAAAGGGACCAAGCCATCGGAGGTTGCGGCCGACCCGAAGGCTCGTGAGTGTGGCTCGGTGGCTCTTGGTTGCCCGCATGCGCGAAATCCCACCCCTCAACTGTGCCTCTCCCTTTCTCTAGCTCCGCTAGTTGCATCGGCGCGAAAGGAGATTTCTTTAGATGAGAGTGAGGCGGAAGTACGGACGGAAAGCCCGGCCGGAGGGCCCGGGAGGAGGGACGGTAGGCAGGTACGGACGGGCGGGGAAGTCCGACCCCACCAGACAGGGGAGACCTAGGTTTCTACTCGGAGAAAAGTACCGTAGACGATGATGTTGTCACGGTAGTGCCTGGTGGAGTAGTCGAATTCTCCACCGCAGGTAATCAGTCGCACCACGCGTTCGGTGGTGTCGTTCCAGATCTTGTCCGCGGGAAGTTCTGACTTGGGAAGTTGTTCCCGCTCCTGAACGGCATACACGACGGTCACCCCATTCTGGCCCACCAAGCGTATCTCATCCCCCGGAGCGAGATCGCGGAGCCGGTAAAAAACGTCTGGTCCCCTCCGGGAATCGACGTGGCCTGCGAGCACGGCGGGCCCCGGCTGACCGGGCATGGGACCGGGTTCATACCAGCCGACCAGACCGAAGTCCGGAACTTCCATGGCGCCGTCTGGTAACAGGCCCACCGGTACGACCTCTTCATCGACCCCTATCGCGGGGATCCCGATCCGGACGGGGGGAGAGGCTGGAACGGAGAGTGCCGTAGAAGTAGATGAAGGCTCCGCCGTCCGCGGCGGTACATCAGCCCAGCGAGGCGACTGATTGTCCGGATTGGTCGCGCTCCATCCGGGAACGGAAGAGGGCCGAGCCTGCAGCGGGGCGGCATCCACGCGGAGGACTTCTTCGGCTGATTGCTGAGTGTCGACCACCTCAGGACGGTCGTTTGCCGGCCAAAAAAGGGCGACACCGACGAGCGCAAGGGAAACTACCAGAAAGAGCGCCGCGGCTCCTAGAGGGCCGCGGCGCTTGCTTGCTGCCGGCTTCGTAGTGCGATTCTCAGGCGAAAGCATCAAGCCTCCGTGTCAGGACTCCCAGCTAATCGCGTCGCCTCTTGACTGCCTGAAGTCCCGAAGGGCTCCAAATCAGCAGAGCCAAGATGGCGAACAGCCCTGCGACTACGAGAAGGAACTGCCGCCATTCGGCGAGTCCGTCCTCACCTGCGACGGCAAGTCCGCCGCCCCCGGCGTCCACGCGGGTCGGGTATTGGACGCTACTGCGTAGGGTGGTCGTCACGGCTGCCGCAGCCTGGGTAGTCGAGGTCGTAGGCGCCACGGTGGTCGTGGTCGTTGGAGCCACGGTGGTCGACGTGCCGGCTGATTGCTCCAGCGTTGTCGAGGTCGTCGGCGCTTCGGTGCTCGTGGTCTCGGCCAGGACGCTGGTCGTCGTGGTCGGCGCTTCCGTGGTTGTGGTCGGCGCCGCTGTCGTCGTAGTTTCATCGACGCTCGTCGTGGTGGTCGTGGGCGCGACAGTTGTGGTGGTAGGGGCGGCAGTAGTGGTAGTCGTGTCACACGTGACATGGCTGATCACTAGGTTGTTGAAGTCGCCCTCTCCGGTGTACGAAACGTCAGCGTACGCCGATTCCACGCTTCCCACGCCGTCAACGTAGAAATGGACCGCTCCGCTCAGTTGACTGGCTGTTGCCGATGTTGGTCCGGATTCGCTAAAGGTGACGTAAAGCGTTGCGGCGGTCACCGTGGTGTTATTCGAGGAGTAGGACAGAATCCAGTGCCACTCCCCACCCAACTCGCACGTTACGTTTTCACCTTGCCCAGTCCACGTAACTGATGTTTGTGTCGTCGCTTGCGAAACGGCGTCACTGGGGGAGAGGGCCAGACCCACTATAAGCAACCCCAACAGCAACGCGCCTCCAAGTCGCAGGGCGACACGTAGTCCTGTTCCTTCCATTCGTGATCCTTTCTATCCCTGCGCCCCGGACTCCCGCTCAGCCCTTTGGCTGGACTTTCTGGTGCGTCAGTATCGGAAGATGTTCCCGCTCCGGAGCGATCTAATTCCACTCTAATCGAAATTTGTTCGCAAAGCACGTAACTTCTTAGCCAATTGAGCGTTGGATCTTAATTACCCCTGTTAACGCGCGGTTAAGCCGGGTCCACGGCTTAAGCTTCCGGCCGCCGGTTCCCTCCTGTATCATCGCCGAGCCCTTTAATCGCGCCCTGAGAGGCCGAAAGGCAAGGAGTTTCCACAGATGCCCCGGCGCACCGATATCAAGAAGATCATGCTGCTCGGCTCGGGTCCGATCGTGATCGGCCAGGCCTGCGAGTTCGACTATTCCGGCACCCAAGCCTGCAAGGTTCTCCTGGAGGAGGGCTACGAGGTGGTGCTGGTCAACTCGAACCCGGCCACCATCATGACCGACCCGACCTTCTCCCACCGCACCTACATCGAGCCCCTGGTGCCCGAGGTGGTGGCCCGCATCATCGAGAAAGAGCGCCCCGACGCGCTCCTGCCGACGCTGGGCGGTCAAACCGCGCTCAACCTGGCGGTGGCGCTATTCGAGGACGGCACCCTCGAGCGCTACGGCGTGGAGTTGATCGGAGCCAAATACGAAGCCATTCACCGCGCCGAAGCGCGCGATGCCTTCCGCGACACCATGGCCTCCATCGGCCTGCGCGTCCCCGAATCGGCGGTCGTGCGCACCATGGAAGAGGCCTGGCAGGCGCTGGACCAGGGGGAGCTGAAGCTGCCCCTCATCATCCGCCCGAGCTTCACCTTGGGTGGACACGGGGGAGGGGCCGCCAACACCCGGGAGGAGTTCGCCCAGATGGCAAAGGCCGGCCTCGATGCCTCGCCGGTCAGCCAGGTGCTGATCGAGGAGTCCGTCACGGGCTGGAAGGAGTTCGAGCTCGAGGTCATGCGCGACCTCAAGGACAACGTGGTCATCGTCTGCTCGATCGAGAACATCGATCCCATGGGCGTGCACACCGGCGACTCGATCACGGTGGCGCCGCAACAGACGCTGACCGATCTGCAGTACCAAAAACTGCGAAACGCCTCGCTCGAGATCATCCGGGCCATTGGGGTGGAGACCGGCGGCTCCAACATCCAGTTCGCCTACAATCCGGCCAACGACGACCTGGTGGTCATCGAGATGAATCCCCGGGTTTCGCGCTCGAGCGCCCTGGCCTCGAAGGCCACCGGCTTCCCCATCGCCAAGATCGCCGCCAAGCTGGCGGTGGGCTACACCCTTGACGAGATCCCCAACGACATCACCAAGAAGACTCCGGCCTGCTTCGAACCCACCATCGACTACGTGGTGGTCAAGTGGCCCCGCTGGGCCTTCGAGAAGTTCCCCCAGGCCGACACCCGCCTGACCACGCACATGAAGAGCGTGGGGGAGAACATGGCCATCGGCCGCACCTTCAAGGAGGCCTTCCAAAAGTCCATGCGCTCGCGCGAACTGGACGTCAAGGTGAGCTATCCGGAGGACAACGGCGGCCTGCTCGCGCTTATCGCCATCCCTTCGGCCGAGCGCTACGACATGATTCTCGAGGCCTTTCGCCGGGGCATCACCCTCGAGGAGATCTTCAAGGTCACCCTGGTCGACCGGTGGTTCCTGGATGAGTTCCGCGAGATCGTCGAGGCCGAGAACCATCTGAAATCTTTTGAAGATCTGGAGTCGCTTCCCGCCGAGGAGCTACGGCAGGCCAAGCGGTTAGGCTTTAGCGACGGGCGGTTAGGGGATTTCCTGGGAGCTTCCGAGGGAGAGGTCCGGGGGCGGCGGATGGACGAGGGCATCGTGCCGGCCTACAAGGCGGTCGACACCTGCGCCGCCGAGTTCGAGGCCTACACTCCCTATTTCTACTCCTCCTACGACGAGGAAAACGAGGCCCTTCCCGGAGAACGCGAGTCCGTCATCATCCTGGGAAGCGGGCCCAACCGCATCGGTCAGGGGATCGAGTTCGATTACTGCTGCGTGCATGCGGTGACGGAGATGCGGGCGCAGGGCTACGACGCCATCATGGTCAACTGCAACCCCGAGACCGTCTCCACCGATTACGACACCTCCGACCGGCTCTACTTCGAGCCTTTGACCTTCGAGGACGTGCTCAACATCGTCGAGAACGAGCGGCCCAAAGGCGTGATCGTGCAGTTCGGCGGTCAGACGCCGCTGCGCATCGCCGAGGATCTGCAGCGGGCCGGGGTGCCGATTCTGGGCACGCCGCAGGAAGCCATCGACCTGGCCGAGGACCGGGAGCGTTTTGGGCAGTTGCTGGAGCGTCTGGGACTGCAAGCGCCCCCTTACGGCACGGCCCGCTCCGAAGAGGAGGCGTTGGCCATCGCCGGGCGCATCGGTTATCCGGTGTTGGTTCGCCCCAGTTACGTGCTGGGCGGCCGGGCGATGGAGATCATCTACGACGACGAGGGCCTTCGGCGCTACATTCACACCGCGGTCAAGGCTTCACGCAAGCATCCCGTGCTGATCGACCGCTTCCTCGAGCGCTCCATGGAGATCGACGTCGACTGCGTCTGCGACGGCGAGGACGTCTACATCGGCGCGGTCATGCAGCACGTGGAAGAGGCGGGAGTGCATTCCGGCGATTCCGCCTGCGTGATCCCGGTGGTCACCGTGGGCGACGCCATGGTGCGGCAGATCGAAGAAACCACTGCGGCCCTCGCCCGGGAGCTGGGGGTGATCGGCCTGATGAACGTCCAATACGCGCTGCAGCAGGGCGGGGACCGTTCCCGGCTTTACGTGCTCGAGGTGAACCCCAGGGGTTCGCGCACCATCCCTTATGTCTCCAAGGCGGTGGGGGTGCCCCTGGCGCGGGTGGCCACGCGCGTGATCGCCGGGGTCAGGCTGCGCGATCAGGACCTGCCCGGCTGGGAAGAGTCGCTGGCCGAAGGCCGGGTGCCGCGCAAGCGCGACTTGGAGCACATGAGCGTCAAAGAGGCGGTGCTTCCCTTCCCCCGCTTCCCCGGGGTGGACACCACTCTCGGCCCGGAGATGAAGTCGACCGGCGAAGTGATGGGGGTGGGCCTCAACTTCCCCGAGGCCTTCGAGAAGGCCTTCCTGGCCGCCGGCGACCGGCTGCCGGACCAGGGGGGCACGGTCTTTCTGAGTGTGGCCGACGCCGACAAGGAGGCCGCGGTCGGCGTCGCTTGGCAGCTGCACCATCTGGGCTACGAGCTCCTGGCCACCGAGGGCACCCACCGCACTTTGCGCCGAACCGGGATACCCAGCCGGTTGGTGCTCAAATACACCGAGGGTCTGGCGCTGGCCGCGGAAGCCGATGCTCCCACCATCGTCGACCTGATCGAAGCGGGGGAAGTCGATCTGGTGATCAATACTCCCCGCGGCCGCGGCGCCCGGGCCGACGGTTACGAGATCCGCCGGGCGGCGCTCAACCGGAGGGTGCCCACCGTCACCACCATGTCAGCCGCCCAGGCGGTGGCCCAGGCGATGGCGATCAAACAGCGTCGCACCGAAATCGACGTCATTGCGCTGCAGGACCTTCATCCTCACCTAGAGGACGAGGTGCTGCGGCCCGGGCATCGGGCATGACCTTTCGCTGGCTGACCCCCGCCGACGGCGTCGAGGACCACCGCCCTTCGGCGCGGCTGCAGGGCAAGGTCAGCCACAGCGAACGGATCGGCTCGATGTACCTCCTTCGCCTGCGGATTCCCGGTTGGCAGACGGCGGGGGCCGGGCAGTTCGCCATGTTGCAGGCGGGAGGCTCTTCTTGCTTTCTGCCTCGGGCCTTCAGCATCCACGAGGAAGTGCCGCCGGCCCCGGGGGATCCGGAGCGGGCCTACGAGGTGGGTTTCCTGCTGGCCCCGGTTGGGCCGGGAACCGAGGAGCTCAGCGAACTGCAGGTCGGCGACGCCGCCGGGGTGCTCGGCCCACTGGGGACGGGCTTCGATCTCGGACTGCTCTCCGGCGCAGGCCGGGTCGTGGTGGTAGCGGGAGGGGTGGGGGCTGCGCCCTTTCCATTGTTGCTCGAGCGTCTGGCGGCGGCTTCACCGCGGCCCCGGGAGATTCTGGTGCTGTTGGGTTTTCGCGATGCCGTGCAGGCGGAGGCGGTTCACGTGTTCTCAGAACCGGTGAGCCGCCTGCGGCGCTTGGGAGTTCCCACCCACGTCGAGTTGATCTCCGAGGCGGGGGACACCGGCAGGACCGGTCTGGTCACGGAACTTCTCCGCGAGGAGCTTCGGGCGGAAGATCGCCTGGTGGTATGCGGCGCCCATGCGATGTGCGAGGCGGTTTGGGACGTCTGCCTGGATTTCCTCGAGCAGTCCGCACCGGTGGCCGAGGAAGCCGGCAACGAGGTCCCCGCATGGTTCAGTCTCGAAGCCGGTATGGCCTGCGGAACCGGTTCCTGCCAGGGTTGCGTCATCGAGATCGCGGACGGCTCTTTGGCAAAGGTCTGCCGGCGAGGGCCCGTCTTTTCGGGAGCGGAGGCGTTCGGTCATCGCCGTCACCCTTGCGCTCTACCTGAGAAGGAGGGTTGATGACTCCTTCCCTGGACGTCGACCTCACCGTTCGCTTGGGTCCGCTGGTGCTCGCCCACCCGCTGATCAACGCCTCGGGCACGCTCGATCTCTTCGAGACCGCCGACAGCCTGGGGGCGGGCAGGGGGGAGCAGCTGCTCCAAGACCCGCCGGTGGCGGCCTACGTGCCCAAGACCGTCACCCTCGATCCGCGCCGAGGCAATCCGCCGCCCCGCGTGGTGGAAACCCCGGCCGGCATGCTGAACTCCATCGGTCTGCCCAACGCGGGGCTCGAGGCTTTCGTCGAGCGGGATCTCGACCGCATCTTGGCCCTGCCGCGGCCGGTCATCTTCAACCTGGGGGGGTTTGCCCCCGAGGAGTTCGCGCTGGGCACGGAGCGTTTGCGTCTGGCCCTAGAGCAACGGTTGGGCTCGCCTCGAGCGGTGTGGGAGAAGGCCGGTCTGGAGCTCAACGTCTCCTGCCCCAACGTGCATTCAGGCTGCATGCAGATCGGGGCCAGCGCCGACGAGACCGAGGCCACCGTGCGCGGCGTGGCCGCGGTGTGGGAGGGGCTGCTGGCGGTCAAGCTAACCCCGAACGTGACCGATGCGGTCCCTGTAGCTCAGGCTGCGGTCGAGGCCGGAGCCACCGCCATCTCTCTGGTCAACACCTTCAAGGGGCTGGTGCTCGACCGGCTGACCTTGAGTCCCTACTTGGGGGGAATCACGGGAGGCCTCTCCGGGCCTGCCATCAAACCGCTCGCCCTCCGGTTTTGCTGGGAAGTGGCGGCCGCGGTCGACGTGCCGATCATCGGCATGGGCGGAGTCGCTTCGGTCGAGGACGTCGTCGATTATCTGGCCGTGGGAGCGAGCGCGGTGGCCGTGGGCGCCTCGGCCTTTCGCGATCCCTGGCTGTACGCCCGGCTTGCGCGGGAACTGGAGAGTGAACTCGCTCACCGGGGATCGACTCTCGCCGACCTCACCGGTTGCGCCCACCGGGGCGGCGTCGTGGGTCTCTAGCCGGTCCCGCCGCCGCCGAGCAGCTCTCGGATGCCGCGGACGTCCTCGGGGACCTCGGGTAGTTCCACCGAACCGCCCGCTTCTTCCAGGCGGGAGAAGCGGTAGGAGAAGTCCTCCCCGTGAATCGGCCGGAACTCGGCGCCCAGGGGAGCTCCGGTTTCCTTGTCGACGTCGAGGGTCATCTTGATGTCCCCGGGGTAAAGCGGGTTCTCGACCACGGCGTCCATGATTACCCGGTCAAGCCCCTCCGCGGCGACGTCGCGAGCATTGATGTCGCCGGTCAGCCGCCAGGCGTCCTCGAACTCGGCGCTTTCTGCGACGGCGATGCCCTCCGGCTCCACGCCTTCGATCAGGCGCAGGGGGTTCACCAGGCGCACGGCAGCCAAGAGAGTGGCGACACCCTCCTTGGTCTCCTGATTGAATTTGTCCGCAGTCCAGATTTCGTTGATGTCCCCGGGATGCAGTTCGTACCAGGGCTCACCCTCCGCGAGGGCGATGAAGTAGGTGTCTCCATCGACGATGACCGGACCGAAGGCGGCGGACCCGGGAGAGTCTCCCTGCCGATGCCGCGCGGGAGATCCACCTTGGGCGAAGGTCCAGACATGCTCCTCGCCTTCGGCTATGGTGGGCGCGTCGCTAATCCAGGTGGCGGCGTGGGCGAGGGCGTCCTGAGCCGACGGCTTGCTGTCCGCGCACCCCACGCCCAGGAAACTCGAGGCGAGCGCAAAGGCGAGCGCGGCCGTCGAAGCCAGCAGCCAAGTCTGCTTGAGTCGGCCTTTCATGTAACCTCCTCGGAAGTACGTTCGCGAAACCCGGTAGCCCCCGCCCTAATCGCAAGAGCAGTTGCGCAGGATACGCCTGTAAGTATAATGGGCGCGTGGTAGACCACACGGTGACAGCACAACCTCAAGCGCAGACTCCAGAGCGAAGCCATCAGCAGCGCATGGAAGCGCTCGAGCGCGCCAACGGTATCCGCTCGGAACGTGCCCGCCTCAAGCAACAACTCAAGTTGGGCGACGTCCACATCATCGACGTCCTCTCCGACCCGCCGGAATACGTCCACACCGCCAAGGTCTTCGACCTCATCATGGCCGTTCCCAAGTTCGGCAGGGTCAAGACCTCCAAGGTCCTGGAGAAATGCCGGGTGAGTTCTTCGAAGACCATCATCGGTCTGACTCCGCGCCAGCGGCGCGAGCTGATCGAGTTCCTCGAGTCTTCCTCGTAATTTCAGGGCCATAGCCAGGCTCATCGTCATTTCAGGACCGTCCGGTGCGGGTAAGGGCACGCTTATTGCCAAGATCCGGCCCCGTTTTCGCGACCTGAGCCTATCCGTTTCGGCCACCACTCGGAAGAAGCGGCGCGGCGAAGAGGATGCACGCGATTACTTCTTTCTCGAGCTCAAGGAGTTCAAGAAGCGCCTGGAGCGGGGCGACTTCTTGGAGCACGCGGAGTACGGCGGCAACCTCTACGGCACCCCGCGCCAAGCGGTGGAGGAAAGCCTACGGCACGGCTGCGACGTGCTCCTCGAGATCGAATTGCAGGGCGCCATGCAGGTGCATGAGGCCGTGGACGATGCGGTCATGGTCTTCGTGGCCCCACCCGACCTGGGCGAGCTCGAGACCCGGTTGCGCAGACGCGACACCGAGAGCGAAAGACAGATCCAGCGGCGCATGGACCATGCCCGCGAGGAACTCGCCTGTCGCGACGAGCACGGAAAACCCCCGGAATTTGACTATGCTATAGTCAATGCGGACGTCTGCGAGGCGGCAGATGCGCTCGCCCGCATAATCGAGGATATTCGCCTCCACGATTCTGCCCGACACCAAGACTGATACCGAATCCCCCCACACTGCGACGAGGTGACTAGCGGATGAATAAGCCGACCGTGGACCATATTCTGGCTGGACTTAGCAAGAACGCCCCTGAGGGCGACGTTCCCAACCGCTATTCCGCCGTGATGGTGACCGCCCGCCGCGCGCGGCAGATCAACAGCTACTATCGCAGCCTGGGCGAAGGCGGCGGGCTCGAGGACTTCGCGCCGCCGCTCGTTACCGGTCCCACCCGTAATTACCTGACCATCGCCATGGAAGAAGTGGCGGAGGGCGAGATCGGGTATCGCCTGGCCGGCTAACGCCGAGCCTCCTTCCTTCCGGTTATGATCACGAGTGGCCAGCCCAAGGTCCTACTGGGGGTCACCGGCGGTATCGCCGCTTACAAATCCGTGGAAATCCTCCGGGGTCTGCAGCGTAACGGCGTCGATGTTCGTGTGGTGATGACTGCGGCCGCGACTCAGTTCGTGGGGCCGCTCACCTTCGAGACGCTTTCCGGGCACCCCGTGCACCTCGACTCGCAGTGGCTCCGCAGCGACTCGGGCATCGCCCATGTCGAGGAGGGCCGCGAAGCCGACCTCCTCCTGATCGCCCCGGCCACGGCCAACACCCTGGCCAAGATGGCTCAGGGCATCGCCGACAACCTGTTGACCACCACCTACCTGGCCTTTTCCGGCCCCGTGCTGGTGGCTCCCGCCATGAACGCCAACATGTGGTCTCATCCCGCCACCCAGCAGAATCTGGCCCTGCTCGAAAAGCGGGGGGTCGTCGTCGTGCAGCCCGACGAGGGCGAACTCGCCTGTGGGGTCTACGGCGCCGGAAGGATGGCGGAGCCCGACGGCATCGTCGCCGAGGTCAAGCTTCGTCTGCAGGTGGAGAGTAAGAGCGATTTGCGGGGACTCAGGGTTTTGGTCACCGCCGGAGGCACCCAGGAGCCGATCGACGCGGTGCGCTACATCGGCAACCGCAGCTCGGGAAAGATGGGCTTTTCCCTGGCCCGCGCCGCCCATGACCGGGGGGCTGAGGTCGACTTGGTGCACTCCAACGTCAAGCTGCCCAAGGTGCCCGGAGTCAGGCAGGTCGAAGCTTCCACCGCGGACGACGTCTATCGTGAGGTGATGGCACGCCTTCCCGAGGTCGACGTGCTTATCATGGCCGCGGCGGTGGCGGACTATCGGGTCGGCAGGAACGTGGACGGCAAGATGGCCAAGAAGCGGGAGCGGCTCACCATCCAACTGGAGCCCACCGCCGACGTTCTCTGCGAGGTGGCGGCACTGGAGGGCGGCCGGTTTGTCGTCGGCTTTGCCGCCGAGTTCGGGTTGGAGGGTCTGGAGCGCGCCCGAGGGAAACTGGAGCGCAAGAATCTGGACATGATCGTCTTCAACGACATCTCGCGCAGCGATATCGGCTTCAACGTGGACGAGAACGAGGTGGTCATCCTGACGCCGGACGGCGAGGTCGAGGTGGCCCGGACGGGCAAAGAGGTGGTCGCCGAACGGATTCTGGACGAGGTGGCGCGGGCGCTTCGCCGCCGAAGAAAGGCCGGCGTCCCGGCCTAGAGCACTCGGCTAGAGAACGGCTAGAGCACGAGAGAGGGCGCCCGAAGGCGCCCTCTTGAGCCTCATCCTCGGTCTGCAGGCACTCCTCAGGCGGACTCGCGCATCGCCTGGATTTCGGACGACGCCTTTATCTGCTCCAGAGCTTTGGCTTCGATCTGCCGAATGCGCTCGCGGCTGACGTTGAAGCGGGAGCTCACCTCGGCCAGAGTTCGCGGATGCTCACCTTTCAGTCCGAAGCGAAGCTCGACCACCTTGCGTTCGCGTTCGTCCATGTTCTTGAGCACCCGATTTAGACTCTCCCGGGCGATTATGCTGGAGACGGCCTCCGCGGGGTCCGGCGTGCTGGTGTTCTCGATGAAATCGCCCAGTTCTGCGTCTTCCTCATCGCCAATGGGCGTTTCCAGGGAGGTGGTGCGCTGAGCGATCTTGCGCATCTCTCGCACTTCCTCAGGCTCGATGGCCAGTTCCGCCGCGAGATCCTCGTCCGTGGGTTCCCGCCCGGACTCCTGCAGCATCTTCCGCTCGGTGCGCATCATTTTGTTGATCTTCTCGATCATGTGCACCGGGATGCGGATGTTGCGGTCTTGGTTGGCAATGGCCCGAGTTATGGCCTGACGGATCCACCAGGTGGCGTAGGTCGAGAACTTGAAGCCCTTGCGGTAGTCGAATTTCTCCACCGCGCGGATCAGTCCGGTGTTGCCTTCCTGAATCAGGTCGAGCAGATCCATGTCCTGGGTGTAGTAGTTCTTCGCGATCGAGATCACGAGCCGCAGGTTGGAGCTGATCATCTTGTCTTTGGCCATCATGTCGCCGGCTTCGATCCGTTTTGCCAGCTCGACCTCTTCTTGTTTGTTGAGCAGCGGCACTTCGCCGGCTTCCTTGAGGTACAGCCGGAGCGGATCGTTGGTAACGGTCTCCACGGACAGGTCAAGGGTGGGGGCGGTCTTCTCCAGACCGCCTGCCTCGACCGGGGCCTCCTCGTAGACCTCGACGTTGAGGTCGAAAAGCTGCGAGTAGAGGTCCTCGATGTCCTCGGTGGTCATGTCGAAGTCCTCGACCAGAGCCATCACTTCGTCGGTGACTACATAGCCACGCTCCTGGCCGGCCTGAAGCAGTCCCGGGATGTCGACGATGGTCCGACTCTCGCCCATCGCTGCATCGCTATTGGTTCTCATCGCCATCGTTGGCACGTATCCCTCTTGGTCGTCTTTCTGAAAAACATTCTTACGGCTGGGCCTTGAGGAAGCCCCCTCGAGGACCCTCCTAAGGCAAACCCGCGCATTGTATCCCACACAAGTACTATTGTCCATAGGAGTTAGGGCAAAACGCCGAATTTCAAACCTCAGCACACCGAACAAACGTTCAGCGAACAACGGCATTCTACCCGCAAAATGCGATCAAATTGCGAAGGAAGGGTAAAGATTGGTTCACGATGAACGAGGAATCCGCCTCGCGGGAGACGCGGAAACTAGACGTCCTCGAACGCTCCGGTCCAGCCGTCGACGCCCAGGGCCGCATCCCGGCCGCGAGATGCGGCGAGCAACTGGCTGCGGTAGAGCGCGGCATAGGCGCCGTCCCGGTCCAGCAGTTCCCGATGGGACCCATCCTCAACGATACGGCCGTCGGCCACCACCAGGATCCGGTCTGAACGCTCCACCGTGGAGAGACGGTGGGCGATGATCAAAGAGGTGCGCTCCGCCAGGAGACGGCCCAGGGCGAGCTCCACCCGGCGCTCGGTGCCTGGGTCCACGCTCGAGGTCGCCTCGTCCAGGATCAGGATGGACGGCTGGGCGAAGAAGGCTCGGGCGAAGGCCACCAGCTGACGTTCCCCCGCAGAGAGGCGGCTGCCCCGCTCCTGCACCTCGGTGTCGTAGCCATCGGGCAGATTGGCGATCAAATCGTCGACCCCCAACCGGCGCGCCGCCTGCCGGACTTCTTCCAACGTCGCCTGCGGCCGGGGCAGGCGGATATTGTCGAGCACGGTGCCCGAGAACAGATAGGGCTCCTGCGGCACGTAACCCACCTGGCGGCGGAACGCGCGGATGTCGTAATCCTGCAGTTCGACTCCGTCCACCAAGATGCGGCCGGCATCGGGACGGTAGAACCGCAGGAGCAGGCGCGCGATGGTCGTCTTGCCCGCGCCGGTGGGGCCCACCAGGGCGACGCGCTGTCCCGGGGGGATGTGGATGGAGACGTCGTGCAGGACGTCTCCGCCGCTGTCGTAGGAGAAGGTGACGTTCTCGAAGCTCAGCTCTCCCCGGAGGCGTCCGGGAATGGTTTCGCCCTGCCACTCGGTGGCATCCGGTTCGGTCTCGAGCACGGTGTAGATCTTCTCGAGGGCGGCGCCCGCCGACTGAAAGGTGTTGTACAGCTCGGAAAGGGACTGCACCGGGTCGAAGAAGCTGGAGAGGTAGGCGATGAAGGCGGCGAGCACCCCCACGGTCAGATTGCCCTGAGTGACCTGCCAGCCGCCGTAGAGCAGGATGATGGCGGTGGCGATGGCCGAGAGGAACTCCACGGAGGGGAAGTACAGACCGGAGATGTAGACGGTGGAAACGTTGGCTCGGCGATAGGTGTCGTTGACCTCGTGGAATCTCTCCCGGTTGCGGTCTTCGCGCACGAACGCCTGAACCACCCGCACCCCGCTGACCGACTCCTGCAGAGTCGCCGTCAGGTCGGCCACGGTCTCCCTGACTTCCCGGTAGGCCTTGACCGCGCGGGTACGGAACACGGCGGTGGCGACCAGCAGAAACGGCAGGACGGAAAGCGTTACCAGGGCCAGCTTGAAGTCCATGGTCATGATGATGATGGCCGCCCCGGTCAGGGTGAGCACGTTGGTGACCAATTGGGTCATGCCCTCGGTCAGCAGCTGCTCGAGCGCTTCGATGTCGTTGGTCAGCCGGGAGATCACCCAGCCGGCGCGTTGGCGCGTGTGGTAGCCGACGTCCAGTGAGGTCAGGTGGCCGAAGAGTTCGTCGCGCAGGTCGCGGATGATGCGCTCTCCTACCCAGTTGACCCCGTAGGTCTGCAGCCCATTGAGTACCGCGCCCACTACTCCCGCTGCCAGATAGAGCAGGCCGATCACCAACAGGTAGTCCAGGTTCTGCTTGCGGATGCCTCCGTCGATGGCCAGCCGGAGCAGGTACGGGCCGGCCAACCCGGTCGCGGTGAAAAGGAGCATGACCAGGAAAGTGGCCCCCGCCTGCCAGCGGTAGCTCCGGGCAAAGGCGCCCAGGCGGACCAGCGCCTGACGGTCGAACCACACCCGCAGGGCGGCCCGGCCCTCATCCGGTGCGTAGTGGCGCCCGTGGGAGCTCAAAGGGCCTCCTCCCGGGCGGCCGCCACCAGTTCCCGCTGCACGTCCTCCTCGGCCTCCCGGATCAGGATCTCCTGCCAGGGCACTTTCTCGGGCGGCCCCACCTGCACGATGCGTCCCCGTTCCATGAGCACCACCCGGTCGGCCAGCAGCACGGTCGAGGGGCGGTGGGCGATGACGACCGTGGTGCGGGTGCCGTGAATGCCCTCCAGCGCGTCCATGATGTGGGCCTCGGTTTCGGCATCCACGCTCGAGGTGGCGTCGTCCAGAATCAGGATCCGGGGGTCGACCAGGAGGGCCCGCGCCAGGGCCAGCCGCTGGCGCTGGCCTCCGCTCAACGTGAGCCCGCGTTCTCCGATGACGGTCTCGTAGCCCTGCGGTAAGCGCTCGATGAACTCCTCGGCGGCGGCGGCGCGTGCCGCCGCCCGGACGTCTGCCTCACCGGCGTCCGGCCTCCCGTAGCGGATGTTGTCGCGAACGCTCAAGGAGAACAGGAAAGGGTCCTGTTCCACGAGCCCCAGTTGCCGACGCAGACTGTCCAGGGTGACGTCGCGCAGATCCGTCCCATCCACCAGGACCCTGCCCGAGCTGGGATCGGCGAAGCGGGGGATCAGGCGGGCCAGCGTGGTCTTGCCCGAACCGGTGGGGCCGACCAGGGCCACGGTTTCGCCGGGCTCTATCTCGAGGGAGACCTGACGCACCACGGGGTGGCCGTCGTAGCCGAAGTCGACGTCGCGGAACTCGATCCGGCCCTCGATGCGCCCGAGCGAAACCGCGTTTGCCGCTTGATAGACCTCGGGTTCTTCATCCAGGATTTCGAGCACGCGCTCACCCGAGGCGGCCGCCCGCTCTGCCCAACTGACCAGCATGCCCAGCATGCGGAGCGGCCAGACCAGGAGGAGGGTGTAACCGTAGAAGGCCAGGAGGCTCCCCAGCGTCATCTCGTCGGCGATGACCAGACGGCCCCCGTAATACAGGATGACGAGCAGGCTCAGGCTGGGAAGCAGGCCGAGGAGGGGAACGTATCGCCCCCTGATGGCGGCGGCCTCCAGGTTCTGCCGGTAGATGCGGTCGGAGGCCTCCGCGAAGCGCTCCTGCTGGAGCTCCTCGACGGCGAAGGCTTTGATCACGCGGATGCCCAGGATCCTTTCCTCGGCCACGGCCGTCAGTTCCGCCACCCGTTGCTGGATGGCGTACAGCGAAGGATGCAGACGCGAACTGAACCGGCGCGCGACCAGCATCAGCAACGGCGCGGGCATGAGGGCCGCCACCGCGAGCCGCGGCTCGAGCACGAACAGCAAGATGGTCACCCCGACCAGAGTCAGGGTGTGGGTGACGATGAAGATCAGCCCGTAGCTCAAGAAGAGCCTGACCCCACGCACGTCGGCCATCGCCCGGCTGATCAGCTGGCCGGTTTGCGAACGCAGGTAGAAGCGCAGGCCCAGGTGCTGCATGTGATCGAACAGGCGATTGCGCACGTCGGTTTCCACCGCCAAACTCATCTTGCCGGAGACGGTCCGGCGCAGGAAAGCGGTGACGAAGCGGGTCACGCCGACCGCGACCATGACCAGCGACAGGGGAAGCAGCAGGTCGTCCCGCCCGCCGATCAAAGCCAGGTCGACCACGGACTTGGTGAGCCAGGGTATGACCAACCCGAGCCCGGTGGTGGCGAGCGCCAGGAACAGGGATGCGTAGAGGGCCAGCCAGTGGCCCTCGAGAAAAGTCACAATCATGCGGCGAAAGGTGTGCATCGGCCTAAGTGTACCCGCGCAACCGGATCTGATTGGCAAAGTGCTGTTATCGTGGGGTGGTCGTCACACCTCGGGAGGACGCTGCGCCTTATGACCGAAACGAACCCGCCACCCTCGGCCGTTCCGCCTGAAGACGTCTCGCCCCTGGCCGGCCCGGTCACGATCGCGCTGGATGCCGAGGGAGGAGATCACGCTCCCCGCGAGATCGTGCTGGGCGCGTTGGCCGCCGCCGGGCCCGATTTGCGGGTGCTGCTCGTGGGGCGGCCCGAAATAGTTCGGGCCGAACTCGAAACTTCGTCCGCCGGCTTCTCAGGTGACGGCGCCAAATACATCGAAATGGTGCCTTCGGCTTCGGTCATCAGTTCCAGCGAGGAGCCCGCCCGGGCCGTGCGGAATCAGCCCGAGGCCTCCATCTCGGTGGGCGCGCGCCTCGTGGCGGACGGGAAAGCCCAGGCCTTCATCTCCGCGGGCAGCACGGGTGCCATGCTGGCCGCCGGTCTGCTCTTGGTCAAGCGGGTGCGCGGCATCAAACGCCCGGCCATCCTCACCCTGCTCCCCGGCGAACGAGGACCGGTGGTGTTCCTGGATGCGGGAGCAAATGCCGATTGCCGGCCCGAGCACCTGCTCGAGTTCGGCACCCTGGGCGCGGTCTTCGCTCGCCGGGTCCTCGGTTTGGAGAACCCACGGGTCGCCCTGCTGAACATCGGCGAGGAAGCCGGCAAGGGCAATGAGCTGACGGCGGCGGCCCACCAACTGCTGGCCGAGAGCGGCCTCGACTTCGTCGGTAACCTCGAAGGCGGCGATCTGTTGGCCAACGCCGCCGATGTGGTGGTGACCGACGGCTTCACCGGCAACGTGGCCCTCAAACTCTTGGAGGGGACGGCCCGTTCGCTCATGCTGAGAATCCGCTCGGCGGCGGAGACGGACCTCCGCTCTAAGCTGGGCGGGGTTCTGCTTCGGCCGGCCTTGCGCAGTCTGCGCGATGAGCTCGACCCGGAGCAGTACGGCGGGACCTACCTGCTGGGCCTTCGCGGCCTGCTGGTGATCGCTCACGGCAACTCCTCGCGCACCGCGATCGAGAACGGTCTGCGCTTCGCCGCGGGGGCGGTGCGCAGCGATGTGGTGGCTGCGGTGAGGGAGGAACTGGAGGCTCAAGGATAAGGCGCGCTTGTGTACGCAACCGCCGTTGCTACAATGAGTCCTTCGATCGAGGCCGGATGATGCCCGGGGCACCGCCGGCGTAATGAAATTTCGCGCAAGGAGAATCGATGGGCAGGGAAGAGATCTTCGCTAAGGTTCAGGCCATCCTCGTGGACCAGCTCGACGTCAGTGCTGAAGAGGTCACCATGGAAGCCAACTTCCAGGAGGATCTGAATGCGGACAGCCTGGATCTGGTGGAAGTCATCATGGAGCTGGAAGATCAGTTCGACCTGAAGATCTCCGATGAGGAGGCCGAGCAGATCGGCACCGTCGGCGCGGCCGTCGACTTCATCGAGAAGCGCGTCTGATCCGATAACCACGGAGTGAACGAACAACCCGAGCGCCCGGATCTGCTGAAGCTGGCCGGGCGGCTCTCTTCGCAGAAGCTCGACCTGGCGTTGACCCACTCCGCCTGGGTGGTGCGGCGCAGCGACTCCTACGAGCGGCTCGAGTTTCTGGGAGACAGTGTGCTGGGCCTGGCCATTTCCAGCCACCTCTACGCCAATTACCCGGAGTATCCCGAGGGCCGGTTGGCCAAGCTCAAGGCTTATGTGGTCAGCCGCAAGAGCTGCTCGGTGGTGGCGGCGGCGCTGGGGTTGGACGATCTGGTGCGGACGCGCGCGCCGGGCGACGAAGCGCAGAGAGCCGAGTTGGCCGAGAACGCCGTTGCCCTGGGCAATATCCTGGAAGCGCTAATCGGGGCCCTTTATCTGGAGTTCGGCTACGGCGCCGTGGAGCCTGCGATTGTGGAGGCCTTCAAAGAGCGGGTGCGCTATGCCACCACCCGGCATGTGGACTACAAGAGCACGCTTCAGGAATACCTGGCCGCCCTGCGGGAGTCGGCCACGGCGCGCTACCGGCTGATGCGCGAAGACGGGCCCCCGCACGAACGCAGCTTCGTCTCCCAGGTCGAAGTCAGGGGCATGGTCTACGGCATGGGCTCGGGGACCAGCATCAAAGAGAGCGAGCAAGAAGCGGCGCGCGAGGCGCTCACCAGATTCGGGGTTCTCGACGAGGACGGCGTCGTTCGCTCGGGAGACGACGCTCTCTAGACAAAGAGGAGGGGACGGACGGCGCATGGCCTTCCTCCACACCATCAGGCTCAAGGGCTTCAAGACCTTTGCCCGCTCCACGGAACTCCTGATCGAACCGGGAGTGACCGTGATCATCGGTCCCAACGGCAGCGGCAAGAGCAACATCGCCGACGCGGTTCTCTGGGCGCTTGGCGAGCAAAGCCCCACCGCCATCCGCGGCCGGAGCATGCAGGACGTGATCTTCTCGGGCAGCGAGGGGCGCAAGGGCGCGGCGTCGGCCGAAGTCACCCTGGCTTTTGACAACTCCTCCGGCGCTTTTCCCACGGAGTACGAAGAGGTGGAGGTCACCCGATCGGTCAGCCGGGACGGCTCTTCCAGCTACCGCTTGAACGGATCGGCCTGCCGCCTGGTCGACGTTCAGGAACTGATTTCCGCGGTGGGCCTGGGGCGGGAGATGCACAGCGTGATCAGCCAGGGCCGGGTCGAGGAATTCCTGAGTTCGACGCCTTTGGCCCGCAGGGCGATGGTCGAGGAGGCCGCCGGACTGGGCCGCTATAAAAAGCGCCGCCAACGCTCGCAGGCAAAGCTCGAGAAGGTGCAGGCCAACCTCGACCGTGTCGAGGACATCGAAACCGAGGTGCGCAAGGCCCTGCGTCCCCTGAAGGCCCAGGTCACGGCGGCGGAACGCTACGCCGAGGTCACCGAGGAGCTGGCGGCGGCACGCACCCGTCTGCTTCTGCTCGAACTGACCTCCCTTACCCGCGAGAGGACAGAGCGCGGGCAGCGGCGGGTTCAGGTGACCTCCTCGCGCGAGGAGAGCGCCAGAGAGCTCGAGGCGATCAGGGCCTCGCGGGCCCGGGAAGAAGAGGAGTTCGCCCGCACCATCGCCGAGCGCGAAGCCCTAACCGCCAGGTACCACGAGGCGCGCGGGCACACCGAGCGCATCCAATCCCGCGGCATTACTTTGGGACAGCGGCTCTCCCGGCTGGAAGCCGACCTCGAGCGCACGCGCCGCCGCCGGGAACAGGCCGAGGGAGAGTTGGAGGCGGCCCGCTCGAGGGTGGACTCCATCGCCGCCGCCCCCGGCTACAGCGCGGCTCGGCTGGAGTTGGTGCAGGGGGCGGCCGAGGAGCTCGACCGGCTGGTGCTGCGGACCCGCACGGAGCTCGGAGAGGCGGAGACCGCGCACGAAGAGGCCAAGGACCTGGTGTTCGAACTAGAGTCCAACCGCAGCCGCCTCGCCCAGGAGCGGGACCTCATCCGGCGCGAACTGGCCGAACGCGCCGCCCGGAGAACGCAACTCGACGGTCAGTCCCGGAGCGCCGCCGACCGGATGGCGGGGATCGAAGCCGGGCTCGAGACGCTGGGGGGAGAACGGCAGTCCGCTCAGGCACTGGTCGCGGAAGCCAAGAAGGCGGCCGAGGGGGCGCGGGAGCGGGTCAGGCAGCTCGATACCGGCCTGGCGCAGGCGCGGACCAGGGCACGAGCGACCGGAGAGCGCCTGGCCGACCTGGATGCCCGTGAGCGGGTTGCGCAGGCCATCATCTCTCGCCGCGAAGGAGTGCCGGAACAGGCCCGCCGGCTAAGAGACGAGCGCGAGGGGGCCCGGCTGGTCATTGAATTGCTCCAGGTGGATCCCGGCTACGAGCGTGCGGTGGCGGCCGCCCTGGGGTCCCTGGCCTACGCCGTGGTCCTTCCCGGCGGAGCGGAGCTTGCGCTCCTGGGGAGAGAAGGGTCGCTGGAGATGGTCTGGCCCGATTCCCTCGCGGACCAAGCGGCGCCGCAGGCCGGCCTTGACGCCCAGTCCCCGCCCGAGAGTCTCTGGCGGCACTTCTCGCTGCCGCAGTTGCTGGCCATCGCCCTTGGCCGGCTGTTGCCGCCGCTGCTGGTGGCCGAAGATTTGGCCTCGGCCGCCTCCCTTCTGAGCGCGCCGGTCTCGGAGGGGCAGGCACCGCTGGTGGTGACGCTCCAAGGGGAGATCGCCCGAGGTGATTATTACGCCGGGCGGCGGCTGGAGGCCGGCACCGACGTCTTTCTGGGGGCCCGCACCGAACTCGAGGCCGTGCTAAAGGAACGCGAGGCCGCGCTCGAAGACCGCGAACTCGCCGGGCAGGAACTCGCCCGCCTGGAGGCCGCCCTGGAGGAAGCCCGCCAACTGGTGCGGGAAACCGATCAAGCGGAGCGGGAGGCCGTGCGCGCGGCCGCCGGCCTGGAAGACGAGCTCACTCTTTACTCGCGCCGGCGCGAAGAGGCTCGGAAAGAGCTCGACGAGGCCCGGGAGCGCCGGGAGCGCGACGCGGAGATGGTGGCCTCTCTGGAGGAGCAGCTGGAGGCGGTTCAGACCGCCTATGAGGAACACGGTGCCCGGGTGGCCGCCGCCCGCGAAGGTCTGGTGGGTGCCCGCGCCCTGGCCGAGGAAGCCCGGAGTGAGCTCGGCCGGGTGGAACAGAAGCGTTCTCAGGCCATGCTGCTTCAGGTCAAGCTGCGCGAGCGTCGCCGCGCGTACGAGGAAGAGCAGGGACGGGCGCGCGACCAGCGGGACCGCGCTGCGCGCACCGTCCGCAACCTGGCCACGCGCGAGGAACGGCTGGCTCTCGTCATCCCGGCCGTCGAGCGGCTGCGCGCCACCGTCGCCGGACTGGGGGAAGAGCTCGAGATCCGGGTGGCGGGAATGGCCACAGGGGTCGAAGCCTCGCGCCGGCGCACCGACGGCTTCGCCGACGCGCTGAAAGACCACGGCCGGCGGGAAGCCGAGCTACAGCAACGGCTGGCCGAACTGAGCGAATCGCAGGTCGAGGTCGAGGTTGCCCTGGCTCATCTGGGGGACCGGATCGAGGAACGCGAGCGGGAAATCGAGGAGTTGCGCCGGCGCCACCTCTCGCCCCGCGGGCTGTCGGCCGCCGACGTGGGCGGTGACGATGCCGAAGCCCTGCGCGCGCTGGCCGAAAAGCTGGAGCGCAGGCGTGAACGCATCGGGCCGATCAACCCGCTCGCCGAGCAGGAGTACAAGGAAACCTCGGAGCGCGCCGACTTCCTGGCGGAACAGAGGCGTGATCTGGAATCTTCGGTTGCGGAGATCGCGCGGATCATCGGCGAGCTGGACGAGCACATCGAGACGACTTTCAACGAGGTTTTCGAGCAGACCCGGGAGCACTTCGAGGAGATGGTAGGGGTGCTCTTTCCGGGCGGGCGCGGCCTGCTGAAACTCGAGGAGATCGGCGGCGAGCGCGCGGAGGACCTCAAGGGGCACGGCCGTGACGGCGACGACGCGGACGCCGCCGCGGAGGCTGCGGAGGAGGCGGCTGAGGAGGCGGCTGAGCTGGATGAGTCGGCGCCGGAGTACGCGCGCAAGGGCGTGATCCTCGAGATCAAGCCCCCGCGCAAGGCTGCTCGGGCGCTCAGCCTGCTCTCCGGGGGGGAGAAGGCCCTGTCCGCCATTGCCTTTCTCTTCGCGCTCTTCCTGGCCCGCCCGGCGCCCTTCTACATTCTGGACGAGGTCGAGGCGGCGTTGGACGACACCAACATCGGCCGCTTCCTCTCCTTGGTCAGGCGGTTCCAGGACCGCACCCAGTTCATCGTGATCACCCACCAGCGCCGGACGATGGAGGTGGCCGACACGCTCTACGGCGTGGCCATGGATGCGGATGGGACCTCGCGGGTGCTCTCGCGCAGGCTGACCGTCGCCAACGACGACAAGCTCTCCGAGAAGGAGAGCTCGGTTTCGCTTTGATAGTATTCGAGCCCGCTCCGGCCGCGGAGCAGCGTCCGTCAAACCCGTGGGAGGTTTCGCTTCTTTGACTCAGAACTGGTCAGAAGTCTTTGTCGGTGTGGAGGAAGGCGCCCGGGTGGAGCCCCCCGAGGAGAAGCAGCGGAAGCGCCGGGGCTGGTTTCAGCAGTTACGCGAAGGCCTGAGCAAGAGCCGCCAGGCCTTACAGCAGCAATTCTCGGCCATCATCTTCGACCAACTGGACGACGAGTTCTGGGAGCGGATCGAAGAGACCCTGATCTATGCCGACGTCGGCGTGGAGAGCACCGTTTCCATCGTGGAGCAACTCGAGCAGGCGGCAGACGCGGGCGAGATCACCGATTCGCAGCAACTTTTGCACCACCTGCGCACCATCACCGCCGACCACTTCTCGGGTGCGGATGCCCGCATAGACGTGAGCAAGATGCCCACCGTGATTCTGGTGGTGGGCGTGAACGGCACCGGCAAGACCACCACGATCGGCAAGATCGCCTGGCACCTCAAACAGTTGGGCAAGGAGCCGTTGCTGGTCGCCGGGGACACCTTCCGCGCCGCCGCCATCGAGCAATTGGTGGAGTGGGGCAAGCGGGTCGATTGCGAGGTGATCCACTCCGAGCGCGGGGCCGATCCGGGGGCCGTGGTTTTCGACGGCATTGCCGCGGCCAAGAGCCGGGGAGCCGACGTGGTCATCGTCGACACCGCCGGGCGCCTGCACACCCAGGTCAACCTGATGAAGGAGCTGGAAAAGATCGTGCGCGTCATCCGCAAGCAGGTGCCGGACGCGCCCCACGAGACCCTGCTGACCATCGATGCCACCACCGGCCAGAACGGCCTGGTTCAAGCCCGCCTCTTCAAGGAAGCCGTGGATATCACCGGCGTGATACTGACCAAGATGGACGGCACCGCCAAGGGCGGTATCGCGGTGGCCATATCGCACGAGCTGGATCTGCCTCTAAAGCTGATCGGCACCGGCGAAAAGATGGAGCACCTGCAGCCGTTCGATGCCGGCGGCTTTGCCGAGGCGCTCTTCGACGACACCCTGCTCGGCGGGTAGAGAATCTCCGGCGGCGGGCCCGGCTGAGTGGAGCCGCTTCTGCCTTCTTCACGCGTCATCCTCGTAACCGCAGCCGCCACCTGGGTTTCCATGATCCTGGTCTACTTGGTTGGAGTGCTGGCGAGCGGGCCGCCCCAGGGTGGGGGCGTGCTCTACTGGCTCCTGGCGATGTCCTCCTTCGGCCCGGTCGGCGGCGCGCTGGCCGGCTTCCTGGTCATCCGCCGAGCCTACGCCGGCGTTCCCCCCGAAGAGGTCTCGGTCGAGGTTCTGCTGCGCCTGGGGCTCTTGGCGGTGATTACCTCCCTCGCGGCCCTCGCCCTTTTCTGGCTCTTCTGGGTGCTGCTGGGCGACGGCTTCTCCTGATTCCGCCCGTCTGGTATCGATTGGCGTCGGGTCTCGAGGGCTCGGTGCACGTAGAACAGGTGCTGGACTACAATCGGGATCCGGCCTACCTGAGACACCAACTGCTCTATCGGTTGACGTTGGAAGCCGATCGGGCGCTGCAAAGTGGCGGAATCTCGAAAAGGGAGATCGCCCGGCGGCTGGACACCTCTCCCGCGCAGCTCTACCGCCTCCTGGACACCACCAACTATCGCAAGTCGGTCGACCAACTTCTCAGGCTGCTTCAGGTCCTCGATCGCGAAGTCGAGTTGACGGTGCGGCCGAGAAAGGGCTCGGCCCGGTAGTTTGACGCCCCCCTCGCAGGCGAGTAAACTCCGTCACTCTGCGCGCCCGGCGCGCGTTGCGGCGTGCCCGGCAAACTGAGGGGAGTCCCTAGAGTTTTCCGGTGCACCAGGGACGTTCGGGTTCGCGGGCCAAGCATAGTGAACAACGACCGGTGCCGCCGGTTGGAGAAGCATGTTCGACACACTCTCCGATAAGCTCCAGGGAGCGCTCGACTCGGTAAAGGGTCAGGGCAAGCTCACCGAGAAGGACGTGGAACGCGCCGCTCGGGAGATTCGCCTTGCCCTGCTCGAAGCCGACGTCAACTACAAGGTCGTCAAGGACTTCGTCAAGAAGGTCAAGGATCGGGCCATGGGGGCGGAGATCCTCCAGAGCCTTACCCCGGCGCAGCAGTTCGTCAAGATCATCAACGAAGAGCTCACCGAGCTGATGGGCTCGACCGCGAACAAACTGTCCTTCTCGCCGCGCCCGCCCACGGTGATCCTCATGGTCGGTCTGCAGGGCTCGGGAAAGACCACCACCTGCGGCAAACTGGCCAATATGCTGAAAAGCCAGGGCAAGAGCCCGGCCATGGTGGCCGCCGACGTCTACCGCCCCGCCGCCGTGGACCAGCTGAAATCGCTCGGCGAGCAGCTGGACGTGCCGGTCTACGACGAGGGCACGCAGGCGGATCCGGTGGATATCGCCAAACACGGCCTGGCCTGGGCGCGTGAATTGGGCCGCGACGTTCTCATCGTGGACACCGCCGGGCGGCTGCACATCGATGAGACCCTGATGGACGAGTTGGTGCGCATCCGCAAAGAGGTCAAGCCGCACAACATCCTGTTGGTGCTGGACGCCATGACCGGCCAGGACGCGGTCAACGTGGCCCAGCAATTCCAGGAGCGGGTCAACTTCGACGGGGTGGTGCTGACCAAGCTGGATGGCGACGCCCGCGGCGGCGCCGCGCTCTCGGTCAAGGCGGTGACCGGCAAACCGGTGAAGTTCGCCTCGACTGGCGAGAAGCTGGACGCCTTCGAGCACTTTCACCCCGACCGCATGGCCGGCCGCATCCTGGGGATGGGCGACGTGCTCTCCCTGGTGGAGAAGGCCGAGCAGGCAGTCGACCGCAAGAAGGCCGAGGAGCTCGAGCAGCGGCTGCGCAAGTCGCAGTTCACCTTTGACGACTTTCTCGATCAGATGCAGCAGGTGCGCAACATGGGACCGCTGCAGAACCTGCTGGGAATGATCCCCGGCCTGCCCATGGGCAAGCTCAAGGACCTGCAGGTGGACGAGAAGGCGCTCGGGCGGATCGAAGCCATCATCCAGTCGATGACCGCCGAGGAACGGCGCAATCCCGATCTGATCACCGGCAGCCGCCGGCGCCGGATCGCCGAGGGCTCCGGTAACGATATTCAGGCCGTGAATCAGCTGCTCAAGCAGTTCAAGCAGATGCAGAAGATGGTCAAGCAGCTGAGCTCGGGTAAGATGCCCAAGAACCCCTTCCAGATGTTGGGTGGGGGTGGAGGCGGGCTCCCCTTCTAGAGGGAGCCCCATTTTCGACCGGCAAGATCGATAACGAGAGGAGGTGATTTATGGCGACTGCAATCCGACTGGCACGTAGGGGAAGCAAGAAGAACCCGATCTACCGCATCGTGGTGGCCGACTCGCGTTCGCCCCGGGACGGGCGATTCATCGAGACGATCGGCCTGTACAACCCCCAGACCGACCCTTCCACCATTGATGTGAAGGAGGATCGTCTGCGGGAGTGGCTGGGCACCGGCGCTCAACCTTCCCACGCGGTCAAGAAACTCCTGGAGGCCAAAGGTCTCGCTTAGGAGGTCTTTTAGTTGAAAGAGCTGCTCGAGTATCTCGCCCGTCGGCTGGTCTCCCGGCCCGAGGATGTGCGGGTCGAGGAGGTAGAAAAGGACGGGATGACGGTCCTGCGCCTGTCCGTGGCCCAGGAGGACCTGGGTAAGGTCATCGGACGGCAGGGCCGGATCGCCCATGCCCTGAGAACCGTAGTCAAGGCCAGTGCCGCCAAAGAGGACCGGCGTGTAACCGTCGAGATCCTCGACTGATCCGTGCCCAGGCCTGACTGGGTCGAGGTGGGGCGGATCGCCCGTCCCCACGGCGTGCGCGGCGAGGTCCGCGTCTCCCCCGATACCGACAACCCCGAGCGCTTCAGCCCGGGCTCCCGCCTACTCGCCAGGTCACAGCGCGACGCTTCTCTGCCTCGCCGCGAACTGGAGATCGAGTACGTCCGCGGCGACGAGAGTTTTCCGATAATCGCCTTCCACGAACTGCAGGACCGCGACGAGGCCGAACTGGTCAAGGGTTGGGTGCTCGAAGTCCCCGCAGACGAACTTCCGGCTCTCGAGGAGGGCGAGTTCTATCCCTGGGAACTCGAGGGTCTGGCGGTCTTCACCGAGGGCGGCCGCCGCGTGGGCGAGGTCTTGGAGCTGATGGAATCTCCGGCCAACGACGTGCTGCGCATCAGGCTGGAGGCGGGGAGCGAGTTGCTGGTGCCGTTCGTCATGGAAGTCGTGCCCGAGGTCCTATTGGAGGAAGGCCGGCTGGTCCTCTCCGAGGCGGTGCTGCCCGAGGAGGGCTGAGATGACCCGCCGCCTCGACGTCTTCACCCTGGTGCCCGAAGCGTTTGGCTGGTTTCGCGCGCAGCATCCCGTCAAGGACGCGCTGGATTCCGGCATCGTCGACCTGCGCGTGCACAACATCCGCGACTACACCAGCCTGCGGCACCATGCGGTGGACGACACACCGTACGGCGGCGGGCCGGGGATGGTGATCCGGGTGGACGTGGTTGCCGAAGCGCTCGAGGGCGTCTTCGGCGTGCCCGCGGAAGAGGTCAAGCTGGAGCGGGAGGTCTTCGTGCTCTCGCCCGCGGGCCGGCCCTTCGACGACCGCGAGGCCACCCTTCTGGCCGAGTCCGACCGGGACCTCGTACTCCTCAGCGGCAGGTACGAAGGCTTCGACCACCGCGTGGTCGAGCGCTTCGCCGGCGCCGAACTCTCCGTGGGGCCCTTCGTGCTCGCCGGCGGCGAGGTGGCGACGATGGCCGTGCTCGAGGCCACCATTCGCAAGATGCCGGGGGTGCTCGGCAACGAACAAAGCCTGCTGGAGGAATCCTTCAGCGCCGGCCTTGCCGGGGCGGGGGAGTATCCTCAGTTCACCCGTCCGCGCGAATTCCGGGGGAGCGAGGTGCCGGAGATCCTCTTGAGCGGTAACCACGGGTCGATCGCCGACTGGCGGCGGCGAAACGCGCGTCCGTCGGGATGGTCGGCTTGGTGCCCCGCATCTCCGGCGGCCGGGGAGCCCGGAGGGCGGCAGGGCCATCCCCCCGAGAGCTAGGGTCCAACGTGGCTGCCTCAGACGGGCGCTCTCAAAGTCTGCTATCTTTGGTCGCTGCGATTTCTGCGAGACGATTCTTCCGATGTGAGGGCAGTGCGACATGACGACTGTTATCGATACGCTCGAACAGCAGCAACTGCGTGACGACGTCCCGGTTTTCAAGGCCGGCGACACGGTCCGCGTCCACTTTCGCGTGGTGGAAGGTACCCGCGAGCGGATCCAGGTTTTCCAGGGTATTTGCATTAAGCGCCAGGGCCACGGCGTACGCGAGACCTTCACCGTGCGGAAGCAGTCCTTCGGCGTGGGTGTGGAGCGGACGTTTCCGGTGCACTCGCCAAAGATCGACCGGATCGAAGTGATGGCGATCGGGGATGTCAGCCGCGCGAAACTCTATTACCTGCGCAAGAAGGTAGGCAAGAAAGCACGTGTCCGGGAGAAACGCGCCTAATACACCTCCGAGTGAGGACCTCAAGATAGAGTCGGAAGCACAGATCCGGCGTCAGGCGGAGCGGGAACGCAACCGGGCCGGCGCCGGTATCCTCGCCTCTCTGGGTGAGGTCATTCTGATCGTGGGAGCCGCCTTCATACTGGCCCTCTTCGTTCAGCAGTTCGTGATCAAGCCGTTCTCCATTCCCTCGGCTTCGATGGTGCCGACGCTGCAGGAGGGCGACCGCGTTCTGGTCAACCGCTTCCTCTTCTACTTCCAGGAGCCCGAGAGGGGCGACGTCGTGGTCTTTCATCCGCCCACAGCTCCGGAGACCGACTACATCAAGCGGGTGGTGGGCGTGGAGGGCGACGTGGTTGCCGTGGTCGACGGGCGCCTGATGGTCAACGGAGAAGCGCAGGACGAGCCTTATCTCAATACCCCGATCATGAACTCGGACTTCGAGGCGGTCACCGTGGGTCCCGACCAGATATTCGTGATGGGGGACAATCGCAACTCGAGCGGGGATAGCCGGATTTTCGGAACGGTCGATGTGGACGAAGTGCTGGGAGAGGCCTTCCTCGTTTACTGGCCGCCGAGCCGAATAGACACACTCTGATCTGATGGCGGCGCCGCCGGGGGGCAAGCCCGAATCAGGCAAGACCGGAGCAGGTGGACGTGGGGCCGGCAAAGCGGCTGCGCGCCGCCCGGGAGCTCGTCGTTCCAACCCCTTTCGCTACGACGAGAAGCGTCTGCAGGCAGTGGGAGATAAGGCCTGCCGCATCGCCGGGGCGGACGAGGTCGGACGCGGGTGCCTCGCGGGCCCGCTGGTGGTGGCCTCCGTCGTGCTCGACTACCGCAAGCGGCCGGCCTCTCGCCTGAAAGGCCTCACGGATTCCAAGGCGCTCACCGCCAAACACCGGGAAGAACTCTATCCCAGGGTGCTCGCGGCGGCCGATAGGGTTTCGGTGGTCGCCGTCACTCCCGGCCGCATCGATGCCGAGGGTCTTCACCGTTGCAATCTGCTCGCGCTGATCGAGGCGTTCGAACGGCTGCAGGGGGCCTACGATGTGGGCCTCGTGGACGGTTTTGACCTGCGCCGGCCCGACCTCAAGGCGGAGCGGCTGATCGGGGGAGATTGGCTGAGTGCCGCGGTGGGTGCCGCGTCCATAGTGGCCAAGGTCACCCGGGACCGCCTGATGCACCACCTCGACGAGCATCATCCCGGCTACGGATTCGCCGAGCACGTCGGCTACGGCACCAAGACCCACCAGCGGGCCCTGCGCGAACTGGGGCCCAGCCCCGTCCATCGCCGCAGCTTCTCCCTGGTTGCATCCCTATGTGCGGGGGAGGCACTCACCCTGTTCGAAGAGGAGGATGCGGTTAAAAGCGGCGCCGCGACGGCGGACGGCGGCGCCGAGTCATTGGACCGTGGTGCCGCGACGGCGGAAGGCCACGTCGCGACGGCGGGCGGCGCCGCGGACTAGGCCTTCCCGGGAAAGCGCCTCAAATCGGCCTCGTCCAGTTTGTCTCAGCTTGCGGGCGTCCCCGGCAGGCGGTCCTCGGGATAGAGCCCGCGCCATTCCTGCTCCAGCATCCCCCAGATTTCCACGTCCCAGAAGCGGCCATTGAGGAAGTACGCCTCGCGCAGCACGCCTTCCCGGGTGAAGCCCAGTTTTCGGTAGAGCTCTCGCGCCGGCTGATTGTAGGCGCGCACTCTCAGTCTCACCCGGTGGAGATTTCGCACCTGAAATCCCCAGAGGAGTTGCCGGCGTATGGCGGACCGGCCCAGGCCGAGTCCGCGGAACTCCGGAAAGAGAAAGATCCCCAGTTCCGCGTCGCGATCCTTGGGATCGATGTCGTGGAGCCCGATGTTGCCGGCATGTCTGCCGCCCGCGGCCTCGATGATGGCGAAGACGTAGCTCCTGTCTGATTCGCGCATCTCGCGCAACCAGCGTTCCTGCGACTCGACGTTGTTCAAGGGCAGGATCCAGGTGAGGTTGGCCGGTACCTCCGGTTCCGCGCGGAAGAACTCGAGGGAGGCAAGCACCTCTTCCCTTTCGAGAGGCCGTAGGTAGGCGGGTTCACCCGCGAAAATCTCCATCTGCCCAGGATACTGCCTAAGTCCCATGGGTCGCCAGCTTCCCGGCGGATAGTCTCCCCTCAACACGGCGAAGGAGGGAGAGATGAGGGCTTTGTTCGACCCGGACAAGTTCGATCCGGGCAGACGGCGTGCCCGTTGGAGCGATCGGGGTTCGCGGACGCAGGGCATTACCTGCGTGGCCCGTGGGCGGCTGGCGGAGGACGCGGCGGCGGCCTTCCTCGAGCAAAACGACGTGGTCATCCTTGACCGCAATTACCGATCGCCGGTGGGCGAGTTGGACATCGTCGGAGTCGATGCGGACACCACCGTGGTGGTGGAGGTAAAGGCCCGTTCGACTGCCAATTTCGGCGAACCCCTGGAAGCGGTCGGGCCGCTCAAGGAGCGGCGGCTGCGGGCGGCCGCGGCGTGGTGGATGGCCGAAAACGGCATGGCTCCTGAGGGCATCCGCTTCGACGTCATCGCGGTGCAACTGGGTCCGGGGGGCGGCCTGAGGGCCCTGTTTCACTGGCGCGACGTGCTGGGCGAGGGTAGATAGTGGGTACGGCGGCAACCTGGGGTTTCGCCCTCGCTGGGATAGAGGCGGTGCCGATCAGGGTCGAGGCCCACGTTCGCCGGGGACTACCGGGTATGACCGTGGTGGGTCTCCCGGGATCCGCAGTCAGAGAGGCCAGGGAACGGGTGCGGTCGGCCGCCGCGAGTTCCCTCCTGCCTCTGCCGCTGCAGCGAATCACCGTGAATCTCTCCCCGGGGGATCTGCGAAAAGAGGGTGCGGGCCTGGATCTGTCCGTGGCGCTCGCCATTCTCGCGGCAGGAGGTCAGCTTCCGGCCGGCCTTGCCCGCAATTCCGGTGCGGTGGGGGAGCTCTCTCTGGACGGCAGCGTGCGGCCGGTCCGGGGAATCCTCTCTCATGCTGAAGCCGCCCGGCGCGTCTCCCCGGAGCTGCTGCTCGTGCCGGTGGAGGGGCTTCGGGAAGCCGCCCAGGTGGAAGGCGTACGGGCAATCGGAGTGCGCTCGCTGCTCGAGGCCATCCTGGCCCTGCGTGACCCGGAGGCCAGAACGCGGCTCGAACAACGCGGAAACCGCTGGCTCCAGCGACGGGCGCGCTTGGACGGCTCTGCGACGGAGTTTGGTCCTGACATGAGCGAGGTGACCGGGCAGGAGGCGGCGAAAAGGGCGTTGGAGATCGCCGCCGCGGGGGGACATCACACCCTGCTCTATGGCCAGGCCGGGGTCGGGAAGACCATGCTTGCCCGGCGGCTCCCCGGGATTCTGCCGCCTCTTGAATCGCAGGAAGCGCTCGAAGTGACGCGCATTTGGAGCGTCGCCGGGCTCTTGCCCCCCGGGGCCGCTCTCATCCGCCACGCGCCTTTCCGTGCGCCTCATCACAGCGCCTCCCGTCCGGCGCTCGTCGGCGGTGGCAGCGTGCTCCGTCCCGGGGAAGTCACGCTTGCCCACCATGGAGTCCTTTTCCTCGACGAGCTTCCCGAGTTCACCCGAGAAAGTCTCGAGTCATTGCGCCAACCCCTGGAGGAAGGCGAAGTGGTGGTCAGCCGAGGCAGCGGCAGTCTTCGTTTTCCCGCGCGCTGCACCCTGGTGGCCGCGATGAACCCCTGTCCCTGCGGCTTCAGAGGGAGTCCGGCGCGGGACTGCACCTGCGCAGAGGCGGCCGTCCTTCGCTACATGGACCGTCTGAGCGGAGCCCTGCTGGACCGCATCGATTTGCAGATCGAGGTGGGAGCCGTTGAGCCTGGGGCGCTGATGCGCCCGGGCTCGGGGGAAAGCTCGGCGTCCATCCGGGAGCGGGTTGTCGAGGCACGGCTTCATGCTCAGGAGCGCGCCCGCACCTGGCGGGAAGCGGACAGCCGGCCCGAGGACCCGCGGGTGCTCCTGTCTCAATTCTCCCCAAGGGCACGCCGAGTGCTCCAGCGTGCCCTCAGCCGGGATTTCCTGGGAGGCCGCGGCTACACCCGAGTATTGCGCGTAGCGCGCACGATAGCCGACCTCGACCAGGCGGGAGAAGTCACACAGGAGCACGTATCCGAGGCCCTGCTTCTGCGTCTGCCGGATTATCGCCGTGTTGCCTGAGGCTCGCCGTGTCGCCTGAGGCGAATAACCAAGGCGAGGGTGGAGCCGCCGGGAGCCGCGCCGGCCGAGAGGCGTGGATCGCCTGGGAGGGGAGCTGGGGGCAACTCTCCCCGGCCCGGGTAAGGGCGGCCCGGGGGCTCAGTCTGCTCGCGACCACCCGGTTTCGGCCGGCGCTGTCGCTCCTGCGGGAGTGTCCGCCGGAGGAGCTTTGGTCGGCACCGAGCACGGCCCTCCGGAGTTGGGGACTCAGCCCCCGTTCCGCCGAGGAGTTCGTTGTCTGCCGCGACCGCGTCTCCTGGGGGACTACGGCTGAGGCTTTGCGCGAATGCGGGGGGCGCTTCGTTCCCGTGGGAAGTCCGGAGTACCCGCGCGAACTGATGCACCTGACCGTGCCTCCGGCCGGACTATTTGTCCGCGCCGCCCTCGCGAACTGGGAACGTCTGCTGGGCGTGCCTCGCGTGGGCGTGGTCGGCACCCGCTCGGTAAGCGTGAGTGGCGCGACCACGGCCGGCAGTTTCTCCGCCGCCTTGGCGGCGGCGGGAATAGCCGTCGTCAGCGGCCTGGCTCTGGGCGCCGACGGAGCGGCGCACCGCGGAGCCCTCGAAGCGGGGGGCCTGACCGTCGCCGTGCTGGGGTCGGGCGTCGACGTTGCGTCGCCGGGGCGGCACCGGCCGCTCTACCGGGACCTCTGCGAGCGGGGCGCGGCATTGAGTGAATTTCCCCCTGGCTTCAAGGCCGCTCGCTGGACCTTTCCCATGCGCAACCGCATTCTCGCCGCCCTTTCCGACGCAGTGGTGGTCATCGAGGCCGGCAGCAGGAGCGGCGCCCTAATCACGGCGGGAGAGGCTGCCTCCCTGGGCCGGCCCGTTTTTGCGGTTCCCGGACCCATCGGCAGGGACTCCCACCGAGGTTGTAACGAACTTCTCTACGCGGGCGCCATTCCCGCCCTCGATTCGCAGCTCTTGGTGCAGGACTTTCTGTACCAGACGAAGAACGAGAGAGGAAACCGGAGAGGAGACCGGGAGCGCGAGGAGTTTGACGGGCGGCCGACCCCCGAGAGCTGCCACTCCGAGGGCCGCCGTAAGGCGTGCGATCAGACGGAGCATCCTCACGCTCGGCTCCTGCTGGAGGCTTTGGGGGCGGGCCCGCTCAGCCTGGATCAGTTGGCGCCCGTGGCCGGCCTCAGCCCTCGTGAGGTTTCGGCGGCGATGGCGATGCTCGAGCTGGACGGGTTGGCGGCGAGGGCCGGACCGGCCACCTACTGCCTGCCGGCCTAGGCAGCCAGTAGGTGCGCGAGCGCGCTCGGCCCCTCTCCCGGCCGCAGAGGGTGGAACGTGCAACGCACAGGAGTGGTTGATTGCCGACAGATGCCGAAGGAACCGCCAGCGAGGCACGGGCGGCCGCCGAGGGGCCGGACCTGCGCACGGCGGTCGGCCGGTTCCTGCGCGGCCTGGCCGCCGCCGCCTACAGCGATCACACGGTCGCGGCCTACCGGCGCGACCTCGAGCAACTGCTGGCCTTTCTCGATGAGGCGGGGCTGGACTTCCCCGCTTCGGTGACGCGCGCGCATCTCCGCGGCTACGCGGCGGGGCTTGGGGACGGGAGTCTTAATCCCGACCGCCGGCCTTACGCGCCCGCCAGCGCGGCGCGGAAGCTCTCGGTAGTCCGGCAGTTCTTCAGCTTCTTGGTCGACGAGGAATTATTAGCCGTCAGCCCCGCCGCGGATCTCACCGCGCCCAAGCTTCCCCGGCGCCTGCCTCAGGTGATGACCCAGCAAGAGGTGTTCCATCTGCTCGACGAGGACGCCGGCGAGGGGACGCTCGAACTGCGGGACCTGGCGCTGATCGAGTTGCTATACTCGTGCGGGCTTCGGGCCCAAGAGGTGCTCGACCTTCGCCTCGGTGACCTTGACCTGACTGCGCAAGAGATTCGCGTTCGCGGTAAGCGCAGGAAGGAGCGTATGGTCCCGATCGGAGATGTGGCCCGGGACGCCCTCATGCGGTACCTGGAAGAGGGGAGGCCGGGACTGCGGAGTCACCCGGAGAACCACGAGAACTCGGGGGAGGGAGAGTCTCCTCGCTGGGATGAGCCGGTGTTCCTGACCAAGAACGGCAACAAGTTAGCTACGTCGGACGTTCGCCGCCGGCTCCATCGGCGCCTTGAAAGGCTCGGGGCCGCGTTCGAGATATCCCCCCACACGCTGCGCCACTCCTTTGCCACCCATCTCCTCGAAGGCGGTGCCGACCTGAGGTCCATCCAGGAGCTTCTCGGGCACGCCTCTCTGCGAACCACTCAGGTGTACACGCACGTGTCGGCCGCCCATCTGCGCGGGGTATATCGCCGCGCCCATCCCCGCTCATAACCGTGGCCGGAATCGACCGATCCAAGAACGGCCATGATGTCGACGACCTGTGGAGGCGCTTCAAGGAGTTTGGTGATGGGAGCGCCCGGGATCAACTGATCCTGGCCTACTCGCCTCTGGTCAAATACGTCGCGGGGCGGATGGGCACCGGGCTGCCCGCCCATATCGAGGAAGGCGACCTGATCTCCTACGGCCTGCTCGGCCTGATCGGCGCCATCGAGCGCTTCGATCTCGGGCGGAACATCAAGTTCGAAACCTACGCGATCTCTCGGATCAAAGGCTCCATCATCGACGAATTACGCGCGCTCGACTGGGTTCCCCGCTCGGTCCGAAGCTGGGCCCGCCAGGTGGAGCGCACCGTGACCGAGCTCGAGAACGAACTGCGCCGGGCGCCCACCGACGAGGAGATCGCCGCCTCGCTGGACGTATCCGTCGATGAGTTCCAGGGGATCCTGACTCAGATCAGCTCCGCTTCGATCGTCGCCCTCGACGAGTTCTGGACGCTGAGCGGGACCGGCGGGGACAAGGTCACTCTGATGGACACGATAGAGGACGAGAGCGCCCCCGATCCCGCCCGCGCCCTCGACATCCAGTCGGTAAAAGAGATGCTGGCCGAGGCCATCCGCCGGCTGCCGGAGCGGGAGCGCATTGTCATCGGCCTCTACTACTACGAGGGCCTGACCCTCAAAGAGATCGGGGAAGTGCTCGGGGTGACCGAATCCCGGGTCTCGCAACTGCATACCAAGGCCATCCTGCGGTTGAAGGGTCGGATGAAGGAACAGATCGAACCGGGAGAGCGTCTGCGCTAGCCGCCCGGAACCTTGTGCTAGACTACCTCGGTTAATCAATCGATCCTGGTGCGCGTGTGTCCCGGTGGTGCCGACGAATTCGGTTCCGGGAGAGCGTCCAGCGAAGCAGCGCCACAACCAAGAAAGGAAGCACCCATGCCGGCTGCCTCTATGAAGCAGTTGCTGGAGTCCGGAGTTCACTTCGGTCACCAGACCCGCCGTTGGAATCCCAAGATGAAGCCCTTCATCTTCACCGAACGCGGTGGGATCCACATCATCGACCTGCAGAAGACCTCCAAGCTTCTGGACCAAGCCTACGACTTCGCGCGAAACATCGTCGACCGGGGTGGCTCGGTTCTGTTCGTGGGGACCAAGAAGCAGTGCCAGGACATCATCCGCGAAGAGGCGACCAAGGCGGGCATGCCCTTCGTCTCCCACCGTTGGCTGGGCGGGCTGCTCACCAACTATTCGACCATTCAGAGCCGGATCAAGCGGCTGCACGAACTGCGGCGGCTGAAGGAAGACGGTTCGCTCGAACTGCTGCCGACCAAAGAGCGCATGAACCTCGAGCGCGAACTGGAAAAGCTCGAGATCAACCTGGGCGGGGTGGCGAACATGGATCGCCTGCCCGATGCGGTCTTCATCATCGATCCGAAGAAGGAAGCCATCGCCACCCGCGAGGTGAACAAGCTGGGCCTTCCTTTGATCGGCCTGGTGGACACCAACTGTGATCCCGACGAAGTGGACTACATCATTCCGGGCAACGACGACGCCATTCGTTCTTGCAGCCTGATCGTTAAGACCATGGCGCGGGCGGTGTCGGAATCCAAGCAGATGGTGACCGAGGAAGAGATGACCCGCGAGGCGCAGCCGGCTGCCGAGCCCGAGGCGCCCACACAGGAGGCGCCCACGCAGGAGGCGGTGGAAGCCCAGACTTCCGAACCGCCGGCGCCGAAGATTTCCGAGGCGGCCCGCAGGGCGGCCGAACGCAAAGCCCCGAGAGCGGCGCAGCCAAAGCCGGGCGCGAAAGCCAAGCCGGAAGTGGCGGCCCCCGAGCACGGGGAGACCTCGGGGGCTCCGGGCGCCCCGGGATCGGCCGAGCAGGTGGTGGCCCCGACGCAGCAGGACGACGTCGCCGAGCGCCGCGAGACCGAAGCCGGTGAAACCGGCGCGGCCGGACAGGAGCCCGAGAATCCGGTGGTCGACGAGGCTCAGGCCGCAGAAGCCGGCACCGAGGCCGAGGAGCAGGCCGGCGAGGGCGGCGAATCGGAGGCGAAGGAGTAACCAAACCGAGGCGGCCCGGTGGCGGCGTCGCCCGGTAGTTCGATAAAGGAAGTGACCGGCGTAAAAGCGCCGGAAGACGGAGGACATCAATGGCGGTCAGCGCAAAGGTGGTAAAGGAGCTCCGCGATAAGTGCGGAGCGGGAATGATGGAGTGCAAGCGCGCTCTCGAGGAGACCGACGGCGACGTCGATGAGGCGATCAAGCTGCTGCGCAAGAAGGGCATGGCTGCGGCCGACAAGAAAGCCGCTCGGGCCACCAACGAGGGCCTGGTCGACACCTACATCCACGCCGGCGGAAAGCTGGGCGTGATGGTCGAGGTCAACTGCGAGACCGATTTCGTCGCGCGCAACGAGGAGTTTCAGCAGTTCGTCCACGATGTGGCGATGCACATCGCGGCTGCCAATCCTCAGTTTGTCGCCCGCGAAGAGGTTCCCGAGGAGGCCCTGGCGGCCGAGCGCGAGATCTATCTGGCGCAGGCCCGGGAGACCGGAAAGCCGGAGAACGTCCTCGAGAAGATCGTCGAGGGTAAGTTGAACAAGTGGTTCGAGCAGGTGGTGTTGCTCGAGCAGCCGTTCGTCAAGGACCCGGACAAGACCATCGACGAACTGCGGCGCGAAGCCATCGCCAAGATCGGCGAGAACATCGAGGTACGGCGATTCGCCCGCTTCCAGCTGGGCGAGGAGCTCTAATACGGATTGCATGAGGCGGCCTCCGGGCCGCCTTTTCTTTGGCCTGTAAAGACTTACGGGGGAAGGCGGTCCAAATTGGCCGAGGGCAGGAGTGCCGGCGCGGGCGGGGCGATATATCAGCGAGTGCTGCTCAAGCTGAGCGGCGAGGCCCTGGTGGGTGACGGCGGACAGGGAATCGATACCGTTCGGATGGAAGAGGTGGCGGACGAGATCGCCCAGGCGCGCGACCTCGGGGTGCAGATAGCCATCGTCGTGGGCGCCGGCAATATCTTCCGCGGCGTGGCGGGAAGCGCGAAGGGCATGGACCGCGCCACCGCGGATTACATGGGAATGGTTGCCACCGTCATCAATTCTATGGCCCTACAGGACGCGCTGGAAGGCCGAGGGGTCACCACTCGGCTGCAGTCGGCAATCGTCATGCAGGAGATCGCCGAGCCCTATATCCGCCGGCGGGCGATCCGTCACCTGGAGAAGGAGCGGATCGTCATTTTCGCAGCCGGCACCGGCAATCCCTACTTCACGACGGATACGGCGGCCGCGCTGCGCGCTCTCGAGATCAATGCCGACGTCATCCTGATGGCAAAGAAGAAGTTCGCCGGCGTGTACGACTCGGATCCGGAGAAGAATCCCGACGCCAAATTCATTCCCCGGATCACCCATCGCGAGGCCCTCGAGCGCGGTCTGCGGGTCATGGACGCCACCGCGCTCTCCCTGTGCATGGACAACCGGCTTCCCATCAGGGTTTTCAACATGTCCGAGCCCCAGAACATCGTCAAAGTGCTCGAGGGGGAGGACGTGGGCACGGTGGTATATTGTGAGCCTTCCGGGACGAGCTCTTAGCTTTCGATAGGGGAGAGAGGGAGGTTTCGATGATCAAGGAGCTGATCGAGGACGGGAAACGCCGCATGGACGGGGCGGTCGAGTCCCTGCGTTCGGAATTCAACACCGTCCGTACGGGGCGGGCCTCCACCGCCCTGCTCGACCGCATCCAGGTCGAATACTACGGCTCTCGTACTCCCCTCAATCAGCTGGCCAATCTCAGCACTCCGGATCCCCGGCTGATCTCGATCACCGTGTACGACAAATCGTCCGTGCAGGCCGTGGTTCGGGCGATACAGGAATCCGAACTGGCCCTGACCCCCAACGTCGACGGCAACATCATCCGCCTGAACATCCCCCCGCTCACGGAAGAGCGGCGCAAGGACCTGGTCAAGGTGGTCCGTCACATGGCCGAGGAGGGCCGGGTGGCGGTGCGCAATGTGCGCCGCGACGTCATCAGCGATCTGAAGGAACTGAAGAAGGAAGGCGAGGTCTCCGAAGACGAGGAGCGCCGCGCCGAAGACGACGTGCAGAAGGTCACCGACGGGCATATCGAGAGGATAAACGAGCTCCTGGAGGCCAAGGAGGAGGAGATCCTCGAGGTCTGATGAGCGCCGCCGAATGGCTCAGAACCCGGTGGCGTCTGCTCCGGGCTGGATCGGGCCGCACGGCGACCGCCCCCCTCGCCACGGTTCCCCGCCACGTGGGAATCATCATGGACGGCAACGGGCGCTGGGCCGCGCGGCGACGGCTGCCGGTGCTGGCCGGACACCGCGAAGGGACCCGGGCGCTGAAGCGGGCCATCTACGCCGCCATCGAACTGGGCGTGGGCCAACTCACCATCTACTCCTTCTCGACCGAGAACTGGGAGCGTCCCGAAGACGAAGTCCAGGGCCTGATGGGCCTGCTCGAGGAGATGATCGATGACGAGGTTCCGGAGCTTCACCGAAACGGAGTGCGGGTCGTCTTCATCGGCCGGAGGGACGGGCTCTCCGAGAATCTGCGCGCGAAAATCGAGCGCGCTGAACGGACCACCCGCGACAACCGCAGATTGACGCTGTACGTCGCCTTCAATTATGGCGGCCGGGCGGAGATCGTCGACGCGGTGCGTTCCGCCCTCCGCGCGGGAACCCCGCCGGAAGAACTAGACCAGGAGGCGATCGCCGCCCACCTGTATGCGCCCGACATGGCAGAGCCGGATCTCATCATCCGCACTTCGGGCGAGGAAAGACTCTCGAACTTCCTCCTGTGGGAATCGGCCTACTCGGAACTCTACTTCTCTGAGGTTCTCTGGCCCGACTTCGACGAGGCGGCGATGCGCCGGGCGCTCGAGGACTACGCGGAGCGGGAGAGGCGGTACGGGGGGCGGACGGACCCGGGCCGTGTCTAGGGGGGCCGACCATGCTTAAGGCGCGCCTGCTTGTCGCGGCGGTGGGTATCCCCATTGGGGTGGCCCTGATGATTCTGGGCGGCTGGTACTTCCTCGGCGCCGCCCTGGTGCTCGCTGTGCTCGCTCTCCACGAGTTCTACAGTCTGGTCCGTCCTTACCGGCCCAACCTGCTGGTGGGCTACATCGCCTCGATCGCCGCGATCCTGGGAGCGCAGTGGTACGGCCGCTCCGGCCTTCTCGGGGGCTTCATGATCATCCTTCTGTTGCTCTTCTTCTGGGCGATGGCCGGCAGAGTCGGAGAGCACCTGCTGGGCCGCATGTCGGTGACCGTACTCGGCGTGGTCTGGATTGGGACGGCCTTCGGCCACCTGGTTCTCCTGCGCAATCTGCAAAAGGGTCTGCCCCTGATTATTCTGGCCGTCGGTGCCACCTGGTTCGGGGACACCGCCGCCTTCTTCGTGGGCCGGGCATTTGGGAGGCACCGCATGGCCCCGCGGATTTCTCCGAAGAAGACCGTCGAGGGCGCCATCGCCGGTCTCGTGGGGGCGGCGCTCTTCGGCCTCGGGGTCAAGCTTTACAACGATTGGCTGACCACGGAGATGGCGCTCTATCTGGGACTGATCGCCGGATTTGCCGGCCAGTGGGGAGACCTCTTCGAATCGGCGGCCAAGCGGGACCTGCAGGTGAAGGACTCCGGCAAGCTGCTTCCCGGACACGGCGGCGTTCTCGACCGCTTCGATTCGATTCTCTTCGCCGGGACGGCGGTCTACTGGGCCAGCGTCTTCTTGATCGGGGACCTGGCGGGCAGCGCACTGTGAGCCGCCGGGTGATCATCCTGGGCTCTACCGGCTCGATCGGAGTGCAGGCGCTCGAGGTGATAGCGCGTTCCCCGGAGCTGAGCGTGGTGGGGCTGTCCTGTGCCTCCCAGGTGGGACCGTTGCTGGAACAGGCCGTGGCCTACGGGGTGGACGACGTCGCCGTGGCGGACGCCGGCGCCGCCGAGTCCATGAGCGCGCTCTATCCGGAACTGCGGGTGCGCACCGGCGCCGGCGCTGCGGCGCGGCTGGTGCGCGAGATCGAGGCCGACCTGGTGCTGAACGCAATCGTGGGCTTCGCCGGGCTCGAGGCCACCCTGGCCACCCTCGAGCGGGGACTGCCGCTGGCCCTTGCCAACAAGGAGAGCCTGGTCAGCGGGGGCGGGCTGGTGGCCGAGATCCGCCGGCAAACCCCGGTGCCCATCCTGCCCGTCGATTCCGAACACTCCGCCCTCTTCCAACTGCTCGAGCGAGAAGCACCCACAGCCGTGCGCTCCCTGGTGCTCACCGCCTCCGGGGGCCCTTTTCGCGGGCGCTCGCTCGGCCAGCTCGAGGAAATCTCGCCGGAAGAGGCCCTGGCCCACCCCACCTGGAACATGGGCGCAAAGATCACCATCGATTCGGCCACCCTGATGAACAAGGGGCTCGAGATAATCGAGGCGCATCACCTCTTTGGAGTCGGATATGACGACATCGAGGTGCTCATCCACCCGGGCTCGCTGGTGCACTCGCTGGTGCGCCTGGTGGACGGGGCGCTGCTCGCGCATCTGGGCCATCCGGACATGCGGGTGCCCATTTCGTACGCGCTGCATTACCCTCGGCGCGCGGAGGTGGCGGTTCCGCGTCTGGATCTGGCCGAGGTTGGACGGCTCGATTTCTCTCGCCCCGATGAGGAGGCGTTTCCGGCGCTTCGCTTGGCCAGAGAGGCGGGGAAGGCGGGAGAGGGGGCAACCTGCGTGCTCAACGCGGCCAACGAGGTGGCGGTGCATGCGTTCCTCGAACGGCGGCTCCCCTATTTGGGGATCGCCCAAGTGGTCGAGGAAGTGCTGCACCAAGCGGACACCACTCCTCCGCAGACGTACGAGCAGGCGGTGGAACTGGACCTCTCCGCCCGGTGTCTTGCGGAGACTGCCGTGTCTCGCAACGGCCGGTGAGGGGCTTCGCCGGTCTTCGTCCGGTGCGACAGGTACAATGTCTGGGTAGATGTTAGGGAAAGGTATTTAGCTGGTGCTCGGCGTTCTCATTTCCATATTCGGCCTGGGCTTCCTGATTCTCGCTCACGAGTTTGGCCACTTCATCGTGGCCAAGGCGACGGGCATGAGAGTCGAGGAGTTCAGCATAGGCTTTGGCCCCTACCTGGTCAGCCGCCGGCTGGGGGATACCATCTACGGTGTATCCGCCGTTCCCCTGGGCGGCTACGTGCGCGTCACCGGCATGCACGAAGAGGAGTTCCAGGCCCGGGTCGATGCCGTACGCGAAGAGCGGGAGCATCGGGTGAGGGATCCCGAGAGCCGGCTGACCGGATCCTCGGCCATCTCGGACGAGGAAGTCATCCGCACTCCGCTCAACCGCCGCTACTACGCGCGGCCGGTGTGGCAGCGCATTCTCTTCATCGTCGCCGGCGTGTCGATGAACATGGTGGTCGCCTTCCTGCTGATGTACGTCGTGGCCCTGCAGGGCTACTTCGAGGCTTCCACAGTGATCGAGGAAGTGGTGGCGGACAGTCCCGCGGCTGAGGCCGGCATCCGTCCCGGAGATCAGATCCTCTCGGTTGCCGGCGAGGATGTCGAGAATTGGGCGGGGGCGCAACAGACCATCCGGATGCACCAGGGCGAGCAGGTGCCCATCACCGTCGAGCGCGACGGGCAGGTGCAGAACCTCCAGACCACTTTGGAGGACCGTGACGGCGTGGGCTTCCTGGGAGTGGCCCCCGAGACCAAGCGCGCGGAGCCCGGACTTTTCGGAGCGTTCAGCTTCGCGGCGTCGCGGACCTGGGACATGTTCACCGTGGTCTTCGTGCTGATAGGGGACATGTTCAGCGGAGATGTTCCCGTGACCGGAGATCAAGGGTTGGCGGGACCGGTCGGCATCGTCTCGATTTCCTCGGAGGCGGTCAGCAGCGGCATCTTCTTGAGCCTGCTGGCGTTCATCAGCGTCCAACTGGCCATTTTGAACATGATTCCCCTGCTCCCGTTGGACGGAGGCCACGTGCTCTTCAGTCTGCTGGAAAAGGTGCTGGGCCGGGCGATCAGCCTGCGGACTTTCGAGCGGGTATCGATGGTGGGAATCACCCTGTTCCTGCTGCTTTTCTTGGTGGCCACCACCAATGACCTGGGCCGTCTGTTCGGCGGCGGCGGGCCCAGCTTCTAGCCGGGCGCGGGACTTGTTCAGCGAACGATCCGTGAGCCTGGGCGGCGTGGTGGTGGGGGGGACGGCGCCGGTCGTCATCCAGTCCATGACCAATACGCCGACCGAGGACGTCGTCTCTACCCTCTCGCAAATAAGGGCCCTGGCCACCGCCGGCGCCCGCTTGGTCCGCGTGGCCGTTCCCGGCCCCGAGGCCGCGACCGCGCTGGGTGCGCTGGTGGCGGAGTCGCCGGTACCGCTCATCGCTGATGTCCACTTCGACCATAGGTTGGCCATCCGCGCCCTCGAGCAGGGAGCGGCCGGCATCCGTATCAATCCGGGTAACCTGGGGGGCTACGAGCGGGCGGGCGAAGTGGCAGACGCCGCCGCGGCCGCCGGCGCGGTGATCCGGGTTGGCGTCAACAGCGGTTCTTTGCAACGGGACCTGCGCGAAATGGAAGAGCGCGATCCCGCCGGAGCGCTGGTGGAATCTGCCGTGCGCTACTGCGGGTTTTTCGAGGAGCGGGGCTTCAGCAACCTCAAAGTCTCGGTTAAGTCCTCTTCGCCCATCGTGACCATAGATGCCAACCGCCGACTCTCGCGCCGGATCCCTCATCCGCTGCACTTGGGGCTGACCGAAGCGGGAACCCCGGCCCGGGGGAGCATTCGCAGCGCGGTTTCGCTGGGCGCGCTGCTGGCCGAGGGCGTGGGCGACACCATCCGGGTCTCGTTGACGGGAGACCCGGTGCGCGAGATCGAAGTGGCCCTGGAGATTCTCCGCAGCCTGGAGCTGCTGCCGTCGGGCCCGCGGGTAATCTCGTGCCCCACCTGCGGGCGGACCCAGGTGGCCCTCGAGAGCTTGGCCGTGGAGGTCGAGCGCCGGTTGGAGGAGCTGGGCGAAGACCTGACCGTCGCCGTCATGGGTTGCGTGGTCAACGGCCCGGGCGAGGCGCGCAAGGCCGACTTCGGGATCGCCGGGGGCCGCGGCGAAGGCGTGGTGTTCGCCAAAGGCAGGCCGGTGCGCAAGGTCTCTCAGGATAAATTGGTCGACGAGCTCTTCGCCGTCATGGCGGAGCGGCTGGAAAAGGACGAGTTCAGTTGAACGGAGCGAAGCCAACCAATAAGGAGGCAGCATGAGGGCCTCGTCCCTGTTCATGCCCACGCTCAAACAGTCGCCCTCCGACGCCGAGGCGATCAGCCACAAGCTCTTGATCCGAGGCGGCTTCGTCCGTCAGTTCGCCGCCGGGATCTATCTCTTCCTGCCGTTGGGCTGGCGGGTGATGGGCCGGATCAACCGGATCATGCGCGAGGAGATGAACGCCATCGGCGCTCAGGAGCTTTCCATGCCCACGCTGCACACCGCAGACGTGTGGCAGCAGACCGGGCGCTACTTCGACATCGGCGACGAGATGTTCCGGCTCAAGGATCGAGGCGACCGGGACATGGTGCTGGCCATGACCCACGAGGAGATCTTCGCCTGGCTGGCGGCCCGCGAACTGCGCTCTTACCGTGAACTCCCCCAGATCTGGTATCAGATTCAGCTCAAGTTCCGCGATGAACCCCGCCCCAAGGGCGGTGTCCTGCGCGTGCGCGAGTTCCAGATGAAAGACAGCTATAGCTTCGATATCGACGAGGCCGGCATGGAGGCCAGCTACGGCAAGCACATCGTCGCCTACGACCGCATCTTCGCCCGCACCGGACTGCGTTCCTACCGCGTGGAGAGCGATCCCGGGATGATGGGCGGGGCCCAGGCCCACGAGTACATGGCTCCCGCGGCCGCAGGAGAGGACCGGGTCGCGCTATGCGACGCCTGCGGGTACGCGGCCAACATCGAACTCGCCCGCTCCCACGCCCACCCCGCGGAGGGGCAGGTGGCGGATGAGTTGCGGGAGGTCGACACTCCCGGCCGGCGGACGATCGAAGAGGTGAGCGGGTTCCTCGAGCTTCCTCCCTCCTCGCTGGTCAAGTCGCTGCTCTTCATGGCGGACGAGGAACCGGTGCTGGCCTTGGTGCGGGGAGATCAGGAACTCCACGAGGGCAAGTTGGCCAGGTACCTCGGACGCCCGGTGCGTCCCGCGCACCCGGAGGAGGTCGAGGACTTGATCGGCGTCGAGGTGGGCTTCGTGGGCCCGGTGGGTATCGCCACCGGCGCCGATCTCCGAATGGTCGCCGACCTCAGTCTGGGGCCCGAAGGACCCAGCGGGGCCCGGGGCTACGTGGTCGGAGGCAACCGCCGTGACACCCATCTGTCGGGAGTGGTCATGGGACGCGACGTCCAGCCCGAGTATGCCGATCTGCGGGAAGCTCAGGCGGGTGAGGGTTGCCCCAATTGTCAGGGCACCCTGCGGATCGAGCAGGTGATCGAGGTGGGCAACATCTTCAAGCTGGGGACCAAGTACTCGAAGCCCCTGGGCGCCACCGTGCTCGACGAGGATGGCAAGGAGAAGCCCATTATGATGGGCTCCTACGGCATCGGTCCGGCCCGGATCGCCGCTTCGGCGGTGGAGCAGAACCACGACGAGCGGGGAATCCTCTGGCCCAAGAGCATCGCTCCTTTCGACGTCCATCTGGTGCAGGTCCAGGCAAAGGATGAAGCGCAGTCCGCGCTTGCGGGCCGCCTTTACGAGCAGTTACGGGTGGCCGGCTGGGAGGTGCTCTGGGACGACCGTGACGAGCGCCCCGGGGTCAAGTTCAGTGACGCCGAACTGATCGGCTGCCCGCTGCGGGTCACCGTGGGCCGCCGGGCGACAGAGGGCGTCGTCGAGGTGCAGCCCCGGGCCTCCGGAGAGCGGCAGGAAGTTCACGAAGAAGAGCTGGTTGCGCGCCTGCGGGCGCTCTGGGACGAGATTCCTTAGAACTACTCGGTCAGCCGCAGTTTCCGCGGCGCCCGGTTTTTGGCTTCCCTGCAGGAAGTATGCTGCTTGAGGGGGCCCATTTTGCCGTGCTATAATTCCTGCACTGTTGACCACAGCCCGATGAGACCTGACCAGAAGTGGGTGCGGCGCTACCCACTTTTGTATTTGTAAGGGCCCTTAAATGAAGCTGACCGAGGAGTGGGTACAAGCACAGCTGGATCAGGAGTTCGAGGATCTCGAGTTGGTTTTGCTCGAGGTGCTGGGAAACCGGAGGAACCGGGTGCTTCGGTTGTTCGTGGACCATCCGTCGGGAGTGACCCATGAACTCCTGGCCGAGGTCTCGCGGTTCCTGGGGGAGACGCTGGACGAGTCGAGGTACTCCGACGAGCCTTACACGCTCGAAGTGAGTTCCCCCGGCATCGAGCGGCCGCTGGTCAAGAAGAGGCACTTCGAGCAGCAGGTGGGCAAGAAGATTTACGTCAAGACCTTCGCGCCGGTCGAGGGGCAGAAGGTCTGGCAGGGAGTGCTTCGCGAGGTTGGCGAAAACTCCATCACGGTGGACGAAGACAAGCGGGGGGCCACGATCGCGCTGGAAAACGTGGCCAAGGCTCACCTCGTTTTCGAATTCGAGTAGGAGAGGTGGAATGAACAGAGAGACCATCGAGGCGCTGCACATGATCGAGAAGGAGAAGGGAATCCCCTTCGACCTCTTGATCGACGCGCTCGAAGATGCCCTCCACTCCGCCTACAACAAGACGGCCAACGCGGTTCCCTTCTCCGAAGTCAAGATCGACCAGGATACCGGCGAGATCCACGTCTTCGAGCTGATCTTTCCTCCGGGTATGGAACCGGATACGGAGGGCCTCGAGGAGGGGGAGAAGCCGGACATCGACTACTCCATCGCCGAACGCCAGGAAGTCACCCCGAATGATTTTGGGCGGATCGCGGCGCAGACGGCCAAGCAGGTGATCTATCAGCGCATCCGCGATGCGGAGCAGGACATCTTCTTCCGGGAATACTCCACGCGGCTGGGCGAGATCGTCACCGGCATCGTCCAGCAATCGGACAACCGTTACACCCTGGTCGACCTCGGCCGGGTGGAGGCGCTCCTGCCCAAGAGCGAGCAGGTGTACACCGAGCGCTACGAGCACGGGATGCGACTCAAGGCCGTGATCAAAGAAGTCAATCAGAATCCCAAGGGCCCGCCGATCATCCTCTCGCGGCGCAGCGAGGAACTGGTGCGCCGGTTGTTCGAGCTCGAGGTGCCGGAGATCGCGGATGAACTGGTGGAAATCGTGGGCGTCGCCCGGGAGCCGGGTTACCGCACCAAGATCTCGGTGGTGTCGCACAGCGACGGGGTCGATCCCGTGGGCGCCTGTGTGGGTCCCCGGGGTTCGCGGGTCAGGATGGTGGTGTCCGAGCTTCGCGGAGAGAAGATCGACATCATTCCCTTCAACGAGGAGCCCGCGCGGTTCGTGGCCAAGGCGCTTTCGCCCGCCCGGGTACGTGAGGTTTTGCTCGACGACGAGGCCCTCGAGGCCACCGTGGTCGTGCCCGATGATCAACTGTCGCTTGCCATCGGCAAGGACGGGATGAACGCCCGCCTCGCCAACCGGCTCACCGGCTGGAAGATCGACATCAAGTCCGAGACGGAAATGGTGGAGGAGGAGACCTCCTTCAGCGTGACCGAAGAGGAGCAGCAGGTCGACGACGGCCGCTGTCACGCGGTCACCAGCGGGGGCAAGCGCTGCCCCAACGCGGCGCTCCCGGGGAGCCTTTACTGCGGTATCCCGTCGCACCAGGCCCAGGCCCTCGAGCAAGGGGCCGCGGCTGCCGATGAAGCTGCGTCCGTCTCCGCGGAAGAGACGGTGCCGGCGGTGGCCGAGGCCGAGGCCGGCCCCGCTGAGGGGCAGTCAGAAGCAGTGGCGGAGGAGGCCGGGGAGGCATAGTCCTCTTGCCGTCTCGAACGAGAGAGAGAAGTACCGCGGCGCGCTCCGGGCACCAGCCCGAACGTCGCTGCGTGGGCTGCGGAACCCGACGCCCGCAGGCTGAGTTGATACGCTTCCACACTCGGAAGACCGAAGGCGAAGCTCTGCGGGTGGTGCCGGACGCTTCCGGAGAGCGCTTGGGCCGAGGGGCGTATTTGTGCCCCCGCCTCGCCTGTTTGGAGCTCGCCCTCCGGCGCCGGGGCTTCCAGCGGGCTTTCCGGGCGGCGGTGGAGCTGGACGAGAACGAGTTGCGCGACGCGCTGAAGAATAGACCAGAAGATAACGAGCAACGGCAGGTGGACTAGTGGCAAAACGGCGGATTTATGAAATTGCGAAAGACCGGGGAATGACGACTCAGGAGCTTGCTGAGCAACTCCGTTCGGCGGGGTTGGAATTCAAGAGCAATCTCTCGAGCGTCGAAGAATCTGAGGTCGAGCGCGTTCTTTCCGCCGAGAAAGCCGCCCCGACCGATGGCGCAGAGGCTGCGGCCAAGCCCAAGCCCAAACCCAAGGCCAAGGCTGCAGAGGCCAAGTCCGCGGAGGCCAAGGCTGGGGAGGCCAAAACCGACTCCGCCGAGGTCGCACCGGCGAAGAGCGAATCCGCGAAGCCGGCGGAGGCCAAGCCAGAGCCGGCCAAGACGGCCGCTCCCAAACCCGCCGCTTCGAGCGGCCCCCGCAAAGCGGGCGGCGGCGGAAGCGGGCCTCGCCGCGTCAAGAGCATTCGGAACGAGGACCGGCCCACCGTGGCCGCTCCCGACGTCCCCATGCGCAAGGGCGTGAAGCCTTCGGGCAACGTCCTGCGCAAGGGCGAAGAGCACAAACTGATCGAGCAAAAGCGCCAAGAGCAAAAGGCGGCGCAGGCCGCGGCGGCGCAGCAGCGGCAGGCCAAGACCGAAACCCCGCCCGCAAAGCAGGGTCAGGGCAGCCCGCCGCCGCCCCGCACCTCCCGTCCTGCCGGCCCGGCTCCCGCTCAGCAGCACACCGAGGAAGCCGAGGGACGGAAACGCCCGGCCGCCCGGACGCGTCCGACCACGACCCCCGCTGCGGCCACCGGTGGCCGCCCTCGCCGGGGCGCGGAGCGTTCGACTCGCCGGCGCGTGGTCATCGATTCTCAGGCCGGCCGCAAAGGGGGCAGACCCAGTCGAGGCCCCAAGGGTGATGCGGCTCACGCGGAGCCCCAGGCGCCGGTCAAAGCGAAGCCGGCTCCCGGGACCGAGAGCCCGGTGGAACTGGCCAGCGGCGCCACGGTCAAGGATTTGGCCGATGCGCTTCAACTCGCTCCCTCCGAACTGATCATGACCATGATGAAGCTGGGCGAGATGGTGACCATCACCCAGTCGCTCTCAGACGAGGCGATTGAGATCCTGGCTTCCGAATTCGAACGTCAGGTCCTCATCAAGCACGTCGAGGAGGAGACGGACGAACCTGTTTTCGAGGACGCGCCCGGGGATCTGAAGGACCGCGCTCCCGTGGTGACCATCATGGGTCACGTGGACCACGGGAAGACCTCTTTGCTGGACGCCATCCGGACGACGGAAGTCGCGGCGGGCGAGGCTGGAGGGATCACCCAGCATATCGGCGCCTATCAGGTTCGCCACGGCGAGCGGCCGGTGACCTTCATCGATACTCCCGGTCACGAGGCCTTCACGGCCATGAGGGCCCGGGGCGCCAAAGTCACCGACATAGCGGTGATCGTCGTGGCCGCCAATGACGGGGTGATGCCTCAGACAGTCGAGGCTATCGACCACGCCAAGGCCGCCGAGGTCCCCATGGTCGTGGCCATCAACAAGATGGACCTGGCCGACTCGAACCCGGACCGCGTGAAGCAGCAGCTCTCCGATCAGGGCCTGATGCCTGAGGACTGGGGGGGCGACACGGTGATGGTCCCGGTCTCGGCGAAGCAGGGCACCAACCTGGACGAACTGATGGACATGTTGCTCCTGGTCGCCGACGTGCAGGAACTCAAGGCCAACCCCGAAGCACCGGCCTCGGGCGTCATCGTCGAGGCCGAACTAGACGTGGGCCGGGGGCCCGTTGCCACCATGCTGGTGCAGCGGGGCACGCTCAAGGTCGGAGACGCTATCTGGAGCGGAGAGGCCTACGGCAAGGTCAAGGCCATGTTCGACTTCAAGGGCGAGGAGATCAAAGAAGCGGGGCCGAGCGTGCCCGTCCAGATCCTCGGCTTCGATACGGTCCCCGACGCCGGCGATTACGCCATGGTGGTAAAGGACGAGCGTGAGGCCCGGCACAAGGCCGAGCAGCGCACCTCCCGCATGCGCATGGAGCAACAGGCCAAGGGCGGCGCCGGTGCGACCTCGTTGGACGACTTCTACGCCCGTCTCAAGGAAGGCGAGGTCAAGGAACTCAACCTGGTCCTCAAGGCCGACGTGGGCGGCTCCGCCGAGGCGCTTCAGGAGGCTCTGCAGAACGTCAGTCACCCCGAGGTCAAGGTGCGCGTCATCCACTCGGGCGTCGGCGGCGTGAACGAGTCCGACATCATGCTGGCCGCCGCCTCCAACGCGGTGGTGATCGGCTTCAACGTCCGGCCTTCGATCGGCGCGAAGAACCTCGCCGAGCAGGAGGGTGTGGACGTCCGCACCTACCGGGTGATCTACAAGGCGATCGAGGATGTGGAAGCGGCCCTGGTGGGGATGCTCGAACCGGACAAGGTGGAGGAGGAGCTGGGCACGGTCGAGGTGCGCCAGACTTTCCGCTCGTCGAAGATCGGCACGATCGCCGGCGGCTACGTGCAGACCGGCAAGATCACCCGTAACGCCAGGGTCAGGATTGTGCGCAACGGGAGCATAGTCTACGAGGGCAACCTCAGCTCGCTCAAGCGCTTCCAGGAAGACGCGCGTGAAGTCCAGGCCGGCTACGAATGCGGTCTGGTGATCGAGGGCTACGACGACATCAAGGAAGGCGACATGATCGAAGCCTTCGAGATCCGGGAAGTCGCCCGCACGGCGTAGCCGGTGACGGGCAGACTCGAGGCGGACGCCAGGGGCTTCGTGGGCATTTTGGCGGTCGAGCTCCACTTTCCGGAGCTCGGCTCGCTAAAGGCCAAGCGTATGTTCCTGCGCAAACTGAGAGACACCGTGAGCCGGCGATACAACGCGAGCGTGTGCGAAGTCGCCTATCAGGACCTCTGGCAACGCTCGCGCGTGCTGATAGCAATTGCCGCGTCGGACACGTCCAGCCTCGACCGTACCCTAAATGCCATTACTGGGTATCTGTATTCGCAGGACTGGCAGGTGACCGACATCCAGGAGGAGGTCGTCGAGATAGATGGCACGTGAACCTTCGGTACGTATGAGACGCGTGAACGAGGCGATCAAAGAACTGGTCAGCGGCGCGGTCGCCAACCGCCTGAAGGACCCGAGGATCGGTTTCGTGACCGTCACCGGGGCAAACACCACCTCGGACCTGCAATACGCGACGATCTATGTCTCGGTTTTCGGCAAGGAGAGCGAGAAGGAACAAACCCTCGAAGGATTGCGCTCCTCTGAGGGCTTTCTGCAGGAGATCATCAACCGCGAGCTCCACCTGAAGCGGACGCCCAAGCTGGAATTCGTCTACGACGAGAGTATCGACGAAGGCATGAAGATTCAGAGCCTCCTCAGAAAAGAAAGCGAACGCCTGGGGATCTCCTTGGCCGAGGAGCCGGCCGAAGAGCTCGACGAGGACGTCGAGGACGATGAGGACGCCGAGGACGAGGCGGAGGAAGAGGCTTGAGCCCCATCACCGCCGACGACAGTTCGATTTCGCTGGAAGAAATCGCCGAGAGGCTGCCTCAGGAAAAGCGCATCCTCATAGCCGCCCACGAGAATCCCGACGGGGACGCGCTCGGCTGCGTGGCCGCCCTCAGCCTGCTGGCCGATAAGCTGGGCATCGAAAACTCGGTCTACCTTCCGGGAGAGGGTTCCTTCCCCCCCGAGTATGAGTTCCTGCCCGGTCTGGAGGGCGTGCTGCGCGGGGACTTCCCGGCGCTCGAGGGGAACACCACCGCCTACATCCTGGATTGCGCTTCGACCGGGCGCCTCTCCAAGAGCGGTCTCGAATGCGCCGGGGCCTGCATCAACATAGATCATCATCAGGACAACACCCGCTTCGGGAGCCACAACCACATCGATCCCGAGGCCGCCTCGACCACCGAACTGCTCTATCGAATAATCAAAATTGGCGGGCTGCCGCTCGACGCCGAGATCGCCACCGCCCTCTACGTCGGCCTGGTGACCGACACCGGCCGCTTCCAATACGCCAACACCTCGCCGGCGGCCCACCGCATGGCCGCGGAGCTCCAGGAGGCGGGGGTGGACGTGAACGCGGTCTATCGCCGGCTGTACGAGAACGTGCCGCTGCCCAAGGTCCTGCTCCGGGCGCGGGCGCTCGGCCGGCTCGAGCTCCGCTTGGGCGGCGCCCTGGCCGTCTCCTGGCTGCTGTCGCAGGACTTCAAGGACGTGGGGGCGGATGAGAGTTACGGCGAGGGGATCATCGACGGTCTCCGGGCGATTCGCGGAGTCAAGATCGCCGCGCTCATCCGGGAGCAGAGTAACAACGGCACGGTGGTGCTCAAGGGCAGCCTGCGTTCGACGGACGGTTCCGTGAACGTCGCCAACATCGCCCACCTTTTCGGGGGAGGGGGACACGTCCTGGCGGCCGGCTTCAGCGCCGACAGCGGCATCCCCGAGTTGCTGGACCGGCTGGAGCAAGAGGTGAAGGCCCGACTATGAGCCGCAGGCGGCCGGATCTGCCGGCGAGAGTGGTTCTCGTCGACAAGCCGGCGGATTGGACCAGCTACGACGTCATCCGCCGGGTCAAGCAATCGCTTCGCGGCAAGATCGGTCACGCCGGGACACTCGACCCTTTCGCCACCGGGCTCCTGCTGGTTCTGCTCGGCCAGGCCACCCGCATCTCCAGTTTGATCATGGAGCTGCCCAAGGAGTACCTGGCCACCGCGCGTTTTGGCGCCTCCTCGACGACCGGAGATCCCACCGGGGAGATTCGCGAGACCGGGAGGGAGGTGGAAGTCGGCGATCTGTTGGCGGCGCTCGACCGGATGCGCGGACCGGTCCTTCAGCGCGTGCCCATGACCAGCGCGGTCAAAGTCGGAGGCGAACGCCTGTACGACAAGGCCCGCCGCGGCGAGGAGATCGAAACGCCCGAGCGGGAAATCATGGTCTACGATGCCGCTCTGCTCGGCTTCGACCAGGAGACGCAGACGGCGAAGCTCCTTTTCCGGACGGGCAAGGGCGCCTACATCCGCAGGCTGGCGGAGGATTTGGGAGCCGAGTTGGAAGCCGGCGCCTATCTCACCGCGCTCCGGCGATTGCGCGCGGGCGTCTTTTCGGTGGACGCGGCTTGCTCTCCCGACGATTTCGGAGCCGGGTTTCTTCGAGGCCGCTCGCAATCCGTGCGGCCGCTCTCCGAAGCCCTCTCCTTCTTGCCCGCGCTCGAAGTGGACGGGGGGGCGGCCGCCCGGGCCGCCAACGGCAACGAATTGCGGCCGGCCCCGGAGGGACGCTTTCGGGTGATGCGCGCCGGAGCTTTGCTGGGCCTCTATCAGGGGGAAGCCGGCGTGGGACGCCCGCTGGTCGTTTTTCCCGAACCGCAGGACTAGGCCGGAGGGCCGCAAGCAGTGCGCCTTTACCGACATCTGAATGAGGTGGACCGCCGATCCGCGGTGGCCCGCGCGGTGGCCATCGGCGTGTTCGACGGGGTCCACCTCGGTCATCGGGAGATCGTCCGCCGAACGGTCGAAGAGGCCTACTTTCTGCGGGGCCGGGCGCTGGTGCTCACCTTCGAGCCGCATCCGGACAGCGTGCTCAATCCGCTGGCGGCCCCGCCCAGCCTGACCTCGCTGGACCTAAAGCTCGAACTGCTCGAAGAGAAGGGCGTCGACGAGACCGCCGCTATCCCCTTCGACCCCGAGTTCGCCCGGCAATCGCCCGAGACCTTCTGCCGGCAGCTACTCCGCGAGGGGCTGAACGCGTCCCACGTGATCGTGGGGGAGAATTTCCGCTTCGGCGCCGGTGCTCAGGGCTCTCCGCAGGTACTCAGCGAACTGGGAGAGCGGTTGGGCTTTGGGGTTACGGCTGTCGCTTTGACCAGCCGGAACGGGGTTCCCGTCTCGAGCACGCGCATCCGCGGCCTGCTGCAGCAGGGGAGGACGATGGAGGCGGCTCGGCTACTCGGCCGCCCGCACCTGCTCGAGGGGTACGTGATCGCCGGAGACGGCCGGGGCCGGGCGCTGGGGGTTCCCACGGCCAACATCGCGGTCCCCCAGGGACTGGTGATTCCCGCTCCCGGCGTCTACGTGAGCCGCAGTTTGGTCGCCGGCCAGGAGTACGGTTCGGTCACCAGCATCGGCACCAATCCCACCTTCGACGGCGTCGACCTTCGGGTGGAAACCCATATTCTCGAGTTCGACCACGGCATCTATGGACAGAGGATGCGGGTCGAATTCTTCCAGAGACTCAGGGGCCAGGAACGCTTCCCGGACGTCGAGGCCCTAAAGGCCCAGATGTGGGAGGACATCCGCCGGGCCGAGAGCGCTCTGGCGGCCCGCGGTTGAGCCCCGGAGGCGCCCCGTTGACGAGGTTGTGTCCGGCGCCTGTGGTAACCTATTTTGGTCTGGGCGTAAGCCCAAATTGCAACCTGCATCTCGGCCGGGATGAATTGATTTCGGCTGGGGGTACGGACAAGGAGAGCACTGGATGCTGAGCAAGGAAGAAAAGACCGGGATCATCGACAAGCACAAGCAGCACGAGGGCGACACCGGTTCGCCCGAAGTGCAGGTGGCCATCCTCACGAGGCAGATCAACGTCCTCACGGAACACCTGAAGTTTCACAAGAAGGATCACCACTCCCGCCGGGGCCTGCTGAAAATGGTCGGTAAGCGTCGGCGTCTGCTCAACTACCTGCACAAGCAGGACGTGGAGCGCTATAGAAGTCTGGTGCAGGAGCTAGGTCTGCGGAAATAGCCGTGGGCTAAACAAGACCTCCCGCCGGGAGGCGCGTGCGGCCCGGTCCTTTTGACCCCCCTTGTTGGCGGGAATAATAGGGCCGACGGGTCGAGCGGAATAATGTTCGAGCGGCTCCGAGAGGGACTCGGAGAGCCGCGACAGGAAAGGCAGAGAATGGTTGAGAGTACGGGCGGCCAGGTGAGCCGCAAGGAAGTCACGATCGGCGAGCGCAAGCTCGAGTTCGAGACAGGCAAGTTGGCGAAGCAGGCGAGTGGAGCGGTAGTAGTCAGGTCGGGAGATACGGTCGTTCTGGTTACGGCCGTGGTGGCGACGTCCCGCCGGGATGTCGATTTCTTCCCCCTCACCGTAGACGTAGAAGAGGGGATGTACGCGGCCGGGAAGTTCCCCGGCGGATTCATCAAGCGCGAAGGGCGGCCCAGCGAGCACGCCATCATCACCGCGCGGGTCATGGATCGTCCGATCCGTCCGCTCTGGCCGAAAGGCTTCAACAAGGAAGTCCATCTCGTGGCGACCGTCATCTCGGTCGACATGGAAAATCCCCACGACGTGCTGGCTCTGGTGGGCGCCTCCGCGGCTCTCACCCTGTCCGAAGCTCCCTTCATGGGACCGGTGGGCGGCGTGCGTGTGGGCCGGGTCGAAGGTAGTTGGGTGATCAATCCCACCTACGCCGAGATCGAGCAGAGCGACATCAACCTGATCGTCGCCGGCACCGCCGACGCCATCACCATGGTGGAAGCGGGCGCGCACGAGGTCGACGAGGAAGAGGTCATCCGCGGTCTCGAGATCGCACACGAGGCCATCAAGAAGCAGGTGGAAACGCTCAACGAGTGGCGTGAAGAAGTCGGCGTACCCAAGATGGAGTTCGAGGAGCGCCGTCCCGATAGCCATCTGATGGACAAGATCAAGGCGCGGTTCTCCGGCGAGATCCTCGATGCTATCTCCCGCGAGGAGAAGCACGACCGTTCGCTCACCGTGGCCCAGGTCAAAGAACAGGTCATGGAAGCCTTCCCGCCGGAAGAGGGGGCCGAGGACGCCGCCCGGCAAACGGCAGAGCTTTCCCGCGCCTTCGATGCGGTGGAAAAAGAACTGATCCGCCGCCGGATTGCGGTGGACAAGGTACGTCCCGATGGACGCGCGGCCACCGAGATCCGCAAGATCTCCTCGGAGGTGGGCGTCTCGCCGCGGACGCACGGCAGCGGTCTCTTCACCCGGGGCCAGACGCAGGTGCTCACCCTGCTGACGCTCGGCACCGGCCGAGACGAGCAGCGGGTCGAGGGCCTCACCGTCTCCGACTCCAAGCGCTACATGCACCACTACAAATTCCCGCCCTTCTCCGTGGGCGAGGCCGGCTTCATGCGCGGCCCCGGCCGTAGGGAGATCGGTCACGGCCTGCTCGCCGAGCGGGCGCTGCTGCCCATGATCCCGGCCGACGAGGAGTTCCCCTACACGATCCGCCTGGTCTCCGAGGTCCTGGAGTCCAACGGCTCGAGTTCCATGGCCAGCGTGTGCGGCTCGACGCTCGCCCTCCTGGACGGCGGCGTGCCCCTCAAGGCGCCGGTTGCCGGAATCGCCATGGGCTTGGTCAAGGAGAAGGACGACTACGTCGTGCTGACCGACATCGCCGGGGTGGAAGACCACCTGGGTGACATGGACTTCAAGGTGGCGGGGACCAAGGACGGCATCACCGCCCTGCAGATGGACATCAAGATCACCGGGGTCACCTTCCAGATCCTGCGGGACGCTCTGGCTCAGGCCAAAGACGCCCGGCTCGCGATCCTGGACCAGATGAATTCGGTTATCTCCGAACCCCGGACCGTGCTCTCGGAATTCGCTCCGCGGATCCTCACCGTCAAGATCGACTCCGACAAGATCGGCGCGGTCATCGGTAAGGGTGGCGAGACCATCCGTGGGCTCGAGGACGAGTTCGACTGCACCATCGAGATCGACGACGACGGCATGGTCAAGGTCTACGCGACCGACGGCGCGAGCGGCGAAGGCTGCGCGAACAGGATCAAGAGCATCACCAAGGAGATCGAGCCCGGCGAAGTCATCGTCGGCCGGGTGGCTTCGACCACCAACTTCGGCGCCTTTGTGAGCCTCAAGCCGGGAACCGACGGCCTGGTGCACATCTCCAAGCTGGGCAAAGGCCGCGTCGAGACCGTCGAGGAGGTCGTCAAGAAAGGCGATCTGGTCAAGGTCGAGGTGCTCGACGTCGCGGTGCAGAACGGCAAGGAGAAGGTGAGCCTGCGGCTTCTGGAAAAGCTGGAGGAGAATTAGCCCCTCCGGCGGGCAGGAGCACGCCATTCAAGAGTATCGCCTAGAGAAGCTGAGCAACGGGCAGCGGCTCGTGACCGAGCGGCTGAACCATGTGCGCTCGGTCACGCTCGGATTCTGGATCCCGGTCGGGTCCCGCGACGAAACGCGGGATCTGGCCGGGGTCACTCATTTCATAGAGCACCTGCTCTTCAAGGGCACCCAGAAATATACGGCCGAAGAGATCGCCCAGATCTTCGACACTCTGGGCGGCGAGCTGAACGCAGCCACTTCCCGCGAGTATGTCGTCGTGTTCGGCCGGTTCATCGACGAGCAGCTTCCCCGGGCCCTGGACGTACTGGTGGACATGCTGGTCGATCCGATCTTTGCAGACCTCGACCGGGAACGCGAAGTGATCCTGGAAGAGATCGCGATGTACGAGGATTCCCCTGGGGATCTGATCCACGATCTGCTGGCCGACACGCTGTTCGACTCTCATCCCCTGGGCCGCCCGGTCTTGGGCAGCCGCGAGTCTATCTCGGGTATGGCCGAGGAGACCATCCGGGCTTACCACCAGCGCTACTTCCAGTTCGGAGACATGGTGGTGGCGGCCGCCGGCAACGTCGACCACGACCAACTCAAAGAACTCTTGCTAAGAACCCACGGCGGGGTGGGCAACGGGGGCAAGACCGCACCGGAGCACAGCAGGCCGCACATCACCCAGCGCTCCGCCTTTCTCAAGAAGGAGACGGAGCAGCTCCACGTGGCTCTCGGGAGCGAGGGCATCCCGCGCAACGACCCGCGGCGTTACACCCTGTCGGTGTTGGACAGCCTCTTGGGCGGTTCGCTCAGTTCGCGCCTCTTCCAAGAGGTGCGGGAGAAGCGGGGACTGGTCTACAGCATCTACTCCTTCTGCAACATGTACCGCGACACCGGGCTCTGCGGGGTCTACTTCGGCACCCGGCCTGACCGGGCCGATCAGGTTCTGGAAGTGGTTTCGCGCGAGCTCGAAACCGTGCGGAACCAACTGGTGGACCTATCCGAACTGGAACGCACCAAGGAGCACCTCAAGGGCCGGATCGTGCTCTCCATGGAAAGCACTTCGGCGCGCATGAACCGGTTGGGCAAAGGGATCCTCACCGACGCGGAGATTCTCTCGCTCGACGAGATCACCGAACGCATTGACGCGGTCACGCCCGCGGGGGTACGCGAACTGGCCAACCTGGTCTTCGATCCCTCGCGCACGACCCTGGTGGGGATCGGCTCGGAGGAAGAAGTGTTCCGCAACGCCCTCTCCTCCACCGGCGATTCGTCCGAGGCGGCTTAGGCCTCCCGGATGAACCTGCAGAAGATCAGGGTGGTGGTGACCGGCGCCGCCGGCCAGATGGGACGTACCGTGGTCGGGGCGGTCTCGGGCGCCGACGACATGGAACTGGCCGGCGTGGTCGATCCCCGCCTCGGTTCGCCGGTGGCGCACTCCGAGGCCACCGGCGCTGCGGGCGCCGTGCCTTCTTTCGAGGCCCTCGAGAATGCCCTGGACGCGGTCGAGGCCGACGTGGTGGTGGACTTCTCGCTGGCTGAAGGCGCCCGGCACAATATCGCCGTCGCCCTCGAGCGGGGCGTTTCTCCCGTGGTGGGCACCACCGGGCTGACCAAGGAAGATCTCGAGGGCTTTGCCGCCGAGGCCGAAGCGCGCGCGGTTCCGGCTTTCGTGGCTCCCAACTTCGCCCTGGGGGCGGTGCTGATGATGCTGCTCTCGCAACAGGCGGCCCGTTATTTCCCGCACGCCGAGATAATCGAACTTCATCACGAAAACAAGAAGGATGCCCCTTCGGGCACGGCCAAGCGGACCGCCGATCTGATCGCCGAGGTCTGGCGGCGCGAAGCCGCCGCCGAGGATGGGGATGCACCCGGCGCCGCGGCACGGGCCGCGGACGCCATACCCACCCACAGCGTGCGCCTGCCTGGAATCGTCGCCGATCAGCAGGTGATCTTCGGGGCGCTCGGACAAACACTAACCATTGAACATCGCACGACTTCTCGCGAGTCCTTCATGCCGGGCGTGCTCCTGGCGGTGCGCAAAGTGCGCTCTTTGCAGGGACTCGTGGTAGGACTGGAGAACATTCTATAGATGTCAGACAAACCACTTAGAGTCATACCCCTCGGGGGCTTGGGATCCATCGGCAAGAACATGACCGTCATCGAGTACGACGGCGCCCTGCTGGTGGTGGACGCGGGCCTCATGTTCCCCGACGAGGAGATGCTGGGCATAGACCTGGTTCTCCCCGATTTCACCTACATCCTCGAAAACCGCGACAAGGCCCTCGGGGTGGTGCTCACTCACGGGCACGAGGATCACGTGGGGGCGCTGCCCTACCTCTTGCGAGAGTGCAACCTGCCGGTCTACGGCACCCGGCTCACCCTGGGACTGGTCAACGGCAAACTCGGGGAGCACGGCCTGCAAAAAAGCGCGAACCTCAACGAGATCAGTGCGGGCACCGAACTCGAGCTGGGGCCCTTCCGCATGGAGTTTCTCGAGGTCTGCCACAGCATCCCCGACGGGGTGGGCATCGCGATCCACACTCCGGTGGGCACGGTGGTCCATACCGGGGACTTCAAGCTCGATCACACCCCGATCGATTGCCGGGTCACGGCGATGCACCGCTTCGGCGAGTTGGGCAGCCAGGGCGTGCTTCTGCTGCTCTCGGATTCGACCAACGCTGAGACCACCGGATTCACCAAGCCGGAACGCTCCGTGGGCGAGACCCTGGACGGCATCATGGCGAAGGCTCCCGGACGGGTGATCGTCGCTTCCTTTGCCAGCCACATCCACCGCATCCAGCAGGTCTTCGATGTGGCCGCCAAACACCGGCGGGCCGTGGCGGTGATCGGGCGCAGCATGACCCGCAACGTGAACATCGCCCAGAATCTGGGCTATCTGGACGTGCCCAAGGACACCATGATCCAGGCCAAACAGATCCCGGATATCCCCGATGAGCACCTGGTCATTCTCAGCACCGGCAGCCAGGGAGAACCGATGGCGGCTCTCTCGCGCATGGCTTCGCACGACCACCATCTGGTGGACATCGTTCCCGGCGACACCGTGGTCATCTCGGCAAAACCGGTCCCCGGCAACGAGCGCAGTGTCTCGCGGACGATCAACCGCCTGTTCGGCGCGGGCGCCCGCGTGATCTACGAGTCCAACGCGCCGGTGCATGTATCGGGCCACGCTTCGGCCGAAGAGCTCAAGATGCTGCTCAATATGGTGCGGCCCCAGTACTTCATGCCGGTGCACGGCGAGCGCAAGCACCTGCACTTTCACGCGGAACTCGCCCGTGAGTTGGGCATCACCGACGACCGCATCTTCATCATGGAGATCGGCGACGTGCTCGAAATCCAAAACGGCAAGGCCGCCGTCACCGAGAAGGTTCAGGGCGGAGTGATGTACGTCGACGGTTTGGGCGTGGGCCCTGTCCAGGACGCCGTGCTGCGCGACCGGCACCACCTGGCCAACGACGGTATCGTCACCGTGGTGGTTGCGGTGAGCTCTCAGGACGCTACCGTGGTTTCCGGCCCGGAGATCTCACTCCGCGGCTTTTCCGAAGGGACCGAGACCGATCAATTGGTGGAGGGGTTGCGCGAGGCGCTCGAGACCGAACTTCGCTCCGATGCGGTCAGGCAGATCAGCGACAGCACCATTCTCAAATCTCATCTGGACGATGCGGCCAAGAGATACCTGTACCGCAAGGTGCGCAAGCGGCCCATGGTGATGCCGATCGTTGTGGAGGTCTAGACGGCAGTGGCGGTTCGCCGAAATCCAAGCGAGGCGGAGGGCACCGTGATTCGCCCCTCCAAGCGCGGGGGCGGGAAGAAGGCGGGCAAGGCCGCGAAGCCGGGGCCGGCGGCTGCCGCCGGCCAAGGTCACGCCCACGAACTGGTGGGTCTGGCGGCGTTCGGCCTCAGTCTCTTCCTCGGTTTCGTGCTCCTGTTTCAGGGCAAAGCCGGACTCGTCGGCCGCTGGGCGGAGGACGGGCTGGCTCTGGGTCTCGGCCGGCTGGCCTTTCTCGCTCCGCTTGCCCTCTTGGCCGCCGCCGGCCTGTTGATGTTCGAGCGCCGTCCCCGCCTGGCCGGCTGGGTTTGGGGCGCGGTGCTGCTCTTGCTCAGTCTCCTGCTGCTGGTCTCGGGCGGGGCGCTGCCTTTCGGTTCCGGCCACCCTGCGGAGACCTTCGTGTCGGAGGTGTACAAGACGCGGGCGGGGATTCTGGGTGAGGCCCTCTACGCCCCGTTGGCCGCGTTGGTCGGAGACGTGGGGGTGGCCATCACCGCGTGGATCCTCTTGCTGGCCGGCCTCAGCCTGCTCACCGGCCTCACCTTGAAGAGAACCGCGAAGGAAACCGGCCGGGCCGCAACCGTGGTCCGGGATCGCGCCCAGGAGGGCACCCGGAAGATGAGGTCCCGGCGCGGGGAGGGTCCGCTCGATCCCTATCTGGAAGGCTTCGGCCCGGCGGAGGAGCACCCGCGAGGCGGCTGGGACGAGCTCGCCCGGGGCGAGGGCCCTGATTGGGCGGACCCCGCTTCGGCGGCCACCTACGCGCGCACCGAAGTCCGCTCCGGGGGGCGCCCGGCCGACTGGCCGAGCGATTCGCCTCACGGCGCCTATGGTCCCGACGGGTACCCCCGGGAGGCGTATCCCCGGGACGTGCCGCTGGTCGACGGGGAGGAGGCATTCCCCGACCTCTACCAGGGCATGCCGTTGGCGCAGCCTCATCTGCCTGAGACGCTCCCCGAAGCAGACGCTGCCACTCAGCTGAAGCCTCGAACGACGGCAACAGAGGGAGAGCCCCCGGAAGGGGATCGCCGCGGGGACGCGGAGGACGCCTCCCCGATCGGCGAGGAGCAGGAACAGACCGTGGTGGCGGCGCGGCCATCGCCACCTCCCCCCGCACTCCCGCGCTACGAACTACCCGATCCCGACCTCCTCAAGCGAACCGCCCCCGATCGCTGGGATGATGCGGGGGGGGAGGAGGAGACCGCGCGTCTCTTGCTCGAAACCCTCTCCAGTTTTGGGGTCGAGGCCCGGATCATCGGCACCGTGATCGGGCCGCGGGTCACGCGCTACGAACTGCAACTCGCGCCGGGGACCAAGGTGAGCAAGATCGCGGGCCTCAAGGACGATCTGGCGTATGGGTTGGCCAGCACCGAGATCCGCATCCTCGCGCCCATCCCCGGCAAACAGGCGGTGGGCGTGGAGATTCCCAATCGGCGCCCGTCCTTCGTCACTCTGGGCGACATCTACCGGGAATTCCCCCGCTCCGCCGGACCGCTCATGGTCTGGTTGGGCAAGGACATCTCGGGCAAGGCCGTCTTCACCGACCTCACCAAGCTGCCCCACCTCTTGATCGCGGGAACCACCGGATCGGGAAAGAGCGGTTCGGTCAACTGCATCATCTCCTCGATCCTCCTGCGCTCGAGTCCGGCGCAGGTGCGCATGATCCTGATCGATCCCAAGAAGGTCGAGCTCAGTCCCTATGAGCGCATCCCGCATCTCCTGGTGCCGGTCGTCACCAACATGAAGAACGCGGCCGGGGTCCTGGCCAACGTGGTCAAGGAGATGGAGAACCGCTACGAGCTGATGGAACTCGAGCGGGCGCGCCATCTGGACGAGATGAACAAGAGCCGGCGCCGCCGGGGAGAGGGCCCGCTGCCCTACATCGTGGTGGTGGTGGACGAGCTGGCCGATCTGATGATGGTGGCACCGGCCGAGGTCGAGGAGTACATCATCCGCATCGCCCAGAAGGCCCGCGCCGTGGGCATCCACCTGGTCGTCGCCACTCAGCGGCCGTCCGCGGACGTGATCACCGGCTTGATCAAGGCCAACATTCCCTCGCGCATCGCTTTCGCCGTCTCGAGCCAGGTGGACTCCCGCGTGATTCTGGACGCAAACGGCGCCGAGACCCTGCTGGGCATGGGGGACATGCTCTTCCGCCCGCTCGGTTCGAACAAGCTGCAGCGGGTGCAGGGGGCCTACATCACCGAGGGAGAGATCTCCGGACTGGTCCGGCACGTGCGCGGCCAGGCGGAACCGCAGTTTCGGGAAGAACTGCTGCTGCCTCCGGTAGAGGAAGAGCGCGACGAGGGAGAATTCGATCCCGACGAGGACGATCTGCTGGCCGACGCGGCCGAGCTCGTGCTCGATACGGGCACGGCTTCGGTCTCCATGCTGCAGCGCCGGCTGCGGGTGGGCTATACCCGCGCGGGCAGGCTGATCGACATGCTCGAGCGGCGGGGAATCGTGGGGCCCCATGAGGGCAGCAAAGCGCGGCAGATTCAGATCTCCACCGATCGGCGAGAGGAAGTGCTGGCTTCGCTCCGCGCGGACTCGCGGGGCGGCCAACCCGAGCCCGAAACGGACCCCTCTCTTTTCGACGACGAGTAGCTGCCGGTGGCGCATCCTCATGAGCTCGCGCTCCCGCGGATCACGGCCGCAGAGCTCTCCGAAAAAGCCTGTACGGTGGTGGACGTGCGTTCCCCGGTGGAGTTTGCCGAGGGTCATCTGCCCGGCGCCTTGAATCTCCCCCTGCTCGAAGACGAGCAGCGCGCCGAGGTGGGCACCGCCTACCATCAGGAAGGGTCCGACAGCGCGCGGGTCGAGGCCATGCGGCTCGTCAGCCGGAGCCTTCCCGCCTACCTGGAACTGCTGCGCACTCTGGCCGCCCGCTCGGAGTGTCTGGCCGTCATGTGCTGGCGGGGCGGCGACCGCAGCGGCAACGTGGTGCGCCTGCTGCAACTGGTGGGCGTTCGCGCGTTGCAACTAGAGGGCGGTTACCGCGCCTACCGGCGTTGGTTGCTCGATGGCCTGGAGGCCTGGCACCCGCCGGGGCCGGTGATCACCCTTTACGGCTACACCGGCTCGGGCAAGACCGCGGTTCTTCGCGAGATGCGCCGTCTGGCACCCAAGTGGCCGGGGCCCCGTCCCGCGGTGGTCGATCTCGAAGGGCTGGCCCTGCACCGGGGCTCGCTTCTGGGGGGACTGAACCAACCGGGGCGGCGTTCGCAGAAGGACTTCGACGCGCTTCTCTGGGAGGAACTCGAGGATCTGCAGGGGGACTACCTGATCCTCGAGGGCGAGAGCGCCAAGATCGGGCACATCTTTCTGCCGGCCAGAGTGGGCGAGGCCATTCGCGAGGGAATCCCCGTGCAGCTGGAATCCACCCCGGAAGAGCGGGCGGCGCGCATTCTGCAGGAATATGCGCCCCAAGGTTGGAGCGTGGAGGAAGAGGCCGCGTTCGCTGAGAGCCTCAAAAGGATCGCCTCCCGCGCCCCCGCGGCGGCTTCCGTGGTGAGCACCGCCTTCGCCGAGGGCCGCTACGAGCAGGCGGTTCAGGCTCTGCTTGCCTCCTACTACGACCCTCTCTATCATCGTTCCTGTGTGCAGGAGAAGGCTTTCGCCTATACTCTAGAGTCGTCGGGCAACCCGGTTCGCGATGCCGAGAGGTTGTTGCGCGACCTGCCCGCTCTGTTGGGTTGAAGCGAGCGAGAGAAGCGACCACTCATTCTGATAAATGGTTGAAATAGGCGAAAAGTTGCGCGAGGCCCGCATGCGGCGGGGCCTCACCATCAAAGATGTCGAGGACGGCACCAAGATCCGTTCCAAGTACCTGCAGGCCCTGGAGGAAGACGACTTCGAGTCGATCCCGGGGGCGACCTTCGTCAAGGGATTCATGCGGACCTACGCCGAGTTCCTCGATCTGGACGCGGACTCCTTCGTGTATGAGTACCGCTCGGCTTACGAGAATCAGCCCGATCCCCATCAGATTCGTCCTTTGAACGCCCGTCCGCGCTCCAATTCCGGCAGGCGATCCTCCAATCATGTGGTTGTGGGAATCGTCGCCCTGATCGCCATCGTGGTGCTTCTCTGGCTCGGCTCTTCGCTGGGGTGGGGAAGGGGGGAGGAACCCGCTGAGATCACCGCAGACACGGTGACGGAGGAGATGGAGGGCGCCGCCGGCGAGACGACCGACACCTCTCTGGGTGAAATCCAACCCGAAACCACGGCCCCGGAGACGCAGACCTCACTGGAACAGGGGGCGGCTCCGACCGACTCATCCGGCGAGGCCACGGCGGCCGCAGAGACCACCAGCACCCTGCCGGCGGCCGGGGGGGCGGTTCAAGTGGTTGCGCAGGCCGATGGCGGCCGCTGCTGGCTGCTCGCCCGCGACGGCTCGGCCGAGGGGGAGATTCTCTACTCGGGCACTCTCGAGGAGGGCGAGGAAGTCACCTTTTCGAGCGAACAAGCGGTTTGGATGAACGTTGGCAGCCCCGCGGCGCTCTCGGTGTCGGTGAACGGCGCCGCGATCGAGGTCCCCGAGCCTTACGGCAACTTCCTCCTCACGGCCGGCGGCATAGAGCGCACCTCGTGATCCCGGGCGGCTCGGTAGGCCGGCGAGTGTACATCGAGACCCTGGGATGTCCCAAGAACGAGGCCGACTCTTCCCGGCTGGGGCGCCGGCTGCAGGCTGCGGGGATTCAACTGGCCCCCAATCCCGAAGAAGCCGAACAGATCCTGGTCAACACCTGCGGATTCGTTGAGGATGCCCGGGAGGAGTCGATCGGAGCGCTGCTCGAACTGACGGAAACCTATCCGGATCGCCGCGTGCTCGCGATGGGCTGCTTGGTTCAGCGCTACCGGGACGAGTTGCGGCAGGGTTTACCCGAGGTGGCGGGCTGGTACGGGCTCACGGAATTGGACCTGCTCGTGGCCGATCTTGCCGGGGAGGAGCCTTCTCCGGCCCGGTCGACCGGTCGCCCGCCGCACTCGGCTCCCCCCGTGCCCGCCGCCGGCGGCGCCCATGCCTTCATCAAGATCTCCGACGGATGCGATCATCGCTGCAGCTTCTGCGCCATTCCTGGAATCAAGGGACCCTACCGGGCGCTTCCCCTTTCCTCGGTGCTCGAGCAGGTGGAGGCGGCGCTGGACGGCGGCGCCCGGGAGCTGGTGCTGGTGGGGCAGGATACCGCCGTCTGGCAGGCGGGAGCCTGGACGCTGCCGGGACTGATTCGCCGGCTGTCCGCCGATCCCCGCACCGCCTGGGTCCGGTTGATGTACCTGCAGCCGGAGCATCTCGACGACGCGCTGCTCGAGCTGATCGCGCAGGAGCCCAAGCTCTGCCGCTATTTGGACATCCCCTTCCAGCACGCCTCCGGCCGCATCCTCCGGTCGATGAGGCGCGCTGGTGATGGCGAGCGGTACCTGGAACTGCTGGCGCGCGCGCGGGCGCTGATGCCCGATGTGGCGGTCCGCTCCACCTTCATCGTGGGCTATCCCGGCGAGACCGACGAGGACTTCGCGGTGCTGCTCGATTTCGTGAAAGAAGCGGCGTTCGATTATGCCGGCGTCTTTGGCTTCAGCCCGGAGGAAGGCACCAGGGCCGCGGAACTGTCCGGCCGCGTTTCCCCCGACCTGATCAGGGAGAGGCTGAATCGCCTGAGCGGCGCCCTCAACGACCATGCGGAAGCAAAAGCGCGCGAAATCATCGGCTGGACCGGGGATTTGCTAGTGGATCAAGCGCCGGAGCGTCCGGACCCGTCCGCCCGAGGCGAGGGGGAACCGCCACTCGCCGTGGGCCGAACCTACCGGCAGGCCCCGGATGTCGACGGCGTAACCTACCTGGAAAGCCCATCGGCGCAAGCGGGACCGGTGGCGCTGGGGGCCGGTTCCCTGGTCAAGGTGCGGATCAGCGAAGCGGTGGGCCTTGATCTCGTGGCCGAACTGTTGCCGGCCCCGGACGGGAGGCGCTCCGAGCTTGGCCGGCCGGAGGTGGCGCGGTGAATCTCAACCTCCCCAATTGGATCACGGTATTTCGCATCCTGCTGATCCCCGTATTCATGACTCTGCTCTTGGGCGCGGTCGACAACGGCGCCGCTCTTGCCGCGGTGGTCTTCGCTCTGGCAGCGGCAAGCGACTCGTTGGACGGATACTTTGCCCGCCGGCGCCGGGAGACCACGGTGCTGGGAGCCTTTCTCGATCCCCTTGCGGACAAGCTCTTGGTCACGGCCGCGCTGCTCGCCCTGATCGAACTCAACAAGCTGTCCGCTTGGGTTGCTATGGTGATCATAGCGAGGGAATTCGCGGTCTCGGGCCTGCGCATGGTCGCGGCTGCGGAGAACGTGATCATCCCGGCGAGCCAGTGGGGCAAGATCAAGACCGCGAGCCAGATGTTGGCCATCATGGCTCTGATCCTGGAGGTGCCCGGGGAGCTATTGGGCCGCTCCTCCGGTTGGTGGCTGTTGATGCTCGCGGTGGTTTTGACCGTTTTGAGCGGCGTGGACTATTTCTTGCACGCCCGGGACTCGCTGGGCCCGCCGGCGACGCCGGAAGCGGCCGGGAGGAGGGAAGAGTCCCAGGGCAGATCGGCGGAATTGACGGATTAGGGGGATCTGGGAGGGATTTGACCGCGGAGGATGATAGCCCCCAAGAGGCCAGGAAACGCCGTCTCTTCGTGGGCGTGCCGCTGCCTGACGAGGTGGTGCGACTTGCGCGAGAGGTGCAGGAGCCTCTCGAGGGCCTCGAGGGATTGCGGCTGGTAAAGCCCGAGCAACTGCACGTGACCCTGGCCTTCATCGGGCATGTGGGCCCGGACCAATTGGAAGCGGCGGCGGTGGTGGTGCGAGAGGTGCCCCCGGAACTGGGCGGTGAGGCTCTGGTTACCGGCCTGCTGCCTTTGCCCTCGAGAAGCCGGGCGAGAGTGATGGCCCTGGAGATCCGCGACGATGGGGAGGTCTTCCGGCGGTTGTTCGACAGGGTGATGACCGGGTTGGAGTCGGCGCAGGTGATGCGCCGGGAGAAACGGCCCTACCGGCCGCATCTGACCATAGGCCGATTCCGCAAACCGCGGACGGTCGAACCAAAGTCCGATTGGGAACCGGTCAGGCTTCCGGTAGAGTCGGTGAATCTCTACGAGAGTCAGCTACACCCCAAAGGGGCCAGGTACTCCGTGCTGGAGCATCGCGAACTTGAGAGTATGAAAGCGGCAGAGTAGCCGAGGAGGAAGCACTGTGGAGAAGGACAAAGCATTGGACATGGCCGTGTTGCAGATCGAACGGCAGTACGGCAAGGGTTCGATCATGCGGATGGGGGACGAATCCGCCGGCATACGCGTGCCGGCCATTCCGACCGGCTCTCTCGGTTTGGACCTGGCGCTTGGTGTCGGGGGAGTGCCCCGCGGCAGGGTGGTGGAGATCTTCGGGCCGGAGTCGAGCGGTAAGACCACGCTGGCCTTTCACATAATTGCCGAAGCGCAGAAGAACGGAGGCCGCGCCGCCTTCATCGACGCCGAGCACGCGATGGATCCCATGTACGCCCGCAGGATAGGGGTCATGGTCGACGACCTCCTGCTGGCTCAGCCGGATCACGGCGAGCAGGCCCTGGAGATCGCCGAGCTCTTGATCCGCAGCGGAGCGCTCGACGTCCTGGTGATCGACTCGGTGGCGGCGCTCACTCCCAGAGCCGAGATCGAAGGCGAGATGGGAGACTCTCACGTCGGCCTCCAGGCCAGACTGATGAGTCAGGCGTTGCGCAAGCTGGCGGGAACCATCAACAAGACGGCGACCACGGCCATCTTCATCAATCAGTTGCGGGAGAAGGTCGGCGTGATGTTCGGCAATCCCGAGGTCACTCCCGGAGGCCGGGCGCTCAAGTTCTACTCCTCCGTCCGCCTGGACATCCGCCGCATCGAGACTCTCAAGGACGGCACCGAGGCGGTGGGCAACCGGGTTCGGGTGCGCGTGGTCAAGAACAAAGTCGCCCCGCCCTTCAAGCAGGCCGAGTTCGACATAACCTACGGCACCGGTATCTCGACCGAAGGGGAGATCCTCGACATCGCCGTCGAGCAAAACGTGGTCCAGAAGTCCGGAGCCTGGTTCTCATACGGCGAGCAGCGCCTGGGCCAGGGGCGGGAGAACGTGAAGCAGTTCCTGCGCGACAATCCCGATCTGCTCGGAGCGGTCCGGCGTGAGGTGATCGAAGCCATGGCTCCTGAGTGGATCAAGGCGGACACCTCCGAAGCCCCGGCTGAAGAAGAAGCGCCGAGCGAATCGGAGAAGGAAGAGACCCCGGCGAAGTAGGTTCCGCACATTGAAGCGCCGCGTAACCGCCCTCGACGAACAGAAGCGCAGCCGGGGGCGGCTTAACGTTCAACTTGACGGTGAGTTTGCCTTTGGCCTCGACCAGGAAGTGGCACTGGAGTCGGGCTTGAAGGTTGGAGACCTGCTCGACGCTGAAGCGGTCGAGCGTTTGGTCGAGGAGGACGGCAAGCGGGGAGCGCGGGCGCGGGCCCTTCGCTTCCTTCAGCCCCGTGAACGCTCCCGCGCGGAAGTCGACCAGCGCCTGCAGCGCTACGGCTACGTGCCTTCGGTCATCGCCGCCGCGGTCGAGTATCTCGAACACCTGGGTTACCTCGACGACGAGCGCTTTGCCCAGACGTTCATCCGGGAGAAGTCGGCCGGGGGGTGGGGCGCGCGCCGCCTGCGGGAGGAGCTCTATCGCAAAGGAGTCGACCCTGCCCTGACGGAAAAGCTTCTCGCCGAGTGCCTGGACGAGGGCGCGGACGGGCGGGATGCGCATCTGGCGGCGCAGGTGCGGCGCCGCTTCGGAGCGGAGTTCCAAAGGGACCCGGCCCGCGCTCGGCGCCGGGCGAGTGGGTTTCTGGCCCGCCGCGGCCACGATTGGGACGCCATATCCCGGGTGCTCGCCGCCGCATTCGCGGAAGAGGAGACCCACGAGGCCGAGAGGGGCGAAGATCCTTTCGGCTGAGGCGGAGGCGCTAGTTCTCCTTGACACTTTCTACGCTGCAGAGATACACTTTTTGCGCTTGTTACGATCGGCCGATCGAATTCACGGCTCCTGCTCAAAGCAGTGACATACCTGCACACATGCAAGAAACTCGGATAGTCAAGGGGGTTGGAACTAGCCGGACCGGACCTTAGCCATAGATCCGACCCCGGATAGCTCAATCGCACCCGCTTTAGGGGGACCCTCTGTTTGAATTGCACGTGGTGCACGGGCTGTGATCGGCCGAGCTTTAGGCTCGGCCTTTTTCGTGCTCGTTTCGATCGAAGCAGGCGCTTTGAATTGGGCAACGATTTGTTGAATTGGAGACTGGATGAACGGCTTGTCGATCGTGGTGGCCCTGCTGGTCGGGGCCATCGCTTTGGCGGCCGGTTATTTCCTGAGGAAGTACGTAGGCGAAGCGAGAATCGCTTCCGCCGAACAAGAAGCGAAGAAGATCCTCCAGGAAGCCAACCGGAATGCTGAAGCGACGAAGAAGGAAGCTCAGGTCGAGGTCAAGGATGAACTCCACCAATTGCGGGTGGAGACCGAAGCGGAGCTGAAGGAACGCCGAGCGGAGGTGCTGCAGCTCGAGAGGCGCCTCGTCCAGCGGGAGGAATCGCTCGACGAAGTCGCTCGGGAACTGGGGAAGCGAGAACAGTCGGTCAGCGACCGCGAGGGTCACTACCGCAAGGTCCTGGAAGAGGCCGAGGAGGCCAAGAAGGAGCAGGAGGCGCGTCTCGAGCAGATCGCCGGCCTAACTCGGGACGAGGCCCGCGAGACCATTCTCAAGCAGGCCGAGGACGAAGTCCGGCACGACATGGCCAAGATGGTGCGCCACGTCGAGGAGGAAGCTCGGCACGAGGCCGATCGCCGCGCCCGCAATATCCTGGCGCTTTCGATTCAACGGACGGCCGCCAATCACGTGGTGGACCATACCGTTTCCGTGGTTCCGCTGGCTTCGGACGACATGAAGGGCCGCATCATCGGTCGCGAAGGCCGCAACATCCGGACGCTCGAGCAGCTCACCGGCATCGATTTCATCATCGACGACACCCCGGAAGCGGTGGTGCTCTCGGGCTTCGACACCGTCCGGCGGGAGATCGCCCGGCTGACCCTCACCAAGCTGGTGGCGGACGGCCGTATCCACCCGGCGAAGATCGAAGAGGCCTACTCCAAAGCCAAGGAGGAGGTCGACCAGGAGATGCAGGAGGCCGGCGAGCAGGCCACTTTCGATACCGGCATCCATGGATTGGCGCCCGAGATAGTGAAACTTCTCGGCAGGCTCAAGTTCCGCACGAGCTACGGCCAGAACGTGCTGCAACACGCCATCGAAGTGGCGCACCTATCCTCGCTGATGGCGACCGAGTTGGGGGCGAACCCCAAGCTGGCCAAGCGGGCCGGTTTGCTGCACGATCTGGGTAAAGCGGTCGACCACGAGGTGGAAGGCTCGCACGCGGTTATCGGCGCCAATCTGGCTCGGCGCTACGGGGAGTCTGACGCGGTGGTGCACGTCATCGAAGCGCACCACAACGATGTCGAGCAGCAGACGGTCGAATCGGTTCTGGTGGGGGCCGCCGACGCGGTATCCGGCGCCCGTCCGGGCGCTCGGCGCGAGACCCTGGAGAGCTACATCAAGCGCCTGGAGAACCTGGAGCGCATCGCCGAAGCCAAGGAAGGCGTGGAGAAGTCCTACGCGATTCAGGCCGGCCGGGAGATACGGGTGATGGTGAAGCCCGAGGAAGTCAACGACGAGATGGCGGCCCTGCTTTCGCGCGAAATCGCGAAGGAGATCGAGAAGGAACTGGACTACCCCGGGCAGATCAAGGTGACGGTGATCCGGGAGAGCCGCTCGGTCGACTACGCGAAGTGATCGCTGGGGTGGAGTAGACCGGGGATGAGCGTCTGCCTGCCGGAGACCTTCTACATCCGCACGTTCGGGTGCCAGATGAACGAGCACGACTCGGAGCGGATCGCCGGGATGCTGGTGGGCATGGGCATGCAGCCCGTCGAGCAACCCGGCGCCGCCGATCTGCTGCTCTACAACACCTGCTCGATCAGAGAGAAGGCCGACACCCGCCTGCTGGGCCACCTGGGTGAGGCGCGCCGGCTAAAGCGCGAGCAACCGGAGCGCATGGTGGTGGTCGCGGGTTGCTTGGCGCAGAGCCGCCGCGAGTCGTTTCAGCAGGAGCAACCCCATGTGGACATCCTGCTCGGACCCCAGAGTCTGCACGAGCTCCCCCGGCTGATCGAGGAGCGCCTCGAGAGCGGACGCTCCGCCGGGGCTTTCGCCGAGGAAACCACTCGGTTCAGCGCCGAGCTTCCGCGGGCCCGCCGCCAGGGCCCGCTCGCCTGGGTGCAGATCATGACGGGCTGCACCAACTACTGCTCCTACTGCATCGTGCCCTACGTCCGCGGGCCGGAGGCGTCACGGGCCGCCGAGGACATACTGGCCGAGGTGCGCGGGCTCGCGGAGCAGGGCGTGCACGAGATCACCCTCTTGGGCCAAAACGTGAATGCTTACGGCGCCGAGCCCGGCTTCCGCGGGAAAGGGGACTTCTCCGGGCTGCTCCGGCGCCTTAGCGAGGAAACCCCTATCGAGCGCATCCGCTTCATGACCTCGCATCCCAAGGACGTTTCTCCCGGCCTGATCGAGGCTCTCGCCGAGCTGGAGCCGCTCTGCGAACATCTGCATCTACCGGTGCAGTCGGGCAGCGACCGGGTGCTCGAGGCCATGCGGCGGGGTTACACCAGTGCCGACTACCGGGCCCTGGTAGAGCGGCTGCGCGCGGCGGTCCCCGACCTGTCCCTGACCACGGACGTCATCGTGGGCTTCCCGGGCGAGACCGAAAAGGACTTCGCGGCCACTCTCGAGCTGGTGGAAACCGTGGGCTACGATTCCGCCTTCACCTTCATCTACTCCCCGAGAACCGGTACCCGCGCCGCGGCCTTTGCCGACGCGGTGCCCGCCGACGTGGCGAACGACCGCATGACCCGTTTGGTGGCCGCGGTGCAGCGGAGCGCCTTGGAGCGCAACCAGGCCTACGTGGGCCGTGAGGCGGTGGTGCTGGTCGAGGGCCCGAGCCGCAACCGGGAGAGCGAGTTCACCGGACGCACGCGGACCTTTAAGACGGTGAACTTCGCGGTGCCGCACAAGGCGGAGGCGGCGCCACCGCCCAGCGAGAGCTTCGAACCGGGGAGTTCGCTGGGTTCGGCGAGCGCGGCGAACGGCGGGGCAGCGGACGTCTCCGTCGGCGATTTCGCCCGGGTGCTGATCGAGGGGGCCACCTCGGCCACGCTGCGGGGCCGTTTGCTGGGAGCGGCGCGGGCGGACCGGGCTGCGTGAATCGCCCGGGCGCCGCCGGCTGCGTAACCGCGATCTTCGGCCCGACCGGGGTCGGCAAGACTGCGGTTGCGGTGGAGGTGGCCGCGCAACTCGGGGTTCGAGTGATCTCGGCCGACTCCATGCAGCTCTACCGGGGTTTTCCGGTGCTCACCAATCAGGCTTCGGCCTCTGAACGCGCGCGCGCCGAGCACGCGCTGGTCGAGGTCGCCGATCCCGAGCAGGAGTGGACGGTAGCCGCTTACACCCAGGAGGCGCGGCGCGCCTTCGACCACGACCTGGCCACTAGCGGCTGGGCGGTGATCGCCGGCGGCACCGGGCTCTACCTGCGCGCCGCGCTGGCTCCTTTGGACATCCCCTCCGTGCACGAGCCCGGTCTGCGCGCGGGGCTTGAAGCCCGGTTGCGCGAGGAGGGCGTGGACGCACTTCACGCCGAGCTCGAGGCGTTGGATCCGGCCGCCGCCGCCCGCGTGGATGCACTCAATCCCCGGCGGGTGATGCGCGCCCTGGAGGTGGTGCTGACCGCAGGACCGGGCTCCTGGGCGGGGCGGGAAGACCTCTGGCGTCCGCGCTACCGCCACCCGACACTCTTGGTCGGTCTGGACATGCCTCGGGAGCAGCTCTACGAGCGCATCAATCGGCGCACGCGCCAAATGGTCGAAGGCGGCGCCGTGGAAGAGGTGCGGAGCTACCTCGCGGTCGCAGGCCGGGGACCCTCAGCGGGTGACTCGGGCGCTGCCGCCCCCGCACCCGCCCGCGAGAGCGGCATCCGCCAGGCCATCGGCTTCCGCGAGATCCGCCGCCACCTGGCCGGCGAGATCACCGAGGAGCAGCTGATCGAACTGCTCGCCGCCTCCACCCGGCGCTACGCCCGGGCCCAACTCACCTGGCTGCGGAAGCTCCCCGACGTTGTTATGATGGACCCTTCCGCGAGGCCGCCCGCCGAGGTGGCCGATGAGATCGTGGCGCTTGCCAACCGGCGCTGTGGAAAGGAAACCTAGATGCAATTCGCCAAGTGGCAGGGTTTGGGGAACGACTATCTCATCGTCGAAGCTGCGGCGCTTCCGCGGCCGCTTCGCCCGAGCGACGCCACCCTGCTCTGCGATCGCCACTACGGCGTGGGAGGCGACGGCATCCTCATCCACGAGGCTCCCGGCGCCGCCGCGGCCGCCACTGCGACGCGACCCGCCACGTCGCCGTCGACGTCCGCCACGCTTTCCGCCGACAACGCCGTCGCCCGCATGCGCATCCTCAACCCCGACGGCAGCGAGCCCGAGATGTGCGGCAACGGCATCCGTATGTTCGCCCGCTATCTGGAGAAGCAGGGGGTGGTGGCCCCCGGCGACGAATTCGTGGTCGACACCCTGGCGGGGCCCATCCGCCCGCGTATTCTGCCCGATGGCCGGGTGCGCGTGGGCATGGGAGAAGCCCGCTTCATCAGCGACTCCATCGCCGCAGCGCCGGATACCACCGAAGTCGTCCGTCACGAACTGGAGGCCCTGGGGCTGAAGTTCAGCTTTACCTTCGTGGACGTAGGCAACCCCCACTGCGTGATCGTGGCCGAAGATCTGGGCGACCTTCCCCTCGCTGAATTCGGCCCGGTGATCGAACGCCTGCCCCTCTTTCCCAACCGGGTGAACGTGGAATTCATTCGCTTGGAACCGAACGGTTCGGTCACCATGCGCGTGTGGGAACGCGGCGTGGGGGAGACCCAAGCTTGCGGAACCGGGGCCACCGCCGTGGGCGCCGCCGCCGTCCGGCTGGGGCTGACTCAGAGCCCGGTGGTGGTCCATCTGCTGGGTGGCGACCTGGAGATCGAAGCCGCCCCCGACTGGCAGATGGTGATGACCGGTCCGGCGGAGGAGGTTTTCGTGGGCGAACTCAGCCCCGAGCTATTGAAGAATCTGGGCTGGCCGGTGGCAACCGGACCGGCCGGACCGATGGGAGCCTGAAATGGAATTCTCGCGCCGGATGGACCGACTGCCTCCCTACCTGTTCGCCGAGATCGAACGAAAAATCGCCGCCAAGCGCGACCAGGGCGTGGACGTGATCAGCCTGGGTATCGGAGATCCCGACCTGCCCACCCCCGATTACGTCATCGCCGAGATGAAGCGCCAACTGGATGATCCGCGTAACCACCGCTACCCCTCTAACGCCGGCGTGGCCGAGTTCGGGCAGGCGGCGGCCCACTTCTACCGGGAGCGTTTTGGCGTGGAGATCGACCCGGGAAACGAGTTCTTCCCGCTGCTGGGCTCCAAAGAAGGCCTGGCCCACGTGTGTTGGGCGGTGCTCGATCCGGGTGATCTCGCGCTGGTGCCCGATCCGGGCTATCCGGTCTACGCGGGCTCTTCCATCCTGGCGGGCGCCGACGTCCATCTGATGCCCCTGCTCCCCGAGAACGGCTTTCTCCCCGATCTGGACGCCATCCCCGAGGACGTCGCCCGTAAGGCCAAACTGATGTTCATCAGCTATCCCAACAATCCCACGGCCGCGGTGGCCGACCTCGGCTTCTTCCGTTGGGTGGTCGACTTCGCCAAGACCTACGACATCGCCGTGGTCCACGACAACGCCTACTCGGAGCTCACCTTCGACGGCTACGTGGCCCCCAGCTTCCTCGAGGTCGAAGGAGCCAAGGAGGTCGGATTCGAGTTCTTCAGCCTCTCCAAGCCCTGGAACATGACCGGCTGGCGCATCGGCTTCGCCGTGGGCAATCCGCAGATCCTGGAAGCCCTCTGGCGGCTAAAGACCAATCTGGACTCCGGGATGTTCGAAGCCCTGCAGCGCACCGCCGCCACGGTGCTGAACGGCGACCTCAAGTTCGTGGACGCCATGCGCGCGGTCTACGAGCGCCGCCGCGACCAATTGGTCAAGGCCTTCCGGGACATCGGCATGGACGTGGAGCCGCCCAAGGGCACCATCTATCTGTGGATGCCGGTTCCCGACGGCTATACCTCCACCAGCTTCGCCGAGCACGTGCTGGATCAGGCCGGGGTCGTGGTCACGCCGGGCAACGGTTACGGCGAGGCGGGGGAGGGCTTCGTGCGGGTTTCCCTGACCGTGCCCGACGACCGTATCCACGAGGCGGTCGAGCGCATCGAGCGCTCGCTCAAGCTGTAGAGCCGCGAAGAGCGGCGCTTAGGTCTGGGAGCATCGCGGTGGACTCGCGGCACCGGCATAGGACTGAAGTCCGGCGGAGCACGACGGCAGAAAGCACGGCCGCAAGGGGATAGACGGATGGAGATCCAGGTACGAAAACTGCACCCCGAGGCGCGCCTGCCGCACCGAGCGCACGAGGGCGACGGCGGGGCTGATCTTCATTCGGTGGAAGAGCTCACCATCCCCCCGGGCGAGCGCCGCGAGGTTGGCACGGGGATCGCCCTGGCCATCCCCGAGGGCTACGCCGGTTTTGTCCAACCGCGTTCCGGCCTCGCCTTCCGGCACGGGATTATGGTGGTGAATTCGCCCGGACTGATCGACGCGGGCTACCGGGGGGAGGTGCGGGTCAGCCTCTACAACTCGGGCACTGAGGACTTAGCCGTGGCACCCGGAGACCGCATCGCCCAACTGGTGATTCAGCGCGTGGAGACCCCGGGCTTCCACCTGGTGGAGGAACTGGACGAGACCGGGCGGGGCAGTGGGGGCTTCGGCAGCACGGGTTAGGGCGGTATGGAGCTCGCCGCAACCCCCCAAAATCGCAAGTTAAGGCACCGTCGTAGTCGATCCCTTGGGCAGCGTGTACTCTTCCCAGGTGTTCGGAACTATGTTCACGCTGATGGTGTGCAGCCCGTTGATTGAGTTGATGATCGCACCGTTGTAGTTGATTTCCGGCGAGGAACCAACTCCGTTGCTGTCGAGGTCGTTCTTGGCAATGAATGACCCCCAGAAACTCTGGGTGCCGCGAACGATGGGATTTCCCGTGGTAACCACGATCCCGTAAAAGTCAGCCGTACCCCTGAAGTCCATGCCCACATCTGTCCCGTCCGGCACATCCACCACCAAGACCACCGGCTTCTCGCGGGTGCCCATTTGGGTGTTAGCGGCGATCTCCACGGTGGTCGAAGACTTGATAAAGACGATCTCACCGGCAGCGTCCCCGCCTTCGGCCGAGGATCGCACGCTTGTTCCGGTGAGCAGAGCTTCCGCCTGGGCGGCACTCGTGAAGTAGGTGCCTTTTGCATCGGCGATTCCGGCCAGTGCCGAGATCAGTGACGACGCAATCAGTTTATTGAATGTTGTAGATCCCTCTGGATTAGAGGAAACCGTACCATCCGCGGGGAGGTTGACGCCTTTGCCAAGAGTGTCGTTATAGAAAGCACCGACGGTCGGCCCCAGTGGGCCCATCAAGGGGAGTGCCTCCGTGTCCGCGGGGTCCCACCGCACGCGCAGACCCTGTCCGTTGGCACTGGCCACATCGGCATACATGGCGATGAAGGGGAAGTTCAGTTCCCACGTCTGCTGTTCGCACTGAACCATGATCCGGTGGCGGGCGTCCGCGACGTTTGCCTCGCTGTCCACGATGAGACGCCGGTTTTGGTTCGAATCCCAGGTGACGTTGGGATCTATAGGATCCAGGTCATCGTATATTCGGACGTTGACAAAGTCAGAGGCGGGGGAACGCGATGGGTCGGGGTATTCCGTAGCGTCGAAGTTGGGCCGAAGCTGGGAGTAGTCGATTGCCGGATTATCGGTGGCTTCGTCCGGCCAGTCCTTCATAACCGTGAGCATGCCGGCGTCGACCCCGGCCTCTGCCACGTTGAAGGACTTGGCTTCCCGTCTTTCCAAATCCACGCTGGTGGTGTTCATCTTCACCAGGTAAAAGAGGGCGATTCCCATAGCGATGAAGATGAGCGTAAACATCATCACTATGATCACCAAGGCGCCGCTCTCTTCTTCGAACAACCTCTTCGCCCGCTCACCGCTCCGCCTAATAGCGATCATAGTATTCCTTCTTGCCTAGTACTTGCGCAGATTTCTCGGCTGGACTACCGAGCTGATTTCGTGGGCGATGGGCGAACGGCTGGGATCGATATCGACATGAAGGTCGATCTCGACCTCCTGCACCTCGTTCGGTTGAGCGATGAACTCGCCCACGTCATCCGCGTCCGGCGCCAACTCGAGTCCATTGCCGTCGAAATATTCGAACACCGGCAGCGAGTTATCCTTGTTGCGTATATTTTGGTTGATGATCCGTACTCCGGTGCCCGGGAAGTTGCCATTGCCGGCGGGCGAGGTTTCCCTCGTCAGGAAATACAGTCCGGTAGAAGCGTCTTCCTCGAGCGCAAATTTCACCAACTCGAGGTCGTGGCTCGGGTCCCGATCGAGGTCGGTCCACACCCAGATTTCGTACGGTCCCGCCTTGGGCATTAGCGCCTCGAGGTACTCCGAACCGGGAGGGATGAGACTCGCGTCGGGCTCCCGGGCCGTTCTTACATACTCGATTACCTCGTTGAGGGCCATCCGTGCCTCGTCCTGGGCCCGGATATCGTCTTCGGCGAAGGTGTAGGAGCGGGCGAGTCCGGCCCAGATCCCGTAGATCGCCCCCATCACCACCATCATCAGCATCATCACGACCAGCAGTTCGACCAGGGTCAGGCCCGCCTCGTCAGAGGCGGTTTTTCGACAACGCCAGGACGGTCCGTTTCGTACGCGGTCGGTGAACATTCCTCTACTCCAGGATCGTTAGGACGATTGAGTTGCTCGCCGTGGGCAGGTTGAAAGAAGCGGCGCGGTGAATCGGGGTGTCTGTGTCCTTTTTCAGGATCCTGTCGGCGGTGATCGTGTAGGAGCCGCTCGGGAGATCGCCGGCGGTGGCGCTCTTGTTCTTGTTCACGGTCTGCGACCAGATGACGTCGCCTGCCGTGTCCTTTATCTCCACGTCGTAATTGAAGTTCATGTCCTGGTTCTCGACGATCACCGAGTAGGTGGTCGAGGGCGGGGGAGTGGTGACCGAAGTTGTGGTGGTGGAGACCGTGCTCGCGGTGGTATCGGTTGAGCCCGTGACCGTGGTCGTCGTGGTCGGGGGCAGCTGTTCCGAGGCGGTCACCGGGGTGCCGTGGTTGTCGTCGAGGTCCACGGGGTGCAGGCGGTAGCGGTAGTAGTGGGTCAACGGGAACGTCGAGTCGCCAAAAGGATGAGTCGATGTGGCTTTGTGACCGGCGTCGGTGTACCGGGACTGGGTACCGACCAGCGTGGTCAGCGTCGTCCAAGTGGTGGCGGCCGTCCACTCGGCTTCGCTCCAGGTGGAGTCGTTGGTCCAGGCACGCTCGAGGATCCAGGATTTATGGTCCCGGTCGGCGCCAGGGATCCACTCGAGGTCTATCGTCTGGTCATCCTTGCCTATGGCGGTGAAGCTTATTGGGGGTTCCGGGTCGTTGTCCTCCACCCGGACTCGATAGCGCCAGATGTTTCCCGGCTGGTCGAATTCGTTGTAGGCGACCGCCTGGAGTTCCCAGTAGCCATCCGGAATCTCATTGATATCGAAGGGGTACTCGAAGTAGACATCGGTCAATGTCCCAGTGCTTTCATCCCAGAGAAGATGACTGCTGTCGATACGGTAGTTGTCGGCGGCAGGGCCGACATAGACGGCCGACCCGGCATCGTCGACGAATCGCAGCAGCATGTAGACGTTTCGTGGGGTGATCGATCCCGGGGTTATGTTGGAGAGCGCGAGTCCCCAGTCGGCCTCGGCAATGTGATAGCGAACCGCTACCGTGTCCGGGTCCGAGGTGCCGGTGGGGTCGCCGAAAAGGGGAAAGGGTGTCCCGTCGGGATCGGGCGTCACCTTGAAGTCGGTCGGGGGGAAAGTGGTGGAGCCGATTTGGAGCCAGGAGCCACGCGGGCCCATGAACTGCTGGTGGATCAAACTGGTGATTACCGCGGGAGAGACCGCGGGAGGCGCGGTCCAGCTAACGGTGACCGAAACCTCCTTGAGTTCGCCGGCGCCGTAAGCGGAAGGATTAACCGCATAGACCACGTTGAAAGGGGTCCCTCGCTCGCTCTCGGCCGCATCGATAGCGGCGAAACGCATACTCAGGTTGTTCGGATCGCTGGGATTGGCCGTGTCTTGTTGAATTTCGCGATAGTCCAATCGGCGAATCTGCTCCATGCGTTCGCGGGCGACGTTGGTGGCTGTGCTTTTGTAGCGGCCCTGGGAGCTGCGCTCCAGCCCGCTCAGGAAGAAGGGCACGAAACCGGCCATCACGATTAGCAGCAACAAAGAGGCCACCATGATCTCGATCAAGGTGAAACCGGCACCGCCCCTGCATCGAATGGTCCGAGAAATCCTCGTCATCACCGACCGCCTTAGCCTGTCGCGTATCCGCAATTCTGCAGAGTTCATCGGACCACGAAGGTGCATACTTGAGCGGTCCCAGGATCTCTTGCGTGGAATAAACGCTAGGTGGTGCGGAAAGCTACGGCGGATCGGGCGGTGGGGCATAATCGCGCTGGCCCATTCGGCATAAGGAAAGCGGCTGAGGGGGTGACGGCTTTAGGCGGCCGAGTGCGGCTGCGGCTAGACCCAGCGTGGACCGGTGCTGACTAAGGGGGGCAAGTTCTGCGGCAGCACCTCTTCACCCTGGGATTCGAGCACGGAGAGATACTCGAGCCACTCATTCAGGAGGTCGTGGATGGGGGGGTGGATGACCAGTTCCGGCAATCGGGCGCGGCTCCACCACTTGGATTCGAGAATGGTGGGGTCGACGTGCGCTGTCCCTGTTGCTGGCTCTGTCGACGGCGCGGCTTCGAGGCGGCAATAATAGACGAGGTGCACTAGGTGCCTTGAGCGGCCCTGGTCTGGAGAGATCGACTCGATGAGTCCGATCGGCGGCTCGAGGACTCTGACCTTGTAGCCGGTTTCCTCTCCGACCTCTCGTCGGACCGCTTCGGTGATCGCCTCTCCACGCTCTACGGCTCCCCCTGGAAGGAGCCAGTATTCGACGCCGTCCTTGGACTGCTTGACGAGCAGCACCTCATCCCCGCGCACGATCAGCGCAGACGCTCTCAACAAGGGACGTCTCTTTAAAGACAGAACACCCGCATCGTCGGACATCATCGCACTATCCTTTGTTGGGGCCTCGGTAGGTTCAAAGGATCCTACTAGAAGCCCGGCCCGCCGATGATTGCGTGCGAAGCACCTCCAGGCTTTGGTCGTTGGAATCCGGCTGGACGGACGCAACAGGAGTGGCCCTTCTCCTCCCTATGGCTGATTTCTGACCAGTCCCAATCTCTGTAGCGTCTTGCTGGGTGGACAACGAACTCGTAGCCCGCCCCGCGAAGCCTAAAGCCATCCGGGACCTGTCGATTTGCTCAATTAGAAAAAGATTTGAAATTTCTGGCTAAGGATTTTCGCGGGGGGCATACTAGGGGCGTAAGTGCAAAGGGCAAACCGCTCGCAAGAGTGGGACGCAAAGTCACAGGGCCCCCGAGGCCGGCTGGACTGCCACTTTACCTGAAAGGGTTCGTGGTTTGCCTGGTGCCCACGAACCTTTTTCGTTGGGCGCCGGAATCTCTAAACAAGGAGGACAAGGAATGCTCAGCGCAATTAGCAAACGGATGAAGGGTGAAGGCGGCTTCACGCTCATCGAACTCCTCGTGGTGATCATCATCATCGCGATCCTGGCGGCCATCGCCATCCCGACGTTCCTGGGACAACGGGAGAAGGCGCAAGACACCGCCGCTCGTTCTCTGATTCGGAACGCGATGACTGCCGTGGAGTCAGCCTACGTCGACACTCGCGCCTTCGATCAAGTGACTGTCACGGCGCTGAAGGCCATCGAACCCTCGATAAACTGGGTTGATTCTACGGCTACGGGGTCTAAAACTGGTACTTTCCCGTATGCCCCCGACGACGAGGTTGAGTTCACTGGGACCGCCACCGACGTGTACTCACTGGAGACCGTGTCGCAGACGACCGAGGTTTTTGGTGTGGACGTCGACAAGAGTTCCAGTGGGACCGGCGCTGACTTCAACGGTCCCGGCTGGTAAAGGACAATTGTGTCTCCTAGGACTCATCGGTCCGGGCTTGTGCCCGGACCGATTTGTTTGGGGGGCATCCACACCGTGTCGCGACAATGACATCCAGGAGAGGCACGCCATTGGTACCCGCTCTCCTCATCCTCTTTGGAGTTGCTCTCGTCTCCGGCTTTCACCAGGGCTTCAAGAAATCCGAGGGTGCTGTGATTGAGCAGTCGCGAGCCTTCTTTGAGGAAGGGCAATTGGAGGAGGCGATCAAGCTTCTGGAGCGGAGACTGGCCGAGAAGCCTGAAGATGTGGGTGCGGCGCGTGAGTTTGGCGTTAACCTAATGCTGCTGCACCGTTACCAGCAAGCGGTCGAGTATCAGGAATTCGTGGTGCGCTTAGACCCATATGATGCACAAACCAGAGTCGACCTCGGGCTCAACTACTCGCGGCATCAGGGAAGGGTCCAGGAGGCTGTGGAAGCTCTGAGTGAGGCCGTGGCGATCAGTCCGTCTCCCCGCAACCGTGTATTGCTCGCGCAGTGCCTTGCGCTAAGCGGACGGCTCCAGGAAGCCGAAGATCTTGCACGCTCCGTCGCACAAGAGTCCCCAGACTATCCGTTTGCGCAGAAGTTTCTGAGAGAACTCGCGTCGGAGCGCGGACTGGGCTGGTCCTCCCAAGGAGGTGCGTGATGTCAAGGGTCCACGAGAGAACGATTGGCTGGAGAGCCGAAACAGGCTTCACCCTGATCGAACTGCTGGTGGTGATAATCATCATCGCCATCCTCGCAGCGATTGCGATCCCAACCTATTTTGGGGTCCGGATGAAGGCCCAGGACAGCGCAGCAATCACACTAGTGCGCAACGCGTTGACCACGGTCGAGGGAGCGAATCTCAACTTTCGGGATTATGCTCAGCTTGATGCCGCTGAATTGAGAGCCATGGAGCCCTCGATTTCATGGCAAATCGGCACTTCAGAACTGGTCGACCCTTCCGTCCCCACGATTGTCCCCTCCTTAAGCGCGAACGCCGCAGCCAATGAGGTTGAGTTTTTTGCAGACACCGCTACTTCATTTGACATTGCAACAGTTAGCGAAAGCGGGAATCGGTTTGGCATTCGGGTTCAGACCGCGGGGGGAGCGGCGACTGACTACATCAAAGTGAGCGTGGTGGAAGAAACGGGATCGAATGGTTGGTAGATCTCGACTGTCAGGTCCTGGTTGCGGCGCTTCCTCGCGGACTGAGGGCGGGTCTTTTGGGCGCAGTAGGTGGAAGGGGCGATCGCCAGGACTTCTCGCAGGTGGGCTCGCTCCGAGGCGGGTCTTGTGGCGGTCGATATAGGCGATCATCTCTTCTGTCGGCGGTCGGACTCCGCGATGCTCCTATGTCAAGCAGCCAGAGCCGATAATCGCTCGACGCCCGCGGCCCGTGCCCTCACGTCGGCCTGCATCGCTCGAAAGACGACATCAGAGATGCGGCGTCGCAGGAGTCGGATCGCCTCAGTCTTGGTGTTGCCCATGGCTATGCGTTTCTCGACGTAGGCCTTGCCCAAGCCGCCGCGCAGCTGGGTGACGGCGATCATGTGCAGCGCTGTATTGATCCGTCGATTGCCGCCACGGTTGAGTCTGAATCGATTGGCGTTGGATGACCAGACGGGTATCGGCGCCGTACCGTTGAACCGGGCGAACGTCGCGGGAGAGGGGAATCGCCCGGCGTCGGCGGTCTCGCCGAGGATCTTGGCAGCGGAGAGCACGCCGCAGCCGGGTATCGCGAGCAGAGAGGGCCCGAGGCTGCGAACAAGCGGACGGATGCGTCTCTCGAGATCGTTGATGGTGCGGTTGAGCTCTCGGCAGCGGTCGACCAGGTCACGTGCGAGTTCCGCCACGAGACCGCTGAGTCGTCTCAGCGCGTCATCGACGTGGTCAAGGGCCGCGGTTGTACGCAGACTCCGTGACCGGATCTCAAGCGCTGGCTCAAGTTCGTGCAGATGCCAGCGTAGTCGGTTCTGAAGGTGTGTTCGCTCCCGAACCAGTGCTTCGCGGTGGTCGACGAGCAGGCGCATCTCCCGGGCCGGGCCGTCCAGTCTTGCGGCCGGGAGGTCGGGCTCCCGCAGCACCACCCGAGCGACGGCAAGCGCGTCGATAGGGTCAGACTTGCCGCGTTCACGTCCGCCACGCCGCTCGCTGGCCATCAGTCGCGTGTGGACCCGTACGACGGTCTCTCCGGCTGCGAGGAGATCGGACTCCAAACGCCTCGTCAGATGCCGGCAGTCCTCGGTAGCAAACCGGCGCTCCGGCCAGCGTGCTGCCCAGCACACCAGCTGGAAATGCCCTTCGCTGGTCGATCGGAAGGTACGCTGAGCCGTCTCCTTGCCGAGTTCGTCAACGGCCACAGCCGTGAGCGTGCCCTTGTGTGCGTCGATCCCGATGGTGACCACGTCTTCCTCCTCCGTCCTGGATGCAAGATGTCGGAGGACACAGCTCAGTCGGGGCGAAGCCAAGCTCCTATCAAGTCACTCCAACGGGTGTCCGGCGGGCCGCACATCGCGGACAAGCCACTGCTTCACAGCAGGGCACCGAAGAAACGAGCGAACCCCGCCGGACTCCCTCAGGATGACACTGACCGAAGAAAGCGGCGGCTGCCTTCAGGATCTCATTGGCGCGCCGGAGCTCTTTCACCTCGCGCCTTTTCGGAGGTGGTTCCGGGCCGGCGTCCTTCCTCGGTTTCGACTTGCCGTACCCACTTGCGCAAGGTCTCCGGGGTCATGCCGAGCTTGGTCGATACCGAGGTTATGGCCGCCCACTGGGAGTCATACTCGGCCTCGTGGTCGAAGACCATCCGGACTGCCCGCTCCTTTACTTCCTTGGGGGGGTACCCCTTCGGCTTGTTCATGGCTCCATCCTCTCAAGAGTCGTAGCCTCCATCAGATCCGGGACGGTTCAGTTGCCTCGACGACTTGAAGCCACCCCTGAACTCACAGGTCGGATCGGTCTCATGTTCAGGCGGCGTCGACACACGAGTCGGAACCCCCTCGGACACGCGCTGTCAGGAGTCACTCTTGCGACTGGTCTGCTAGCACAACTGCCAGAACTTGTTTGGTCCCGCCGTCATCAGGATGACGGCGGAGGATGTCCCGAAGCATCGCTTTCGCTTTGTCTCGCTGCCCCAATTCCGCGTAAGAGTAGGCCATTGATCGCTCCGCCACCGGCCACGCGGGAACCAGCTGGAGTGTCGCCTCGAATTTCTTGATCGCATCCTCGTGGCGGTCAAGCACTTGGAGGGCGGTGCCCCAACCCATCCACGTGGTGATGTCAGAGGGGTCGATTGCGGTCGCTCTAGTGAAGACGCGATCTACCTCTCCGGCCAGGTCTCCTCTTCCGCCGAACCTGATGTCGAAGGCGTAGCGCGCGCCAAGTGTACGAAGAAACGATGGGCGATCTGGCGCCTGAAGCACCGAGAGGTGAGCGAGCGCAGGGGTATCCCCTTCAAGGTCGTAGGTCTTAGCCCTTTCGTCGACGTAGAGGAAGGCGGACGTCTGCAGGAACAGGAGCAGACCGCCAATAACCAGAGTTGGTTTGAGCCAGTACCGCTGATATTTCGCCGGTGATGCTACCGTCGCCGGCCGGGGGGCCGGTTGGGCCGAGGAATAGCCAAGCAGCAACATGGCGATTCCCAGCGTGGTAATCGACAGGGGATTGAAGAGACCAGCGATCCACACCACGAGGCTTGCCAGATAAGATGCGCGCTGAATCGCTGTCATTCGTCGGAAGCGGCGGACGGGGAGGGCGACGAGCAGAGTGACCAGAAGGGCGAAGGGCAGCCCGTACGTCACCGCGTATTCGAGGAACCAGTTGTGGGCATTGGCGGCGATGGGCTGTGCGCGCGGGTAGAGAGTATCGAGCTTCGCACTCGTAAAGTACTCCAGGTGATGCAGTTTGAATGTCGCCGGTCCTGAGCCAACCAGGGCCGATCCCGGTAGCGCCTTGAGCCCGCTGACCCATATATCCCTGCGGACAGAATCGCCCGAGGACAAATTGACCATTCTCGGGGCGAGCACCGACAGCCCCACCATCAACACCAAGATCGCGGCGAGGCCGAGAGGCAACCGCCGGATGAACTTCCTGCCTTTCCAAAAGCGACCGTACTTGAGAGACCCGTAGAGCAGCAAGCATAGGACCGTCGCCAGCAGCCCTCCGCGGCTCTGCGACGCAAGCAATAGCCCCGCCGAGGATAGGGCAGCCGCGAGCATGAAGACGCGCGGCCTTCCAGTGGTGTGGGTGACCAGCACAACGGAGAATAGGAGGACGACACCGGCGTAGTTCCCGAGGTGGATGGGATGACCGAAGCTCAGGCTAAAACGCGAAGATCCGAAGTAGCCGGGTAGCAGCCCGGTTCCCCAAGGCAGAAGCATCAACGCGAGTGGGATGACGGGGAGCACGAGGGCGTATCTGATCCATGGCTGCGAATCCAGCAGAGGGAGCGAATACGCGCCCAGCAAGAAGGCGCCCAAGCTCAAGAGCATTGCGAAGGCGCCGAGCTCCTCGTTCTCCGCTCCCCAGAACGAGAGCGCGAAGGATGGGGAGTTGGCCAATGCCAGTGCGCCAAAGAGAAGGAGGCCGGCCACTGCAAGCTTGGTGGGGCGGCTCAGCGGAATCGAGGACTCCGACCAAAGCGAGACCATGAACAGGAAGACCGCGAGCCCCAGAATGGCAAGCTTGGGACTGGAAAACGGGTGCATCGCGCCAGACACGTAGATCAGGGGCAAGCCCAGTAAGAGAACGAGCACCGCACAGGCCCGCAGAGTGAGCGCCGGCGAGAGCTGACCTGATGATGACGTGATGGCACTCCTCCTTCGATCTCGGGGAACAGGTACAGACTCGGCATACAGGCCGAGGGACTTTACGGGAGGAGCGTGCTCTCACGTTGGTCATATCGACAGAGTAGGCCTAATGTCGCATCGCGACCGTTCGTCCTTGCGCTTAATCTCTGGCCATGATGCTCGAAGACCAAAGAGCCGGGGGAGGCCCGTTAACGCTCGCTGAGAGCCGTTCTGAAGGCGGGCACACCCTCTTGGAGTTACTCACCGCCCTGCTGATCCTCGCCATCCTCATGGCTGTCACCATCCCTTCCTACCACGGTATGGCTCGGCGGCTTGATGCGCGGGGTTCTGCGACCGTCGGTCGAGCCGCGCTCGCCCTGGTCCAACTCGATGCGCTGAGAGCGGGCGAGCGGGCGGAATTGTCCCTGAGTGCGGAAGGAGTGAAGGTCTTTGCGGGCTCCAGGACGCGGGTCTTTCAGAGCCGGCTACCCGGCACGGTTGAAGCAAATGTGGCGAGTTGGTTCAGCACTGGCTCGGTGACGCTTCGCGTGGTGCCGCCTTTCGGAGCGCCGTCTCAGGGGGGAACGGTATGGCTGGACGACTACGGGTTCGTGGTGCGGCCGGTCTCCGGGCTTACGGTTGGTCGGCGGCGGTGAAGCGCGGGCCGCAACGGCGAGAGGGCTTCACCCTGATCGAAGTGCTCGCGGCGATGCTGCTGCTGTCTCTCTTTTTGGGCTCGATCGCGACTGCCTTTCTCGCGGTGCACACTCGCCTCGATGATCAACACCAGCGTTTGGCGTCCGCTGCGGCGCAACCCGTGGACGACTCCTGGACACAGCAGTGGAGTTGGGGCCCGCAGCTAAGGAAAGCGTCCTGGGACGCGACCGGTGGGCTCTCCGCCGCTCTTCGCTTGAGCACCATCGCCGGCACGGAGAGCACCGGTCAACCGGTCGTGATCGGGATCTGGAAGGAGGGATTGCTGCTCGAGGAGAGGGAATTGGGCGATCCAGGACTGCCGCTCCAGATCTCCTACGTCTCTTCGGATCCGGGTTCGACTGAAGAGCTCACGCTCCGGGCGAGGGACTCGCTGGGCTTTTGGGGGCCGCCCTATCGCATAGTCGCGGGCACTCCAGGCGCGGCAGCAGGCGCGGAGGAGATGCCGTCGATACCGGCTGTCTTCTCCGAGGAGATGGTCCCCGCCGGTGCCCTGGACGCCGTGGTTCTTGTGGCCAGAGCTCCCTTTCGAGGCAGAGCGCTCTTCGAAGCCGCGCAGTCATCGGCGAGTACATCGATCGAGGCCCCGACCGGTATCGGCTTTCTACCTGCGGACGCGACCGGGGTGAGGTTCGCAGGCAAAAACCAAGGTTGGCGCTCGGAAGGCCGGCGGAGCCTTGACGTCTACTTCTAAAATCGCGGGGATCGACGGGAGCGGAGGCCGAGGGCGCGCCGAATCCGACTGCGGTTTCACGCTGATCGAGTTGCTCGTTGCGATGGTGCTATCGCTCTTGCTCCTGCTTGCCGTGATGCCGGCCGGTTTGGCTTTCGTGGGCCTGGAAAACGAGGATGCCGGGCGGAACATCTGGCTGCTCCAGGCAGAGGTGGCTGCCGAACGCCTGCGAATGGATCTCGGCGCCGCAACCACCGCCGGTGTGGCTCCCGGCCCAAACGCCCCCATGCTCCAAGCGGACGTCAAGCGAATCGTCTTCGTTTCCGCCTCGCCCTTCGACGGGAGCGCGCAGGTCATCTGCTGGGAGCTTAAGGGCACGAGTTTGATGCGCCGCTCCGTTCCCTGGACCGGCCAAGCGCCACCCGTTGCGAGCTTCAGCGACTCGAAGACGATGCTCGAGGAGGTGGGCGACGGCTCGCGGTTCACTCTGGCGGAAGGCAGTCGCCCCGAGGCGGAGACCGCCGGTCCTGCGCTCGCCGTGGACGACATTCGCGCGGTGGGGCTTTCGCTGGCTCGGCGCTCGGAGAGAGCAGCCGAAAGGGCGTCCCTCTCCTACGCCCCGTTTGGAGTGGGGATGTGAGAGGGGAGCGGGGATCCATCCTGCCCGCGGCGCTGTTTCTGTGCTTGGCGCTGGGGTCTCTGATCGCCTACCTGGCGGCTCACACGCTGGTGGCCACGGAGGCGGTGGGTTTGCACCGGGAGGCGCTCGAGGCCGACGGGCGTCTCGGAGGGGCAATGATCGCTCTCCTTCGAGGAGACCAGCGCGAACTCGGCGTCACGGTGGAGCTCCCGGACGGAGTGCGGGGGGCATTGTTGGCTGCCGAGGGAGAACGCGGCCCGCGCGCCTACGTCGAGTTGCCCGAGGGACCGCCGTTCAAATACCTCTCGGCGATTCTGGAGGAGGGCAGAGAGGGGCTCGACTTCCCGAAAGCGGCGATCGTGGCCAACCGCGTCCAACTGAGTGGCCTCCGGCCCTTCGTCCTGCCTGATGTCGGCTCGCGGATCCCGGTGGTGCGCACGGTGGAGGAACTGCCCGCCCTACCCGGCACCTACGAAACCCTGCCCTCGGAACGGTGGGACTTCGACTCAGCGACCTCCGCCGAGTTGCGGGATAGCGCAGAGAACCCGGATCGCCGCGCGGGCAGGCGCCTGCCCGGTCTCAACGTCATCATCGGCCGGCCCCTTCTGCAGTTGGCTCTGGCGGCCGAGCTCCCATCCATTTTGGCGGACCAGAACCAACCGGTCCTGGCCGTTTCCCTCGACGGCGACATCGACGCCCGCAACCTCGGCGAACTTCAGGCGGTCCTCGTGGCCGGCGGGGGCGACGTGCTGCTCGACGGCACCACCCTAAAAGGCGCGGTCATCGCCTCCGGGACCGTGGATTTGGGCGAGACCGGAGTGGTCTGGTGGGACGAGGAAACCTACTACTGGGCGAGGGATCAAAGCTTCCGCCGCGTCCGCCTGCTCCCCGGGTCGCTGCAGGCCGGCTTCCGCGAAATCTCGGCCTTGCCTTAAAAGTGCCTGCGGTATACTGACAAACATGCCAAAACGGAGTAATAGGCCGACCCACACGAGGAACCTGGTGGACCGCTGCAAGCCCACCGAGTGTCAGCGCTGCGGGGTCATCTGCGAGTGGGTGGTGCACCCGGCGAGTTGTCTGCGGGAAGGCTGCCGCTACGCCTACTCCTATGAACTGGACGGCTCCACCTATTTCGGCTGTATCGCCAAGGTGTTCTCGGTGGAAATCGATACCGATTCTTTCACCAGGCAACCCCGGCGGGACGTCTACGGCGCCATCAAGGCCCAACGGCCGCCCCGGCCCGAGTGCGACATCGAACTCGAGCAGGCCTATCGGGCCAAGTACAGCTGGCAGGAGTGCGCCAACCCGACCTTCCTGCAGCATCCCGACGAGTACGCGCCCGCGGCCATCCGCCTGATGGTCAACGGTTCTCCAAACCGCCGCCGCTAGCCGTGGATCTGCGGCTGGTCTTCCTGGGAACGGCGGGAGCCGTCCCCACCATCGAGCGCGCCCCCAGCAGCGTTCTGCTCATTCGCGGGGGGGAACGTTTCCTCATCGACTGCGGGGAAGGGACCCAGCGCCAGCTGATGCGTTCGGTGGGGATGTCCCGGATGGACAAGATCTTTATCACCCATCTGCACGGCGACCACTATCTGGGATTACCCGGACTGCTCAAGACCCTCAGCCTGATGGGCCGCGAGGAAATCCTCGAGATTTACGGACCCCCTGGCCTGGCCGACCTGTTTCGGGTGGCGCAGAGGATGTTTGGGCGCTTTGCCTTCCCGGTGGACCTCAAAGAGGTGGCGGTAGGCGAGGTGTATCAGGGGGTGGGTTACTCGATGATCGCGGTGCCCACGGACCATGGTTTGCCCAGCGTGGGTTGGCTGCTGGCCGAGGCGGATCGTCCCGGGCGCTTTCACCCGGAGAAGGCGTTGGCACTCGGCGTGGCGGCGGGCCCGGCTTTCGGGCGTCTGCAGGCGGGACAAGCGGTCGAGAACGCCGAGGGCAGGGTGGTGCGGCCGGAAGAGGTCATGGACGAGCGCCGGCCCGGGCGGAAGATCTTGATAACGGGGGATACCCGGCCGACCGAGGAGGTCATCCAGGCCATCCGGGGCGGCTCGGTCTTGGTGCACGACGCCACCTTCACCAGCGAGGAGGGCGAGCGCGCCCTGGAGACCCGGCACTCCACGGCGCGTGAGGCGGCCCAGGTGGCCGGCCAGGCGGAGGTGGAGCTTCTCGTGCTGACCCACATCAGTTCGCGCCACTCGATCCGCTCGCTGGTCTCCGAGGCGCGGAAGACCTTCCCCAACACGCTTCTGCCTGATGACTTCGATCATCTGGTGGTGCCCTATCCCGATAAAGGGCGGCCGCGGCTGATCCGCGGGGGAGAGGAGTTGCCCGAGGAGGCCGAGGGGTAGCCCGGGTCCGTCCGCCCCCCGCGCGCCGCCGGCGGGCTTCCCCCGCGTGCCCGCGTGTACGGGCCCGTGAAGCCGCAGCGTGACGGTCTGACCT
>JADQBG010000018.1 GCA_016278725.1 Actinomycetota bacterium
CTCTCGGAGACTCATCGGGGCTGCTCCTGATCGTCGATTATCAACGGCCTGCTAGCCCTCCTTCATCTTGATCGCCTGGTGCGGACAGGCCGGCACGCAGTCGCCGCAGCCCATGCAATCCCCCGTCTTGACGATCGCCGGCTCTCCGCGATCTAGTTGGATCAGCGCCTTGGTCCGGCAGGCTCGCCGGGAGGCGCATTTGTCGCAGGAGCGGCAGAGAGCGTAGTCGACTTGGGCGAGCTTCATACCCCTAAGGGTATCATGCGAACGGTTCTCATTGTCCCCAAGAGAGCGGGCATAGCCCCTACATGGGGCTGCGGCGGGGCTGCCCAGGGGCTCGACCCGGCCCGCCCTGCGAGCCGCCGGATTTATTAGTGAATTCTTTTGCAAAACCCCCCCGGACCTTCCTTGGCGCCGGGTGGGGGTTGCTGTACTATTCCACGTCGGAGATGAACCCTCGCTCGTTGCGGGAACTCACGAAAGGAAATCCGCCTAATGAAGAAGCAGAACCTGGTCATTCTCATCGCAGCGGCGGTGGCGGTGGTAGGACTCGTTGTTCTGATTCCGACGCTAACCGGGGACGATGAACCGGTCGCGGCCGTCGCTCCTCAGGAAGCCTCGGACACCAATGCGCCGCCGATCGATCCCGACGCCGAACTGCCCGCCGAGCACCCCGACATCGCCGGGGGCGACGCCGCCGCCGCGGCCCCCAGCGTGGAAGAGGTCGTGACTAAGGCCGAAGAGACCTACAAGGCGGACCCCAAGAACATCGACGCGGTACTGAACCTGGGCGCCGTATATGTTCAGGCGAACCGACTGGACGACGCCGCCGCCAAGTACAATGAAGCTCTGGCTCTGGAGGCCGATAACGACGAGGCCATAGCCGGTCTTGCGATGGTCAAGCTGTCGCAGGGCGAGGCCGAGGCAGCGAAGGCCGACCTCGAGCAGCTGGTCGAAGCGCAGCCCGAAAGCCAGGTCGGCTACTACAACCTGGCCATCGTGAACTTCTCCAGCAACGACCGCGAGGCCGCAAAGGCCTCCTGGCAGAAGGCGGTCGACATCGACGCGAACAGCGACATCGGACTACTGTCCGCCGAGTTCGTCAAGATGATGGAAGGTTCTTCGGACGCCGCGAGCCCGCACGGCGCCACCTCGGAGCAGGCTCCGGCCGACGGTAAGTAGGCCCGGGAAGCAGATTCCGAGATGTATCCTGAGTTAGTAGATATCGGACCGGTCACCATCCACTCCTTCGGGTTGATGATGGCTCTCGCCTTCGTCACGGCGGGGTTGGTGACCGGCTGGCAGCTTGGCCGACGGGGAGTGGATCCGGATATCACCTACTCCCTGTTGATTGCGGCCATCATCGGCGGGGTGGTGGGGGCCAAGTTGCACTATCTGGCCATCCATCCGGACCAATTTGACACGGAAGCTTTCAGCGGCACCGGCCTGGTTTGGTACGGCGGTCTCTTTGGAGGAGCGCTGGCCGTGTCGGTGGTTGCCTACCTTTCCAAACCGCCGATCGCCCTGATCGCGGACGCCATCGCACCCGCGCTGGCGGCGGCGTACGCCGTGGGCAGGATCGGGTGCTTCTTGAATGGGGACGACTACGGGGTGCCTACCAGTCTTCCCTGGGGCATGTCCTTCCCCGAGGGCTCACCCCCGACCACCCAGGTCGTTCATCCCACGCAACTCTACGAAACCTTTGGCTCCCTCGTCATCCTGGCCCTGATCCTCTGGGTGCTGGCCCCGCGGCTGCACCGCTTGGGCTCGCTGTTTTGGTCTTATGTCTTCCTGGCAGGGGTGGAACGCTTTCTGGTGGAGTTCGTGCGCACCAACGACCCTGTTCTTGCCGGTCTCACCCAGCAGCAGTGGATTAGCGTCGCGCTGATCGTCATCGGAGGTGTGGCCGTGTGGTGGAACGAGAGCCGCGACGCCGAGTTGAGCAAAGGCCCGCGGGCAGAACGCCGGCGGCAACAGCGCAAGGCCGGCAAGAAGAGCTTGACCGGAGCCTCGGAGGGGGCCTCCGCCGGTAAGTAGAACCGGGAATCTAATCTCTCGAGCTGCCGGCGGATTTCGGCGCTCGAATGAGCGCTATGGAAACCTACCAACCATGGATGGACGCATGACCAGGACTAAGCCCTCCAGAATTTCACGCCTGATCGCCGTATCGCTTGCGCGGCGGGAGTGGTACGTCGGCGCCGCGGCCTTCGCCCTCCTTGCCCTTGCCCTGACGGTGGGGGCCACGGGAGCGGCGTTCGCGCAGACGACCACCAGCGTTCCGGCGACCAGCACCTCCGAGGCACCGGCAACCGAATCCACAGAAGCGGCGACGGAGACCCCGGCGGGTGAAGCCGTCACAGGTCAGGCCTTCTCGACCGCTCTCTTGCCGGTTCCGGAAGGATTCGCGGCGGCCAACTCGGGGATGTCCCTGGACTCGCTCGAACTGCAGGCCTGGCCCGAATACGATGCTTCCGAGGTTTTGGTCATGGCAGATCTGCACCTGGCCGACAGTGTCGAGCTTCCCGCCCAGTTTCAGGTGGCCATCCCGCGGGGAGCCCGGCTCACCGGAGTGGCCGAGGTCACACCCCAGGGGCAGTTCGACTACAGCCGTCCCGCCCCGGTCCCCAACCTGGAGGCGGGGAACGAGGAGTGGGACGTCTACGACCTGACCATCCCCAAGATCCGCGACGTGCGCGTCGAGTACTACTACAATCCGGGTATCAGTGGCTCCGGCCCTCGGTCCTTCCCCGTGCTCTTCCGCGTGCCCCTTGACACGGCGCAGCTAACGGTTTCCGTTCAGCAGCCGCTACGCTCGACTGAGTTCGCAATCACCCCGATGCCCTCTCAGAGCACCCAGGACGCCCAGGGATTCACCTACTACAGCGATAGCCTGGGCGCCGCTTCGGAGGGGCAGATCGTGAGCCTGCAGGTCGCCTACACGAAGCCCGATGCCGAACCGTCCCTCCAGGGCGATACGGAGGCGGGGGCGGCGGGCAACTCCAATCAGACCCTCCTGCTGGTGGTTCTCGGAGCCATGGTGGTGGCTATCGGCGGTTTCGTCGCCTACCGGCTTTTCCTGCGCCCGGCGCCGGCCGGCGGCAGTGCGCGCCGTGCGCGCAGCGACGCCGGGGCCCGCAAGGGCGCCGACCGCGGGAAGACCCGCCCCGGAGGCCCGTCCCGGTTCTGTACGAGTTGCGGTACCCAGTTGGGCAAGCGTGACCGGTTCTGCCCTGAGTGCGGGCAGGAGCGCGATTAGGCGGAGGCTCGATTGCAGGCGGTGCGGCGCCGAGCCGCACCGCTTTTTTGCATCCGATTCTCCGATAGCGGATTGACGGCTACTACACCCGGTAGTAAGATGCCAACCGGGCCTAGAGAACCAGTTCACAAGACTAACGGGAAGGCTAATAACGACCGTGACTGAGCAAGAGCACGAGCCGCGTCTGCCCGCCGAACCGGACCAACTACCCGACGATCCCGAGAGTGACCCCGAGCGACTAGCCCGCAAGAAGCGCGGCGAGAAGTTGTCGCGGTGGGCGCTCGCGATCGTGGTGGTCCTCTCGGTGATAACTCTGGCCGCCCGCACCTTCGACTCCGACGGCGGGGTTTTCGATTTCTCCGACGAGAAGGCCGAAAGAGCCGCGGCCGAAGCGGCCGAAGCGGCCGCCCTCAATCCCGTTCCCGAAAGCCTTGCCGGCCTTGCGCTGGTCGACGAGGTGACCGGTCCTCAGGCTCTGACCGAAGTGGAGCATCTTCACGGAAAGCCCCTGGGCGCCGGGCTGGATAGCGCCTGGATCGCCAGGTACGGCCAGCAAGGCGAAGCCACTCTCTGGATCTCGCGTTCGAACCGGGAAGAGGATGCCGTCGAGATGCTCGACCGGATGACGGTGCTGATCGCGGATGGCGGGACGCCGTTCACCGGGCTCGAGGACATCGGCGAGGACGCGGCTCCTGTCTATCAACTCGACGGCATGGGCCAGCGGCATTATTACTTCCGCTCTGGCACGGATCTCTACTGGTTGGCCGCTCCTCCGGCTCAGGCCGAGGCGGCTCTGCAGGAGCTTTTGACCTCTTCCGGGCAGGGCTCGACGGTTTCGAAATTACCGCGGTTGGAGGAGGCGGCATGAGCACGACCGGTGCCGAGCAAACCTGGCGCAAGGGCGAGGCTTCGGCCGAAGAGACCCAGGCTGGGGGGATGAGCCATCGCCGTATGTGGTTGATAGGCGGCGCCGTCGCCGTTGTGGCTCTTTGGGCGGTGCTTTTCTTTGCGGTGGGTGGCGACTTCTACAAGACCGTGGAAGAGGCCAAGGCCGCGGGTGCGGGAGAGAACCTGCGCGTGGGAGGCCTGGTTTCCCCCGGATCCGTTCTGCAACAGGGCGAAGTGGTCACCTTCACTCTGGAGGGCGAGACCGGGGAGCTTCTGGACGTCCGCTACGTTGGGGTCTACCCCGAACGCTTGAAGGCGTACGAGCGCGTGGTGGCCACGGGTTCCCTGGGGGAAAGCAGTACCCTCGAAGCCAACCAGCTGTTGATACAATGCCCCGACAAACTCCTTCCCGAGAAGGTCGCGAACGGGATAGCCAAGGGAGCGGGACTAGAGAGGCTCCTCTATTGATCGCGTATCGATTCATGCCGGCGGTAAACCAAGGAAGAGGGCATGCACATGGGTAACAAACGCACGAAATTCGTGATCGGTGGGTTCGTCATCCTGGCCGCCATCGCCTCGTTGGGCTGGTACGCGATGTCTCAAAACGCGGTCTACTACTACGAGGTGGCCGAGGTCATGGACGGGGGCGCGGCGGAGAACGTCCGCGTTGCCGGCACTCTGGTCAACGGCACCGTCGAACAGGGCCAGGTGGGTGATCCGCTCAAATTCAAGATCCACGACAAGGGCGACGAGACCCAGGTCCTCTACGTGACCTACACGGGCGCGGTGCCCGACACCTTCAAAGACGAGCCCGATGTGGAAGTGGTCGTCGAGGGCGATTACTCCGGAAGCGGCACCTTCGACGCCAACTTCCTGCTGGCCAAGTGCCCATCCAAGTATGAGGCAGCCGCCGAGAATGGCGAGCAGGCCCCCTCGGACAAGCAGTAGACAAGAGCGGTAGGGAGGATCTAGCTTTATGAATCAAGTCGGTTACACGGCCCTTCTGCTCGCGGTCATGCTGGCCGCTTATGGCGCCGTGATGCCCGTGGTCGGCGCGCGCCTGGGCCGGCGGGACCTGATCCAGAGCGGGCTGCACTCGGCCTATGCGCTCTCCGCCGTGGTCGGGGTGGCGGCGGTAGTCCTTTGGATCGCCTTGGTTACCCGGGATTACTCGAATTACTACGTTTGGCAGTACACGTCGAACGACCTCGGCGCCTTCTACACCTTCTCGGCATTCTGGGCCGGTAACGCAGGCTCGATGTTGCTGTGGCTGCTGTTGCTCAGCCTGTTCTCGGCCACGGTCGTCTACCAGAACCGCGTGAAGAACCGAGAACTGGTCCCGTACGTGGTCTCCATCCTAATGGTGATCTCGCTCTTCTTCGGTCTGCTGCTGGTCGCCTTCGAGGGCTCGAATCCCTTCGAGGCCAACCCGATGGGCTCGCCGGCGCAGGGCAACGGCCTCAATCCCATGCTGGAGAATCCGGGGATGGTGATCCATCCGGTCGCCACCTATCTTGGCTACGTCGGGTTCGCCGTGCCTTTCGCCTTTGCCATGGCAGCTCTGATCACCAAGCGGCTGGGGGACTTCTGGATCCGTTCCACCCGGCGCTGGACCCTCGCGGGCTGGTTCTTTCTCACGATCGGCAACCTGGTCGGGGCCTGGTGGGCTTATGTCACTCTCGGTTGGGGCGGCTTCTGGGCCTGGGACCCCGTCGAGAACGCCTCGTTCATGCCCTGGCTCACCGGTACCGCCTTCCTGCACTCGGTGATGATCCAGGAGAAGAAGGACATGCTGAAGGTGTGGAACATCGTCCTGATCATCATGACCTTCACGCTCACCATCTTCGGCACCTTCCTGACCCGCTCGGGGATCATCAATTCGGTGCACTCCTTCGGGCAGGCCAGCGTGGGTCCCTACTTCATCGGCTTCATGGCGCTGACCCTGGTCTTCAGCCTCAACCTGCTCTTCAGCCGGCTCGACCTGCTTAAGTCGCGTAACGAGTTGGATAGCCTGCTGTCGCGGGAGTCCAGCTTCCTGATGAACAACCTGCTGCTCGTGGGCATGGCCGGAACCGTCCTCTGGGGGGTGCTGTGGCCGATCCTCAGCGAGGCCATCACCGGTGACAAGCAGACCGTGGGTCCGCCCTTCTTCGATACGGTCATCCGCCCGATCGGCCTGGTGTTCATGTTCCTCACGGGGGTCTGCCCGCTGATCGCCTGGCGCCGAGCGACCTTCGCCAACCTGCGTAAGAACTTCATGTATCCCGCCGGTTTCTCGCTGGTGGTGCTTGCTGCCCTCCTGGTTTTCGGGATGACTCACGTCTGGGCTTTGATTGCCTTTACCCTTTCGGCCTTCGTGCTGGCCTCGATCTTCATGGAGTTCGCCCGAGGAACCCTGGTGCGGCGGGAGATGTCCGGGGAGAATCTCTTCCGGGCGCTGGCCACGCTTACCTGGCGCAACAAGAGGCGTTACGGCGGCTACATCGTGCACACCGGCGTCATCCTCTTCCTGATTGGGGTCACCGGCCACTACTCCTTCCAGGAGAAGGCGCAGAACGTGCAGTTGGCCAAAGGTGAGTCGGTTACCGTCGGTGACTACACCGTCACCTACGAGGAGTTCTCCAGCTTCAACACCGACGAGAAATCCGTGGGCCAAGCGATCTTCCGCCTCGAGGAGAACGGTAAGTTCCTGGGCACGGCGGAGCCGGTGCGGGAGTTCTACTTTGCCAAGGAACAGCCCTGGACCCGGGTCGACCGGCACAGCACCCTGCTGCGCGACGTGTACGTCTCTCTGATGGAGTACGAGGCTCCCGACGGAGGCACCATCACCGTCGACATCAACATCAACCCGCTGACCAGCTGGCTCTGGATAGGCGGCGTGGTGGCGACCCTCGGCGGACTCATCGCGCTGTGGCCCGACCGGCGGGAGGAGCGGCGGCTGGCCGCCCGCTACGAGCGGCAGGCGCGCCTGCACGAGGTATAGGCGTCGTGATTCGGCGCCGCCTGGACGACGAGCTCGACAAGTTCGGCTAGGCCCAGAGAGCGAGAAGGAGATCATGGCTGCATTGGAATTACTGATCAAGATCGTTTTGGCCCTGGCCGTGGTGGCCTACGTCGGCCTTCCCCTCCTCAAGACTCAGTTCGAGGATGAAGAGGGGGTCATGTCCGAGGAGGCCGAGGACCTCTACCGGCGCAAGGAGTCGACCTACTCGGCGATCAAAGAGCTCGAATTCGACTACAAGACCGGCAAGCTCTCGGACCAGGACTACGCCGAACTGGACGCCAAGTACCGGGCCGATGCCATCGAGGTTCTGGAGACCATCGACCTGATGGAGCGCGGGGTGACCGAGCCGGCAAAGGCTCCCGCCGGAGAAGCCCCCAAGAAACGAGGCAAGGGTCTCAAGCCGCGCCCCGCCGCCGCCCTCGAGCGCTTCGTGTGCGTGGAGTGCGAACAGGAAAATCCACAGGGTGCTCAGTTCTGCGGAGGGTGTGGCTCCGAACTCGGCGCCGAGATCATGGTGAAATCAGGGAACGGGTCCCAGGCGCCCGGCTCCGAGTGCGCCGATTGCGGAAAGCCGGTCAAGGGTGACCATAAATTTTGTGCCTCGTGCGGGGCGGAGGTCCGTGTCTAGCTCGGTCGTTCGGCCCACCGATTTGCCTCCCGCCGACGCATCCGCCGCTGGGCGAGAAGACGATCCCGAAAACTCGCGAACGGCCTCGACGGCGGCCATGCGGGTACGGCGTCTGTGGAAGTACTATGGTCACTTCCCCGCCCTGCGCGGCCTGGACCTCGAACTGGAGAGAGGCCGCTTTCTCACGGTCTTTGGGCCCAACGGGGCGGGCAAGACCACGCTGATCAAGGTGCTTTCCACCCAGATCAAGCCGTCTGAGGGGCTGGTGGAGGTGGGCGGGCACGACGTGATCGGTGCCGCCGACCGGGTGCGCAGCCAGATCGGGGTCATCTCGCACAACACCTACCTCTATCCCAGCCTGACCGCCTTCGAGAATCTCAAGTTCTACGGGCGGATGTACGGAGTGGGCGACCTGGAAGAGCGCTCGCGGGAGCTGCTCGAGAGGGTCGGCCTGCGGGGCCGCGAGGATGACCGGGTTTCCGAGTACTCCCGCGGCATGCAGCAGCGGCTATCGATCGCGCGCGCCCTCTTGCACGAGCCCGAGATCATGTTCCTGGACGAGCCCTACACCGGCCTGGACCAGCACGCCTCGCGCATGCTCCGCGGGGTCCTCGCCACGTTGCACGACGGCCGCCGGACCATCTTCATGGTCACGCACAATCTGGAGGAAGGCCTGGAGATGTGCGACGAGGTGGCCATCCAGGTCGCGGGGCGCATTTGTTACCGGGAGCCCATCGACCGCGTCGATCGCGAACACTTTGGCGACACGTACTTCGAGTGCGTGGGCGGCGGGCACAAATGGGATTCCTAGGCCAGGCCTGGACCATCGCCTGGAAGGACATCCTGGGCGAACTGCGCACCCGGGAGATGGTCTTCTCCATGCTGCTCTTCGGATTCCTGGTGATCCTCATCTTCAACTTCGGCATCGAACCGGGCCTTCGCGACGAGGCTCTGGTCAAGCCGGGCGTGCTCTGGGCGGCCTTTGTGTTTGCCGGGATTCTCGGCCTCAACCGCTCATTCAGCTCCGAGAAGGAGAACGACTGCCTGCAGGGCCTGTTGCTCTGTCCCGTCGACCGGGCCGTGATCTATCTGGGTAAGTTTCTCGGTAACTTCGTCTTCGTGCTGGCGATGTCGCTCGCGGTGTTGCTCTTCTTCAGCGTGCTCTACAATGTCGATGTGATCGCGGTGCTGCCGGGACTGCTCGTCATCCTGGGGCTCGCGACCGTTGGGTTCAGCGCGGTGGGCACGCTCTTTTCGGCGGTGTCGGTGGGCATCAAGACCCGTGACGTTCTCTTGGCCATCCTGCTGTTCCCCGTGCTGGTGCCGGTGATTTTGGCGGCGGCCAAATCCTCGGCCTTCGTAATGAACGGCGAAGGCCTGTTCGCGGGAGGGAGTTGGCTGGCGATGCTGGTAGTCTATGACGTCGTATTCTTGGCCGTCTCGGTCATGGTTTTCGATTACGTCCTCGAGGAGTAGGGGCGCCAATGGCTGAAGAACAAACTCTAAAGCGGGCCTTCGCGGAAGCGCCGCCGGCAGTTCTCGAGCGGCGCGGAGGCCGCGGAGGAGACCGGTCCCTCTGGGTGGACGTGCTGGGCGCGAGCAGTGTTCTCGCGATCCTCTTTGCGCTGTACCTCGCCCTCATTTGGGCGCCGACCGAAGCGGTCATGGGGGACATCCAGCGTCTCTTCTACTTTCACGTGGCCGCCGCCTGGCTGGCGCTGGGCCCCTCCTTTGGGGTGGTGGCTGCCTGCAGCGCTCTCTACCTGTGGAAGAAGGACCTGCGCTTCGACCGCATCGCCTCGGCTTCTGCGGAACTCGGGGTGATGTTCACCACGATCACACTGGTCACCGGCCCCATCTGGGCACGGCCCATCTGGGGCGCTTACTGGACCTGGGATCCGCGGCTGACCACGACGCTCGTGCTCTGGTTCATCTTCGTGGCCTACCTGATGCTGCGGTCGGCCGTCGACGCGGGACATAAACGTGCCCGCCTTTCGGCCGTCTTCGGCATAGTGGGCTGGATCGACGTACCCATCGTATTCATGTCCATCCGCTGGTGGCGCACCATTCATCCCACCGTGATTGCCTCGGAGGGTGGTGGCCTCGCTCCCGATATGAGGCTGGCCCTGTTCGTGGCCATAGGCGCCTTTACTCTGCTCTACGCCTATCTGCTGGTGGTGCGTGTCCGGCAGGAAGATCTGGCCACCCGCTTGGATCGAGTCCGCCACCAACTCTACCTTCGTTAGGAGGCAGCAGTGTCTAACCTGGGATTCCTGGCCGTCGGTTACGGCTTCATCTGGCTCGTCCTCGGCGGTTACCTCTTCTCTCTGGCGCGCCGCCAGAGTGGACTCAACCGCCAGGTCGACCGCTTGGAGCACGAGCTGGAACTGACTTCAGACCTTCTTTCTAGAGCTTCATCGCTTCCCGCACGTCCGAGCGATGGCCCGACCGGCGCCGCGTCGAGACCATAGGCGGTTGCGCTCGTACTAGCCCCGTCACGCAACCTTTGCCAGCGCCGAACGGCAAATCCGTGGTGCGATTTGGCCTTCCGCGCCCACTATTGACCGGATCTCCGCAGATTGACTATTGCGGCCAGTACTACAGTTGATAGTATGGCCAGGGCCAACAAGGAGGAACGGGATGGAGTCGCCCTTCAGCCTTAACCCCGCCAATCAGGGGTTGAAGCAGGTCCTGGGGGACCTGGAGGCGGAGATCATGGAGTGCATGTGGGACCTCGACAAGGCCTCCGTGCGCGAGATGCACGAGTGCCTGCTCGAGCGCCGCGACATCGCCTACACGACGGTGATGACGGTGATGAGCCGCCTGGCCGAGAAGCACCTGCTCGAACGGCGGCAGGAGGGGCGCGCGTATATCTACTCGCCGGTGAAGACCCGCGATCACTTCTGCAAGGACATTCTCAGCTCGGTGATGACCGGTCTGTTTGGCGGGATCGACAAGCCGGTGCTCACCCACTTCGTCGAGAGCCTCTCCACGGATGACGAGGCCGAACTCGACGCCCTTGCCGAAATCATCGAGCGTAAGCGGCAGGAGCGAGGGACATCGACAGCCTGACCTTGATACTCACCTTCGCGCTCCTGCTGGCCTCTCCCTGGCTGGTGTCGCGCTTCCTCGAGTCGCGGCTGGCTCCGCGCGCTCTGGTGTGGGCGTACTTCGCGAGCCTGCTGGCCGCCGGGACGGCAGCCCTTTTGATGTTGGTGGCGCTCACGCTGCGTTCGCTACCTCACCGCTACCTGGAGATGGCCGGGCTCGAGTGCACCGACGCCGAGAACTGCGTGGGGGTGCTGCCGATGTGGGCGGATGCCACCTTCTCCTTCCTTGTCGGGGGGGTGGTCCTTGGGCTGCTGGCCTTTGCCGCCTACGCTTTCTTCGCGCAACTGGGCGCCTCGCGCCGCTGTGCGGGCGAACTGGACCTTTGCGCCCAGGGGGTTCTGCTACCACTGCCGATGCGGCCCAATGCCCGGCTGCTGGTGATCGAAGACCCCGTTCCGACCTCCTACACCATCGGTTTCCTGCGCCCCTGCATCGTGATATCGACGGGACTCTACGACGCCCTGGACGAGGACGAACTCGAAGCGGTGCTCGCCCACGAGGAGGCCCACGTCGGCGGGCGGGACAATCTGCTGACCCTGGCGGCCCAGACCTTCGCCATGACTTTCGCGCTTATCCCGGGGTTCCGCTTCGCCTACTCCCGTTTCCGGCGCGCACAGGAACTGGCGGCAGATGACTTCGCTCACGCGCTGACGGGCGACCCGCTGGTCGTGGCCTCCAGCCTGGAAAAATTCGCACGCAGCGTGTTGGCACGGGGCCGCGGAGCCGTCGGCGGCACGCCCGCCCCCGGAGTTGGATTCGCCGACGAGGGCAATGTGGGGGAGCGCATCCGCGGCCTCCTGGAAGACCGGGTTTTCCCCTTCTCTCGGCAGACGCTGATTGCGACGCTCCTTGGCATCGTGTTCATTTTCGGCGTGTTTTCCTCATCGGCATTGTCGATGACCGACGTGGCCTTGCCCGGGCCGATGGGCTCACCCACGTGTCACGCGGTCACCGCCGCCGAACCGCACGGCCAGTACTGCACGGGGCATTAAGGGTCCATCTTTCTCAGAGCTCTTCGCTCTGCGCCCGCCGCTCTCGTGTCCTTCGAATGCCAAAGCAATCCCTGTTGCGAACCTACTACGGGCCGTAGTAGACTGCTGAGCAGCGCGGGCTCCTTCATGCGGTAACGGTCCGCGCGCCGCCGGTATCGCCATACCACCGGCATCGCGGTAGTGATTGGAAGAAGGAGCGGCATGCGACTGTCCAAGATCCCTTTGCGCAACGTGCGGAGGCACCCTTCGCGCGCACTGCTCTTGGGGCTCGTGATCGCGGTCACCGTGGCGGTTACGGCTACCCTCGCCCTGGTTAACCTCAGCGCTGAAGAGGACCTCGCCAGACAGGTGGATGAATACGGCGCCAACATAGTGGTCATTCCCCGGTCCGAGGAGCTGCCTCTGAGCTACGGGGGCGTCGACCTGGGCGGCCTCACTTACGACGTGGAGCCGCTGCACATGTCGGACCTGGACAAGATCCGGGGGATCGAGGTGGCGGAGAACGTGAACCGGGTGGCGCCCAAACTGGTCGACGTGGCCGAGATCGACGGGACTCGGGTGCTGGCCGCGGGTGTCCAGTGGGAACAGGAGTTCGGGCTAAAACGCTGGTGGCATATCCGAGGAGAGAAACCCTCGGGGCCCTCCGACGTTCTGCTCGGAGCCGAGGCGGCTGAGTCCCTGGGACTGACTCCCGGAGATCAGGTGTCCTTGAAAGGGGAGAGCCTACGCGTCAAGGGGGTTCTCGAGGAGACCGGCACCGATGAGGACGGGATCTTGTTCCTGGATTTGGGCGTCGCTCAGCGTTTGTGGGATCGCGGCGACGAGGTCAGCTTCATCGAGGTTTCCGCCTGGTGCAACACCTGTCCAATCGAAACGATCAACGCTCAGATTGCGGCGGAGATGCCCTACGCCAGGGTGTCCTCCGTGCTCAAGATGGCGGAGTCGCGTGAACTGCTCATCGGTCAGTTCCGCCTGTTTAGCATGGTGTTGTCCGGGCTGATGGCTGCGGTTGGCGTGCTCATCGTGCTCAGCACCACCCTCGGGGCGGTCCGCGATCGCCGCCGGGAGATAGGGGTGTTCCGCTCGTTGGGCTACCGTCGCTACCACATCCTCGAGATAGTGCTCGCCGAGAACCTGGCGCTGGGAGGTGCCGCCGCCCTGATCGGAGTCGGGGTCGCCACCGCGGTGCAGGGGCCGCTCGCCCGGAGACTGGCCGGAGTGGTGAACCCGCTCGCACCGCCGCCGCTCGTGCTTGCGGCTGTGTTGGTGACCGCGCTCTTCGTGGTCCTGCTCGCCACGCTGTACCCGGCCTGGGCTGCCTCCCGGCTCAGCCCGTCTCTTGCGCTGAGGGAGGTGTAGCTTGACTCTCCGCGATATCGCGTTCGGCAACCTGCGCCGCCGCAAGGGCAAGGCTCTTCTGATCACCATAGGGCTGACCACTGCCGTGGCTGCCTTCGTGCTGGTGCTCACGCTGATTCTCTCGCTGCGCCACAGTATGGACGAGCAGCTGAGCTCGTACGGCGCCAATCTGTTGGTCACCCCGCCGCAAAGCGACGTTACGCTCTCCTATGGGGGTGCGACCATCGAAGGGGCGGCGAGCGGGGAGGTCTCCTACCTCGGCGATGCCCAACTCCAGACCATACGCAGCCTGCCGCCGGACCAGGTAGTCGGGGTGCTTCCCATCCTCTTGGCTCCGCTCGAGGTGGAGGGGCGCCAATTCTTGGGGCTGGGTACGGATCTCGCCCAAGCCGAGCAGCGCAAAGCCTGGTGGAAGGTCGAAGGCCGCCTCCCCCAGAAGGACAACGAGGTGCTCCTCGGACTGAACGTGCGCAACGAGCTCGGCGTGCAAACGGGTGAATCCATCCGGGTGGCGGGGCAGGACTTCGTGGTCAGCGGCGTCCTCTGGGAAACCGGGGACCAGGAAGACAACCTCATCCTCCTCAACCTGCCGGTGCTTCAAAAGCTGACCGGCATCCAGGGCCGCTACCACCTGATCGAGGTGACCGCCGCCCGTTCCGATGCGGTCGAACCGCTGCTGGCGCAGATGACGAGCGAACTGCCGGAGGCAGAGGTCACCGCGCTGCGTAAGTCGATCGAGTTCACCAACCAATCGAACCAGGCGCTGGCGGACTTCGGTCTCGCGATCACCGCGCTGATCGTGATCGTGGCCGGATTCGTGGTGGCCACCACCATGTTGATGGCGGTCAAGGAGCGGCAAAAGGAGATCGGCATCTTCCGGGCGGTGGGCTACAAGCAGCGGCACGTGGCTTCGCTTGTGCTGATGGAAGCCGCCGCGCTCAGTGCGGTCGCCGCGGGCTTGGGCATCGCCTTGGGGGCGGCGGGCGCCTGGGCCACGCCCCAGCTGGCCCGGGGGTTGTCGCTCGTGTTCGTCTTCGACCCGCTGGTGTTGGTGTACGGCACGCTGCTTGCCTTCGTTCTGGGGCTCACGGCCTCTCTCTACCCGGCCTGGCGGGCCGCCGGCCTCGAGCCGAGTCTGGCCCTCAAACGAATCTGATCAAAGAATCGGCGGAGGAGGTATCCGCGTGGCGCTTCTCGAGATAAAAGGCATCAACAAGGTTTACGGTGGCCAGGGCCCCGGCGGGGTCACGGCGCTTCACGCTGTGGATCTGCGCATCGAGGCGGGGGAGTACGTGGCGGTAATGGGCCCCTCGGGTTCGGGCAAGACCACGCTGCTCTCCATTCTGGGCGCCATGAGCACCCCCAGCGCCGGTAGCCTGCTGATCGACGGTATCGACGTGTACGGCCTTTCTCAAGAGCGTCAGGCCGACCTGCGCCGCGAGTACCTGGGTTTCGTCTTTCAGGGGCTGGAACTGGTCCCATACTTGACCGCCCTGGAAAACGTGATGCTGCCGCTGGCCATTCTCAAAGAGAAGGGCAAGCCGGAGCGGGCCCTCGAGTCCCTGGAGCGCGTGGGTATCGACGAACGCAAGGCGCGCCGCGTGCCCGCGGAACTCTCGGGGGGCGAGCAGGGCCGGGTGGCAATAGCCCGCGCCATCGTGAACGATCCGCCCATCATCATGGCCGATGAGCCCGTCGGCAGCTTGGACTCGGCCACGGGCCGGCAGATCCTCGACCTCCTGCGGGAACTGGCGGACGAGGGACGGGCCGTGGTGATGGTGACCCACAATCCCGAGTCCACGGAGGATGTGGACCGGATCATCCGCATCCGCGACGGCCGGGTGGAACAAGACTCGCGTCAAGACGCTCGTCAAGATGCGCGTCAGGACGCTCGTCTGCTGCCGGTCGAGGTGCAGCCGATGGCGTCTCTGCATACCCGCTAGGGTATTCAACATCTGCTAGAATGGCGGCATCCGCGAGCGTCGCTAAGGAGCCGTGCATGACCCGATCGAGGACCCTGCTGCCTATCATCTCGTTGTTGTTGGTGGCCGTTTTCTCCCTTGCCCTGGCCGGTTGTGGAGGCGACGATCCTTCAACCGGCGCGCAGAACCCGGACGCCACCGCCTCTGCGGCCGCCGGCGGCGCCAACCTCGTGCGCGAGGATTTCTCGCTGGAGTCCTATCGCGGCAAGCCTCTGCTGCTCAACTTCTGGGCCTCCTGGTGACCGACCTGCGTGGAGGAATCTCCCGAACTCGATAGGTTCTATCGGGAAAGCTCGGAAGTAGCGAATCTTCTGGTGGTTGCGGTGCAGGACACGGAGGAGGACGTCACCAACTTCCTTCAGTCGAACGGCTATCAGTTCCCGGTGATGCTCGACCTCGATGGACAGTTGGCCAAGGAATATCGGATTCAAGGCGTGCCGACGCTGGTCGTAATCGACTCCCAGGGCGAGATCAGCCGCACCCTGGTGGGAGTGAAGCCGACGGCTGAGGATCTGGTGACCTTGGCCAAGGAGGCCGGGTAGTTCACTTGGGCGGCGTCGAGGAAGTCACGCTAACGGCTTTCCTCTTGGCGTTTGCGGCCGGCGCGGCCAGTTTTCTCAGTCCCTGCGTGCTGCCGCTCTTGCCCGGCTATCTGTCTTTCGTTTCCGGGGTTGGCCTGGACGAGCTCCAGGCCGACACCCGCAGGGTGTTCCTGAGCACTTTGTCGTTCGTGCTGGGATTCTCTCTGGTCTTCACCTTGAGCGGTGCAGGAGCGGGCTTCATCGGGAGCCTGCTTCTGGCCAACCGGCGCTCCCTGACCATCGTCGGGGGTGTGCTCATGGTGTTGATGGGGCTGTACGTGGCCGGCGCGGGGGGCCGCTTCTTCCAACGCGAGCGCCGCCTGCTGCCCTTCAAGCCGCCCCAGGGAGTCCTCGGCGCCGGGGTCGTGGGGGTGGCCTTCGCCATCGGTTGGGTGCCCTGCGTGGGCCCGATTCTCGGCTCTATCCTAACCCTGGCCGCTTCAGGGCAAAATCCGGCCGGAGGCGCCCTCCTGCTCTTCGTCTATTCTCTGGGCATGGGGATCCCTTTCTTGCTCTCCGGCCTATTTCTAGCCCGCGCTCTCTCGGCGGTATCCTGGATCAAACGCCACTTCACCGCAGTCAAGTTGGTCTCCGGGGGTCTGCTGATCGGCTACGGCGTGCTCATGATCACAGGGGGCTTCACCGACCTGGCCCGTTTCTTGGCTCCGTACCAACTGTTCGAATTTTAGAGAGTTGGGCATGCGCGGTTTAGCCGAAGTGATAGTTTTGGGACAAGACGAGTGGGACCCACAACACGGGAGACGATCATGGCCGAGTGTTTCAATTGCCACCGTGAAATCGAACCGAACGCCGAGGAGTGCCCGCATTGCGGAGCCGACCTGACCGAGCCCCCGTTCGAAAAGAAACCCCACTGCGGAACCCCTCAAAGCCCTCCCGGCAAGTAGGATCACCGCAAGAACCTGTCTTTGACCGGGGACCGGCCGCCGTTTGGCCGGTCCCTTTTGTTCTGCGCTGAAGGAGGAATATGCCAGAAGAGCCGCTGACCCCGCAAAGCGAGGAGGCCGCGGCCGGCGCGAGCCTGCTGCCCGCATTCTTCTTCGACGAGGGTGAAGGATGGCGGGAGGCGCCGGAACCCCTGCCCGAGGAGGAACCCGTCACGCTCAACCTGAACGGACGTGAGTTGGTGACGATGCTGGCCAGCCCGGGAATGCGGCGGGAATTGGCCGTGGGTTTTCTCTACGGCGAGGGGATCCTCGACAAGTTGGAGCAGCTCAAGTCGCTCGAGGAGGACGAGGCCGGCGTGCGCATCGAGGCCGAGGACGTCGATCTGGGCGCTCGGCTGTTCGAGAGGCGGATACTGGGCTCGGGCTGCGGCAAGGGAGTGACCTTTCTCTCGGGGCTGGACGCTTTCGCCGAATCGGGCCGGCCGCCGGTCGCCGAGCTTCCGCGATTTCCGGCCGCCACCATCTTTGCCGCGGCCGCTCAGGTCTACGGTGGAGGGCCGCTCTACCGGCGGACCCGGGGAACTCACGCGGCCGCGCTGTACACGGTGGGCGGGGAAGCCCTGGCCTTCGCGGAGGATATCGGGCGCCACAACGCCGTCGACAAGGTGGTGGGGAGCGCCCTCTTGGCGGGCCAAGCCTTGAGGGAGACCTTCCTCGTGGTCACCGGCCGCATCAGCTCGGAAATGGTTTCGAAGACGGCGAAGACGCCGATCCCGCTCATCGTTTCCAAGAGCGTGCCCACCGCGATGGCGGTGCGGCATGCGGAGCGGCTAAGGCTCGGAGTCGTGGGCCGGGTCCGCCGCGGATCGTTGGTGGCCTTTACCCTGCCCGAACTGATTCAGCCGGCCCCATCGGAAGGCGCGGACGCGGAGGTCCCGGCCGCCCACGTCGGAGCCCTCGATCCCGCTTCAGCCGGCGCCGCGGACGCGGATGACGACCGGCCCGGCCCCGCGAGGGACGCCTGAGCCCGGAGCGGCAGATGACCCGCGGCGACGGGCCGGTCCTCTGCCTGGACGTGGGCATGGGCACCAACGACCTCCTGCTGTGGCAGCCGGAGGAGCGGGGAGAAAATCAAATCCACCTGGTGCTCCCCTCGACGACGCGCATTCTGGCCCGGGAGATCGGCGAGGCCACCCGCCGCGGCCTGGGCCTGGTGCTCCGCGGGGAACTGATGGGCGGCGGTCCCAGCGCGAAGGCGGTGCGGCGGCACCTCGAGGCCGGCTTGGCGGTCCATGCGGAGCCCCTCGCCGCACAGACTCTGGACGACGACCTCGAGGAAGTGCAGGCCCTGGGGGTGAGCTTGGTCGACGAGAGCGAGGCCGTCCGGCTGGTGAGACAAGGGCACGCCGAGGTCCGCATGGGCGACCTGCGCCTTCCGGAACTGCTGGACGGCCTCGAGAAGCTGGGGGCCCCTCGGCCGGAGGGGCTCGCCGTCGCCGTGCAGGACCACGGCCAGGCTCCCGCGGGAGTCAGCGACCGCGTCTTCCGCTTCCAGTTGTGGGCGAAGCTGCTCGAGCAGTCGCGGCGCCTGGTCGATCTCTTTTACCCGTCCGAAGAGGTGCCTCCCGAGCTCACCCGCATGCAGGCCGTGGTTCGGCTCGTGAATGGGCGGCTGCCCCTGGTGGTGGCGGACACCGGCCCCCCGGCGCTCTGGGGCGCCCGCCTCGCGGCCGCGGCTCCGCGGGTCTTGGCGGTCAACTACGGCAACGGCCACACCTTGGCCTCTTTGGTAGAAGAGGGCGAGCTTTCCGGCCTTTTCGAGCATCACACCCGGAGGCTTTCTCCCCAGGGGATGGAGGCGTACCTGCGGCGCTTCGCCGCCGGTGAACTCCTCGGCCAGGACGTCTTCCGCGACGGCGGCCATGGTGCGCTACCCGTGGTCGCGCCTTTTGCCTTGGAGGAGGTCGCCCTCTCGGTGACGGGCCCAGGCCGGGCCCGCTTCCGGGAGCTGAGGCTGGAGCAGCACGAAGCCTCGATACACGGCGACATGATGATCACCGGTTGCTGGGGTCTCCTGGAAGGCTACAAAGCTCGGCTTCTCGTGTAGGGCGGCGGCGGCGCGGGCGGGGAGATTGGCGCATGCTAGTATCCCGCCGATGATGGAGCCCGGAAACTCCGAATCTTCCCCTCCGGCCGCCCGCCCCCGCGGAGAACGGCTGACGCGCGTTCCGGTGAGCGGAGCCAACTCTCTCTGGGGGTGGGAGCGGCGGGTGCCCATGCGCAAAGTGATCCGCAACTTCCTCTACGTCTACACCGCACGCTACCTGCCTTATCTCGGCTGGAAGAACGCGCTCTACCGCCGGATGGGGATGCGGGTCGGCCGGCAGGTGTCGCCTGCGCTCAGCGCCACCATGGACATCTTCTTCCCGGAGCTGATCTCCATCGGGGACAACAGCATCATCGGCTACCACACGGTGATCCTGGCTCACGAGTTTCTGCTGGACGAGTTGCGGACCGGCCCCGTGGTGATCGGCAGGGACGTCGTGATCGGGGCGAACTGCACGGTTCTGCCCGGGGTGGTCATCGGCGATGGAGCGGTGGTGGCGGCGCACAGCCTGGTCAACCGCGACGTGCCGCCGGCGGCGACTGTGGGCGGGGTCCCGGCGCGGCCGCTCGAGATTGGCGGCCGGTTCTAGATGGCGCTCGAAGGCAAGGTGCGCGATCTCGCCCTGCCCGAGGTCTTTCGCCTGATTCAGATCAGCGCGAAGACGGGGGTCCTTCGGGTGCGGGCCGGAAGCCGCAAGGGCAGCGTTCATTTCCGCTCCGGTCAGATCCACTACGCATTCTCCTCTCCGAGCGGAGCTCCCTTTGCCGAGAGGCTCATCCGGGCGGGGAAACTCCGTCCCTCTCAGCTGAAGGCCGCTCAGGCCGAACTCGGTGCAGCGCAAGCAGTATCTCCAGACCCGGGTTTCGCCGAGGCCGGCCTCTCCCCCGACGAGGGTCTTCTGCCCGCCCTTCTGCCCGCGCTCCTTCTTCGGCGGGAACTGGTGTCCGAAGCCGAGCTGGTCAGTTACCTGCGGGACCAGATCGAGGACTCGGTGTTCAACCTTTTCAGCTGGCCGGATGCGGAATTCGAGTTCATCCTGGGTGAAGAACCCGACGGGGAGGGCCTGCTGCTCACCCTGGACGCCGAAGCGGTGATCATGGAGGGAGTCCGCCGGGTGGATGAGTGGCCCCCGGTCATCGCCAGGCTGGGGTCGCTCGAGAAGGTGCCCCACCTCGAGCCCAGTGTCCGCGAGGTCTCCCTCAAACCCCAGGAGTGGGCGCTGATATGCCTGATGGACGGCAGGCGCGATGGCAACACCATCGTCGCGCAGACCGCCGCCGATCGCTTCCATGCCGCCAAGGCTCTGGCCAATCTCGTGGCCGCCGGTCTGGTGACCATGCGGGACCCCACGCTGGAACTCCTGGGCAAGAAGATAGCGGTAGCGCTCCAAGGACCCATCGACATCTACAACCTGACGCTGCTGGCTTCGCTCTGCGATTCCGAGGTGACCTCGCACCGGCGCACCGAGCCGGCGGGCGAGGAAGAGATCGAGGTGCAGTTCACCGCCGGCGTGCGCGAGGACGACCGCGGCGGGGAGCTTCTGGTCTACTTCCCGGAGAGCCGCACTCCCCCCGACGTGATCCGGCGGATGGCGCTGGAAACCTCGGGCTTCATCGTGCTGGTGAACATCAACAGCCGGGACTCGGTCGCGGCGTCCCGGCGGGACGTCGCCCTGATGCAGTCCATCAAGGAGCGGCCCTGGGTGGTCGCGGCGTATGCTTCCATGGTGGATGAGGCCGTATATGAGGAGGAGATCCGGCAGATCCTTTCGCTCCCGGAAGGCGTCCCCGTGGTCTACTGCAACATTCGCGATCCTGAGGATTCGGCGGGCGTGCTCGACGCCGTGCTCTCCCGGCTGCCGTGAGGAGGGTCGGGTGAAACGGGGGGGACCCCTGCGGGCTCCCCTGGGATTCATCCTCATGGCCCTGATCGCTGGGGGGCTGGGGCTCGTGCTGGCCAAGTCCGACTTGCCCCTCGCCCTGCAGGTGGCCGCCCTGGGCCTGCTCACCCTGGCGGCCGTGGGGCTCCTCTTTGGGCTGGGGGGACTGTTTTCCTTCGCCTTTCTCGCATTGTTCCGTGACCGAGACGGGAAGGACCAGAGTTAGACCCCGGCAAGACCGGACGCTCACTACCAAGAAATTCAAGGGGGACAGATATGAAGCTCGCGATCACAGGCAAAGGCGGGGTGGGCAAGACCACGCTTGCCGGAACCATCGCGCGCATCCTTGCCGAGGACGGCTTCACCGTGCTGGCGGTGGATGCCGATCCGGATGCCAACCTGGCGAGCGCCTTGGGCGTGCCGCCCGAAGAGGCGCGCGGGATCGTCCCCATCGCCGAAATGAGCGACCTCATCGCCGAGAGAACCGGAGCCCAGCCGGGAACCATGGGCGGCTTTTTCAAGATCAACCCTCGGGTGGATGATATCCCCGACGAACTCAGCTACAAGATGGACGGCATCCGCCTGATGGTTATGGGCACGGTCAAGGAGGGCGCCGGCGGTTGCATCTGCCCCGAATCCGTCCTTCTCCGCTCATTGATGCGTCACCTTCTGGTGCGGCGCAAGGAAGCCGTGATCCTCGACATGGAGGCGGGCATCGAGCACCTCGGCCGGGGCACGTCCGAGAGCGTGGATGCGATGCTGGTCGTGGTCGAGCCCGGGGCCCGCAGCGTGAGAACGGCCGAGTCCATCCGCAAGCTCGCGCAGGATCTGGGCATCCGCCATCTCTTCGTGGTGCTCAACAAGGTGCCGGATGAGGATATGGCGGCCGTGATGGCCTATCTTAAGGATTTCGAGGTGCTGGGCTCGCTCCCGTATTCGGATCAGGTGCGCCGCGCCGATCTGGACGAGGCTCCGCCGTTCGAGCGGGCGGATGCTTACGTGGAGGCGGTTCGCGGTGTGGTTGCCGAACTGCGTTCCCGGCTGGACCTGACAGAAGAGGCCTGAGCCGTGCCCGTCTTCGAGGACGTGGTGCTCGAGGGGCACCTGATCGATTCGCTCATCCTGCCCCAGGTGCTGGACGACATCCTGGCTTCCGAGGGGACCCACCAGATCGTATCGCTCGAGATCGGGCATGGACGCGAGGATGTCTCGCGGGCCACCATCCGTATTGCGGCGGAGACGGACCGCCAACTCGAACAGATACTTTCGATGGTGCAGCGCCACGGGGCCGCCCCCGCCCAGGCCGGTGACGCGCGGACCGAGACCGTGCAACGCGATGGGGTCTTGCCCCTGGATTTCTATTCGACCACCAACCTGGAGTCGTACGTCCGTCTGCACGGCCGGTGGGTCGGCGTGGCGGCCCCGGAGATGGATTGCGCCATCCTGGTCGACCCCGAAGCGATGACGGCCCGGACCGTTCCCATGATCGAGGCGCGGCGGGGCGATCAGATCGTGGTCGGGCGCAGCGGGATTCGGGTGGTTCCCCTGGAGCGCGACCGCCGCGGCCGCAACTTCGAGTTCATGACATCGACGGTTTCGTCCGAGAAACCCAAGGCTCTGGTGGTGGGCGAGGTCTCGCGGCTCATGCGTAGCACCCGGGAAGCCGGGCAGAAGATCATCGCCGTCGCCGGTCCGGCCGTGGTTCACACCGGCTCCGCGCCGGCCCTTGCCCGGCTGGCTCGCGAGGGTTGGGTGGACGTGGTTTTTGGGGGCAACGCCATTGCGGCCCACGACATCGAGGTGGCCCTGTTCGGCACCTCTCTGGGCGTGAGCGTGACCGAGGGGACGCCCGTCCATGGAGGACACGAACACCACCTGCGGGCGATCAACCGCATCCGGGCCGAAGGTGGGATCAGCCAGGCGGTGCAGGCGGGAGTGCTTCGCGAGGGGTTGTTCTACGAGCTGGTCAAGGCCGAAGTGCCCTTCGTGCTCGCCGGATCCGTACGCGATGACGGTCCCCTGCCCGAAGTGATCACGGACGTGATCGAAGCCCAGAGCGCCATGCGCGCCCACGTGGGCGACGCCGGTCTCTGCCTGATGCTCTCGACCATGCTGCATTCGATCGCCACGGGCAATCTGCTGCCCGCCCGGGTGCACACCGTCTGCGTGGACATCAATCCGGCGGTGGTGACCAAGCTGGCCGACCGGGGCAGCTTCCAGGCGATCGGGGTGGTCACCGACGTGGGCCTCTTCCTCGACGAGCTCGCGGACCGGCTGGCCGAGGAGGGCTGAGGCTCCCGGAACCGGGGGCCGCGCGAGGACCTGGGCCCGCCGCCGGCTGCGCGAGGACCGGGGAACCCGGCTCGCTTCTCGCACCACTCCACACATGTCTGGGAACCGCGCCGCCCTCTCTTCCGTCGTACCGGCAGACAACCACGACGGTGCGGGGATTGGCCCACAGACGCTTCCCCGCCGGTAGCCGGCCCGCCGTTTTTCCGGCGGAGAAGGAGGCGGTCATGAGACGCATCAAGGCGTACGCGAAGTCATTGGGGAGGGGAGGGGGCCGGCTGCCCGCTCTTCTTCTGCTCTTGGGGGTCGTCGCCGTCCTGGCGCTGGCCGGTTACGGAGATTCGGCGGACAGGCTGTTTGGAGGCGGTTCCGACGAGAGCGCCGAGTCCCGCGAGATCAAAGAAGGCGACGCCAACTCCTCACCGTCGGGGAAGACTCCGGCAGTCGGTGCTTTCGAGGACGGAAGGACTTTCGGCGGCGCCGAGGGGGAGGCCGCGGAGGCAAACCTGGCGACGGCATCGCCGGCGGCCGGCTCAGCGGCCGACCAAGCCGCCGCGACCGCCGCGGCTGGCGCGACTGGGGTCGAGCCGCTCCCGGCCACTCTCGAGCAGTCCTTCCTGGGCCGCAAGGTGATCAGCAACGCCGAGATGCAGGTAGAGGTTGCCGAGGGCGAATTCGCTGCCGTGTTTGCCCGCCTGGCCGAGCTTCCCCTTCGGTTCGGCGGCTATCTGGTCTCGAGCGAGACCAGCGCTTCCGAGGAGCAGGACGCGCCGCGCAGCGGCTCGGTCTCCCTGCGGGTTCCTGCCGAACGGCTCCCCGAGGTGCTCGAGGCGGCTGGCGGATTGGGCGAAGTCAAGGCGCGGAGCGTCAGCAGCCAGGACGTGACCGAGGAGTTCGTCGATCTGGAGGCACGGCTGAAGAACGCCCGCGCCCAGGAGCAGTCGCTGCGGGAACTGCTTGCCCGCGCCACCAAGGTGGAAGAGATCCTCCAGGTGAGAAACGTGCTCTCGTCCATCCAGATGGAGATCGAACAGCTCGAAGGCCGGTTGCGTTATCTCGAGGAGCATTCGGATTTCGCCACGCTCACCGTCTACGCGTTCGAGCCCGGGGTCCAGGTCGCGCTCACCCGAGATTGGGGCTTCCTGCGGGCCCTGGAGGAGGCGGGACTTGCCTTCGTCGATACCATCAACGGGATCATCGTGTTCGCCGGTGGCTTCCTGCCCATCGCGATCCTGGCGCTGGCCGCCTTCTGGGCCGTCGGCCGGGTCTGGTCCCGCCACTCCGCCGAGAGCCGCAAGGACGGTTGAGCAGGCCGCTTTCTGTCCGCCGGGGCCGCTATCCTCTAATCAGGTTGTGGGAGAAGCGGCCCCTTATCGCGGCCGGGGAGCACCCTGATCGGTGCTATACTTCGATCTCCTTTGGCCCATGTGTGCCGAAGGAATCACATCTCGAATACCCACCCCTGCTCCGGTGAGATTCCGGGGCCGCTTTAGCCCGAAGGAGGTGAATTGCTTGAATAGCTACGAAATGATGCTCATCCTGCGCCATGACGCCACCGAAGAGGCGCGCGCAGCCGTTCTGGATCGCATCCGCGAAATCGTCACGTCGTCCGGCGGAGAACTCACTAAGGAAGACGAGTGGGGCAAACGGCGTTTTGCCTACGAGATCGACCACATGAACGAAGGCTACTACCACGTGCTTCTGTTCGACTCGAACACCGAGACTCTGGACGAGGTGACCCGCGTGCTCGGAATCACCGACGAAGTGGTGCGTTACATGCCCATCCGTCTGGAGCACGAGGCGGTCGCGGCTCCCCTGGGAGGCGCGGAAGAAGGCGGAGAGGAGTAAACGATGGCACGAAGCTTCGCCAAGGCGCAGCTCGTAGGCAACCTGACCCGGGACCCGGAGTTGAAGCAACTGCCCAGCGGTAACTCGCTCTGTCAGTTGGGGGTCGCCGTCAACACCCGCCAGAAGGACGCCTCGGGGCAGTGGGTCGACAAACCCAACTACTTCGACGTCGTGGTCTGGGGCGCTCAGGGCGAAGCCTGCGCCCGCTATCTGACCAAAGGCCAGCAGGTGGCCGTCGATGGGCGCTTGAGTTACCGCTCCTGGGAGAGCCAGGACGGCAGCAAGCGGAGCAAGATCGAGATCGTGGCGGACGAGGTCGTGTTCATGGGCGGGGGCCAAGGCGGTCAGGGTGGCGGTTCCGACCGCGGCTCTCACGCTCCCTCGCAAAAGAGCGACGTCGCGCCCGCCGACGATTTTCAGGACATCGACTTCGGCGACGAGGACGATATCCCCTTTTAAAGAGATCCAAGTAGGAGGAAATTAGCCAAGTGGCGTTCAAGCAGCAGCGTAAGCGCACTCGCCCGGGGGGCGGCTCCCGGCGGCGCAAATATTGCTTTTTCTGCAAAGAGAAAGTCGAGCACGTCGATTACAAAGACTTCACGACTCTCCGCCGGTTCATGTCGGAGCGAGGCAAGATCCGCTCGCGGCGTACCACCGGAGCCTGCCGTAAGCATCAGAATCAGGTTTCCAACGCGGTCAAGCGGGCCCGCGAGATGGCCCTGCTTCCCTACAGCAACCGTTAGAACGGAAGACGCGGGAACGGAGCAGACCGGAGTTCGGAGGCGTAAATGAAGGAACTAGAGGCCTCCGGGGTCACCGAGGCGGGCAAGGCAATCGCCCTTGCCGTCGTCCTCACTGTGGCCACCGTTTACGTGCCCCTGGTTTCCGCCGGGCTCATCTTTCTGCTTCCCCTGCCGATCGCCTACGTCACCAAGCGCCGCGGAGTGCAGACCGGGATCGCGGCCGCGATCGGCACCGGCATTCTCACCGGCCTGCTGACCGGTCCGCTGAACGGACTGCTGGCGGCCTTTTTGGCCGGCCTCGCGGGGGTCATGCTCGGCACCGCGCTGGCCCGGGGATGGCGTTCGTCCACCAGCCTGCTGTCCCTGACGGCTGTGGTGTCGGTGGGCCTCGCCGGGATCGGCGGAGCCACCTGGGTGCTGACCGGAATGGATACGGAGCAGGTGCGCGAGATGGTCGACCGCTCTTTGGCCTCGGCCTCGGACCTCTACGTGGCGGCCGGCATGGACCAGGCTTCCGTGGACGCGGCGGCCGAGCAGGTGCGGGAGGTGGTCGAGCTTGTGCCCTATCTCCTCCCGAGCATTCTCGGAGTGATCGCACTGCTGTTCGCGGGCGCGGCCCTCGCCTTGGCGGGGCTGGTGTTCCCGCGGTTGGGCGAGGAAACGCGGGCGGGAGGTTCGTTCTCGGCCTTCAGGTTGCACTGGGGTGCCGCGTACGGCTTCATCATCGGGCTCGGTATGTTGGTGGGCTCGAGTTGGGCCGGCAGCGCGGCCGGCACGGTGGAGCTCATCGGACTCAACCTCTTTCTCTTCTTCCAGATGCTCTACTTCGTGCAGGGTCTGGCGGTGGTTCACTGGTACGTGCTGAATAGGAAGATGACCGGTTTCGGACGCGCCGCGGTCTACGGGGTGGCGGTTCTCGGGCAGTTCCTCCTGACGCTCACCAGTTGGGCAGGATTGCTGGACACATGGTTCGATTACAGAAAACGACTGGCCGCCAGGAAGCCCGCGAGCGAGATCTCGCGGCCGCCCGGAGGCCGTGACGACGAATGGAAGGAATGACGAATGGAAGTCGTTCTCTTGAAGGATGTAGACAAACTGGGCCAGAAGGGGGCGGTTGCCAACGTTTCCGAGGGCTACGCCCGCAACTATCTGCTTCCCCGCAAACTCGCGGAGGTCGCGACCCCGGCCAAGGTGGAGTCGCTGCGCCGGGCCATGGAAGAGAAGGAAGCCCGCGAAAAGCGCGAAGCCGAGCAGGCGGTCGAGGTGCAGGAGTTGCTCTCGCGCACCGTACTCACCATCGCCGCCCAGGCCGGTCAGGGTGAGCGCCTCTTCGGCTCGGTCACCAGCCAGGACATCGTTTCCGCGATATACGCGGCGCGCCGCCTGCGCATCGATAAGCGGAAGATCCAACTCGGGGAGCCTATTCGCACCCTGGGTCCGCACATCATCAAGGTGGACGTGCACTCGAGCGTGGAGCCCGCCGACGTCAAGGTGATCGTGGTCCCCGAGGGCGGTTCGAGCTCCTAAGGGGGCTTCGGTTTTGGCGGAGAACGGACAGCGCGGCCCGTCCGGCGACGGCGGAAGGGAGGGCAGGACTCCCGGCCAGGATTACCTGCCCCCTCAGAACCTTGACGCGGAGGTATCGGTCCTTGGCGCCATGATGGTGGCCAACAACATGATTCCCGCGGTGACCGAGGTCCTGCAGCCGAAGCAGTTCTACCGGCGGACCCACCGGCTGATCTACGAGTCGATCGAGGAGATCTATTCGCGGGGAGAGCCGGTCGACCCCATCACCGTCAGCGAGCAGCTGAGCAACAAGGGCGTCCTCAAAGAGGTCGGGGACAAGGCCTACATCCACAGCCTGACTTCGGCCGTGCCCGCGGCGGCCAACGCCCGCCACTACGCGGACATCATCCGCGAGAACTACATGCTGCGCTCGCTGATCGAGGTGGGCAGCAAGATCGCCGACCTGGGCTACCGCCGCGAGGGCGAGCCCGTCGATCTCATCGACCGGGCCGAGCAACTGGTCTTCGATATCTCTCAGACCCGGGTTTCCGGCGAATTCGCGCCGATAAGTGAGGTGATCTCCGACAGCTTCTTCCAGTTGGAGAAGATCATGTCCGAGGGCCGGCGCACCGACGGCGTGGAGACGGGATTTCGCCAGGTAGACGACGTGATCACCGGTTTTCAGCCGGCCCAACTCGCGATCCTGGCCGCGCGGCCGTCGATGGGCAAAACCGCGTTCGCGCTCAACGTCGCCCGCAACGTGGCCGTGGATCAGGGCAAGGGCGTCGCCCTATTCAGCCTCGAGATGTCCAAGATGGAATTGGTCCAGCGGATGATGTGCTCGGAGGCGCGCGTCGACAGCCAGAAACTGCGGCACGGTCAGCTGCAATCGCAGGAATGGACCAAGCTGACCACCGCCTGCACCCCGCTGTTCACCGCGCCCATCTATATCGACGACACCGCATCGGTCAACCTGATGGAGATACGGGCCAAGGCCCGCCGGCTGAAGGCCAAGGAAAAGAACCTGGGTCTCATAATCGTGGACTACCTGCAGTTGATGGTGGGTGATTCGGGCATCGAGAACCGGCAGCAGGAGATCTCCCGGATTTCGCGCGGACTGAAGATCCTGGCTCGTGACCTGAGCGTGCCCGTGCTGGCCCTGTCGCAGCTCTCCCGGCAGGTCGAACAGCGGGCGGGCAACCGGCCGGTGCTCTCCGACCTAAGGGAGTCCGGCGCGATCGAACAGGACGCGGACGTGGTCATGTTCATCTACCGCGACGAGGTCTACAACCGGGAGAGCCCCGACAAGGGAGTGGCGGAGATCATCGTCGGCAAGCAGCGGAACGGCCCCATCGGCGACGCCAAGCTGGCCTTCATCCAGAACTACACCCGCTTTCAGGACCTTCCCGGGGACGCCCGCCCGGCCAACCGCTAGGGCTCATGTCCATCCCGGAACCTCTCTTCGGCCGCGTACTCGGCCCCTATGCCTGGCGCCCGGTTGCCCTTCTTCGGCAGCTCGGCCTGATCGGCCTGGAGGGATCGGGCCTGCCCGAACGCCCGGGGGAACCCCCGGCCGACCCCTCCGGTCTGGCCGTGCTCCTGGACAGCGCCGGAGGCAGCCGGCGCCTGGCGCAGCAATCGATGTTGGCCTGGCGGCCGGAGGCCCATCTCTGGGCCAAAGACCGACGGATAAGCTGGGCCGAGCGGAAGCCGCCGGCCGAAGCAGGCGATGCCGCCGACACGGACTCCGGCGGCGAACCCGCCGCCCTCGCAGAGACCTGGCAACCGCGCCAATCCGAGGGGGACCCGTTCCTCGAGCTTCGCCGCCGGCTCCACGAGCGCCGACCGGAGGTGCGCTGGCTCGGGGGCCGGTCACCCCAGGCGGCGTGGGTGGGTGCCTACGGCATGGTTTCCTACGATGCCGGACGCTACATCGAAAGGCTTCCGGACACCACGCGGGATGATCTGCAGCTTCCTGATCTCGACATCATCTTTCCCACCCGCTGGCTGTGCGTGGATCACGGGGCGGGCGGCGCCATCACCGCGGTGGCGGAGTCTCCCGAGGCGCTCGAAGAGATCGAAGAAGCCCTCTCCCGTGCCGCCCGTGCCCCGGAGCCAAACCTCGACCTGGAGGTGTCCGGCCACAGCCGGGAAGAGAGCCTGCGCACCGGTTCCAACATGGCGCGCGAGGAATTCGAGACCATCGTCAGCCGCGCGCGCGAGTACGTATGGGCGGGAGATGTGTTTCAAACGAACCTGTCTCAACGCCTGCAGATGCCGTACGAGCACTCGAGCGAACTGCTCTACCGTGTGCTCCGCGCCGTCAACCCCTCTCCCTTCGCCGGCTACTTGCGGCTCTCTGGGTACGAGCTCTTCTCCAGTTCCCCGGAGAGGCTGGTCCGGCTGCACGGCGCGGTGGCCGACACCCGTCCCATCGCCGGGACCCGTCGCCGCGGCCGGGACTTCAACGAGGACGGATTGCTCGCCGACGACCTCAACCTCGATCCCAAGGAACGGGCCGAGCACATCATGCTGGTGGACCTCGAGCGCAACGATCTGGGCCGGGTGTGCGCCTACGGCTCGGTGCACGTCGACGAGTTGATGGTGAACGAGCGCTACAGCCACGTGATCCACATCGTGAGCAATGTTGCCGGCCGGCTGCTCGAGGGAAGGGACGCGGTCGATCTGCTGCGGGCCATGTTCCCCGGGGGAACCATCACCGGCTGCCCCAAAGTGCGCTGCATGGAGATCATCGACGAGCTGGAGAACGTGCGCCGGGGCGCCTACACTGGTTCCTTCGGCTGGTTCGGTTACGGCGGCGACATGGACGTCAACATCATCATCCGCACCCTGGTGCGGTTGGAGGACACCGTCTACGGCCAAGCGGGGGCGGGCATCGTGGCCGACTCGGTTCCCGAGAACGAGTACCTGGAGACCCTGAGCAAGGCCGAGGCGATGGTGCGGGCCGTAATCCAAGCAAGGGCCCATGCAGAACTGCTGGCAGAGCGGGGCTCGGCATGAGTCTGGTCCTGCTGGACGGAGAATTGGTGGCGGCGGAGGAGGCCAGACTCTCGGTCTTCGACCGCTCCGTCCTTTACGGGGAGAGCCTTTTCGAGACGCTGAAGGTGGTTGACCAGGCTCCCTGTCTCTGGGAACCGCACCTCGCGCGCCTCACCGCTTCCGCGGCGGCCCTCGGCCTGCCGTTCGAGCCCGGCGCGGTGGAGAAAGGCGTGCGCCTGCTGCTGGATGCGGAGGGGCCGGCTCACGGCGTTCTGCGTATGCAGTTGACCGGTGGCACTCAACCGGGAGGACGCGGCCTGGTTGCCCCCTCCTCCCGCCAACCCCACTTCGTCGCATCGGTCTCGGCGGCCGCGCCGCTCGACCCGGCTTTTTACAGCGAGGGAGTCGGGGTCATCGTTGCTCCCGATCTCGCCCGATCCCTTCCCCGACACAAGTCCGGGAGCTATCTGGCCGGCGTCGAGGGCAAGCGCCGAGCCGAGCGTGCCGGCGCATTCGAGTGCCTGCTCGCGCGCGGCGAAGAGTTGCTCGAGGGGGCTTTCAGCAATTTGCTGCTGGTCACCGAGGCGGGCCTGCGGCGGGTGCCCTCCGGTTCGGCGCTCGAGGGCGTGACCATGGTCACGGTGCTGGAGGAGGCGGTGGGTCTCGGTCACGCGGCGGAGGAGGCTCCCGTGAGCGTCCCGGATGCCCGCGTGGGGGGCCTTCTGCTCACCGGGAGCCTCGTCGGGGTCCTGCCCGTTAGTACTTTGGACGGGGCGCCGCTGCCCTCGACCACCCAGACGGCCCGAAGCCTGATGGACCGGCTGCGTCAGCGGGAAGAAGCGTCGGTGCGCGAGTGGCGCGAATCTTCCGGCGGAACCGCACCAATAACGCGAGAGAGGCAAGACTAATCAAAGAAGCGAAACCGAAAGCTCCCAAACACAAGGCCCACAGCTATGACGCCATCATCGTCGGAGCGGGTCCCGCGGGCATCTTTGCCGCCCTCGAGTTGGCGGAGCAGAACGCGGATGTCCTGCTGCTGGAGAAGGGCTGCGATATCCGGGCCCGCGGCTGCCCGGCCCGCAGGACGGGCCGGTGCGTGCACTGCGACCCCTGTGACATCACCTGCGGTTGGGGCGGGGCCGGGGCCTTCTCCGACGGCAAACTGACCCTCAGCCCCGAGGTGGGGGGTTGGCTCGAGGACTACGTGGGGCGTGAGACCCTGGAAGGCCTGATTGCGGATGCAGACGCCGTCTATCGAAGGTACGGGGCGCCCGAGCGTCTCTTCGGTAACGATGCCGATGCCGTATCCAAGTGGCGCCTGCGCGCCTTGCGGCAGGGACTCAAGCTGGTGGCCTCGCCCATCCGGCACATGGGCACGGAGCGCTGCACCGAGGTGCTCACGCGGATGCGCGATGCGCTCGAAGGCCGCGTGCAGGTGCTGACCGACACCCTGGTGGACAGCCTGCTGGTCGCGGATGAAGGCAACGGCTCCGAGGGCCGGCGGGTTACCGGGGTGCGCACGGTCGACGGCGAGGAGTTCCGGGCGGCCGCGGTGGTGGTGGCTCCCGGGCGCGAAGGTGCCGGCTGGTTCCTGGCCGAGGCCCGGCGGCTCCAGATTCCGGTGGCCAACAACGCGGTGGACATCGGCGTCCGCGTGGAGGTTCCGGCGGTGGTGCTCGAAGAGGTAACCGCCCAGCTGTACGAGCCCAAGTTGCTCTACACCTCGCGCACCTTCGAGGATCAGGTGCGCACTTTCTGCATGAACCCGCAGGGCGAGGTCAGCAAGGAGAACTACGGGGACGTGGTCACGGTCAACGGCCACAGCTACTCCGACCCCTCCCGCCAGACGCTCTTCACCAACTTTGCCCTGCTGGTGTCGACCCGCTTCACCGAGCCCTTCGACGAACCCATCATCTACGGCAAGTCGATTGCCCGGCTGGCCAACGTGCTCGGCGAGGACATCATCGTGCAGCGCCTGGGAGATCTGCGGGACGGCCGCCGCAGCACCAAACAGCGCCTGGATAGGGGAGTGGTCCGGCCCACGCTCAGGGACGCCACCCCCGGGGATCTCAGTTTCGTCATGCCCTACCGGCACCTGTCGGACATCGTCGAGATGCTGGACGCGATGGACAAGCTGCTGCCGGGAGTTGCCGGGAGAGACACGCTGCTCTACGGGGTGGAGGTCAAGTTCTACTCCTCACGGCCGCTCCTCGACCGCGGTCTGCAGACACCGGTGAAAGGTTTGTACTCCATCGGGGACGGGGCCGGAGTAACCCGAGGCGTCATCCAGGCATCGGCCTCCGGCCTGATCGCGGCGCGCTCGATCTTGGCAAACGGAAACGGCCGGGCGCCTGAGGAGGAGCCCTCGCCGTTGCCGTATGCCGGTGGTGTAGACTAAGGCGCCCCTGAAGCCCGAGTTCAGCGATTGACAAGGAGTCTTCGTGACGGTCACCGTAATTGTCGGCGCCCAGTGGGGCGACGAGGGCAAGGGCAAGGTCATCGACCTGCTCGCCAACCGCGCCGACGTGATCGTGCGCTACCAGGGCGGCAACAACGCCGGCCACACGGTGGAGAACGAGCGGGGTAAGTTTGCTCTTCACCTGGTGCCCTCGGGCATCTCCAACCCGGACACCCTGGTCGTGATTGGCAATGGCGTCGTCATCGATCCCAAGGCGCTTCGCGAAGAGATCGACCGCCTGGAGGCCCAGGACGTCTCGACCAAGAACCTGCGCGTATCCGGCAACGCTCACCTGATCATGCCCTACCACATCCTCATGGACCGCTCTCAGGAGACCCGCCTGGGGCAGAAGCGCATCGGCACCACTCACCGGGGCATCGGTCCGGCGTACGAGGACAAGGCGGCGCGGCTGGGAATCCGGGTCCAGGACCTGCTCGATCCCAAGATCTTCCGGCAGAAGGTCGAAGCCTCCATGGAGAGAAAGGCCGAGATCCTGAGGCTGGTCTACCACCAGGATGTCGAAGGGCTCGCCGACCAGTGCGAGGAGTACCTCGCCATGGCCGAGACCCTGCGCCCCTATATCGCGGATACAGCTCTGCTGCTCTGGGAAGCGGTGCGCGCCGGAAAAGAAGTCCTCTTCGAAGGGGCGCAAGGAACCATGCTCGATATCGATCACGGCACCTATCCCTTTGTGACCTCCTCGAATCCGGTGGCCGGGGCGGCGTCCGTCGGCGCGGGTATAGGGCCCACCTACATCGACCGGGTCTGGGGCATCTGCAAGGCTTACACCACCCGGGTGGGCGAAGGCCCCTTCCCGACCGAAATCGAAGGCGAAACCGGGGAGTATCTGCTCGAACGCGGACACGAGTTCGGTACCACCACCGGGCGCAAGCGCCGGTGTGGCTGGCTCGACCTGGTGGCGCTGCGTTACGCCGTCAGGATCAACGGACTGAGCGGCCTGGTGATCACCAAACTCGACGTGCTGAGCGGCATCGGCGAGGTGAAGGCGGCCACCGGTTACGAATTCGAGGGGGAGATCTGCCTCGAGGTGCCGCGGCACCAATCGGTGTTTCACAAGGCGCGGCCCCGCTATGAGACCCTGCCCGGTTGGGATGAGGACATCACCGCAGCCCGGACGCTGGACGACCTGCCGCAGGAGGCCCGGGACTACCTGGCCTTCGTGGAAGAGCAGGCGGGATGCCCCGTGGTGGCGGTCTCGGTCGGGCCCCATCGGGACCAGACGATTCTGTTGAGCACATAGACGGTCGCGGGCGGTCCCCGGCGGACGGGGCCCGGCGGCGGGAGACACTCCGGGAGGGATGACGATGTCGATCGATGTCCTCGTGATAGGCGGAGGGGGGCGCGAGCACGCCCTGATCAAGGCGCTCCGTCGCAGCCCCCGGTTGGGCCGGCTGTACTGCGCGCCCGGGAACGCGGGAATCGGACGGGACGCCGAACTGCTCGACATTCCGGGGGACGATCTGGAGGCCCTGGCGGATTTTGCCGAAGCCAACCAGGTCGATCTCACCGTCGTCGGCCCGGAAGCTCCCCTCGTCGCGGGCATCGCCGACATCTTTCGCGCGCGGAACCTGCGGATCTTCGGGCCCGAGCGCGAGGCGGCGCTGCTCGAGGGTTCCAAGGCCTTCGCCAAAGAAGTGATGGCCTCCGCCGGCATTCCCACCGCCGAAGCCTTTCTTTTCGAGGAGCACGAGGCGGCGCTCCGCTTCCTCGGGGAGAGGGAAGGACCCGTGGTGGTCAAGGCGGACGGGCTGGCGGCGGGCAAAGGGGTTTCCGTCTGCCGAACCCGGCAAGAGGCGGAGGAGGCGCTCGATGAGATCTTCCGGCAGCGGCGCTTCGGGCCGGCGGGGGACCGGGTGCTGATCGAGGAAGTCCTCGAAGGGGAAGAGCTTTCGCTGCTCGCCATAGTCAGCGGCGAGCAGATACTCCCCCTGGCCCCGGCTCAGGACTACAAGCGGATCTTCGACCTGGACGAAGGGCCCAACACCGGCGGTATGGGCTCCTACTCGCCGGTTCCCGGGGTGAATGCGGAGGCGGAGGAGAGCATCGTCAACACGATTCTCAAGCCCGTCGTCACCGAGCTCGGCCTGCGCGGCATCGGCTTTCGCGGCGTGCTCTACGCGGGGCTGATGCTGACCGACGAAGGCCCCAAGGTGCTCGAGTTCAACTGTCGCTTTGGGGATCCCGAGACTCAGGCCCTCCTACCGCGGCTGCGTTCGGATCTGCTCGAGATCCTGGATGCGGCGGCGCGGGGCCAGGAGCTGCCTGCGCGGGCGGAATGGGAGGAAGGGGCCTGTGTCAGCGTGGTCATGGCCTCCAAGGGCTATCCGGCCTCCAGTTCCAAGGGTGACGTCATCCGCGGTCTGGAGGACGCCGAGGCGGAGGACGGTGTCAGCGTCTTTCATGCCGGCACCGCCTGGTCGGGGGACGAGGTGGTCACCGACGGCGGACGGGTGCTGGCGGTCAGCGCGGTCGCTCCAAGCTTCGCAGCCGCGCGCGAACGCGCCTACGCCGCGGTGGGCAAGATCTACTTCGAAGGGGCTCAATTCCGCATGGACATCGCCCTGCGGGCCGAGGAACGTGAGGCGGCAAGACAACCGAGGAGGCATGACGATGGAAGCGCAGGTCCCGGAACCGGCCGTTGACGAGATGCTCGAGGAAATCGAGCAGGAGGCGCCTCTGGTCGGCATCCTCATGGGCTCGGAGTCCGATCGGGAGATCATGAGCGGCGCTTCCGCCGAACTCGAGCAACGGGGCATCCGCTGCGAGGTGAACGTCCTCTCGGCTCACCGTGATCCCGATGGTGTCCGTAACTACGTGCTCGGGGCAAAAGACCGGGGCATCAAGGTTCTCATCGCCGGCGCGGGCAAGGCCGCGGCCCTGCCCGGGGTGGTGGCCTCCTACACCGATCTGCCCGTGATCGGCGTGCCCATCCGCACTTCGGACCTCGGGGGGATGGACTCGCTCCTCTCAATCGTGCAAATGCCGAGCGGCGTTCCCGTCGCCTGCGTGGCCATCAACGGCGCGCGCAACGCCGGCATTCTCGCTGCGCAGATCCTCAAGCTCTGCTTCGATACCGGACCGGCCAAGCCCGCCACCGCGACCGAGTAGGAGCCGCGCAAAGTGATCGAGAGATACTCCACCCCCCAAATGGCAGCCCTGTGGACCGAAGAGGCCAAGCTGGGCGCGTGGCTCGAGGTGCAACTGACGGTGGTCGATGTGCGGGCCGAGCGAGGCGAAATTCCGGCCGAAGCCGCTCAGGAACTCCACCACAAGGCCAGGTACGACGTCGAGCGCGTCCGGGAGATCGAGGAGACCACCCACCACGACGTGATCGCCTTCCTCACCAACCTGGGCGAGAACGTGGGGGAAGCATCGAAGTACCTGCACCACGGCATGACCTCATCCGACATGCTGGATACCGCCCTCGCCATTCAACTCAAGCGCGCCGGCGCGCTGCTCGTCGAATCGGTGCGCGAACTGGGCTCCGTGCTGCAGCGCCGCAGCCTGGAGCATCGCGAGACGGTGATGGCCGGGCGGAGTCACGGGGTGCACGCTGAGCCCATCTCCTTCGGCCAGGTGCTCGGCGTCTGGGCGATGGAAACTCATCGCAATCTGGAACGCCTGCAGCATGCCACCGAGCAGGTCGCGGTGGGCAAGCTATCGGGGGCGGTGGGCACCTACGCGACCATCGATCCGCAGATCGAGAGCGCCGTGATGGCCAAGCTCGGCCTGGGGATCGAGCCGGTCGCCACGCAGGTGGTCCAACGTGACCGCCACGCGGAGTTCATGAGCGCCTTGGCGCTGACGGCCACCACAATCGAGAAGATCGCGACCGCGGTGCGCCACTTCCAGCGCACCGAGGTGCTCGAGGCCGAAGAGTATTTCGCTCCCGGGCAGAAGGGCTCTTCGGCCATGCCGCACAAAAGGAATCCCATCATCTCCGAGCGTTTGTCCGGCCAGGCCCGCGTGATCAGGGGAAACATGGTCGCCGCCTTCGAAAACGTGCCTTTGTGGCACGAGCGCGACATCAGCCATTCCAGTGTGGAGCGGGTGATCCTGCCCGACAGCACCGTGCTGCTGCACTACATGCTCGAGAAATGCATTGCCCTGGTCGACCGGCTGCTGGTCTATCCCGAACGCATGCTCGAGAACCTGGACCGCAGCTACGGGTTGGTATTCAGTCAGCGGGTGCTCTTGGCTCTGGTCGAAGGCGGTATGCTGCGCGAAGACGCCTACCAGGTGGTTCAGCGGAACGCGATGCTGGCCTGGCAGGAGCGCCGTCCTTTCCGCGAGTTCCTCGAGAACGACGCCGAGGTAACGGAGCGGCTGGACCCGGAGCAGCTCGAGGAGCTTTTCGATCCCGCCTTTCACCTGAGGAACACCGGTTCTATCTTCGCCCGGGTGGAGGCTCTCGAGTGGTAAGGCGTCTGGTCTTTTAGTCAGACCTTTGTTACGATTCACGCCACCTCGGTACCCCCGCGAGGCGCTCACGGTCTAACCGTTCTCGCCGGCTCCGAGGGAACGGACCTGGGGAGGTCCGTGGGTTTTCGTCACCGGGAGCTGCAGACCATGCGGCTTCGGAAGGTGGCGCGCTCGGACCCGGTGAGCTGGAGCCGTAAGGGCTCCGCGCGCTAGGTCCTTTTTTTGTTGGACGCGTTGTCAGGAAATCAGGGGACGCGCAGATGGGGGGGTCCAGGGGGATCCGGTCTGATTTGCGCGCAAGGGGAAGGCTGATGTCGGACCAAGGGGCTGGGACTAGAGCCGAGGCTCGGGGGGCGCCGGTGCGCGCATTGCGCCGTGGCGTGATCAATCCCGGTCTCTGCGCTGTCTGCGGCACCTGCGCCGCCGTCTGCCCCGACGGCTCCTGGGACTTCTCCAGAGGCGAACCTGAATACAGGGGCGGTTGTTCCGGATGCGGTCACTGTCTCGAAGCCTGTCCGGGAGCCGACCTGCCTATGGCCGAACTGGAGCGGTTCGCTTTCGGTCGAGAGCGACCTGAGGGCGACGAACTTGGCCTCCACCGTTCTCTCCACACCGGCTACGCTCTGGACGAGGAGCTCCGCGCCGCGGGCACCGCGGGCGGTTGGGTCACCGCCTTGCTCTGCGGATTGCTCGAAAGCGGGCGGATAACGGGGGCGGTGGTCACCGGTTTCTCGCGGGAGGAGCCCTGGCGGCCGGAGGCCTTTATCGCCCGCACCCCCGAGGAGATCCGCGCGGCGGCGCAATCCAAATACGCACTTACCCCGCAAAACCTTGCCCTGCTCGATGCTCGGCAGGAGGACAGGCTGGCCGTGGTGGCCCTTCCCTGTCAGGTGGCCGGGATCCGCAAGGCTCAAGCCGTGGGAGCCCGGCTTCCCCAGATCGAACTGCTCGTGGGCCTCTACTGTCTATCTAACTTCCTTATAGATGCCACCGTCTATATTATAGAAGGGGTATTCGGCGTCTCTATGGAGGAGGTGTCGAGGGTGGCCTATCGTGAAGGCGAATTCCCTGGCAACTTCCGAGTGGTCACCCGGAGGGGAGTTCAGCGGGATCTCGCCTACCCGGAAGCCAAGCAGCATCTACGGATGTACCGTCCCTACCGCTGCACGGTTTGTTACGACTGGTCCGCCGAGTTGGCCGACATATCCGTCGGCGATCTGTGGTCGGATCCGTCCCGGGAGGCCTACTCCAGCATCGTCGTCCGCTCCGTCAAAGGAGAGGAGACGGCGGTTTGGGCGGCGGCCGAGGGTTTGATTCACCTGGAATCTCTGGAAGCGGCTCTGGTCACGGACAACCCGGGCTTTCGCTATAAGAAGCGGGGGAACGCGGTTACCATCCGTGAAGCGCGCCGCCACCGCCTGCCGACTCCGACCTATCCCGATAACTCAATGCTGCCAACGAGGGGGCGTTACGACGAAGAGGGGGTGAGGCCGAACACGTAACGTCTGCGGGGAAGTCAAGCTTTTGTCTGTACTGTGAATTAGGAGGAATCCTTGAACAAGAAGTTACTGTCTCTTTTGTTGGTCGGTCTGCTTACCGTATTCGGGCTGATGCTCGTGGGCTGTGGCGGCGATGACACCACCACCGACACCACTACCGAAGACACGATGACCGAAGATACCACCACCGAAGACACCATGACCGAGGACACCGCGGCGGCGACCAGCGGCGATGTCGAATACACGATCAAGTTCGCCCACGTGGTGGCCGAGAACACCCCGAAGGGTCAGGCCGCCCTCGAGTTCGCTCGACTGGCGAGCGAAAAGACCAACGGCCGCGTCGAGGTCGAGGTGTACCCCAACTCGCAGCTGTACAACGATGACGAGGCCATCGAGGCCCTCCAGCTGGGCACCATCCACATGGCGGCCCCCTCGTTCTCCAAGTTCACCGGTTTCGTGCCCGAGATGCAGGTCGTGGACCTTCCCTTCCTGTTCGAGTCCGTCGAGCAGAGCCGCGAGGCCTTCGCGGGCCCCATGGGCGAATACTTGAACGGAAAGCTGGCCGACAGCAACATCATGCTGCTCGCCGCTTGGGACAACGGCTTCAAGCAGTTGACCAATAACCGCGGCCCCGTCAACGCTCCCGCGGACGTTGAGAACCTGAAGTTCCGGGTCCAGGAGTCGGACGTGCTGGTGTCGCAGATGCAGGCCTGGGGCGCCTCGGCTGAGCCGATGGCCTTCTCCGAGGTCTACAACGCGCTCGAGCAGGGCGTTATCGATGCCCAGGAGAACACCTACTCCAACATCTACAGCCAGAACTACCAGGATGTGCAGGACTACCTGACCGAGTCCAATCACGGCCTGATTGCCTACGCTGTGGTGACCAACCCGGAATTCTGGAACGGTCTGCCCGAAGACATCCGTACCGCTCTGGATGAGGCGATGGCGGAAGCCACCGAGTACAACTCGACGGTCGCCGGCCAGATCAACGATGAGAACAAGCAGCAGCTCATCGATGCCGGCATGGAGTTCAACGAGCTCGACGAAGCCGGCCTCCAGGCCTTCCGCGACGCGTCCTACCCCGTGTGGGATGAGTACGCGGACGTTTTCGGCGAGGAGCTCATGACCATCCTCGAGGACTACCGCCAGTAGTCTCGATTCGGCTCAACTGATCATGGCGGCGGCGCGCCCTTGGCGCCGCCGCCACCATAAGCAGGACCGGTTAGCAACGATCGACACCACCCGGGCCCGGGGGGGGAGGTTAGATGTACGTATTCAATCGCGGCCTGAGTTTCATCGAGGCTCTAATTGCCTCGAGTACGCTCGCCGTCGCCTCGGTGATCGTCTTCGCCAACGTCGTCATGCGCTACGTCTTTCATGACGCGCTTCCCTGGGCGGAAGAGGTGGTCCGCTATTCCCTGATCTGGAGCTCTTTCATTGGCGCCAGCATCGCCATGCGCTACGGCCTGCACATCGGCGTCGAGGTGGTGGTCGACAACCTGCCGCCACGACCGCGACGGATCATGATCATCACGGGTTTCTTCTTCGTTCTCCTCTACTGCGCGCTGATCGCGGTGTACGGAGCCGACTTCATCTATGAGGCCTACCAGCGCTGGGCCGAGGGCACCGGGCGCGTGGCCAGCACCACCAAGGTTCCCTTCTTCTATATCCAGGCCTCGGTCCCGGTGGGCGTAACGCTGATGGGCCTCCGCCAACTGCAGGTCCTCATCATGTTCTGGCGCGGCAACGATCACCCCTTCCAGCGGCACGAGCAGCCCGGTGGCGAGGACGAGCACTACCACGAGGCCCTGGACCACGAAGGCGACGTCCTGCAGAGCGAAGCCTCGGCTACCGCTCCGGTGGAGGCACCCGAAGAGACCGGCGTGTTGGACGAGCGGGTGGACGAGAAGCCGTCCGACTCCAGCCTGTTCGATGATCCCAGCCGAAAGGAGGAGGGCGAGTAATGGCTTACGGACTTTTCGCCATCTTCTTCTTCCTGTTGATCTTCCGCGTACCGATTGCGGTGGCCCTCGGCCTATCGGTGCTGTCGGCCTTCTGGATTTTCGGACCGGAGCCTTTTGCCTTTGATCAGCCTCTGCTGATATCCAACACTCAGCAGCTCTTCACGGCGCTGGACAAGTTCCCGCTCATGGCCATCCCGTTCTTCGTCCTGGCCGCCAACATCATGACGGCCGGCGGCCTATCCCGGCGCCTCACGGATGCGGCCAATGCGGTAGTGGGGGGCATGTTCGGCGGCCTGGGGATAACCACGGTCGTCTCCTGCATGTTCTTTGCCGCCATCTCGGGCTCGAGCCCGGCAACCGTGGTGGCCATCGGCTCCATCATGATTCCCTCGATGATCCGGAATGGGTACGGCAAGCGCTACTCGACCGGCCTGGTCGCTTCGGCCGGCTCGCTGGGTATCCTGATTCCCCCGTCGATCCCGCTGATCGTTTACGGAGTGGCCACCGAGGAATCGGTCGGTCAGCTCTTCATGGCCGGCTTCCTGCCCGGCATTCTGGTCGGCAGCATCCTGCTGGTGGTGGTCTACATAGTCGCCCGTCGAGCCGGATTCAGAAGCGATGTGGAGATGACCTGGGGGGAGAAGGCCGCCTCCATCGGGCGCGCCACTTGGTCCCTGGTCCTGCCCGTGATCGTGCTCGGTGGTATCTACGGCGGGTTCTTCACCCCGACGGAGGCCGCGGCGGTGGCGGTGGTATACGCCTTCCTGGTTGCGGTGTTCGTCTACCGGGACCTCAGCCTGAAGGACCTGCCGCAGGTGCTGGTCAACTCCGCGTCCATGTCGGCAATGATCATGTTCATCATCGCGAACGCCATGATGTTCGCCTTCCTGCTGACGACCGAGCGCATTCCCGTACACATCGCCGACTGGATCATCGCTCAGGATCTGGCTCCCTGGCTCTTCCTGATCGCGGTCAACATTCTCCTACTGGTCGTTGGTATGTTCATGGAGCCAAGCGCCGCCATCCTGATCCTGGCGCCCTTGCTGTTGCCTGCGGCTCTGGATCTGGGCGTGGATCCCATCCACCTAGGCATCATCATGGTCATGAACCTGGAAGTGGGGATGATCACGCCACCCATGGGACTCAACCTCTTTGTGGCGGCGGGTATCTCCCGATTACCGATGGGGGAGGTCATCCGTGGGGTGTTGCCGTTCTCGGCGGTGCTACTGGCCTCCTTGTTCTTAGTGACGTACGTTCCCCAGATCAGTCTTTTCCTGGTCGACCTGCTGAAATAGGTTGCCGGTAGGCTGACTGGGGCTCGGGTGTGGGCCCGCTCCGGCGGGCCCACACCCTACACCGATGCGGAGGTGCCGTGGCCGCCGAGTACGATGAGCACGTGGTGATCGCGGTGGGTTACGGCCTGCTGCCGTCGAGCACCGCGGCCTCGCAGCTCTACCATACGCTGACCATCGCGGCGGAAGTCGACTCGCGGCGCCATGTGATTCTGGACGCCTCCATCGCGCTTTTGACCGATGTTTCCAGCCGTTGGCTGCGGGAGCGTCTGGTGGGCCTCGACCTGGCCTCCGATTCTGAGGTCGAGCGCTTTGCCCGGGTGGTGGAGAAGGACTTCTTGGGCAATTCTCAGCGGGCCATTCTTCACGCCTTCCGCGATCTGACCCTGCGCTACCGCGAGCACATCCGGACATTCCCGCGGGAATGAGAGCTTAAGGCTCGGTCTTCGTTCCCCGGGTGACGTCTGTTACTATGAGAGGGAACTGAGGGTGGACCCGGCCGACGTCGCAAGGCGAGCCGTTTCCCCCGACGTCCGAGGATTTGCTCCGCCAGCCCGGCTCTTGGCCGGGGGTCCGTGGAGCACGCTAATCCAGTCCAGGTAGCCCGTGGGGCTCCTCGCGGCTGGATTTTTTTGTAGAGGAATCCGCCTTTCCCCACAAATGCGGAAAAGACGGGCGATTCAAAGATTGGGAGGTAGGGGTGCGGCTTTACGAGCATGAAGGCAAGACCTTGCTCGAGCAGGCGGGAATCACGGTGCCGAAGGGAACGCTGGTGAGCAGCGGGTCCGCCGCAGACGCGGAGTCGGCAGCCGGTGCGGCTACCTTCCCGGCCGCGGTGAAGAGCCAGGTGCTGACCGGTGGCCGGATGAAGGCCGGAGGCATCGCTTTCGCGGAAGATGCGGATCAACTGAACTCCGAACTGACCCGGCTCCTCGGCAGCGAGATCAGGGGTCACCGGGTGGAGACGGTGCTGGTCGAGCCCAGAACCCAGTTCGACCGGGAGTTCTATCTGGGCATTACCTACGACTCCGCGGCCAAGTCCGCGGTTGCCGTGTTCAGCCAGGCCGGAGGAATCGACGTGGAGCAGGCCGGAGCCGCGGTCAAGGCCGAGATTCCCTTGCTGCTCCCGGCGAGTGGCTTCCGCTTCAAGGAACTGCTGGCCTCGGCGGGACTCCAGGGCCGCTTGCTCTCGGGCATGACCGGGGTTTTCACCAAGCTCGCCGGTCTCTTCCGCGACTATGACTGCATCCTCGCCGAGATCAACCCCCTGGTTTTGACGCCCGAAGGCAAACTCGTGGCGCTCGACGTCCACGTCGAACTCGACGACGACGCTCTCTACCGCCACGCGGACCTGGTCAAGCAGTTCGGCCTGGAGGGCCGCGACGCCGATGCCCGCGAACGGAGCCCCTTGGAACGCAAGGCCGAGGAGATCGATTCGGCCGACCACCGGGGGGTGGCCGGACGCATGGTCGAGTTTCCCGGGAACCTGGGGCTGCTGATCGGCGGCGGAGGAGCCAGCCTGACCGCCTTCGACGCCGTCCAGCGCCACGGAGGCAAGCCCGCCAACTACTGCGAGATCGGCGGCAACCCCTCGGTCTGGAAGGTCAAGGAGCTGACCAAGCTGCTGCTCTCGCGGGAAGACGTGGAGCGCATCGCCGTCATCATGAACGTGGTCTCGAACACTCGAGTTGACCTGGTCGCCCGCGGGGTGGTCAAGGGGATCCTCGAGCTGGGCTTGGATCCCGCGGAGAAGATCGCCATCTTCCGCATTCCCGGCGCTTGGGAAGAGGACGGCTTTGCCCTGCTTCGCAAGTACGGAGTGCCGTACGCGGACCGCACCGTTTCGATCGATCAGGCCGCGAAGATGGCGGTCGCGGGCGCAGGAGGTGAGCGCTGATGGCCATACTCGTGGACAAGGACACCAGCATCATCGTGCAGGGGATCACCGGCCGGGAGGCCGCCTCCTTCACCAAGGATTCGCTCGACTACGGCGCCCGCATCGTCGGCGGCGTCACTCCGGGCAAGGGGGGCCAGGAGGTCTTCGGCCTGCCCGTGACCGACACCGTGCGCGAACTGACCGAAAGGTTTCGGGTCGACGCCACCATCATCTCGGTGCCGCCGCCCTTCGTCAAAGACGCAGCTTTCGAGGCGATCGAGAACGGCATCCGGCTGCTGCTGGTGGTTACCGAGCGGGTGCCCCGGCGGGACGTCGTCGAGATCGTGGAGCTCTGCCGCCTGCGCGGAGCGCGGATGATCGGTCCGAACTCCCTGGGCGTGATCAGCCCCGGCAAGAGCCGGCTGGGCATGGTGGGCGGTCCCGCCGAGGACGTGCGCAAGAGCTACGTGCCCGGCAACGTGGGGGTCATGAGCCGCTCCGGAGGCATGACCACCGAGATCGCCAATCTGCTGACCGTGAACGGGCTCGGCCAGTCCACCTGCGTAAGCGTGGGCGGCGACCCCATCGTGGGCTCGCAGTTCGCCGACCTGATCGACGTCTTCGAAGCCGATCCCGAGACCCACGCCCTGGTGCTCTTCACCGAGCCCGGGGGCGCCATGGAATCTGCCCTGGCCGCTCGGCTTCGCGAGCGGCCCTCTCGCCTTCCCCTGTTCATCTTCATCGCCGGCAAGTTCGTGGATCAGATGCGGGGAGTGCGCTTCGGGCACGCCGCCACTCTGGTGCAGAGCGAAGCCGATACCACCGAAGCCAAGGCGCGCATCCTCTCCGAGGCGGGAGTCACCGTCGTGGAGGAGTTGTCCGCGCTGCCCGGACTCGTGAAGGAGGCCCTCAATGGGTGAGTTCATCGCGGTCTACCTCAAGGACGAGGAGTGCGCGGCGCACGAAGGTTGCCGCCGGTTGATCTCACTTTGCCCGGTGGACATTTTCGTCGAGGGCGAAGGCGGCGCCGCGGTCGACGAGGAGCAGGTCGACGAATGCACGCTCTGCGGCCTATGCTGGGAGGCACTGCCGGACGCCGTCGAGGTGCGCCGGCTCTATATCGATGAAGCGGAGGCTCGGGCATAGGAGGGCCTCACTCCCCGAGCGACAGGAGTCCGATGATGGATCTGAGGCTGCGCAGTTGGATGTTCGTGCCGGGCCACAGCCACAAGATGGTGGCCAAGGTGCCGACCCTCGGGGCGGACGCGATCATCCTCGATCTGCAGGACGCGGTGCCTCCGGACGAGAAGGATCAGGCCCGCGGCCTGGTCTCTCGGACCTTGGGAGGGGACACCGGCAAGGCCCGCATCTTCGTGCGCATCAACGATCTGGACACCGGCGGCGGCGAGCGGGATCTGGCCAACGTGGTCAAGCCCGGCCTGGACGGGGTGATGCTCCCGCTCACGGTGGAGCCGGAGCAGCTCTGGGCACTCGACGATGCCTTGGGACGGGCCGAGCAGGCGACGGGTCTCAAGCTCGGATCGATCGTGGTGGTTCCTCAGCTGGAATCGCCTCGCGGGATCCTGAACGCCTTGGAATTGGCCGAGGGGCCGCGGGTCGTGGCGCTGGCCTTTGGCGGCGAGGACTACGCTCTTTCTCTGGGCACCGAGCGCACGCAGGCCGGGACCGAGCTCTTCTTCGCCCGGGCGATGATGGCGAACGCCGCTTCGGCCGCCGGAGTGCAGGCGGTCGACACGGTCTACCGCGATTTCCGCGACGATGAGGGTCTGGCCGAGGAGTGCACCGCCGTGCGCACCCTGGGGATGACCGGCAAGCTGGCCATCCACCCGGCCCAGTTGGACGTGATCAATCGCGCCTTCGCTCCCACGGAGGCAGAGATAGAGCGCGCTCGGGAGATCGTCGCCGCTTTTGACCAGGCCGGCGGCGGGGTCGTGACCGTGGACGGCCTGATGGTCGATGCGCCCGTGGTGGAGAGGGCCCGCCGCGTCCTGGAGACGGCAGAAGGTAAGGAGTAGGAATTGGCTCTGAAGCGAGACAGCAAGGTCTACTGCGCGGTCTGCGACCTGGGCCAGCGCTGCTACGAAGGCGACCCCGACTGCCGCGTGAGCCGGCGGGCGCTTCGCGAAGAGGTACGGGAGCGCTACGCCGAGCCCGGGCTCAAGGAGATGTCCCGCCAGGCGGCCTTTGTCGAGCACTACGGCTACCGCATCTGGGACCGCGCCTACGAAACCGTGGCTTTCGCCAAGCGCATGGGCTACGAGCACTTGGGACTGGCCTTCTGCGTGACCGTGCGCGACGAGGCCGAGATGTACCATCGTTATCTGGAGGAGCAGGGATTCCGTGTGACGTCGGTGATGTGCAAGACCGGTTCCATTGCCAAGGAGGAACTGCTCGGACTTGCCGATGAGGACAAGGTGCGGCCGGGTGGTTTTGAGCCCATGTGCAACCCGGTCGCCCAGGCCAAGCTCTTGAACGAGGCCCCGGTCGATCTGGCCATTCTGATGGCCCTCTGCGTGGGGCACGACACGGTGATGATCCAGCACCTGGAGGTGCCGGTCACCGTGCTGGTCGCGAAAGACCGCGCCTTCGACCACAAACCCATCGAGGCCATTCGCCTGCGCGCCGCCGGGGAGATCCCGCAGGAGCCTGCGGCCGAGCGCACCCCGGAACAGGTGGCGGCGCACGTGGCCGAGCGGGACGGGACCGCGAGTTCCAGCGCAGGCGCCGGCCGCGGCAGCGATGGCGCAGCCGGCGGCGCCGATACCGCCGACGAGGAGACGAACGAATGACGAACACGCCCCCCGAAGCTCAGCTCGCCCGCGCCGCACTGGCGCTGCGCTGGGAGAACGCGTCCCCCGAGGCGCGCAAGCAGATCAAGGATCTCTTCCTGGATTGGGTGGCCTCGGCCCTCGCCGGATCCCGGTCGAAGCAGGCGAGCACCCTGGACCGGGTGTCCCGGGTGTATGGCGGCGCCACCGGCGTGCCCGGTCGCACCGACGCCGAAGCGGGGCACGCCTGGGGTGCAGACGGGGTGGGCACGATATTTACCGACTTCCGGCGGGCCCCCGCGCTCGCTGTCGCCCTGGTCAATGCGGCGGCCAGCCATGTGGTGGAGATGGACGACCTGCACAACGGTTCCATCTACCACCCGGCGACCTGCGTCTTTCCCGCGGCGCTGGCCCTCGCGGAGGCGCTCGATGCCACCGAGGAGGAACTGCTGACCGCCTGCTTGGCCGGTTACGAGGTCTCGCTTCGGATCGGTGAGGCCCTGGGTCCCGAGCACTACGTGTACTTCCACACCACGGGGACGGCCGGCGCCTTCGGCGCCGCCGTCGCCGCCGGGGTTCTCCTGGGCTTGGATGAAGAGGCGTTGCTCTGGGCCATGGGCAATGCGGGCTCTCAGGCGGCCGGCCTGTGGCAGTTCCTGGAAGAGGGCACCATGACCAAGCAGCTCCACACGGCGAAGGCCGCGCAAAACGGGCTGCTGGCCGCCCTGCTCGCCTCGCAGGGGTTCACCGGCCCCACCGAGGTGCTCCTGGGTGATAAGTCGCTGATCCCGGCGACCACGCTGGCAGGCGCCTACCGCGACGGCGGCCGCAGACTCGAGCCCGCGGACTGGGACCGTCTCGAGCGCCGCTGGCGCGAGAAACTGCTCGAGGGGATGGGCGGGGACGGCGCGGCAGCGGACGGCGCGGCCGGCTTCACCCGGTTCAAGACGCCGGAGGTATCCTTCAAATATCACGCTTCCTGCCGGCACACCCATCCGGCAGTCGACGCCCTGCTGCAGGTGATGCGCGAACACCGCCTCACCGCCGGGGATCTGGAAGCGGTCCATGCTTTCCTCTACACCGGGGGTTACGAACGGCTCAAGGACGTCCTGCCCACCTCGCCCTGGGCGGCCAAGTTCAACCTGCCCTTCTGCCTGGCCCAGGCGGCGCTTCGGGGCCGGCTGGACCTGGGGGCTTTCACCGAGGAAACTCTGGAGGATCCCCAGGTCCTCGCCCTGGCCGAGCGGATGGATTTCTCGGCCGACCCGGCGCTGGACGAGCTCTACCCCCGCCGGTGGGCCTCGCGGGTCGAGGTTCTCACCGTTGACGGGCGCCGGCTGGAGGGGCGGATCGACTTTCCCAAAGGGGACCCGGAGAATCCCCTGACCGATGAGGAACTGCGCGACAAATTCACCGTCCTTGCCCAAACCCGGCTGCCGGAGGCAGAGGCGGCGGTGCTGCTCGAGCGGCTGTGGCCCATGCCGGTGGCGGGACAAAAGGTGCGCGCGCTGCTTGCCGACGTGGGCTCTCCGTCGTCCGCCGCCAACTCCGGAGCTTAGAGACCAGTCAGATCAGGAGGCCTGAGTGCACCGTCATCAAATCGTGATCGTGGGAGGAGGCCTCGCCGGGCTGCGCGCCGCGGTCGAGGCCACCTCACTGGGCGCCGATTGTGCCGTGGTTTCGCTGGTGCATCCGGTCCGCTCTCACTCCGGGGCGGCCCAGGGCGGCATCAACGCCAGCCTGGGCAATCACCCCGAAGGCCGCGACGATAATCCGGATCTGCATGCCTTCGACACGGTCAAAGGCTCGGACTACCTGGGCGACCAGGACGCGATCAGAATCATGTGCCAGGACGCGCCCGGCCGGATCTACGAGATGGAGCACTGGGGTACGCCCTTCAGCCGCTTCGATGACGGCACCATCGCTCAGCGCGCCCTGGGCGGGGCCGGCTATCCGCGCGCCTGCTACGGTGCGGACAAGACCGGCCACTACCTGCTCCACACCATGTTTCAGCAGGCAATCGCCCGCGGTCTTACCATCTACGACGAGTACTACGTGCAGGACCTGGTGGTCGAGGGCGGAGCCTGCCGGGGTATCGTCGCCTACAACCTGAGGCGGGGGACGCTCGAAGGCTTTCTCGGCGACGCGGTGATCTTCGCCACGGGAGGTTCGGGCCGGGTGTACGGCCGCTCGACCAGCGCCCTGATCAATACCGGCACCGGGGTGGGCCTGGCCTACCAGGCCGGGGTGCCCATCCTCGACATGGAGTTCGTCCAGTTCCATCCCACCACGCTTTACGGCACCAACATCCTGATGACCGAGGGCTGCCGGGGCGAGGGCGGTTACCTGGTGAACGGCCAGGGCGAACGCTTCATGTCCAAGTACGCGCCCAACTTCATGGAATTGGCCCCGCGCGATCTGGTGGCCCGCTCGATCCAGACCGAGATCAACGAGGGCAGGGGCATCGAGGGCAAGCCCTACGTAGACCTCGATCTGCGTCATCTGGGCGAACAGGTGATCGAGGAGCGGTTGCCCGGCATCCGCGACATCTGCCTGCACTTCGCCGGCATCGATCCGGTGGAGACGCCGATTCCCATCCAGCCGGGCCAGCATTACTCCATGGGCGGCATCGACGCGGACTACGACGGCCACACGCAACTGGAGGGCTTCTTTGCCGCCGGAGAGTGTGCCTGCGTGTCGGTTCACGGCGCCAACCGGCTGGGCGGCAACTCCCTGCTCGAAACCATCGTCTTTGGCAAGCGGGTGGGAGAGACGGCCGGCAAGTACGTGCTGGGTCTGGAGCCGCGGTCCGAAGAGATCGGGTCCCGGGCGGTGGCCGACGGGGTGCGTGCCTTGGAGAGGCGCATAGAGGAGCTGACCCGGCGCACCAGCACGGAAGATCCCTATGAGATCCGGCGGCTGGTCACCGAGACCATGGACGACTACGTGCAGGTGTATCGTAGCGGGGACGGGCTGGAACGGGCGGTCGCCCTCCTGCGTGAATTGCGGGAGCGCTACCCGAAGGTCGGAGTGCGGGCAACCGGCCTGGTCTTCAACCTGGACGTGCTGCGCGTGCTGGAACTGGAGCGTATGCTTGATGTGGCGCTCGCAGGAGCCGAGGGGGCCCTGGCCCGCGAGGAATCCCGGGGGGCCCACACCCGCCTGGACTTCCCCCAGCGCGACGATGAGCGTTGGTTGCAGCACACGCTGGCCTTCTGGACGCCGGAGGGTCCGCGGCTCGACTACAAACCGGTGGTAATCGACCAGTTCGAACCTCAGGTACGGGCTTATTGAGTAGGAGGCTCCGGATGAGCGAACAGTCGCTGGAGATGTTGGAAAAGGAGATCTACGGCCTGGCCATCAGCGCCGGCGCCTGCGATCTGGGAGTCGCCGATCTGTCGCAGCCGAAGGCTCGTGCCCTGGTGGAGGCGCAGGGGGGACCTCGTCTCTCCCGCTTCCCCCGCGCGGTCTCCTTCGCCATGAGGCTGCAGGACGCTTTGGTGGATGATCTACCCGAAGGCCACCGGGAGCCCGTGACCGCCCGGCTTTACGACGCCCACATATACAAGACCGTGAACGGCAGCCTCGACCAGATAGGGCTGGAGATTGCCCGGCTGCTCCAGGACGAGGGGCATTCGGCGGTGTCCATCCCCGCGTCGCTCTACGTCGACGGCGACGAGTTCCTGGGACCGTTGCCCCACAAGCTGGCCGCGAGACTTGCGGGGATCGGCTGGATCGGGAAGAGCGCCCTTTTGGTCACGCGCAACTTCGGTCCGCGGGTGCGGTTGGGAACGGTGCTCACCGATGCGCTTCTTACCGCGGGAGAACCCCCGCGGGACTACTGCGGGAGCTGCGAGAAATGCGTAGAGGCCTGTCCTCCGGGAGCGCTTCTGGGGCGCAGCTTCTCCGAAGACGAACCGGTAGGCTCGAGAATGGACGTAAGGGCCTGCCGCGACTACCGCCACGGATTGAAAGAAACCACGGGCGCCCAGACCTGCGGAGTCTGCGTCTCCGTCTGCCCTCAGGGCTCGCGGCGGCGAAACCGGCTGTTATGATGGGATTCTCTGGCACCATTTCTTGGCACCACATGGTTAGGAGAGCGGATCGACATGACCCGAGGCGAGAAACTCTACGAGGGTAAGGCCAAGGTGGTCTACGCCACCGACGACCCCGATGTCTACATCCAGGATTTCAAGGACTCGGCCACGGCCTTCGACGGCAAGAAGAAGGGCACCATCCAGGAAAAGGGCCGTCTGAACAACGCCATTTCGACCAGACTCTTTTCTCTGCTCGAAGAGAACGGGGTCCAGACCCACTTCTTGGGCAAGGATTCCGAGACCGCCATGCGGATCAACCGTCTGGACATGTTCCAGGTGGAGTTCGTGGTGCGGAACGTCGCCGCCGGCTCGCTTTCCAAGCGCATCGGTTATCCCGAGGGGACGCCCCTCAAGAACCCGCCAATCGTCGAGTACTACTACAAAGACGATGCCCTGGGCGATCCGCTCCTGTGCATGGCGCACCTCGACGAACTCGGGGTGATCAGCCGCGAGGACTTGGAAAAGGCCACCGCCGCGGCGGTGAAGATCAACAGCGTGCTCAAGGGCTTCTTCGCGGAGCGGGGGCTCACGCTGGTCGACTTCAAGCTCGAGTTCGGTAAGGATGCGGACGGGGTCATCCGCTTGGGCGACGAGATCTCTCCGGACACCTGCCGCTTCTGGGACTCCGAGACGGGGGAGAAGCTCGACAAGGACCGGTTCCGCCGGGATTTGGGCGGGGTAGAGGACGCCTACGAGGAAGTTCTCAGACGCATCTCCTAACCCACGAGCGGGAGAGAACCAGATGGCGAGAGTAGCGGTATATGTCACTCCGAAGGCGGGCATTTTGGATCCCCAGGGGGTGACCATCGAGCGGGCCTTGCCCGCGCTGGGCTTCGAGGGAGTCTCCCAGGTGCGCGTGGGCCGCTACATCACCCTGGAGGTCGAGGGCGCCGAGGGCGAGGAACTCAACGCCCAGATAGAGTCGATGTCCCGTCGCCTGCTGGCCAATCCGATCATCGAGGACTTCTTCGTGGAAATCGTGGACGACCGGGAGTATCCGCACGAGAGCTGCGGCGGCTCCGAGGAGGTAATCGTGGGCGAAGAGAACACACCGCGCAAAGCCGGCGAGCACGCGGCCAGTCCCTGGACGGCTGCGGATCCCTACGCCTCCGGCGAGGAGGCGGCCGAAGGCGGCGAGCCTGAGGCCGAGGGCGACGAGGACTTCGAGAAGGGTAAAGAGGGCGTGATCACGTCGGAAGACAAGCCCCCCAGCAAGGCCGGCGAGCACGCGGCCAGTCCCTGGACCGCGGCCGATCCTTTCGCCTCGGGAAAAGAAGAGGTCGCCAAGGAAGACCGTGAGGCCGGCAAAGAGTGACGGCGAAAACCGTCAGCGGGGCCGCCTCCGCTGAACCAGGGGCAGAGGCCCCCCGGCGTATGGTCAATTTTGGGATCGTGGTGTTTCCCGGTTCCAACTGCGAGTACGACGCCCACCACGCCCTCTCCACCTTTCCGGAGGCGGCGCCGCACTATCTGTGGCACAAGGACCACGACCTGGACGGTGCGGACGTGGTGGTGCTCCCCGGCGGTTTTTCTTACGGCGACTATCTGCGGACGGGGGCCATCGCGCGCTTTAGTCCCATCATGCGGGAAGTGGCGGCATTTGCCCGCGCGGGAGGTCCGGTGCTGGGTATCTGCAACGGCTTTCAGATCCTTGCGGAGGCGCACCTGGTCCATGGCGCGCTGCTGCAGAACCGGGGGCTCAAGTTCATCTGCCATCCGCAGTATCTGAAGGTGGAGCGTAACGACACGCCGTTCACGCGGCGGTTCGAGGTGGGCCAGGTCATCCAAGTCCCGGTCAACCACAACGAGGGTAACTGGACCGCCGGTTCGGAGAGTCTTCGCCAGATCGAGGAGCAGGGCTTGGTGGTTTTTCGCTACTGCGACGAGCAGGGGAACGTCACCGCCGAGGCCAACCCCAACGGCGCGGTGGACAACGTGGCGGGCATTGTCAACGAGACCGGCAACGTCCTGGGGATGATGCCTCACCCGGAGCGGGTGTGCGAGGACCAAGTGGGCGGGACCGACGGCCGCGGCGTCTTCGGCTCGCTGATCGACCACATTCTCGAACGATGACCGATACCATCTGTCCGCGCTGCGGCTTCCAAAATAGTTTCCGGCCGAGCCACCTGCCGGGCACCTGCGAATGCCGGGTCTGCCAGAGCCAACTCGAGTGGCGCGACATCCCCAACTGCGGACCGGACTGCCGGCCGTTGCCGGAAGAAACCACGGAAACGGAGGAGCAGGAGACCTTGAATGCCTGAACTCTACGAGGAACTGGGTCTTAGCGGCCGCGAGTACCAGCAGATCCGGCAGATTCAAGAGGCGGAGCCCACCCACGTGGAGCTGGCCGTCTACTCGTTGATGTGGAGCGAGCACTGCGGCTACAAGCACTCCCGCCCTCTGCTCAAGCGCTTCCCCACCGGCGGCGAGCGGGTGCTGCAGGGACCCGGCGAGAACGCGGGCATCGTCGATATCGGCGACGGACTGGCGATCGCGATGAAGATCGAGAGCCACAACCACCCCTCCGCGGTCGAGCCCTATCAGGGGGCTGCTACGGGAGTGGGCGGGATCCTGCGCGACATCTTCACCATGGGCGCGCGCCCCATCTGCAACCTGAACTCGCTCCGCTTTGGAGAGATCGCCCCGCTGCCGGCCCGAGCCGCGGCGGCCCCGAGCGCGGCGGGACCAAGCGCGGCGGCCGACGCCGGTCCGGCCGACGGCACCGCGAGGCAGCGCTACCTTTTTGAGCAGGTGGTCGCCGGGATCGGAGGCTACGGCAACTGCATGGGCATTCCCACGGTGGGAGGCGAGGTCCACTTCGAGGAGGCCTATCAGGGCAACTGCCTGGTGAACGCCATGACCGTGGGCGTGGTTTCGCACGACCAGATCATCCGCAGCACGGCGGCGGGCCCGGGCAACCATGTGGTGCTGATCGGCTCGAAGACGGGCCGCGACGGCATCGGCGGCGCCAGTGTGCTGGCCAGTCAGGAGTTCGACGAGAAGCTCGAGGAGAAGCGGCCGAGCGTCCAGGTGGGCGATCCTTTCACCGAGAAGAAACTGCTGGAGGCCTGTCTCGAGTTGCTTCAGGCGGGTCGTTTCGTGGCCCTGCAGGACCTGGGAGCGGCGGGGATCACCTCTTCGGCCAGCGAGATGGCGGCCAAGGGGGAGGTGGGCATTGACATCCACACCGACCGGGTGCCCCTGAGGGAGCCGGACATGGCCCCATGGGAGATCATGATCTCCGAGAGTCAGGAGCGCATGCTGACGATCGTCGAACCGGCTCAGTGGGAGGCCGTGCGCGAGACGTGCGAACGCTGGGATCTGGACGCAACCATCGTGGGCGCGGTCACCGGCAGTCAGCGCCTGCGCGTGTACCACGAGGGCGAGCGCTTGGCCGACATGCCCGCCTTGGCCCTGGCCGAGGCTCCCACCTACGATGTGGAGCAGGAGCGCCCCGCCCACGAGCGGGATGAGCCCGTCGAACTCGCGGAGTATCCCCGGCCGCATAGTTCCTGCGCCGAGATCTTGCTGGACCTCTTGGGCTCGCCCAACATCGCCAGCCGGCGCTGGATCTGGGAACAGTACGACCACCAGGTTCAGCTGAACACGGTGGAGGGCCCCGGCGGCGACGCGGCCGTGCTGCGCATCAAACGGAGCGGAGCCGGCATCGCCGTGTGCACGGACGGCAACGGGCGTCACTGCTACCTCGATCCTTACCGGGGAGGCAAAGCGGCGGTCGCCGAGGCCGCGCGCAACGTTTCCTGCACGGGCGCCGAGCCCATAGCCATCACCAACTGTCTCAACTTCGGCAACCCGGAGAAGCCCCCCATCGCCTCTCAGTTCGCCCGCGCCATCAAGGGCATGTCCGAAGCCTGCGAGGCCTTCGGCACACCGGTGATCTCGGGAAACGTCTCCTTTTACAACGAGAGTTTTGGCGAAGCCATCTATCCCACGCCGGTGGTGGGCATGTTGGGCGTCATGCCCCAATTCGAGCGCCGGGCGGAGATCCGCTTTCGGGAACAGGGCGACGTCGTCTTACTCCTGGGCGACGGGGCTCCCGCGCTGGACGGCTCCGAATACCAGAAGCGCTGGTTCGGTAAGGCCGAGGGCCGCATCCCCGACGTGGAGCTCCGGGCCGAACTGGCTCTGCAGGAGGCCGTGCGCGGCTCCATCCGTGAGGGGATCGTGCGCTCCGCCCACGACTGCGCGGACGGCGGACTGGCCGTGGCTCTGGCCGAGTGCTGCGTGGCCGGCGGAATCGGGGCGCGGATCGACCTAAGCCGGGTACCGGGACGGGTCAGCGGGCGGCAGGACCTGACCCTATTTGGCGAGGCGCCCACCCGCGTGGTGGTCAGCGTGCCGGTGGAGCAGGTGGAGAGTCTGCGCTCGCGCCTGCAGACTCTGGGCGTCCCTTCCGTCCGCCTGGGCACCGTGGGCGGCGAGGCCCTCAGCCTGGAGATCGCAGGCGAAGAATTGGAGGTCTCGCTCGCCGCTCTGGCCGACGCATATCAGCACGGAATTCCCCGCGCCCTTGAAGAATCCCCTGGGAGTGGTTCAATAGACAAGTGATACCCCAAGGAGACAGCCTGCCTGCTCTCCGCCCCGATCACGATCGGGACGAGGAACTGCTCGACAACCACCCGGCAATGGATTCGCCGCGCGAAGAGTGCGGTGTCTTTGGTATCTACGCCCCCGAGCGCGACGTTGCCCGTCTAACTTTTTTCGGCCTCTTCGCCCTTCAACACCGCGGGCAGGAGTCCGCCGGCATCGCCGTCAGCGACCAGTCGCACATCATGGTGTACCGGGAGATGGGACTGGTGAGCCAGGTCTTCAACGAGCAGACCCTGCGCTCTTTGCCCGGGCAATTGGCCATCGGGCACGTGCGTTACTCCACCACCGGCTCCAGTGAGTGGCGCAATGCTCAGCCGCTGCACCGCTGCCGCGACCACGCCGCCATCGCCCTGGCCCACAACGGCAATTTGGTGAACACCGACGAATTGCGCGAGCAGTTGGCCGACCGGGGCGCCGGCCTGGAGACCACCTCCGACACCGAAGTCATCGCCGCCCTGCTGGCCGAGCATCCGGCCGAGGACGTCAAGGATGCCCTGCGCTCCGTGATCCCCCAACTGCGGGGAGCCTTCAGCGCGGTGCTCCTCACCGAGAACGAGGTGATCGGCTTCCGCGACCCCTACGGGGTGCGCCCGCTGGTGCTGGGCGAAACCGAGGGCCGCTATGTCCTGGCCAGCGAAACCTCCGCCCTGGATATCATCGGGGCCCGGTTGGTGCGCGAGATCGAACCCGGGGAGCTGTGCTGGCTGAACGAGGAGGGCTACCACGTGGAGCAGGTGGTCGGCCGGCGCCAGGAGTCGCTTTGCGTATTCGAGTTCATCTACTTCGCCCGCCCGGATTCGGTGGTCAAGGGACAAACGCTTTACGCGGCCCGCAGCCGGATGGGGGAGATCCTCGCGGAAGAGTCGCCCGCGGAGGCGGATCTGGTGATTCCCGTGCCCGATACCGGGATATCCGCGGCCATCGGCTACTCCGCCCGCAGCGGCATCACCTACGGTGAGGGGCTGATCAAGAACCGCTACATCGGCCGCACCTTCATTGACCCCAGCGACGAGCTCCGCAAGCTGGGCATCCGCATGAAGCTCAACCCGCTGGTGAGTGCCATCCGGGGGAAGAAACTCGTGGTGGTGGACGACTCCATCGTGCGGGGAAACACCACGCGCAAGCTCGTGCAGATGCTCTTCGATGCGGGCGCCGCCGAGATCCACCTGCGGATCAGCTCGCCTCCGATCCTCTTTCCCTGCTTCTATGGGATCGACATGGCGAGCCAGGACGAGTTCATCGCGTTCGAGCGCAGCGTGGACCAAGTGGCTGCCGAGATTGGGGCCACGAGCCTGGCCTACCTCTCGCTGGAGGGTTTGCTGAAGGCGACGGGCGTTCCCCAAGGTTCGTTCTGTACCGCCTGCTTCAGCGGGGACTATCCCTGCGAGGTGCCGGATAGCCTGAAGGCCGCCAAGTTCCGGTTCGAGAAGGCCGGCGCCGCCGCCAAGTAGAGGCGCCTCCGAGTAGACGGGGCCGCAGAGTAGAGGCGCCCGCCCGCGCCGGTCGACCCAAAAGTGCGTCAACCCCTCTTGCGCATGCACCTAAGCGCGAGCAATACCAGCCCCACCTGAACGAGGATCCCCTTCTTCATGCCCGCACGTCCGTGGGGAAAGCCCCGCAGATGGCTGGGGAAGAGCCGCGGGCTATCGGGAACGGGCAGCACCGCCCCCAATACGTCCAGGTCGGGAAGCGCGCCCGCCAAGCCCCCCACCGCCTGCTTTGGGCCGATCCGCCCCGTCCCCAAGAGACCCACCAACGCGACCGTGGTCACGGCGACGTCGAGAGCCGCCCAGTAGCGGCGCCGGGAATCGCGGGTGTAGTCCCAGTGGGGCACGGCGTCCAGGACCGCGTGCGAGGCCATACCCACCCAGGGCGCCCGCCGCGGGCGGACGGCCCCGGCCAGCGCCGCTCCGGCAAAGAAATGCGTTGTGACCCACATCGTCCGAACCTCCTGCCCTGCCTGTGAAACGGCCCCCGCCCCCAGAACTGGCCCTGCCCCCAGAATTGGCCTGTGCCCCCAGAACTGGCCCTGCCCCCAGAATTGGCCTGTGCCCCCAGAACTAGCCATATGACCGGTGAGAAAAGCCCCCCTCCCGGCTGATGTTGGGCGACGGCTGCTCTCGTAGAGTACTAGATGTAAGCGAGAACCAGACCAAGGGGAGACGCCCGGCCGGTTCTCGAAGCTGCCCGCCAAGCGGGTTTGGCTCCGGAAGGAGGATCGAGATGAGTAGCCTGCTCCTCAGTCTCCTGCTCTACCTATTGTTGAGCGGTTTCCTTCTGGCCTTCTTCCTGGCGGCTCTGGAACGCCGAGCCGATCTGGCTTATATCGGGATCATTCTCCTGCTTGGCGCGGCAGGTTCGGTCGCGCTCTGGAGCGAACCGCAGCTTCCGGCGTTTCTGTCGAACCTCAGCCTGCAGCTGTAGGCAGCGCCACGGCCGCCGGCGGCGCCGCCGGCCGGCAGCGCCCCAGCCGGCGCC
>JADQBG010000024.1 GCA_016278725.1 Actinomycetota bacterium
CCATTGCGCAAGATTCCCCACTGCTGCCTCCCGTAGGAGTCTGGGCCGTGTCTCAGTCCCAGTGTGGCTGATCGTCCTCTCAGACCAGCTACCCGTCGTAGCCTTGGTGAGCCGTTACCTCACCAACAAGCTGATAGGCCGCGGGCCCATCCTAAGGCGGAGGCCGAAGCTACCTTTACTTACGCTACTTGAGAAGCGCAAGTACGTCCGGTATTAGCCCCGGTTTCCCGGAGTTATCCCAGTCCTTAGGGCAGGTTACCCACGTGTTACTCACCCGTTCGCCGCTGTACTCCCACCCCGAAGGGTGGTTTCTCGCTCGACTTGCATGTGTTAGGCACGCCGCCAGCGTTCGTCCTGAGCCAGGATCAAACTCTCCGTGAAGTATTTGCGATACGAGCCGAAGCTCGGATCTAACTCACGAGAGCTCGAATTAGCTCTCAAAGTTGTTGTCGAACTCCCCACGAATGGGGATTCGAACCGGGGTATTCACGATCCCGTTTGGGACGTGAACCCTTGATCATTGTTTGCTGGCAGATCGATTATGTGTGTCACATAAATCGATCGTGCACGCTACTCAGTTTTCAAAGACCATCGCGCTCATTTGGCGCGGCCGGGTAATCTACCACCCCCCTGCGGGGGCGTCAACCCTGAAGAATGAAGATCTTCCCCACGTTCTCCGGGCACAAACAAAGCCGCTTCGGCAATGTCCCCGAGGCGGCTCGCAAGAAGGCCGGATTTTGCAATCCGCTCTAGTTGCGCGCCTCGCTCAAGCCTTGGATGTCAGTGGTGACTCCCATTCTCTGAACAACGCATTATACGTGTTCGAGGCCTGCGTGTCAACTCAATTCCAACTCGCTCGAAGACGCCTTGGAAGGCCTCTTCGCCGTATCGGGAGCTAACAAAAGCGGCCCCTGGGAACCCCGGACTCGCCGGGCGTCTCATGGACCGCTCGCCGCTGCGAGACGTATTGTAGCACCCCCCCAGCCCACGTCAAGCACGCTGTAAAGGAGCCCTCTACCGCGCCGCCTGCATCCGGTTGGCGATTCTCTGAACCGCTTCCTCGGGAAGGCCGCGCCCAACCACGGCGTACCACAGCCCATCCTGGCTCCACTGCACGATGACCGCGCCCAGCGCGTCATGCGCCGAGGCCGAATTTCCCGCGACCGTACCGGCGTCACGGCCGGGAAGATTACCCAGGTCCCCCTGAACGCCTTCGATTACCTCGAGCCAGGCGTCATCGACGCGCAACACGATGCGGACTTCCGGGGGCTCCCCTTCGACCACTCGAGGATTGACATCCTCACTCCCAGCCGAGCTGGTTTCGGCCAGAGCGACCGGCCACCAGTTATCTGCCAGGGCGGTTCCCGCGGGCAACTCAGTAGGCTTGAAGGCTACAACGCCGGGATACTCTTGCGCGAGAGCATCGAACGTCGACGAGATTTCTGAGCTCGGAGCAGCCCACGATACATCGGCCAAGACGCTCGTAGTGGTAGTGCTTGCAACCGGTTCTGAGGACGCGGAAGCTCCGGTCCCGTTCCCTGGTTCGGCCACGCTCGAAGCCGAGGGCGCCCCCCCGTCGTCCCCACAGCCGGAAATCAACGCAAGGACCAGAAACGCGGCGAGCATTAACCCTATTCTTCTCAAGACCTGCCTCCCTCCATGACCCTATCGCGGGACCGTAATCCGACAGTAACCCCTGTGCGCAAAAAGCGATATGGGACCAAAGTCCTAATGGGGAAAGCGGCTGGGATTAGGCCACGTTCATGCGGAGATGCGGAGGAAGCGCCTCTTACCGACCTGGATGACCGCGCCACGGACTTCTTCCGGAGATAGCTCGGCCTCGGACTCGGTGATCACCCGGTCGTTGACACGCACGGCTCCCTGCTCGAGCAGGCGGCGTGCCTCCCCGTTGGAAGCGGCCAGACCGGTGAGGTTGAGCAGGCGGGGGAGCCAGACCTTCCCGTCTTTGAGGGCTTCCGCGGGCAGCGCGGCCTCGGCGAGATTCTCGGGCAGTTCGCGCTCGCGGAACACCCGATCGAAGTGTTCCCGGGCGGCAGTTGCCGCGGCAGACCCATGGTAGAGGGAGGTTATCCGCTCGGCCAGATCGCGCTTGGCCGTGGCCGGATGGTAGGCGCCTTTGTCCAGGCGGCGCTGCACGTCCTCTATCTCTCTATATGGTGCGCCGGTCAGCAGTGTCCAGTAGGTGACCATCAGCCGGTCAGGTATGGACATGATCTTGCCGAACATATCCTCGGGCGCTTCGTTGACCCCGACGTAGTTGCCGTAGGTCTTGGACATCTTCTGGGTCCCGTCGGTGCCGGCAAGCAGCGGTACCGTCATCACGCTCTGGGGCTCGAGCCCGTAGGCGTCCATGATATTGCGGCCCATGAGGAGGTTGAACTTCTGGTCGGTTCCCCCCAGTTCGACGTCCGCCCGCACGGCCACGCTGTCGTAGCCCTGGAGCAACGGGTACATGAACTCGAGCATGGAGATGGGTTCGTTGCCCGCGTAGCGCTTGGCGAAATCATCTCGCTCGAGCATCCGGGCCACGGTCACCACCGCGCTCAGGCGCAACACGTCGTCCATCTTGAGCGGCGAAAGCCAGTCACTGTTTCTGACCAATTCGACCCGATCCATGTCGAGCACCTTGGCCGCCTGCTCCACATAGGTGGCGGCGTTCTTCTCGATCGTCTCTTCCTCGAGCCGGGGCCGAAGTTTGGATCGGCCGGAGGGATCGCCGACCTTGGCGGTAAAGTCGCCGATGATGAGCACGGCGGTGTGCCCGTACGCCTGGAACTGGGCGAGCTTGCGGAGGACCACGGTGTGGCCCAAGTGGATATCGGGGGCCGTGGGGTCCACGCCCAGCTTGGCCCGGAGCGGACGGCCCTCCGTGCGGGCCCGAAGCAGCCTCTGCAACAGATCCTCGGCGGGGAGAACGTCGACGGTGCCGGTGATGAGATTCTGGTACTCCTCGCGCAGATCCGCGGGCAGGTTCTCGAGGGTAAGCGGCTCGTCGCTCATGGGGGTTCCGTTCTCGTCGAACTGCAGGGCTTCTCGGGCGGCGGCCAGAATACCACAGGGGCCGCCGTCGGCAGGTACTATAGGCAGCGCACCCGGTGAGCGACGAGCGGCTGAAGAGGGCCTTGCATATGTCCAACGAGCGTCGGAGACGGACACAAAAGCGGAGAACCCGGCGGGGTAGATTCCTGCGCCTGCTGGTTCTGCTGACCCTGCTTTCGGTGGTGGCGCTGATCTCCTCCGGGGCCGGCCTTTACGTCGCGCTGGCGGGCAACCTGCCTTCTCTCGAAGCCCAGGAAGAGTTCGTCGCGCCGCAGACCACCAAGGTGTACTCGGGCGGTGAAGCACCCGAACTCCTCGCCGAACTGCACGGGGTGGAAAACCGGGAGATCGTGCCCGGCGACCGGATAGCCCCGGTGATGCGTGACGCCGTGGTCGCCGTGGAAGACGAGCGCTTTTACGAACACCAGGGCGTCGACCTGCTCGGTATCGTGCGTGCTCTGCTTACCGATCTGCAGAAGGGCGAGATCGTGCAGGGCGGTTCGACCATCACCCAGCAGTTCGTCAAGAACGCCTACATCTCGGACGAGCAGACCATCGACCGGAAGATCAAAGAGGCGGCCCTCGCCTACCAGTTGGAGAAGCGCTGGACCAAAGACAAGATCCTCAACGAGTATCTGAACACCATCTATTTCGGCGAAGGCGCCTACGGGGTCGAGGCGGCCTCGAAGGAGTACTTCGGCGTGCACGCCGCCGATCTCGTGCCCGCTCAGGCCGCTTTGCTGGCAGCCATTCCCAAGGCCCCGGGAAGGCTTTCGCCCCGGGTGAATCCGGAAGACGTGCTGCAGCGCCGAGATGCCATTCTGAACAAGATGTTCCGGCAGGGCTTCCTGACGGCCGCGGAACTCGAGACCGCGCTGACCACCCCCCTCGAACTGGCGCCGTCCCGCCGAGGCGGCGAGCAGCGGCTGCCCTACTGGGTCGAGCTGGTGCGGGAGCAACTGGTGGCGCGCTACGGGTCCAATACGGTTTTGAACGGTGGGCTGCGGGTCTACACGAGCGTTGACCCCAAGCGGCAGGCCGCGGCCGAGACGGCCGTCAAGACCCTGCTAGACCGCGAGGGTGATCCCGATGCCGCGCTCGTGTCGCTGGACCTGCGCACCGGTGAAGTAGTGGCTATGGTCGGCGGCCAGAACTTCGCCGAGCAGAAGTTCAACCTGGCCACCCAGGCCAAGAGGCAGCCGGGTTCGAGCTTCAAACCCTTTGTGCTCGCCACCGCCCTCGAACAGGGCATGGGCCCGGGCACGGTTTACGAGTCGGGTCCGGCCACGCTCGCCATCGAGGGGGGCGACGACTGGCGGGTGAAGTCTTCCAATTTGGGAACGATCCCCCTGTCCGAGGCCACCGCCCGCTCGAGTAACGGGGCCTTTGCCCGGCTGATCATGGATGTGGGCGCCTCCGAAGTGGTGCGCACGGCGGCAAAGCTGGGCATCGAGAGCGAGCTGCAGGCAGTGCCCGCCATTGCGCTGGGAGGCCTGAGAGAAGGCGTCTCTCCGATGGAGATGGCCGTTGCGTACGGGAGCATCGCCACCGGCGGTTACCGCCTATCGGGGAGCATCGCCTTTGAGGAAGAGCATCCCCTCTACCCCATCACCATCACCCGCGTCGAAGATGCCGAAGGCCGAATTCTGGATACGAACCGCCTGGTGAAGAACCGGGTGATGGATTCGCGCCACGCCTTCGCCCTGACCGAGATGCTGAAAGGCGTAATCGACCACGGCACCGGGCGCGCGGCGGACATCGGCCGCCCGGCCGCGGGCAAGACCGGGACCACCCAGGAATATCGGGACGCCTGGTTCGTGGGTTACACGCCCGAGTTGGTCACCGCCGTCTGGGTCGGCCACATGGATGCGCAAGAGGAGATGACCGACGTCCACGGGGAGAAGGTGACCGGGGGCAGTTTCCCGGCCCGCATCTGGGCGGCTTACATGAAGGCGGCGCTGGAGGGCGTCGAGCCGACCGACTTCCCCAAACCGGAGGGCGTCGAGTGGCAGTCGGTGGAGATCTGCGTCGATACCGGGCTGCTGGCCACGCAGTGGTGCCCGGAAGTCCGTCAGGCGGAGTTCCTGGAAGGCATGCTGCCCGAGAGGCGATGCGACGTGCACGGCCCCGAGCAGCTCGAGGTCCCGGATGTGGTCGGACTAGACGTGGCGCTCGCCAAGGAGAAGCTGCAGGACCTGCGCTACACCGTGGAGGTCATCGAGCGGGACGGAAAAGCGAAGGCCGGCGAGGTGCTCGAGCAGGCTCCGGCCGGGGGCACGCAGCTCCTGCAGGGTGAGACGGTAACCCTCACGGTGGCCTCCGGCTCTCGGGCCAAGGTGAAGGTACCTGACCTGAGCGGCCTGAGTTACGAAGACTCCTTGGCCAAGCTGGAAGAGGCGGGCCTCCTGGGGGCGCGTTCTGACCAGCCCTCCGAGGCCGATGCCGGTGTGGTGATAGGCCAGGAACCGGAAGCGGGCGCAGAGGCTGCGGGCGGCGCCACCGTCACGGTGATCGTCAGTTCGGGACCGGCCGGCCAGAGCACCAGCACCACGGGAGCCGGCGTCCCGGTGCCCGACGTCGTCGGCCTGCAGGCTCAGAAGGCGACGGCCAAGCTCAAGCAGGCCGGCTTTGAGGCGGTGGTTTCCCCCATCGCCGTGCCCGAAGGACAGGAAGTCGGCCGAGTGGCGGCACAGGATCCCGGGCCCGGCAACCGCGCTCCCGCGGGCAGCGCGGTCCGGCTAACGGTTTACGCTCAGCCCTAGCCGCGCAGCCAGCCGCGCAGCCGCGCCCAGGCGCGCGCGGGCGCGCGTTTTCCGGCGCGGCCTCTAGTTCCGGCTAACGCGGATGAACCCGGAGCAGGGCACCAGCTCGACCCCCTCCTGCTCCCAGCGGTCGAGCACGAGGTTCATGCCCAGGGAGTCGGAGGCCAGGTGCCCGGCGACCACCGTGGAGATATGCAGCTCCTCCGCCTTCTTCCGGTGCTCCTCGGTCAAGTGCATGCTCACGATGGTGCCCACCCCCGCATCGGCCAGCCGCTCGAGCGAGGCAACGGGACCTTCCGTGCCCCCGGTCATCTCCACCATGATTTTGCCCGCCCGGCGCTTCTCGTCCCCGGTGAAGAGTATCGGCCCGCTCCCCTGGAGCACGGCGGTCCGGTACTCGGGCTCTTCCTTGAGCCTGTCCAGAACGTCGCCCACCGTGGCCTGGGCGTCGAGCGCGTCGAGAATCTTCTGCAGATAGGTATTCACCGAGTTATCCGCCGGGGTGTGGCAGCAGAAGAGGTTCAGGTCGAGCAACTCGGCGGCCATGACGGTCTGCTCGGTGTTCGTGGCGTGGAACCGGCGGCGGACTTCGAACATGCGTTCGCCGATGACGGCGTCGCCGAAGCTCACCGGCACGCCCTGCGCCGCCCAGATGTCCGCCTGCAGGCTCATCACCGCGGGCAGGTCGGCAAGGGCGCGGCCCTCGGGATGATGGGCCACCAGCAGATCGATCCCTCGGCCCTTCTGGTTGAGGCGCTCCGCGAGCAGCACCTCCCCCACCCCGATGTCGATGCCCACGAGCGCCTTCTTCACCTCGGTCTCGCGGTTGCCAAGCAGAATGCGGGTGTCGGAGTAGGGATTATCCAGGCTTTCGGGATCGAACTCCCAGCGGCGACGTTCGGGGAGGTCCTCGTAATCCTTGCGGGATGATTCCAGCACACGGTCGATCCCCTGCCGCCCGCGGGCGTCGTTCTCGATCCCCGCCTGCACCGCTATGTCGTACAACCTTCCGAGCTTAGCCACCCAGCCTCCGCTTCTGTCGAGTCTCCCGTCCTTTCAAGGCTTGCACTCCTCGTCTCGGGGGCCGGGACAGGTAACGGCTCCCCGGCCATATATATCGCAGACGCAGCTCCTTGGCTACGCTCAGGCCGATGCGGGGAGTCGATTCGACCTCGGGGCGGCAGCCGTCATCGAGCAGAAAGATGCCGCTCGCGTCTCCGAGGGGCCGGCCGCCGAGGGAGAGGTCGGCGGCGAGGGCCTGCCCGAGCCGCCCCGGCCCGGAGGCGATCAGCGTCGGGCGCAGATCACCGGTGTCGTCACCCCGGTTGCGCCGCAGCGCGTCCAGCCCCCACAAAGGCTCGAGTGCGCGCAGGAGGACGCCGGTGCCGGCTCCTTCCGCGAAGGTGGCGATGTTCATCAGGTGATGCAGCCCGTAGTTAATGTAGACGTAGAGGGTCCCCGGCGGGCCAAAGAGGTGCAGGTTGGCCGGAGTCTTGCCCCGGGCACCGTGGCAGGCAGGATCCTCGTCGGGAAGGTAGGCCTCGACCTCGACCAGGCGCCCTCCCCCCACGCCGCGGCGCCAGAGGAGCTTGCCGATCAGGTCACGGGCCACCAGATCCGCCGATCGAGCGAAGAAGGCGTCGGGAAAAGATTGACCCTGAGGCCGGCCGCCATCATACGGTTCTTCGCCGGCAAAGGACACGGCCTGCGTCTGCTATCCCGCTGCTCGAACCGCCATCGCGATGCCCTGTCCCCCGCCGATGCACAGGGTCGCCAGACCTGTGCGGCCGCCTTCTTGCCGAAGGACGCTGAGGAGGGTGACCAGCACCCGAGTCCCCGATGCGCCGATGGGATGGCCAAGGGCGATCGCGCCCCCGTAGACGTTGGTACGATCGGCATCGAGGCCCAATTCCTTGGCCACTGCGAGCGTCTGTGACGCAAAGGCCTCGTTGGCTTCCACGAAATCGAAGTCGTCCAGGGACATGCCGCTCTTATCCAGCAGACGACGCGTGGCGTAATAGGGCCCCATCCCCATGATCTCCGGGTGAAGACCGGCAGACGACCATTCCAGGATCGTAGCCATGGGCTCAAGACCGTGCTTCTCGGCGTAGGCCCGCGAGGCAACCACCACGGCCGCACCCGCGTCGTTTAGACCGGAGGCGTTTCCCGCCGTGACCGTGCCCCCTTCTTTGAAGGCGGTGCGCAGCTTGGACAGCTGCTCCACCGTCGCATCTGGGCGCGGGTGTTCGTCCTTATCGACCTGAACGGTCTGCTTCCGCCCTGCCGGCACATCTACCGGCACGATTTCGGATTCGAACTTTCCCGCCTCGATGGCGGCCCCGGCGCGCCGTTGGCTCTCGGCGGCGTAGACGTCCTGCATCTCGCGGGAGATGCCGTAGCGCTCGGCCACGTTCTCGGCGGTGATGCCCATGTGCACGTCGGTGAAGGCGCACCAGAGCCCGTCTTTGATCATCTCGTCGACGAGAACCCCATCGCCCATGCGGTAACCCAGGCGGGCCCGGTCAAGCACGTAGGGCGCCCGGCTCATGCTCTCCATGCCGCCCCCGACGGCCACCTCGGTATCCCCGAGGGCCACGGTCTGCGCGGCCAGTTCTACCGCCTTGATTCCCGAGCCACAGACCTTATTGACCGTCATTGCCGGAACGCTGTTGGACAGCCCGGCCAAAACGGCCGCCTGCCGAGCCGTGTTCTGACCCAAGCCGGCCTGCAGCACGTGGCCCATGACGACCTCGCCGACATCGTCGGGGTCGACTTGGGAGCGGCTGACGGCCTCCTCGATCGCAACTGCCCCCAGCCGAACAGCCGGGACTTCCGCCAACGAACCCAGGTAGCGGCCCACCGGAGTCCGACAGGCGCTGAGAATCACAACCTCACGCGGCATCATGGAGCCCCCTCTCCTCACGGGCACCTGGCCCTGGCCCGGCAGGACCGGCCAACCGGGTCAGTTTCGAGTATAGCCCGTGCTGGTAGGTTATTCCTGGGGCTGCTGTGCCCCGTCACCAATCCGCTCGATGCCAGGTTCAAGATGATTCCGCTTCGGCGGAACGGGGGGGAGCCAAATGGATCTATCGGGAATGCGAATTCTTGTGACAGGCGGGGGCCGCGGCCTCGGCCGGCGTTTCGTCCTTGATCTTCTCGACGCCGGTGCCCGCGTGGGCGCTTGCGACGTCGACGAGGCGGCGCTCGATGAGTTGGCGCAGCTCGCCGGGGAGGGCGAGCGAGGGCTCTGGACCACCACCTGCAATGTGGCCGATGAGGCCGACGTCGAGAGCCTCTTCCGCGATTTCGTCGCGGCCCACGGAGGGATTGACGCCGTGGTCAACAACGCCGGAATAACTCGCGACGGGCTCCTGGTGCGCAAGAAGGCGGATCAGCTTCAGAAACTCTCTCTGGAGAAGTGGCAGTCGGTCATCGATGTCAATCTGACCGGCGTCTTCCTATGTGCCCGCGAAGCCGTGTATCATATGATACAAATGGAGACTCCGGGAGTGATCGTATCCATCTCCTCGATCTCCCGGCACGGCAACATGGGACAGACGAACTACACAGCCAGCAAGGCGGCGGTGGCGGCCATGACCGTAGTTTGGAGCAAGGAACTCGCCCCGTACGGGATCCGGGCTGTCGCCATCGCCCCCGGATACACCTCCACCGAGATGACCGAAGCCATCCGCGAGGACGTCAAGGCCAAGATCGTCAGCACGATTCCGGCGGGAAGAATGGCCGATATGGGCGAGATCAGCCAGGCGCTCAGGTTCGTGCTCGAGAACGACTACGTCAACGGGCGCGTCATCGAGGTCGATGGCGGCCTGCGGATTTAGGAAATCGACCAGAAAGAGGAGCACGTTGTGGATCCCCGACTGACGGAAACTTGGCTCCGAATGCTCGCGGACGGGGTGAGGGGCACAGAAGACGCCCGCCGGGCTCTGGAGTCCCTTGGCGCGGCCCCTCCCAGCCAGACGAATCTCTCCAGCTGGATGGGCAACTGGATGCCCAATGCTTCGTCGGCGGGCCGGCGGGATGAAGAATCGCTCGAGGAATTTCGCCGCATGGTCATGGAATCTTGGAAAGGGCTTGGCGTCGTGCCCCGTTATGAGTACCTCCGCCTGCTCGAGCGGTCGGAGGAACTCAAGAAACGACTCGAGGAGGCGGAAGAGACCGTCCGCAACCTGCGGGATCTGCTGGGATCCAAGGGCACAGGCGAAGAGGCGACCAAGGTGCTGGATTCGTGGGACAAGATGACGCGTGAGGCTCTGAACGCCCAAGCGGAGTTGACCCGGACCTGGATGGACACCTTGGGCAGCCGGGAAAAGGACGGCACGGAATAGGACACAGGACAGAGGACACAAGGACGAAGACGGAGGAAGGCACCATGGCGAAGACGTGGACAGAAGAGACCCTGGAGATCATGCAGAGCTGGGCGGACACCCAACAGAAGCTCTGGGATAGCTGGTTCGAGGCCGCCGGCCAGACCGGCCAAGGCGAGGCCTTCGCAGGCAGAGAATGGTTCGCTCAGTGGCAAAACGCCACCCGCAAGTCGCTCGAAACCTGGGAGGAACTCGCTCGGCAAACGATGGAGTCCCAGATGGGCTGGGCGGGAAATGAGCAGTTCAGCAAAATGATGGAAAGCAACAGCGAAGAGGCCCGCAAGCTCCACGAGACGTGGATGGACCAGACCTCCACGATCCTGACCTCTTTCTCCGAGGCGCAGAAGAAAGTCTGGGAGGCCTGGATAGAGACGGCCACGTCCATGGCCGGTTCGGAAACCAAGTCAACGGAATGGTTCAAGACCTGGCAGGACATGGCGAACGAATCCCTCGGGTCCTGGGACGACCTCATCAAACGCTCCATGGACTCCCAGAAGGAATGGACGCGCCGCTGGGGCTCCACGACCGAATCTTCGACCAAGGCTTCAGCGGCCAAAGCCGATGGCGAGAAAAAGTCGGCCGATGGCGAGAAAAAGCCGGGCAAGTAAAGGCATCGCGGCCGGCCGAAACCCGGCCGGCCGCACCTCTCGGGGGGAATCAGAATGACCAAGACCTGGGCTGAACAAACAGCTGAGTTGGCGGAAGCCTGGTCCAAGGCGCAGTCATCACTGTGGCAGGGTTGGATGAAAACGGCGGCCCAAGTCGGCCAGCCGCAGGAAGACATGGCTCGAGGATGGATGGGTCACTGGCAAGAAGTCTCCAAGGACGTAACCGACCGGTTCGGTGCCCACGCGGACGGCGTCCCCCGCGAGGTCGTGGAGCGACTCTTCGCGGCGGAGGAGATATACCTTCGCTTTTTTGACTCCATGATCGGCTACATGAAAGTGGTTGCCCCGAGAATCGACGCCGGAGAGAATTGGGCCGATCTCGCTCGGGTCTACTCCCAGCAGCTCAAGGACTCGCTGGTCGGCGGTCCCGAGGCCTGGTTCACGGCGGAAGGTATGGCCGCCGCAACCGAAGGGCTGCCGGAACTCTGGAAGCTCTACACGCTGGAGATCCAGAAAGCCTCGATGCCATGGGCCCAATCGATGGCGCAGGCTCCCTGGGATACGCGCGATCTGATGAGCGGCGACCACAGCGCGGTCTCACGCATGTTCAGCATGTTCATGGACACCTGGGAGCAGACGTACGGCCGGTACCTTAGCGCTCCCGCCATAGGTTACAGCCGCGAGATGAACGAAAAGGTGACCAGTGGATTCGAGGCCTGGGTCGATCTCAGGCGGGCAGAGGTCGAATTCATGAGCGAGGTCATGAACGCCGGCGGCCATTCCCTGGAGGATCTCCTGCGGGAGCTGGTCGATAGAGGTGAACGGGACGAAAGCATAACCACCTTCAAAGGGCTCTTTGATCTCTGGGTGAACACCGCTGAAGGCACCTTCGCCGAACTATTCCGTACCGAAGGTTTCGCCCGCATACAGGGCGTGGCCGTCAATGCGGCCATGACCTACAAGCTCCGCCAGCGGGACATCACCGAAGAGTTCATGAAGGCCTACGACCTGCCAACGCGGAGCGAGATAGACGAGGTGCATAGACACGTGCACGACGTGCGCATAGAGCTTCGCTATACCAAGCGCACCCTTGAGGCCACTCGCGCTGAACTCCAGCAGGCGCGCGAGGCCCTGGATCAGGAGGCAAAGGGCAGAGCGGCTGCCCAGGAAAAGGCTGCCCAGGAAAAGGCTGCCCAGGAAAAGGCTGCCCAAAAGCAACTGCAGCAGTTCGAGAAGCGCTTGGAGAAGGCGGAGGCCGCAACGAAGAAGGCCGCCGCCGCGAAGAAGGCGGCCGCGGCCCCGAAGCGAACCGCCAAACCCGCGGAGACAAAGGGCGGGAGCGGCAAGAAGAAGGCCGAGTCCAAGGCCAAGACTCCGCCGAAGAAGGACCAAGGCAACCCAGCCGAGTAGGTAGCGCGGGCACTCGATACAAGGGAGATAGGCAGTGTTCCCCATAAACATACGACCTGAAGACGCCTTCAAAGAACTCATCGAGTTCAACCAGAAGCTTCTCGCCGGCGTCGAGTCCATCGCGGACGTCGAAGAGATAGACGTCGCTCCCACCCCGCGGGAAGTGGTCTACCAGGAAGACAAGACCATTCTCTATCACTACCCGCCCAAGGTGGAGAACCCGCACCCCATCCCCATACTGATCGTCTACGCCCTGGTCAACCGCCCCTACATGATCGATATCCAGCATGATCGCTCGATGGTGCAAAACTTGTTGAACTTGGGTCTCGACCTTTACCTGATCGATTGGGGATACGTCGATCGCGGAGACCGCTACCTCACCCTGGACGACTACATCAACGGCTACATCGACAACTGCGTCAACGTCGTTCGTGGGCGCCACGGGTTGGACAAGATCAACCTATTGGGGATTTGCCAGGGGGGCACGATGTCCCTCTGCTACGCCTCCCTCAACCCGGGGAAGGTGCAGAACCTCATCACCATGGTGACCCCGGTGGATTTCGAAACCGATGACGGCCTGCTCAATGTTTGGGCACAGTATCTGGACGTGGACGCCATGGTCGACGCCTTCGGGAACGTCCCCGGACACTTCATGAACGGCGGCTTTCTGATGCTAAAGCCGTTCCAGCTCATGGCCCAAAAGTACGTCGGCTTCGTCGACGTCGTCGAGAACGAGGCCAGTTTGAAGAGCTTTCTCCGGATGGAGAAGTGGATCTTCGACAGCCCCGACCAGGCCGGCGAGACCTTCCGCCAATTCATCAAGGACTTCTATCAGCAGAACAAGCTGATAAAGGGAGAGGTGTACCTCGGCGACCGGCGCGTCGACCTGAAGAACGTCACCATGCCGGTCTTCAACGTCTACGCCACCGAGGATCACCTGGTGCCGCCCTGCTCGTCGACCGCGTTGGAGGAGTTCGTCGGCTCCGACGACGTCACCACGGTCAAGTTCCCCGGAGGCCACATCGGCATCTACGTCAGCGGCCGCTCGCAGAAGCAACTGGCGCCCGCGCTCGCCGACTGGGTTAAGGAGCGCGGGTAGCGGTTTAGAGTTCGAGTTCCCACACCTCGTTGCGGGCGGTGGTGATCCGGCGCAGGCCGCCGTCCGTAACGACCCAGGTGTTCTCCACACCCACGGTTCCCCTCCCGGGAAGCAGCACCTTCGGCTCCAGGGCGATGACGTTGCCGGCCTCGAGCGCCCTCTCGGAGCCCCGCACCAGCACGGGCAGCTCATCCAACTCGATGCCGACCCCGTGACCGATGAAGCTCACCGGCAGGGGAGCGCCCATGAAGTATTCGCCGTAACCCAGATCATCGGCCTTCGCCGCCGCCGCCTCGTACACCTCGCCGCAGAGCGCGCCGGGCACGGCCAGTCCCGTCAGCAGGTCCTCGATCTGGGCGCAGCCATCGTAGGCCGCCTGCAGATCGGCGGGCAGGGGGCCGAGGCTCAGGGTTCGGGTCTGGTCCACCATGTAACCGTCCCGGGTCCCGGGAAAATCGATCACGATCGCCTCTCCCCGTCCTATGGGCCGGCGCGAGGCTCCTTGCGATACGGCCGGGGTCAAACCCCGGCCCCCGAGAGGTCCGTCCATATATGTGGAGCGCCCCGCGTCCGGTCCCGCAAAGACGTGGGCCTGGAGCATCTCCTGGTTGAAAGCGCGGAAGCGAACCACGCCCTGGTGCCCGAGCCTCCGCATCGCGCCCTCGAGAATCGCGGACAGTTCGAGTTCGGTGATGCCCTCCCGAATCTCGGCCGCGGCAGCCTCCAGACTCTCTTTTGCCAACTGCGCGCACTGATCGAGAACGGAGAGTTCCCACTCCGACTTGACCGACCGTTCCTCGAGGAGCGCCGCGGAGCAATCGACCAAACCGGCCCCGGGGAAGATCCTCTGGTAGCGCTGGTAGTTCCGCACCGGGAGCACGTCGAGCTCCAGGCCGATGGTGGCGTCGGCGGCCAGCCCCAGCCGGGGCAGCACCTGGGGCAGGGCGCGCATGCTCGAGAGGCTCTCGACTTCGAGGGGGGACTCCGCCGCCGCGCGGCCGGGGTCTTTGCGCACCAGCAGTATCGGGTCGCCCGCCGCGGGCACGAAGAGGTGAGACTGCTGGACGGTGCCGGTCAGATAGTAGAGATCGGCGTTCTGGACGACGAGAGCCACGTCGATTCCGGCCTCCCCCAGGCGCCGCTGGAAGCCGGCCAGGCGCCGGCGAATCTCCGGCTCGGGCACCACCCCTGCGTAGTCGAGATGCCCGTTCACAGTCCCCCCTGCTCTGTCGCTTCCGGCGCAGAAACGCGCGCCTGAATCTCTCGGACCAGACCTTCGCGCACTTCGCGCGCATGCGCAAGCTGCTCTTCCACGCGGGCGGGTGCGGTTCCGCCGGGCGACACCTTGCCGGCGACCACCGTGTCGAGGTCGACCACGGCGTAGTAGCGCTCGTCGAGACGGGCATCGACCTCCGCCAGTTCTTCCCGGGTCAGTTCGCCCAGGGAAACCCGCTTCTCACTGGCGAGGGCCACCAGCCGGCCGGCAACCGCATGCGCCTCCCGAAACGGCAGGCCCTCCGCCACCAGGAAGTCGGCCACGTCGGTGGCCTGGGCGTATCCGCCCTCGGCCGCTGCGCGCATTCTGTCGGAATCAAAGGCGAGGACTTCGACCATGGCGGCGGCGGCCTCCAAGACAAGGTCCAGCTCTTCCCGGCTGGCGAAGAGGTAGAGCTTGTCCTCCTGCAGATCCTTGTTGTAGGCCAGGGGCAGGCCTTTGACCAGCGCTGCCAGCGAGGTGAAGCGGCCGATGAAGCCGGCGGCCTTACCCCGCAAGAGCTCCGCCCCGTCCGGGTTACGCTTCTGCGGCATGATGCTGGAACCCGAGCTCCAGCTGTCGGGCAAACGGGCAAAGGCGAACTCCTGAGAGGTCCAGAGCACAATCTCCTCGGCAAGCCGCGAGAGGGTGAGCGCGCAGATGGTGGCCGCGGAGAGGTACTCGAGCGCCCCGTCGCGAGCGGCCACGGCGTCCATCGCGTTCCAGGAGAGCTGGGCGAAGCCGAGCTCCTGCGCCACGCCTTCCCGGTCGGAGGGGTAGGAGACGCCGGCGAGCGCACCCGCGCCCAGGGGCATGCGCGAGCTTTCGAACCAGCCAATGAAGCGGCCGGCGTCGCGCTCCAGCATGGCCACGTAGGCCAGCAGATGGTGCGCGAGCAGCACCGGCTGCGCCCGCTGGAGGTGCGTGTAACCGGGCAGCACCGCGCGCCGCCCTTCCTCCGAGCCGGCCCGCTCGAGAAGGACGTCCATCAGCTCGAGAATCCGCTCCAGGTGCCCGCGAACCCCGTCCCGCAGATAGAGCTGCACGTCGAGGGCCACCTGGTCGTTGCGGCTGCGGCCGGTATGCAGCTTGCCCCCCACCGGGCCGACCAACTCGGTCAGACGCCGCTCGACGGCCATGTGCACGTCCTCATCCTCCAACCGCCACTCCAGCTCGCCGCGCTCCACCTCGCCGGCCACCGAGTCGAGGCCGGACACAAGCGCCACGGACTCCTCCGCGGAGAGCACGCCGATCCGCTCGAGCATGCGCACATGAGCCTTGGAGCCCAGCAGATCGTAAGGGGCCAGCACCCAATCGTAGGGAATCGAGGCATTCAGACGCTCGAAGAGCGGCGCCTGCGCCTCGGCGAAACGCCCGCCCCAGGGCTTCTTGGGAGTGCCGGCCTCCACCCCGCTAGTCCAGCTCTTTCTGGCCCAGCTGTTTTTGGCCCAGCTCTTTTTCCCGGCGGGCCCAGACCTCGAGCGGCAGGCCCCAGAGATTGCAGAAACCCTTGGCCGACTCGTGACTGAAGGTGTCGCCGGTCGAATAGGTGGCGAGTTCCTTGACGTAGAGGCTATAGGGGGAGCGGCGGCCCATCACCGTGCAGTTGCCCTTGAAAAAGCGCAGCCTGACCTCGCCGGTGACGTACTTCTGGGTCTCCCGAATGAAGGCGCGGAGCGCGTCCGAGAGCGGGGAGAACCACTGGCCGTCGTAGATCATGTCGGCCAGGCGCTGCTCGATGTTGCGCTTGTAGTGGTTGAGGTCTCGAGTCAGGTTGAGGTCCTCGAGTTCCTTGTGCGCTTTGATCAGGGCGAGCGCCCCCGGGACCTCGTAGATCTCGCGGCTCTTGATCCCCACCAGGCGGTTTTCGATCATGTCGATCCGGCCAAAACCGTGCCGGCCGCCGATCTCGTCGATGCGGTCGATCAGCTGCTCACCTTCGAGACGTTCACCGTCGAGCGCCACCGGAAAGCCGTTCTCGAACTCCACCACCACTTCCTGCGGTTGGCCGGGAGCCTCGTCGATCCCGGCGGTCACCGTGTAAGCGTCGGCGGGAGGTTCCTCCCAGGGATCCTCGAGTTCGCCGCACTCGATGGTGCGTCCCCAGACGTTCTCGTCGATGGAATAGGGGTTCTTCTTGGTCAGCGGGATCTCGATACCGCGCGCGGTCATGTAGTCCAGCAGTTCTTCCCGGGTCATGTTCCACTCGCGGGCCGGTGCCAGAATCACCAGATGCGGATCCAGGCAGCGGATGGAGACGTCGAAGCGCACCTGGTCGTTGCCCTTGGCCGTGCAGCCGTGGGCCACATACTTGGAACCGCGCTCGTTCGCCAGTTCGACCATCTTCTTCGAGATCAACGGTCGAGAGAGCGCAGATACCAGGGGATATTTGTCCTCGTAGAGGGCATTCGCCCGCAGGGCGGGGAAGACGAAGTCTTCCACGAACTCCCGCCGGGCGTCGATGACGATGGCATCGACGGCGCCTGCCCGAAGCGCCCGTTCGCGCAGAGCCTCCAGGTCTTGGGCCCGTCCCACGTCGACCAGCGCCGCGATCACGTCCAGATCGTAGTTCTCGCGCAGGTAGGGAATCATCGCCGAGGTGTCCAGTCCCCCGGAATACGCCAGTACGCAGGTGTCTTTCGCCATCTTTAGCCTCCGAGCTTTCTCAGGTAGTCGCCCACATCGCTTGCTTGTTGGTTGTCGCTGGTGACGATCATCAGGGTGTCATCGCCGGCGACGGTGCCGAGGATGCGCGCATCCCCGAGTTCGTCGATCACCTTGCCCAGTCCCGAGGCGGTCCCGGGTTCGGATTTTACGAGCACCAGGTGCTGGGCCTCGAGGACCGCGTAGCCGAACTCAGCCAGCATCCGCGCACAGGCCGCCTGGGGGTCGCGGCGCTCGTCGCCCTCGGCCAGAGAGTAGACCGGCCGGCCCAACTCGTCCCTGCTCTTCTGCAGCCCAATTTCCCGGATGTCCCGGCTGATGGTGGCCTGAGTGACCTCGCAGCCCACCGTTCCCAGGGCCTTCACCAAACCCTGTTGCGTGCCCAACCGCTGCTGGCGCACCAGGGTCTTGATCAGTTGCTGGCGGTGGCGCTTGCTCAGCATTGCTACTTGCCTTCCTCGGCGAGCAGGAACTCGAGCAGCGCCTTTTGCACGTGGAGGCGGTTCTCCGCCTGGTCGAACACCACCGAGTTAGCGCCGTCGAGGACGGCATCGGTGATCTCCGATCCCCGGTGTGCGGGCAGGCAGTGCATGACGACGGCATCCGGTGCGCTACTCGCCAACAGCTCCTCGTCCACCCGGAAGGGTTCCAGCGCCCGCAACTTCTCCGCGGTCTCGGACTGGCCCATGCTGATCCACACGTCGGTGTAGAGCGCGGACGAATCCCTCACCGCGGCCACAGGATCGCGGAAGACCTCCAGCATGGTGCCGTATGCCTGGGAAAGGCCGCGGAGCTCTTCCATCATGGCGTCCGGCAGGTCGTAGCCCTCGGGAAGGGCCAGGTTCAGATGGATGCCGGTGAGGGCCGCCGCCGCCCCCAGCGACGCGGCCACGTTGTTGCCGTCCCCCAGATAGGTGATCGTCCGCCCGCGCGAGGCCGGGAAACTCTCCTCGAAGGTGAAGATGTCCGTGAGCGCCTGGCAGGGATGACGCTCGTCGGTAAGGCCGTTGATCACGGGGACGGTTGCGGCTTCGGCGAAAGCCTCGACGTCCGCCTGCGCGAAGGTGCGGATGACCACCGCGTCCACGTACCGGGACAGAACCCTCGCGGTGTCTTCGATGCTCTCGGAGGTGCCGAGTTGCGTCTCCCCCTGGCCCAGATAGAGCGGCATTCCTCCCTGCTGATGGACTCCCACGCTAAAGGAGACCCGGGTCCGGGTGGAGGGCTTGTGGAAGATCAGAGCCACGGTCCGCCCCGCAAACGCCCGGCCGATCGGCTCGCACTTGAGCTCCCGGGCGCGGTCGAGCACCCGGCGGATCTCCTCCGGGGAAAGGTCCGTCACCTTGAGGAAATGCCGGGTCATCAACGCTCCTTCGGGATCTCGGCTACGCCGGTCAGCTCTTCCAGGAGGAAATCGCCCACCCGCTGGATCTCCTCCGCCGTCACGGTCAGGGGGGGCAGGAAGCGGAGCGTGTCCGGGGAGGTGGCGTTCAGCAAGATGCCGGCTTCCATCGCCTGGGCAACCGTTTCCCGCGCGACGGGGGTGATGAGGTCCACCGCGGCCATCAGGCCCAGCCGGCGCACTTCGTGGACGGCCCCGTGTTCGACCAACCGGAAGAGCAACTCCTCGAGTTGCCGGCCCCGCGACTCGACCCTTTCGAAGAGGCCGTCCTCCTCGAGTAGATCCATCACCGCCAGGGCGGCCGCGACCACGGTCGGGCCCCCGCCGAAGGTTGAGCCGTGCTCACCCGGCCCGAGCACATCCCACGCCCGCGGGCCGACTATGGCCGCGCCCATGGGGAAACCGCCGGCCAGACTCTTGGCGACGGTGATGATGTCGGGCTCGAGATCGTAGCGCTGATAGGCAAAAGCGGCCCCGCAACGGCCCAGGCCGGTCTGCACCTCGTCGACGATGAAGAGGGCCTCGTTTTCGAGGCAAAGCCGTTGAGCCTCGTGCAGGAAGTCCGGCGGAACCAGCCGCACCCCGGACTCGCCCAAGACCGGTTCGGCCAGGAACGCGGCCACGCGTCCCGCTTGGAACACTTCGTGCAGGCCGTTCAGGTCTCCGGCGGTCACGTGGTGAAACACCTCGAGCGTCGGGGCGAAGGCCGCCTGCTTTTCCCGCTGTCCGGTGGCCGAAAGTGTGGCCATCGTCCGCCCGTGGAACGAACGCTCCAGGGTGACGATTCCTCCGCCTCCCAGGTCCCGCACCCGCTTGCGCGCGATCTTGATGGCGGCTTCGTTGGCTTCGGCCCCGCTGTTACCGAAAAAGACCTTGCCCCCGTTGGAGAGGGCGGAAAGGCGACGGGCGAGCTCGGCCTGCCCGCGAGTGTAGAAGAGATTCGAGCAGTGGATCAGGCGGCCGACCTGCTCCCGCACCGCTTCCACCACGTGAGGGTGGCAGTGACCGAAGTTACTGACCGAAAGACCGGTGACGAAATCCAGGTAGCGGCGGCCGTCGGCGCCGATCAGCTCGCCCCCCTCGCCACCCATTACCTCCAGCGGCAGCCGGCCGTAAGTGGGCAGCACGTACTGCTCGTCGAGGGCCCGGGTGTCCGCGGTGACCAAGGGCGCGGAGCCGGCTTCGTGGTTCGCTTGCTGAGGCGCCATCAGGTTCCGCCCCCTCCCGCATGGATTTTGGTGCCGACGCCCGGGTGATCGGTGAAAACCTCCAAGAGCACCGAGTGGGGCACCCGCCCGTCAATGATATGCACGGCGCCGACTCCCGCCGCGACCGCGTCCAGCACGGCTTCCAACTTGGGAATCATCCCCTGGGAGACCTGCTCGCTGCCGGCGAGTTCCCGAATCTCATCGGGGGTGCCTTCCGACACCAGGCTGTCTGGGTCATCCAAATTGCGGTAGAGGCCGCCCACGTCCGTCAGGAAGATCAGCTTCTCGGCCTCGAGCGCAGAGGCAATGGCCGCGGCCACCGAATCAGCATTGATGTTGTAGCTCTCGCCGTCTGCGCCGATGCCCACCGAGGCCACCACCGGCACGTAGTCGCGTTCCAGCAGGTCGAGCAGATCGGTGTTGATCTTCTCCACCTCGCCCACCTGGCCCAGATCGAGCAGCGTCCCGTCGGCGTCGCGCCGCTCGAGCTTGCGAGCGTGGATAAGCCGGCCATCGTCTCCGGCAAGACCCACGGCGAGCGCCCCCTTCTGACTGATGAGGCCGACGATTTCCTTGTTGATCTTGCCGACCAGCACCATCTTGGCGACTTCCATGGCGGCGGCGTCGGTCACCCTCAGCCCGCCCACGAAATGCACGGGCTGGCCCAGCCGCTCCATCAGGGCGCTGACCTCCGCCCCTCCCCCGTGCACGATGATGGGCCGGATGCCCACGTAGCGCAGCAAGGCCACGTCGGTCGCAAACTCCTCTTTCAGGTCGGCCGAGCGCATGGCCGCCCCGCCGTACTTGATGACCATGGTCGACCCGCTGAAGAGGCGAATGTACGGGAGCGCCTCGAGCAGGATCTCGACCCTCTTCTGGTAGTAGTCCTCGGTCACGCGCCCCTCACGTATGGTATTCGGCGTTGATGGCCACGTATTCGTGCCCGATGTCGGAGAAGTAGGCCTGAGCCCCGGCCGGCCCCGCCCCGAGATCGACCTCGAGGGAGACCTCAGAGCCCCTGACCGCGGAGGCGAGCAGGGAGACCTCGTCCGATGATAGCTCCCGGCCGGCGGCGTCTTGAACCACCCGCACCCCGCCGATGCGCAGACCGGCGGCCGGGTAGGATTCTCCTGCCAGGGCGGCGCCCACCGCGCTCAGGATCCTGCCCCAGTTGGGGTCCGCTCCGTGCAGCGCCGTCTTCACCAGCAGCGAGTCAGCGACCGCCCGCGCGGCCTTGGCCGCCCGGACTTCGTCCGGCGCTCCGCGTACCTCGACACGGGCCACCCGCCGAGCGCCTTCACCGTCGGCCAGCATCATCAGAGCCAACCTCAGCAAGAGACCGTCAAGCGCCTCCGCGAAGAGCGGCAGATCTTCTGACTGCAGTTCCACACCCGAGGCCCCGCTCGCCAGGAGGAAGACGGAGTCGTTGGTGCTCATCTCGCCGTCCACCGAGACCCGGTTGAAGCTGCGCGCGGCGGCTCCGGAGAGCAGCCGCTGCGCCTGCTCGCTCGACAGACGCAGGTCGGTGGTCACCGCCGCGAGCATGGTGGCCATCCCTGGGGCGATCATCCCGGCGCCTTTGGCGCAGGCTCCCAGGCGCACGGTTCCCCCGGTCAAAGGCACGTCGACCTGGCAGACCTTGGGAAAGCGGTCGGTGGTCATGATCGACTGAGCGAAGAAACCTCCGCCCAGCCGGTCCAACCGCCCCGCAGCCATGCGGATCCCTTCGAGCACGGCCACCTCGTCCAGCGGTTTGCCGATGATGCCGGTCGAGGCCACCCCGACCGCCTCGTCGGCTACGGCCAGCAGTTCTGCCGTGCATGCCCGCATCTGCCGAGCGACCTGCACCCCCGCTTCCCCCGTGCAGGCGTTGGCATTGCCGGAGTTCATCACCAGAGCCTGGAGTCCGGCCACATCGCTCTGCTCGCGAGAAAGCACCACCGGGGCTGCAGCGAAGGCATTGGTGGTGAACACCGCCGCCGACACCGATTCCTCGCGAAACTCCGGAGCGATCTCGACGATTCCCAGGTCGAGCGCTCCCGACTGCTTGAGGCCCGCGGCCACCCCGGTGGCGCGAAAACCCTCGGGATAGGTCACTCCGGTCCGCTCCACCGCACCGGCTTCCCACCGCACCCCCTCGGGCAGAGAAAGGAAGCGCGAGGCTTCGGGGGAGTTCACCACCGGATGATCCGGGCCCGAGCCTTCCGTGGCCTCGAGGGGCTGCCGCGGATTCACAGCCGGCCCTCCAGGCCCAGGGCCTCGGGAAGGCCGAACATCAGATTCATGTTCTGCACCGCCTGGCCGGACGCGCCTTTCACCAGATTGTCGATCGCGGAGACGACCTTGATGATCCCTGCCTGCCGGTCCACCAGGGGCGCCACCCGGCAGTAGTTGGTGTACTGGACTTCGCTGAGCGCGGGAGCGTGCTCCCGGACCTCGACGAACGGCTCGCCCTGATAGAAGTCCTGGTACCGCGCGCGCAGAGCCGCCTCATCGGGCATCTCCGCCCCCGCGCGGGGACGGCAATAGACGGTACTGAGGATCCCCCGATCGACGGGAAGGAGATGTGGGGTGAAGCTGACCGGGATCTCGCCTCCCGCAGCGCGGCCGAGTTCGCCGATCATCTCCGCAACGTGGCGGTGGCCGATCTCGGTATAAGAACGGAAGTTGTCGTGCACGGCGGAGAAGTGAGTCTTGGCGCTGGGCGTCTTACCCGCCCCGGAAACGCCCGACTTGGAGTCGGCCACGACCAGATCGAGTCCCAGCCAGCCGGCGAGAGGCAAGACCGCGAGGAGCATCCCCGTGGGAAAGCAACCGGGATTCGCCACGATGTCCGCCCCCCGGATGTTCTCCCGGTAGCGCTCGGGCAGGCCGTAGACCGCCTCTTGAACCAGGTCGGGCCGGGGATGCTGAAAGCCGTACCACGCCGGATAGTCCTCTGCGGGCAGGCGGAAGTCCGCACTGAGGTCGACCACCCTGACCCCCCGCTCGCGCAACTCCGCAACCACCGGATGGGCCTGGGTATGGGGGTAGCAGACGAAGGCCACGTCCATCTCCGAGACGATGGCCGGCTCGTAGGCCAGGTATTCGGTCTCATCCCTGATCTCCGGAAAGACCTCGTCCACCCGCCTTCCCGCGAACGACGACGAGGTGAGAACCGCGGGCTCGGCCTCGGGGTGGGCCTGAAGTATCCGGGCAAGCAGGGCCCCGGTGAAGCCGGTGGCGCCGATGACGGCGGCCTTGATCACGCTGCTCCTCCTGCTGGGTGGGGACTCGAGTGCATAACTATACACCCTCATGCAAACAAGGCCAATGCAGCGGTGGAGGGCGCGGAGATGCCGATAGATCGCCGACAGAGCGGCCATCGCCCGGGGCGTGACCCCAGACAGGCTAGGAGCGCAGTTCGGCTCCCAGGCGTTCGCGCAGGACGGGCAGCAGCTCGGAGCGCAGCCGGTTGATCTCCTCCTCGCTCAGGGTGCGCTCGCTGGAGCGGAAGGTCAGCCGCAGAGCGAGGCTCCGCCGGCCCGTGCCCACCTGCGGGCCCTCGTATACATCGAAGACCCGAGCCTCCCGCAGCAGCGGGCCCCCTGCCTCTGCCACCACGCGGAGCACCCGGTCGGCCTGCAGGTTCTGATCCACCACCAGGGCCAGATCCTGTTCGACGGCGGGGTAGGTGATCAGATCCTCGAAAACGGTCAGAGCGCTGCCTTTGGCGCAAAGCGCGTCGAGGTCGAGTTCGGCCGCGACCAGCCCTTCCGGCAGATCGAAGGCCTGCAGAACCAGCGGATGAACCTCACCGACCCAACCGGCCTCTTCCCCGTCGACGAGGACCTGAGCGGCCTTGCCCGGATGGAGGAAGGGCTTGTCGGTGCGCCCGTAGCCCGCCGTCACTCCCAGTCCTTGGAGCACCCGTTCGACCAGACCCTTGCCCGCATAGAAATCCGAGGGCCGGCTTTCTTCCTCCCAGTGCTCCTCGGCGACGGGTCCGGAGAGCACGAAGCCCAGCCGGTTGACCTCCCGGGGCAGGCCCCCGCCGAATTCGGATGGTTGCTCCGGGTGAAAAGTGCGCCCCACCTCGAACAGGTGAATGCGCTCCTCGCGCATGGCCCGGTTGCGGGCCGCCGTGGCCAACAGGCCGGGCAGCAGCATGGTGCGCATCACCGACTGCTCGACACTCAGCGGGTTGCGGATCGCCACCGGCTTGGCCTGCGGAGACTCCGGGGGCAGGCGCAGCGCGGCCAGCCAGACCGGGTCGACAAAGGAGTAGACAACCGCCTGAGTCAGGCCCGCTCCGGCGAGCAGATCTTCGACCCGCCGCACCTTGCGTTGTCCCTCGGTAAGCCCTCCCCCGCCGCTCGGCCGGCAGGGCTGGGTCGCGGGCAGACGTTCGAGCCCGTAGATGCGAACCACTTCCTCGACCAGGTCGATCTCGCGCTCCAGGTCCAGGCGGAATGTGGGTACCGTGACCCGCAGCCGGTCTCCGGCGTCCTCCACCTCGCAGCCCAGACGGCGGAGGATGTCCGCCATCTCCGCCTTGGTCACCTCGATGCCCAATATCTGGCTCACCCGGGCCACCCGAAGCTCCAGTTGCCAGGGTTCCACCGGCCCCGCCTGAATGTCCACGGTTCCCCGCGAGACCTCGCCGCCGGCAAGCTCGGTAAGCAGAGCGCAGGCCATGTCCAGAGCGGGCGGAATCAGGTTGGGGTCGAGTCCCTTTTCGAAGCGGGTGGAGGACTCGCTGCGCAGGCTGAGCGCGGACTCGGTCTTGAGTATGGAAAAACGGGCGAAGTTGGCTGCCTCGAGCAGGATGTCGGTGGTGTTGTCGGTCACCTCGCTGTCGATACTGCCCATGATCCCCGCAATGACCGAAGGCTTCTCGGCATCGGCGATCACCAGCATGTCGTCGGTAAGCGTCCGTTGCGTGCCGTCCAGGGTGCGGATGCCCTCCCCCGGCCGGGCCCGGCGAACGATGATCTTTCCGCCGGCCACGCTGGCCAGGTCGAAGGCGTGAAGCGGCTGGCCCAGCGACCACATGACGTAGTTGGTCACGTCGACCACGTTGTTGACCGGCCGCATGCCCGCGGCGGTGATCCGGGCCTTCAGCCAAAGCGGAGACGGCCCTACCGTGACGCCCCGAATCACCCGCGCGGCGTAACGCGGACAGAGGTCGGGCGCGGGGACCTCGATGGAGATGTCCTCCTCCACCGGCCTCTCGCTCACCGGGAAGCCGAAGTCCTGCTCCTCGGCAAAAGGTTGTTCGGTGATGGCGGCGATCTCCCGGGCGAGCCCCTTGATCGATAGGCAGTCCGGGCGGTTGGGCGTGACCTCCACGTCCAGCAGCCAGTCGCTGACCGGCAGATGCTCGCCGAGGGGCTCCCCCGCCTGCCACTCCTCGGGCAGCACCATGATGCCTTCGCTCTTGGCCTCGAACCCCAACTCGGCGGCGGAGAGGATCATCCCGGAGGACCTGACCCCCCGCAGCTTGGCCTCGCCGATTTTCATGCCCCCGGCCAGCACAGCGCCCGGGAGCACCACCGCCACGGTCTGACCGGCGGCTACGTTTGGTGCCCCGCAGACGATGGTGCGCGGAGCTTCCTCTCCCACGTCGACCCGGCAGACGGAGAGCTTGTCCGCGTCCGGATGCTTCTCCCTCTCCACCACCTTGCCCACCACGAAGTGCTTCTGTACGGCGTCGTCCTCCGGGGCCCCCAACGGCTCCACCCGCTCCACCTCGGTACCGGTGAGGGCCAGGCGCGAGGCCAGCTCCTCTGGGGGCAGAGCTATGTCAACGTAGTCACGAAGCCAGGAAAGGGGGGCTTTCACCGCCGGTCAACCTCCTCGACGAACACAGAGGGCCATGGATGCAGAGCTAGAACTGGCGCAGGAAGCGCAGATCGTTCTCGTAGAACAGGCGCAGGTCGTTCACGCCGTATTTGAGCATGGCGATCCGCTCCACGCCCATGCCGAAGGCAAAACCGCTGTACTCTTCCGGGTCGATGCCCACGAAGCCGAACACGTTGGGGTCGACCATGCCCGCGCCCAGAATCTCCAGCCAGCCGCTGCGTTTGCAGAGACGGCAGCCCTGCCCGTTGCAGGCCATGCAGGAGACGTCCACCTCCACCGAGGGCTCGGTGAAGGGGAAATAGTGGGGACGTAACCGGATCTGCCGTTCCTCGCCGAACATCTTCTTGGCGAAGGTGTCCAGGGTGCCTTTGAGGTCGGCCAGCGTCACTCCCCTATCGACCACGAGCCCTTCCACCTGGTGGAACATGGGCGTGTGCGTGGCGTCCGAGTCCCGCCGGTAGGTCTTGCCCGGGGCGATCAGGTAGAGCGGCGGCGACTGCTGCTCCATCACTCTCACCTGGACCGGCGAGGTGTGCGTGCGCAGCAATATGGTCTCGTCCACGAAAAAGGTGTCGTGCAGCGAACGGGCCGGATGATCCTCCGGGTGGTTTAGCGCCTCGAAGTTGTGATAGTCGGTCTCGATCTCCGGGCCCTGGACCACGTCGTAGCCCATACCGACGTAGATGTCCTCGATCTCGCGGCGGGTCTGCTCGATCAGGTGAAGATGCCCCAGAGGCCAGGGTCTCCCCGGCAGGGTGACGTCCACCCGGTCCTTTTCCAGCCCCTTCACCAACTCGGCCTGCTCGAGGTCTTTCCGCGCCGACTCCAGCGCCTGCTCGAGTTCACGCTTGACCAGGTTGCCGAACCGGCCCACTTCCGGACGTTCCGACGCCGGCAGTTCGGGAATGCTGCGCAGCAGGTTGGTCAGCTCTGCCTTTCGACCGAGATAGCGCACCCGCAGGTCTTCCAGTTCCGCCAGCGTACGGGCGGACTCGAGGTCGCGCAGTCCCCGCTCGTAGATCTCCTTGAGGTCGGGGCGGGTAAGCCCTTGCAAGATGTGATTGTCGACCGGAATCGTTGCCTCCTTAGAGCACCACTCGGACAAAGCCCTTTACCCGCGGCGCCGTCGGGGTACGCTAGCAAACGGGGGTTACCTTTGCCAGTCGACGACCAGGAGGAGCGCGGTGGAATACGAAATCGAGGTCCGCGAATTGCAGTCCCGGAACATCGCCTCCATCCGCAAGGTGCTCCCCATGGAGGAGCTGCCTGCCTTCTTTCAGGACACTTTCTCCGGCCTTTCCTCGCTCATGATCGAGTTTGGAGTTCCGCTCGCCGACCCGCCTCTGGCCGTCTACCATGAGGTGACCGAGGCCCGCGTGGACGTCGAGGCAGCGGTCCCCTTTGCCGAGCATCCTCCCGGCGGGACCCCCCGGGCGCACAAGGGCATTGCCATCATCTACCGGGAGTTGGAGGGCGGCCCTTCGCTATACGCCGCGCACAAGGGTCCCTACGAGAAACTGGAGGGCCTGTACCGGGCCCTCGAGGATTGGCTCGAGCAGCACCGCCGGAAGCCGCGGGGACCGACCTATGAGATCTACCTCACGGACCCGCAGACCCAGCCTGATCCCGGGGAGTGGCTGACCGAGGTCTATATGCCTCTCGAGCCCGAACCGGAGAGATCGTAGAGAAAGATCGAAGCGGCCATCGCCAGGTTGAGCGAATCGAAGCGGGCCTGGCCGATGGCCACCTCGCGAACTCTCTCGCTCGGGAAACCGGCCGCACCGGCGGCCATCAGCATCTCTTCCAGGCCCCCGCGTTCGCTGCCCAACACCAATACGGCCGGGGGACCGAGAGGGGTCTTTCCCAGATGAGCGGCCGCCTGGGGGTCGGCCAGAATCACCAAGGGCAAAGCCCCGGGAATCTGTGGGCCCGCGGCGGCACCGCGTCCTCCGGAAGCCGAGGCACGGCCGCCGCCGGGACCGCCCAGGCGCTTCTGGTCCGCGAGCAGCTTGCCCACCAGATCCTCGGGCGAGACCTCGGTCACGACCGGAATCAGGAACTGGCTGCCCATCGCCGCGCGCAGCGCTTTGGGACTGTGGGGATCGGCGCTCCCGGGTGAGAGGGCCACGCCGCCCGCGCCAAAAGCGGCGGCGCTGCGAATCACCGTGCCCACGTTGCCGGGATCGCCCACTCCCAGAAGAAAAACGGTCAGGCCCGCGGAGGGCTCGAGATCGGCCAGCGAGTGTTCCGGCATCTCGAAGAGGGCCACGATGTCGGCGGCGCCTCCCAGGCTCGAGGCCGCCGCCAGCGTCTCCGGCGAACAGATGCCCACGTCGAGTTCGTCCTCGCGCGCATCCTCGAGCAGTTCGGCCGGCAGACGCTCGAATAGGTCCTCCCGGACCAGCACCTCGGCCGGCAGTTCCCCCGCCTCGAGCCCGGCCAAGAGCAGGTCCAGGCCCTCGACCACATAAAGGCCGCGCTCCCGGCGATGCTTCTTCTTCTGCAGCTTGCGCGCGAGCTTCAGGCTCTGGTTATTGCGTCCCTCGATTGCTCGGATCACACGCGGCTCCTAAACTCGCGGCTCCCACACTCGCGGCTCCCACAAGTCCTGTGGGGGGAAACGACAAGGGAGCCGAGATCCGAGATCCCGACTCCCTCAGTGACACCGGCCGACGCTGGGGCGAACAACCGCGAGAACCCCGGCCTGCGGATAACCCCTGCTGCTACTTGGCGCCGTCCAGAGCGGACCGGGCCACGTTCACCACCGCGGCGAACGCCTGCGGCTCGTTTACGGCCATTTCCGCGAGCACCTTTCGGTCGAGCTCGATGTTGGCCTCTTTCAAGCCGTGCATGAACTGGTTGTAGGTCATGCCGTGCTGGCGCACCCCGGCGTTGATGCGGGTGATCCACAACCGCCGGAAGTCGCGCTTGCGGGCTTTGCGGTCCCGGTAGGCGTAGGTATAGGACTTGAGCAGCTGCTCCTTGGCCCGCCGGTAACTCTTGCTCTTTAGGCCCCAGTAACCCTTGGCTTCCCCGAGCACCTTGCGGCGCTTCTTCTGAGCGCTCGTGCTCCGCTTGACTCTTGCCATGAGTTGACCCTCCTACTCTCCGAGGAGCGCGTGCACTCGGCCGGCGTCGGCCTCGTGGACGGGCTCTTCCTTGCGGAGCTTGCGCTTGCGTTTGCTGGATTTCTTGGTCAGAAGGTGGCTGGCGAAGGCGTGCCGCCGACGCAGCTTGCCTTTGCTCGTAAGTTTGAAGCGCTTCTTCGCGCCGCTGTGCGTCTTGTTCTTGGCAGCCATTGGTCTCCTTTGTCCGCTGAGGCCCGAAGTCCGTGCTTTTCGGTTTGTCTTCAGACAGCAGTTTCGAGCGCGGGTGCTTGGCCGAGAAGCTCCCGGTTTCGTTCCTCTCTCGAGCCAGTGGCCCTCCGCAGAGGGCCAGAGCGGCTAGCGCCGGGGCGCCATCATCATCACCATGTTCCGTCCGTCGAGGTTGGGCTCGGATTCGATCTCGCCCAGTTCCTCCAGTTCCTCGGCCATCCGGCGAAGCAACTTCTCCCCCAGGTGCGGGTGGACCAGTTCGCGGCCCCGGAACATGATGGTGACTTTGACTTTGTCGCCCTTCTTGAGAAAGCGTTCGACGTGACCCTTCTTGGTCTGGAAATCGTGCTCGTCGATCTTTGGACGAAGCTTGATCTCCTTGATGTTGATCGTCGTCTGCTTCTTGCGGGCTTCCTTGGCTTTCTGCTCCTGCTCGTACCGGTACTTGCCGTAGTCCATCACTTTGCAGACCGGCGGATCCGCCTGGGGCGCCACCTCGACCAGATCGAGGTTGAGCCTGTCCGCATAGTTCTGGGCTTCCATGACGCTGACGATGCCGACCTGTTCTCCGTCGTGACCGATCAGCCGTACCTTATCGGCGCGTATTCGCTCATTGATTCGTGCGCTCTCGACTATGTCTCTCGACACCTCCCCCGGTTTCCCCCGGGCTTGTTTCCTATTCCAACGAAAAGAGCGGCCTCAACCGCCGCTCCATAGCTAAACGGCACCACGAGTTGTCGTGGCACCAGTTGCTCCGAACATTGGAGACCCAGCGCCCATGGGGCACGGGGTGGGAAGGGCGGCCTTCCGCTTTATCACGTGGCCGAGTATAGCTGAAGGCAGGCCCGGCCGCCACTACTCCGCCATGACGGCGATGCCCGAACCCACCGAACCGGCCGCAGGAATCGCGGTTTCTTCCACGAGGCGCTCTATGAGCTCGCCCCGCCCGAGCGCTCCCAGGTCGCCTTCCTTGTGCGAACGCAGAGACACTTCCTGCGAGTCGACCTCCCGGTCTCCCACGATCAGCATCCAGGGGATCTTGCTTATCTCGTTGTCCCGGATCTTGCGGCCCATGGATTCGGTGCGGTCGTCGACCTCGACCCGCAGCCCGTGCGCGCGAAGGTCCCCCGCCACCTCCCGGGCATAGTCCAGATGCCGGTCGGCCACCGGTATGAGCACAGCCTGGACCGGCGCGAGCCAGCTGGGGAAGGCGCCGCCGTAATGCTCGATGAGAATGCCCAGAAAACGCTCGACGCTGCCGAGCACGGTCCGGTGAAGCATCACCGGCCGGTGCCGCTGATTGTCCTCGCCCACGTATTCGAGGTCGAAGCGTTCGGGCATGGCGAAGTCCAACTGACAGGTGGCGCACTGCCAGGTCCGGCCCATCACGTCCTCGATGTGAAAATCGATCTTCGGCCCATAGAAAGCGCCGTCTCCCGGGTTGACCCGGTATTCCAGCCCGGTGCGGTCCAGGGCGCTCGCCAGAAGGGCCTCCGCCTTCTCCCACATCTCGTCGTCGCCAATGTGCTTCTCCGGCTTGGTCGAAAGCTCCAGGTGGACCCTATCGAAACCGAAGGTGCGGTAGATGCGCAGGGTCAGATCGATCACGCCCAGGACCTCATCCTCCACCTGCTCGGGCAGCACATAGAGGTGAGCGTCGTCCTGGGTGAAGGAGCGCACCCTCATCAGCCCGTGAAGCACCCCCGATAACTCGTGGCGATGCACGTGGCCCAGTTCGGCGATGCGGGCGGGAAACTCGCGATAGGAGTGCTGCCGGGATTTGTATACCAGCAGGCCCCCGGGGCAGTTCATGGGCTTCACCGCGTAGTCCTCATCGTCTATCTGGGTGAAGTACATGTTCTCTCGGTAATTTTCCCAGTGGCCCGAATGCTCCCAGAGCTGCTGGTTGAGAATTATCGGAGTCTTGATCTCCTCGTAGCCGGCGGCGCGGTGCTCCCGGCGCCAATACTCCAAGAGGTTGTTGATCACCACCATGCCCTTGGGGTGAAAGAAAGGAAAGCCGGGGCCCTCCTCGTGGAAGCTGAATAGATCGAGCTCGCGTCCCAGTTTGCGGTGATCTCGCTGGCGGGCCATCTCCAGCCGCTCGAGGTACTCGTCCAATTCTTTTTTTGAGGGGAAAGCGGTCGCGTACACGCGTGTGAGCATGGTGTTGTCGGCGCTTCCCCGCCAGTAGGCGCCCGCGGTGGAGAGCACCTTGACCGCCTTGAGCCGGCCCGTATCCGGAACGTGCGGGCCCCGGCACAGATCGACGAAATCCCCATGACGGTAGATGCTGATCGTCTCGGTCTCAGGCAGGTCGCGAATCAGTTCGAGTTTGTACGGCTGTCCCGCGAACATTTCGAGGGCCTCCGCCTTGTCGACCTCACTGCGTTCGAAGGGCTTCTTCGCCTGGATGGAGCGCTGCATCTCGCGCTCGAATTCCGCCAATTCCTCTTCGCTCAGCGGGTCATCGAACTCGAAGTCGTAGTAGAAACCGTCCTTGATCGCGGGGCCGATAGCCACCTTGGTGCCCGGCCTCACGTGGGTGGCGGCCTCGGCCAGCACGTGGGCCGCAGAGTGGCGCATCACCTCGAGCCCCTCGTCTGAGTCGGGGGTGAGGATGGTCACCTCGTCGCCCTCGTGCAGCAAGGCGTTCAGGTCGACCGGCCGGCCGTTGATCTTTCCGGCGATGGCCGCTTTGGCCAGGCGGGGACCGATAGACTCCGCGACCGTGCGGAGGGTGGCTCCCTCCGGGAGATCCATCTGTGACTTATCGGGCAGCGTGACCTTCATAGGACCTCGCTCGAAACGGTTAGGCAAAAGCAAAGAACAGGACAAGAGCAAGTATAGCAACGGGCCAGGACAGCTCCTCGCGCTCGGGCGGCCATGCCCGGCTCAAGCGAGGGTACGCTCGACCATCACTTTGGTATAGGCGACGCGCAGCCCCAGGCGCTCCTGATTGCGGTGAGAGACCCCTCCGGGGACCCCGCCGGCCACGGCGATGCGGCAGCCGGCCTCGGCCGCTGCCTCCAGAAGCCCCCGAGTGAGGGCGGTCTGCGCTCCGCGGTTTCGATACTCGGGTAGGGTCGCGGCTCCGAACATGGTGCCCACCTCACCCCGCACGGCCAAGGCCGCAGTCGCCACCATCTGTCCCCCCACCTCGGCCGCAAAGAGGGACACTCCCGGGCGACGGGCGGCGGCCAGACCCAGCACGACGTCCTCCCTCTCGGGATTGGCCACGGCGGTGAAGCCTCGGGCGGCGGTCTCGGCCCAGATGGTCGACTCCCCGGCCGCTATCTCCCTGACGGCGACTTCCTCGGCTCCGGTGTCGATTTCGGCCGCGCCGCCGGCCCCCAGTTCCTTGAACAGAAGATCCTCGAATTCGGTCAGCACGTACCCTTTGCGGCCCAACTCGCCGAGCAGCGAAGGGTGCGCCATCGGGCAGAGGGCAAACCGGGAAGGCGCGCCCCTGCTTCCGAAGAACTCCTCTACCTTATCGATCTGCTCCCAGACCGTCGGGCCCTCCATGCCGAAGCCGACCGCCTGGGTGATCGGGCAGTCCGGCCCAGCAAAACCGGCCACCCCAGTGCCCAACTCCAGATACTCCGGTTCGGCCTCGGGGGCAACCTGCTGCCATGCGCTCACGTAGTCGGCGAGATCGCGGGCCTCCACCGACTCCATGAGCCGGGCGAAACCAAAGTCGATCAATAGAGGTTTCCGCTCCGTCGAGCCCACCACACAAGCCCCCTGCCGCCTTCCGGCCGCGCTCTGCTACCCTTACCCATTATGGAATCCAGAATCATAGGACTCAAAGGATCGGGCAAGTCTACCCTGCTCTCGGCCCTGGCCGAAGGCCGCACCGACGGCACCATCGCCACGGTCCGCCTGGCCGACGAGCGCATCCGCCGTCTGAGCGAGATCTTCAAGCCGAAGAAGACGGTTTACGGCGAGTTCACCGTCATGGAGGCCGTGTGGCCGGATGCGACGGCGCGCAAGGGTGCCATGGAGAGATATCTGGATCAGATCCAGGGCGCCCAGGTCTTCCTCCACGTCATCCGGGCTTTCGAAAGCCCGATGCTGGCCGATCCTGCAGATCCCGCCCGCGATCTGCAGGAGTTGGATGAGCAATTCATCCTTTCGGATCTACTGGCCATCGAGCGCGCTTTCGAGCGGGCCCGGAAGTCTCCGCTCAGCGACCAGGCCAAGAAGGGCCTCGAGCGCGCACGGGACGCGCTGGAGAACGACGTCCCCTTGCGCGAGGTCGAGTTCCCGGACACCGAGAGCCAGCAGTTGCGCTCCTACGCCTTTCTGACCGGAGTCCCGCAATTGCTCCTGGTCAACACCGCCTCGGGCGCGGACTTCCAACCTGAAGCGCTGGGGGAACTCGTCCGGAACCGGAGCCTCGTCGCCTTTCCCTTCACGGAGGCGATGGAGGTCGCGCAGTTATCCGAGGAGGAACAGGCCGAGTTTGCCGAGGCCATGGGGCTGCCGGGTCCAGCCACCGCGATCGTAACGCAGGCGGCTTTCGGAGCCATGGGGATGATCAGTTTCTTCACGGTGGGCGAGGACGAGGTGCGCGCCTGGCCGATCAAACGGGGCACCACGGCCCGCCAGGCCGCCGGGGCGGTGCATTCCGATATCGAACGCGGCTTCATCCGCGCCGAGGTGGTCGGCTACGAGGAGTTCATGGAACGAGGCAGCCTCAAGGCGTGCAAGGACAGCGGAGTGCTGCGCATCGAAGGCAAGGAGTACGTGGTGCGCGACGGCGAGATCGTGCACTACCGTTTCAACGTCTAAGCGAGAGACTCACGGCTAGGGGTTCGCCGTGTCCCCCGGCCGCTCAATCCTGTATTGAAGCTCCTCTCAGGAGACTACGGCCGGGGAAACGCCGCGACGGCAGTCCGCTAGCACCGATAGACCCACTTCGCAGGACCGCCTCGAGAATCCGCCCCTACTCTTGCTTCTGGATGTACTTCTGCTGAGCGTCCCACAGATGGCGGGCGTGCTCCACTTCCTCCGCCGTGGTGAGAATCACCGTCCGATAGCTGCCCTCCTCGCGGTGCGAGAAGGTCGCGGTCCCGAGAGGCGCCTCTCTCCCCTCCAGATCCGTGCCCACGATTCCCAGATCCTCGGGATCGTCGCTGAAGTGAGTGATCCAATACTTATCGGACATCAGCTGGTCCATCACCTGCATGTTGCCTGCCATCTGCGCCTCCCTTGGCCGAGAGCAATAGTGTTATCACCATTCCCTCTGTTTGGGCGGAATAATCAGTGCGGCGGGATCCCCAAAGGATTCTCGGCGATAAGAATAAGGGAGCCCCGCCTTGGGACTCCCAAAAGTAAGTGGGCGCTACAGGATTTGAACCTGTGGCCTCTTCCGCGTCAAGGAAGCGCTCTCCCCCTGAGCTAAGCGCCCGTGAGGCGGAATGATACCCCCACCCCCGGTTCACCGCAAGACCGGGGGGCCTCAACGTCTCGCGGCCCGCCTCCGGCCGCCCGTGCTTAGTAGAAGACGTCCACCGACATGCCGATCGGCAACTGCGGATAGAGCGCGTCCGTGGCCCAGTAGGGCACCCGCACACAGCCGTGGCTGGCCGGGTAAACCGGCACCGAGTAAGCTCCGTGGATGGCGATCCCGCCATTGAAGTAGGAGGGCTTGTACAAGAGGCCCAGGGGACTGCGGCGCCAGTAGTTCAGCTTCCGGGAGATCGAGAAATGACCGGGAGGCGTGCGCCAGCCTTCCGTACCCGTGGATACCGGGAGGATCTTGACGATCGAACCGCCGTTTATCAGGTAGAGCACCTGCCGGCTGAGATCCACTTCGACCCGGTTGCCTCCGCCGCCAAGCCGGGGCGAGGGCTTGGAGGCCGAGAAGATCCGGCCCCACACCTGGGGACCGGCGACGCCGTCCCGCGACAGGCCCTCCACCTTTTGGAAGGCGATGACCGCGTCTTTGGTCCGCTGATCGTAGTTTCCGTCGACCGGACCGGGCTGGTAGGTCATGGAAGCCAAGCGGTTCTCCAGCCAACTCACCAAAGCGCCGCTCGAGCCGGACGAGAGATTCTGATACGAGGTCTCGTAGGGCACCCCGGCCGGCTGGGGCAGCGGCTGAAGTTCACCGTAGAAGGCCCGGTAGAGCATGCCTACCGCCTGCGCTCGAGTGACCGTGAAGAAGGGATAGAAGCGGTTGTCTCCGTAGCCCTTGACGATGCCCAGGCGCACCGCATTACCCACGTTCGGTTTGTGCGCGTCGGCGATGAAGGGACGATCATAGAACCCGCCCAGATATTGGTAGGCCTCGTCGTAGCCGAGCATGGCGATATCGGTTCGCCCATCCTGCTTCCACTTGTACTCGACGGCGCGCACGATGAAGCTGGTCACCTGCTCGCGGCTGACCCCCCGATGGGGAGTGTATGTGGTATCGCTGGTTCCGTTCACCAGACCCGCGTGGTACAGACTCGTGATGGGCTGGTAGTACCAGTCGCTGCCGTAGACGTCGGTGAAGGGTTCGGTGTTGGCCTCCGGCGTTTGAAGAATACGATGGAGAAACGCGGCGAACTGCGCCCGAGTGACGGGTTCGTAAGGCCCGAAGGTCCCGTTGCTCCGGCCTTCGACCACCCCGGCCGCGCTCAGTTCGTCCACGGCCTGGGCGAACCACTCATCTCCCGATACGTCGGAGAAGGCGGCCTGGGCCGGGCCCACCGATACGAAAGACATGAGCACAAAAAGCAGCGCCGTCATCAGGAAGAGCCCGCTGGGGCCCATGACCCGACTCTGGCGCCGCACACCGATTGGTTCCAATGCACCCTCCATCAAAGACCTCCGACCTCCCAGGGATTCCCTGCGCTCGTCTCTCTAACGACGCGTGCGATTTTGGGCCGTCATGATCTCAAACGTCCAACACGCCGGTAACGGTTCCTTCACGCACTTCCTTGAATACACTACCGAAAAATCCTGCACACGGCGACCGTAGGATACGCCAATTTCACGGGGAGGTCGGCCTTCTCCACCTGCGGCGCAATCGGCGCAGGGCAAGCAGCACCGCGAGCAGTGCCCCAACTATGACTACGGCGGCCACCACCGGGGCGGCCAATGCCAGCACGCTGATCACCGACGCGGCCACGTCCTCTGCGGTGGAAACCACGGGAGCGCCGGTGCCCGCCGTGGAGAGGTTGACGACGGGCCTAGCGGTGGCCTTGACCGTATGGACACCGCCGGCAAGCAGAATGCCGGTCAGCAGAAGGATCCACGGGCTTAGCTGGCCTTGACCCGACGCCGATAATCCCAGCAACCCTCCCGCGGCCGGACGGATAACCGTTTGGATGGCGTCGTTCACGTGGTCCACCGGCGGAAGCTTATCGGCCACGACCTCCACCACGAGCAGCACCGCAATGACGGCCATCGCCCACCAGGTGCCGATCAGGTCGTAGGGTTGGCTGAGATCGACCCAGCCGAAATGCTGGGAAACCGCGAGGACCAACAGAGGGATGTAAGCGTTTAGCCCTGCGGGCGCCGCGAGGGCCAGGCCGGAAAGAGGATCCAAGCAATCGACCTCCGAGACGAGAGCCGAGCTACGCCGCTTAGCTTAACGCATGCCAACAAGTTCCTGGAATATGAAAACCCCGCTCGGATGGCGGGGCTTTCTCATGAGAGGCGACGACCGGAATTGAACCGGTGTAGCGGGTTTTGCAGACCCGTGCCTAAGCCACTCGGCCACGTCGCCTTGGCCGGCCCCAGTTCCCCCTTCTCGGCGCCACCAAATGAAAAGAGGGCCCGTAGGCCCCTTGAAAAGACCGTCCCACGGTCTATGGAGCGGATGAAGGGATTCGAACCCTCGACCTTCTGCATGGCAAGCAGACGCTCTAGCCAACTGAGCTACACCCGCCCGATGTCCAGATGCACCGGACTCGCGAGCACGGATTATAACCCAGCCGTTTGGCTGGTGCAACGGGGCGCGTCCCGCCGCCCCCACTCCTACTCCGGCGCGTCCAGAGCCTCGTTCACCAGGGCATCCGCCCGGGCATTCTCGCTCCGCGGCACGTGCTTCACCTCTATGCGGTCAAATCTGCCCATCAACCCTCGGGCTTCCTGATAGAGCTCCTTGAGCTGTTCGTTCTTCACCCGGTACTCACCCCGGAGTTGCTTCACGATCAGCTCGGAGTCCATCCAGACTCGAAGCCGGGACACCTCGTGCTCGAGCGCCAGTTCCAGCCCTTGGGTCAGGGCTCGGTACTCGGCGACGTTGTTGGTGACCGAGCCGATGGCGCGCGACACCTCAGCCACGGTCTGACCCACCCCATCCTGCAACACCACCCCAATGGCTCCAGGGCCGGGATTTCCGCGAGAACCTCCATCGGTCCACAGATCGTGGAAGTCCTCCTTGGCCTTCGGCTTCGGCGGCTCAACCGGCGGCTTGGCCGGTGGCTCGACCGGCTGCTCCTCGTGCACGTCGTCCTTTTCGAACAGGGCAATCGGCAAAACCCGAGCAGAGTCTCGCCTCCTCGGGCGAGGCGGGGTCTCTGCGCCCGCCTGGCGCTCTTTCGCCGATGGTTCGCTCTCCTGACTTTCCGCCCGGGCCATTCTCCAGGGCGAGGTGGACGTCTCGCTGAAACGGACTTCCACGCCCGGATCGGGAATCGCAGCGGTCAATCTCTCCGCCCACCGGCGCATGGCCCACCGCTCGAAAGCCTCGTGCGGGATATTGATCAAGCTGAGTCCCTGATCCAGGGCGCGCTCCGCGTCGTGATACTTGAGATCACCGGTGATGAGCACGTCGGCGCGCCCCAGGGCTGCCTCGATCAGGCCGGCCCCACTCCCGGTTACCACCGCCACTCGCCGGACCGGTGTCTCGGCGATTCCGGCGAAGCTCACGTGAGGCAGGTCAACCGCGCGCGCCACGCGGGCGGCGAGCTGCTCGAGGGAGAGCGGCACGGTGAGCTCCCCCACCCTGCCCTGTCCCCCTGCAGTAAGCACATTGTCCAGTGGATAAAGATCGAAGGCCGGCTCCTCGTAGGGGTGGGCCGCCAGATAGGCGTCGAGCACCGCCGGAAGCTGCCGTTCGGGGACCACCGTCTCCCAACGGACTTCGGCGGCGAGTTCGGGTTGGCCCACTCTGCCCAAGTAGGGGTCCGCCCCTTCCCGGGGCAGGAAACTGCCCTGTCCCGAAGCGCCGAAGGCACACCCCGAGTAGTCACCGATGTCACCCGCCCCCGCGGCGAATACCGCGCGCGAGACCGCCTCCAGGTTCTCCTCGGGGATGAAGCCCACCAGCTTCTTCCACCCGGCTGCGGGCCTTTGCAGCGGCCGCACCTCCTGCAACTCGAGCGCCGCCGCGGCGATCTCGCACAGGCCCCCGGGGGCGCCGTCGAGGTTGGTGTGCAAGGCAAAGAGCGCGGTCCTGGATTCGAGCAGCCGGAGCGCAAGCTCTTCAACGCGCGAGCGCGAAGTCACCCGGCTAAGGGTTTTGAAAATCAGAGGGTGGTGCACCACCAGAGCGCCCCCGGGTTGTCGGATCGCCTCCTCGACCACGGCCGGACCGGCCTCGAGGGCCACCAGAATGTGCGCGACCGGCCAATCATCCCGGCCAACCTGCAGTCCCACGTTGTCCCAGGACTCCGCCAGCGCCCGCGGCGCAAGCCCATCCAACGTTCGCGATAGCTCAGCGACCAGCAACAGCCCTCCTCTCGGCCCGCCAGATGCCGGCTCAGTTCACATTCCTGAATACGCCGCTTCGAGCGGCCCATCAAGCCCAAGCCTATCAGCCGCCGCCGAGACGCGGAGGCGCCCGGAAGGTAGAATCATGTTGGAAGCATCCCGGCTCTAGGAACGTGGAAAAGGTGTGTCCATGACCGACCATAGTGCGAAGCCTTCGGAAGAGGCCGGTCCGTCATGCCGCCCTCAACCCGTTACCCGCCCCCCCCGCAGTGATCGCGTCGAGCGCGCCTATGCCATTCTGGAGGGAGTCCGGGCGGAGGTCGTCGGCCGCGACCGCGAGGTCCGTGAGATCCTCGCCGCCATGCTGGCCCACCGCCACGTGCTACTCGAAGGGCCGCCGGGAACGAGCAAGTCCACCATCGTTAGAGCCGTCGCCCGGTCCATGGAGATGCCTTTTCACTTTGTCGAAGGCAGCATCGAATTGAGCCCGGCCAAGCTTCTCGGACACTTCAACCCGGCAAAGGTGCTGCAGGACAACTACCGTCAGGACTACTTCGAGATGGGCCCGCTCACCCTCGCCATGCAGGAGGGGGGCGTACTCTACCTGGAGGAGTTCAACCGGATGTCTTCCGAAGCGGCCAACCTTCTGATCACTCCCATGGAAGAGGGCCTGATCAACATCCCCCGTTACGGACTGGTCACGGCGGCGGCCGACTTCACGATAATCTGCTCCCAGAACCCCTACGACGACGTGGGAACCCTCCAGGTGAGCCGGGCATTTCTCGACAGAGTGGTCCGCATCCGGATGAACTATCAGAGCGAGGACGAAGAAGCGGAGATAGTCCGCCTGCGCACCTGTTCCGAGGATGAATCGCTCATCCGAACCGCCGTCCGCATAACGCGCCTGACCCGAGAGGCCGAGGAGATCAAGATAGGCGCTTCCGTGAGGGCGGCTATCGACATCGTCACCGTGCTCGAGAACCTGATGCTGCTCTCTGACGGAAACGTCGGCGAAGAGGATCTTGCCGACGCGTGCAAGATGGCCCTCACCAGCAAGATCTGGCCGGCCGAGACGCTCAACGCCACGCCCGAGGAGATCGTCGAGCGCATGATCGATCGGGCGCGCTCGCAACTGGCCGGCGACTTCTACCTGGGGGCTGAGAGTAAAAAAAAAGTGACCTCTTAGCCGCCGACCGGACCAAGCCTGAGGAAACCCGGTTCACTCAGCTCAAGCGGCGGTTCGAAGCCGAAGAGATCTCCGCCTTCGAAGTGGCCGAGGCCATAAACCTCGACGCCTCCCTCCAGGATGAGTTCCTGGACGACGACGAATTCATCGAGTACTTCGCCAAGCTCAACCACATGCTTCGAGCCACGCTCAAAGAGCGCGCCTTCCTGCTCGCGAAGAAGCTGATCATCAAGGTAGCCACCCAACTCGCCGGGACCGGCGTAAAACGAGGCACGCCCACGGTGCGGCGGGGTGACTTCTCGGATGACATAGACATCGACGCGACCCTGGAAAACATCATCTCCGACCCCTTATCCGAGATCGAGGAAAACCTGGCCACCTGGGATCGCAAAGCCGAAGAGCCGGGTTTTGTCATCATGTTCGACCACAGTTACTCGATGCGGGGACCCAAGATCGTGCTGGCGGCCCTGACCGTGGCCGCCATCGCCATTCATTTCAAGAAACACTATGGCGTCGTGGGATTCAGCAGCGATGTGGAGATGGTCAAGCCCCTGGCCGAGGACGTTCCCTATGAAACGGTGTTGGACCGGGTGTTCGATCTTCCCATCGCCGGATTGACCAACATAGCCGGCGCGTTGAGTACGGGCCTAAGTGAGCTTGCCCAATTCAATAAGCCGTTCGGTCTGCTCTTGACTGATGGAGGGTGGACAGCCGGAGAGGATCCGGTGGGAATCGCTTCCCGATTTCATCGACTCAACGTCATCGCGTTCCCGCCGGCAAACCCCGACAAGATCCGCCTGATCGCGAAAGCAGGTCGGGGCACCTTCCAGTACGTCGCGGACGAGAATCGCATCACGGGTGCCATCGTGAAGGCGTTGCAGGCGCACTAGAGGACCCGACCGACGACGCGACGGGGATACACCGGCCTAAACCCCGACCTTTCGCTTGAACCGCTCTACGCACTGGATCTCGACACCCAGCAGGTCAGCGATGCGCCACTTCGCCTCGAGGCCCTTGGCGCAACCCGGAACGCTGGTGACGACGCCGATGTCGAGCTCCTCCCTGAGTTCGCGCATCAGAACCTCATCCGAGAGGTCGACGCTCCGCACTCCCAACCTCTCGGCCACGTACCGCTTCGCCTCCGGGAGTCGCATCTTGCGGTGGAGTTGCATGCGGGCAACCAGATCTCCGGCTGCTCGAATACCCCCCATCCCCGAGGCAACGGAGTGAGCCACGGGCATCCCCAGGGGATCCCCGGAACCCACCTATAACCCGTCGATCCGGGCGATCTCGACCATCGCCACGCCCGCCCGGGTGACCATATCGAGGGGGGGCGTCTCGGTGAGCGGCACCCCGCCCACCCCGTTGCCCACGTTCGCATGGACGGGGATGGTGGCCGCCTCCACACACGCCTTCACGAACGTGACCGCACGCGCCACGTTCCACGGGGTCGAGCGCCGGGTATTCGTGTTTACCACGGGGCCGAAAACGTGGGCGCCTGCCTCTGCGACCAGGGTCACCTGCTCGTGGGGGTACAGTCCGGCGAGACGCGTCCCCCGATACTCCACCTCACCGTGCATGCCTAGCACGAACTCGGCGGCCATGCCCACCTCGATCGCCAGGTCCGTATCTAAGGCAACCCGCTCGACCGCCCTAAGGGTGGCGAGGAACTCGACGTCGCCCGCGGAAGCCGTGGTGTCGAAGTTGATCCCGTCAGTCCCGATCTCGGCCATCTTAGCCGCCACGAAGACCATGTCCCGCGTGACGCGCTCGCCGGCCTGCTCCTGCGCTTCCCGGGCTTCGTCGATCCGGCCCTCTGGAAGAAGATCAGCCGGATTCGGGAACGGTCCATCGGGACGGGCGTAGAGGGCCATGTTCGGCATGCCCCCGTAGAACATGGGCACGATCGTGCTCTGGAGCGTGCCCTCCATCGCCTGCTGCTCCAGGGCGACGATCGGACGCACCGCCTTGAACGAGTAGTCGGCGTGCCCGAGCTCCATCGTGTCGAAACCCATCGCCCGCTCGTAGACCCGGATGGCCGTCTCCCGATCCACCGGCACGCCGGTGCCGCTCGAACTCTGGGCACCGTAGAGGGCGTTGACCGATCCGTCGTCCGTGAGCACCACCTCGTGGCCTGGCTCGACGCCCACGACCCGATACGGACAGGCGAACAACTCGAAGAGGAATCCGAGCTCTTCCTCGTTCAACGGGGGAATGCCCCCGCGCTCGGCTGCGTCCTGGGTGCCGGCCTCCAGGTCCGCACGGAGCTCGGCCTCGGTGAGCTCGACAACCCGACCATCTCCCATACGCGTGCGATAGCTACTCACGAGTAGCTCCTTTCCTGCCTCGCCAGTGTCGTCCCGAGCTCGACCCACGATTCCCACAGCGCCTCGACAGCGCAAGTCCTTTACCTGTGCCGGGTCGGAAGATGATCTGCTTCATTCCGGACCTCCTTGAATATCCCGGAGGGTAGTCACCACGAGCCCCTTTCCAAGCATGAGTGAGCTCCTGCACCCCCCCTCACGGAAAAGGCCGGTGCGCGAGGATGTCCCCGCGCACCGGCCGGCTATATAGGACTACGCGGTCCTATCCCTGCTACGGAGCGTGGACCCTCGATTCTGCTCTTTCGATGACCCGTTTCAGCTCTTGGTGGACATCGGGATCAAGTGGCATCGGCTTGTGTTCCCGGAGGATCTCCACCGCCATCTCGTTGGCCCTTTGGCGCACGTCTGATCCGCCCTTCTTCTCCCATGAACCGCGGGTGCGGCGGTCGAAGAGGTGCACCTTAGACTGCTCGAGAGGCATGTACTTGAGTGTGTGCTTCTCCTTGAGGAAGTTCTTGCCCGAACCGATTTTGTGAATCGAGTCGATACCGACGGTTTCCATGTCGACTGGTGAACCCTGCACCACGCTTTTGACCATCGAAGCGATCTCGTTGTCGATCACGAGCTGTCCATAGGAGAACGTGACACCCAGTTCGAGCATTCCCATCCCGTAAATCAGGTTGGCACCTGCCAACGCTGGTAGCAAACTGGTGATGGTTTTTTCATGCCCGGCCTGCGCGTCCACTATCTTGGAGTCCGTCTAACCGCCTGCGACGTAACTCGGCAGGTTGTAGTAGTTGGAGAACCCGGCGACAGCCGCCGAGATCATGCCGAGTTCCGGGGCACCGACAGGAGCAGTAGCGTACGTCATGTCGAACATGGTCGTAGAGCTACCGTACATGGTCGGGGCGCCCGGACTTGTGAGTTGGGCAAGGGTGATGCCGGCTAGGACTTCCGCGTTGTGTGTGACTAGAGTGCCCGAAACCGATACCGGGCTGGAAGCACCGGACATCGCCATCGACAGCACATTGATGGGGCAGCCCCACCGAGCGCTCTCCATGATCACCTCGCAGGTGACCGTGTGAAGCATGAGGGGACTGGTCGGGCACACCAGCGTCGAAACGATGGGGCGCTCACGCAGTTCCTTCTTGCCGCCCGCAATGTACGAGGCCATCTCGAACATCATGCGGGCGTTATCGCCCGATGAGACGTCGATGTGGTGCACGTGCTTGCCGGTGTTGAGGAAAGCCGCCTCGAGCATGTGTAGGTCGTACGAGCTGTCCGGCTTGTCCCGGGCCACGACCGCGGTGGAGTAGACATCCACGTTCTCCATCGCATCGCACAGCAGTGCCGTCTTCCCCACGTCTTCGTTCGTTGTTTCGGTCAGCTCGCCGGTCTCCGGATCGACCACCATGATTCCGCAGCCGAAGTCGGTGTATCCGACCTGACGGCCGCCCATCATGTAGTCGTACTGGGGGTCGCGCGCCGCCAGAAGTATCTGACTGGGGCACATAGCCAGCGCCTGCTCCACTACATGAGCCGGAAACTTGACTATCTTGGTTTCCCGATCAACTATGCACCCGCCCTCTTCCAGGACGTCGAGGGCTTCATCCAGGTGCACCTCGACCCCGGTGAGGCGGAGCACCTCGAGGGTCGCCTCGTGGAGCCGATCGTACTGGTCCTGACTGTACATCTGCAGGCCCCAACCGTGGTACTCCTCGAAGCTCGCACTTGGTCCGCGAATCATACTGTCTCCTTTCTCTTGCCTGACGACCTCACGCCGAAGCCGCCTCCTTTGCGCGTTGCACCGCCTCGGTGGCGCTTTCCGCGTACACGTCAGCGCCGATCTTGTCCGCCCAGTGCTGGGTGGCGGCGGCACCACCTACCATCGTCTTGACCTTGTCTCGGAGGCCCGCCTCGGCCAGAGCATCCTCGAGCTTCTGCTGACCTACCATGGTGGTCGTCATTAGAGCCGAGCTGCCCACGAGATTGGCTCCGGTCTCCTTGACCACGCGAACGAATTCGCTGATGGCCACATCCCGCCCGAGGTCGTGCACGTCGAATCCTGAGACGCCGAGCAGCGTGCCGACGATCGTCTTGCCGATGTCGTGGACGTCGCCTTCGATCGTGCCGATGACGACGGTGCCCAGACTCTCGGTCTCTTGGCCCTCGGGGATGGCCTTCTCGAGGATGTCGAAGGCGGCCAGCATGGCGTCGGCCGCGATGATCATCTCGGGAAGGCTCATCTCCTCGGCTTCGAAGAGCTCGCCGGCCCGGCGCATGCCCACCGTGAACCCTTCCTGCAGCAGTTCGACCGGGTCCAACCCGCTGTCCAAAGCTTCCTGGGCCAGCGCGGCTGAACCCTCCTCGTCGATGGCGAGGACGATGTCGATAGCCTTCTGCTTGGCTTCCTTCATCGTGAGAGTTGCCATTGTCCTCGTTTCCTCCTTTCTTTCGCCTTGTTTTCCACGGATACCAGGGCCGTACAGATGCCCTTGCTCCTGTGTACTCCGCCGAGCATCAGCCGGTTTCGGCCGAGCCGCGGAAGAACTCCTCGTGGTCGTCGACCGGTTGCGCCGAGATGGCTGCCAGTTTCTTGGCCGGCGGCCTAGGCGTCACCAGAGACACCACCACGAAGACGACTACCGCCGCGATCACGGCCACGAACGCGTAGCCTAACAGCGTGTCGGCCAGCCAGTGCGGTGAGTAACTGTTGTCGAGATAGTAGTACTCAACGAAGTAGCCGACGGCCGCGAGCGCGCCTCCCACTGCGGAGCCCGTCAGCGCTCCGTAGATGTTGGCCCGGGACCAGAACATGCCGAGCACGACGACGCCAACTCCGGCGGACAGCACACCGCTCGAGAGGTAGTAGGCGTCCCATAGACCTGTTGGGAACAGGTCGATCATGAAGGCTACTATGACGGTGACGACGACCATGACCATCGACATCGCGCGACTCCAGGCCATGATGCGCTCCTCGCTCCAGCCGCGCCTACGGTAGACGAGCGGCTGCAGGAAGTCATAGCTGGCGTTCAGTGCGCACACGTTCGTGAAGGTGGACACGGTCGACATCGACAGCGCCGCGAGCATCGCGAACAGGGGCACGAGAGCCCAAGCCGGGAATTCCTGACTCAGGAACGTGGGCAGGATCGCGTAAGCGTCTCCACCGAGCGTATCGGTGAAGGTCTCGGGCGGGTAAATGACCAAGGCGAACAGGCCGATGATGCTGGAAGCGAAGAGCACCCAGATAACGTTGTAGACCAGGTTCGCCCAGACTCCCCGGCGCGCCGCCGCCGTGCTGCGACCGGACTGCGCCTTGAGCCACCAGTCCTCCTCCACGAGCCAGCCGGGGAGCAGGGCGATGATGGAGACGAAGGCAAAGGGAATGCCCAGACTGAACCAGCGCCAAGCGCCACCTTCGCCCGGTTCCAGCCCCGGTGGGGTGACGTTGCTCAGGTAATCGACCATACCGACCCCCTGCGGAAGGTCGCGGAAGGCCACAATTGCGGCGGCGATGGTGACGATGGTGACGAAGATCGCCGCCATGATGAACTGGACGACGTTGGCGCTAATGACGGACTCGAAGCCCCCCATCCACATGTAGATCGCGATGGGCGCGCTGAACACGAGATACATCACCCAGGGCTCCACGCCAAACTCCGGCGAGATGATATGGGCGATGGTCCAGACCTCGGCCGCGGACCAGACGATGAACGTGAAGATGTTGAAGGGCGTGGACAGGATGCGCATCGAAAGGCCATACCGGTTGTGCAGCATCTGGGGCTGCGAGATGGCCTTGATCCTGCGCACCCAGGGCACGAGGATCACCATTCCGAACAGGAGGAGGAACCATGGGACGACCATGGCCCAAATACCGCCTATGCCGAACATGTACGTGTTGTAGATAGCCCATGTAATAAAGCCGATGAGCAGCCAGCCTGCGGCAATGCTCATTCCCACGACGAGAGAGCTCGTCTTGCGACCGGCCACCCAGTAGTCGCGGGAAGCCTCCTCCGCCGCCTTCTTCCTCTGTGAAGTCAGATACTTGTAACCGATGTACAGGACAACGGCAAAGTAGATGAGCATCACGACCCAATACCAAATAGCGTTACTGCCAGCTTGCTCCATTAGTTTCCCCCCAATGGCTACTTTCGAGATTCTCGCCTTAATCTACAAGGCATTCACAGATGCTCGTACTGGAGCCCCCTTTCTCATCGCACCCGAGACAGGTTGGGGGCAGTCATGCGTCATTCGTTCCCCCCCTTGCGGCCGAGGTGGAAAGGCTTCCGCCGCCGGCCCGCTTGCTTTCCCCTGAGATCCCCTACGTCTCTGTCAAACTCGCGCCCTCCTTTCCTCGCCCCTCGGTGCGCTCGCACGGCTCACCAGCAGGTCTGCGGCCATGACGGCAACGCCGATGGCCAGTGGCTCGTGGATGAGCCCCGGTCCCAGAACGGCTGCCGCCCGAGAAGAGAGGCCGAGAGGGATTCCTGGAGAGGAGACAAACCGACCGGGAGCCGCCCATTCATCCGGGATGATGCCGGGCTCAGGAGTGGCGTCGAGCACGAGTTCAACCCGCTCGAGGGCCTCCGCGGTTCCGGTGAAGTGGGCTCCCGCGAGAACGGCGGCCACCGCGGCCTTCCGCGCAGCTGAAGACTCGGCCGCGATAACCTCGGCGCCCAGTTCGATCAGATGCAGCGCTGCGGCTACCCCCACCGGCCCCAGTCCTAATACGGCAACCGGCCGCCCGGCGACGCCCCCCGCCGCCACGTCAAGCGCTTGAGCGAAACCGCGGCCCGTGGCCGTTCCGTTGTCCACGTACCGCCCGAAGGCGGTGTGCAGGGCGATGAATCGATGATCATCCGCCATGAAGACGAGTTCAGCGCCATGGTCGAGCGCCTCCGCCAAACCCGCGACATCCGCATGGGTGGTGCGGCCGGCCTCGAGTCCCAGGTGGCGCAGTATGAGTTCGACCGCCTCCGCGAACCCACTGATCTTGCCCTGTCCGGCGGTGACCGGCACCACCAGCGCCCGGCTCTCGGGAAACGCGTGTGAAAACTCGGTGGACCCAACCGTCTTCGCCGCCAAACTCCGCAGCGAACAGCCCACCGTCTCTTCGAGAGTCGCATCGAAATCCTCGATCGACTGCAGGAAGGGATAAAGATCTTCGTCTACCAGCCGTGTCACGAGACCGGCTCCAGTCGGTGCGGGCACAAGCGGGGAACGCCTTCGTCGGTAAAGGCAAGACCCAGCGAGTCGGCCATGGCGGCCGTGCCCTCTTCGGCGGCAGCGCGGGCGGCGGCAGCGTCGATGCCCTCGAATATCAGGGTTCCCACCCAACTGGTCCGCCCCGGAAGGTAGTCGGTAATGGCCTCGGCGCTGCCGTGGAAATCCGGGATGACCTTTAGGGGCCGTGCCTGGGCGAGTGCCGCCTCGCCCACAAGCCGCAACCGCCCGCCAGCCACGCGGACGTGCTGGAGAACCACGCCCCGCTCCGCCATCTGGTCGGCCTCGGGCAGCCTTCCGCAGGTCAGCGCCTCGAACAAAAGACGGACCAGGTTAAGCCCCGTCGAGTGATAGACGGCGATCGGGGTTTGGCTTGGCAGGCGGGCGTCGATCTCGAGAAGTTTGGGAACCTGGCCGTCCAGCATGGCTTCCAGGTCCATTATTCCCGATAGGCCCAGTTCGCGGGCGATAGCGACCGCGTACTCGGCGATCATTTGCTTCGTCCGCGAAGAGACGGCTGCCGGCGCCACCACCCGCCTGCAATCGTAGGACTCATCGAATTCGAGTTCCGTGACTTGGAGAGCCCGCGCCTGTCCCCCGACCGCGATTACCTCGACCGAGATCGAGGGACCGTTGATGAATTCCTGAAGGACCAAGCGGTCTCCGGTCGCGTAAGAGCCCCCCAGCGCTTGGCTTACCTCCGGCTCGTCCCAGAGCAGACGAACTCCGTGGCTGCCGCTTTCGCAATCGGGTTTGAGGATGACGGGGAATTCGCAGTTCGGCCAGTATCTCGGCCGGGGCAGATCGAGCCCGGCGAACAACTCATCGGAGGCCAGTTTGCTGCGGGTGACCAAGAAGGCAGGCAGATCGAAGAGGAGAGCCACGCCCCACGAAGGCAGCACCTGCGCCATCCAACTGAGCGTAGTCAGATCTTCACAGGCCGGGAGCACGGCGTCGCACCCCTCGAACAACCGCCGCATGCGGATCGGCTCGAAGCGAACGTCTCCCAGATGGAACTCGTCGGCCAGACCGAGAGCAGGCACATCGGGGAGACGGTCAAAGAGGACGACTTCGTACCCGGCTTTCCTGGCCAGATAGCTCGCCTCCACCCCCTGCAGCCTGCCGCCGACTATCCCCAGTTTCATCCGCTGCTCCTCGCGGCGTTCGGCAGACTGCGGGAGTGCGCCACCCAGGCCTGGTATTCCTCCGGAGGGGCGATCTCGAGGCCGAGTTCGGCGATCTGCCGAGCAACACCCTCGACCGTCCGTCCCCCATCCTCGATATCCAGTTCGGACTGAGACACTCCGGCCAAGCCTGCGGCCGGAGGGATGATGGAGGTCACCACGTTCGCCCCGGCCCAGAGACGGTCGGTCATCCCCAGGCTTCCCTCCACGTCCAGCGATGCGGGGATCAATCTGTCCGGCATGAGGATGCGCATCGTGGCTATGGCCACGAGTTCTCCGAGCGTGGAGGAACGCGGGCGGCCGGCAAGCGGCGTGCCCGGTTGCGGGACGAACCCCATCGCCCGCGCTTGGTGCACGCCCTGACGCTTCATGTCCAAGACCGAGTGCGCTCGGTCGGCCGGGCTTTCGCCCACGCCGACCATGATCCCATCCTCGACCAGAAGACCGAGTTCCAAGGCCTGCATGCGGCTCAGGTACCGCCGGTCGTAGTCCTGCCCCACTCGTAGCCGCCGAAATAGGGATTGGCTGTGCGTCTCCTGATAGCAGGCAAACCATGACGCCCCAGCCGCCTCGAGCAATGAGAGGCCTTTTCGGGAAACCACTCCGGGCGAAACCATGACCGGGAGTCCGGTTTCTTGCTGAACTCGGTGAGTGAGATCGGCGAGAAGCTCAAAGTTGTCCTGCTCATGAAAGAGAGGGTCCTCGCCAAGCGTCAGGTCAATGAGGTGGACTCCCGAGTCCGCAAGGACTTGGGCGATTTTCACCGTTTCGTCCGGAGTCTTTCGATAGCGGGGGCTCTCGACGTTAGAACGGCGGTAGTAGCAGAACGAGCACAAGTTGCGGCAATGAGTGGAGAAATAGACAAAGCCATAGACAAATAGACGCCGTCCGAAGTGCCGCTCGCGCTCTTCCCGAGCGACTTTGAAGAGAATTTCGGCCTCATGCGGGTCACTGCTCGAGAGAAGTCTCTCCACGTGTGAGGGACTGCAGCACGGATCATTGCGAACCGCGTCGAGGGCCACCCGAAACTCGTTGATCGCAAGCCGCCGAAGGTGAGTCATGCTTCCGCTCCTTGTCGTGCGGACGACTGCCGTTGAATGTTCAGGCGCGCCCCGTCCAGGTAAATCAGGCTGCGGCCAAAACGGTGAATCTGTGCGGAGGATTCGAGAACCATGGCCATGCGTTCCAGGCCGAACCCCCAGCCAACCCAGGCATCAGTAATGCCCCAGTTTTCGTCGAGCCGATGATGCCCGGCAAACCCGGACGCGATCTCCACGTCGTCGACAACCACGTCCATGGAGGGGCCGTAGACTTCGGAGTCGGTGGTTTCCAGGTCAAACTCGATGCCCGCCCGCCCCATGACGGAGTGTGCGAGTTCGGTCAGTCGTTCCTCGGGTTCCTTTTCGGGCCCAAGCTCGACCAAATTCAGCATGGTGAACTCGGAGAGGTGACGGGCTCCTTTTGTCTCCTTGCGGAAGCAGGTCCCCAGCTCGAAGATTCTGACGGGAAGCTCCCAAATTCGTTGGAGATGACCCAGCAGGTAATAGAGATTCGGAGCGAGCATTGGGCGCAGGCAGCGGCTTCGGTCCACCCAATACACCTGGCGCCACAGCGGATGATCTGGGTCGAGGCCCATCTTCTGCAGCGAGCCCTTACCGATGAGGATGGGCGTTGTCACTTCGACGAAGCCTTCCTCCCGCAGGTGGTCGGCCAGGTTCCGGGCCAACCGGCCGAGCAGAGGAGCGCCGGACTCGCGCAACCCATCGAGCCTGTTCAGGTTGTCCAAAGTCAGGGCGCGCTGGAGATCCTCGAATGTGCGGTCGCGCTCTGCCACCTCCGCAAACGAATGTGGCTCCGGCCCCCCACGGATGGAGAGCTCTCCAAGTCTTTGCACTTGGGCCGGAGAAAAACCGATGTGCTCTTGCCCGCTCATACGAAGGTCGTCTCCGAAAACTTGTCGATCTTCCAGGAGGGAATGCGGCACTTCTTGCACGGTCGGTCATAGAACTTGTTGCGCAGGTGACGCGCCAGTCTGCTGTTACGTGAATTGCGGAGCTGCATCGTTCGACCACAGTGTGTTTCCGCCGCGATCATCCCGGACTTGAGCTTGACCGAGCGAACCCCATGCAAGATTCCGTTCTTGGACGGCCACAGCTTGATCTGCTGGACGATCGTGAACGGGTCTTTCTGCCGGCGCAGATATCGTTGCTTCTTGAGGGCAGGCTTACTTGCACCACTCGGCTTGGCCGCGCCATTCGCCGGCGGGTTCTCCTTGTCCGCGACCCGGCTCTCGACCGGCAGTGCCGCTTTGCGCGCCTTTTCCGATAGTTGCGTCATGTCTGTCCACCTCCCTCAGTAGATGTTGGAGGAGAGTCCGAGAGTCGCACTCGGCTACGGAGATTTAGAGTCTCCGCGGTCCATCCGACCAACCCTCCATGTGCGGACGCCCGTTGCTCTGCTAGCCCTTTTGCCGAGCGTCCGTGTGATCGTGTGTGCCTACTTCTTCGCTGCCTCCTCCGCGGTCTGGACCATCGCTTTGAGCATCTCGTTGGTCGCCGAAGGCGGGATGGAACAGCCCGGCGCAATCATGTCGTAGCCGTCGGCCAGCGCCTTCTCGACATCCGCTCTCACGGTGCCCGCAGTGCCCGAGAACAGCGTGTTGACAGCATCGACTCCGCCAATCAGAGGAATCGGCCGATCGAACTCGGAGAGGATCGCTTTCATCGCGGGCGCGTCCACGGTGGGCTCCACGCTAATGGCGGTGGTGCCGGTCTCGGCGATCTGCTTGGTGATCGAGTTGACTTTGCCGCAGATATGGATGATGGTCAGCGCGTCGCTGGGGAGACCGTCCAACTGGCGCTTCTCCCAGGGTTGGGCGACCTTTTCGAAGATCGGGGGACTGATCACGTCGATCGACGCCATCATGTCCTCGATGATAATGAAGTCGGCCCCCGCCTCGAGGAGGGCCTTGCCCAATTCTGTGCCGGCACGTTCGGCAACTTCGAGATAGGGCTCGAGGCTCTCCGGCTTCTTGAAGCTGGCCTTGAGCACGTCGGTAATGCCCAGGAGGTTGGCCGCGATCGAAAACGGGCCCACGATGTTCCCACCAACGGCGGCACTGTCGCCCACCTGCTCTTTGAGTAGCTCGACCGCCTTGATCAGTTCGGGAATGCGGCCCCGCTCGAGGAAGTCGTCCGGATAGGAGATCGGATCGCCAATCTTGTATCCGTGTTCGTGGATACGGGGCACGCCCTCTCGCCCGGCGTACTTGACCGTGGAACCCAACGCTTCGGACTCAAAAGTCTGGCAGTACGGCACCCGAACCGCGTCGAAACCGATGATCGTGTGCGCCCCCGCCGCCAGTTTAGCCATGGGCTCGGCCTTCTGATGAGCTTCGGGCCACTCGGCGCCGGTCGCGTCCATCAGTTCGTATGTGCCTGTCTGGTTGGCCGAGAATACCGAGGCCCTATCGGTAGGCTCTCCCCGCATGGCCGCTAGAAACCGCTCACGGCTGTTCACACTGTCACCTCTTTCATCCGGCTCTTCGGCCGGGTCCGCTTTGTAGCATTTGTTGCTATCACAGCATACGTCAGTCTTTTACCACGACCACCGGGCAGTGCGCCTCCTGAATGACCTGCGTACTGGTCGAGCCCATAGCGAGGCGGCCAAATCCACCCAGGCCGCGGTTGCCGACGACGATCGGCCGGATGACCGTCACAAGCCGCACTTCGCACTCCCTCAGCGCGTTGGCCAAGTCGGCCGCGAACATCTCCGCAACCCTGGCGGCCTTGGAACCGTCCGTGGCCACCATGATCCTGCGCGGGACCATGCTTCCCCCTAGTCCCTGGTGGGTCCGCTCAGCTTGCGCTTGAGCCGTTCCACCGAGTTGATCTTGATGCCCAGCAGATCCGCGATCCTGGCCTTGGCTTCGATGCCCTTGGCGCAGCCCGGCACCGAGGTGATGACCCCGATGTCCAGGTCTTCTCGGATCTCTCTCATTACGGTCACGTCCGACAGGTCCTGTACGCTGATTCGAAGCTTGTCCGCCACGAAGGCCTTTGCTTCCGAGATTCGCATCTTCTGCGCGAGTTGCATGCGGGCGACCAGATCTCCGGCCGTCCGAATGCCACCCATCCCGGCAGCGACCCCGTGGGCGATGGGCATCCCGTAGGGATCACCCACACCCACCTATAACCCGTCCACTCGCGCGATTTCCACCATGGCAACTGAAGCGCGAGAGACGCTATCGATGGGCGGTGTTTCGAATACGGGTGAGCCCCCCACGCCCATGCCCATGTTGACGTGGATGGGTATGTTCGACGCCTCCACGCAGGCCTTCACGAAGGTGACGGCGCGGGCCAGGTTCCAAGCCATGGAGCGGCTGGTATTCGTGTTGACCACGGGTCCGAAGATATCCGCGCCGGCTTTCTCGACGAGCTTGACCTGATCGTGCGGAAAGAGCCCGGCAAGGCGCGTGCCCTCATATTCGAGCTTGCCGTGCATGCCGAGAATGAACTCACCCGCCATGCCCACTTCGATCGCTAGGCCGGTGCTGTCTTTGAGCTGCTCAACAGCATGCAGAGTGGCCTTGAAGTCCGCATCCCCGGCGGCGCCGGTCGTATCGAAGTTGATCGCGTCACCGCCGACGTCCCAAAGCTTGGTCGCGACGTACACCATGTCCCGGACAGCGTGCTCGACGGCCAGTTCTTGGGCTTCGCGCGCCTCGTCGATCTTTGCCATCGGCAGCAGATCCGAGGGATTGCCGAAAGGACCGTCGGGGGCGTAGTAGAGCCCCAGGTTTGGCATGGCTCCGTAGAAGATGGGCACGATGGTCGAGAGCAGTACGTTTTCCAGAACCTGCTGCTCCTGCGCGATGATCGGCTTCACGGGCTTCCATGAGTAATCGACATGACCGAGTTCCATCGTGTCGGCTGCGAAAGCCCGTTCGTGCACCTGAATGCCCTGGAGACGGCTGAGCGGTATCCCCACTCCGCTGTTGCCCTGGTCACCGTCGAGCCTCAGGGTACCGATGTCGTGAGTCAGCACCACCTCATGCCCCTGAGGAACGCCAACCACCCGAGCCGGATTGGTGAACAAATCGAGCAGGAAGTCGTATTCGCTGTCGTCCAGCGGCGCAATCTTCCCTCTGTCGGCCGCATCTTCGGACCCCTCGATCAAGTGCGCCCGTATCTCATCGGCCGTCATCTCCACGAAGTGTCCGTCCCCCATTCGGACGGGGTACTTTTCTGCCACTAACCTCACCCCCTCATCGTTTCTGCGATTTCGATCGCCTTTTGCACGGCTTCTTGCGCATCTTCGGCGTATCCGTCGGCGCCGATCTTGTCCGCCCAATGCTGGGTGACTACCGCGCCTCCGACCATGGTCTTGACCTTGTCCCGCAGACCCGCATCCTTGAGCTTCTGCTCGAGCGTCCGCTGGCCGACCATGGTGGTCGTCATCAGCGCCGAGCTGCCCACGATATGGGCGCCCGTCTCCTTGACCTTCGCGACGAAGTCATCAAGGGGGACGTCGCGGCCCAGGTCATGAACCTCGAAGCCGTACACCCGGAGCAGGGTGGCGACTATGCCCTTGCCGATGTCATGCACATCGCCTTCGATGGTGCCCAGCACGGCTATGCCGGCGGTCTTCTCCTTTTCTGCCTCCGGCAGGCCCTCCTCGAGAATGTCGACCGCCGCCACCATCGCTTCGGAGGCGATGATCACTTCGGGGAGGAACACCTGACCCCGCTCGAAGAGATCACCTACCTGTTTCATGCCTTCGCTGTAGCCCAAATTGATCACCTTCACGGGATCCAATCCGAGCTCGAGCGCCTGCCGCGCCAAGTCGACCGCCTTCTCTTCGTCGGCGGCTACGATGGCCGCCGCGGCAGCTTCCATCAGTTCCTGTTCGTTCACTCGTAGTCCCCCCTGACCGACGGCCGGCCCCCGACCTCCGGCCCGAAGGCCGGAGGTCGTCTGACCGGGGTTGTGTTTCTCTGCACGCTCACCAGTACTTGTAGTTCACGCCGAGTTCCTGAAGGACGGCGACCGCTTCGTCATAGACCGCCAGATACTCCTCGGTGGGCACGATCTGCACCGGGTCGTAGCACTCCTCGAAGCGCATGCCGGCGGGAGCGGTCTTATAGTCTTTCTCGTAGCGCTTGACGAGAGCATCTAGGATCTCGTTTACCTTATCTAGGGGCATGCCCGCGGCGGCGTGGGCCACCTCGCCCATGAAGCGCGCCTCGAGCCCGGTGGTCTTGTTCGTGGCCACCCCTTTGGCCGAGGCCACTCCGGAAAGCACCTCGCGCCCGCTCGCGGTGTCGGTGATGGCCTGAGCCGCGGTTTCTAGGAGACACATGAGCGTGCCCGGACCGGCCACCGTGTAGTACTGATTGCCCAGCATCAGGTGGGTGTTTGCCTCGACCGCACGGGCGCAGTGCGCGGCGACGGCCAGGGGCTCGCGTGCGGTGGTGATCCCCCAGCGCACATGGATGGGTCCGTCCAGGTGCCAGGTCGCCTGGGTCATGACGAACGCGTTTATGTGGGCGGCCACGTCGACAATGGCGGTCTCCTCAAGACCACCGGCGTAGCCCCCGAAGATGGGCATCTGCTCACACATGATGATGTTCCCGGCCAGTACGTAATGAGCGGTAAAGGTCAACGCACCTACGTCGATCTTAAGCTCATTTAGCTGAGACACCTCATGGCTATCAGAAGCCCGCATTCCCCCGGGAAAGTCGGCAGCAATGACTCCGCCGGGAGATAGAGAGGTTTCATTGCCCTATAAGCCCATCCCCGGCCGGCCCGCGCGGGCTTGAGCCAGGCGCACCATGTAGGCCTCGCTCTTTACCGCGGCGATCTCCCAAGGGGAGTTCGGCGTGGGGTCATAGCCGTGGAAGGTCTGCATGACGCCATCTACGATGGTGTCGACGATGCCTTCTTTGGCGTAGGACTCATGGATGGGCAGGAACATCTCCTCAGAACAAGGCGCCCCGGTGGGTCCCCCCTGGATGATGGGCGGCCGCTCGTCCTTATAGGAACGCGGCTTGAGATGGCGGGCGTCGCGGCCTTCGCCGATGACGGCGGACTTAGGCGCCGCGGCCAGGCTCGCCCACACCTCTTCTTCGGTGTATTTGACGACCCTACCGGTGTCCATGCAGTACACGCCGCAGGTAAGCAGCATCTCAAGGCCCGCCTGAAAGAGCCGATCACAAAGAGCGTCGTCTGTCGGCACCATGACGGATTTGTCCATCTTAACGTCGTGCTTTTCCTTCAGGGCTGAAGCCGTCTTGGGGATGAGCTCATAGTCCCAGGTCTCTTCTGCCATCTTCGGCCCGGTCTTGGCTCTTTGATAGGCCTCAAAGACGGTGATCTTCTGGCCCACGGCCCGGGTTTTGTCTTTTGCCATTTGGTTCCCTCCTTTCCCTCGTTAGTGCTTCCCACCTGCCGATTCCATTAGCTCGATGGCCACGCGTACGGCGTCGGCGGCGTTGTCGGCAAAGCCGTCGGCGCCGATCTTGTCTATCCACTCCTGCGAGACCGGGGCGCCGCCGAACATGCACTTGACGCTTTCGCGGATGCCCTCTTCTTTTGGGACTTATATACTTGACGCACCCAGGCCGATTGCTTAGGCTGGACGTAGATCCT
>JADQBG010000015.1 GCA_016278725.1 Actinomycetota bacterium
CACACCGATCTCCAGGGTCCGGGGACAATAACGTGTGTGGGCGGTACAGCTAGCCTTCGGCTTCGCCGATCCACGCTCTCCAGGAATCGATGACCTCGGGAGGATAACGCTCCAGCCGGGTCTGAGCGGCAGCGCGATGAGATTTTTCCCCCGGAAGGTGCAGAACCTCCCGCCCCCGCCAGACCAGATAGTCGGCGATCAAGGAGCGGTGACACCTCCACCATAGAGCCTCGGCGCAGAGCAGCGCGAGGTCCTGTTCCTCACCCCGGCGGAGCGCTTTCTCCACCGCTTCGAGCCACTCCGGCTCAGCCGTCCGCCAGGCATAGGCCTCAAAGCTGGGATCTTCCCAACCGGAAGCGCCACGCTCTATTCCCGGTGGCAGCCGCCGCCGTCCCCCTAGGAGCGGCTCCCACTCATAGTCCACTCCGGCCGCCGGCAACCAATCGGAAAGCGCTTCGCGGGAGAAGTGGGGGAACTTGCGCGAGCCCGGATGGGCGCGGACGTCGAGCACCAGGGTCACGGGCCCCAGCAACTCGAGAAAGTCGGACTCGGCGAGAGTGGAGTGTCCCACGGTGTACAGCAAAAGGGCTCCTCTTCAGAAGGCAAGCCGATCTTACCGCGCGTGACTTACGCGCGTGCCGTACCGCGACCACTGGCTCCCTACCGCGCGCGCCGTGGGGCCGCGGTTGCTTTACGAACAAATGTTCGTTTATACTTGCCGGCCCGGGGTAAAAGCAGCTTCCCCAGGAGGCAAATAGGCTGGCTTGCCGGGTCCGGCAGAAAGCTCCCCGGCGTGCGGAGGTAGCGGTTCTCAGATGATACCTAAGGCGGGCTCCGGCCCAGACAAACGGGGTGAGCGAGGGAAGGCCAACCTCGGCTCCTTTCCGGTCAAGGGCTTTTCTCCCACCTACGGCGCCCTCTACAACGACGGCCGTCATACCGATGACGGCAGCAAGTTCGGATACGGCCACCACAACCATCGCACCGAGAACGGTGAGGTCGGGAAGAAGACGGGGGGCCCGGCAGATTCGGCTGAGGCGGAGGGGACGGAGGGGACGGCCGCGGACCCGGCAGACGCCGCCGACTTCCCCGGGCGATTCGACCAGGACGGCTCCGGTCAGGACTATCCCTTCATCAATCTGCACGCTCACTCCAACTTCACCTTCTTGGGCGGAGCCGCCCGCATCGGTGAGCTGGTCGACCGCGCGGCCGAGCTGGGCCAACCCGGGGTGGCCCTCACCGACCGGGATGGATTGTATGGGATTGTCCGCTTCGCCAAGGCCTGCGAGCGGCGGGGAGTCCGGGCCATCCTGGGCGTCGAACTCTGTGTGGAGCCCGTGTTCCCGGAGGAGTCGCCACAGGGACCACCGCAGGACCCACTTGCCCCATCACTGGAGGCAAGTGAGGCGCCGCAGGCCCCCCCGCTGTCAACGGCCATGCATCCCTATCGTCTGGTCTTGCTGGCCGAGAACCGCGAGGGCTACGCCAACCTCTGCCGGCTGGTCAGCGAAGCCCATCTCTCGACCCCCGAGCGCGACCGCCCTCCCACCGTAAACGCCGAGCTACTGCGCCGGCACCGCACCGGTTTGATCTGCCTGACGGGAGGGCGGCAAGGAGAAGTGGGACGATTGGTGGATGCCGGGCGGGAGGCGGATGCGGAAAGGGCGCTCGAGGAACTGCGCAGGATATTCGGGACCGATCATCTCTTTGTCGAACTCACCCACTTCGGCTACGAGCCGCATCGGGAGGTGCAAGCCGGCCAGGACGGCGCCCCCGTCTATCACAAGGTGCGCGGGGACGACGGTAGGCTGCGGCACTACGCCCATGACCCCGGCCACCCGGCGGCGAGACCTGCTCCTCACCCCGGACGAGGGGGAACACCGGGCGCGCCGCGGGACCCCGGTCCCCGCCGCGCTCCCCGGCAGGCTCCCCCCAAAACCGACAACCACTCGTACTCTGATGCAATTGGAATTGCAAAACATATAAAACGCAAACCAGCGAATCCGGCGGACCGCCTCGACCTGCCCCGGGATCACCCCCAGAGGCTCAATCCAGCGGACTACGACGTGGGCTTCCACGATGCCGGGGACGCCTGGAAACTCTCGTGCGGAGCCTACTGCGATCGCCTTCTCGGACTTGCCCGCCGGTGCGGTTTGAACGCCGTGGTCACCACCGACGCCTACTACTCCCGCCCGGAGGACCGCGACCTTCACTTGGTTCTGCGGGCGGCGGGCCGGGATGAGCCTTTGTCCGGGTACCCCGAACGCGTTCCCGGAGCCCGCTGCCTGCGTTCCCGCAAGGCTTTGGCCGACGAGCTCACGCCGTTACTCTCTTTGCACGTTGAAAATAATGCACTATTTAATGCAAACAGGAAGCCCCAACCGGATGCCTCTTTACTTGCAGAAACTCAACCGCACCAGGAGGCACTGCAAGAGAGATTGCGCGCGGGCACCACGAATGCTCCGCCCCTGCTCAGCGTCTCGCCCCTGGATACCCCTTGGCTGATTGCCCAGCGCTGTCAGGTGGACCTGGAGTTGGGCCGCTACCACTTCCCCCAGGTACCCATTCCGGCCGGGGAGACGGCCTACTCGCTCCTGGCCAAGCGCTGTTTCCGGGGGATCGAGCGCCGGTACCGCCCGGTTCCCCCGAGGGCCGTCGAGTTGCTCGAGCACGAACTCGCCATGATCGAGCAGATGGGTTTCGCCCACTACTTCTTGGTGGTGCACGACATCGTCCGCTGGGCCCGCGCCAAAGGGATCGCGGCCAGCGGCCGGGGCAGCGCCGGCAACTCCCTGGTCTGTCACTTGCTGGACATCACCGCGTCGGAGCCAATCGGGCACAATCTGCTGTTCGAGCGCTTCCTCAACCCCAACCGGCGGGAGATGCCGGACATCGATGTGGACTTTTGTAGCGCACGGCGGGACGAGGTAGTCGAGCACATCTATCGCACCTTCGGTGACGAGAACGTCGCCGTCGTCGCCAACGTCAACACGGCCAGTCCGCGCTCGGCGGTACGCCTGGTGGCCGAAGCGCTGGGCTTCGCGCCTCTCGAGGTCAACACCTTGGCCAAGAACGTTCCCCGCCACGGCGACTCCGCCAAGATCCGCGAGTACCTGGCTGGAGGCTGGCCCGAACTGCAGAACTCGCTGCTGCAGGACGAGAAGCGCTACGGGCCCCTGCTCGATCTGGTCGAGCGACTGGACTCCTTTCCCCTGCATCTCGGGACCCATCTGGGCGGCTTCGTCATCGCCGACCGGCCCGTCACCTACTACGCTCCCCTGCAATGGGCGGCCAAGGGGGTGGTGGTCACCCAGTTCAACAAAGACGATGTCGCCGATCTGGGGCTGGTCAAGATGGACATCCTCGGCCTGCGCACCCATTCCGCGGTGATGGAGACGGTCCACCTGATCCGCCAGCGCACCGGCCGGCGAATCGACCCCTACGAACTCTCCCCCGAAGATCCCGCCGGCGACGACCCCGCCGCCTACGAGATCATCTCCAACGGCGGTTCGATCGGGCTGTTCCAGTTGGAATCGGCGGGACAGCGCAACCTGGCCACGCGGCTGCGCGAGCGCACCTTCGACGACATCATCGCCGCCATCGCTCTCTACCGGCCGGGCCCCCTGGAAGCCGAGATGATCACACCCTTCATCGACCGCCGCTGGGGCGTGGCTCCCGTGGAGCTCCCCCACTCCACCATGGCCGAAGCCCTGCGGGACACCTACGGAGTCATCCTCTATCAGGAGCAGGTCCTGCGGGTGGCCCAGTTGGTGGCGGGCTTCTCCCCGGCCGAGGCCGACAGCCTGCGCCGGGCGATGACGCGGGACAAGAACCGGGAGCAGATGCGCGAAATCGGCGAGACTTTCGTGCATCACGCGGTGGCCAACGGGGTCCCCGAAGCCGCCGCCCGGGAGATCTTCCGCCAGCTCGAGGGTTTTGCCGCCTACGGCTTCAACAAGTCGCACTCGGTCTGCTTCGCCGTCATCAGCTATGCCACCGCTTACCTCAAGGCCCACTACCCCGCCGAGTTCCTCTGCGCCGTGCTCAACAATCAGCCGATGGGTTTCTACACCCCGCGCACCGTGCTGAACGACGCCCGTCGCTTCGGCCTCGAGGTGCGGCCGCTGGACATCAATCTGTCGGGGCGCGGCTTCACCGTGGAAGACGTTCGGCCGCCGGCGGCCGGCTACAACCCTTTCGCCCTGGCCTGGACCCGGGATCACAACTGGGGACTGACCGCGGAGGATCTGGCCGAACTCGAGGCCATCCACGGAGATGGCGTTCCCCTGGGCCGAAACGAGTGGTTGGTGGTGGACGGGTCGGTCCGCAGGCAAGAGGAGATTGGCGAAGTCAAAGGGGCCGAGGAGCCGGGGGAGCGGCGGGCGAAGTCGACAGCAGACGGGCAGGCGGAGTCGGCAGCAGAAGCGCGGGCGGTCTCCGTCAGGGGCCACCGTCCTTCGGCCCGGGGCGGGGTGTCGCCCGGAGCCTGCCTGGCCCCCGCGGGCACCCCGGATCCCGGAGGGGGCACAGCGCTGCGCGTGGGCTTGTCGCAGGTCAAGCAGATGTCGGAGCGGGCACTCAAGGCGATAGAAGCCGAGCGGCAACAGGTCCCCTTCGAGAGCTTCGAAGATTTCTATCTGCGTACGCGCGTCGAGTATCCGATAGCCGAGAACCTCATCCGCCTAGGCGCTTTTGACTCGCTGGAGCCGGACCGCACCGAACTCCTCTGGCGGCTCCCGCTTCTGCACGACCGCCTCGAATCCCTGGCCGGCGCCTCCGGCCGGCGGCAGGGACAGCTCAAGGCCTTCACCTCTCCTCCCCAGAAGACCGGCCTGGTCCGGGAGTGGACCCGCGAGGATAGAGTCAGGGTGGAACTCGAGCTGATGGGACTGACGGTGACCTGCCACCCCCTCGAACTCTACGAAGAGGAGCTGCGCCGTCTCGGGGTCCGGATGAGCTATGAGCTCCCCGATCTGGGCGACGAGGTGAGGGTGACGGTGGCGGGCGTCTACGAGCGGGCCCAGAACCCCTGGATGCGTTCGGGGCGGCGCACCATGTTCCTCACCCTGGAAGACGCCTACGGCCTCTTCGAGTGCGTGGTTTTCGAATCCAAGTTGCCCCGCTACGCTCCCATCGTCGCTCGAGCCACCTATTTTCTGGTCAAAGGGCGCCTGCAGAACAATCGCAAGCGCGGCCTGGCGATCGTCGCGGAGGAGATCCACGACCTGGAGGACGTGCTGGCCCGAATGGAAAGACAACCCCACAGCGGTGCGGGGCGCGCCTCCGGGGCGCGCCCCGCCACCCTGGGTAGAGAAATCGAGCAGCCAAGCCTCGAAGAACGCCGGCGAATGCGGGGGCAGCGCGAACAAGAGGTCTACGGCGCGGGCTCGGTCGATCCGCGAAGCCGCCCGCAGACCGAAGCCGGCGGTGAACCGGCCAAGCGGCCTCCGGGCGCGGGCAGCAACGCGATCCCCAAACGGGTGGGCTGACGGCGGCCCGCCGCCCTCAGTGCTCGAGTTCCAAGGTGGTCACCGGTGCTCGCGACCCATCCGGCGCGCCTTCGTATACCTCGGCCTCGGAGGCAGCGTAGAGGTTACCGAGCAGAAATAGCGCCGAGCCACCGATAATCAGCGCCACGGTGAGCGCGCCCAACACCTTGAGCGGGCGCGAAGGCCGGCTCAGCAGATAGGCCGCGAGCACAAGCAGGGAGACCACGATCAAGAAAAGCAGAGACATCTTCGCCTCCTCAGGTGCCCTTGGACCAGCTGACGCTACCGTCGCGGTACACGGTGAACTCGATCCAGGGCAACACCTGCTGGATCATGTACCCGGCCACCACGTCGCGGAAGTCACCCTGCCATCCGCGGCGCCAGGAAGAGAAGCCTTTGCCGCCAAAGGACCATTGGTTGAAACGAGCCTTCTGACAGCGCCAGAAGACGGCGTAGACCGAAGCGGTTGGATTCGAACGTCCCCCCACTATCTGAGAACCGTTCCACTCCCACTCCACCGTATGGGTGTAGGACCACAAACTGTTGCCCAGATAGGACTTCCCCGTGTAGGTGATGCTCATCTCGCTTTGGTAGACGCCTCCACCAAGATAGTCGGCAGGCGGCTTGTACCAGCCGAAGTAGGCCGGTTCCAGCCAGACCGTCGCCGTGCTCCTCTCCGGATCGGCCAGGGTGAGAACCCCCAACAGACGACCCGGCTCTCCGGCCGGCCCCTCCCGCATCTCGATGTAGTAGGTCTCCTGGCCCCGAACCCAGCGGTCCTCGGCCTTTTGCGGATGTCCCCTGACCTTGCCGATGGTCGGTCCCCAGGCGGCCGCCTCGCCCGCGGGCGCGAACTCGTCCCCGCCACCCCGATTTGCAGAAGCGGCGCCCGCCAATAGCAGCTGCCACAAGATCAGCGCGACCAGCCCAGCCGACAAAATCAGCTGCTTCTTCCTCATTCGAACCACCCTCCCCCAGACTCCGCGGGAGTCCTTAGCTTGCCCTCGAGTGAGGATAGGTTCGGGGCCGGAGAAAGCGGATCGAACTTTGGCCTGAGATTGACCCTCTATCCCGCCGAGGCCGGCGCACCCGTTCCCCGGCCTGGCGGAGATGATCCAGCGCCGGCCCTCCCCGGCAGGAGAGCCGGTGATAGGCCCTCTAGAGCCCCCGTCCTACCTCAGGCTGAAGGGTGGATAGCGGTCGGTGATCAACAGGCTGACGTAGGCCTGGACTCGCAGAGCCCAACGCCCGACTCCCACCACGTAGTCGAAGAGGGCCTGCGGATAGCGTCCGGTGAAGAGTATGGCGAACCAGGCGGCAATGATCGCGAAAACCGCGCCTATGGCCAGGAAGAACAGCACAACGTAGTGAGGGATGGCCAGGAACCACTTCACCAGCGGCAACCAGCGGTTGAGATCGCGCTCCACCTCAGGATAGTCCAGTTCCAAATGCACCGACTGCTCCTCGACTGTGGACGGATAGCGGTCGGTCAGCAGGGCCAGGTATGCCCCGATTCGTGCGGAAAAACGGGTGAACTCCCGGGCGAAGTCGAACCACCAGCGCGGATAGCGGCGCCGAAACAGGATCATCAGCGCGGTGGCCACGGCGAGGCCTGCCATGATCCCGCCCCCACTGGTGGTCACCCGCCTCACGGTCTCGCCGGTCTCGGTCGCCACGTAGGCCGTGGTCTCGGAGTCCGCCGAAATCAGTGCCAGTATGACCACGATCGGTATGGCCCAGATCAGCCGAAAGAACGTGGTCAACCGGTCGAGCTTCGCCGGATAGTCGATCTCCAGGCGGGCCGCGTAATCGTCGGACCGAGTAGCCATGAACGCCCCTTTCGCCCTGATGCGTCTGCCTCTCTCCACTCTAGTGCGTTTGAGGGGCGCGCGCGCCGGTCGATCGGGCGAATTTGAACCTATCTGCTCTCAGTGAGCCCGCGCGGCTTTAGCCCGCGCGGCTGCGGATTGTCGTGGCGGCAGCCGGTCCCGGTCAGCGCGCCAGCCTGGTGGAACGCACTGCCTCCCGCACAGCCAGTGCCCCGGTCAGCGTGGCCGTGCCCACGACTACGAGCAGCCCCAGTCCCACGTCTCGCCAATCCCATCCTGTCATCAGCACCGCCCGCATCCCCTCGAAAACATAGGTGGTCGGATTGATGATGGCGGCCACCTTCAACCACCCGTCCAGGAATTCGAGCGGCACAAAGGTGCTCGAGAGAAAGAGCAGCGGAAAGAAGGCCAGCGTGGCCGCCTGCGCCGCCGCGGCGTTCTTGAAGCGCAGGGCGGCAAAGGCGGCGTAACCGGCGAAGGCCATCCCCCAGAGAAAGGCGAAGACGACGACCATCAGCAGTCCCGGCACACCGGTGGCCGAATGCAGACCGATGATCAGGCCCAGCACGAGAATCAACACCACCTGGCCGACCAGGAGGATGGCGGCGGCCACCATGGGCCCCCAGACTATGGACAGGCGGTGCGCCGGGGTGAGCAGCAGCTTGGAGAAGTAGCCGGATTCCAGATCGCGCACCAACTCTTGACCGGCCACCCCCGCGCCGCCCACGGCCGCGGAGAGGATCGCCACCGGCAGGATGAAGGCCAGATAGGAGCCCTCGAAGCCGGGGAGGTTCTCCACCGCGTTCAATCCCGCGTTGTACACGAAGAGGAAGAACACGCTGATCGCCACGTTGGGAATGATCGCCGCCGGCTGGCGCAGGGCCACCCGCAAGGAGCGCCTGATGAGGAGCAGGGCTTCGGTCACGGCTCCACCTTCTCCCCGAGATGCGAGTCGTCCCCCTCCTCCATGCGCTCGCCCGTGGCCCGGAGGAAGACGTCGTCCAGCGAGGGTTGGGCTAGGCTCAACCCCTTGAGGACGAGTCCGTGCGCATCCAGGCGACGGACGAGGCTCGGCACCAACTCGGCTGCCTTGGCGGAGTAGACCAGGAGCTCTCGCCCGGCCAACTGCCGTGAACCATCGAGCTGACCGAGCACGTCTTCGGCCTGGCGGGCGTCTTCGTCCTCGGCAAAGACCAAGCTGATGACCTCCTGGCCCACTTCCCGTTTGAGTTCTTCGGGCGAGCCCTGAGCCACGATGTGGCCGCGGCTGATGATGGCCACCTCATCGGCCAACCGGTCGGCCTCTTCCAGATACTGAGTGGTGAGGAAGATGGTGACGCCCTGATCGCGGTTCAGCCGGCGTACCTCGGTCCAGATTTCCGCCCGGCTGACCGGGTCGAGCCCCGTGGTGGGCTCGTCGAGAAATAGGATGGCGGGGTCGTGCACCAGGGCCAGAGCCAGATCCAGCCGACGCTTCATGCCTCCCGAGTAGGCGCCCACCCGCTTTTCCGCCGGCACGTCGTCCAAACCCACCCGTTCCAGCAGCAGGCGGCCCCGGTCGCGTGCGGCCTCTGGCGTGTGGCCGAACAACCGTGCCTGGAGTTGCAGCAGCTCGGAAGCCGTCATCAGAGGATCCAGGCCAACGTCCTGCAGGGCCACGCCGATCAGGGAACGCACCTGATGCCCCTCCGAGACCACGTCGTGCCCGCCCACCAAAGCGCGGCCGCTGGTGGGGGCCAATATGGTGGTGAGCACCTTCACCAGCGTACTCTTGCCGGCGCCGTTCGGCCCCAGAAAGCCGAAGATCCTGCCCGAGTCGATCTGCAGGTCTACCGAATCGACGGCGCAGAGGTCGCCGTAGCAGCGGGTCAAATTCTCCACCACTATGCTGCGATCAGCCGGCGAACTCATATCTCGTACGCATCCCGTCCCGCTACGACCACCCTATCCCGCGCCATTGGCGAGTATACCCTTGGGACGCCCGGGTTCGCGCGTCCCGGGCCAGATGCATGAAGAACCGCGAATGCGGCGATATGCAAGCCTATTCAAAACCCATTATCGGACCGAGCGACAGGCCTCCGCGAGGGGGCCGAAGCCGGAAAGAAGGACCCCAATGGCTCTCGCCAAATGGATCGTGGACAGGGCCCACTCCGACCTGACCTTCCGCGTACGGCACATGGTCATCGCCCGGGTGAGCGGCACGTTTGGCCGGTGGGATGCGGACCTGCGGCTTGACCCGGACGACCTGGAATCCTCCGAGATCGAGGTCACCGTGGATACGGCGAGCGTCGACACCCGCGAGGCCTCCCGGGACGCCCACCTGCGCTCCGAGGACTTCTTCCATGTCGAGGAACACCCGCGCATGACCTTCAAGAGCAAACGGATCGAGAGAAAGGACGACGAGCACCTCCGCGTGTGGGGCGATCTCACCGTCCGCGACAGCACCCGGGAGATCCCGCTTGACGTACACTACAGCGGCCGGCTGACCGACCCCTGGGGAAACGACCGCGTGGGTTTCGAGGGCCGTACGGAGATCAACCGCAAGGACTTCGGGCTGGAGTGGAACACCACCCTCGAAACCGGTGGAGTGCTGGTCGGCGAGAAGGTCGAGATCACCGTGGACCTGGAGGCCACACGACAAAACGGAGAGAGCGGGTCCTAACCGGCCGCCCGGAGCCGGCCCGTTACTCCGCGGCTCCCCGTTCACTCTTACGCGGCAGCCCTCGGCCCCCCCATGTGGGCAGTCCAACTCTGGCCCGCCGGCGAGTAGTGCCCGGGCTAGCTGAGCGAGAGAATGGGGAACATCGACTTCGAGGAGGCAACATGGCCGAACCAATAGTGCGCGCGGTCGGCGTGCACAAGACATACGACACCGGCAAGATCAAAGTCAACGCGCTGCAGGGCGTTGATCTGACCATCGACCGCGGCGAGATGGTGGCCATCGTCGGCCCCTCGGGCTGCGGCAAGACCACCCTGCTGAACGTGCTCTCGGGCCTGGACGACCTGACCGCGGGCGAAGCCTACATTGAAGGCGAACCTCTGCAGAAGATGTCGGACCGCAAGCGCACGCGCTACCGCGCGGAACGCATGGGCTTCGTCTTTCAGTTCTTCAACCTGCTCCCGGTGCTCTCGGCCGCCGAAAACGTCGAACTGCCTCTGCTTGTCGCCGGCGTCAAGCCCGGGGAGGCCCGCGACCGAGCCGCCGATGCGCTTGCGCTCGTGGGGCTCGGCGGAGAGGAAGACAAACGTCCGGCGGAGATGTCGGGCGGCCAGCAGCAAAGGGTGAGCATCGCCCGCGCCTTGGTGAATCGGCCCGCCATAGTCTGGGGCGACGAGCCCACCGGCAGCCTGGACAGCGAGAACTCCGCGGACATCATGCAACTGCTCAGACAGTTGAATCAGGAGCACGACCAGACGTTCGTGCTGGTGACCCACGATCCCACCGTTGCCGCGGCCACCGACCGGATCATCCGCATGCGCGACGGTCTGGTCGAAGACCATGGGAGCCCCCTCCCAGCCGCCGCCGGAACCCGAGGCTAGGCGGCGTCATGCAAAAGCTTTTTGGAGTGCCTATCGACCAGCTGATGATCGTGCTGGTCGCCATCTTCTCTCTGGGCGTGCTGATCTTCGTGATAGCCGCCCTGCGCAACCGGGTGGTGTTCAAACTGGCGGTGCGCAACATTCCCCGGCGAAAGACGCAAACCGCCCTGATCATCCTCGGGCTCATGCTGGCGACCCTGCTCTTCTCCGCCGCGTTTGCCACCGGGGACACGCTTACCAACAGCATCAGGCACCAGGCTCTGAGCGAGATCGGGCAAACCGACGAGATTGTGAGGCCGGAGGGAAGGGCGGCAACGCCGGCCGCTCCCGGTGCCGTCGAGACCCCCGAGTACTTTTCCGAAGACGTCGCCGTCAAAGTCCAAAACGCCCTCTCGGGGATACCCGAGGTCGAAGCGGTCGTGCCCGCCCTGCGCGAATCGCTGCCCGCCTTCTCTCCCGACGGCGGGTTGAGCGAACCCCAGCTCGCGGTGATCGGTTTACCCTCCGAGGGCCCACAGATCGGGCGGCTGGAGGCGGCCGACGGCAGCGCACTCCAGGTGAGCGAACTCACCGAGGATCAGGCCTATCTGAGCGCGCAGGCCGCCGAAAACCTGGACGTAGCCCTGGGCGAACAGGTTCAGGTGTTCGCGGGACCCCAACCGCGCACTTTCACCGTGGCCGGTATCTACGACCAGGGGGAACACCCCGCGGGAACGGTCTCGATGGTCGTCACACTCCCCGTCGCCCAGGATCTCCTGGACGCGGACGGCCGGCTAAACCAGGTGCTGATCAGCAACGAAGGCGACGCCGTGCGGGGAGCAAGACACACCGACCTGGTCGTCTCGACCCTGGAACCCGTGCTCGCCGGCACCGACCTGGAGGTCGCCCCGGTCAAACAGGACGCCCTCGACGACGCGGACCAGGCGGGAGCCAGCTTCTCCACCATCTTCATCCTCTTCGCGCAGTTCTCGGTGGCGGCCGGAGTCCTGCTGATCTTCCTGATCTTCGTGATGCTGGCGGCCGAGCGCAAGCACGAGATGGGCATAGCCCGTGCCGTGGGCGCGCAGCGGGGACACGTCATTCGCGTCTTCACCTTCGAGGGAGCCGTCTACGCAGTGGTGGCCGCAGCGGTAGGCAGTCTGCTTGGAGTGGCCGTCGGCTACGCCATGGTATTCATCTTGAAGGCCGCCTTCAGCCAGATCGCCGACGCCAACGGTTCGTTGGAGCTGACCTTCGCCTTCAACTGGAAGAGCGTGGTGATTGCCTACACCCTGGGAGTGGTTCTGACGTTCATCGTGGTGCTGGTTTCCTCCTGGCGAGTCAGCCGGCTCAACATCGTTCGAGCGGTGAGGGACATCCCTGAACCCAACATCAATCGGCGCAGCTGGAAGAGCCTGGCGATGGGCATCGCCCTTCCCCTCATCGGCGTGCTGCTCGCCGTGGTCGGGCTGCAGAGCACGCAGTACGGTCCCTTTAGCCTGGGCGTCTCCCTGGTCATTATCGGCCTGCCACTTTTGGCCCGGCGCTTTGGCCTACCCGAGCGGGTTGCCTTCACCGCAGCCGGCGCGGGCCTCCTCGCCTTTTGGCTGATGCCTGCCTCGGTACTCGATGCGTTTCTCCCCGAGATGGAGCAGGGAATCGAGATGTTCTTCCTCTCCGGGATCATGTTGGTGATCGGCGGGGTCTGGGTGGTCATCTTCAACAGCCAAGTGCTGCTCTCCCTAGTGGTGGCGGTCTTTGGCCGTATCAAAGGGGCGCCCCCGGTCCTAAAGACGGCGGTGGCCTATCCCATGCAGAGCCGCTTCCGCACCGGGATGACCCTGGCCATGTTCTCGCTCGTGGTCTTCACCTTGGTGGTGATGTCCTTCATCACCGCGGCCCTCGGGCAGGTGTTCTCCGATGAAGAGGCGCTGTCCGGCGGCTATGAGGTCAGGGCGACCAGCGGCCTGCTCAATCCCATCGAGGACATCCGCGCCGCGATCGCCGCTCCTCCCGATTCGGGGGTCAGCGGTGGCGCCGGCCAAGACGAACCGGGGAGCACCCTCGATCCCGCAGACTTCACCGCCATAGGCAGCGTCTCGCTTTCTCTGATCGAGGCTCGGCCGAGCGACGCCGAGATCCAACCCGAAGAGATCGGACTGCAGGGCGCCGATCAGGGTTACCTCGATTCCGTCGGCTACGGTTTCGCTCTCACCGCCCCGGGCTACGAATCGGACCGGGCGGTCTGGCAGGGTCTGACCGAACCAGATACCGTCGTGGTCTCGGCCGCCTTGGTGCCTACCCGGGCGGACTTCTCGCAAGGAGCGCCCGAACCGCCCTTCCGTTTCGACGGCTTCTACGTGCAGGACGACGTCCTTCCCGAGGATGTGAGGTTGACGGTAACGGATCCGGCCACCGGCGAATCCCGAGAGCTGCGGGTCATCGGTGTCATCGACTCGCTCGCCATCTACACGGGGATGGCCATCACCTCCCAGGACACGCTCGCAGGAATCGTGGGAGGTCCCGTTCCCCCCAGCTCCTTCTGGTTCCAACTCGCGCCGGACCGCGATCCTCAGACGGTCGCCCGCACGCTCGAGAGGACGTTCCTCGCCAGCGGCCTGCAGGCCGTGTCCACGGGACAGGAGATCGAGGAGTTCTCTTCCGCCAACGTCATGATCAACCAGTTGCTGCAGGGATTCATGGCCCTGGGACTCGTGGTGGGGATAGCCGCTCTGGGCGTGATTGCGGCCCGCTCCGTCGTCGAACGGCGACAGTCGATCGGCGTGCTCCGCGCGATCGGTTTCCAACGGGAGATGGTGCGGAACTCCTTCCTGCTGGAATCTTCCTTCATCGCGCTGCTCGGTATCGGTCTGGGTCTGGCTCTGGGCTTTGCGCTCTCTCCGCAGATCGTGAATTCCATGGCGGAGGACTTCGACGGCCTGCATATGGTGATCCCCTGGGGAACCACCCTGATAGTCGTGGGCGTGGCCTATGTCGCGGCCCTGGTGACTACCCTCTACCCCGCGCGTCAGGCCGCGGCCATCTATCCGGCCGAGGCGCTGCGTTACGAGTAGTCCCGGCCCGTGGACCTCCTCTTTGCCTTTGCAGTAACCCTGCTGGCGGCCGTCCTCATCTCGGACCTGGCCGACCGCACGGTGCTGAGTACCGCGGTTCTGTTTCTGGTCGTGGGATTCGTCCTGGGGAGCGGGGTCCTGGGCATCCTGCCGGAGGATCCAAATGATCCCGTGGTCAAGACTCTGCCCGAGCTCGCCCTCTTCGCGATCCTCTTTACCGACGGCATGCGGGTAGGCCTGCGGGATCTCAGTTCAGCATGGCGTCTCCCCGGACGGGCTCTCTTCTTCGGCCTGCCCCTGACCATGATCCTGATCGCCTTCATGGCCCACTTCCTCACCGGCCTGACGTGGGCGGAGGCCCTGCTCCTGGGCGCGGTCCTCAGCCCCACCGACCCGGTGTTCGCCGCGGCCATCGTGGGACGCGAGGGCGTACCCTATCGGCTGCGCCACCTCCTCAACGTCGAGAGCGGACTGAATGATGGCCTCGCTCTGCCCGTGGTGCTCATCCTGATCGACGTCGTCAGTGAGGACCCCATTCAGCTGGGCACCGTACTGCTCGAGCTGCTCGCCGGGATCGCCGTTGGCATCGCGATCCCCTACGTGTTCATCAAGCTCGAGGAAACCCGCTTCCTCTCCGCCTCCAAGGGCTACCAGCCGCTCCACGCCTTCGCCCTGGGACTCGTCATCCTGGCGATCACTCTCGTCACGGGGGCCAACGAGTTCCTCGCCGCCTTCGCCGGCGGCATGACGGTGGCAACCATCTCCTCAGGAGTGCGGGAGGATTTCCAGAAGTTCGGGGAGTTGGTGGCCGAGCTCCTCAAGCTGGCCTCGATCATGGTCTTCGGAGCGCTCATCTCCACTGAGGTTCTCTTTGCCGACGTGGGCTGGAGCGGCTGGGTCTTCGCCCTGCTGGTGATCTTCGCGGCCCGGCCTATTGCCATCCTCCTGTCTCTCCTCGGCAGCCGGCTGGACCGCCGGGAGTGGGCCGCGGCCGCCTGGTTCGGGCCGAAGGGGTTCGCCTCCCTCGTCTACGCACTGCTGGTCTTCCACACCCCCTCCTCACAATCGTCGCTGATGTTCCACCTGAGCGCCCTCGCCATCGGGCTCTCGATCCTGCTGCACTCGTCAACCGACGTGGTGACCGCCCAGTGGCTGATGAAACACATGAAGAACGGTGACTCCCCCGGTTCTTAGCGCGAAACCACCATCGACTCTCGTTTGTCCTTACACAAAGTGCTGTTTTTTCTTGACCCGGACGGTTTCCCACAGTTTGGGTACGGGTAAGGCGCCCTGCGTGGACGCTGCCACGGGGTGAGATCACTGCCACATACGATCCCCGCCCCGGACCACGGTTTCGGAAGTGAGGAGATAGGATGGCTGACGAGACGCGTTTGGACGCGCCTGAGGAGCAGGGTCGGTCGGCGCACCCTCCGACCGACGAGGGACGTCGCCAAGAGCTCCAGCGCACCTACGGAGCCGGACCCGAAACGGTCACCGGCATTCAAACCCGCTACCGCCACGACGACCGCACCTCGCGCTGGTGGTTGGTCAGCAGCGTCTTTTGGTTCGTGGCGGTGACCACCTTCGGCATCATCATCGCGACCGAGCTGGCCGAGCCGGAGGCCTTCCAGGGCGTGAGCTGGCTGGTCTTCAGCCGGGTAAGGCCCGCCCACGTTGAGGGAGTCATCTTCGCGTGGCTGACCATGATGTACTTCGGCGCGATCTTCTACTTCTCGCCCCGGCTCCTCGGAACGCGGGCCCTCTGGAACGAAACGCTGGGCGTCGTCACGGCGATCGTCTACAACGTCGCCCTTATCTACGGGTTCGTTGCCATCCTCGGCGGGGGATCGACCGGACGGGAATACGCTGAGTTTCCCTGGATCGTCGACCTCCTGATTGTCGGTTGCTTCGTCAGCAACATCGTCAACATCGTCATGACCGTCAGTATCCGCCTCGTTCGTCCCCTCTACGTATCGATGTGGTGGGCGATCGCCGCGCCGATCTGGGTGTCGGCCTCGATCTTCATCGAAAACGTCATGTGGCATCCCGGCCCCAACCCGCTCTGGGGCATGTCTGGGTTCCTGGAGAACGGCCTGCATGACGCAATGATCAACTGGTGGGGCAACCACAACCTCTTCGGCTTGTGGCTGACGCCGGTGCTCGTGGCGGTCACCTATTACTTCGTGCCGCGCATAACCAACACGGCTCTCTATAGCCACACCCTGTCGTTGATCTCCTTCTGGGGGTTGGTCTTCGTCTATGCGGCCGTCGGTGACCACCACCTGCTGCAGTCACCCAGTCCCGGCTGGCTGAAGACCATCGCCTCGATCAACAGCGTGGCCATCCTCATACCGGTGTTCGCCTTCTTCAGCAACATATTCCTCACCATGCGAGGGCAGTGGGACAGGTTCTTCACGAGTCTGGCTTTACGTTTCATCATCACGGGCTGGATCTTCTACTTGCTGGTCAACCTGCAGGGAGCCCTCCAGGCCATCCAACCCTTCAACGTCTACGTGCACTTCACCTACTTCACCATCGGCCACGCCCACCTCGCCCTCCTCGGTGGATTCACGATCCTCGGCATGGGCGTCATCTACTACATGCTCCCCCACATATTCAACAAGCCGCCCTACTCCCGTACGCTCGCCGAGTGGCAGTACTGGTTGGTCACGCTGGGTTTCCTCGCCTTCTTCATCGCGATGACCATCGGTGCATTCGTACAGGGGCAGAGCTGGCTCTCCGGCACTCCGGAAGTGAACGTACTCAACCAGCTGCACCTGTGGAACATCATGCGGGCGGTTTCCGGCAGCATGATCTACACGGCGGCCTGGATCCAGCTGGTCAACATTGGGCTGACCTTCTTCCGTGACACTAGAGGCGAAGAGGCAAAGGCGGCCCGCAAGGACGCCATCGCCGGGCATCCTGCCGATGTAGCCGAACCGCAAGCGACGGCTTAGGAAGGGAGGGAATATGGCCGAAAAAGACTCGAAGAAACGCTGGGAGCCGATCTACCGGTCCGCACCTCCCGGCTGGGCGACGCATCCGCGCAAACGAATGCTGATGACCCCCATGCTGATCTTCTTCGGCGGCATCTTTGCTTTCGCCGTCCCGACGATCGTCGCGGCCTTCTTCCAGATGGCCTTTTTCAGCCCACCGGTGTCCGACAACTGGGCGCCGTACGGCGAGCAGGCCGCCCGCGGGCGGGAGATCTACCTGGCCAACGGATGCGTGTACTGCCACAGCGGGTTCACCCGGCCCCAAGACGTCCGGCACGGCCTCTACTACACCTACCCCCGCATCTCGCTGCCGGGTGATTACGCGACGAGCGACGAGGCGCCCAATCTCTGGGGGACGGCGCGGATCGGCCCCGACCTCAGCCAAGAGGGCGGCTTTCACCCGTCCGACTGGCAACGGGCGCACTTCAGCGATCCCCGCTTCACGACGCCCAACTCGATCATGCCCCGCTTCAACTTCCTCAGCGACGACGAGTTCGAAGCGCTCACCGCCTTCGTGCAGCAGCGGGGCGGCAAGGCGGCGCTCGTCCGCTACGCCGGTCAGCAGGTCGCCAAAGACGGCATGCTGGCTGCGATGGGCATGCCGGCGCCCCCCGCCAAGTCCGAGGCGGAGGCCATGACCCTGGCCGAGGTGGCCCGCGGCGTGAAGATGGGCGGGTTCATGCAGATGAACATGGGGATGGACATGGGAGGCGGCATGGAGGGTGGCGAGGAAGAGCACCAATCGATCCTCCACCCTCACGACGAGTACATGCTCAACTTCGTCGATCGCACCTACTGGGTGATGAGTAATCCGTTACCGGTCACCGATTACAACCTCCTGCGCGGCCGCATGATCTTCCAGGAGCGCTGCATCGGCTGCCATGGCGTAGGCGGTGCCGGCGTGAGCCTGGCGACCCGCTTCCTCAGGCCGGTCCCCTTCGACTTCACGACACAGGAGGCGGCTCAGAGCGTTTTCACGTCGGAGGGATCCTGGTACTACAAGGTGCTCCGCGGCGTTCGCGGCACGGCCATGGAGAACTTCGGGAGCCGGCTGCGGGTTGACGACATCTGGCGGGTGGTCATGTTTCTCAAGACCATCCCGAACGGCGGACTCGTGGCCGGCAGCGTGCCCACCATCGACCAGTACTACCAGTGGACGCCGCCGCCCGAGTTGCTCCAGTACATGAAGCAGAACCCGGTCGAGAAGGCCTTCGACTTCACCACGGAAGACACCGCGGACGAACCCTTCCTGTTGGAGGCCCACCGCATCATGAACGGCATGGCTCCCGGCTACAGCTTCCACATACCGGGGTTCGGCGACGTATCCCTGGAACGCTTCGCGCAGTTGATCGAGGAAGAATACAACCGGCTGCTGGAGGAAGGTTGGGACGCCTTCATCGCGCGGGATGGCCACCCGATTCCACCTGCGAGTCAGATGGAAATACCGCCTGAACTTAGCAAGGAACTGCGATGAGCACCCGCCTCCTCGGACCGAGAACCAGGGGACGACTGCTCCGAACCGACCGTGGGCCCGCGCGTGCCCTGATGATGTTGGTCGCGGTCAGCCTGCTGCTCGTCGGGTTAGCGGCCGGATGCGGCGAAGAAGCTGGGCGCGAGGGAGACACCGTCACGATCCTCATGGAAGGCCTGAAGTTTACGCCGAGCGAGGTGACCATAGAGCCGGGCGTGACGGTCCGCTGGATCAACAAGGACCAGACGTCCCATACGGCGACCGCCCAAGGGTGGCAGCAGGATGTCGAGCAGCCCCTGCTCTGGAACTCGATGCCGATGAATCCTGGCGACTCCTTCGAGCGCACCTTCGACACGGAAGGCATTTTCGACTACTTCTGCATGGTGCACCCGTACATGACCGGCAAGGTCACCGTCGTCGAGGAGGGCGGACCCGAGCCGACCGATGCGTTCGTCCCCACCACCTCCGGTCAGACGACGACCACCGAGGGCCACCAGGAGTCCGGCGGAGCCGAACATAACGAAACCACGACGACGATGCACGACGAAGGTACTTCGACCACGCAGGGCGCCGGCGGACCGACCACGACCACGACCGCGGCGTAAGGAGAGGCAGGATCATGGAACACTCGTTCATCGCCTGGGTCTTCCTCATGTCCTTTGCCCTGGTCGGGCCCGGTCTGGTCTTCCTGCTGGTCGCCTACGTCCGGGGACACCTGAACCAGACCGAGGAAATGCGTTGGTTGCCGACGAGAACCGAGGAAGAAGACTACTGGCAGCGGACGTGGCCGGGGGGTGAATAGCCGTGCGCCTGAACTTGTCGAACAACACCTATCGCTGGGTAGCCCGCCTCTATGTCCTGGCGGCCGTGCTCTACGTGCTCCTCGGGTTCACATTGATCGCGAACGCCTACGCCCGGGGCCAGGAAGTAAACCCGATGATTCCCGTCCCGTCGGAGTACACCGACGTTCCGACCGGCAGCGACGACGAGGCGGTGGAGGCTTACTACGACTACCTCAACTACCGGCATCTCGACGAACTCAACCAGACTTACCTGTTCGATCCCCTCGGCATCACAACGATATACGGCATCCTCGGGGGCATCCTCGTCATCTCTTACTTCTTCGCCTTCGCGTGGCATGCGCGCATGAGCCGGGGCGACCTCTATCCCGTCGAGGTCTTCAACGGCTATTTGTCGGAGCGCGGGGGCCCCGTGGACCCGTTCAACTGGGCGGTGTACGCAATCCTGATCGCCTACATGGTGTACTACACCGTTGTCCATCTGATCTTCGGCCAGTACTACTAGGAGACAGTGAGTAATTCGGCCACCCGGCAGGCGGCCGGCGTCTCGGAGGAACGATATGGCGGAACAGAAACAGAGGGCCAGCGAACTAGAGAAGTTCGAGTCGATCGCGAGAGGCCTCGGCGGCGCCCGTTACAAGGAATACGACATCGCCCCGTTCTGCGAAATGGTCCAGACCACGGTTCCCGAGGAGCTGTGGAGCAACGTCTTCTACTCGTGGACTTCGCTGAAGGGGCATCTCCAGGGGATGCACGGACTCGAGCGAACCGAGATGTTCGCGACGCGGGAAGAGCAGGCCGGAGCCATCTTCGTCTGTTTCTTCACCATCTGGGGTAGCGGCGATGCCCTCGCCGAGTGGCTGGAGCACGGCTACCCGATCGAGAAGATGCTGACCGGACTGGGCGTCGAGCCGGAGACCATCGAAGTGCGGCTGATACGAGACTACTCGTAAGGCGGATACCATGCCAGACCAACAGAACGCACCGGGATTCGAACACAGCGAGTTCTACCAGGACTCGGCACAGGCGAGCTACGAACGGCATGACGAGCGCTACAGCCGGGCGAACCAGCTCCGTGACTGGCTGATTCTCTTTGCCATCGGCGCCGTCCACTTCATCTGGATGCTGATCGTGTTTCTCTTCGAGCCGGGCATACGTTAGGTACGGCCACCACCCGCTTCGGCGGACGGGCGCACGAAGCTAACGAAGAAAGCGGTAACCAATGCTGATGTTCATAATCTACGCGATTATCGCCGTGCTCCTGGTGTTCATCGCGGCCGGGGCAGTCATCGTGGCGTCGTCATTGATTCGCCCCCACGTCCGGACCGCTGCACCACCTGCACACTCGACCTCGCGGGACCTCGTGCCCCCAGAGATGCCCCCAGGGGTGCCCTCAGGGAGAGAGACGACCAACGGCGGCCGGAACGACCCGCCGGGCGTACGAGGCACGCTGCACCGATATGTGGGCCCTGTGGAGCCTCGCCACGCCTTACTGACCGCACCGGTTAGGGTGGCCGTCGAGTTCGTCGCCGCGCTCTTCGGCTTCCCCGGTCTCGGTTGGCTGATATCCGGGAAGGTCATGACCGGGCTGTTCCTGCTCGTTGTCGGACCGTCCATCTTCTGGGGCGTCCTTCCCGCCTACCTTGTCGTCACCGAGAGGATAGTCGGCAATCCCTACCTGACAGTTCAGTACCTGCCGGTACTCGCGGTGGTGAGCGCCACCGCGCTGGGCGTCTACCAGCTCAGGCTGTCCCGCGGGGATCAGGGGAGGCGGCTTGAAGCGGAGGGCTAAGACCGGCATGGTAGCGGCGCTCGGCGCCGCCTTCCTCCTGGCCGGACTCCTGCCCTTCACACTGCTGGCCCTCCCGAATCCGCCCGAGTACCAGGACGCCGAGGCTATGACCGAGCGGGGAGCCTACCTCCTCGAGGGCCAGCGGCTGGTCCGACTCTACCCCCATCCCGAGAGTCTGGAAGAACTGCCCGAGGGAGCCGTCCGCGTTGGCAAGGGAATCGAGCTCCTCGTCAAGTCGCGCCGGTACGACGAGATCGACCGCTACCGCCTCCTCGAGTACGGCTCTCGGCGGGAAGTGCCCCTCGAGTCCGTCATAGACGACACCCGGATCCTGCGCTTGGAGCCTCGGCAACCTCTGCAGCCGGGTCTCTACGAGTTCGTATCGGTGAAGGATTCGATGTATGGAGAGGAGGAGTTCTACTACTTCGAAGTGTCTGCATCTGGAGGCGGCCCAACCGATAGTGGTTCCGCCTCTCCGACGCGCTCGAGGTGATGATCTCGAGCGCCCCCGACGGCGGGGACGACTGAGCGTTGCCCCAGCGGCGCCGCTCACCGATCCGGACGGCCCTACTCGCCGCCTGCCTTCTCCTCGCGCTGATGCTCACGGCCGCCGGGCCGGCGCTGGCCCATTCGGAGCTGACGGGCATCGACGTGAAGACCGAGGCCGCCGGAGGTGGAGCTCCCGCCTCCATGGTCCTCAGCCTGAGTTTCAGCGAAGCCGTCGACCCCGGCTTCGGACGCCTGGACGTGGTGGGGCCCGACGGGCGCCGGCTCGAAGTGACGGAGGTCGCGGTGACCGACGACCTGCGGCACCTGACGGCCCGAGTCGCACCGCCGCCCCCGGCCGGGGTCTATACGATCGGCTGGTTCGTTCGCTCCCGCGACGGGGACGCCTCGAACGGCTCCTCGGAGCTGACCGTGCCGGCCCAGGGGGGGCAAACGGCCGTGCTGCCTCCCGTGAACGCCCGCGACCCCGCATGGCAGCCGCCGATGACTTGGCGGATGACCACAGTCTCGGCTTTGCTGCGCTGGCTCAATTACTTGGGCGCTGCCCTCTTCGTCGGTACCTTGCTTTTTCGACTGCTCGTCTGGCCGGCCGCTCGGAACGACGCACGCTCGACAGGGGTGGTGGCGTCCGGCGGCAGTACCGGCGAGGGCGGCCGCCGCGACGCGGCGGCCCGTGCGATGCCCGGCTTTCAGGCCCTCCTCTTTGCCGGCCTCGGGAGCATGTTCTTCGCCAATATCCTCCTGCTCCTGCTGCAGGCTTCGTTCCTGCAACTCGCCACTCTGCAACCCGTGGACAACGCCTCCCCCATCCCACTCGACCCTTCCGGGCTGCAGCGCGCACGCACGGGCAATGCGCTGGGAGAGATCTTCGGAACCTTCGCCGGCGGCGTGTGGATCGTGCGCATGGCACTGATCGCCGCACTGGCCCCACTCGTCTGGCGCCTGGCCGGCCCTCGCTCGGAGCGAAACCCGACATTGCTCTCGGCCCTGCTCGGCGGTCTCGGGTTGCTCTTGACGATCAGTCTGAGCGCCCACGCGGCATTCGTCCCCGTCACGTTTAGCCGGGCCGCGACGGCCGTCCTGATCGACTGGACGCACCTGGTGGCCATGTCGCTCTGGCTGGGAGGACTCCTCCCCCTGCTTCTGGCCCTGAGGGGAGTGGAATCGGCCGCCGGCGGGCCGAACGAGTCCGGCCCGCGTCTCCTGAACCGCTTCTCTGCGCTGGCCTTGGGATCGGTGGCTTACCTGGCTCTCTCGGGCCTCGCCTCTTCTTACTTCCAGGTCGGCGATCCCAGTCTGCTCGTTCGCACGGTATACGGGGTGACGCTGAGCGTGAAGCTGGCCCTGGTCGCCGTCCTGGTCGCGCTGGGCGCGCTCAACCGTTTCGTCCTCATCCCCCGCGTCCGGGAGACCCGCCTCGCGGGCGGGTTCTCGAGGAGCCTGCCGGTCGAGATCGGTTTCGGGCTACTGCTCCTCTTCTCGGTGGCGATGCTCGCCAGCCAGGGCGCAGCCGCCACGGCGTGGCCGGCCCACCGGGCCCTTGGCCTCGCTGAACAGAGCCGAGTCGGGGACACAGCATTCCTACTGCGGATCGCTCCGGGAGAAACGGGCACCAACGCCGTGGCGATCGACGTAACCGACCAACGAGCCGGAGCTTGGCGAACGGAGGGTGTCGCCGTGATCAGCCTGCTGGGCTCCCAGGGAACCGAGTGGGCCACCGAGCGCCTGACCTTCGCGAACACTCTGACCGAGCGTTTCCTCGTGCCGGGCGCGGTCTTGCTCGAGATCCAGTCCGGCGACTTTCGCGTACGGCTGGAGCGGCCGGGGTATGAGCCGATAGTCGCCGAGTTTGGCGCGCGCCTCAGGGATCCTTGAGGCGCCGGGGCCGGCGACGGAGGCGGGCATCGTAGACGGGAACTGAAAACCGAGCGGGAGGTGGCTGCGGACACGTGGCCGGCGAATCGAAGAAATCTGTCATAGCCGCTTTGATAGGCAACGCACTGATCGCCGCCACCAAGTTTACGGCGGCCGTCTTCACCGGCAGTTCGGCCATGCTCGCCGAAGCCATCCATTCCACGTCCGACACCGGTAACCAAGTCCTGCTGCTCCTGGGCCTCCGGCAGAGCAAGAAGCCGGCCGACCGGATGCACCCTTTCGGGCACGGAAAAGAAATCTACTTCTGGAGCCTCATCGTCGCCGTCAGCCTCTTCGGCATCGGCGGCGGCATCTCCGTCTACGAGGGCATTCTGGCCGTATCGAACCCGCACCCAGTGGAGAGCGCCTTCTGGAACTACATCGTCCTGGGCCTCGCCCTGATCTTCGAGATGGGTTCCTTCACGATCGCCGCCCGCGAGTTCTGGAAGTACAAAGGCGACCGCGGGCTCCTGGAGGCCGTCCATCAGGGCAAGGACCCGACCTTCTTCGTCGTCCTCTTCGAGGACACGGCAGCCATCATCGGCATCCTCGTGGCGGCGGCCGGCATCTACCTGGCCGGTGCCCTGGACATGCCGGTCTTCGACGCCGCCGCCTCCATCGTCATCGGCGTGATCCTCTGCATTGTGGCCCTATGGCTCGCTTGGGAGAGCAAGGGCCTCCTCGTGGGCGAGAGCGCCGACGAGAGCATGGTCAAACGGGTGGATGCGATTGCCACGGAAGACCCCGCCGTCGAACACGCCACGAAGGTCCTGACGATGCACGTGGGGCCCGATGACATCCTCGTCACGATGGACCTGCAGTTCTTCGAGGACCTCAGTGCCGAGGACCTCCACGACTCGGTCGAGCGCATCGAAAAGCGCGTGCGGAAGGAGTATCCGGCTGTAACGAACATGTTCATCGAGATCGAGTCGTTCGCCCGGCGGCGCGGTGATAGGGGGGCCGCCGCCGAATGATCGTCGACCACTACGCCCTCGTCGGCCTCCTCGCCCTGATCGGGACGGGCCTCTCGCTCCTTATCGCCGCCGTTTACCGACCGGACGTGCCCGTCGTCCCGGTCCCGGCCGCGTGGGCTTCCTACCGCTTCGGATTCCCCGTCTACGCCTTGATCTTCCTGTCTTTCGACATGGAGATGATCTTCATGTACCCCTGGGCCGTCGTCTTCGCCGACCTCGGGCTCGAGGCCTTCCTGGACATGCTCGTCTTCATCGCCATCCTCTCGGCGGGCATCACCTACGCCTGGAAGATGGGAGGTCTGCGATGGGAGTGATCCCGCCCACACGACCCGATTTGGTTCCTCGTTACCCCTCCGTTCCGGGGCCGACAGTCGGGGAGGGCCCGTGGAGCTAACCCTGAGAGCCCTCGGCGTCCTCGCCGCCCTCGGGCTGGCCGCCTTACTGACCCACTTCTTCGAGCCCGCCGCGCTGTCCGACGCGCAGGAGCGAGGACCGGCCGCACCGGCCGGCCCCCGCGCACCGGCCGAGTTGGCGTCCAACCCCGACCGCTGGATGCATCCCGCCGGGCCGGTGATGGCCCTCCTCGGCGTGCTCTTCGCGCTGGTCGTCATCCCCTTCGGGCCCGACCTCGTCCCCAGCGACCTCGGCATCGGGGTCTTCTACTTCATCGTCGTCGTGGACTTTGTCGTCCTCGGCCTCTCGCTTGGCGGTTGGGGGGCCAACACCCGGAATTCCGTGGACGTCTACTATCGGGCGACCGCACAGCTGGTGGCATACGTCGTGCCTCTTGGCCTCGCCTACATCGGGGCGATCATGATGGCCCGCTCGCTCTCGACGGTGAGCATCGTGGAGGCCCAGGCGGGCATGTGGTTCATCGTGCTGCAGCCTGTGGGATTCGCGCTCTACCTGGTCACCGGCCTCATGCAGGCGTACCGGCCCCCCTTCGTGGAGCCCTTCGCCGCCTTCATCGATCACGGCGTCTACGGTGCTTCCTTCCCGTGGCAGGCTCTCCTCTGGCGGCTCGCCCTATCCTCCCTGATGTTCCTGATCGCGGCGATGGGGGCGGTCCTCTACCTGGGCGGGTGGAGAGGGCCCCTGCTGCCCGGCCCCGTTTGGATGCTGCTAAAGACCTTCGCGCTGATGGCCGTCATGGTCTGGGGCGGCAGCCGGGCTCCGCTCCTGACCACCGGGCGCATGCTCGAGCTCTCCTGGAAAGTGCTGACGCCGGTCGGGCTGGTGAACGTCCTCTTGGTGGGAGCCCTCATCCTCCTGGGGGTGGGCCCGTCGTGAGCTTCGCCGAAGTCGCCGAATGGTTCGCTTTCGCGATCCTGGCCGTCATCAGCGTGGCCGGCGCCCTGGGGATGGCGACCACCATGAGCATGTTCCGCAGCGGTATCTTCCTGATGGCCTCGTTCATTGGGGTGGCGGGGCTCTTCGTGCTGCTGTCGGCCGACCTGCTGGGCCTCCTCCAGGTGATGATGTACATCGGCGGCATGCTCGTGATGATTCTCTTCATGGTGCTCTTCAGCCACGACCCGGGCGGCAGCATGATGGCCGAAATGGACATGTCTCTCATCGAGCGCTTCTTCAGCCTGGGCCTTTCATCACCTCCCGACGAGGGCATGGAGCACGGGGACGGCATGGACATGGGCGGCTCGGGCGGGCACGAGGGCATGGAGCACGAGGGCATGGAGCACGGGGACGGCATGGACATGGGCGGCTCGGGCGGGCACGAGGGCATGGACATGGGCGGCATGGACATGTCCATGACCACGCCGGTCAAGCGCTGGGCCGCAGCCCTCTCCCTGGTCCTGGGCGGAGGCCTCGTGGCGCTGCTCCTGCTTCGCCCCGCCTGGCCCACCACGGACGCCACACCCTCTCCCGAATCCGCCCGCATGATCGGCGAACTCCTGATGAGCAAGTACATGATGGCCTTCGAGAGCGCCGGCCTGTTGATCCTGATCGGGATATTCGGCGCCGTCCTGGTCGCGCGCCCGGGCGCCTACCCCGATCGTGACGCCCGGGATGCTTACGTCACGGCGGATCTCCCACCCGCCCCCATCGAGGAGGGCCGCCCACCGTCGGCAGACGCGCCCGTGCCCCCCGAGGCCCTCGAGGAAGTGACCGTCAACGAGGCGCACCGGGACAAGGCCGGCGGCCCGCCGTCCCTGAACGGCCCCGCCGGTCATGCCGCGTCGCAGAGCGCAGAAGGGGACAACTGATGGCGGTGCCCCTCACCGCCTACCTGATCGTCGGCGCCCTGCTCTTCGGCATCGGCGTGTACGCCGTCATCGCCCAGCGCTCGGCCGTGATGATCTTGATGGGTATCGAGGTGCTCCTGAACGCGATCGGCCTCAACCTCATCGCCTTCTGGCGGTTCGTCAACCCGGAGGACTACTCCGCCCAGATCTTCACCATCCTCATCGTCACGATCGGGGCCGTGGAGATGGGCATCGGTCTCGGCATCATGATGCTCCTCTACCGCAACCGCGGAACCGTGCAGGTGGACCAGTACGACTCGCTGAAAGGCTAGGAGACGTGACCGCGCTGCTCCTCACTGCTCTCCTGGCTCCCTTCACCGCATCCATCGCCCTGGTGGTCTGGGGTCGCGTACGGCCCGGGACCTCTCCGGCCGCCGCCGGCTGGGTCAGCACCGGGGCTGCCGCCGTCTTCCTCGCCGCCGTGATCGGCCTCGCCGGAAGTGACGCCGCCACCCATCTGACTTGGCTCGAGACGGGCTCATTCCCTCTGACGATCGGGGTCACCGTCACCGGCCTGACCTGGTTTGCCGCCCTCCTCGTTGCCGGCGTCTCCCTGCTGGTCGCGGTCTACTCGGTCGGCTACATGGCCGAGAGCGAAGGGCACCTGCGCTTCTTTGCCGAGCTCAGCTTCTTCACGGGCAGCATGCTCACCCTCGTGCTGGCCGACTCCCTGCTGCTGCTCTTCGCCGCCTGGGAGGCCGTCGGGGTTGCCTCCTTCCTGTTGATCGGCTTCCACTTCGAGCAGTCGGACGCCCGCCGCGGCGCCTACAAGGCGTTTGTGATGACCCGATTGGGCGATCTCGGCTTCCTCCTCGCCTGGTTGCTGCTGCTCCAGGAGACGGGCAGCGTGCGCATATCCGAGGTCCTCGGGGCCGTCGAGGGCGGGGCGCTCTCCGATCCCCGGCTGACGCTAATCGCCCTGCTTCTGTTCGCCGCCGCGGTGGGCAAGAGCGCCCAACTGCCCCTCACCGCCTGGCTGCCGGCGGCCATGGCCGGCCCCACCCCGGTGTCGGCCCTGATCCACTCGGCGACCATGGTCGCGGCCGGCGTCTTCCTCGTTCTCCGGCTCTTCCCGCTGTTCGAGCGCGCGCCGGTCGCCCTCGACGTCCTGCTGTGGACGGGACTGGTCACAGCCTTCCTGGCCGCCTTGGTCGCCACCATTCAGGTCGATTTCAAGCGGGTGCTCGCCTGGTCCACCGTCTCCCAATTGGGGGAGATGGTGCTCGCCCTCGGCCTGGGCGCCCCGCTCGCCGCCGCCTACCACCTCGCCGCCCATGCCACTTTCAAGGCCACCCTCTTCCTGACGGCCGGAGCGGTGGACCACGGTGCCGGCACGCGAGATCTCCGTCGGCTGGGAGGCCTCGCCCGCCACATGCCCCTGACGGCGTCATTCATGATCGTTGCAGCCCTGGCCCTTGCCGGGATCCCCCCCTTCGCGGGCTTCTGGAGCGAGGAACTGATCCTGAGCGCGGCCGTGCAGAACAGGCCCTGGGTGGCGGTCGCCCTCCTCGGCCTGATCTTCCTGGCCGGCTTCTACATCGGCCGAGCGGTGACAGCGATCCTCGAGCCGTGGCCGGGTGCACCCCGCCCGCGTGCAGAGGAACCCAAAGCCACGATGCTGACGAGTACCGCCGTCCTCGCCGCCGGCGCAGCGGTCAGCGGCGGCGTCCTCGCGCTCTGGGGGGCGCGGTTGCTGCCCTTCGAGGAGCACGCTCCCGGGCCGGTGGCCTGGCGGGTCGGCGCGGTCCTGCTGGGAGCCCTCGGACTCCTTCTCGGCCGCACCCTCGTCCGCCGCTACGGGCCCATCGCGCCCCTGCGCCTGGTGGCTCTGCCCCTCGAGAACTTCGTCGAACTGCTTTTCGTGGGAGCCGGCCGCCTGGTCTTGCTGGTGGCCTTCGCGGTAGGCTTCATCGAGAGGCTGCTCGACGGCGGGGCGCGCGCCCTCGCCCGGGGCGCGCGGAAAACGGCCTGGCTGACGAGCCGGGCGGAGGACGGCTTCGATCGTCTCGCCCTCGGTGGCGCAGCCGGGGCCATGGCCGGCGCCGGCCTCGCCGAACTCCTCGAGCGGGAGGCCTTCGGCGCGGGAGGCGACCAGGCCGCCACCTCGCTGTTCCAGGCGGGAGGCGGCCTGCGGCTCGGTCAGACGGGCCGCCTGTACCTGTACACTCTCGGGCTCTTCGTCTGGGTCGGCGCTGCCGGCCTCCTGAGCCTGCTCTGGTGGAGGTGATCGAGGTGACCCCGTGCTGAGTTTGACCATCTTCTTTCCGCTGGCCGCCGGCCTGGTGGCCCTCGCCTTGCCGGCCGGCCGCCCCGGACTCGTCCGGCGCTTCGCCTTGGGGGCCTCCCTCGTGGAGTTCATCCTGGCCGTCGTCCTGCTTGCCGGGTTCGACCGCAACGACTCGGCCCTGCAGTGGCGCACCACGCTCGACTGGATCCCTTCGCTCGGCGCGCGTTACGACGTCGCCGTCGACGGCATCTCCCTCCCCCTGGTCGTCCTGACGGCCACTCTCATGGTGGTCGTCATGGTCTTCGTGCTGCCCAAGCACGACCGCCCGCGAGGGCACGCCTTCCTCTTCCTTCTGATGGAGACCGGCCTCATCGGCCTCTTCTCCTCCCGGGACCTGCTCCTCTTCTACGTCTTCTTCGAGGTGGGGCTGGTGCCCATGTACTTCATCATCGGCATCTGGGGGCACGAGCACCGGCGCTACGCGGCCATCAAGTTCTTCCTCTACACGCGGGCGGCGAGCCTCGCCATGCTGCTCGCCTTCTTGGCCCTCTACCTGAACACCGCTCCCCGGACCTTCTCCCTGGACGCGATGGCCCAGAATCCACCGCTGGCCGGGAGGGCGGCGGCACTGGCCCTGCTAGGCCTCGTCATCGGGTTCGGCGTGAAGTTGCCCCTGGTCCCACTGCACAACTGGCTCCCGGACGCCCACGTGGAAGCACCGACCGAAGGCAGCGTCATGCTCGCGGGCGTCCAATTGAAGATGGGGGCCTACGGTCTGGTCGCCGTCATGCTGCGGGTGCTCCCCGAGTCCGTCCGGGAATACGATTGGCTGCTGCTCGTCGTCGCGCTGATCACCCTGGTCTACGGCGCCTTGGCCGCCCTGGCTCAGTCGGATCTCAAGCGCCTGGTCGCCTACACCTCCATCAACCACATGGGGTACGTGCTGCTGGCGGTGGCGGTTTGGGGGCTGGCCACCGATGCCGACAGCCGTCAGTTGGCCCTGAACGGCGCCGTCATCCAGATGGTCAGCCACGGCCTGCTCACGGCCGGGCTCTTCTTTCTCGTGGGGATGCTCCAGGACCGAACCCATACCCGGGAGATGGACCGTTTTCAGGGGCTCCTCGCCCAAATGCCCGTCTACTCCTGGCTCCTGGGATTGTTCGCCTTCGGCTCCCTGGGACTGCCCGGCCTATCCGGCTTCGTCGCGGAGTTCCAGGTGCTCGGCGCCACCGTCTTCAACAACGTGGCGGCGGCGGCCATCGCCCTGCTCGGGCTGATCATCATCACCGGCCTCTTCATTCGCATGTTGGTCTCCGTCGCGCTGGGCGAGCCGCGCTCGGACCTCGCTCCCCTTACGGACCTCGGGGCGCGCGAGCTGATCAGCGTGATTCCCCTGGCGGCCCTCTCCCTCTTAATCGGCGTGCTACCGGGGCTGCTCGTAGCTCTGGTTGAAACCGCCACCGGCCCTCTCGCGGCCATGGGATTATGACCTCCGGCTCCCTCGATCTCTGGGCCATCATCCCGGAGCTGATCCTCGCCGGGACCGGGCTCGTCCTCGTGCCCGTCGCGGCCTTCGTCCACGGACACGGCAACTGGCGCTACCTTCCGATGGTGCTGACGGTTACCGCCCTGCTGGCCGCCCTCGGCTTCACGGCCCGCATGCTCCCGTGGGAGGATCAGGCCGTCTTCTCCGGGACCTATGCGATCGACGGCTTTGGCAACGTCTTCAAGCTCATCCTGGAACTCGGCGGCCTCGTCAGCCTGCTCACGATAACGGCCCACTTCCGCGAACGCGACCAGGTGGCCCACGCGCCCATGGCCCTCCTGTTCGTCACACTCGGTGGAGTGGGCCTTGTCTCGGCTCTCGACCTCGGGCTCATCGTGCTCTTCCTGCAGATGCTCAGCATGCCCGCCTACCTCCTCGTCACCCTGGTGCGCTCCGACCGCCGGGGCAACGAGGCCACCCTCAAGTACTTCATCTACGCGGCGGCAGCCCTCGCCATCATGGCCTACGGGCTGACCTTCCTGTACGGCATGACGGGCAGCCTGGAGCTCCGCACCATCGGCAGGGAGCTCGCCGCCGGGGGCGACGCCGTGTGGGTCGCCCTATCCCTGGGACTGATCCTCATCGGCTACGGCTTCGAGATGACCCTGGTGCCCTTCCACTTCTGGGCGCCGGACGTCTACAGCGGAGCCACGGCGCCCGTGACCGGCTTTGTCTCCGTGGTGCCGAAAGTGGCGGGCTTCGCCGCCTTCCTGCGTTTCGCCCTCCTGGCCTATCCGGACGGGGCGGCCGCTTGGCCCACTCTGGTAGCGGTTCTCGCGGTCGCCACCATGACCCTCGGCAACCTGGTCGCGCTCCGGCAAAGCCGGCTCAAGCGGCTCCTCGCGTACTCGAGCATTGCCCAGGCGGGATACGTGCTCGTTGCGGTCGCCGTCGCCGGCCGGGCCGAGGACGCGCTGAGCGCCGCCGCGTACTACCTCTCCGCCTACCTCTTCATGAACCTGGCGGCCTTCGCCGTCGTCGCGCAGGTCGAGCGGCATCGGGGCAGCGATGAGCTCGCTCAGTACCGGGGGTTCGGGCTGCGGGCGCCTTGGGCCGGAGCGGTGCTCGCTCTGGCCCTGCTCTCGCTGGCCGGTCTACCGCCCCTGGCGGGCTTCGCCGGCAAGGTGTTCGTGTTGACGGCGGCCATAGACGGCGACATGACCTGGCTGGCAGTCGTGGCCGCGGTCAACATGGTTATCGGCCTCTACTACTACGTGGCCGTCCTTGCGGAGATGTACCTGAGGCGGCCGCCGGAGCCCAGTTCTGCCACACCCCATCCCAGCGGGCGGCCGGGTCCCTGGACCCCCAGCGCTCCCCTGGCTCCCGGTGGGCCTGCCGCCTACTGGCCGGCCTACCTGCTGACGACCGCGGGCACCCTGGCCTTGGGCATCCTCCCGGGGCCGGTGCTGCGTCTGCTCGACGAGGCGCAGAGGCTAGTTTCCTGAGCCGCGCGGGCAAGCTTCACCAGAGCGGCCGTCCGCACGGCCGCCCCCCGACACGCGGGGCGCCGTCTGCGGCTCGCCGGGGCGGGTGATCAACTGTGCGCTTGGGCCGTCCAGGTGGCGACCACGCCGCGCCCCTCGAGGATATCCCTCAAGCGATGCAGATCTTTGCGGGACTCGTGGCCGATAGCGCGGGCCACGAACGGAGCGCTGAAACCGGAAAATCTCTGGGCGGGGCCGCGGCTCTCGACGGTCATCTTTGTCCCACCCCAAGCCCGCTCCCACGTGTAGCGGGTCTCGAAAGACAACGGGCCATCCACGGTGTGGACCACCAGAAGACTACCGGGTACCAAGTCGCTGACTTCGTAGGTCGAGGTAACGTGATGTCCGAGAAAGTGAGCCACGAACTTGACCCGGGATCCGACGGCGATGGGCTTCCCCGGGGGCCATTCAACCGAATCGAGGTTGGTGTACCACTCTCGGGCATGCTCGGGCTTCGTGGAATACTCATAGACTTCCGTAAGGGGGCGATCGATCAGTACTGAGTTGGAGACGTCGACATTCATCTCGGGCCTCCGATGATTAATTAGGTGCGCGACGCGAATTATCCCCGCCAGGGGGTTGACCTAACCAGCTGTGACCGGGAAGTAGAGTTCGTCTGCGCGCACTCTCCTGCGAGGCTGAGTCGCTAGCCGCGGGCCATCTCCAGTAACGTGGTCACGGTCTTCCAATTTCTTCCGGTAGCCGGGGTTTTCAAAGCATTTTCGTCTGGAAATCGGGCCCCGGGACGATCCGCTCCGAAATCGTGGATCTCACCCCCCACGCTCGCATGTCCTGGACCGGCACCTCGCTGGGCATCCACGCCATACATGTTTGGAAGCTGCAGCCGGTCGACGGCCGCACGCGCGTGCAAACCGAGGAATCCTGGGAGGGCCTGCTCCCCCGGCTGGCGTCCGGCTACAGCCGCCGGACGCTGGACAAAGCCCTGCCCGACGGGCTCAGCCACCTCAAGGCCGAAGCCGAGAGGCGCGCTCAAGACTATGCGTCCGACCCCGGCTTGGCCTGAGGTTCGAGCGCCTCGGCGGCGAGCCCCAGCGCGTATTCCCGCACGTCCTCCGGCCACCCCGCGGAGCTTTGCTCGAACCGCTCCCGGTTGCCCGCGAAGAGCGCCCGGGCAGCCTCCTCGTAGCCCGGCTCGTCGCCCGCCATGGCCGACATGAACCGGTGCGCTGCCTCCTGCGAACGTCGAACCCGGTCCTTCCCGGCGAAGTCCCGACGGGCCTGCTCGACCAACTTTCTCAGGGTGACCGATGCGCCTCCGGGCTGCTCGTTCAACCATTCCCAGTGACGAGGAAGCAGGGTGACCTCACGCCCGACCACGCCGAGCTTGGGCCGGCCGGGAGAACGCGGACCGCTGTCCTCGGTGGCCCTGACGCCTTCTCCGGCGGTGCCCGCCTCAACGAAACGGGCCCGCAGCCGCTCGAGCACAGCTTGTTCGCTCCCGCGGAAGTCGATCTCGACCGGCCTCGCGGAGACGTCGTCAAAAATCAAGAGACCCCGCTGTTCTCCCCTCTCGAGCAACTGCTTGCTCGTTCGCGCGACCTCCTCGATGTCCCCGGAGGCCACACGCTCCTTGCCCAGGAAGGCCGTACACGAACGCGGCTTACTCGAACTCACATTTATCTCCCGTTTCCGGTGGTGCGACTGTAACCCGCGACGTATTTTACCCGGGTATAACGAACGCTGTCAATACTACCCGGGTAAAAATAGCGCCACCACCACCTCAGCGCCTGCCGGCACAGCCCCTGCACTTCCACATGCGAAGGCCGGGACAAGGAACCCTACTGACCCCCTACAAGCCGCGGTGAGGCGACCACGATTTCGCTCGATACAGACCAAGCCTGTACGACGCTGCGGTGTCGGATTTCCCATCCGGCGGCAATTAGCAGCGGGGCCAGATCGATCGGCCGACAGCCGCCGACAATGCGGGCGTCGAGTTGCCACAGGCGCCGCCAACCGGCCGACACCAATCGACTCGAACCGGACCTGCCCGGAGTCAGGCTGACCAGACAAAGCAGACCCGCCTGTCCCAGCAGGCGGCGGGCCTCTTCCAGCACGCGAACACTGTAGCCGGGCGCCAGGAGGTCGAAGACATATGCAGCGAGGTAGCGATCGTACCCGCCGTCTGGTCCGGGTAGCGGCAAAGAACCGTCCACCAAGTCGATCCTCGCCCTCTCGGCCCAACGATGCAGGCGCTCACGGGCCAGGCGGACCATCTTGGGACTGACGTCTACTCCTCGGTAGCGCGCATCTTTGGGCAGGTAGTCCGAGAGCAGGCGTTCGGCCAGAGCGCCCGTCCCGGGTCCCAATTCGTAAACGGAGCGGGCTTTGGCAAAATTGCCTGCGCGCAGCAACTCGGCGATGGCGGGACCTTCGTACAGGCTTTGCCAATCCTGCAGACGCCCGATGCGGTCGTAAACGCATGCCGCTTCGCGCGGGCTGAGCGCTCCACTCATCTCCGTCGCGCCTCGCGTCCCACGCTAGAGCGCCTCCAGACGCCGCTTAAGCGACTGAAGCTCCCGGTCTGCCTCCTCCAGCTGGCCGTGCATCTCCTCCAGCCGCTCCCGCTCCGCGCGGACGAAGCGGGTGTACGGAGCGATGGCCTCGCGTACCCGAAAGAGACTCCGTTCGATCTCATGGTCGAACTGCTCGGTGACGGTGGCCAGGAGCTGCGTGCGCAGCTCGGCGATCTTCTCGGTGAACTCCTGCTTGGCCCGGCGGCGGCGGGCGGGAAGAATGAAGAGGCCCAAGGTGGCTATGGTGCCCGCCGCCAGGATGCCGGTGACGTCAACCAGGGTAGTGGTGGCCAGCGCGGTGATTACCGCCCCCAAGCCCAAAGCCCCCACCTCGAGCAGGGCGATGCCGGCCACCGAGGTCCTTACCGACTCGGCCAGTCGCCGGGCCTCCGCCGTGCGGTCGTAGCGATCGATGGCCTTCTGCGCCGCCCGGCCCACCGTGTCCAGCAGTTGGCCGCGGTCGTAGTCGAAACTCCCCACCTGCCCCACAATACGCTCGGCATGCTGGGCGCGGCGGTCGGCGATCAGCGCGTTGACCGTCTGCCACTGCCGAAGCTCGGCGCCCACCATCCAGTCGATCACCTCTTCGACCTTCTGCTCGATCTGCTGGGGAGCGTCCGCCACCACCTTGCGCTCGAACTGATCCCGGATCTTGTCCCGGTTGATCAGCTCAAAGGCCCGCGTCAGACGGATGGTTTCGTCGAAGAACTCGAGGCCGCGCTTTTCGAACTCAAAGAGCACGTTGTCCACGTCGGTAAGCCGGAAGCGGAACTCCCGCGAGAGATCCTCCCGATAGAGGCTGAGCTGCCGCTCGATGTCGTCCAGGGCAGAGACGTCCCCTTTGAGCAGGCCCAGACGCCCCTCGGTGGCCTCCACGTACTTCTCCACCAGGTTGACGCCCACCCCCACCGGGTTGAGCAGCTTCAGCCGGACCCGTTCCTTCTCGTCGAGGGTGTCGACCAGGTAGCGCTCGAGCTCCGCGAAGCGGCTCTCCGGAGGAGGGGTGCCGCCGTTGCCCGCCGTCTTGGCCATGAGCGCCTGCCGCGACGAGACGGCAAAGATCTCCGGGCTGAACCCGAGCAGCCGCTGCGCGTTCTCGGTTATGAAGGCTTCGATCTCCGCAACCGCGGGGGCGCCGCTCAGGATGTCGATCTTGTTCACGATGAAGACGAGCTTCTTGCCCCAGCCCCTGATCTGCTCGATGAAGGCGCGCTCGCTCTCGGTGAACGGCCGGTCGGCGGAGGTGACGAAGAGGACCAGATCCGAACGGGGAATGAAGCTCTGGGTGATCAGCTCGTGTTGGCGGTCGAGCGCATTGGTTCCCGGCGTGTCGACGATCTGGACCTGCCTGAGCAGTTCGACCGGCGCCTCGACCCGCTCGATCCCGTTCTCGCCCACCTGGCGCACTTCCTGCTCGCCGAACGTCAGGGTGTGGATGCGGGTGGTGGTCGGCGTGACTCCTTCTTCCAGCAAAGGCCTACCCAGCAGGGCGTTGATGAAGGTGCTCTTGCCCGAGTTGAACTCGCCCGCCACCACGAGCAGGAAGAGCTCGTCCAGTTGGCGCAGCGAGCGCCGCAGGATTTCCTGGTCGTCGCGGCTGGCCTCGAAGCGGGCCAATACGGCCAGGACGCCTTCCAGTTGATGGCGCGCTTCGGTCAAAAGCTCTTGCTGGCGATCGGTGAGAATCCGTTTCAAGGGCCCCGCCTATCCCGGAGTGGGCCGCGCCTTGGCGGCGGCCTCTCGATAACTGCTCTCATCTTACCGGATGGATCTTCGCCAAATCGATAGGATAGAGACATGAAAGAGATCCTTCCGGGCGTTTACCACTGGTCCACCCTCCACGAGCACATCGGCTCGCAGGTCAGCTCCTACTATCTGAGCGGCGCGGACGACCAAGCCGGCCGGGACGGCGGCGAGGACGGAGACGGCGACGGGGTCGGCAGCGGCCGAGAGGACGGAGGATCGCTAAGCCGGGTTCTCATCGACCCCCGGGTCCCGCCGGAAGGGTTGGAGTGGTTCAGTGACAGGCCGCCCACCGACGTGCTTCTCTCGAACCGCCACCACTTTCGCCACTCGCGCGAATTCCAGCGGGCGTTCGGCGTGAGTGTCTGGTGCCACCGGGAAGGACTGCACGAGTTCTCCGCCTCACAGGAGGTTCGCGGATTCGAGTTCGGACAGGGACTTCCGGGCGGGGTCGATGCCGTCGAGGTGGCGGCCATCTGCCCGGACGAAACCGCCCTCTACATCCCCTGGGCGGGCGCGGTTTCCCTGGCGGACGGGATCATCCGCCGGCCCTACGACGGACCGCTCACCTTCGTGCCCGACTTCCTGATGGGCGACGATCCGGAGGCAGTCAAGCAGGGTTTGTTCGCCGCCTTCGAACGCCTGCTCGAACTCGACTTTGACACCCTCCTGCTCGCCCATGGTGCCCCGCTTGTCGGCCGAGGCCGGGAGGAACTGGCGGCGTTCGTTTCTGCCCACGGTGGGGCGAGGGGATCATGAAGACGCTCGACCTGCGCAGGGAACTCAAGTATAGAATCGTTCGGCAACGAGAGGAAAGGAAAGCGACATGCCCGTGATCACCGTCGAAGGCCCGGAACTCAAGGACATGGAGAAGAAGCGCGCCTTCGCCAAAGCGCTCACCGAAGCGGCCACTAAAGCCTATGCCCTTCCGCAAGAAGCGATGGTCGTAATCCTTCACGAGAATCCCCTCGAATGCGTGGCCAGCGGAGGCGAACTCGTCTGCGACCGGGGGGCTCCGCCCGCGAAGTAGATTTCCGGACTTGCCCACGCCGCCGGTTCGCGAGATGATGATATCTATGAATCTAGATACCTCCATCCCTGGCAACGGAGCGGATTCGCTGGCCGCATTCTTCAAGACTCTCAGCGAACCCGCCCGCCTGCGCATCATCATGGCGTTGACCGACGAATGCCGGCCGGTAACCGAGGTAGTCCGGCTCACCGGTCTCCCCCAACCCCTGGTCTCCCACCATCTGCGCATCCTCCGCGACGCCGGGTTGGCCCGCGGCGAGCGTCGCGGGGCCTACGTTTTCTACTGACTGCGCTCGGGGGCGGTTCGTGAAACCGTAATGACCGGGCGCGAGGCCCTGGCCAGCCTCGAGCAGGCCTCCGCGGCACCGGCCCCGGCCCTCCCGAGCAAGGCCCGAGGAAGCCGATGAGCGAAGCCCCGAGCTTGACCGAAGCCTGTTCGGTTTGCGGCAGCTCTCTCGAATACCTCGACCGGGCGGTGGGCGCGGTCTGCACGCTCTGCGGTACGGCCGAAAGCGGTCACGTGCGCTGCCCGGAGGGCCACTATCTCTGCGAAGCCTGTCACGGCCGGGGCGTCGAGGCGCTGATTCGGGGCACGCTCTTGGAATCAAAGGAGACCGTCCCCACCCGGCTGGCCGAGGAACTGCTCGAACTACCCCAACTCCCCATGCTGGGTTGCGAACACGCGCTTATCGCCGGCGGAGCCCTGATGGCTTCGCTGAGGAACCGCGGGTTGGGGGTCAGCCAGGCGCATGTAGATGAGGTTCTGGTGCGCAGCAAGCGCCAGGCCGTCGGCGCCTACTGCGGATTGACCGGAGTGTGCGGAGTAGTACCCGCCCTCGGCGCCTGCTACAGCGTCTTGGTCGGGGGTCAATGTGGCAAAGGACCGGAGACCCGTGGGGCGATGGAGCTGGTTTCCCGCCTGGCCGCGGTTACCGCCGCCGAGGCCGACCCGGGCTGCTGCAAAGCCTTCGTCAGAACGGCTTTGATCGCCACCGAGCTCTACCTCGAGGAGAAGTTGGGGATCGCGGCGACGGAACCGGTTGCGGCCGTCTGCGCGCACAGCGACCGCCATCCCCACGGCTGCAGGGGACCGCTATGTTCGTACCATCCCGAGGCGGACAAGAAGGCCCGGCCGATCTCGCCAACCAGCCAAGGAGGGCCGATGATGACGAGCCAAACCGGCGGAACCGAGCATCCCAGCACCGCTACCCACGCCCAGGACCGATACGACGAGTTCTTTGAGTTCGCCTACGCCGACGGAGCCCTCGACCGGCGCACCAAGATCCTGATCGCCTTGGGGGCCGGACTCGGTGCGGGCTGTGCTCCCTGAACCTCATACTGCCTCTCGGTGGGGAGAGAGCTCGGCATAACGGAGGCGGAATTCGACGAAGCGGTGCACCTCGCCATGACCGTCGGCGCGAGCAAGGCCTTGATGTTGGCGCGCGCCGAGAGAGGCGCGCTCGGCTTCGCCGCGGCAGCGGTGGTGCCGGGGAGCGAAGCCGGCTGAGGGGGAACGGGTAGCGACGCCGGTGCGGCGTCAGAGACGGCTCAGGCCGACGGTGCGGACGGCGGCCCAACCGGGGGCCGCGCGGAAGCGCCGGCCCCGTCCGGCTGAAAGTGAGGCGGGCCGCCGGGCGCGGCCGCCGCAGAGAAAACTCAGAAAAGGAGGATGCATGGCCCCCACCCTGCCCCATATCGACCTGATCTCCAAAGGCCCCTCGTGAGTGCTCTGCAATCTCGCGCGTGACGCGATGGCCGCGATCGAAACCGAGAACCCCGGGCGCTTCACCTGGACCATGCTGGACGCCTCCACCCGGGACGGGGTCAAGCGCCTACAGGAGCTTCGCCCCGCCGCCGGACGGCAGATCCCCGTCCCCGGAGTCCTCATGGACGGGGAGATCGTCTTCGACAACATTCCCGAAATGGAAGAGTTCAGCGAGTGGCTGGCGGGCCAAACCGGCGTCTGAGACGCCCCGAGCGAGGCGCGCCGATCGGAGGCCGCGCGGGTTTCTCCCTCTCCCGCTCCAGGAGCGGTTAGGAGCCCGCCTTTCGCCCGGTTACGAGCACGCTCGCCACCTTGCCCTCCAATACCGACGCTGCCCTTTGCAGCAAGTCGTCCCGATGCCCGTTTTCGCCGTCGTCGACGAGTTCGGAACCCAGCAGTTCGCGCAGCTGAACGATGTCGTAGACCAGCCGCTCATCGATACCCACTTCATCGAGACCCGCGGAGCGGAGCCCCTCCAGGTATTCCTGCTCGGAGACAGCGCCCGCGATGCAGGACGAGTAGAGATCAGCATCCTCGCGCACCCAGTCGGGCAAGTCCTCGGCCACCAAATCCGAGATTCTCAGGCGGGCACCCGGGGCCATCGCGCGCGCGATCTCGGCGAAGACCCGAGGCTTATCGGGTGACAGATTGACCACGCAGTTGGAGATGACCACGTCCACCGTCCCGGTCTCGACCGGCAGGTCCTCGATGTAGCCCTGTCGCACCTCGACATTCTCGTAGCCGGCTGCGGCGATGTTCCGGCGCGCCCGGTCGAGCATCTCCTCGGTCATATCGACGCCGATCACCCGGCCTTCGGGTCCCACCTTCTCGGCGGCAAGCAGCAGGTCGATTCCCGCTCCGCAACCCAGATCGAGCACGGTCTCGCCCGGGCGCAGCTCGCTGAAAGCGGTCGGATTCCCGCAGCCGAAGGAATTTTCCACCGCATCCGCGGGGAGCGCCTCCAGTTGGGACGCCTCATAGCCGGCGCTTTGCACGACCGTTCCCTTCTGCCGCGGCTCGCCGCAGCAACCCGGGCCGCAGCCGCATCCGCTGTTGATCGCCCTGGTGTAGGCCTCGGATACCTGCCGCCTGATGTCGTCGCTACTTCTCTCCATGGTTCCCTTCCTCCGACGATGCTGCGGGACAACAAGATTCGAATGCGTCGGCCAGATTGCGCAGGTAGCGGACGAGCCCTCCGGTCTCCAGCCGATACCAGACCTCCCGGCCTCTCCTCTCCGACTCGACCACTCCCGCCTCACGCAAAATGGTGAGGTGGCGAGAGACCACGGAGAGATCTTGCGGGCAGCAGGTGCCCACCTCGGTAACGCGAAGCGGCCGCCCGGCCGAAGCCAGGCTACTCAAAATGGCGGCTCGGCTGGGGTCGGCCAACGCCTTGAAAAGTTCCACCGCGATCGGTTCGCGGAGACCCTCGTTCTCCCCCTCCGGGCAATTGTCTAGGTTGCACGCTTGCACATTCATGCAAGCATTGTCGCCCTAACAGCCCGGGCTGTCAAGGGGGAAGTCACCCATTCTCGGGGGGACCTGCTCAGGCTTCTACCAAATAGGCGCGCCGTCCGGGGCGAGGCCCGGGCGGCGCGTCGACGCCAGGTCGGAGGGCGCGTAACGGTGATGTCACCTGAGCCAGCCGTCCAGGGCGGGCGACGATGCGCTCACCGTTGGGACGACCCACCCATCCAGGGCAACCGGGGAGGCAACTCGCACCCAGCCGTCCAAGGCCGCGGCCGGCGCATTGGCCGCCACCCAGCCGTCCAAGGCTACGGGCGCCTGCACCGCGGCCCAGCCGTCCAGCGGCACGGGTTCAGCGGCGTCGCCCCACCCCCAAAGGACCACGAGGGCGAGCATGAGAATCAAGAGAATGGCCAAAGCACCGCCCAAAAGGCCGGCGCCGGTCTCCTCCGGGTGCCGGAGCGCCTGGCGCAGGGGCGCTACCCGCCGGTTCCTGTCGACCCTTAGACCACTCTTGAAGGGCGCAGGATGTCTAATAGCATTCATGGCTGTCACCTCGACAGGCAAACAATGATAGAGACGGAGGCTCTGCATTCTGCCGGGCCAGCAGATGATCTATTCCCTTAGTAACACTTGTTACAACCTCTCTTCACGCTGTTCGGTTGCGTCGCCGTTGTCTCGGCGATAACAGAGCCAAGCCATGCAACGATCTGTCCCCAGCCAAACCGTCCGCGCCCTCCGCACACGGGCTCAAGGACTCCGGCCACCCAGCGATCGCCCATCATCCACGACCGTTGCGGGTGTGATTGACCGAGTCGAGGTTCAGGCTCAGGAGGAGAAAGCCGCGGCGCTCCAGGTGAGAGCGCGCAGCACCGGCCTCACCCGGGACGATGTGGAGAGAGCGCGAACCGAGGACCGGGCGGTGATCAGGATCTGGCTGATGCGCGGGACCCTTCACCTGGTGACCCCGACAAACCTCGAGTGGCTTCTTCCGTTGCTTGGCCCGCACTTCGTCAAGGCCGGGCGCCGACGTCTTCTCTCTCTGTGGCGGAACGAGGACACGCTGCAGAGGGGGCTGCGCGAACTAGTGCGGGCGCTCGACGAACGCCCCCTCACCAGAGAGGAGCTGCGGGAACATCTGCTGCGCAAGGGGCTCCCCGCCGCCGGGCAGGCGTCCATACACCTGGTGCGTTACGCGGCCCTGCAGGGTGATCTCTGCTACGGTCCCAGTCGAGACGGCAAAGAGAGCTTCGTCCTGCTTCGCGACTGGATCAAATACGCTCCCCGTCCTCCGAGCGACGACACCTTGGCCGCTCTCACGCGTCGCTATCTAGCCGGTTACGGACCGGCTACTCCCGCGGACATGGCCGCCTGGGCCGGGTTACCCCTCGAGTTGGTGCTCCGGGGCTGGCGCCTGGTGGAGCATGAGTTGTCCGAGGTGCGCGTCGATGGCCGGACTTCGGCTCTCTGGTTCCTCGGGGAGGCAGAGGGGGAGCTTGAGTCGGCGGCCGGCCCAGTCCAGGTAAGGCTTCTCGGGCGCTTCGATACCTACATCCTCGGCTACGACGACCGCGAGCTTCTCTATGAGAGCGCACACGCGCGCCGGGTCAATGCCGGAGGGGGCCTCATCCGGCCAACGCTGGCCGTCGACGGCAGGTTCGTGGGAACCTGGGGGTTGGATTCGCGCCCCAAGCTCGCGGCCGTCAGCGTCGAGCCGTTCGGCAGACTTCCTCAGAAAGCCGAGCGCGGCCTACTGGAAGAGACCAAAGACGTCGGCCGATTTCTCGGCATCTCTACGCGCCTCGCGCCGAACCAAAGGCCGTGACCCGAGGGCGAAGCTCAATCCTCTGAAGCTCCGGGCTTTTCCGAATCCTCTTCCTTCTCGGGCCGCTCTTCGACCCCCATCAGCCTTTCCCGAATGCTTTCCTGCTCTTTGCGCTTCTTCTCCTCCCAGTACGCCTCCATATTGCGGCAGGCGCCGCAGGCCTTACTCGAATCATCCATTGCTACTCCAGACCTTCGCAGAGTCCTATTGCTTCACCCTCCGACGCACCCGGCCGTCCCGCGCTAACCCACCGCATGCACCTTAGAGTTGCTCCCGCTGAACCTTGTCCAGCAACTCCCGGAATACATCGAGGGGCTGAGCGCCGACCAGAGCGTAACGGCCCTCGAAGGTGAAGGCGGGCACCCCACCGAAACCGTACCGCGCCGCCTCTTCCTGAACGGCCTGACGCCGGGCCGCGTAGCGCCCGGAATCTAGCGCCTCGCCCATTTCATCGGGATCCAGCCCAGCTTCCTCGGCGAGGCGCCGCAGCACCGCCAAATCCCCGATGTCCTCGACTTTGGCGAAGTAGGCTTGGAACACCGCGCGGTGAAACTCCTCGAACTTCCCTTGGTCCCTCGCGAACTCCGAGGCTTCGATGGCGAGGCGGCTGTTGGAGAGCCGCTGCGACGGGCGGTAGGGCAGATCGAAATCCTCTGCGCGCCGCCGCATTCCCTCCGCCGAGGCTTCCATATCCCGCCCGGGGAAGAGCTCGGCCAAGGGTACGCCTTCCGCCCTGGTCTCCGGATGGATCTCGAAGCTTACCCATTCCACTTCCAGAGGGAATTCTGCGCTGAGCTTGTCGACGATGCCCGTCGCGACGTAGCAGAAGGGTCAGATGTAGTCCGAATAGACCTTTAACTCAATAGCCATGAATCCAGTTTACTCTCCCGGGAGGACGGCAAGGCCAATCTAATGCCGCGCTGTCGGCCGGCCACCACCCAATCTACTGCGGGCGCTGTCGGCTGGCCCACCAAAGACCGGCCGCGATCTCGGCGACGCCTGCGGCTCTGGCGAGCGCCGGGCTCTCCACGAAGACGTCCATTCCCCGGGCCCACCAACGGGGCCCGTCTCTCCAGAGCCTCATATGCCGCCGGGGCTGCACCAGGGCGGCCACCCCATCGCCGATAGCCAACAAGGCGAGAATCTCGTCCATCCGCGATTTCCACATTTCGTCCTCCTGCTCGGAGCCTAGGCCAAATCGAACAGCAACAACTCAGAATCCTCTTCCGCTCGGATTTCCACCGCGGTCTCCTGCTCCAGGGCGGCGCCGTCTCCCTGGTCCAAGCGCTCGCCGCCCACCGTGACCGCCCCCTGAGCCACCTGCACCCAGGCGGCCCGTCCCTCGGCCAAGTCATGGCTGATCTGGTCGCCGGCGGAGAGCAGGGTCGAGTAGATCGAGGCGTCTTGGTGGATCTCGAGCGACCCGTCGCGCCCGTCCTTGGAGGCCACCAGCCGCAGACGCCCGCGGCGCTCATCCTCCGCAAACTCCTTCTGCTCGTAACCCGGGGTGATCCCCTCCTCGTCGGGGAGAATCCAGATCTGCAGGAGGTGGACGGGCTCGGTCTCCGAGGGGTTGAATTCGCTGTGGCGTACACCGCTGCCCGCCGTCATATGCTGCACCACGCCCGGGCGGATCACTCCCCCGCCCCCGCTGGAGTCCTTGTGCTCCAGGGCTCCGCTGAGTACCAGGGTGATGATCTCCATATCGCGGTGGGGGTGCAGGCCGAATCCTCGATCCGGGTCCACCTTGTCCTCGTTGATCACCCTCAGCGTGCGAAAGCCCATGTGAGCCGGATCCATGTACCCGGCGAAAGAGAAGGTGTGACGGGTATCCAGCCAACCGTGGTCGAAGTGACCGCGGTCTTCGGAGCGACGGATGGTGATCATTTGATCTTCTCTCCTCAAAGCTTTTTTCGAGCCTAAGTGATTCATTTCCCCTCAGCAGCGCCGGGTTACGCGCAGCGACCCTCGGCTGCGCCGCGGGGACTCAGCACCGCCGGGTTACGCGCAGCCGCCGTCAAGCGCGCGCGGCCCTCAGGCGCGCCTCTGGGGCAAAGGTGCGTCTCATGCGCCGCGCTCGAGCGCCCACTGCCCCCTGACTTCTTTCCCAGCCTGCAGGGCAGATGATGAAAGCGGCGAATAGCCGTTTGCAGGGGAAAGGAGGTTGACGCGATGGGTGCGCCCGAAGACCACGGAAGACCGATCCCCATGAGCGAGGGGCTCGAATTGCTGTTCTCCAAGCGGGCGCAGGGAGACGCCGAGCCCCGGGGGGAGTCCGCGGCCCCCGCCGAACCCGGCGGCCCCAAGGCGGCCGGCGACTCCGGCGCCGAGTGGTCCGGCGGCGAAGGCCCCTCGGCGCCGGAAGACAGCCCACCACGGGAGCACAGTTCCCACTTCCGCGCCTTCCAAGAAGAACGCCCGCGCGGCGGCGTGCTGCCCACGGGTATACCTCAGTTGGATGAGGTGTTGGGCGGAGGACTCGACTTCGGTCTGATTACGGTCGCCGGCGCTCCCGCCACGGGAAAGACGCTCCTCTTGGAGGAGACCGGGAGATCCGCCCTTCTGCAAAACCGGACGGTGATCTACGCCAGTCTCCAGGACGGTTCCCTGGCGGCGTGGCAAAGGCTGATGGCCCGCTTCAGCGAGGACGTGGCCGGGTTGCCCCTCCCGCTCGCCGATCTGAGGGCCCGGTCCCTCGACCAGCAGGCTTCGGAAAGACTCGAGGAGCTCGACGCCCGCTTCGCCCACGAAATACAGCCTAGGCTCATATTGCTCGATCGCCTCCCTCCGGGAAACGACGGTCTGCAAGGCCTGCTCGACAATATCTGGTGGCGGGTCCGCGAAGCCATGGAGCGGCAGCAACCCTCTCCCGTTCTCCTGCTGGACGGCCTAGAGGCGGTGGAGTTTCAGACGGCGCGGCTGCATCAGGGCCTGCAACGGCTGGGCGTGCCGGGCCTAGCCACCGCAGAATCGGTCGAAGCAGGGGCCCAGGTGGACGGCGGCGGCCTGCTTCTGCTGCAGGAGACCGATGACCAAGCCATGGGCTACGAGGCCCAAATCCTGCTCACCGTGGCGAGAAACCCGAGGACCGGTTGGCAGGGCCGCATTCAGCTGCGGCTCGACCGTAGCTCCGGACGGCTGGAGACCCCTCGCCCGGATTGACAAGAATTCGCCCAGGAGTAAGCTCCCTGGGTGTCTCCTTCGTATTCATCCAAAATACAGCTCGTCGTGGTCGCCGCGGCGGGCTTCGTGGTTTGGGCGGGCTTCGGCGCGGTCCTCCCCTACCTTCCCCTGTTCCTGCAAGAGCAGGCGCACGCTTCGGTTGCCCTGATCGGCGTGGTCGCGGCCGCCTATTACGTGGGCAGCTTCCTCTTCTCATCGCCCATGGGCATGTTGAGCGACCATGTGGGCCGCAAGCCGCTGCTGGTGGCGGGAGTCGCGCTCTATTCGGTCTCCACCCTGCTTTTCGTCACCACCACCAAGCCCGAGTGGTTCGTGCTCTTCCGGCTTCTCGAGGGCGCCGGGGCGGGCATCGTCACTCCCGCAGCCATGGCTTTCGTCGCCGACATCACGCCGGAGCCGGAACGGGGCCGCGCCTACGGGTGGCTGACGTCCGCACAGTTCGGCGGACTGGTGGCCGGGCCCGGTTTGGGCATCCTCTTCTACAATCTCGGCGGGGGAGCCGGCCTCTGGGCCTTCTACAGCATTTTCCTCTTCGGTGCAGCGGCCTCGGCCCTCACCGCTCTGGCGCTGGTGCTCTTCGTGCGGGAACCCCGGCGAGATGAGGTGTCCGGAGCCCCCGGGTCGGCCGAATCGCCGGGTACGCCCCCCTCGCGGCGTCCCTCTTATCGCACGCTGATGAGTCCCCCGGTGATCGCTTTCATGGTGGTGGCGGCCACGGGCAATCTGGCCATGGGCGCCTGGGAGGTGCTCTGGAGCATCTGGCTGCGCCACATCGGGGCGTCCATGGCTTTCGTCGGTCTTACCTGGACCGCTTTCAGCGTGCCCATGCTGCTCTCGTTCCTTGGGGGACGCCTGGCCGACAGGCACAACCGTTTTGTCCTGATGTTCTCGGGACTGGGTTTTGCCGCTATGACCTGGATAGCCTACGGAGTGCTGCGCGACCTCGAGGTCTTCCTGGTCTTTTGCGTGCTGGAAGGTCTCGCCATGGCCGTCGCTTTCCCGGCGAAGCAGGCATTCCTCGTCCAGGTGAGCCCGCCGCAGTGGGTGGGCTCGGTGCAGGGAATCGAGGCGTCGACCATGCAGCTGGCCGGGTTGGCCGGCACCCTGATTGCACCTCTCCTCTACGAGCGGGTTTCGGGCCTGGCAATCAGCCTTAGCGGCGGCGCGGCCCTCGTGGGACTCGCGGTAGCCGCCCCTGCGCTCTACCGGGCGTCCAAGGAGTCAGGGCATTCATCCAGGTCGGGGAGGCCTCCCGAGGAACAAAACCACCCGCCCGAGGAGAGAGGTCTGCGCCGGGAGCCCGCCCTGCGCACGTCCGGCCGAGCGTAGCCGCCTCGGCTCGCCCGAAACGGCGTTTCGCAAGAACGCCGGTGGTTCGTCCGCCAGCGTGAGGATGAAGGCGATCACCAGAAGAACGATCACCGCCAGGACGGCCAGTCCTCCGAGTAGGCTGGTCCAGGGCTTTCTTCTATCCGACATCTCCACCGCCCTCTTCAGGCCAGGCCTTCGCGCTTCTCCTTATCCTCTAGAGCACGCTTTTTCCAGGGCCAGGTACCCTCCAGTTCGACGTCTATCGCCCAGGATAAGAAGGGAAATCTTTTCGAAGATGTTGTCAAGCGACTCCACGCCGCCCTCTTCCCCGTTACGAGGGGTGCTACAATCTTTTGTCGCACTTTACTCGCGAAAGCTTTGTTCACCCCCCGCTATCTCTTAGGATGCGCATGCCCACCACGCCCGACAAGATCCGCAATCTGGCGATCATCGCCCACATCGATCACGGCAAGACCACTCTGATCGACGCAATATTCCGCGCGGCGAGAACCTTCCGCGACAACGCGCGCATCGAAGAGCGGGTCATGGACTCGAACGACCTGGAGCGCGAGCGGGGCATCACCATCCGCGCCAAGCACTGCACCGTGGACTGGGACGGTTACCGCATCAATCTGGTCGATACCCCCGGTCACGCCGATTTCTCCGGCGAGGTGGAACGGGTCCTCTCTATGGTCGACTCGGTCCTGCTCTTGGTGGACGCCAACGAGGGCCCCATGCCGCAGACCCGTTACGTGCTCACCCGAGCGCTTCGCCTCGGCTACCACCCCATCGTGGTGGTGAACAAGGTGGACCGGCCCAACGCCGATCCCGACCGGGCGCTCGAGGAGACCTTCAATCTCTTCCTGGAGCTGGGGGCCACCGACGAGCAGGCCGACTTCCCGGTGGTCTACGGCTCGGGGCTCGAGGGTTGGCTGGTATCCAACTTAGAAGCCGCCCAGAGCCTGTTGGCAGAGGGACGAAAGCCCGAGGGCATGGAGGATCTCTTCCGCACGGTCATCGAGCACGTCCCTGCGCCGGAGGCCGATCTGGAAGCGCCCTTCCGCATGCAGATCTCGACGCTTGCCTGGAGCGACTACCTGGGGCGCATCGGCTGCGGCCGCGTGCTTTCGGGCACGCACCGCCGGGGCGAGCAGTTGCTGCGCACCAGCGTGGCCGGCGAAGCGACGGACGACGCGACCGCGGGATTCTCCCCTACGCAGGATTCCGAGGAGCAAACCTGGCTGGTGACCGGAACCGAGGCCACCCGCTCGAGCCACCTCTACGTCACCGAGGGCCTCGAGCGAGTCGAGGTGGACGAGGTCTCCGCCGGCGACATCGTCTGGCTGGCGGGCTCGGACGACCTCTTCATTGGCGACACGATCAGCGATCTGGACTTCCCCGAGCCCGCGCTGCCCCCGCTGGAAATCGAAGAGCCCACGGTTTCGATGTTTTTCCTGGTCAACACCGGCCCCTTTTCCGGTAAGGAAGGCCGCGCGGCCACCCTGAGACAAATCCGCGAGCGCCTGGAGCGCGAGGCTCGGGTGAACGTCGCCCTGCGCGTCGAGGACCTCGGCCGCGCCGACGGTCTCAAGGTATCAGGGCGCGGGGAGCTCCATCTGGCCATCCTAATCGAGGAGATGCGCCGAGAGGGTTTCGAGCTCTGCGTCTCGCGTCCCGAGGTGATCACCAAGCGCGGAGCCAACGAGTCCCTGCTCGAGCCCTACGAAGACCTGGTGATCGACGTGCCCGGGGACTATCAGGGAGTGGTGATCGAGAAGCTGGCGCGCCGCCAAGGCGAGCTCAGGGCCATGCACACGGAAGGCTCAGGAGTGGTCCGCCTGGAGTTCTCCATCCCCACCCGCGGCCTGATCGGCTACCGCACCGAATTCCTGACCGACACCCGGGGTTACGGCGTGATGAATTCCCGCGTGAGCGGCTATCGGCCCTGGGCGGGCCAGGTTGTCTCGCGCGACCGGGGCTCGCTGGTCAGCATGGAGGCGGGAACCGCCACCGGCTACAGCCTGGAGAACCTCCAGTCGCGGGGCACTCTCTTCGTCTCCCCCGGCGAACAGGTCTATGCGGGAATGATCGTGGGCGAGCACACCCGGGGCGAGGATCTGGCCTGCAACCCCACCAAGACCAAGAAGCTGGGCAACTACCGCTCCGAGAACAAGGAGATCGACGTGGGGCTCAAAGTTCCGCGCAAACCCAGCCTGGATCAGGCGCTCGAGTGGATCGGCGACGATGAGCTGGTGGAGATCACCCCCGAGTCCATCCGGGTGAGGAAGGCCATCCTCGACGCCGAGGAACGCAAGCGCGAGGAGAAGCGCTCCACCGCCAGGGACGCCTCGGCCGCCTGACCCTAGGCGGGTGCCTGACCCTCGGCCGCCTGACCCGGCCCGGCCTTGGCCCGCGCCTCGGCCGCCTGACCCCGGTTCCCCTTGACTCTCACGTTACGTGAGAGTCTACACTCGTTCTCGATCGTCAGCGAAACGGGGGCGCCGGGATGGCATACAAGGTAAATCAGTTGGCTCAGCTCGCGGGCATCAGCGTGCGCACCCTGCACCACTACGACGAGATCGGCTTGTTGGAGCCGTCGGGCCGCAGTGAAGCGGGTTACCGGCTCTACTCCATCGCCGAACTCGAGCGGCTGCAGCAGATCCTCTATTACCGGGAGCTCGGCTTCCCTCTGACCGCCATTCGCCGGGTGATGAGCCATCCGAGCTTCGACCGGCTGGAGGCACTGGCCGAGCAGCGCCGCCTGCTGATCGAGAAACGGCGCCGGATAGACGCCATGATCACCGGCCTGGACCGGGCGCTCGCGAGCGCGGAGAAAGGAATCAATATGGACGAGAAAGACATGTTCGAGGTCTTCGGGGACTTCGACCCCACTCGGTACGAGGAAGAAGTGAAGGAGCGTTGGGGAGAGACCGACGCCTACAAGGAGTCCGCGCGCCGCACCGCCGCATACGGCAAGGAGGATTGGGCCCGGATCAAGACCCAGCAAGACGAGATCAACCGGGATCTGGTCGATTTGGCCGCGGGCGGCGCCGCCCCCGATGACGAGCGCGTCCAGGAAGTGGTGGAGCGCCACTGGCGCAGCCTGAACGACAACTTCTACGAATGCCCAGCTGAGATGTACCGAGGGCTGGGCGAGATGTACGTGGCCGATCCCAGGTTCAAAGCCACCTACGACGCCATGCACCCGGGACTGGCCGAGTTCTTTCGCGACGCGATCCGCCTGTGGGCGGCAGGGCGCTGAGACACTAGGGCCTGGCGCGGGGCGAAGCGCCTAGCCTTCGCCCCGCGCCCTGTGGGCCGCTGACCTTCCTCTCGACCGCGAACGCCTGGTTTCCCCGTGCGGCAGAACCAGCGTGACCGTGGAACCCTTCCCCAGCTCGCTTTCGATTTCGAGTTTGCCGCCGTGGGCCTCGGCGATTCCCGCGACAATGGCAAGCCCGAGCCCCAAACCGGCGCCGTCCTGGAGCGGTCCGTGGAAGAAGCGCTCGGTCACCCGCTCCCTCACCTCGGGAGCCATCCCCGCTCCCTCGTCACGCACCCAGAGGCGAACGTGCCCGTCGGCGACCGCTCCCCCGAGCGCGATCGGAGTGTCCGGGTCCGTGTGCCGGACCGCATTCTGCATCAGATTCAAGAAGGCCTGAGTCAACCGGTCCTGATCGGCCTGAATGGTTACCCCCGGCAACTGATCCACCGCCCAAAGCCGCTTCCCCAGGTGTTCCCCCTGGCTGGTAAGGGTGCTGAGCAGATTGTCGAGGTCGACACTCCCCCATTCCAGGACGTCCGTCCGCTGCAGCCGGGCCAACGTGAGGAGTTCCTCCACGAGCCGGTTCATGCGGTCGAGTTCGTCGAGCACCAAGGCGTGCTCCTTCTTGACCAGGGCGGGATCCGGATCGACTTCCCGATCGAGCACCTGCAGGTGACCCTTGATTATGGTGAGCGGAGTGCGCAGCTCGTGAGAGACATCCGAGATGAAGCGGTCCTGGGCCCCGAAAGCAGATTCCAGACGGGCCAACATACCGTTCAAAGTACCGGCCAGCTCCCCCAACTCGTCGGGCGGTCCCTGGTAGGCGATGCGGCGGCTCAGATCCTCCCGGCTGATCTCCGCAGCGGTTCCGGTCATCCGCCGGACGGGTTCCAACGTCTTCCCGATCAGAAACCAGAAGCCCAACCCAATGATGATGGTGGCGAGCGCGGCGGTGAGGATGAGCACAAACAACACCTGACGCTGGATATCGCGCACCGGCGCCAAAGGAGCCGCCAATTCCACCCCGCCTATGGTCTCGCTGCCGAGAACCAGTGGCCGGCCGGCCAAGAGATAGTCCTGGGCTCCCCTCTCTACGACTCCCAACACGGGCTCGCCCTGCCTCACCAACGGACCGCTTTGGTCGAGCGTCTCCAGATCGAAGTCGACGTCATTCGAGAGGACCGGTCCCCGGTTCAGGAACAGGGTGAAGACCATGCCGCGGCGGCGGAGCGAGTCGGATTCGGGGCGGACCAAGTACTCGCGGGTGAACGCGAGCAACTCTTCGTCGCCTGCGAGTTCGGGGAGCATCTCTTCGAACTGGGCGAGCTCACCGAGGACGTCCTCCTGAACGTGATCGGTCAGCTGCCGGCCAAGAAGCACGTCGGTGAAACCAACGCCGAGCACGACCAATATGACCGTGGCGAGAACAGCCCCAACGGTAAGCCGGAATCTCATGGGGACCCGCTCCCCCCGCTCTCAGAGCCAGATGGCTTGCCTTGGCGAACTACTGCTCTTTACCCTTCCGCAGGCGATAGCCCCCACCGCGAACGGTCTCGATCAACTGCGCATCCCGGTCCCCGAGCTTACCGCGCAGATAGCCCACGTACACATCGACGACGTTACTGCCCGGATCGAAGTCGTAACCCCACACCGCGCTGAGAATCTGCGGCCGAGTGAGCACCTGGCCCTGATGACGCATCATGAACTCCAACAGAGCGAACTCTCTAGAAGTCAGATCGACGGTCTTGCCGTTGAGATTCGCCTGCCGGGTCCTCAGATCGAGGCAGACCTCTCCACAAGTCAACTCGAATGAGGCGGGCTGGCGCACGTCGCGCAGCCGCGCCCTGACCCGGGCCAAAAGCTCCTCGAAGTCGAACGGCTTGGGCATGTAGTCGTCTGCCCCCAGATCGAGCCCTTTGACTCTGGAGGGAACGTCACTGCGCGCCGTGAGCACGATTACCGGGGTATCCTGGTCGACCGAACGAAATTCGGCGAGCATCTCGAAGCCGCTGCGGTCGGGCAGACCGATATCCAGCAGGATCAGATCCGGCCGTTCGGCGCCCAGTGCCTGGTCGATACCAGCGGAAGCGGTCGGCGCCACCTCCGTGCGGTATCCCGCAGCCTCGAGGCCCTTCTGTACGAAGTCCGCCACCCGCGCCTCGTCTTCGACCAGGAGTATCTTCAAATTACCCGCCCCCGTGCATGCCGCCGTCGCTCTGGCCGTCGTGTGGCGCAGGCTCGACCGGTTGAGTTTGCTGCTGCGGGGACATCGAGGTCCCGCCGGCCGTCGGGGAGGGACCGCTATGGGGCTCCGGCTCGGCCATGGGTTGGCTGGTGGCCGTGGTGGCGTCCGTGGCGTGATGAATCGTCGATGGAGTGGTGGCAGAGGGAGCCGGCGCGGTTGCGGTCGAGCCCGTGCTTCCCTGGGTCATCTGCGTATGGTTCGGATCCGAAAGAGAGCCGTCGTGCTCCGGAGATGCCATGTCGCGAAGGTGGACCGGGGACACCAACTCCTGCCCGCCCCCAGTGGCCATTTCCGTGGCCGGAGTCCCCTCCATGGCTTTCCATCCGGCCACGCCATCCTGGTCCATACCGCCGGCGCCCTCCGAGCCGCTCGCCGTGAGAACGATCGGCTCCATTCCCTCAGCGGAAGCCTCGCCCGCCAGCATCCCCAGGACCCAGATGCCCAGCCCCACGACCATCAGCGCCAGGACCATCACCATGAGAATGCTTGTTATTCGATTGAGAGTCATAGCTTCCTCGCTGATTGTACTCGCCCACGACGGTATGACGAAGGGCCACACCTGCCTATAAGCTAACCCTTGGTAGTAAGACGGGGCTGAGAGGAGAATGAGAGCTTGCTCACCTAGCGCTCGACGGGCCCGCTCCACTTCTGGATACCGCCCAGCAGGTTATGCACGGCGTAGCCTTGGTCACCGAGCAGACGTGCGGCCGTGCGGCTGCGGTGACCCCGGGCGCAGTAGACGACCACCGGGCGGTCCTTCTCCAGTTGGCCAAGCCGGCCTTCCAGTTCGCTCAGCGGTATCAGCCGGGCGCCGGGCAGATGGCCCTGCCGGTACTCTCCCACCGTCCGCACGTCTAGTAGTTGAGGGGCGTCTTCCTGACCGCGCCACTGCTCCACGGCCTCCGGGGTAATGTCTTCGTAGACCTTGGGGCCCCGGGCAAAAAGATTAAATCTCATCCTGATCTCTCGCTCGATTGACTTCGCCCGCATGATACCCCAGCAATCCGCACCGGTCCGCCGCCAGCAGATAGGAGGCGAAAAGACCCCGCCAGGGGGCGAACGGCAGAAGCAAATCGTGCACCTTCTCCCCGGATACGCGCTCGCCCCCTCCCAGCGTCTGCCCCACCACCGTCCGGATTCCCAGATCATCAGCGGGCACCGAATCCACGCGGCCCAATCCGCGAACGAGGATGTACTCCGCCGACCAACGGCCGAAGCCCCTCATCGACATCACGGCGCCGGCAACTTCTTCGTCGCCCAGATGCTCGAGCCCCTCGAGATCCACCTCCCCCGAAACCACCCGTCGGCTGAGTTCCCGGACGTACTCGGCCTTGCGTTGGGAGAGGCCGCACCGCCGGAGTTCCTCCACCGAGGCCCCAGCGAGGCTCTCCGGCCGGGGGAACGCGACCAGGCCGGCGCGTTCCGCTCCAAAGCGGCCCACCAACCGCCTCCGGATGCTGTGGGCCGCCCGCAGCGAGATCTGCTGCTCGATCACCGCGATCACCGCCATCTCGTAAACGCGGGCCGGACGAAGCGGCTTGAGCCCCTGGAACTCCTGCACCATCCAGCCGAACCCGCCCTGGGTCTGCAGCAGATCGTAGAAGGGCTCGAGATCTAGGTCGGCCCGAACGACGCGGGCAACCAGAGATTCCAGGGCTGCGACGCCGCCGGTATAACCATCCTTGCCGGGGATTGAAGCGTCGTATCGGATCCTGTCCGGAGCGGTTTGGGCGATCTCGACCAATACCGGTTCGGCGGCCGGCTCCGGCGGCCGGCCCTCCGGCCAAACCAGCATGCGCAGTACCTCCCGCCCGCCCTGACCCGCGGACTCGCCACTCTCGTGCTCGGGCGTCTCCGCGAACGACCGGCCCACCCGCAAGGAAAGGGAGAGGTCGTAGGGCGCGGCTATCCTGAGCTCGCTCACTCGAGCTTCCTCTCCGCGGAGGCCCCTCCCGCCGGAGGCCCGCCGCCACCGGTCCGGCCCCTGGCCTCGAGTTCGTCCACCGTCCGCGGCCAATCGGCTTTCAGCAGCCGCGACAGCGAGCGGTCGGCGAGCATCCGCCCCTCGGTCTGACAACGGGGGCAATAGTTGGATTCGTTCTCCGCGTACTTGATCCGTTGAACCGCCGTTCCGCAAACCGGGCACGGTTCGCCATACTTGCCGTGCACGGACATCTCCGGGCGGAAGGCCGTGACCTTCGCGGGAAATTCGCTCCGCGCCTCGGCCACCAGCTTCCGGGTCCAATCTCCGAGAACCGCCAGGGTGGCCTGGTGCAGGCGCTCGAACTCCGCCGGAGAGAGGCTGCCCGTCTGCCGGAACGGTGAAAGCCGAGCGCGGTGAAGGATTTCGTCGGAGTAGGCATTACCAATGCCGCTCAAGATGTGCGGATCGGTCAGCGCGCGCTTGAGGGTGTGGTTGGTTGCGGTCAAAGCCTCCACGAACTCATCCAAACTCGAATCCAGCACTTCCAGACCCCCGGGATCCATCTCCGCCAGCGCCGCCCGCCCCTCCAGCAGGTGGAGCGATGCCCGCCGCTTCTTCCCCGCTTCGGTCAGCAGGAGAGTTCCCTTCGCAAAATCGAAGGCGGCCAAGCCCCGGCCTCGAGCAACCGGAGCGTCCGGAGGCAACCATTGAAGGCGTCCGGCGATCATCAGATGAAGCACGAGGAATAGGGGCGTGTCTCTGCCTCGCTCGGCGGCGCCCTCGCCCATTTCGAAGACCAATCGCTTGCCCAGCCGGGAGAGGCCGACCACCCGCCGGCCGGCCACCGCTTCCAGGGGAGGCTCCACCGTGCGCAGCAGAAATGGATGGACCAAGCGGATTCCGAAAAGCTCCTCTCCCAGGACGCGGGAGCGCAGGGCCTCGAGGTAAGCCTCTATGTCGGGCAGTTCCGGCACGGGCAGCTTCGCTCCAGCTCGGCTGAAAATCTAACCGAGTGCCCGGCGCACCAGGCCCGCGACGTTCCCGCCGAGCGTGTACCAGGTGACGGTCATGACCGCAGTCCCGGTGCTCCGGGCGGCCGGTTCTTTGCTCAGTCCGAGCAGGGGAGGCAGGAAGACCGCCCCGAGTCCGCCCAACAGGCCGAGCGCGGCGCCTCGCGGGAGGGCTCCTTCGGGGCGGCCCAGTCCCACAAGCGAATAGTAAGCTGCGTTCGAAACCAGATCCCCGCCCAGAGCCGCCGCATATAGGGAGCGCTCGTCGTCCGGCGGCCGCACGCCCACCCGGGGAAGGTAGCGCTTCAAGGCGCTCTTCCCCACCACATCGACTCGCGGCGCCGACGGGATCACGCTTCGGGCCGATTCGTGAATCAAGTTGAGAGCCACGGCCCCGGCCGCGCCGCTCAGCAGAGATTTCCAGACGCTCATGAAGGCCCGCCTTCCTCATTTGTTGACGCATCTGGAGGTGGTCTACCCGGTATGGCCGCGGGCATCTCCTGGCGCGAGGCACGGTGGCGGGCGGTGTCCGCAGCGGCGGCCGCCCGCAATTCGGCGAACAAGGAGATCAGGGCGTCCAGTGGGTAATTGGCGTTCAGTCCGCTGGGGTTCGGCAGCACCCAGATTCTTGTCGATCCGACTGTTTCTATCTGCCGCCCGATCGTTGCCCGGGGCCGCCCGAAAGCGGAACGGTACGCTCCCACGCCGGCCACCGCCAGCCATTCCGGGGACCAGCGCGCCACCTTCTCCTCGAGCAGCAGCCTGCCCTCCTGGTATTCCTCCGGCCCAATTTCGGCCGCGGTTGCCGTGGCCCGGCGGACCACGTTTGTAATCCCCAAGCCCAGGCCGGGCAGGAGGCCTTCCTCCTCCGGTGCAAGGAGACGCGGAGTAAAGCCGGATCCGTGAAGGGCCTTCCAAAAGCGATTCCCCGGACGAGCAAAGTGATGTCCGGTCGCGGCGGTATACAGGCTTGGATTGATGCCACAGAAGAGAATGCGAAGTTCGGGGCCCACCACGTCAGGCACCGTCCTTCCCCTCGCCGCCAAGAGGTCGGCCCGAGTGGGTTTCTTCACAGCGGACCTCCGGTCGAGAGGACCCTTGGCGGGCCACAGTCGTTCAAATCCAAGCCAACCCGATCCCGAAAGGAACAGCGGTGACCCGTTCCGAGCGCAGAAGGGCGGAGAAGCAAAGGCGCGCGCAACGGCGTGAGCAAAAGCTGCATGCCCTTCTGCAAGATGTCGCCGGCGTGGCCTACGCGGTACCCCTGGTCTCCGGCGCCATAATGTGGTGGGTGAGCGGCAGCGTCCCGCTCGCTCTCGCGATACTGGGGGCGGGCCTTGCGGCCGTCTCGGCGCAGCTGGCCCGCTTCTACGAGCTGCAAATCAGGCAAGATTCTTCAGCCGACGACCTGAGGCTGGGCGACGGGCAGAAACTCTCGCGGCGGCGGCGGAAGGCCGGAGTCCGGGGCCGAGGCGCCGTCCTTGCTTTCTTTGCCAACGACCCCGCCGAGGGCGGTGGTCGTGGTGGTGGTCGTCGCGGCGGAAGGTGAGGTCGTGGAGGCCGTGGAGGTCGTGGAGGCCGTGGTCCTCGCCGAGACCGTCGAGGTCGTGGAGCCCGCGCTCGAGGACGGCTCCTCCGAAGTGGATTCCGCGCTCGAGGTGGCCGACGCGGAGCCGACTTCCGAGGATGTGGCGCTGATTGCCGGCGCCTGTACCGCACCCCCGCCATCGGCCCCCAGCAGATCGGTCCCGGCGGCTCCGAGAATCAAGCCCGATACCAGTAGCAATATTCCGGCCGCCAGAAGCGGAGCGCTAAAGGGCATCTTGCGAGGGCCCTCCCACCATCGAGACGCTCGTGCAGGAATCAGTCGCGCATGGAGAGCGAAATCCGGCGCCGATCGAGATCGACGTCCAGGACGGTGACCTCGACGCGCTGACCGACGCTCACTATATCAGCGGGATCCTTGACGTAATGGTCCGCCAGCCTGCTCACGTGAACCAGTCCGTCTTGATGGACGCCCACGTCGACAAACGCCCCGAAGGCGGTGACGTTGGTGACGATGCCGGGCAGGCGCATACCCCCCTCCAGGTCCTTCAGGTCATGCACGTTCTCGGCGAAAGAGAAGACCTCAAACCGCTCGCGAGGATCGCGTCCGGGTTTCTCCAACTCCGCGAGGATGTCCTCGAGCGTGGGATAGCCCACCTCGTCGTCGACATACTTCGCCAAGTCGATCCGGCGGCGCAGATCCCCGTCGCCCAGAAGGGTGGCGACCGAGGCGTTGAGATCGGCCGCGATCCGTTCGACCAGGCCGTACCGCTCGGGGTGCACCCCGCTGGCGTCCAGAGGGTGGCGGCTCCGCGGCACCCGCAAAAATCCCGCGGCCTGCTCGAAGGCCTTGGGACCCAGCCGAGGAACTTTGCGCAACTGACTGCGGGAGGCAAAGGGCCCGTTTTCGGCCCGGTAGGCGACCAGGTTCTCGGCGAGCTTGGGCCCCAACCCGCTGACGTAACCGAGCAGGGGAGCGCTCGCCGTGTTCACCTCCACCCCCACCCGGTTAACGGTCCAGCCCACGGTCTCGTCCAACGCCGTCCGTAGAGCCCCCTGGTCGACGTCGTGCTGGTACTGACCCACGCCGATGGATTTTGGGTCGAGCTTGACCAGTTCGGCAAGGGGGTCCTGCAAGCGCCGGCCGATGGACACCGCGCCGCGGACGGTGAGGTCGACGTCGGGTAGTTCCATCCGGGCCAGCTCCGAGGCCGAGTAGATCGACGCCCCGCTCTCGTTCACCGCGACGATCGGCACGTCAGTGGGCAGCTCGAGGCCGCGAAGGAAAGCCTCGGTCTCCCTGCCGGCGGTGCCGTTGCCCACCCCGATTGCTTCGAGGGAATGCTCCTTGACGAGGGCCGCCACCCGTTGGGCGGCCCGGCTTCTCTCCCCCGGGGACGCATGCGGCTGGATGGTCTCGTGATGGAGGAGCCCTCCCTGCGCATCGAGCACCACCGTCTTGCAGCCCGTGCGGAAGCCGGGATCGATGGCCAACACCCGCTTGGCGCCCAACGGCGGAGCCAGCAGCATCTCGCGCAGGTTGTTGACGAAGATGGCGATGGCCTCGGCATCGGCCCGCTCCTTCTCGCGCCGCCTGGCCTCGGTCTCGAGGGAGGGCAAGGCCAACCGCGTCAGCCCGTCCCGCAACGCGAGCCGAAGCTGACCGACCGCGGCACCGTCCCCCTTGGGGAGGAATCGCCGCTCGACAATCCGCACCGCGTCGACTTCGGGCACCTCCAGCCTGACCCGCAGGACCCCCAAATCCTCACCCCGAAAAAGGGCGAGCACCCGATGAGAGGGTGCCGACGCGGCGCGTTCCTGCCAGTCGAAGTAGTCCCGGAACTTAGCTCCGGATTCCTGCTGCCCTTTGACCACTCGGCTGCGCAGCACGCCCCGTTCTGCGAACAGCTCCCGCAGGCGGCTCCGCGCCCCAGGGTCTTCTGCAATCAACTCGGCGACGATATCTCTGGCCCCGGCAAGCGCTTCTTCGCCGGATTCGACCCCCAGCTCCGCGTCGACGAAGCTCTCCGCCAAATGTTCGAGCTCGGTTTGCGCCCGCGGTTCTCCTTTGAGCAGCTTCTCCGCCAAAGGTTCGAGACCCCGCTCCCGCGCCATCTGGGCCCGGGTTCGCCGCTTGGGCCGGTAGGGCAGGTAAAGGTCCTCGAGTTCGGTCAGGGTTGCCGCCGCCCGCAACTGCTCTTGGAGCGAGGGGGTCAGCAGTTCGCGCTCGAGGAGCGATTGGAGAATTGCGTCCCGGCGTCTCTCGAGCTCCTCCAGCCGCGCAAGGCCATCGCGCACCGCGGCAATCTGCACCTCGTCCAGAGAACCCGTCGCTTCTTTACGGTAGCGGGCGATGAAGGGGACCGTCCCCCCTTCGCCGAGCAGGCGGGCGACCGAAGCGACCTGCGCCACACTCACGCCGAGCTCGCGGGCGAGCCGGGCGATGCGCGCGCGCTCTTCCGCTTCGGGTTGTTCGGGTAAGCTCATGGCACGAGGTTGCCAGAGCCGGCCCTCGCGGACAAGGATCACGGTCGAATCGGAGAGAGGAGGCCACCAGGTGCGCAAAGAGACCGAGGCCGTGCACGTCGGTGTCGACAAGGACGAAGCCTACAACTCGGTGACCACCCCCATTTACATGAGTTCCAGCTTCCGGTTCGAAGCGGTGGGCGAGCTGCCCCGCTTTCATTACACCCGCGCGGGCAACCCCACCCGGGCGGCCCTCGAAGAGAGCCTGGCCGCGCTGGAGAACGGCAAATATGCCTGGGTCACGGGCACGGGGATGGCGGCCATCACCGCGGTGGCCTTCCTCCTGAAGTCAGGCGATCACATCCTGGCCCCCCAGGACATCTACGGCGGCACCTACCGCCTGTTCCAAAACATCATGCCCCGCTTCGACCTGTCGGTCAGCTTCGTCGACATGCGCGACCTCGAGGCCGTGCGGCGGGCGCGGCGCGAGCAAACGGCCCTGATTTGGATCGAGACGCCGTCCAATCCTCTGCTCCGGGTCACCGATATCCGCGGAGTGGTCCAGATCGCCGCGGAGATGGGCGCCCTGACGGCCGCCGATAACACCTTCCTCAGTCCCTATTTTCAGCAGCCGCTCGACCTGGGGGTGGACCTGGCCGTTCACTCGACCACCAAATATCTCAACGGCCACAGCGACGTGGTCGGCGGCGCCCTGATCACCGGCCGCGAGGACCTCTCCGCCAAGCTGGGCCTGATCGTGCCCGGCCTGGGGTTGAGCGGTTCGCCCTTCGACTCCTGGCTGGTGCTGCGGGGGGTAAAGACCCTGGCGGCGCGCATGGAGGCCCATCAGAAGAACGCCTTCGCCGTCGCCCGCTTCCTCGAAGGCCACGAGCGCGTGCGCCGCGTGTACTTCCCCGGTCTGGAGAGCCATCCCGGCCACGAGTTGGCGCTGACTCAGCAGTCTGGGTTCGGCGGCGTGGTGAGTTTCGATTTGGATCTGGACGCCGTCAGCGCCGAGAAATTCTTCGCCAATTTGCGCTACTTCGCCCTCGCCGAGTCCCTGGGCGGGGTCGAATCTCTGGCGGCCCAACCCTGGACCATGAGCCACAAGACCATGCCCCCCAGCGCACGCGAAGCCTGCGGGCTGACTCCCGGGACGGTCCGGCTGTCGGTGGGGATCGAACATCCCGACGACCTGCTGGAAGACCTGGAGAGGGCATTGGGAGCATAGATGGCCGCGGCGACTTCGGCCTCTGAGCGCACGCAGGCGGCTATCTCCGTGGAGGACCTCACCTACGCTTACGGCGACCTGGTCGCCGTCGACGGCATAAGTTTTTCGGTAGCCCCCGGAGAGGTGCTGGGTTTTTTGGGGCCGAACGGCGCGGGCAAATCGACCACCATCAAGGTTTTGACCGGCCAGCTCAGCCCCCGCTCGGGCTCCGCCCGCATTCTGGGCCAGGACGTCGGCCGGGACCGGCCTGAGGTGCAGGCGCGCATAGGCGTCTGTTTCGAGGAAAAGAACCTCTACCTGAATATGTCCGGCCGGGAGAACCTGCGCTTCTTCGCGCGGCTCTTCGGAATGCCCCGCTTCGATCCCGATCCGCTGCTGCTGCGGGTGGGGCTTGCCGATCGCGGCGGCGACCGCGTCCAGGGCTACAGCAAAGGCATGCGCCAGCGCCTGATGGTGGCGAGGACCCTGGTCAATCATCCGGACGTGCTCTTTCTGGACGAGCCCACCGACGGGCTCGACCCCGTCTCCGCCCGAACCATTCGGGACATAATCCGGGAGGAGGCAGCCCGGGGGGCCGCCGTGCTCCTGACCACCCACGATATGTGGGAAGCGGATGAGCTTTCCGACCGGGTGGCCTTCATCAACGAGGGCCGCATCGCGGCGCTGGATACTCCCGAGAACCTGAAACTGCAGTACGGGGAGCGCCGGGTGAAAGTGCGCACGCGCGTGCAGGGAGAGATACAAGAAGAACTGATCTCCCTGGATGATCCCGAAGCCGGCGAGCGCCTCCGGGCCGCGGCGGCGAAGGATCTGCTCACCATTCACACCGAGGAGGCGACCCTCGAGCAGATATTCATCCGGCTCACCGGCCGTGGCCTGCAGTGAAGCCTCCCTCCCGCACGGCGATCGTCGCTGCGATTCTCCGCAAGGACTTCAGGGCTTACTCCCGGGACCGGCTGTGGGTAATCCTTTCAGCGTTGATGCTCGTGCTCCTGATCGTCGTCTTCTGGCTGCTGCCCGCGACGGTCGACGAAACTGTGGAGGTGGGCATCGCCCACCGCGACCTGGGCGAACTGGCGGAGCAGTTGACCGCGGGCAACGTCGAGGAAGGAATCAGCGTCGTCGAGTTTCCCTCGGACGAGGCGCTGCAGCGCTCGGTGGCGGGAGAAGCTCCCCTGCCGGGCGCGGAGGACCTTCCCCAGGTGCAGGTCGGGCTCTCCTTCGCTCCGGACTTCCGGCAGGCGGTGACCGAGGGCCGAGAGAGCCGGGTAACCATCTACGTGAGCAGCGGGGTTCCCCCCGAGATCCGCAATACCATGGGCAGCTTCGTGCGCGAACTGGCCTTCAGCCTGGCGGGCGAGGAACTGCCGGTCACTGAGCCCCAGCAGGAGGAGATCATCCTGGGAGAGGACCGCGCGGGCAATCAGGTGTCGCCCCGGGAGCACATGCGGCCCCTATTTGCCTTCATGGTGCTGCTGGTCGAGTCCTTCGCCCTGGCCTCGCTGATCGCCGAGGAGATCCAGGCGCGCACCATCACCGCCCTCCTGGTGACCCCCGCCCGGACGGCCGATGTCCTGGCGGCCAAGGCGCTGATGGGCACCCTGCTGGCTCTGGGGCAGGCACTGGTCTTCCTGCTCGCGGTGCGGGCTTTTCAGGGCAATGCCGGCGCGCTGCTGGTCGCCATCGTTCTGGGGGCGGTGATGGCGGCCGCCGTGGGGATGATTGCCGGGGCGGCGGGCAAGGACTTCATGGGAACCATTTTCTACGGGGTGCTCTTCTTCATTCCGCTGGCGATTCCCGCCTTCGGCAGCCTCTTCCCGGGAAGCGCCTCGACCCTGGTGCAGGTCCTGCCGTCATACGGCGTGGTGGAAACCATCGTCGGGGCGACCGCCTACGACGAGGGTTGGGGAGCACTCGGTCCCAAGCTGGGAATGGCCCTTGCCTGGGACGCGGCGCTGCTCGGCCTGGGCTTCTTCATCCTCAAGCGCAAAGTGGAAACGCTGTGAGCCTCTCCCGAGTTCTCAACGTCCTGCGTAAGGACCTGCGGTTGGGGCCCCGCTCCCCCATCTTCCTCTGGACTTTGGTCCTGCCCTTCGCCGCCACCCTGCTGATGCAGGTGGTATTCGGCAGCCTGCTGGACCCCAATCCCCGCCTGGGCGTGGTCGATCTGGGCGACTCCGAGATCAGCCGGGACGTGCAGGCGATCGAGGGCATCCGGGTAGCCCTGCTGGACGATCCCGCCGAACTGAAGGAGCAGGTGGAGGCGCACGATCTGGACGCCGGCCTGATTCTGCCGGCCGGCTTCGACGAGGCCCTGCGCGCGGGCGAGAAACCCCCGCTCGAGCTCTACATCAGTGGCCAGAGCGCCCGCTCGGACCGCGCCATCCTGGCGGTCACCGCTCTCGATCTGGTGCGGCAGGTGGAGGGCAGCGCCTCCTTGGTGGACGTCCAGTTGGTTTCCCTCGGCGAGGGCGAGGCCCTGGCCATCTCCGAACGGCTGATTCCTCTGCTGGTGCTGCTCGCCCTGGTGATCGCGGGAGTCTTCCTCACCTCGTTCACTCTGGTGGAAGAGCGGGAACGGCACACGCTGGACGCCTTGCTGGTCACACCGCTCACCATCACCGAGGTGCTGCTCTCCAAGGCGGTGCTCGGCCTGCTGCTGGCGCTCGCCATGGCGGTGGTCACCCTGGCCCTTAACGGGGCCTTGAGCGCCGCACCCGTCGCGCTGTTGCTCTCTCTGCTCGCCGGAGCGGTGATGTCGGTGGAGATCGGCCTGCTCTACGGCACCGCCGCCAGGGACACCAAGTCGCTCTACACCCTGGTCAAGTCGCTCAACCTGCTGGTCTTCGCCCCGGTGATCTTCTACCTGTTTCCCGACTGGCCCCAGTGGATCGCCAAGCTCTTCCCCACCTACTGGTTCCTCGAGCCCATTTTCGAAGTGGCGGTGAACGGCGCCGGCCTGAGCGAGGTCTGGTTCGAGCTCCTGGTTTCACTCGCCCTGAGTGTGGCCTTCATCCCGGTCATCATCGTGCTGGGCCGCCGCATGCAGGCCCAACTCGGCGCCGCCTAGACCCATACGTCCTAGGACGACGAATCCCTCCGCCCACTGGCGACCCACTGGCGATGTAGCGAACGCTACAGCGCCCCCTTCGAGCGGGGACTAAGCTGAAATCGCAGACCGATACGCAAAGTCCGAACCAAGGAGTCGAAATGGATGTCAAAGCCGAACTCAAGCGACAGATCCGGGAGGCGCTAAAGGGGGCCGACTTCCCCCTGGAGTCACCCGAGGAGCTGCTCTCAGCATTTCCCCAGGGAGCGGATACCACGTGCGAAGCAGGCGACGTCAGACTGCGCGCCGGTGACGCCGGCGGCGTGCTCCAACCGGCCGACTTCCCCTTCAGGTCGGCCGACGCAGTCGCCGATACCATCGTCGATCGGGCAGTCCAGTAGGACCGTTCGTCCAGCCGAAGGCTCCGGCGGCCGGTTTTCCTCAAACGCAACCGGCCGCCGGGCCCCGCCTCCTGCTAGCATCGACCGAATGAGCAGTTCGATTCCTTCGTCCGAGTCTTGCCTGGAGGCCCAGATGCGGCATCCTAAGCTGCGCTCGGCCTCCGGCCAAGAACTGTCCGCCCCCTCCTGTCGCTGCGAAGAACTGGCCGGGCCGGGAGCCGAACTCGCGCCGGAGTGTCTGGCCCACCTTTGGATGTTCGAGCGGCTCAGCCGAGACGAGGTGGAGGCGCTGCTGGCTGCCGCCTGGCGGGCCCGCTACGAGACCGGAGAGGAGATCTTTCACCAAGACACTCCGGCCGACGCCATGTTCCTGGTCAAGGCCGGCCGGCTCAAGCTGACCAAGGCTACGGAGGACGGCCGCGAGCTGATTCTGGATATCCGTAAGGCCGGTGATGTGATCGGCGAAGCCATGCTTAGCGAGGAGAGCGATTATCCGGTGAGTGCCCTCTGCGTCGAGGACACACTGGTATGCGGCTTCACCCGTGGCCGTTTCGAGAAGTTGGTGGAACAGCATCCGGCCATCGGTTATCAGGTGATCCGCAACCTGAGCAGCCGGGTGACCTGGCTGGTGAACCGCGTCGACGGAATGTCCGAGAGCCGGCTGGAAGATCGCCTCTACCGCGTGCTGGTCACTGTCGCCCGCGAACACGGCCGCGAAACGGAGGCCGGACTGGTCCTCCAGTTTCCCCTAACCCACGAAGAGTTGGCCTTTCTCACCGGCTCACATCGGGTGACCGTAACCCGGGCGATGAAGATCCTGCGCGAATCGGGCCGGGTGGTCCAGGAGAAGGGGCGCCTGGTCCTGCCCCGATCCGCCTAGAACCCAACTCCCCGTCGCCAAAGCCTGCCTTCCCCGCGCGGTCTCCTGGCGCTACGCCCCCCGACGGCTCCCCATGCTGAACGGACGTCACGCATCCGCTCAGGCTTGCCCCAGCGGAAGCCGAGAGATATATAGCCACGAACAGGCCACGAACAGTCAACTGCAGGAGCGGCGTGGGCGATCACGAGAACAACAGATCCGGCACCAACCTAACCAGCGCGGGATACCAGGGTATCGTCGAAAACCTGCACGAAGGCGTGTACCTGACCGACGCCAACCGCCGCATCATCTACTGGAACCGGGCCGCCGAGGAGATCACGGGGTACTCGGCCGATGAAGTGGTGGGGTCTCACTGTCACGACTCCATCCTCAACCACGTCGACGAGTCGGGATTGGAGTTGTGCGGCGGGAACTGCCCGCTGGCGGCCGCGCTCGCAGACGGCGAGCACCGTCAGGCCCACGTCTTCCTCCATCACAAGAGCGGGCACCGCGTGCCGGTCTCAGTTAGGGTCAGCCGCTTCCGCGATGCGGACACCGGCCTGGTCACCGGAATCGAGACCTTCGTCGTGGACAGCGAGCGCAATCAACTGATGCAGCAACTCGAGAGGTTGCAGGAGATTGCGTACATCGACCCCCTCACCGGCCTCCCCAATCGGCGCCTGCTCGAGCAAACGCTCGAGTCCCGGGCTCAGGAGTTCCAGCGGTACGGCTGGCGCTTTGGCGTCGCCTTCATCGACATAGACCGCTTCAAGCGAGTCAACGACCAGGTTGGACACGCGGCCGGCGATGCCGTCCTGGGTATGGTGGCCCGCAGCCTCTCCAGCGGTAGCCGGGCTTCGGACATGGTCGGCCGCTGGGGCGGCGAAGAGTTTCTGGTTGTCCTCCCCCATGCCGGGTTGGAGGAGGTGGAGCGCGCTTCGGAACGGATGCGCGCGCTCGTGCAACACTCTCACTTGCTCTTCGAAGGCCACCGCGTCTCGGTCACGGTTTCCATCGGAGCGGCCGCCGCGCGGCCCGGCGAGAACTACGAGCAACTGGTGGAACGGGCCGATCAGGCGATGTACGAGAGCAAGCGCTTGGGCAGGAACCGCAGCACGCTGGCGACCGGGTAGGAGCGCTTCCCACTTGCGGGTCGTCAGCTTCAACATCAGAAACGGCTTGGCCTGTGACGGGCGCGACTCCTGGCCCTTCCGGCGGGACCGGGTGGCCCAGACCCTCCGCCGCCTGGACGGGGACCTGCTGGGCCTTCAGGAAGTCTACCTCTTCCAACAGCGCCATCTGCTCGATCGCCTGCCCGGCTACGGCGTCGTCGGTGAGGGCCGGAGGTGCGAAGGCCGGTTCGGAGAGCGCTGTCCCATCTTTTTCCGGCGCGACCGCCTCCGCCTGCTCGACTGGCGCTCCCACCGCCTGCCGCGCTCAAGCCCGCCCCGCATCGCCACCAGTGCCCGCTTCGCCCTCGTGGAGGACGCTGGGAACCAACCGCCCGAGGTCCCCCCGGTCACTTTCCAGGTATTCAACCTTCACCTGGACCACCGTTCGCCGGAGACGCGGCGGGCCCAGGCGGCGGCGGTGCTGGGGTTTGCGCAACAGCTGGTTCCCGCGTTGATTCTGGGGGACCTCAACGAGACGCCCGCAGGACCTGCCCTCCGCCTGCTGTTGGGGAACGGGCTGAACGACGCCTTGGCCGGACTCCCCGCAGAGGGTGCGCGCGCCGCCACCTATCACGGCTTCACCGGGGCCCTCGCCGGGCGGCGGATCGACCACATCCTCATCTCATCCCATTGGGAGGTGGAGCGGGCCGAAGTCGTCCGTGGGCCGCGGGTGTCGAGCGCCGGCAGCGACTCATTCCCCCCCGGATCATTCCCCTCTGACCATTGGCCCATACTGGCGGACCTCAGGCTGAACGCCGGGGACAACCCCGCCGGCGCCTGACCCTGTCGCCACAGGAACAGAACCTGACCCCGTCGGTCGGTCCCGCCGTGGCGGCATGAGGCCCCGTTCCCGTAACTCGGTCGCGTCTCTTCCGGCCCCGTCGCCAATGCCGCTCGCCGCGTCGTCGCCAAGCCGCGAGCGTCCGTGCCCGCCCGGCTGCGGACCCCCGTCGCCGGCTTCGGGCGAGCTGCTTACGGGCCGGGGCAGGCTGATGACGAAGCGGCTCCCCTGGGCCACCGGCTCGAGCCAGATCTTCCCGCCGTGGGCCACAACGATCGCCCGAGCCAGCGGCAGCCCGAGGCCAAAGCCATCCTTTCGGGAGCGCCGCAGACCCTCGAAGACGAAGCGGGCGTCCTCCGGGGGAATGCCTTCGCCGGTATCCTCGACCGCGACCCGCACGTCTTCCCGCATAGGCGTCACCTTGACTTCGACGCGGCCGCCCTCGGGTGTGTGCCGCAGGGCATTGTCCACCAGATTGTTGAGCGCCCTGCCCACCCGGGGGACGTCGAGTTCGAGCAGGGGCAGGCTCTCGGAGACCTCGCCCTCCAGCCGCACCCCTTTCCGCTCGGCAAGCACCGCGAAGGACTCGAGCGTGTCGGAGACGACATCCTCGAGAGTGGCCGGCCGCAGGTCGAGAGGCAGCCGGCCGGCATCGAGCTGGGCCAGGAGAAAAAGGTCCTCCACCAAACGGCTGAGAAGGGCGAGATCTTTACGCGCGGTGGCCAGGTACCGCGCCACGGTTTCTTCGTCCTCGACCATCCCGTCGGCAAGCGCCTCCACGATCACCCGCACCGAGGTCAGGGGGGTGCGCAGGTCGTGTCCGGTCCACAAGAGAAGGTCACGCCGCACCCGCTCGAGTTCCTGCTGACGGGCCTGAGCGCTCTGGAGCTGATCCGCCATCTGGTCGAAGGACCGAGCCAGGGCGCCGAGCTCATCCTGCCGGTCGGAGCGCGCCCGCGTTTCCAAATGCCCTGCGGCCAGATCTCCGGCCACCTTCTGCAGGTTGACCACGTCCCGCTCGAGGCGGTGGGAGAACAGATAACCCGCCGAAACGGCCAAACCGCCGGCGAACAGCAACAGCACCGCGGTGACCATGAAGTCGTGCCCGCTGATGAACATCAGCCGGGCCGCCAACCAGACGTTGAAGAAAGTGAGGGCCGCGACGAAGGCAAATACAGCCAGCAGCGAACCGCCGATGCGAGGCGAGCGCCTGAGCCAGGGTAGCCGGTAGGCCAAGATCACGGCCGCGAGGGAGAGTGCCCCGGTGAGCAGAAAGATCTCGAGCATGAGGACGAGATCCGACCGGGGTGGGTCGAGCAACAACTGGAACGCGAGCAGCGATACGGCCAAGGTGGCGGCGGTCGCCGCCAGAAAACGCCAGATGAGATGCGCGTCCTCGGATCGCACGATTCCCCCCTACTAAGGCTCGAAGCGGTAGCCCACACCCCACACGGTCACGATATGCCGCGGCGCTCCCGGGTCGCGCTCGATTTTCTCGCGGATACGGCGCACGTGGACGGTGACGGTGCCCGGATCGATGAAGTCGGTGAAGCCCCAGACCAGCTCCAGCAGCTGATCGCGGTTGAAAACCTGCCTGGGATTGCGGGCCAGGGTCCAGAGCAAATCGAACTCGCGTGCGGTTAGGGCACGCTCTTCTCCGTCGACTTCCACGATCCGGGTTCGTGGATCGATCCTCAGGCCGTTGGCCACTATCGGATTCTCCTGTCGGCCGGAGGAGCCATTGCCGGCCCGCCGGAGCACGGCACGGACCCGGCTGACCAGCTCCTGAGGGCTGAACGGCTTGACCACGTAGTCGTCGGCGCCCATCTCGAGGCCGGCGATGCGATCGGCCTCACCGCTGCGCGCGGTCAGCACGATTACCGGAGTGTCCTCCGCCCCCGGTTCCGGAGAACCGCGTAACCGGCGGAGTAGATCCAGACCCTCCATGTCGGGAAGAGTCAGGTCGAGCACCAGCAGTTCGGGCGGGGATTCATCGAGCGCGCGTACCGCGTCCGCTCCGCGATTGACCGCGGTCGCCTCGAAGCCGGCCCGCCTTAGGTAGAGCGTCACCACTTCGGCAATACTGGCTTCGTCTTCGACCACGAGGATCATCGTTCGCTTCTCCGCCCCATGCGGCAGCTGCGCGCCTGCCCTGATTCACACCTGCATATGTTTCTTACCCCATGCCGGCGCCAAATACCGGGCCAAACCCCGAGCGTAAGAGTTCCGTAAGGCTATGGGCGTCGAACGCGTTCAGCGCCCTCTAATAAACATTTGCCGAGCGGGTAGAGGTAGGAATAGCGCGGATGGCCGGGACGGGCGTCTGCCGCGGGATGACGACCGAGGAGGCAAGGGCGATGATCTACCTCGCGATGGACGGGGGGTTGGCGATTCTCGAGGAAACCGGCGGGCGGCTGCTGGGCCGGGTGGTGATCAAAAACCGTTCCGTGCAGGCGGCCATGGGTGATCCGCTTCACCCGGACCGGGTCTATGCCGGCACCTTTGACCACGGCCTTCTCCTCTCCGACGACGGCGGCAGGAATTGGCGGGAGTTGCTGCCGGAGATCCCTCAGGCCAGGGTGATGTCGGTGTTCGTTTCCAATCACCTCTCGGAGGAGGGCAAGTCGGTGGTGTGGGCGGGGACCGAGCCCAGCGACATCTTCCGGAGCGAAAACGGGGGGCTTACCTGGAAGGAGTTGCCCGGCCTGCTGGCGATCCCTTCGCGTCCAAAGTGGAGCTTCCCCCCGCGGCCCTGGACGCACCATGTGCGAAGCATCGCTCCCGACCCCTACGACCCGCAGCGGGTCCTCGTGGGCATCGAGTTGGGCGGAGTCATGCTGAGCGAGGACGGTGGCGCCACTTGGGCCGACCACCCGCCCCATGCCCAGCCCGACGTCCACCATCTGCGCTTTCATCGCAATCTGCGCAACCGAGTCTACGAGGCGGGAGGCGGCGGCTACGCCGAGAGCCTGGACGGCGGCCGCACCTGGACCCGGTTCGACCAAGGACTCGACCACACCTACGTCTGGAACGTAGCGGCCGATCCGGGCGATCCCGAGGTGATCGTCATCTCGGTCTCACCCGGTCCCGGTCCGGCCCACGACAAGGAACAGGCCTGGTCTGCTCTCTATCGACGAAGCCACGGCTCCAAATGGTCACGCCTGGGACCCGACCACGGCCTGCCGGAAGCCGAGGGCATGCGCGCCTTTCTGCTCTCTCCCGGCCGGCGGGCGGGCGAGATCTGGGCGTCCAGCGAGAGGCGCCTGTTCAAATCCGAGGACGGGGGCGAATCCTGGCGCTCACCGGGAATCGATTGGACCGAGGACCCCGGCGACCGCCACGTGAACGGGCTCGAGGTGCTCTAGGCGCTACCGCAGCGAGTAGCTCTCGGGAGGCCGGCATCAATAGGCCACGAAGGCCGCAACGTCCTCTCCCGTCCGCCGTTCCCAATAGCCTTGCTTCCCGGCGGCCCGAGCGGCCACCTCCACATGGGCCATGGCGATGCCGCAGTCGAGCCGCTTGGGAATCCGGTAGGTTTCCTTGGGCTCGTCCACCCGCACCACCAGCCGCTCTCCAGCGGCCCCGGACTCCAGGAAGAAGCGCCACGGCTGCCGATTTACCGCCGAAGGGGCGAGCCGCGCGAGTTCGACCGCCGTCCGCGCCCAGTCCGGCCAGTCATCGATTCCTGCGGGCGTGAGTTCGCCGGCCGTCTTGCGTTTGTGCGATCTCGCCATAGCCTTGAGAGCCCTCTCGCCGAGACTGCGCCGAGCTTTGGGTATCCCCAAAGGAGACACCGCGGCGATCCGTTCCCCGTCCCGCAGTTCCAGCAACCCGGCGGCCAGAGCGGGGTCGAAGAACCCGCCCACCCAGCAGGTCCCCAAGCCCAGACGGGTGGCCTCGAGAACCACGGCTTCACCGGCATAGCCAATCCCCGTAGGACCCCACCCTCCTCCATTCTCCTCAACGAAAAGGAGGGCCGAAGGGGCGGGCCCCACCTTCCCGTAGCCACCGACAATGGCGGTGAAGATATCGACGTCGAGCCGGGGTATGACCTCGACACGCCCGGCCGAAGCCGGAAGCCGTTCCGCCAGTTCCTGCAGGCCCCTTAGCAGCGTTTCCTCGGGCTGATCCTGGAGAAACGTGCGGATGGAATGACGCTCCTCTGCTGCCCGGTACCACTCTTTCCAGCCAAGTCCTTCCGCCGCGGTCTGCAATATCTCCAAGCTCAGCCGTGCGGCGCCATCTTCTGCGGCCATGTCCGTTCCTTTCATCGCTCGCAAGAACCTTAGCCCATCTGGGGGACAAGACACGCCCTCCGCCTGACCAGTTTCTGTCCGGTCGGGTTGTTAGGCTTGATTTCCTGAGATCGCGAGGGCGGAGGCCCGGTATGGACACCGACGACGAGCTTTTCGAGTATGAACGATTGGTGGAACAGGCGCTGTATGACGCCCGCGTGTCGGTGGACGGCGAGCCCTCGCGTCTGCTCGCCGAACGGCTCCTGAGCGAAGCCGCCGCCCTGCAGGCCGATGACACCGAGTCCCTCGAAGGCCTGATCGCCCTTTACGACGCTTTCGAGCAGCTGAGCAGCCCCGGCGAGCGCCTGGCTCTGGTGGACAGGATGGCCGCCATGGTGGAATCCGGGGAGGCCGGTTCTCCCGCCTTCATACCCTTCCTCTATGGAGAGGACGACGTCCGTCTGATCGCGCACGCAGCGTTCCACCTCATCCTGCTCGCTCCCGGTGAGCAGCCGTTCGAGCGGGGAGTGCAGTTCGTGGTCGAATTGCTCAAAGAGGCAGAGGACGACTCACTGCGGTTGGGTCTGCTCTTGGGTCTGCTTCGCTTGGCCGACCCCGCGGCCCTCCCCCAGATGCGGGGTATCTGGCGCCACCTGGAGCCGCTCCCCTGGCCCCAGCTCGGCAGGTTTCTGGCAGATGCGCCGAATAAGCTCACCGTCCTCTTCATTCTGGATTGGCTCGCCGATCCCGAAGACGAGCAGGCGTTGGGGCTGGCGTATGCGCTGCGACTCCTGGGGGCAGAGGCCGATGCCCGGCTCCACGAGGTGCATTGGGCGAGCAGAGAAGACGGTCTGATGCCGGTCAATGCCGAGTCGGTGACCGTCCGGGAGTGGTCCGCAGAGATCCGCGCTCGCATCTCGAAACTTCCCCTGGAGAAGCTTCACTGGTGCCTGTTGAAGCTCGACGGCAGTTGGCTTCTCGAAGACAGCTGATAGAGCCTGCCTCCGCGTTCCCGTTCGGAGCCGGCCTCTCGCGGCCCACGCTCGTGTGACGGGCGCCTTCGCTGGGCAAAGGGTGATCACAGATCACCCGTCAGGAGGGCGAAGTGCAGACAACAGTTAAAGCTCACGTCCGTGCGATGAGCTTACCGGGGCTTGCCTTACTCATGCTCCTCGCCTTGGGACTGTTCGCGACGGGTTGTCTGGAGGAGCAGAGTACCGACACCACCGAGTCGCCGGCGACAGTGACCAGCGGGGAAACCGGCGGCGGCGCCGCCGACGAGGGCGGAGAGCCGACCACGGACTCCACCGACAGCGGAACCGCCGGTGGCGGGGCCGAAGCGGGACCATCCGGCAGTCCCGCGGATGACGTAGCCCGGCAGCTGAGGCCCAGCGTGGTGCAAATCATCGCCACTTCGCCTGCCCCGGGCGGTGCCGGGGAGAACGGCGCCGAGGGCTCGGGGGTCATCTACTCCAGCGATGGCTTGATCGTGACCAACAACCATGTCGTCGCCGCAGGCGGAGACACCGTCGCCGATAACATCCGGGTGACACTCGCAGGCGGCCCCACCTACCCAGCGGTTCTCGTGGGCCGAGATCCGCGCAGCGATCTCGCCCTGCTCCGGATCGACGCGAATGACCTTCCCGCTGCCATCTTCCTGGACGACCTTTCCAGCGTCGAGCCCGGAGACTACGCCATCGCCATCGGCAATCCCCTCGGATTTGAGGGCTCGATCACCCTAGGGGTCGTAAGCGGAATCGAGCGTGAACTGCCCCCGCTCTTCACAGACCTGATTCAAACAGACGCTTCCATTAGCCCGGGCAACTCGGGAGGCGCCCTCGCCGACGAACAGGGAAGGGTGATCGGCATCAATGCCGCGGCGGTCCCGCCCACCGAGCTAACGCGGGCCCAGAATCTGGGCTTCGCCATTCCGGCCGACCTCGTGGTGACGGTCGTCGAGCAACTCCGCCAGACGGGCAAAGTTCGCTATGCCTTCCTCGGCGTGCAAACGATAACCGTGGGACCGGCTCTGCAGCAGCAACTGGGGCTTTCGACAACAAGCGGCGTACTCGTAACCCAGGTGGGAAACAACACGCCCGCAGCCGAATCCGGTCTTCAGCGAGGGGACATCATCACCCAACTCAACGGCCAGGATATCGAGCACAAGACCGATCTCTTCAACCTGATGCGGGAACATGCGCCCGGAGACATCATCACGTTGACCGTGGTGCGCTCCGGAGAAACGCGGACAGTGGAGGTCACACTCGCAGAGGCTCCTGCCATGCAGTAGTCGAATCCACGCTCCGTACTCCGCGGCCGACGCTGCCATCGCGGCGAATTGAGGGGGAGGCCCTGTTGCTTGAATCCGAGGACCGGCGAGACGAGGTCGACCGGCGCATAGGCGAGATGCAGTACGCCGTCGATCACCTGCGTGGACCGCAAGACCGCCGCGCACTCTATCTTGCCCGGGAAATCGAGCAGTTGCTGGCCGAAAGCCGGCTCACGGCGCAGGCTTGGGAGGACATTACCCGGCGGCTCGAAGGAGTCAAGCGGCAACTCGAACGAAGCTCCGGCGGAAAGTCCCCCTAGAGAACCGCTTTCAACTTCGCACGGCCGGTCTTGGGGTCCTCTTCGGGCTCGATAGTGGTGATCAGCCTGCCGGAGGGGTCCTGCGCTTTTCGCCCGTCGGCCCCACGGAGCCTCTCCCGCATCTCATAGGGGGGAAGAGCCGGCGAGTAGTAGTAGCCCTGTCCCAGCCGGCAACCCAAAGCCAACACGGCCTCATGGTGCTCGGCCTGTTCGATTCCCTCGGCTATCAATTCGATCCCCAGCGATTCCGCCAAGTCCACCATGACCCTGACGATGTGGAAGGCCTTCGGTTGAGTGGTCATTTCGCAGATGAAGGACCTATCCAGCTTGACAAAATCGCAGGGAAGATCCTTGAGGTAGCTGAGGGAGGCATAGTGCGTCCCGAAGTCGTCGATCGCGACCCTCACCCCGATGTCTCCGAGCTCGCTGATTCTCTTCTTGACGTCGCCTGCGTTGGCCTTGAGCACCTTTTCGCTGATCTCCACGAGAACCAGGCCGGGGGACAGAGAGGATCTGTCGACGGCACTCTGGATTTCCTTCACCAGATCACCGTGCCGCAGTTCCTCCCCGGACACGTTTATGGAAAGAAAAGGCTGCCGCTCGCTAAGCCTCCGCCAGCTTGCGACCTCCAGACACGATTCGCCGATCACCCGCCTGCCTATGTCCCACATCAAGCCGATGCGCTCGGCCAAGGGGAGAAACTGCTCACCGGTCAGGGCGCCGGAAAAAGGGTGGTTCCAACGGAGTAGAGCTTCGACACCGACTGTTTGACCGTTCTCGAGATCGACGATGGGCTGGTAATGGAGGCCGAGCTGCCAATCTTGCACCGCACCGCGCAGATCGGCCTCCAACCGTATGCGCTGCCGCAGAGGCTCGTCCATCTCCGGAGAAAAGAGCCGGAAGCCGTTCTTGCCGGCGGCCTTGGCGGCATACATGGCGACGTCCGCCCTGCGGACCAATTCTTCGGCCGAAGCGCCCCTGTCGAAGAGGGCAATGCCGATGCTTGTTGAGGGCCGCCGCCCCTTGAGCATGGCGTAGGGGCTCCTCAGCTCGTCGAGGATCCGTTCAGCCACCTGCGCCACATCGTCCGCTCCGGCTTCTTTGAGCAGGACGGCGAATTCGTCCCCCCCCAGTCGAGCCACCGTGTCCACCACGCGGCAGGTGGACTGAAGACGCATTGCTATCTCCTGCAGAAGGTGATCGCCGGCCGCATGACCGAGAGTGTCGTTCACCTGCTTGAAGTCGTCCAGGTCGAGGAAAAGGAGGGCCGGTCGCCCCCCGTGCTCGCGGGCGCCGCGGAGAACCTCTTCCGCGCGCGTCATCAGCAGGGTGCGGTTGGCCAGTCCCGTCAGCGGGTCGTGCAGTGCCTGGTGCACCAGTTTCTGCTCGAGCAGCTTTCGCTCGGTAACGTCCCGGATATTGAGAAGCAGGCCGCCGATCCCGGGCTCACTCAGGTGGTTGGTCACGACGCCCTCGACATGCATCCACTTGCCCCGGTTGTCCTTGAGCCGGCACTCCCCCCGCAGGGCGAGCCCACTGATCTCGCTGGCGGCCGCTGCCAGGAGCTGCCGCACCTCCGCGACATCCTGGGGATGGACGAATTCGAGGATGGAGGGCGCCCACAGGCTCTTTTCGTCGTAGCCCAGGACTCGGGTCACCGAGGGAGACAGATATCTGATGGTGCCGTCGGCGTTGGTCACCAGCATCAGGTCAGAGGAGTTGGATATCAGCGCGCGCAGGCGCTGGTCCATAGAGGCGGTGAGTTTCGAGTGCGGGAGCCCCGATCTCTTGGACTGCCGGCGGCCCGCGATGACGAGCACGATCAGGGCCGCCGCCCCAACGAGCAGTACCGCAAACTGAAAGCTCTGATAATCCAACGACACCAGCCCCAATCCCTTTCATAAAACCAACTCTTCGTATCGGCATCCGCGATTTGCGACTTGAAATGGCGCAAGGATCGGTGGCCGCGGCCAGAGCGCGCAGGCGACTCTCTTTCCGGTCCGCTGCGGTCAACGGTCCTACGCGCGTGTGGCCAAACCCAGCGCCGGGGAAGTCATTGATTGGGCGGACTGACTGCCTCGCCCGACCTCTTCCAAAGGAGGCGCAAAATGGCTAATCGCCTGGCGCGCGAAACCAGCCCGTACCTGCTGCAGCACTCCGAGAATCCGGTCGACTGGTACCCCTGGGGCCCGGAGGCGTTGGAACGCGCGCGGCAGGGGGATAAGCCCATCTTCCTCAGCATCGGCTACGCGGCCTGTCACTGGTGCCACGTGATGGAGCGGGAGTCGTTCGAAGACCCGGAGACCGCCGAGTTCATGAACCGGCTCTTCGTGAACGTGAAGGTCGATCGCGAGGAGCGGCCTGACCTGGACCAGATCTACATGCAGGCCGTGATCGGCATCACGGGCCGCGGGGGCTGGCCGATGAGCGTGTGGTTGACCCCGGAGGGCGTCCCCTTCTACGGCGGCACCTACTTCCCGAACGAGTCCCGCGGCGGCATGCCCTCGTTCCGCCAGGTCTTGGACCACCTGGCCGAGGCCTGGCGTTTTCGGCGCGGCGAGCTCCTCGCTTCGGTCGACGAGATGGTGAGCTACCTGCAGCAGGACGTCACCAATCTCGCCCACGTCGCGGACGCGCTCGAGCCGCGCACCAGCGATGACGCTCTGGCCGAACTCAACGACTACTTCGACTGGGCCAACGGCGGTTGGGGACGGGCCCCCAAGTTCCCTCAGGGCATGGCCGTCGACTTCCTCTTGCACCGCCACGCCCGCAGGTCGGACGCCCTCGCCCTGCGCATGGCGCGGGCGACGCTCGACGCGATGGCCGACGGAGGTCTCTACGACCAGCTGGGAGGCGGCTTTCATCGTTACTCGGTGGACCCCTACTGGCTGGTTCCGCACTTCGAGAAGATGCTTTACGACAACGCTCTGTTGGCCCGGGCGTACCTGCACGCCTGGCGGGCCACGGGCGACGAGCGCTACCGGCGAATCACCGAGGAGACGCTCGATTACGTCCTTCGGGAGATGACCCACCCCGACGGGGGCTTCTACAGCACCCAGGACGCCGATTCCGAAGGCGAGGAGGGTAAGTTCTTCACTTGGACCTCGGACGAGGTGCGCGCCGCGCTCGAGTCCCGCTCTTTGGAGCCGGACCTGTTCGTCGACCACTACGGAGTCACGGCCGCCGGCAACTTCGAGGGCAAGAACGTGCTTCAGGTCACGGGACCGCTCGATGAGTTGGCCGACCGGCACGCGCTGAGCGAGGAGCAGGCCCGAAAGCAGTTGGACGAGGCCCGCCAGGCGCTGTTCGAAGAGCGCGAGCGCCGGGTTCATCCCGCCACCGATGACAAGGTGCTAACCGCGTGGAACGGGTTGATGCTGTGCGCGCTCGCCGAGGCGGCCGCCGCTCTGGGCCGGGAGGATTATCTGGCCGCGGCGCGGCGGAACGCCGAGTTTCTCCTTGCGCACGTACGGACGCCCGAAGGCCGTTTGTACCGCAGTTGGCGTAATGGAGAGGCTAAGCTCAACGGATATCTGGAGGACTACGCCGGCCTCGCAACCGGACTGCTCGCGCTATATGAGGCCGACTTCGAAGAGCGTTGGTTCCTGTCCGCCCGGGAGCTCGTGGAGATCATCTACGAGCACTTCGCGGCGCCGGAGGCCGGCTTCTACGACACGAGCGACGACCACGAACAACTGGTCACCCGACCACGCGACCTGCAGGACAACGCCGTGCCCTCGGGTAACGCGATGGCGGTCACCGCTTTGCTCCGGCTGGCGGCGCTCACCGGTGAAGGCCGCTACCAGAAAACCGCCGAGAAGGCTCTGCGGGCAGTTGCGGGAATACTGGGCTCGCAGCCAATGATGTTCGGGCAGTGGCTAACCGCCTACGAGCTGGCGCTCGCCCCCGCGGTGGAGGTCGCAATCGTGGGCGACCCGCAGGCCGGGGACACGCGAGAACTGCTGAGCTCGGTCCGCGAGGGCTTTAGGCCGTTCCTGGTGGTCGCCGCGGCCCGGCCCGCCGCGGCCCGGCCCGGCCCGCCCAAAGCGAAGAGCGCGGTCCCCCTGCTGCAGGATCGCCCGCAGCTGGAGGGCCGGGCCACCGCCTACGTATGCCGAGACTTCTCCTGCAGAGCCCCGGTGACGACCAGAGAGGCCCTGGTCGCGGACCTGCTCCAGTCCGAACCCACGGGCGGCCGGCTGGATTAGCCCCGAACTGCGGAACTCACCTGCGCGTACGCCCAATCCAGCCAGGGGAACAGGGTCTCCAGATTCTGCCGCTCGATCGTAGCCCCTCCCCAGAGACGGAGCCCGGGAGGAGCGTCGCGGTACGCTCCCACGTCGTAGGCCACGCCCTCTTCTTCGAGTAGCGTCGCCACCCGCTTGGCGACCGCCGATCGCTCTTCCTCGGCCAGTCCCACAAACCAGGGGTCGACGATCTTCAGGCAGATGGAGGTGCAGGAACGCAATTCGGTTTCCACCGGCAGGAAGTCCACCCAATCGGTCCGCGAAACCCAGTCCGCCACGGCCTCCAGGTTCTCCCGGCTGCGCCCGATCAGCGCCGGAAGGCCGCCCAGTTCGTCCGCCCAGATGAGACCGTCCAAGGCGTCCTCGACCACCAGCATGGAGGGCGTGTTGATGGTGTCTCCGCGGAAGATGCCTTCGTTCAGCCGCCCGCCCTTGGTCATGCGAAAGATCTTGGGCAGTGCCCGATCCGGCTGGTAGGACTCCAACCGCTCGACGGCGCGCGGACTGAGCACGAGTACCCCATGCTGGCCCTCTCCCCCGAGCACCTTCTGCCAGGAGTAGGTCGTTACGTCCAGCTTCTCCCAGGGCAGGTCCATGGCGAAGGCCGCCGAGGTGGCGTCGCAGATGACAACGCCCTCCCGGTCGTCCGGGATCCACGAAGCGTCGGGCACGCGCACCCCGGAAGTGGTGCCGTTCCAGCAGAAGACCGCGTCGCGCGAGGGATCATAGGCGGAGAGGTCGGAGATCTCGCCGTAGTCGGCGGAGTAGACGTTGACGTCTTTGAGCTTGAGTTGCTTTTTGATATCGGTCACCCAGCCGGCGCCGAAGCTCTCCCAGGCAAAGGCATCCACTCCCCGGGCGCCCAGCATCGACCACAGCGCCATCTCCACCGCTCCGGTGTCGGAGGCGGGCACGATTCCGATGAGGTAGTCCTCCGGCAGCCCCAGCATCTCCCGCGAACGGTCGAGAACCTCCCGCAACTTGGCGCGTCCCAGCTTGGAGCGGTGAGAACGGCCGATGGCAGCACCGGCCAGCGCGGCAAGCGTCCACCCCGGCCGCTTGGCGCACGGTCCCGACGAGAAGTTGGGATTGTCGGGGCGCTTATCGGGCCTGGGCAGATTCTTCACTATTCGCCTCATTCCTGGTAGACAACATGGTCAGTCTAGAGAGGCCTGAGGACGCAGTCAATCCGCCAAAAAGGCCATGAGCAAGGGGAAATCCGTCCGTCCGGGCATATTTCCCCGGGGACACCGTCCGTTGGCTGCTATATACTTCTACCGCGGATTTTCGGGGAGAGTTTTCCATCGTCAATTCAACGAAGGATGTCGTTGGAATCACTGACCATTGACAGAGAGGCCAGGCGGGAAGGCAGGGATCTGGTCGACCTCATCGCCGCCGGGCTCACCGTCGTTGCCGCCCTCTACCTGTTGCGGGCGTACTCCTATCCGCTCTTCCACGCCATTTCTGAACTCTTCAGCGTCGTGGTGGCCGTGACGATCTTCATGATTGCCTGGAACACGCGCCGTATCGCGAGCAACAGCTACTTCCTCTTCGTGGGAATCGGACTGCTCTTCGTGGGGTTGGTGGACGGGCTGCACGCCCTGGCCTACCGGGGAATGAATGTCTTCGACGGGACCGACGTCGACCTGCCCACTCAACTGTGGCTGGCCGCCCGCTACTTGCAGACGGCGACTCTGGTCGGGGCGCCGTTCGTAATCGGGCGGGCGTTTCGCGGACCCGCGGTCTTCGCCGCCTTCGGCGTTGCCACCACGATTCTGCTCTGGTCGATCTTCGGAGGCTACTTCCCGGTGGCTTTCGTCGAGGGGCAGGGACTGACCACCTTCAAAGTGGCAAGCGAGTACCTAGTCTCCGCCCTGCTGGTGGCCGCTTTCTGGCTGACTTACTTCCGCCGCGATCACTTCGAGCCCCGGGTGTTGCGCCTGGTCATGCTGTCCATAGCCCTGACGGTTGCCGGTGAGGTCGCATTCACGCTTTACACCGATCCCTTCGGCTTCGCGAACTTCGTCGGACACTTTCTCAAGATCGCAGCCTTCTACTTCATCTACAAATCTCTGGTGCAGATCACCCTGGTCCGGCCCTACGGAGTCCTTTTCCGTGGGCTGAAGCAGAGCGAAGAGGCCCTGCGCGACAGCGAGCATCGCTACAGGGAGATCGCCGATTCGCTTCAGGAATCCCTGCTTTCGATCCCCTCCGAGCTTCCCGGGGTCGAGTTCGGCCACCTCTATCGCTCGGCCACTTCGGCGACGCGGGTAGGAGGCGACTTCTACGACATCTTCGAGCTGGGACACGGCAGAATCGGCGTGCTCATGGGCGACGTCTCCGGTAAGGGGCTACGGGCTGCGGCCATCACCTCGGTGGTGAAGAACAGTGTCCGCGCCTACGCCTACAACGGAGCGGGCCCGGCCGAGACCATGCGGCTGACGAATACCGCTCTGCTTCGGACGATCGACCAGCAGTCTTTCGTCACCGCCTTTTACGGGGTGCTTGACACCGAGACCGGGTCCTTGACCTATTGCTCGGCGGGCCACCCTCCCGCTCTGCTCACCAGGAACGGAGGGACCCGCTCTCTCGACGTCGGCTCGCCGGTTCTCGGCGCCTTCCCGGACCTTCACTTCAAGCAGGGGGAGAACACCGTCGGGAGAGACGAGATCCTGGTGCTCTACACCGATGGCGTGACCGAGGCCAGACGCGGGTCCGAGTTCTTCGGAGAGGAAGGCTTGGTTCGAGCGCTCGGTGGTCTGAACGGCACGCCGGCCTCCGAAACCCCCGACGTCCTCTTTCGCCGGGTGCTGAACTTCAGCCAGGGACAACTGGGAGACGACGTGGCCATTCTCGCGGTGAGACCCACCGAGTGGAAGGCCGAGGCAACGTCCGGCGCCTCCGCCGAACTGGACGAGAACGACTACGACGAGGAGTCCGAGGTCGACGACGCGCCGGATGCGGGGATCAGCCCCCAACCCGAGGCCGACGCGGTTGGCGCCACTTCATAGGCGCCAACTCATCCGGTCCACCGTGAAGCGCCGGTCACTCTCATGCAGGCCGATGTCCAACTCCGGGCCCACCGCCTCGGAGCGCTCCCCCACCCAGTTGAAGATCGAGAGCACCGCACGCAGCCTCTCATCAAGCCCCGAGCCCTGCTCGAGTTCCCACTGAAGGCGCAGTCTGGCCTCTTGGGAAAGCCCCTCTCCCATCGCGGGTGGCGGCAGCAGGAGACCCCAGCTGACCAAGCGAGGCTCGGTTTGCACGCCGGCGGTGAAGCTGTAGAGCCGCACCGGCCCTCCCAACCTGTCTCCGTCGCGGACCGCCGCCGCGGAGGGCTTCTGTCCTGGTGGCCCGTAGGGGGGCTCGTAGGTGAAGGCCCAACCCGAATCCGGCTCGGATAACCACCGGGCCCTCCCCCCGATGTCCTCGGGAGACTGGATGTCGGCGCGCCAGAGCCTTTCGAGTTGATCGCGGCCCAGTGACGAGGTTCCGGCGAGCAGGCCCCAGCCCATCTTGTGGACCCGACGTCGAGGGCCCCCACGCCCGGGCGAACCGCCGCCCTCTCCCGGCGGAGTCGCAAGGGCCAGGAGCACTCCCTCTTGGAAGGGGACGGCGATCAGCAGGCTCACCGGGGGTGCCCACTCCCATACGGTTGGACGCCGGGCACCCCATCCGCTCCAATGCCAATGCTCAAAGCCGCAATCCTTCCTATCCCCATGCGCATGGTCTATCCCATCGACCCAGCCCGGGTCACCCAAACCGTGCTTCTGGTGGTCCTCGTTCCCATGTTGCACGGTTCGCTCACCCGGCGAACGCCGGCCGCGCTTGGCCGCGCGTGACCACACCTAGGTGTAGCCCCTTTGCGACTTGGCAATCTGAGTCCTAGCCCAGAGAGCCCGGTCCGGCGGATTCAGCGACGGAGCTTGGCTCTCATCATCGATCTTCGCCGAGGCGCGTACCAAAGGCAGACGCACAGAAATGGCCGGACGAGCGGACAAAACGAACGGTAAGGGGCGCAACGAGCGGCTCCGGGATGCCTCGCCGGGCACCATGGACGCCTTGGCCCGCGCCTTTGCTCGCGAGGAGCAACCCGAACTGGTCTATCTGCCCGACGAGGAAGTCCCGGGAATCCGCCGAGTGCGCCGGGGAAAGGGCTTCAGCTACCACTGGGCCGACGGCAGCCTGATCGAGGACGGCTCCATCAGAGAACGGATCAGCCGCCTCGCGGTCCCGCCTGCCTGGACGGACGTGTGGATCTCGCCTCTGCCCGCGGGGCATCTGCAGGCGACAGGCAGGGACAAGCGCGGACGCAAGCAGTACCTCTACCACGAACGCTGGCGCGAAGTGCGTGACGCCAACAAATTCAATCGACTGGTTGCCTTCGGTCACGCCCTGCCCGAACTGCGCAGCCGGGCGGCGGCCGACGCGCGCCGCCGCCATCTCTCCAAAGAAAAAGTGGTGGCCGTCGTAGTCCAACTCTTGGATGAAACCTTGATCCGCGTGGGCAACGAGGAGTACGCCCGCGACAACGACGCCTACGGGCTCACCACACTGCGGGATGACCATGCGGAGATCTCCACCACTCGACTTCGCCTGGTTTTCCGGGGCAAGGGGGGCAAGGAGGCCCAGGTCGGGGTACACAGCCGCCGCCTCGCCCGCATCGTCAAACGCTGCCAGGAACTGCCCGGCGAAGAGCTGTTCCAGTACATCGACGACAACGGCAACGCGAGAGCGATAAACTCTGCCGACGTCAACGACTACCTCCGCGAGAACAGCAGCGAGCGCTTTTCGGCCAAGGACTTTCGCACCTGGGGAGGCACCAAGATAATGGCGGAGAGGCTCGCGTCCGGGGGCGGTTTCCAGAGCACCCGCGAGGCGGATCGTAAGATCAACGAAGCGCTCGACATAGTCGCCCATCACCTGAACAACACCCGCGCGGTGGCGCGCAGTTCTTACGTGCACCCGGCGGTGATCGATTCCTTCCGCGAGGGTCAGTTGACCGAACGCTGGCCGCTCCTCACCGGAGAGGGTCCCAAGAACGAATGGCTCCGTCCGGAGGAGGTGGCCCTGTTGCGCCTCCTGGAGGAGCGGACGGTGCTCGACGAGAGCCTCGATATCGGCCTCCCCCCCGACAACGGCAAAGGGCCGGGCGCATCCCGAAACGGGGGCGCCGGGAACCGGAACGGCAGGAACGGGCGCGAAAGCGCTTCCTAGGACGGCTGGAGGAATGAAGCAGTACTTGCGGCAAAGGCCGGCCGGCCTACCCAAAGGGCCGGGACCGTCCAAGCGACGAACCGGTGCTGGGATCGACGCCTTGGTATCGCCCGGGTGGCTCACCGCACCGGCACTGCTTCTGCTGGGCCTGGCGCTCTTTCTTCCGCTCACCCTCTTCTCGAGTGCCGCCGACAAGGTCCCGGCGGAGGCGGGCCACGACGCCGCGGCGGTCCCCGCTGCGGCGGTCACCTGGACGGAGGCGCTGGGCCAAAATCCGGCTTCCCGCGCCTACCCCCGCCTCATCAAAGCGCCGCCGCCGGCCCCTCTGGCCACGCCGGCCCCCCGGCCCGCGCCCGCGCCGCTGCAGATGGCCGGCGTGCTCCGCACCGATCTCGCGGTCTACGACGCCCCGCCACCGCAGGGCCGTGTCGCGAAGACGCTGCCCGCAATCGACGCCTATGGGGAACGCTCCGTGGTGCGCGCGCTTCGCGCGAGCTACGACCGGCAGGGCGAGCGCTGGCTCGAGGTGCTGCTGCCTACGCCGCCCAACGAAACTCGAGGCTGGGTGCGCGAGTCCGGGCTCGAGGTTAGCCCGCGGGAATACGACATCCTGGTCGATCTTTCGGACCACACCCTGCAGTTGCGCAAGAACGGTGAAACCGTCGCCACCTACCAGGTCGCGGTGGGGACTTCGGGCACCCCGACTCCCCAGGGCGAATTCTTCATCACCGTGCACGTGCCCAACCCTGGTGGGGCCTATGGCGTGCTCGCGCTCGGTCTGAGCGCCTACTCCGAAGTGCTCAAGGATTGGCCCGGAGGAGGCCAGGCGGCCATTCACGGGACCAATCGCCCGGACCTCATCGGCAGCAGTGTGAGCCACGGCTGCATCAGGATGACAAATGCAGACGTCCTCGAGGTGGGGAGGTTGGCGCCGGTGGGAACCCCGGTCCGCGTCGTTCCCTAGCCGGGAGCGCGAGACGAGCCCGCGGCACTATTCCTAACCCTCTCGCCCGGCCGGATGGAAGCGCTAGGCCTGCTCGCGCTTCTGCGAGATGTCTTCCAGGGTCAAGCGGATGGCGGTCTCACCCGTCTCGAGGCGGGTGATCTGCACCTCGTCCATCAGCGAGATCATCAGAGGCAGGCCCAACCCGCGATGTGCCCGTTTTTCGGGATCGCGCTGAGAGCCCAGGCGAAACTCTCCCTGGCTGACTATTTCGAAGATGAGGACCTCACCGTCCAGCCACGAGGTGATCTTGATGTCACCGCTCTGACCGGGAACGTGTTCGACGGCGTTGGCGCAGGCCTCGGACACGCAGAGTTTGAGGTTGTAGCTGTGTTGCCGGTCCAAGCCAAGGGTCGAAGCAACCCCTTCGACGAACTCGCGAACCCCGGAGAGCGCCTCCAGATTGGGGGGAACCGTGCAATCACCCATGTGTCTTCTGACCAACTCCGATAACCCGCTTCTTCGTGCCCCTATGCCCGACAGGTCTTTTCCTTCCCCCGCCTGATTGCGCGAAACTTAAGTGCCCTGAATCCCCCGAATGAGTCGCGGACATGGGAGGGCAGGCAATCGCCTACATACCCGCAAAAAACGAGAGAGGGGACCGAATCGGTCCCCTCTCCAAGCAAATCTCCCTACCCGGCGGAATCAGCCGCCCCCAAAGAGGCTGCTCGACGCCCGCTCCGGACGGGATGCCGTTCGTTGCCGGGCTAGACCTCGGCGTCCTTTGACTCGCCGCTCACGCGCGGATCCAACACTGGAGACCAGCCGCATACCTGATCCAACTCGTCGGAGGCCACGTCCCAGACCGTGTCGTGGGGCGGCAGCTTCTCGTCCGAGAAGAATTGCGGCAGGCGGTCGTCTTCCTTTGTGAATCCGGCTCCGCGGTTGAACTTCCGCTCCATCTCCAGCACGTCTTTGCCCTGCTGCGCCATACCCGCGACATCGATCTCCTCGCCGTACATGGCCGAGACCATCTCGGGGATGGCGGCCAGCGAGTCGGGCTGATCCAGGCAGGCGAAGGCCAGGAACACGCAGAGCCCGGTGCTGTCGAAGAAGGCGGCGGTCGCTTCCTGCAGGCCTTGCGAGAGCACGCACTGCCCCGTCTTGGACAGAGGATCGACCTGGCCACCCACGTTCAGGATGTTGGTGGCGACGGCGTAACCCGCGGTGTGGTCGGCACCCATGGTGCTGGTCGCGTAGGTGGCGCCGATGCCTTTTACCGCACGGGGGTCGTAGGCAGGGATCCCCTGGCCCTTGACGGTGGGGATGTGCGCCACGTTCCACAGCTCGCCGGCGTGCTGCGTGCCGTTGCCCATTGCTTGGCCGAACTCGGTGTTGTTCTTGATGTCCTCGAAGACCGCGAGCATCTTCCCGGTGTCTCCCCAGGGGATCTTGCCCGCGTCCATGGCCACGGCCATGGTGTCACCCATGTCGATGGTGTCCAGGCCGAGGTCGTCGCACCAGCGGTCCATGTGGGCGATGGCGTCCAGGTCGTCGTTCATGCAGTTGGCGCCGAAGGCCCAGATGGTCTCGTACTCGACTCCCGAGGAGACGTAGTTGCCGTCCTCGTCGTTGTAGACGTTGGAGCAATGGACCACGCACCCGGTCATGCAGGCGTGCTCGGGACGGCCACCGCGCTTCTTGGCGCGGTCGGCCAGCTCTTCGCCCGAGATCTTCTCGGCGTTGTCAAAACGGCCGAAGTGGAAGTTCTTGGTGGGCAGGCCGCCGGCCTCGTTGATGATGTTGACCAGGATGGCGGTGCCGTAGGCGGGGAGGCCCTGACCCGTCACCGGATGCTCTTTGAGCCCGTCGACCAGCGTCTTGCGGGCGGTCTTGAAGCGCTCTTCGTCGGCCAGTTGGGGGCGCGGAGCTCCTGCGTCGTCCACCACGATCGCCTTGAGGCCGCGCTTGCCCATCACCGCGCCCACGCCGCCGCGGCCCGCGTGCCGGGCGGGATGGCCTTCGGGATCGGTCACGGCCACGGAGGAGTTGCGCATGCCGTGCTCGCCCGCGGGACCCACCTGGATGGTCGCCACTTTCTCACCGTATTTGGCGCGAAGGGCGTCGGCCGTCTCGTAGTTGAGCTTGCCCCAGAGGTCGCCGGCGTCTTCGAGCACGGCCCCGTCGCTGTTGACCTTGAGAACGTACTTCTTGTCGCCCGGATCACCTTCGACGATGATGGCGCCGATGCCCAGCCGCGCCAGTTTCTGCGAGGCCTGGCCACCCACGTTGGCTTCCTTGATTCCGCCGGTCAGCGGGCTCTTGGCGCCCACGGACAGCCGCGAGGAGTTCGGGGCGGTGGTCCCCCCCAGCAGGCCGGTGGCAAAGACGATCTTGTTGTCCGGGCCCAGCGGGTCGGCCTGCGGATCGACCTCGGCGGCGATGATGCTCGAGGTGAGGAAGCGCCCACCCAGGAGCTTCCAATCAGCCGGCATATCCTCGGTCTTTACCGTACCGTCCGACACGTTCACGCGAATAATCTTCCTCATTCGCTCCTCCTGGTCGTGTATTTCCAAATGGGAAACGGAGGGAGGGAGACCAAGCTCCCTCCTCCGCTAATCCTACTGATCGCCGCCCCGAATTGCACGGCCTTTATGCAGACTGATTGCGCCTACTACAGGGCCGACCGGTAGATCTCGACCACGTCGTCCTCGGTCGGGCAACGCGGGTTGGTGAGACCGCAGGCATCCTTCTGCGCATTCTCGGCCATGGTCCGCAGATCCTCTTCCTTGACGCCCAACTCGGAGAGCCCGGCGGGGATGCCGATGTCGCTCGAGAGCTGCTTGATGGCGTCCAGGGCCTTCTCGGCGGCGTCGCGCTTGCTCATGCCTTCGACCGGAACTCCCAGAGCCACGGCGATGTCGACGAAGCGGTCCACCTTGGCGATCATGTTGAAGCGCTCCACCGCGGGCAACAGGATGGCGTTGCAGACCCCGTGGGGCAGGTCGTAGAAACCGCCCAGCTGGTGGGCCATGGCGTGCACGTGGCCCAGAGAAGCGTTGTTGAAGGCCATTCCCGCCAGGTACTCGGCGTAGGCCATGTTGTCCCGGGCCACCATGTCCTCGCCGTTGGCCACGGCGCCGCGCAGGTTGTCGGAGATCAGCTCCATGGCCTTGATGGCGCAGGCGTCGGTCACCGGAGTGGCGGCCGTGGACACATAGGCCTCGATCGCGTGAGTCAGGGCGTCCATGCCGGTTGCGGCCGTCAGGCTGGGGGGCATGCCCTTGTGGGTGACGGGGTCGTTGATCGCGACTCTCGGGGTCACCTGCCAGTCGACGATGGCCATCTTCACCTTGCGGCTGGTGTCGGTGATGATGCAGAAGCGGGTCATCTCCGAAGCGGTGCCGGCGGTGGTGTTGATCGCGATGAAGGGCGGCAGAGGCTTGGTGGACTGGTCCACGCCCTCATAGTCGTGGATTTTGCCGCCGTTCGAGACCACCAGACCGATACCCTTGCCGGCGTCGTGCGGCGAACCGCCGCCGAGGCTGATCAGGGAGTCGCAGTTGTTGTCCGCGTAGACCTTGGCCCCGTCATGGACGTTCGTGTCGGTCGGGTTGGGAATCACTTCGTCGAAGATGAAGGGCTCGGCGCCCGCTTCCTTGACCAGGCCGACGATCTGATCGGTCAGGCCGGCCTTGCTGAGGCCCTTGTCCGTCACGATCAGCGGGCGCTTCATGCCCAGCGCCTTGACCTGGTTCGGGAGTTCCTTCAAAGAGCCGACGCCCATCAGGGACACCGTCGGGATGAAGAATCCGTAAGTTTGCTCGCCTACCGCCATGGTTCCTCCTTGTTGACATCTGACGAGAGGCGGTCGCCTCCCGCTGCACCCCCCTGAACTGATTCGGGGTGAAGCCGGCCCCGCGTCCGGCAATGGTCAGACTTTAACCGGAGATCACCATGCTTACCTCGTCTGGGAGATTAGGATTGGACTGTCCAAAAGGACGAATCGAGGATCTGCCCCGAAAGCCACCGCCCGCCCGGAGGAATGCGGCCAGGCCTCGGGGAGAACGGAGGGAGATCTAGCCGAGAAGCCCCCGGCGCATCACTTCGCGCACGAGTTCCGCCCTGCGCTCCACTCCCAGAAGATCCATGGCGTGGCGAACGTGGTATTTCACCGTGGATTCTGAGAGATACAGCTGTTCGCCAATGCTCTTGTTGGTGTGCCCCTCGGTCAGCAACTCGAGCACCTGGAGTTGGCGCGGGGTGAGTTCCACCTGGCCGGACTTCTCCGGCAACGCCTCTTCTCCGCTTCGCAGCCGCTCCATGACCCGCTCGGTGATCTGCGGATCGAGCACCGATTGCCCCGCCGCCACCAAACGCACGATGCGCTTGAGTTCGTCCAATTCGACGTCCTTGAGAACGTAGCCTTTAGCCCCGGCGGTGATGCACTTGAACAGGCTCTCTTCCTCCATGTAGGTAGTGAGGATGACGACCTTGGCTTTGGGACGGACCTCCACGATGCGGCGGCAAACCTCGATTCCGGTCTCACTCTTCAACTTGAGGTCGAGCAGGACCACGTCCGGCTCCAGTTCCTGGACCAGCCTTACGGCGGTCGCCCCGTCCGCCGCCTGTCCCACCACCTCGAGGTCGGCCTCGAGCTCCAGGGTGTACTTGAGTCCCTGGGTGACGATCTGATGATCATCGACCAGCAGCATGCGGGTGTGCCGGGCCGGTTCGCTCACGAGACGGGCACCCGGACCTCGATCCGCGTGCCCTGCCCCGGGGCGCTTGCGCAGGTGAAGGACCCGCCCAAACCCCGAGCGCGCTCGCGCATGCCGGAGAGCCCATATCCCTTTGTCTCCGGCGACGGCGAGACGCCTGCGTCGACTCCGATCCCGTCGTCGGCAACAGCAACGATCAGGTGGCCGTCCACCTGCCCCAGCTCGACGGACACGTGCCGCGCTTTGGCGTGTTTGTAGACGTTGAAAAGGGCCTCCTGCACGATGCGATACAACTCGTTCTCTCGCTCGGAGCCGAGGGGCGGCACGTCCTCGGCCACTCGGCAATCGACCTCGACCTGATTGAGGTTGAGGTACTCCCGGGCCAACCGGCGAAGCGCGGCGGGAAGCCCGGCCTCCGCTACCTCGGCCGGGGTGAGCTCGAAAATGCTCTGCCGGATCTCTTGGACTCCCCCCCGCGCCAATTCGCGCAGGAAGCCGATGCGCTCGTGAAGCTCCGTCCCCTCCTCCGTCTTGGCCCGGCACCAGTCGAGGTTGAGACCGATGCTGTAGAGCACCTGGGCCACGCTATCGTGGAGCTCGCGGGCGATGCGGGCCCGCTCTGCCTGAATGATGCGGTCCTGCTCGACGGCGCTGATCTTGTGAAGGGCCCGTTCCAGCTCCTGGTGCTTGGCTTCCGTGACCTGCTGCTGACGCACCGCCTGGAGGTAGTGTTCCTCGGCGTGTCGCCTGAGCCGCTCCCCTTCCTCGTAGAGCCGCGCATTCTCCATCGAAACCGCCGTCTGGCTCCCCAATATGCGCAGGATCTCGGTCTCGCTGAGCTCCAGGTCCCAGGCTTCCCGGGTCAGCGCCATGATGGTGCCGATCAGCCGGTCCCCGCGGAGCATGGGAATGCATAGCGCTGAGCGCAGAGGCCGCGGTCCTTCGGGGCCGCTCCGCGCAGCTTCTTTCGACTTTGCCTGCAACACCGGCCAGAGGTGCTCGAGTGCGCGGGCTTCCAGCCAGAGCGGCTCGCCGCCCGATCCCATCGCGGAGTGCATGATGCGCTGCTGTTCCGGGCTCAGCCGGCAAAAACCCGAGGCTCCGGAAGATTCGGTCTCCCCCTCGACGAGCACCAGGACATCGCTGGCGGCGGTGAGTTCCTTGACCGTGCGCACCAGCTGATCGACGAACGACTCGAGGCCGCTGGTGGTGTGCGTGAGCGCCTGCGAGATGGCACCGAGGGAGAACAGGGCGCGGTCGAGCCTGCGCGCCTGCATGGCGGTGCGCCGGTAGAGCGAGGCGTTGTCGATCGCGAGCGCCAGCGAGCGGCCCAATCCGCGGCAGACGTCCAGGTCCCGGGGAGCGATCTCGTGGGCGGCGAGGGCCAGCATGGCCAGCACCCGTTCCCCGGTCTTGAGCGGCAAGAACACCAGCAGGGGATCCAGCGGGGCCACGGCCCAGTCTCGATCGACCACCAGGTCCTGCAGCCTCAAGGCCTCGGCGAACGCCGGGCGCGCGAGCAATTGGTCCACCGTCAGCTCCCGGTCGATACCAAGGGCGTTGGCCTGCCGCGCGGCCTCGAAGTGCAGCGTCTCGCTCGAAGGCGGCTGCGCAAAAACGTGGATGGCGGCCCAGGGGTACCCCATCTGGGTGGTGAGAATGTCGAGCGACTCCTGGATGACCTGGTCCAGTTCGAGCGTTCGGCTGATGTGCTGCGTTGCCGCGAGCACCGTCGAAACCCGCACCACCGAGCGCTGCAGCTCTTGGCTAAGCTGCTCGGCCTCGAGCCTGGCGGTCTCCAGCAACCGGTTGCTGGTTTCCAGTTCCTCGATCTTCTGCCGGAGCGCCGGGTAATAAGTCTTCTTCGAGCAGTGAATCCCGGTCAGGAGTTCGACGGCCTCCTCCCGGCGGCTGTCCATGGCCCGCCGGAAATTGTCGCGCCCGTCGCTCACGCGAGGCCGTTGCCTGAGTGGAGCGGATCCTGCCCGAGGTCCTCGACCGGCAGGCTGAGCACCGCGCGGAAGAGCTCGCCCAGTTCCGCCTCGCCGAGGTCACGGGGATTGGTGACCAGGCACACGTCGTCGAGGGCGCCCTCGACCATGGCGGGCAGGCAATCCACCGGGAGCCGCTGGGCTTCTGCCACGACCACGGGCAGACCGACATCGCGCGCCAGGTCCCTCACCGCTGCGACGGAACGCAAGGCGGCGTCGCGGGTGCTCAGATCTTCGACCCTCTCCCCCATCGCGCGGGCGATCCGGGAATAGCGCTCGGTGTCGGCGATCAGGTTGTACTCCATGATGTGGGGCAGGACCACGGCGTTCGCCGTCCCGTGAGCCACGTCGAGCATCCCCCCGATCTGGTGGGTGATGGCGTGCGTGGCCCCCAGCGCCGCGTTCGACAAGCAGATGCCGGCCTTGAGCGAGGCCATCGCCATGTTGACCTTGGCCGTGAGGTTGTCCCGGCTGCCCACGGAGGCCCGGAGGTTCTGCGCGATCAGCTCGATCGCGCTCAAGGCGTGCACGTCGGTCAGCGGAGTGGCCGCGATGCTGACGTAGGACTCGATGGCGTGCGTCAACGCGTCCATGCCCGTGTAGGCCGTCAGTTCAGCATCCTTGGTGGTCAGGAGCAATGGATCGGTAATGGAGATGTCCGGCACGAGGCTCTTCGAGCAGAGCACGAGCTTCACGCGCCGCCCGGTGTCGGTGATCACGGCAAACTGCGATACGTCGGCGCCGGTTCCGGCAGTCGAGGGGATCATCACCATGGGCGGCAGGGGGCGCGTCACCAGGTCGACGCCCGCATAGTCAGAGATGCGGCCGCCGTGGGTGACCAGGATGCCCACGCCCTTGGCGGCGTCCATCGGGCTGCCACCGCCCACCGCCAGGATGGAATCGCAGGATTCCTGGCGGTACAGTTCGGCTCCCCGCCGGACCTCGGTGTCCCTGGGATTTTCGGACACGTCGTCCCAGATCACCCATTCGATTCCGAACTCTTCGAGATGGGGCAGGACTTTGTCCACCCAGCCGGCCTCCCGCACTCCGGGATCCGTCGCCAGAAAGACGCGGTGAGCGCCAAGCCGGGTGAGACTGCTGCCCGCCTGACCCAGGGAGTCGACCCCGAAGATGATCTCGGGAATTACGAACTTGGTGATTCTCACGAGATGCTCTTCCTATCTGTCCCAATGCGCAGAATGGTTAACCATGGATTGTACGCAGCATCGAGGCGAAGCGGCAAGCCGCCCAGGGTTCCGTCCGGCGTATCGGCTACCATTTGGGCAGATGGAACTCGGCGCACAGATGACGACCGCGTCCCCCGGGGACGGCACCCGCTTCGACGGCACCCGCTTCGCGATGATCGCTTCGGGATCGGACGGGAACGCCGCGGTTCTCCAGAGCGCGGAGACGCTTCTGCTGATCGACGCCGGGGTCTCCTATCCTCGGCTGGTCGCGGGACTCGCCCGGTTGGGCCTCGTGCCGCAACAGCTCTCCGCCATCCTTCTGACTCACGAACACGGCGATCACGTCTGCGGGTTGGCCGCTCTGCTACGCCGGCACCGCTGCCCGGTGGCGACCACCCGGGAAACCAGGCAGGGGCTGGGCCGCCGGCGCGACCTGCGGAGCCAGGCGGCGGCCGAGTGGATCGACCTGCGGCCGGGACAACCCAGCTGGGTGGGCGGGCTGGAGGTACTGGCCTTCCGCACGTCGCACGACGCGCGCGGTCCCGTGGGTTACCGGGTGGAGGCGAAGGGTGCCCGGCTTGCCTACGCCACCGACACCGGTCACGCCACCCCGGAGTTGCTGGAAGCGGCCGCGGGGTGCGACCTCTTGGCCCTGGAGGCCAATCATTGTCCCGATTTACTGCGCCACGGCCCCTATCCCCGCCGGCTAAAAGAGCGCGTGGCCTCGGATCGGGGACATCTGAGCAACCAACAGGCGGCCGAGGTCTTGGGCGCCGCGGTTTCCGCACGGTTGCGCGCGGTTCTCGCGCTGCACATCTCCAAGATCAACAACCACCCTGACCTCGCCATGGGCGCGTTGGCCGCCGGCCTGGCCGACGCCGGAAGCGAGGCCCGTTGCCTCGCGGTCGGCCGCTACGGCAGCGGTTGGATCGACTGCCAGACTTCGGGCACCCACGGCCGAGCCAACGAGGACGGGCCAAAACCCCATGCGCTCGGCGAAACCGGCGCGGGAGCCGCTAGTAGCGGCCGATCAGCTTCCAGATGACCCGATGAATCGCGTGCGGGCTGAAGGTGGAGGCCAGATACATGACGGCGCAGGAGCCGGTGTAGACCCGGATCCCCTGCTTCTGGGCCATGGACAGCGCCTCGTCCGATTCGGTGCCCATATGGATCCAGACCTCCCGATAGCCTCGGGACCCCAGTTCTTGCAGGACTTCGGCGGTCTTCTCCTTGCCCACTTCCACGATCGCACCCCGGTGCTCGGGCACGCCATTGGCGGGGGGAACCTGGTCCAGCCCGCTCAGGCGTCCCTGAGAGCCATCACCGCCGAGATCGACCGAGTACACCTTGCGGCCGGTATCCCTAAGCAGACGCTCGGAGATCTCGGGGAACTTGCGCGCCTCCGAATTCCCCACCAGCACGAACTCCTCGGCTTCGAAGAACCGCTCCCTCTCAGAAGACGGCATCACTCCTCCTTTGCCCTTTGCCGCAGGCCCTTCCCGCAGACGCACCACCCCAGTCTACTGCTAACCGCCTGGAGGCGCGAGTCTGCGGCGGCCCGCCGCCGCCCGTGGTAATCTCTACGGCTGTATTTCGATAGTTACTACACGACTGACGCCGGCCCTCCGGGGTGCGTTGCTGTCAAAACTCATTGGGTGAAGCATGGCCACACTTGGAATCGATATTGGCTGCATCAGTGTAAAGATGGCGGTGGTGGGCTCCGGCGCCGAGCGGGAGATCCTGGAGGCCGCGGGTAAGGCCGACACCTTCCTGCAACTCGCCCCGGGCGCCCCCGGCATGCCCCACTCTTCCTCCCCGCCGCTCCTGGTGACCAGATACCAGCGGATAAAGGGAACTCCGGCCGAGACCGCACAGTCTCTGCTCGAAGAAGTGCTGGCCGCCCTTCCTCCAGACACCATCAGCGGCATCCGCATGACCGGCTCCGGGGGCAGACTGCTCGCCAAGAGCCTCGATGCCCCCTACGAGAATGAATTCAAGGCCATCGCCCGGGGCGTGGGCGTCCTGCACCCCGACGTCGACCTGGTCTTCGAGATGGGCGGCGAGACCTCCAAGTTCATCCGCCTGGAGCGGGACCCGGAAGGCCGCGTGGGCATCTGCGACTACCAGGGCAACGGTGACTGCGCCGCCGGAACCGGATCCTTCATGGACCAGCAGGCCAACCGCTTGCTCTACGAGATCGAAGACGTCGGCGAGATCGTCCTGGGAGCGGGCAAGGCAGCCACCATCGCGGGGCGCTGCTCGGTCTTTGCCAAGTCGGACATGATCCATTCGCAGCAAAAGGGCTATCAGCCGCCCGAGGTGCTCAAAGGCCTGTGCAACGCGGTGGTGCGTAACTACCGGGGTACCATCACCAAGGGCAAAGAGATCGACGGCCGGGTGGCCTTCATCGGCGGAGTAGCCGCCAACCAGGGCGCCGCCCGGGCCATGGCCGAAGCCTTCGAGATCGGCGAGGACGAGTTCCTCATCCCCGCTTATTACGCCTGGATGGGCGCCATCGGCGCCGCGCTGATCGAGGCCGAGATCGAAGGCGGAGTGGGCGCCATCGACGCGGCCGCCATGACCACCGCGGGCGAGGACCGCTTCCCCACCGCCGCACCGCTGTTGATGGATCGCGTGGTGCTCCTTCGCGACCGGGTAAAGCCGTATGAGTTCAAGAGCAACGGCAACGGTAACGGCGGCTCGGCGGCGGCCGGGTCGGCAACCGGGAACGGCGGTTCCGCCCACGAGCCCGTGCCGGTCTACCTGGGCGTCGACATCGGCTCGGTTTCCACCAACCTGGTGGTGCTCGACGAGGCCGGCGACCTGATCAAAGAGATCTATCTGAAGACCGAAGGCCGTCCGGTCGAGGTGGTCAACCGGGGCTTGGCCGAGATCCAAGAGGAAATCGGCGACCGCATCCTCGTCAGGGGCGTGGGCACCACCGGTTCCGGGCGCGAGTTGATCGGCGAACTGATCGGCGCCGACACCGTGAACGACGAGATCACCGCGCACAAAACCGGAGCCACCTTCATCGGCCGCAAGCTGACCGGGCGGATCCCCGACACCATCTTCGAGATCGGCGGCCAGGACTCCAAGTACATCAGCCTGCAGGACGGGGTGGTGGTCGACTTCGCCATGAACGAGGCCTGCGCGGCGGGCACCGGCTCCTTCCTCGAGGAACAGGCGGAGAAGTTGGGCGTGCAGATCAAGGGCGAGTTCGCCGAACTCGCGCTGGCCAGCGAAGCCCCGGTGCGCCTGGGCGAGCGCTGCACGGTATTCATGGAGCGCGACGTCAACTCCTATCTTCAGCGCGGCGCCTCCACCGGAGACCTGGTGGCGGGCCTGGCCTACTCCATCGCCTACAACTACCTGAACCGCCTGGTGGGCACCCGCAGGATCGGCGAGACCATCTACTTCCAGGGCGGCACCGCCTACAACGACTCGGTGGCCGCCGCTTTCAGCCAGATCCTGCAGCGGGACATCATCGTGCCGCCGCACAACGGCGTGGTGGGGGCCATCGGCATGGCCCTGCTCGCCCGCGAGAAGATGGAAGCCACCCACGACGAAACCGGCTTCCGGGGCTGGGACCTCGAGGCGGTGGACTACACCATCAAGGAGTTCACCTGCAAAGGCTGCACCAACGAGTGCGACATCCGGCAGTTCACCATCGGCGAGGAGAAGACCTACTGGGGAGACAAGTGCTCCGACCGCTACCGCAAGCGGGCCAAGGTCGACAAGCTGCCGGTGATCCCCGATCTGGTCGACTATCGCGAGAAGCTGGTCATGTCCTACGTGACCGCCGACGATGTCGAGACTTCCAAGCTGGTCTCGAGCGGCTCGGACGCTCCCCGGGGAACCATTGGAGTGCCCCGGGCGATGTACACCTACGACCGCCTGCCCTTCTGGGCCACCTTCTTCCGCAACTGCGGCTTCGACGTGATGGTCTCGGGCGAGACCGACCGGCGCATCCGGGAAAAGGGCGTGGAGAATTCGGTGGCCGAGCCCTGCTTCCCCATCAGGGTGGCGCACGGACACGTGGCCGAGCTTCTCGACCGCGGGGCGGATCGGGTGCTGGTCCCGAACCAACTGAACGAAGAGACCGACCACCCCGAGTGGGAGTCTCACGCCTGTCCCTGGGGCCAGACCCTTCCCTTCGTGATCGCGTCGGCTCCCGGCTTCGAGGCTGCGGCCGACAAGCTGCTGATGCCCACCATGCACTTCCGGCGAGGGCCGGAGTACGTCTCCCAGACGCTGGTCGAGCTGATGAAACCCCTATCCGTGGACCGCAAGACCGTTGAAGCCGCTGTGAAAGAGGCCTACGCGGCGCAGTCCGAATTCCGCCAGGACTTGCTGCGCATGGGCGCCCAGGCCCTCAGCGATCTGAGCGAGAAGGATGAACTGGGGATCGTGCTGGTCGGCCGGCCGTACAACATGTACGACGGCGGGATCAACATGGACGTGCCGGCCAAGCTCAGGAAATACTACGGGGTGAACGTGATCCCCATGGACTTCCTGCCGCTCTGGGACGAGGACGTGCGTTCGGTCAACCCCAACATGTACTGGAATTACGGGCGCAAGATCCTGCAGGCGGCCAAGGTGATCGCCGCGTACCCCAATCTGCACGTCATCTACATGACCAACTTCAAGTGCGGCCCGGACAGCTACATCAAGCACTTCATGGCCGAGGCCAGTCCCGAGCCCTTCCTGACCCTTCAGTTCGACGAGCACACCAATGACGCGGGAGCGATGACCCGCTGCGAAGCCTACCTGGATAGCAAGGGCTTCCTGCGCTGGTGGAGCCGGGAGCGGGCCGACGTCGCCCGCTCGGCATAGGAGGACGATTTTGAGCAGCACCACGAGAAACCAAGGCGCGAACGGCAACGGGCACGGCTCCTCCCAGGCGGCCCACGAGGCTTTCCCGCGGCTTTCGCCCTCGGCGGCCCGGGGAGCCGACAGCAGCCCCCTGGTCTCGGCCGACGTCGATCTGACCGGCCGCGAACTCTACATTCCCCAGATGCCTTACGGCGGTTCCTTCCTGCTGGCCGCGGCGCTGCGTTCCATCGGGCTGGACGCCAAGGTGACTCCCGATTCCGATGCGCGCACGCTCGAGTTGGGCGGGCGCTACACCTCGGGGGACGAGTGCTATCCCCAGAAGGTGGTGATGGGCGACTTCATGAAGCTCATCGAGGACGAGGGGATCGATCCAGGCAAGCTCGCCCTGCTGCTGCCCACCGCCAATGGCCCCTGCCGCTTCGGTCAGTATGCGGCTCTTCAGCGGCGGCTGATGGACGATCTGGGCTACGAGGACGTGGTGATCCTCTCCATCACCTCGGCCGACGGTTACGCCGGCATCGGCGAGCACGCGCAGGAGCTGATCCGCACCGCCTGGCGCACCGTGGTGGCCAACGACATCTTGATGAAGCTGCTGCTCAAGACCCGGCCGTACGAGGTGAACCCGGGTCAGACCGATGAGGTCTACCAGAAGGGCCTCGAGCAGGTGGCCGCGGTGGTGTCACGCCCCCAGGTGGCCCACGGCAAGCGGCTTGACGAGCTCAAAGAGGCGCTGCGCCGAGTGAAGGACGATTTCGCGGCCATCCCGGTTCGCGACGAGGAACGTCCGTTGATCGGCGTGGTGGGCGAGATCTTCTGCCGGCTGAACACCTTCTCCAACGATGAGCTCATCCGCCGCATCGAAGCCGAGGGCGGAGAGTGTTGGCTGGCCGGAGTAGGCGAATGGCTCTGGTACACCAACGAAGAACGCTTCCGGCGCTTCCGCGAGGAAAAGCGGCGGGTTTCCAAGGAGTGGCTGAAGCACTGGATCACCACCAGGGTGCAACACCGCGACGAACACGCGCTGATGACGGTGTTCGAAGACGTGTTCCGGGGTTACGAAGAGCCGGAGGTGCCCGAACTTCTGGAGTACTCGCGCCCCTACCTGCCGCACAGCGGAGCGATGGGCGAAATGGTGCTCTCCACCGGCGGGGCGATCTACCTCCATCACAAAGGCGCCGACGGAGTGGTCGACATCAGCCCCTTCTCCTGCATGAACGGGATCGTGACTGAAGCCGTCTATCCCCGGGTGAGCCGCGAGCACGACGACATGCCCATCCGCGTCTTCTACTTCGACGGCACCCAGGGCGACCTGGACCGCGACGTCGGCATCTTCCTGGAACTGGCGCAGACGTATAAGCGGCGCAAGAAGGTTCAGAGGGCGTAAGGCTCCCGTGTTCGCACTGATCGGCCGTTTGGCCGCACGCTACCGCTGGGCGATCGTCGCCGCTTGGATCTTGGCGGCCGGGATCATCACCCTGGTCGCCCCCAATATCGACGACGTCGCGGTCAATGACCAACGGGCTTTTCTGCAGGCCGAAGCGCCCAGCATCGAAGCTGCCCAGACGGTCGAAGAGTACTTCCCCGAACGCAACTCGCCCAGCAGCGCCGCCATCGTCTTTCAGGCGAGCGAGGGGGGGAACGCTTCCGCGTCGGGTCAGTCCGACCGCGGCTCCCTGCTCGAGGGCGAGACCGGCGCCTTCATCGGAGAGATAACCGATTGGCTCCGGAGCGCGGACGCTCCGCAGGTCGTGGAGCGGGTGACCAGCCCCATCGGCGCCGAGGAGCAAACGGCGGCGGCTCTGGTCGCTGAAGACGGCCGGGTGGCGTTGATCTCCGTGGCCTTCTCCAGCATCGGCACCGAAGAGGTGACCCGGCAGGCGCTCGAGCAAATCGGCGAACGGCTCGATGCGGCCCCCGCCTCGCTCAAGACCTACATCACCGGGGATGCGGCGATCATCGGGGCTTACGACCAGGCCACCCGAGAAAGCCTGGACTCGACCACCTGGATCACCATAGTGCTGGTGATCCTCATCCTGCTCGCCGTATACCGCTCCCCGGTGAGCCCGCTGATCCCCCTGGGGACCATCGCCCTGGCCTACCTGATCTCCCGCGGATTTGTCGCCCTCCTCGGAGACGGCATCATCACCATTTCCGGATACACCAACATCTTCCTGATAGTGATCCTATTCGGGGCCGGCACCGACTACTGCCTCTTCTTGATCAGCCGTTTCCGCGAAGAGATGACGAAGAAGGATGCGCCCCGCGAGGCCGCCACCGAAACGGTCAGGACCGTGGGCGAGACCATCGCCTCCAGCGCGGGCACCGTGATCGTCGGCCTTTCGACCATGGCCTTCGCCAAGCTGGGTCTGTTCAACACCACCGGCCCCAGCGTGGCCGTCGGGGTCTTCGTCACCCTCATTGCCGGCCTCACGCTCACTCCCGCCCTGCTTGCCCTGCTGGGAGACCACGCCTTCTGGCCCCGGCGTTCGGCCGGTGTGGGTGAGTCGCGCATTTGGCACTGGTGGAGCACCCGGGTAACCAGTCACCCGTGGCTCGCGCTCGGAGTGGGTCTCGCGCTGCTTTTGCCGCTGGCCGTTTACGGCGAGGGCCAGCACCGGACATTCGACCTGCTCGCCGACCTCCCCAAGGACATGGAGGCGCGCGAAGGGTTCGGCGTGCTCTCCGACTCCTTGGGCGCGGGAACCATGCAACCGCTCACCCTGGTTCTGGTGGGCGAAGACAGCATGACGGCGCCGTCCAGACTGAAGATGCAACGAGAATTGGCGCAGCGCGTGCAGGGCCTCGAGCACGTGCGGGAGGTGCGGAGTTTCAGCGGATCCTTGGACCAGGACACTCTGCAGGTCTCCGGCCAACTCGAGGATCAGTTGGCGGGCGTCAGACAGGCGCAGCAACAACTGGCGGACCTCGGGCCCCTGACCGCGCTCGCTCCGACCGACATGATTCAGGAAGCCGGCGGCGCGCTGCTCGATTTGCGCGCTTACTTGGATCAGTTGGGCGAGGCTTATCCTGAAGTACAAAACGACCCCGGCTACCGGAAGGCGAACGAGTCTCTTCAGCAATTGTTCACCGCCGTGCAGCAGGGCTCGTTGTCCTCTCTGCCGAAAGGCCCCGCCGCGGTTCTCGGTGACCTGGCCGAGGGTCTCGAGGGGCTACAGGAGCAGTTCCGGGACCGCGAGGGCGCCATCATGTTGCCGGATACCTACATCAAGAACAACGAAGGACTGCGCCAACTGCGCGAAGCCTACTTCTCCGCCAATGCCCGAGCGGCCCGGCTCCAGGTGGTTCTCGACTCCGGTCCTTACGCCGAAGAAGCCCTTGCCACCGTGGACACCCTCCGCGGCCTGATGCAGGAGCAAACCTCGGTCGAAGGTTACGTCGAGGGCGCCTCCGCAGTGGTCGCCGATCTACAGAGCGCCTCCGCCGGGGACATGGTGCGCTCGATCGTCTTCGTGCTGATCGGAGTCTTCGTGGTGCTTGTGCTCTTGCTCCGGGCCCTGGTGGCTCCGGTCTACCTGATCCTCACGATCCTGGTCTCCTACGGCGCCACCCTGGGGATCGTCAGGCTGGTTTTCAGCGACCTGTTGGGCACCGGAGGCGTCACCTGGTGGGTGCCCATCTTCATGTTCGTCATGCTGGTGGCCCTGGGCATGGACTACAACATCTTCCTGATGGGCCGGGTCAAGGAAGAGGTGGAGCGCCACGGTAACCGCGAGGGGACCCGCCTGGCCGTCGCCAAGACCGGGGGCATCATCACCTCAGCGGGGATCATCATGGCCGGCACCTTCGCCGCAATGATGAGCGGTCAGATCACCGGACTGGTGCAGATCGGCTTCGCCGTGTCGCTGGGAGTGCTGCTCGACACCTTCGTCGTCCGCACCGCTCTGGTCCCCGCCATCGCCGTGCTTCTGGGCGACTGGAACTGGTGGCCCAAACGCCCAAGAAAAGAAAGCCCGAGCTAGAGGCGGCGGCGCACCGGACCGAATTCCCCCTTTAGGCGGTAGCCCTCCGGATCGAAGACGCTGACGGCCCAGGCCACCGGATCCGCTTCGGCGCTCAGAATCTGCTGCTCGACGTGAATCGCAAAAGGAGGCTCCGGGAGCTTCAGATGAGCGGCGGCTTCCGGTTCGGCCTCGCGGCCCCTGATCGTCAGCTTGACATGCAGGAAGGGGTGCTCGGCCAGCCGGGAGACGAATTGGGCAACCGGGGCGGCCTCTTCTTCGATCTCGTTCAGGTCCCAATCAGGGGGAACGAAGATCCGGTCAAAACAGATGGGATCCCCATTGGCGCCCAGCACCCGCCGAATCACTTGGACATCGGCACCTTCGTCGATGTCCAGCGCTTGGGCCACAGAGGAATCGGCGCGGTGAAACCCGATCTCCAGCATCAGGCAATCGGGCAGGCTGCCGTCGGGCAGACGGGTGGGCTGCACCTCGATCAGCACCCGCTCGTAGCTCGGATGGACGACAAAGCTGCCCCGCCCGGGAACCGAGTTGATGTAGCCGGCTTCGGAAAGAAGGTTCAGACCCTGCCGCACCGTCATGCGGCTAACCCCGTAGGTTTCGCAGAGCTGGGCCTCGGACGGGATCAGTTCGCCGGGACTAAGCTCCCCCGACTCGATAGCATCGCGCAGATCGGTGGCGATCCCGTAGTACACGGGGACAGCCACCCGCTTCTGTGCCAACTGGCTTTGCCTCCCTCTTCTCGCGCCCAAAAAAAGCAACCGTCATCCGCTTGGGGGACGGACGGTGGCATCGAACGACACCCTCCTGGCGGAAAGTCACTCTACCCTCGAGCTGGGGCCGTGTCAAACCAGGGGTGAATAGGCCCTGAAGCGGGAGTATTGTCCTTATCTCACAGTTTGGGCGGCGAGGTCCTCGCCTGTCGGCGGACTTCGCCCGGGTGGGCTACCCCTCGATCTGCCCGGCTCTCACCGCCTGGAGGTAGTCGCCGCAGTACTCGTCATTTCCCAGGAGCATGTCGCTGGTCCTGATCGAGGCCATGATTTGCACGTCGAGCGGGTCGATGATTGCGCTGGTAAGGCCCGCCCCCATCATCAGAGTGAGAAAGTGCCGGTTGATGATCTTGCGCTTCGGCAGACCGTAGGAGATGTTGGAGAGCCCACAGGTGCTTTTGATTCCCGGGAGTTCCCGGTTCATCCGGGCGAGAGCATCGAGAACCATGACCCCTTTGGTCTGATCGGTGCTGATCGGCTGAACCAAGGGATCGATGAAGGTCTTCTCCCGGGGGATCCCCAGTTCCTCCAGCCCAGCAGACAGCAGCTTCGCTCGGGAAACGATTTCATCGGAATCCGCAGGCAGTCCGGTGTCGTCCATGCAGAGCGCGATGACCGAACAGGCCTTTCCCTCCAAGAAGGGAGCCATCTGCTCCCAGCGCTCGGTCTCCAGACTGATCGAGTTGATCATGGGCTCGCGCCGAGCCAATTCGTAGGCCATCTCCAGCACGGCCGGGTCTGGGCTGTCCAGAGTAAGGGGCAGGTCGACCGCGCCCTGAATCACCTCGAGCAACCAGCGCATGTCCTCGGCCTCATGCCCGATGCGGGCGCCGGCGTTCACGTCGATGTAGGCAGCGCCGGCTTCGGCCTGCTGCTTCACATCCTCCGCGACGTAGCCGGCATCGCGGTTCGCCACCGCCTCCTGGACGGCGCTGCGCGAGGTGTTGATGCGTTCTCCTATGACCACGAACATGCAGACTCCTTCATTTTCTCGATCCACGTCCTCTCGGGGGTGCCACTAGAGGCCCACGATGCGCTCGACCAGGCCCGGCTCGGGGACATAAGGCAGGGTGATCTGGCCTCGCTCCGTGTTCTCCCGGTTCCAGTCGCGTGCGGTATCCATGGCCGGCTGATTGCGTCCCCAGGAACGGCGGGCGATGCCTCCCATCACGTCCCACTCGACAGCGGAGCGGATGATCTCGTCCACCCGCGGGCTGCCATCGAGCACGAGGGCGTAGCCGGTGTTTATCGCCTTGCCGATGCCCACGCCGCCCCCGTTTGAGGCCACCACCAAGGTCATTCCCCGGGCGGCGTTGCCCGCCCAGCAATGGAAGGCCATCTCGGCCATGATACGCGAGCCGTCGTAGATGTTTGCCGTCTCCCGGTAGGGCGAGTCGGTGCCGGAAACATCGTGGTGATCCCGTCCCAGCACGATGGGGCCCACCTCCCCGTCCCTCACCATCTGATTGAACTTGAGCGCAATGCGGACCCGCCCCTCGGCGTCGGAGTAGAGAATCCGCGCCTGAGAGCCCACCACCAAGCGATTCTTCTTGGCGTCGCGGATCCACACGTAGTTGTCGCGGTCTTGGCCGCCTCGCTCCGGGTCGATCAGGCTCATGGCCGCCGCGTCGGTTTTGTCCAGATCGCCGGGATCCCCGCTGGCACACACCCAGCGAAACGGCCCAAAGCCTTTGTCGAAGCAGATCGGGCCCATGAGGCTCTCGACGTAGGAGGGATAGATGAAGCCTCCGCGGCTGTCCACTCCGTTTCGCGCGACCTCGGTCACGCCCGCATCGAAGACCGCCTTGAGAAAGGCGTTGCCATAGTCCCAGAAGCGGGTGCCCCGCTGCTCGGTCATCACCCGGATGAGTTCGAATTGCCGGCGGAGCGAACGATCCACTTCGCGGGCATAGGCCTGGGGATCGTCGGCGAGCAGCTTGCGCGCCTGGGCAAAACTGTAGCCCGCCGGCACGTACCCGCCGTCATAGGCGGCGTGACAGGAGGTCTGATCAGATGCCAGTTCCACGGTGATCTCGTGGTCCACCACGTACTGCCAGAGATCGACCACGTTGCCGTGATAGGCGATGGATTCCGCCCGGCCTTCCCGCTTGGCCGCGGCCACCCAAGCGAAGATCTCCGCCAGATCGGCCGAGGCCCGTTGGACCCAGCCCTGCTCGAGCCGGGTTTGGATCCGCGAGTCGTCGACCTCCGCGGTAACGCTCACCGCGCCGGCGATATCGGCGGCCTTGGGTTGCGCCCCGCTCATGCCCCCCAAGCCCGAACTCAGGTAGAGCTTCCCCGCCAGACTGGCCGATTCGGGCAGCCCCAGGTAGAGCCGGCCGGCGCTGAGGAGGGTGATGTAGGTGCCGTGCACTATCCCCTGCGGACCGATGTATATCCAGCCGCCTGCGGTCATCTGGCCGTAGTTGGCCACGCCCAGCTGCGCGGCCCAGTGGAAGTCCTTCGCGTTGTCGTATTCCCCCACGGTGAGGCCGTTGGTGTTGATCACCCGGGGGGCCTCGCGCCGGCTGGCGAAGAGGCCGACCGGATGACCCGAGGCGATCACCAGCGTCTGATCCTCGCGCATCTGCTCCAAATAGCGCTTGACCAAGCGATACTGCAGCCAGTTCTGGAAGACCTGCCCGGTCTCCCCGTAGGTCACCAGTTCGTAGGGATAGAGGGCGACGTCGAAGTCCAGGTTGTTGTCTATGTTGAGCTGCAGGCAACGCGCTTCGAGGATGCCCTTGTACTGGTCGACCGGCTTGGCCTTGAGATTTCCTTCGGGACGGTAGCGGTAGGCGTAGATGCGGCCGCGCGTCCTCAGTTCTTCCAAGAACTCGGGCGCCAGGGTTTCATGCAGTCCGGGCGGGACGTAGCGCAGGGCGTTCTTCACCGCGATGACGGTATCCTCGGCGTTCAGGTCATATCCGCGGTCCGGAGCCCGGCGGATCCCCGGGGAGAAATGCGGAGCCGGCGGCAGTTCCGAGGGTAGGGTGATCTGCATGGCGTCCCGGGCGATGCTATCCACGGAGCACCTCGCGGACCCGCTCGTCGGCGGAACGGCGCTTGTGCTCAATTCCGGCCCGCAGGCTTTCGAGTTCCTGTCGAATCGTCTCGACGAACTGCCGATCGTCCACCGAGCCCAGGTTGACCTCCACGTTGTAGAGGGCGCCCATCCCCCCGGCATAGGCCAACAGCGCGCCCACCCCGGCATCGGTCACCGCCGGTTCGTAACCCTGCCGGGCGGCGAGCAGGCAGAGGTCGAGCACCCGGTCGCAGAGACGTGCGGTCTCGAGCGGCACGCTGGTGGCGTGCCGCATGGCCGCCTGCACCGCCTCCTTGCGCGCACGCTGCTCCTCTTCGGTTCCCTTGGGCAGCCGGTAGGCGGCGATAACCCCCTCGTAGGAAGCGGCGTCTCGGTCGAAACCGTCGGCCAGCCGTTCCCGGGCCCGGTCAAAATCGCCGATCAGGTCCTCCACCCGGCTACCCTGCATGGTGCCTGCCCGCTTGGCCGCGGTCAGCCGCGAGACCATGGCTCCGAGCGCTGCCCCCAAAGCTCCCGCAAGCGCGGAAACGCTTCCCCCTCCGGGCACGGGCGAGTCCGAGGCGATGCTCTCGAGAAGTGCCTTCGTCTGAGGTTCCATTGCGGCCTCCTTAGTGTCGGCGAGCCGCTTCGCCGGGCTCGTCTGCCCCAGGGCGCGGCTCCCGGGTCTCGAGTTCCCTGCCGAGGCCTTCGAGCAGCCGGGTCTCGATTATTTGCTCCAGAGAGAAGTCGTGTATTTGTAGGTAGTGGCGGATGACCTCCTCGAACGCCGCGAGCGGAGCCAGGCCGATCAACTCGCACCCTGCCACACTCACCCCGTGTCTGGCCGCCTCGAAGCGGACGGTCTCGACCACTCGGTGGATCGGGGTCTCCTCGTACTGGACCAGGTTCATCGAAACCTGAACCTGACCCTTATCCTCCAGCTCGAGCCCCATGGCCTTGACGTTGACGTAGCCCCCGGTCTTGGCCCTGACGGCGTTGGCTATGCGTCGGGCGATCTCGACTTCGGTGGTCGCCAGGTTGACGTTGAAGGCAATCAGGGGGAAGCGCACGCCGACGGCGGTCGCTCCCGACTTCTCGTTGAACTCGGCGGGTCCCGCGTCCGGCGCCCACTCGGGCTCCGCCAACTTCTCCCGCAGAGCCTCGTACTCGCCGCGGCGCACGTCGGCCAGGTTGCGCCTCTCCGGCCGCGTGGCCGCGTCCTCGTAGTAGTAGACGGGAACCCCCAGTTCGCCGATGGCCCGTCCCAAGCGCCGGGCCAATTCGACCGCCTCTTCGGTGGAGATGCCCCGCAGGGGGATGAAGGGAGCCACGTCCACGGCGCCCATCCGCGGATGACCCCCCTCATGGGTGCGCATGTCGATCAGTTCGTAGGCTTTGCGGCACAGGGCCACCGTGGCGTCCAGCACGGCCTCGGGAGGCCCCACGTAAGTGATCACGCTCCGGTTGTGGTCCGCGTCTGAGGAGTAGTCCAGCAACTCCACGCCGGAGGCCCGGCGGATCTGCTCCACCACTTCCTCGACCAGCGCCAGATCTCGGCCCTCGCTTATGTTGGGCACGCATTCCAGCACCTGCATCTATTCCGCCCTCCCTGCTTTGGCTTCTGCCGCCTGCGGCTTCCCGGCGGACACCAGGCCGCCGCGGCCGCCGCCGGATCGATCTCGAACCAGCCGTCCGTTCTTGAACACCGCCGCCACCGGATTGACCCCGAAGTGGTACGGCAGATCGAGATAATCCTCACTCTCCAAGACCAGGATGTCTGCCCGGCGGCCGGGCGCGAGCGAGCCCACCTCCTCCTCCATGCCCAGGGCTCCCGCCGCCCGCCGGGTGAGTCCCACGATCACCTGCGCCGCCGAGAGCCCCATGTAACAGGAGGCGATGGTCCCCATGAGGAAGGGGTTCTCGGAGTAACAGGTACCGGGGTTGAAATCCGTGGAGATGGCGACCGGCACTCCCGCTTCGAGCAGGGCGCGTGCCGGAGCGTAGTGGGTGCGGCCCAAGAAGAAAACGGCCCCAGGAAGCAGCACCGCGGTGACTCCCGCCTCGGCCAGGGCGGCTATCCCCGCCCCGTCGATGTAATCCAGATGCTCGGCGGAGACCGCCTGCACCTCGGCGGCCAATTGGGCCCCGCCTCCTGCGCTCAGTTGGTCGGCGTGGATCTTGGGCAGCAGGCCGTATTCCTTGGCCGCCTGCAAAACTCTACGGCTCTGGTCGAGGTTGAAGGCTACATCCTCGCAGAAGACATCGCAGAAGCGGGCCAGCTCGGCCTCGGCCACCCGGGGGAGCATCTCCTCCACCACCAGGTCGACGTAATCGTCGGCCCTCCCCCGGTACTCGAGAGGCACCGTGTGGGCCCCGAGGAAGGTGGCCACCACCGTGGCGGGGTGTGTGCGACCGAGTTCGGCGATGACTTCGAGCAGTCGCAGCTCGCTGTCGGTGTCCAGACCGTAGCCGCTCTTGGCCTCGACCGTGGTGATGCCGTAGTCCAGCATCCAGTCCAGGTGCCGGCGGCCGCGCTCGAGAAGCAACTCGGGCGAAGCGGCGCGGGTTTCCCTAACGGTGCTCATGATGCCGCCGCCGGCCCGCGCGATCTCCTCGTAGTCACTGCCCGTTACCCGCATCTGAAATTCGCCGGCGCGGTCGCCACCGAACACCGGGTGGCTGTGGCACTCCACCACCCCGGGCATCAGCACCCGGCTCCCGCAGTCCACCCGGCGGGCATCCTCGGAAAGACTAACCTCGACTTCAGCTTGAGCTTTGCCTCCCACCCAGACGATGACCCCGTCACGGGCCGCAACCGCTCCGCCCTCCAAGAGGCCCAGTCCTCCGTCCGGGGCCGCGCAGGTCAGCAGCGGTCCGTCGGTGGTAACGATCAGGTCGGCCTGCTGCCGCGGGAAGCCGCTCACGCGGATCTCCGCTCCGCCTGCGGCAGCGGCGCCATGGAGATGGCCCCCTCTCTGCACGCTCCCAGGCAAACCGCGCAGCCGCGGCACTTCTCCTCGTGAAACAGCAGCACGCGCTCCTCGCCCCTGCCCACTATCTCGAAAGCGCCGAAGGGGCAGCGGCGGGCGCAGCGGCCGCAGGTGCTGCAGAGCGATTCCTCCCGCTGGGCCACGTGCCGCGACCGCGGCCAGAGCTTCTGCGCGCCCATTTCCTCCGCCACCAGGTGGGGAAAGCAGCAATCCGAACAGCAGTTGCAAATCGCCCCGCGCACCTTATCCCCATCACGCACCAATTCGCCCGAATGCATCAGGCCCGCCTGGTGCGCCTCCCGCAGAATCTCCTTGGCCCTTTCCTTTGATATCTCCCAACCCAGATCTCGGTCGTTCTCGAAGCGCAGACAGACGTTGACGGGTTTTTCGCACTCGCCCATCATCGCCCGGCAATTGCACGGCCACAGATAGACGTGCTCCACCTCGTCGATCACGGCGGCGGCCTCGTCGGGCAGCAGGTACTCGGCGTTCTCCAGCCGCCGATCAGGCTCCTCCCCCCGCTTGAGCGCTTCGATCTGCTCCCGCTTGAGTTCGCGGTAGTAGTCGCGCTCCCAGTCGTTGAGCCGGGTGCGAAGTTCGGGAGAGATGTCTTTCCAGCCCTCGTGAATGGCCCAGATCTCAAACCGGGTGTGGAAGTCGGCAGCGCGGAGTACAAGACCGGTCATGCCGTCGCGGTGCGTGGCGAAGGCCAGTTCCGAGCCCTGCCTGCCCATACAGATGCCCTCACGCAGCAGTTGAGGCTCGGCGGCCTTACCGCCCGCCTCGACCCAGGCGAGATCCACAAGCCCGCGGCGCCAGGCGCGCATCACGAAGCGGTCGAGCGAGGCCGGCAAGTTGTCCTGCAACCGTTCCCGCAGCCGCCTCTCGACCTCCTCGAGGGTCAGGTCGCCACCGTCCAGGAGCAGCACGAGCTCCATCTCTGCCGGCTCCACGAAGCGGTCGAGCTGCGCGGACAGGAACTCTGGAACCGAAAAGAGCTCCATGAATCTCTGGACCTTATCGCGGGGAGTCATGGGCCTTCCTCTCTGGGGCCGCCTAAGCCCGAAGGCTCTTGGCCAGCTTGATCGCCGCGCCGGCATCGCTGGCGTAACCGTCCGCACCCAGTTCGTCGGCATAGCCCTGGTTCACCGGAGCGCCCCCGATGATCACCTTGACCCGGTCACGCAACCCGCGCTTTTCCAATTCGGCGATGGTCTGCTTCATCATGGGCATGGTCGTGGTCAGCAGAGCCGACATCGCCAAGAAGTTGGCGCCGGTCTCCTCGACTTTGGCGACGAAGGCGTCGGGCGCCACGTTGATTCCGGCATCGATCACTTCGAAGCCGGCGCTGCTCAGCAGCATGCTCACCAGGTTCTTGCCGATGTCGTGGAGGTCGCCTTTGACCGTCCCGATGACTACCTTACCGCTTGCCTGCACGTCGTCCAGGGCCAACTCGTCCTTCATCACCGCGAGCCCCCGCTCCATGGCCTTGGCCGAGCGGAGGACTTCCGGGATGAACATCTCCTCGGATTCCATCTTCTCGCCCACGATATCCATGGCCGCGATCAAGCCATCGTTCAGAATCGCCGGGGCGGGACTGCCCGCGTCTAGCTGTTTCTGCACCTCGGCGGCCACCAGCTCTCCATCGCCCGCCTGAACCAACTCGATCAACTTGTCGAAAGCCATTTTCTCTCCTTGTCTGCCGTCGTGTTCTTCGTTTCGACCGGAACCCACCCGCCTACGGCGCCGCCGCCAAGTCCAGCGGGCCCACCGCCTCTTCGACCGCCCGGCAAAGCCGTTCGCTGCTCATGAGCTCGGCGATCGCCTCTATGTCCGGGGTCTGCGGCCGGTCCTCGGCCAGGGGGGGCACGGTCTGACGGATCAGGCGATAGGCGGCCTGCACACCGTGTCCCGGACGCAGCCCTTCGCCATATTCCAGGGCCTGGGCCGCCGCGAGCATCTCCACTGCCACCACCCAGGTCGTGTTCTTCACCACGTCCACAGCCTTACGGGCGGCGAAGGCGCCCATGCTGACGTAATCCTCCTTGTTGGCCGAAGTGGGAATCGAGTCGACGCAGGCCGGATGAGCCAGGGTCTTGTTCTCGGACACCAGCGCCGCCGCCGTCACCTGGGGAATCATCAAACCGGAGTTGATGCCGCCTCGGGGGGTGAGGAAGGCGGGCAGGCGTTCCGAGGTCGCCGGGTCGAGCAGGTACTCCACGCGGCGTTCCGCTATTCCCCCGCTGTAGGTGAGCGCCACCGCCAGGAAGTCGAGCGCTTGAGACACCGGCTGGCCGTGGAAGTTGCCCCCGGAGACGATCAGCTCAGCCTCGGGGAACACCAGCGGGTTATCCGTGGCCGAGTTGACCTCGACTTCGAGTACCCGGCGGACGAAATCCAGCGCGTCCTTGGCGGCTCCATGCACCTGGGGCATGCAGCGCAGGGAGTAGGCGTCCTGCACCCGCTTGTCGAGTTCGTCATCGCGGTGCGAGGGCAGGATCTCGCTCCCCTGGAGCAGCCGCATCAGGTTGCCGGCCGTGGCCACTTGGCCGCGGTGAGGCCGGACCTCTTGGGTGCGGGGCAGATAGGCCGCATCGGTTCCCCGCAAGGCCTCGAGAGTCATGGCGCCCGCGATATCGCAGCACTTGAGCAGGTTCTCGGCGGCCAAAAGGGTAAGCGTGCCCAGAGCGGACATCAGTTGCGTGCCGTTGATCAGGGCGAGGCCCTCCTTGGCCTCGAGCACCAGGGGCTCGATGCCGGCCGCCTTCATGGCGGCGGCCCCCGACGCCCACTCTCCATCCACCCACGCCCGGCCTTCGCCGATCATCACGGCGGCCAGGTGGGCGAGCGGAGCAAGATCCCCCGAGGCCCCTACCGAGCCCTTGGCGGGAACGTGGGGATAGACGCCGCGGTTTATCATCTCGACCAGGGTCTCGAGCACGGCGTAGCGCGCGCCCGAGTAGCCCTTGGCCAAAACGTTGGCGCGCAGCACCATGAGGGCGCGGGCCTCCTCTGCGTCCAGGGGCACGCCCACGCCGCAGCAGTGGCTGAGCACCAGATTGCGCTGTAGCTCGAGTACCTCCGACTGGTCGATGGAAACGTCGGCGAACTTACCGAAGCCCGTGGTCACTCCATAGACCACCTGGCCTTCTCGCACTATCTTGTCGACGTAGGCGCGGGCTCGGTCTATGCGCAACCGGGATTGCTCGGCCACCGCCACCCGGGCCTCGCCGCGCGCGGCCCGGCGGACGTCCTCGAGGCTGAGGGTCTCCCCGTCCAGCCGCACCTCGGGGGCATCGGCGCGAGGCGTGCACGGATTCTTGGTCTGCCTCGCGGCCATCTAGGCCACCCGCTCGGTGAAGCCGTTCACCTTCTCGTCGAGCACGCGGCCCACGTGCTCGGGCAAGGCGGGGGGTTGATGGTCGGCCAGGAGCTTGCGCGCCTTGTCCCCCGCCTTCTCCCGCAGGTCCTTGGAGCCCTCGGTCTGCCATTTCTCGTATCCGTAGCGATTGAGGATGGTGGGCCGCCACTGCGCCGAACGCAGGTGCCGATAGGTGTGTTCGGTGGTCATGTAGTGCCCCCCCGGTCCCACCTCGCGCACGGTATCCACGGTCACGGTCTCCCGGTCCACCTCCACTCCGCGGAAGAGCCTGCGGTTCATCCCCACGAACTCGTCGACCACCACGATCTCCTCGAGCGAGCCGGTCAGGCCGAAGTCCAGGTAGCCCACATCGTGATTGAGATTGGAGCCCTGCATCATTGCCATGAAGGTGAGCTGGGCGATCTCCATGCCCGCCTGGGCGTCCAGCAGCTGGGAATCACTGGTCCCGCCGTAACCCCAATTGGGAATGTCCAGCCAACGTGCCATGTCCACCATGCACATGTAGGTCTGGTAGTACTCCGGAGCGTTGTAGCTGGATTGCGCCGTCACCATGTCGAGCACCGCGGCACCGATGCCGAAGAGGAAGGGAGCGCCGGGTTTGCGCAGCTGGTGCATCACCAGCCCGAAGAGGCTCTCGGCCACGCCCTGCGCGGTATGGCCGGCGACGGTGATCGGGGCGGTGGCGCCGGCGAGCGGCGCCGGGGAATAGATCGAGGGAACTCCGGTATCGGCGCAAAGGAAGAGCTTCTCCACGCTCTCCACCGGATGCTCGAGCGGGCTGATCGGCTCGTTGTAGACCACGAAGTAGGGCTTTTGCCGCAACTGCTCCTCGCCGCCGCGAAGCTCCTGGGCCACCTCCACCATCACCCGCAGGTCGTCGGCGTTCTCCGCCGTCATCACCAGGGGCTTCGTCGAGTTGCGCATCATCTCCCGAAAGCTCAGCAGGTAAGAGTGGTGCGGATTGACATCGGTGGGGTGAGCCGAGGACATGATGAAATCCATGTGCGGCAGGGCGTCGCAAAGCCGGGCCGCGCGGGCGACGTCCTCGAGCACGCTGGCCCGGCGCTCCCGCGTCTCCAGATCATAGGTGTGCATCAGGTCCGAGCCGGTGCCGAAATAGCTGTTGTAGCCGCCGAGCTCCATCGCGAGCTCGCCCTCGCGGCCGTAGACCAAGGTCACCGCGGGAACGCTCTGCCTCGCCTGCTCGATCAGGTGCCGCGGCATCTTGACCAGCTCCCCCTCGACCTGGGCCCCAGCGTCGGCCAAAAGTCCACGGGCCTCTTCGTGGTAGACCTTCATCCCGATCGAGCCCGCGATCTCGAGCGCGGCCAAGTAGATATCCCGCTTCTGCTCGTCGCTCAGAAACTGCAGGCGCCCGATGCGGGACGCATTCCTCACATCTTTCATTGCTTCCTCCTAAAGGTTGAGCGGCCAAAGCCGGCCGGGGCCGCGTTTCCGAGCGCCTCGGCCTCGCTCCCGGACTACTCGGACGTCTTGAACTCTTGAATGATTTCGTCGAGCCGCTCGGAAAGGTCATCCGCCAGCGGTTCGACCTCGTGCTTCTGGATCAGTTCATCAACGCGGCCCGCGGCCCGCTCGGACAGGGTCTTGCCCCCGGCCGCCGTCCACTTGTCGAAGGTGCGGTGATCGAACACCCGCGGATACCAGTCGTCGTTCAGATGATTCATGGTGTGGTCTTCCAGCAGGTAGTCGCCCTCGGGCGCCACTCTTTCGATCATGTCGAGAGCCAGAGTCTCGTCGTTCACCTCGAGCGGTTGCATGAACCGCTTGATCCACCCGATGATCTCGTCACAGATGACCAGCTGAGCCAGCGAATTGGACATGCCCGACTCCATGTAGCCGACGTCGTGAATGAGGTTCGAACCGGCGAGCGATTCCAGGGTCAGGCTGAGGGCGGCTTCCGCAGCGGCCTGCTCGTCGACCACCTTGCTGTCGGTCGCTCCGCCCAGGCCCCAGTGCGCCTTGTCGTACCAGTTGGCCATCTCCGCGAAGGCCACCCGGTTCTCGGGCGCGGAGTAGACGTCGATGGTGCTGCGCATGTCGAGCTTGTCCTGCGTGCCCCCGGAGAGCGAGACCGGCGTCCCCTCGTTGATCAGTTGGGCGAGCACCAGGCCGAAGAGCTCGCCGGCGTTGGCCACGGCCAGCGCGGCGGGGATCGTCATCGGCCCCGAGGCTCCGCGGAGGACCGCCGGGTTGTAGACCAAGGGAATGCCCTTGCCCGCCACGAACATCAGCTTCTCGAGATCCTCCTGCGAGTGCCGCAAAGGGTGGGTCACATTGATGTAGCTGAGCCCCCGCGGCCGCGCGCGGTGGGCTTCTTCGCCACCGGCTTCGGCCTCCATCATGGCCACCATGCCCGCCACGTCGCTCAGGCGCGGCGCCACGTAGGCGAAGGGCTTCGTGGTGTTGGCCATCATCGCCTTGAACTGCTCCAGATAGACCACGTCCGTGTCCAGATCCCAGGGGAGCGCGAACGACATCACGAAATCGATGTGGGGCAGCGCATCGATCAACCTGATGCCCTCGGTCACGTCCGCCAGGGTTCCTTGGCGCCGGGCACCCGAGCGATGGTCGATCATGATCGGGGTTTCCGAGCCGTTGCCGTAGAAGACGTTGGTCCCTTCCACGGGCATGCTGTGCTCATCTCCCCGGCCGTACAGGGTGAAGCCTGAGGGCGACTTGTCCAGGGCCCAGTCGATCAGATCGCGGCTCAAACGCACCCGCTCGCCGTCGACCTTCCCACCTGCCTCCCCCAGAATCTCTCGAGCCTGCTGATGCCCGGCCTCCACTCCAATCCGCTCGAGGATCCGGCAGCTGGCTTCGTGGATCTGCGCACACTGCTCGTCGATCAGCTTGGCAAAGCGCACTCCGGCCTGCCCCCGCAGAAGCTCCTTCATCGAACCTCCTGTCGCGTGACCGCGCTGCGGCGGACCACTTCGTCCACGAATTCGTCCAGCTCCAGCTCTTTGAGCTTCCGCTCGGTGGGAAGTCCCATCGCCTGCCAGCCCATCACCTCATAAAACTCCGCCAACATCCCGTCGAGCGCGAAGGCGCGGCCGGCGGCCGGCCCGTCGGGCAGGGGACGGCGGGTGAACATCTCGGGCACCTGATCCATGTCATACAGCCAGGCAAACCGCGAGTTGAAGATGCGCTCCATGGTGATGACCCGCTCCCCGATCCTGTACAGCTCGGCTGCCGAGAGGTCGAGGCCGGTTATCGCCCGAACCAGTTCGGCCTCGTTCTCGAGGTCGTACTCGTTGATCAGGCTGAGCGAGGGCACCTTGCAGATGCCCAGGCAATCCACCACGGCCGAGACGATCATCGCGCGCCGCACCAACTCGGCCTTGCCGTGAGGCTGCAGCCGGTCGGCGGCCCGCTCGTCGCCGTAGAGCTCCTTGGCCCTCTCCGGAGAGATGCTCCACTCGTGGCGGGAGTAGATGCTGGTGTAGTCGCCGCCGCGGGTCGAAACCGCGTAGCCCAGGCCGCTGCCGTAGGCCGCCCTCGGGTCCATCGCCGTGAGCTCGAGGCCTTTCACCACCGGAGCATACGGCTTCGTCTGGGGTCCCAGCCGCTCGACGGTACGTTGGATACCGTGGCCCAGCAGTCCGCCAAAGCCTTCGCCCGAAGCCATCTCCCGGATGAGTTGCTCCATGACATCGACGTTGCCCCAGGTCAGTTCCAGGCCGCCGGTATCGGCGCGGGTGATGACGCCCTTCTCGTAGAGCTCCATGGCGAAGGCCACGGTGCTTCCGGCAGACACCGAATCCAGGCCCAGGCGGTCACAGAGGTTGTGGAGGAACATGATGGCCTCGGCGTCGCCGAGGCCGCACTTGGATCCCCAAGCCACGATCGGCTCGTAATCGGGGCGCTCGCCCTCGAAGCCGGCGTAACGGCCCGCTTCGATCTTCATCTCGGCCTTGCAGTGGACCGGGCAACGGTGGCAGGCGCGGTGGCGCTGGACGTAGCGCTCCATGCTCCTGCCGTCGATGGCGGAAACGTCCTCGAACGTGGAGGTCTGGTAGTTGCGGGTGGCCAGCATCCCCATCTGATCGCTCCACTCGACCGAGGCGGAACTGCCGTAGCGTACCCACTCCTCATAGGAGGGCGAAGCGACGAGCTTGTCCGAGAACCGCTTGACCGCCGCTTTGATCTCCGGCGAGTTGTGCGCCGGCGTGCGCACGCGGCGCATGACGATGGCCTTGACCCTCTTGGCTCCCATAAGGGCACCCAGACCCGTCCGGCCCGCGGCATGTCCCCGACCGCTGACCACGCAGGCGAGCTCCGCGCCGTTCTCCCCGGCGGGGCCGATCAGCAGCAGGCCCAGACCCTCGTCCCCATGGCGCATCTTCAGCTGGGCGGCGGCGTCGGTGGTGTCCAGCCCCCAAAGCTCAGAGGCGTCCCGAAGTTCGGCGCGGCCGTTCTCCATGTAGACGTAGACCGGGTGGGGAGAGACATTTCTCAGGATCAGCCCGAAGAAGCCGTTGCTGCGCAGAGCCGGGCCCGTGCGTCCGCCCACGCTCGAGCTGCCCAGAAGTCCGGTCAGGGGGGAATGCGCGCCCAGGTGCAGGCGGCTGGACGACGGGGCGGCCGTGTTGGTCATCAGGCCGGCGCTGATCAAAAGGGGGCTCTCGGGCGAGAGCGCCTCCATATCGGGGCCGACTTCACGGAGCAGGGTTAGGGCGTTGAAGCCCCGTCCGGCCAGAATGAAACGAGCTTCGGCTTCGGTGTAGGCCCGCCGCCGAAAATCGTCGTTCAGTAGATCGATTTCGAGAATGTCGCCGTACTGCTCCATCGTACCTTTCTTGCCTGGAGGAACCACCGGTTGCGTTTACCTGCGGTCGAAGCGGGAGGCCGAACAGCCCCCCGAAGGCTCAGGTACGGGTCAGAGGAGAGACGGTCCAACAGTGCAGTTGAGGACGCCAGTACCACTCGCCGATGCGAGCGCTGTAAGCTGCCCAGTCTGGGCCAATGGTCCTCGTTGTCTCCTGCACCAATTTCCTATCTGAAGCGAATACGGGGATTCAGGTATCCATAAAGGATATCAGCCAACAAGTTGGCCATCGTGAAAATGACTACGATCACCATAGTGGTTGCTTGAATCAGAGGCAAGTCCCGCCGTTGGATTCCAAAGAGCAGCAAACGGCCAATGCCGGGGAAGCTAAAGAGCGATTCCGTGACGATCAGGCCGCCGATCAGCCAGCCGATGCCGATAGCCACCACGGTCACGGTCGGCAGCAGGGCGTTCCTCAGCACGTGACGGCCGATGACCCGGCTGCGCGAGAGGCCCTTCAGGTAGGCGGTGCGCACGTAATCCATGCTCAGCACCTCTGCCGTGCTCGAACGGGTCATGCGGGCGATGTAGGCCAGGCTGACGAGCGAAATGGTGAGCGCGGGCAGCACCAGCCGTTCGAGCGTGTCCCGCTCGAAGAAGGCCGCGTCCGGGGCGATCGCCGAACTCGAGGGAAACCAGTCGAGCCGCAGGGCAAATACCGCGATCAGCAGCAGTCCGGTCACGAACTCGGGTAGCCCAATGAAGGCGAGCGACCCCACGGAGATCACGTGATCCACCCAGGAGTTGCGGCGGATAGCCGCAACCACCCCCAACACGATGCCCAGGGGCACATACATCACGAAGGCGACGGAGGCCAGCATGGCCGAGTTACGCAGACGTTCCATGACCAGATCGCGCACGTCGGCCCGGGTGCTCAAAGACTCACCCCAATCTCCCTGGACGAAGTTCAAGAGCCAGTCCCCGTACTGCACGATCAAAGAGCGGTTGAGGCCCATCTCTTCGCGGAAGTTGTCCAGCGCCTGTTCGGTGGCGAAGCGGCCAAGGACCATGGTGGCCACGTCCCCGGGCAAGATCTGCGTCGCCGCGAAGATAAGCAGCGAGGCGAGGATCAGCGTGATGACCATGAAGCCCAGGCGGCGGACGATGAAGATCAACATCTAGACCTGCACCTCCACTCCGGGAGTTCCGTGGTCATGGTCGGCCAGCCGCAGGGTCTCCTTCTGCATCTCGACCAGAGCCTCGAATGTATGGTGGCAGTAGATCCAGTGATCGCCCTCGCCCTCCCGCCAGGGCGGCTCCTCCTGAATGCAGATGTCGCCGATGAAGCGGGGGCAGCGGGTGTGGAAGCGGCAGCCCGACGGAATATCGACCGCGCTCGGCACACTCCCCTCCAGCCGAATATTCTTCTGAATCACGTCGGGATCCGGGATCGGGATGGCCGATAGCAGCGCCTCGGTGTAGGGATGATAAGGCGGATTCAGCACGTCGCCGGCGTCCCCCCACTCCATGGCGTATCCCAGATAGGCAACGCAAACCCAGTCCGACAGATGCTGAACCGCGGAGAGATCGTGGGAGATGAAGAGGTAGGAAGTTCCCTTCTCCGCCTGCAGGGTGGTCAGCAGATTCATCAGCGAGCCCTGCACCGAGACGTCCAGGGAGGCAATGGGCTCGTCGCACAAGATCAAATCGGGCTCGGCGGCAAAGGCGCGGGCAATGGCCACTCGCTGCTTCTCCCCGCCGGACAGTTCGCTGGGCAGCCGGTGATAGTAGGAGGGCGAGAGATGGACCGCCTCAAGGAGCTCCAGAACGCGCCGGGGAACCTCGTGTCTGGGCGTCCCGAAGAGCGTGAGGGGCCGCCCGATCGATTGGCCGACGGTTTGCCGCGGGTTGAGGGAGGCATCCGGGTTCTGAAAGACCATCTGAATCCGCCGGAGAACGTCGCGTTCGCGCGAACGGGTGGTCGGTCCCAGGATCTCGCCGCGCAGGCTGATGGTCCCCTCCGTGGGTTCCACCAGGCCGATTATGGTCCGGGCCAGGGTGGTCTTGCCGCTCCCGCTTTCTCCCACCAGGCCAAGGGTCCTTCCTTCGTCGATCCAAACAGTCATGCCGTCCACCGACTTGACCTTGCGCTTGTCCTGCCGGAAGGGTCCCTGGGTGGGGACCGGGTAGTACTTCTTGACGTCACGCGCCTCGAGCAGGCGGTTTTCCGCCGCCCCGCGCGCCTGCATGAGATCGGCGGTGATGGTGGCCATGTGTTCTGCGGGCGTGGGCACCACCGGCCACCGCCGGCAGGCCGTCAGGTGATCCTCGGCTGCCCGTACCAGAGGCGGCTGAGCCACCCGGCATTCAGGTTCCGCCAACGAGCAACGGGGCGCGAAGATACAGCCCTCCGGCAGCTCGTCCAGCCGGGGGATGAAGCCCGGAATCGTATTCAGAGTCTTCCGCCGGGGGCCGAGGCTGAAATGCGGCACGCAGCCAAGGAGATTCAGCGTGTAGGGGTGGAGCGGGCGCTTGAACAGATCGTGAATCCCCCCCTGCTCCATGAACTCTCCGGCGTACATCACGCCCACGCGGTCGCATACCCGAGCCACAACGCCCAGGTCGTGGGTGATGTAGAGGATGGCCGAGTCGAATTCCTGCTTGAGCTCGGCCACCAGGTCGAGCACGACGGCCTGCGTGGTCACGTCGAGCGCGGTGGTGGGCTCATCCAGGATCAGAAGCTCGGGATTGGTCATCATGGCCTGCGCAACCACGCAGCGCTGCAGCATCCCTCCGGAGAGTTGGTGGGGGTAGCGCCGCGCCACCGACTCGGGATCGGGCATCTTGACCTTCTCGAGCATCTCCAACATCCGCTGGTGCGCTTCCTGCTTGGACATTCCCAGGTGAATACGGGCCACCTCGGCGATCTGATTACCGGTGCGGATGGAGGGATTGAGCGCGTTCCCGGGGCTCTGGTAGACGACCGCAATGCGCGATCCCCAGACGTTGCGCATCTCCTTGTCGGAGAGCGAGAGCAGATCCTCGCCGCGGAGCAACACCCGCCCCGAAGTAACCCGGCCGTTAGCCGGCAAGTAGCGGATGGCGCCCATCGCCAGCGTGGATTTGCCCGAGCCGGACTCGCCCACGAGACCGAAGCTCTCTCCCTTGGCGATGGTCAGCGAGACGTCGCGGACGGGGAAGATGTCCCCCTCCTCGGTGCGGTAGGCCACCGAGAGTCCTTCGATCTCGAGAACCGTGCGGCCTTCGCGCCCCGGAGCCGTCTCCGCGCTGGCGGCCACTACGAATCCTCCCGGCCCGGCTGAAGCACTCGGCGCAATCCGTCGCTCATCAGGTTGGTGGCCACGACCAGCATCGAGATCGCGAGCGCGGGGAAGGCGAGCATCCAAGGCGCGCCTTCCAGATAGTTCCGGGCTTCGTTTATCTGCAGGCCCCAATCCGGAGAGGGCGGCTGCACCCCGAGCCCCAGGAAGCCCAGCGAAGCCACGAGGAAGATCGAGTAACTGAAGCGCATGGAAGCTTCTACCAGCAGGGGCGGCAAAGCGTTGGGCAGGATCTCGCGGAAGAGCACGTAGCTATCGCGCTCGCCGCGGATGCGCGCCGCCTCCACGAACTCCTTGGTCTTTAGATCCAGCACCATGCTGCGCACGACCCGGGCGATCATGGGGATGTAGAGCACGGCCACCACGAGGATCAGATTGATCAGCGAAGGACCGACCGTCCCCAGCAGCACCAGGGCCAGGAGCAGCGAGGGTATGGAGAGCAGCACGTCCAGAAGCCGCATGAGGATCTCGTCCAAGAGGCCCCCGAAGTAGCCGGAGACCAGGCCGACGGTGGTGCCCATCAACACGGCGAGAATGGTCCCGGTTCCTCCCAAGAGGAAGATGCCACGGGCCCCGACGATAATGCGGCTAAAAACGTCGCGGCCGAAATTGTCGGTTCCAAAAGGATGCTGCAGCGTGGGTGACTGTAGCCGGTCGGGAATGCTCTGCTCCTCGAAGCCGTAGGGGGCAATCCAGGGGCCGAACACGGCCATGAGCAGGAAGATGATGAAGATGACGGTGCCGACGGTCGCAATGGGCTGGCGCAGCAGCCGCCGCCCGTAGAGGCGTAGAGTCTGACCCCTAGAGCGTCGGGTAGGAACCGGTGTCGCGGCGGCGGCATCGACGGAAGCGGACATCGCACCCCTTGGACGATTTCGCAGTCAGGTCACCATACCGAACCAAACTCCCATCCGCTACACCGCCGCAGAAAAAAGGACGGCCGGCCGGAGCTCGAGCTCCGGCCGGCCGCTGGTTCGCTACTTGCGAATCCTTATCGAAGCACTATTGGGCAGAGGCCAAATAGGCGTCGGTGAAGACCGTGCGCGCCCAGTCGGTGGCGAGTTCCACGCCGTTGAGCTCGGCGGTCGCACCGGCCAGACCGGCTTCGAAATAGGGAACGATGATCGGAGCCTGCTCGATCATGAGTTGCTGGGCCTGATGGTACAGATCCACCCGCTTGTCGCGGTCCAGCTCATTCGAGATCTGCTGGGTCAGGTCGGCCATCTCCTGGTTCTCCCAGTGCGACTCGTTGTAGTCGCCGTTGGGCACGTACGCCAGTTGGAAGTAGTTGACGGGAACGGCCCTGGCCCCCCATTCGGTGATGCCGAAGGGAACTTGGAGCCAGCTCTGCTCGCCGTCGCCGTAGTAGACGTCGACCGGGACGGTTTCGATGTTGACGGTCACACCGATCTCGGCCATCTGTTCCGCCCAGACGGTGGCGATCGCAGGCACATCCAAAGCCTGTTGCGCGGTCAGAGTGATCTCGAGACCGTCGGCATAGCCGGCATCCGCCAGCAGTTGCTTGGCCTTCTCCACGTCACGCTGCGGCGGCTGCTCCAGGTAGTAGTCCCCGTAGCTCGGGCCGACCGGAGTGAAGCCGTTGCCGACCTCGGCCAGGTCGGGACGAACCGCGTCCACCAGTTGCTGGTGATCGGTGCCAAGCTTGAGCGCTTCGCGAACGTTCTCATCCGCGGCAGGGTAGTCACCGTCCGCACGCATGTGCAGGACGTAGTGCATGTTGGAGGTTACCTTCAGCAACTGAAGAGCCTCGTCCGCCTTCACGGTGTTGACCAGCTCGGTGGTCAGGCCGCCAACGAAGTCGAGTTCGCCGCCGCGAAGGGCTTCCACCTGACCGCCCAGGTCGGGCGAGAAGATGAACTCGAGGCCGTCCAGATACGGAAGAGGTTCGCCGTCCTCGCCTTCTTTCCAGTAGTTCTCGGCTGCCACCAGAGAGGCGCGGTCTTCGGGCGAGTAGGAGTCGAGCACGAATGGGCCGCTGCCCGCGCCACCGCCCGGAGCCGCCAGATCCTCGACCTCGGAGTTGACGATGGCCGAGTGGTAATCGGCGGCGAACGCCGGAAACTCGGGGTTCGGGCTCGAGAGGGCGAACTCCACGGTGGTGTCGTCCACGGCGGTGATCTCGGTTATGCCCTCATAGAGCGAGACCACAGGCGAGCCCACGTCGGGATCCCGCAGGCGGTCGAAGGAGTAGGCCACGTCCTCGGCGGTCAGCGGGCTGCCGTCGTTGAACGTCACGCCTTCGCGCAGGGTGAAGGTCCACACGGTGCCGTCTTCGTTACTTTCCCAGCTTTCGGCGATAGCCGGCTGGACCTGATTCTCCTGATCGAGTTCTACCAGCCAGTCGAAGCGCTGGTGGTTCAGCATGATGTCGGCGATCGAGGTCGAGAAGTGCGGGTCCAGGTTGGTGGCAGGCTGCGCGCCGATCCTGACCACGCCGCCACGCTCGACTGCGGCCATGCCCGCTTCGGTAGATGCGGTATCGCCCCCGGCTTCGGTGACTTCGGTGGTTTCGTCCGTGGCCGTGGTGTCTTCGTCGTCCCCGCCGCAGCCGAGCACCAACAGGCTCAGCAGCAGGACCAGCACCCCGCCCAAGACCACGACTGTGGAGAGGCGGCGCCTCCCTCGACTAAAGTCTCTTCCCATGCTTCGCGTTCCTTTTCCTTGAGGTTCTGACGGGACGGAGGCCCACTCCCGCCGGGGCAACCATTTCTAACCTAGCACAAGGTCATTCCCGGCAGAAAGACGTGTCCGGGGGGCAGTGGGCTGTATCTATTGGACGAAACCGCGGGGGCAGTTGTTGGAGGCTACTCCACAACGGCCAGCTTCTGGCCGGTGGTCACCACGTCTCCTTCCCCGACCGAGATCTCGCTGACCGTCCCCTCGGTGGGGGTCCGCAGCTCGTTCTCCATCTTCATCGCCTCGAGCGTGATCAGCGGCTGCCCGGCCTCGACCTTCTGTCCCGGCGCAACCAGAACCTTGACCACCCGGCCCGGCATCGGCGCGGAGATCAGCTGCCGGCCCGAGACCAGACCCGCGCCCGCCTGCAGCGCTGCCCGTGAGCGGCGGTTGCGGGCCACCAACTCGTAGTGCTCACCCGATATCAGGAGGCTGAAGTGGTCCCGGTCCTGCGAGTAGTGCACCTCGTGGCAAGCCCCGTTCACGATCAGGGAGCAGACGTACTCTTCCACGGCGCAGGCATCGACCACGAGTTCCCGGCCGTCCACGATGACGGTGTATTCGTGCTCTCCCCGCTGTCGGACTTCCACCTCATAGACGGTGCCCGCCTGTTCCACTACGTATCGCGGCATGACTCCTCACCCTCCCCAGCGGCGCGTCGCGTCCCGTCGGCCCGCCCGGGCCCAAGCCGATGTCTCGCGATCGCTGCCGGCCGGCGGTTTCAGTGCGGCCCGGCCCTCCGCCCAATAAGCCAGGATGCCCGCGGCGATCACAGCCCGTTCCGGATCTTCGGGCGGACGCCCTTTCTCCCGGGGCAAAAAGCGTTCGTCCACGAAGCGGGTATCGAAGTCGCCCGCGAGAAACGCCGGCTCTCGCAGAATTCTTTGGTGAAAAGGAATACTGGTCTTGATCCCCTCGACCACGTACTCCTTCAGCGCCCGGCGCATGCGGGCGATGGCTTCGGGCCGGTCACGGCCCCAAGCCGAGAGCTTCGAGACCAGCGGGTCGTAGAACAGGGGGACCTCGTAGCCTTCGAAAACGCCGATGTCATCCCGGATGCCCGGTCCCCCGGGGACGCGCAGAGCCACGATCTTGCCCGGCGAGGGCAGGAAGTCATTGTCGGGATCCTCCGCGTAGATACGGCACTCGATAGCGGCCCCCTCCAGGCGCAGATCTTCCTGGCGGTAGGGCAGAGACTCACCCGCAGCCACCCGGATCTGCATCTTGACCAGATCCACTCCGGTGACCAACTCGGTCACCGCATGCTCCACCTGAAGCCGGGTGTTCATCTCGAGGAAGTAGAAGCGCTGCTGCTCGTCGACCAGGAACTCCACGGTTCCCGCGCCGGAGTAATCCACGGCCCGGGCCGCTTCCACCGCGGCCTGACCCATCGCCTGCCGGGTCTCCTCGTTGATGAAGGGCGAGGGGGCCTCCTCGATGATCTTCTGGTGGCGGCGCTGGATGGAGCATTCCCGCTCGAACAAGTGCACCACGTTGCCGTGGTTGTCCGCCAGCACCTGAATCTCCACGTGCCGGGGCTTGGTGACGTAGCGCTCCGCATAGACGGTGTCGTCGCCAAAAGCGGAGCGGGCCAGGGATCGGGCCCCGTCGAGGGCCGAGGCCAACTCCCCTTCCTCTAGGACCACCCGCATTCCCTTGCCGCCGCCGCCCGCCGAGGGCTTCAGGATGACCGGATAGCCGATTTCGGCGACCAGGCGCCGGGCCTCCTCGATGCCTTCGAGCGGCGGGGTCCCGGGCACCAGGGGGACGCCGGCCTCGAGCATCCGCCGGCGGGCCTGCACTTTGTCCCCCATGGACTCCATCGCCTCCGCAGGAGGACCGATGAAGACCAACCCGGCTTCGCGGGCCAATCGCGCGAACCGGTAGTTCTCGCTGAGGAAGCCGTATCCGGGATGGATGGCCTCGGCCCCGCTCTTGTGGGCCACCTCCATGATCTTCTCACCGACCAGATAGCTCTCCACCGAGGGAGCCGGACCGATGCCGTAAGCCTCGTCGGCGTAGCGCACGTGAAGGGCGCAGCGATCGGCGTCCGAATAGACCACCACGGTGCGGATATCCATCTCGCGGCAGGCGCGGATGATGCGGACCGTGATCTCGCCCCGGTTGGCGACCAGAATCTTCTTGAACATACGCCCTCCCCCTACAGCGGGATGTTGCCGTGTTTCTTGGGCGGATTCTCGTCCCGCTTGTCCTTGAGCGCCTCGAGCGCCGAGAAGATCATGGCCCGGGTGTGCTCGGGCAGGATGATCTCGTCGATGTAGCCCAGAGACGCCGCCGAATAGGGGTTCCCAAAGCGCTCGCGGTAGTCGGCCACCAGCTTCTCCCGGGCGGCCTGAGGATCATCCGCCTCGGCCAGCTCCTTGCGGAAGATGACGTTGACCGCGCCCTCAGGCCCCATCACCGCGATTTCGGCCCAAGGGTAGGCAAAGTTGAGATCCGCGCGAATGTGCTTGGAACTCATGACGTCGTAGGCGCCGCCATAGGCCTTCCGCGTGATCAGTGTGACCTTGGGCACGGTGGCTTCGGCAAAAGCGTAGAGCAGCTTGGCTCCGTGACGGATGATGCCCCCGTACTCCTGGGAGACTCCCGGAAGGAAGCCGGGCACGTCCACGAAGGTGACCAGGGGAATGTTGAAGGCGTCGCAGAAACGGACGAAGCGGGCCGCCTTGTCGCCCGAGTCGATGTCGAGCACTCCGGCCAGGGCCGCCGGCTGGTTGGCCACCACCCCGACGCTACGCCCGCCGATCCGCCCAAAACCGACCACGATGTTCGGAGCGAAAAACTCCTGCACCTCCAGGAACTGCTTGTGGTCGAGCACCACCCGGATGATCTCGCGCATGTCGTAGGGCTGGTTCGGGTTCATGGGAACCACGTCGTCCAGTTCCTTGGTCAGGCGCAGGGGGTCGTCGTCCGTGGGGCCCAAAGGCGGATCGTCCATGTTGTTCTGCGGCATGTAGGAGAGCAGCTCGCGGATGAGCAGCAGGACCTCCTCGTCGGAATCCCCGGTGAAGTGCGCCACCCCGCTCTTGCTGACATGGGTGAGCGCTCCGCCCAGATCCTCCTTGGTGACCTCTTCGTGCGTGACCGTTCGGATGACTTCCGGGCCGGTGACGAACATGTGGGCTGTGCCCTTGACCATCAGAATGAAGTCGGTGATTGCGGGGGAGTAGACCGCGCCCCCGGCACAAGGACCCATGATCGCGGATATCTGGGGAATCACCCCCGAGACCATCACGTTGCGCAGAAAGATGTCCCCGTAGCCCGCCAGGCTGGCGACACCTTCCTGAATACGGGCGCCGCCGGAGTCGTTCAGGCCGATGACGGGGCAACCGTTCTTGGCGGCGAGATCCATGATCTTGCAGACCTTGCCGGCATAGGCCTCGCCCAGAGCGCCGCCGAACACGGTGAAATCCTGGGCGAAGGCAAACGTGGTGCGCCCGTTGATCCGGCCAAAGCCGGTGACCACGCCGTCCCCGGCGACCTTCCGCTTGTCCATCCCGAATTCGGACACTCGGTGCGTGACGAACCGGTCGAGTTCGGTGAACGAGCCTTCGTCGAAAAGCAGATCGAGCCGCTCGCGCGCGGTCATCTTACCGGCCTGATGCTGCTTGGCGATCCGCTCGGGCCCTTCGCCCGTCAAAGCCTGTTCCGTGCGCCTCTCTAGCTCATCGATGGCATCGCGTTCTTCGGCCATCCGTCCCCCCCCTTGACTCCCCTGAGACCCGTTTCACCTCGAGGCCCGTTCCACTCGAGTCCTGTTCCATCTCGAGACCCGTTCCACACTATACTGTTGCTCGAAGCAAGGGCAACCCTTGACCGATTGACATTAAGGAGAAGCTGTCTATGAAAAGCTACGAGTGCAACCTGTGCGGCTACGTATACGATCCCGAAGAGGGAGACCCCAGTCAGGGCATCGAGCCCGGTACCGCTTTTGAGGACCTTCCCGAAGACTGGACCTGCCCCGACTGCGGCGCGGGCAAAGAGGATTTCGAGGCAGTCGCCTAGGTTCGGATCCCAAGGAAGCGGGCCATCAGCCGGTAGCCCGGATCCACGCTGAGGCCGGTTGCCCCGGCCGCTGCCTCTGTATAGGCGGCGGCCGGCCGGCTCTCTATCCCGGCCCCCCACATCACGAAAGGCACCGGATCCCGTGCATGCGTGCGGCTGCTCAGGGGCGTGGGGTGATCGGGCAGGACCAGCAGGCCGATTTCTCCCTCCAGCTCCAGTATCTGGGGCAGCATCAGCTCGTCCACCCGCTCGATGGCCTCGACCTTGCCTTCGACATCTCCGGAGTGCCCCGCTTCATCGGGTGCCTCCACGTGGACGAACACCAAATCGCTTTCCTCCAGCGCGGCCAGCGCCCCCGCCATCTGCCCCTCGAAGTCGTTGGAGCCGTCGTCGGTCACCCCGGGGATGTCCAGCACCTGCATCTGCACCTGCGTGGCCAGCCCGGCCAGAAGATCGACACCCGAGGTGATCGCCGCTTCCCGGCCGTAGGCCTCGCGGAAGGAGGGCATGTCCGCCGCCGCCAGGCCGGGCCAGAATAGCCAGATCTGGGTCACGGGCAGGTCGCCGCGTGCCCTGCGGGCTTCGTTGATCGGATGGTCCCTCAGCAGCTCGCGCGAGCGGTCCATCAGGTCCTGGAGAAAGAAGCTGCCCGGTCCCTGCGGGAGGTGATCTTCAATTGGCTCGCCGTGGATGTCATGAGCAGGCACGCAGATCGTGTTGACCACGTCGCCCGCCTCCCGCACCGTGACGATGTGGCGGAAGCCCACCCCGGGGTAGAAGGCCACTCGTTCACTGCCCAACTGCCTCTGCAGATCCTCGAGGATCACATGCGACTCAGAGGAAGGGATGTGGCCCCCGGCATAGCTCTTCATCCTGCCCTGCTCGACCGTGATCAGGTTGCAGCGAAGCGCCGCCTGCTCCGGCTCCAGGTGAATCCCCAGGGCCAGAGCTTCAATCGGCCCGCGCCCCCCGTAGAACCTGGTCGGATCGAAGCCCAGCACGCTCATGCAGGCTATGGCGCTCGAAGGTTCCATGCCCTCGGGCACGTTCTGGACGAGCCCAACCTGGCCCTCGCGGGCGAGCCGGTCCAGTTTGGGAGTGCGCGCCGCCTCGAGCGAGGTCCTGCCGCCGAGCTCCTCCACGGACCAACCGGCGGCCCCGTCAATGATCAGTACCATGTTCTTTCGTCCGGCCACGCCGCCATTATAGCCACGTCGGCCCCGGCTCCGCGAACGAACCGGCTCCTCGGCGACCGCGCCCCCCAGGCCCGCATTTAGCCCCGGGGCGCACCCAGGCAACTGGTATAGTTCTCAGGACTGTCGGCCGATACTTTCGGGAGCGCCACCACCCGGACCCTCAGTAGAAGGACACATCAACAGTCTGATGTCATCACGCGACTTCCTCAATCGCCTCCCCTCCCAATTGCTGGTCCGTTTGGCCGGCGTCGGCCTGCTGCTCGGGGGCACCACTCTGGTGCTCCTCGGGCTCTTCTGGCCCGAAGAGCAGGAATCCGCGTCCGCGTCGCCGCAGACTCTGATGCAGACGGCAGAACTGGTCACCCGTGAGCAAACCTCCCCCGCTCCGGCCATAGTGGACCTTCCCGTGGGACCCGATCGCCGCCAGCCTCCGCCCGGTTGGTGGTTGAAGCAACAGGGGGCCAAGCGCGGCACCGCGGAAGAGGAGGCGGGCGGTCCCGTTCCCCCAACGCCCAGCGCCGAGACTGCCGTATCGGGGACCGACGAGGAGTCCGCCCCCAACCGGGCGGCGGCGGCGCCCACTACCACCGCAGTGCCCACCACCCGCGCGGTGGGCACGGGCGGGAGTACCCCGATACAGGGCCGGTGGGGAGGCACCGCCGCCGACTTGGCCAACTATCTGACGGCGAACAATGCCGCTCCCCGCTTTACCGTCTCCCCCAAGGAATTGGCCGAACTATACGTGCGCTACGCCAATGAAGTGGGCCTGCGGGCGGACGTGCTCTGGTCGCAAATGCTCCACGAAACCGGGTTCGGCAAATACGGCGGCGACGTCCGCCCCGAGCAGAACAACTACGCCGGCATCGGCGCCGTCGGCGGCGGGGTGGCCGGGCACAGTTTCGCCACTCCCGCGGACGGTGTCCGGGCCCACGTGGCCCACATGGTGGCCTACGTCTACTCCGAGGACAAGGCGGACTGGACCAATTCCGCGACCGACCCGCGCTACGACCTGGTCAACCCGCGGGGAAAGGTGCGGGTGCTTTCCGACCTGGACGGGCGCTGGGCGGTCCCCGGCAACGGCTACGGCGCCGCGATCGAACGCCACGTGATCGCGCTCAACCCGTAGACTCCGTCCTGGCCCGGGCAAAAATAGGCAACGCCCCTTCCACAGTTTCGTAAGGAACCGCGTAGGAAAGCCGAAAATAGCCGGGTTCGCCGAAACCCCGTCCGGGCACGGCCAGCACCAGTTCTTCCTGCAGCCTCTTGACGAACGCCAGGTCGTCGCCTCCCGGAGCCTTCGGGAATAGGTAGAAGGCCCCATCCGGCATCGGCACCTCGTAACCCATATCCGTCAGCCCCTGGTATAAGGCCCGCCGGTTGCGGGCGTACGGGCTCAAATCCACCGTGATGCCCTGCAGACGGGCGGCCGCGCGCTGGGCGATGGCTGGAGCATTGACGAATCCGAGAATGCGGTTGGCCAGGATCAGGCCGGCCATCAGCCGCGACACGTCGCTCGATTGAGGACTCACGCCCACGTAGCCGATCCGCTCACCGGCCAGAGAGAGATCCTTGGAATGGCTGCTCACCACGATGGTGTTGGCGTATAGGGGCATCACCGGGGGAACGCTGACCCCATCGTAGACGATTTTGCGGTAGGGCTCATCCGCCACCAGATAGATCACGCGGCCGGTGGAGACCCAGGCTTCCTCTAGCACCCGGCCGAGCTGCAGCAGACTCTGCTCGTCATACACCCGGCCTGTCGGGTTGTTCGGTGAATTGATGAGCACGGCCCTGGTCCGCGGTCCGATCGCGGCGCGGATGGCCTCCGGGTCCAGGGCAAAATCGGGTCCAGCCGCGACCGTCTTGAGCGATCCTCCGTGGTTGTCCACGTAGAAGTCGTACTCGACGAAGTACGGGCGGGGCACGATAACCTCGTCCCCGGGATCGAGGATCGCTTTGAACACCACGTTCAGGCCGCCCCCCGCCCCCACGGTCATCACCACGTTTTCGGGCGGGACCTCCATTTCTTGTTCGGTGGAGAGACCGGCGGCGACGGCGGCCCGCGCCTCCGGCAGTCCCGCGTTGGGCATGTAACCGTGCAGCCCCGGCCTCTGGTCGACGGCAAGGTCGGCGAGCAACTGCTTGAACTCAAGCGGCGGCTCTAGGTTGGGATTGCCCAGGCTCAGGTCGTACACGTTCTCGGCACCGTGCTCCGCCTTGAGCCGCGCCCCCTCTTCGAACATCCGGCGGATCCAGCTCGAACGCTCGATGAAGTCCTCGATTTTGGAAGACACGGCCATGACTATTCTCCAAATGTGTCGGCCAGCGCCTGCTCAAAGGCGGCCAGCGTGTGAGGGTCGTGGAGCACCAGGCGAACTTCGGCAATGGTCCCCGGATGCTCTTCGAGTTCGGCGCGGATGGCCGCGAGAGCCACTCGAGCGGCCTCGGCCACCGGGTACCCGTAGGCTCCGGTCGAAATCGAGGGAAAGGCCACGGTGTGCGCGCCCAGCTCGCGGGCCACCTCGAGGCTCGAGCGGTAGGCGTGGGCCAGCGTGCCATCTTCGCCTCTCGACCCTCCCTGCCACCTGGGTCCGACCGTGTGGATGACCCACCGCGCGGGCATGCGCCCGGCGGTGGTCGCGACCGCCTCGCCGGCGGGCAGACGGCCACGCTCGTCCACGATCGCCTTGCACTCTTCGAGAATCCGGGGTCCGCCGGCACGGTGAATGGCTCCGTCCACTCCGCCTCCGCCCATGAGACTCGAGTTGGCCGCGTTTACGATCGCGTCGGCTTCCTGAGTGGTGATGTCGCCCTGAAGGAGCACCACGCGCGCACTCGCCGCGCGGGCTTCCCTCGGCCGTGCTTCTTCTTCCACGCTTTTGCCTCCCGCCCGGCTTCGCGTAATCGTGAGCTTCGCGTAATCGTGATTGCCTAGCCCCCACCGACCGGGGGGAACAGACCAATACGGTCACCGTCCTCGAGTTCACTGTCCATTTTCGCGTGAGACCCGTTGCGCATGACGATTTGAATATCCGCGGGGGCGAGCCCCTCCCGATGAACGACGTCGCGCACGGTCAATCCTGGTGCCGGCTCCACCTCGAAGCGCCGCTTCCCCTGCCGGGATCTGGGAGCGAGCGTTGCAAACAGACGAACCTCGATCATGCCTGGTAGCCTTTCCCACTTGTGTATCCAAATGCAGTGGCTTGGTTATAATGGATACTACGCTTTTACCCCTCCGACTACACCAACCGCCCGGATCACCGTCCGCGCGGGGCACCGGGAGGCAGTTGATGGATGATTCCTGGAAGCAGTCCCTCATGACCGGAGACCAGTGCGCGCTTTGCGAGGAACCTCTGGGCGAGGAACCGGTCGAACTCGAGGAAGACGGCCGTCTGCTCATGATCTGCGGAAAGTGCGCGCTCGAGCGTCGTAGAGCGACCTCTGAGCAGGGCCATGTCCCGCCCGAAGCGACGGAATTGCTCCAGGCCGCTCAAACCCGGGCCGCCATACTGGACGAGATCCTGGAGTATCGACAGGCAGAGGAATCCCAACTCCAGGGGCTGCGGGACTTCATCGACAAAATGGCGGAGGCCCTCGCGGCCTCCGAGGCCGGCGCCGAGGATCTGCGCCGGCGCCTGCGGCAGAGCGAAGCCCACGCCGCCAAACTGGAGGACCGGGTGCGGCGGATGGAGAAGAGCTCGGCCCGGATGCAAACCGTCTCGCCCGACCAGCAATCCCCCGAACCCGCCGAAACGGGGAGCGTTCAAGGACACTTCCCGCCGCCCACCCCCGAGATTTCCCTCGAACCGGCGGAATTTGCAGTCGAAGATCTGCGCCTGCTCCAGCGATTGTTCAACGAGAGCGAGTTCACCGACAAGTTGCGGAGCATCCGCCGCAGTTTGGGCAGCCCGGTGGTCCACCTGGCTCCGGTCCGCGGCAAACAGCAGGTGCTCATGACCGTCGCCTGGGAGATCGTTTGGTATCAGTTCCTGATCGAACTCTCCGAGGAAGCCGAGCAACCCGTGACCCTCTTCGGCGAAGGAATGGAGCTGGAGGAGTTGGGCGGGCACTTCGGCCAAGGCAACGCCGGCCTTGACGACAACGGGCGTCTGGACGCCTCGGAACTGGAGTTTGAGTTGCTCGAAAATCCGGATTCGGTCATCAGCGACACCTCTCCCGGACAAGCCGCCCTGGAGGACGCCACGGAAGAGATCTGGGACCGGCAGGGATCTCCCGAATTTCGCTGGGACGACTGACGGCCTCCCGGTGCGGCGGAGCTTCGGTGCTCTGCGGAGGCCCGCCTCTTTGGCCTGTCCATAGATAAGTTTGTGAATTTGTGCGCTTTGGAGTTTCTTTTATTCCCCAGAAATGTTTTGCTAGTGTGAAGTAGACGAAATCTTCCTGTGAGGGTCTTATGTACGAGGTCAAACCTGACATCTTGGAGATCAGTAAGGCCCTCGGCGAAGAGACGAGGTTCTCCATCTATCGCGAGATCGCCTCCGCCAGCCGCCCTCTCACCGTTAAGGATCTGGTCGCGCGCTTCGGGATGCATCACAGCGCCATCCGCATCCATCTCAGCAAATTGGAAGACGCGAGTCTGATCGTTTCGCAGAAGAAGCACAACCCGGGAACCGTCGGCCGCCCGCAACTGGCCTTCCTCCCCCATCCCGAGACCCTCTCGATCACACTCCCCACACGCAATTATGAATTCCTTTCCGACCTGGCCATGTCGCTTATCCAGAGCGGCGGAGGGGCGGACTCGGCAGAGGCATTCGGCTACCAGTGGGGCGGAGCCCACGTGACAAAAGCGGATCACGGCTGGGACGCGCCGGTTCCCTTCGACCTGGCCGTCGACATCCTCATCGGGGAACTCAATTCCTTCGGCACCAGCATCGAGAAGTCGCAGACCGCCGGCCCCGCCGCCTGCATCCTGGAGCAGCGCAACTGCCCCTTCCTCGAGGTCGCCACTCGGCACCAGCCCATCGTCTGCACCCTCTTGCGCGGGGTGGCCCGGGGCATGCTCGAAGCCCTGACCGGAGCCGAAGTCAACTGGGAGCACCAGTCCCGGTTGATCGATGGCGACGATGCCTGTGAGGTCAGAGTGTCACTCATGCATCCGGCGCTCGAGTTCAGCGAACCCGCCACTCTGAACTAGAGGATTCACAAAGAGAGACTGCCGCCGCTTCCCGGCCGCGGACCAACCCCGCCGTTCGCCTGCGCCCCGTTCGCCTGCCTCCATTGGCCTGCGCCGCCCGCCGTTCGGCCTGCGGCCGCGCAGCGGCTACGTCTGGATGACGATCGGGCGGTGACAGCGAAGGCAGCGCTTGGCTTCCGCCCGCGCGGCCGCGTCGCCGAGACCCAGTTCGGTGTGCTCGAAGTTCTGCCTGCGGTAGCCCGGCGGTAGCATCGGCATCTCGCGGCGCTTGCCGTAGTTCCCCTTGGGGTTGAGCGGATACCCGCTATCTTGAGCCCCGAAGTAGACGGCCAGCCGCTCGATCTTGTCCTGGGCGTCCTCGGCCACGGGTTCGCCGCGCAGGAACATATCCATGTATTTCGCGACCTTCTTCCCGGCGAAGATCGCCTCGATCACGGAAGCTCCCCCGGTGATCGCGTCGCCGCCGACGAACACGCCCGGTTTGGTGGTCATGAACGTCCGGCCGTCAGCCTGGAGGTATCCCCACTTGTTGACCTCCACTTGGGGATCCATGGAAAAGGGGGCGAAGTCGGGCATCTGTCCCACGGCCGCGATAACCGAATCGGCCTGCATGGAGAAAGGCTCGCAATCGATGGCCACCGGGCTGCGACGGCCCGATTCGTCCGGAGGCCCTAACTCCATCGGCTGACAGACCAAGGCGGACACGCAGGTGTCTCCCTCGCAGCTGAGGGGAGCGGAGAGCAGACGGAATTTGACCCCTTCCTCCTCGGCCTCCTCGATCTCCCACGGGTTGGCCGGCATCTGTTCGCGGGCTCGACGATAGACGATGGTGACTTCCTTGGCGCCCAGCCGAACCGAGGTGCGCGCGGCGTCCATGGCGGAATTGCCCCCGCCGATGACAAGCACGCTCTCGCCGATGTCGACCGATTCTCCCAGCGCGACCTTGCGCAGGAAATCGATCGCGTCCATGGACCCGGGCAGATCCTCGCCCGGGATGCGCAGCTTCTTGCCCGAGTGTGCGCCCACGGCGATGAAACTGGCCCCAAATTCTTCCTGCAGTTCGGCGAAGCTCACGTCCTGACCCACCCGCTGGTTATAGCGGATTTCCGCACCCTCGCGCTCGATCAGGGCGACTTCCCGCCGGATGACTGCCTTTGGCAGGCGATACTCCGGGATCCCCACCCAGAGCATCCCCCCCGGAACGGGCAGGGCCTCGAAGACCACCGGCCGGTATCCTCGGCGCGCGAGGTAATAGGCGCAGGAAAGCCCGGCCGGGCCCGAGCCGACAATGGCGACCCGCTCGCCCCGATTGGAACTGGGGCCCACCGGCCCGCGGATGGCGGCCATCGCCGGGACCTCCGCGGCTTCATCGGGACCCATGCCCAGATGCTCGCGCGGCTGGGTGCCCGCCCCTTGCATGTCGGCGTGTCCCCGTTCCCGGCCGACGTCCACCAGTGCCTCATCGTGGTCGGCGCACCAACGTTTGATCGAGTTGATGGCAATGGGCTCTCCGACGGCTTTCAGGGTGCAGTTGCCCTCGCAGGGATGATGACAGGTGCGTCCGATGATGGCGGGCAGCGGGTTGTCCTGCCGAACCACGCCGGCCCCGATATGGGGGTGATCCTCAGCCGCCTGAAAGATGTACCAGGGGCAATCGACCGTGGAAGGACAGGTCGACCGGCAGGGCGCCGTGACCCACCCGTGAAAGTCACCGTTCTGGCCGCAGACCTCGCCTGCGACATGCCGGCGGAAGTCCGCCTCCCCCGCGTCCAGCAACCCCAGCAGCGGATCGCGGATGGTATTGCCGATTCCGCACCAGGAGGAGTCGTCGATCTGTTCGGCGAGCGACCGTAGTTCCTCCAGATCGCCGGGACCGGCTGCGCCGTCGCGCAGGCGATAGAGAATGCGCCGCATGATCTGCGTTCCGATGCGGCAGGGGGTGCAGCGCCCGCAGGACTCCTTTTGCAGAAGGTCCAGATATTCGAGCGCCAAGCGCACGAAACAGACATCCTCGTGCGCCACCACGCCTCGCCAGGTGACCACAGCCTTGATCCCCTCGAGACCGGCGCTACCCATCTGCTCGATGACCCGATCGACAGCAGGTCCACCCAGGTTCTGGGTCAGACACGCGACGAATTCACCTTGACGCACAACGTTCGGAGCCGCGGTCGACACCGGCAGTCCTCCTTTGCCTTCTTGGGCGCGATGGCAGGGAACCCCAAAGAGCATCCGCGCGCGGGCACCGTACTTTCTTGGGCCGCACCGAGTTACGAGCCGCACCGACGAGCCGCGGATGCTAAAGTCCTGCGAATGCTCGGCCGCCTATTCTAGAACAGCTCTCGCTCCATTACCAAGCTTTTGGGTTATGGTTGGACTTGCCTGGTCACCATACCTTAGAGAAGCGGTTCACAATCAAGGCGCGTGGCGGCCGGCGGCTCGAACGGGGGCACGGAGAGGCCGGCCTCCAGGCGGGCGATGCGGTAGAGGCGACGGGGAATGTGCGGAGGGGTTTGCGTGGAACGGCTTTGGGCTCCCTGGAGAATCGGCTACATCACCGCAGAGAGGCCCGAGGGCTGCGTCTTCTGCCTCAGCCGGGAAAGCCGGGACGACGCCGCCAGTTACGTGGTTTGGCGCGGACCGGAAGCCTACGTGATGTTGAACACCTATCCCTACAACAACGGCCACCTGCTGATCGCTCCCTACCAGCACACCGGGGAACTCGAGCAACTCCCCGACTCAACCCTCCAAGAACTGATGTTCCTCGCCCGGGAGAGCGTCCGCCTGCTAAAGAGCGAATTCGGATGCGAGGGGGTCAACCTGGGCGCCAACCTGGGCGCGGCGGCCGGCGCGGGAATCGCAGAACATCTGCACCTGCACGCGGTCCCGCGCTGGGCGGGCGACAGCAACTTCATGACCTCGGTCGCCGCCACCCGGGTGATACCGCAGTCGCTGGAAAGCGTCTGGGAAACTCTGCACCCGGCCTTCCAGAAAGCGCTCGGGCGCTAGAGCAAACCGCGCATCCCCCACTGAAGGAAGTATCCGGCGAGCCCGAGGAGAAATACCCCGCAGAAACCGATCAGGGCTCGGTAGAACCGCTGGCTCAAGAACCGGCGGCCATAGGCGACTCCGTAGGAGACCAGGCCGTACCAGGTGAAATCCGCGCTGATGTGCCCGATGAAGAACGCCACCACTCCCCAGGGACCGAGCGCGGCCGCGGACACCACATAGGCCGCCCCGATTGACGCCCACCAAAGGGACCAGTAGGGGTTGGAAGCGCTGATCAGTGCCCCTTGAGCCACGTGCCGGTACCAAGGACGCCGCAGGGGACCCGCTTCAGTGCGGCGGCCGGTTCTATCGACACCGGGAGCGCCGGCTCCGGAAGGGGCGTCGGCAAGACCGGACGGACCCAGGGGAAAAGCGGCTACCCGGTTCTGCAGCCCGTCGCGCAACATTCCCGCCCCCATCCAGAGCATGATCGCTCCACCAAAGAGCGCGATCAACGCGGGAACCGTGTTGCCGGCCAGAACCTGCGTAAGGCCCAGAGCCAGACCACCCAGCAGAACGAGTTCGAGCAGCGCGTGACCGATCATGGAAAGCGGGCCCACATGCGGGCCCTCGCGAGCGCTCTCGGCAACGACCAGCGTCAGGAGCGGTCCGGGGACTAGAGCCCCCGAGTAACCGACGACGAGTGCCGTTAAGAAGACGAGGCCGAGGCCGAAGAGGCCTTCTCCTCCCACGGGCGACCCTCCTGCTCGAGAATCTCGCGGAGCGCCGCGCGGGCGACCTCCATCTGATCCTCGGTCGGCTCTTCGGTGGTGAGAAACTTCTGGAGCACGTGCCCCGGTGAAGAAACCGCGCGGGCCAGAGTGGATTCCGGGTGGCGCGACATCCACCGGAAGGCTTCCATGGCCGTCCCCAGACTGACGAGTCCGGTCAAAAGGGTGGCGGTGGGCCCGGGTTTGCGCTGAATCCGGCGCATCAGCACATTGCCCAACAGGTTGGTCGCCAGCAAGGGACCGACCAGGTTGGAGCCGCAGCGGTCGTGCTCCTTGGCCACTCGGCCCTCCCCGCCCTTCATCCAGCGTTCGTATTCACCGATTCCCCGGTGCTCGGCCCCGTGATAACCCGCAAGAGACGAGTTCTTGAGCGCCAACACCGCCGGCGCCAGCGAGAGAAGCACGGCCGAGAGCTCCTGGCGGAGAACCGAGTCCCCGTCGCCTCGGCGAAGCACGGCGGTGAGCAACGAGGTTACTCCGATCGTCGCCGCCACCCGGCTGCTTTCGATGGGCAGCACCGCCTGTCCCAATTTGGATTTGACCTCGGGGAGAACGGCGAGCGCGTCCGCCAACCGCACGACACCGCGCAGCAGCGGATACTTGTCGAGGGCCTTCCCGCCCAGAGGCGCACGCTTCTTTCCGGAGGCGACCGATATCCCACCCGAGTCATCTCTGACCGCGGCGGCCCAGTATCTCGGAGAGTGGATGAGCAGGCCGTTGTGGAGCGCCATGCCCCCTAGGCGCAATTGGTCGGTTTCTGAGTGATTTCGTTGGGGAGAGTTACCGCTCTTGGTGTTCATCTTGGGAAATTAGCACAGCACGGAGAACTCGTCCGCCTGCGCACCGGTCTGGTCATCCCAGGGCCCGGGCAGGGGATCCGGGGCGTCGGCTACGCGCCGTCCTCCGCGTCGGGGGCAACGACCGGCACCTGGCCGACAACCCGGCGCACGTCTCTCAATCGATAAGGCGCATACACGGCGATCGCCAGCACCCCCGCAACGAGGCCCATTAGCGTGAAGACGCGTTCCACTCCCAGCAAGGTCCCCAGCGCGCCGCCCATGAACAAGCCGGCCGCGCTGGCAAGCTGTCCGAAGCCGCTGCGGATGGCGATGACCCTGCCTTTGTCCGGACGAGCTTCGATCTCCTGAAATAGGGTCATCGAGCCCACGATCATGCCCACGTTGGCAACCGCCCCCACGGCCAGCAGCCCAACCGCCAGCGGGAAACTTTGGGCGAGCCCCACGAGACCGAGGCAGACCGCCATCCCCAGCATTGAAACGAAGACGTATGTATTCCGGTCCCCAGAATAGTTGATGCGGCTCGCAAGGACGCCGCCTGCAAGCCATCCGAGCGAGGTGATCACCTCCATGATGGAAAAGCCTCTGGCGCCCACGTCGTAAACATCCAGCGCCAAGGCATACGCGTTTGGTGTGGCCATCATCAGCACACTCATGGGGACGAGCGAGATGAGAAAGTTCGTGCGCAGTTCCGGCCGGGACCAAATGACCCCCAGCGCACGGGGAGACTGCCGGACAAGGGACCAAAGCCGGGGCGCCGGCCCCACGGGCAAGACCCGGGGCAAACCAAACAGTAACAGCGCCGAGCCCAAGTAGGTCGCCGCATCCAAGGCGAAGGTGGCAAAGTAGCCAACGGTGACGACAAGCGCTCCGCCGATCAGATACCCGGCAAGCTCGGAACCGTCTCTCGCTATGCTCAGATACGAGTTGGACTTGATCAGGTCCTCGCGCCTGACGACCTCCCCCACGAGTTTGACCTGCGACGGGTTGAAGATCGAGGCCAAGATTCCGATGCTCGCCGACACCAGGTAGACGAAGCCAACCGAAAGTCCCAGCACGAGGGGGAGCGAAAGGATGAGCAAAGCGCGCCCGACGTCGGCGATCACCATCAGGCGTCGGGCTTCGAAGCGGTCGAGCAAAGCGCCGCCGACAAAACTCATCACCACGAGGGGAAGAGTGGCGGACGCCAAGATCCCTCCCATGTGGAAAACAGAGCCGGTGCGATCAAAGATCATCACTGCCAGGGCGACTGTGGAAATCGAAGTGCCCAGGCTGGACAAGCCCTGCGCGAACAAGATGCGCAGCAGAACTCTATTCTTTATGGGTCACCCCCTTGACCGCCGCGAACGTCGTCCGGATCACCGGTCCGGGCAGAGCTGACAAGCACTCTACCACCAGACATCTCCGCTGACCCTACAACCAAAGGTAGAGGTTGAGTGAAAACAGCGGGTTGCCCGCGCTGCTACAAGCACCCGGACTCTACGTGATATCCCGAAGAAAGCGAACCTTTTGGAACTGCACCCTGAAGTCGGCCTTCTGTCCCCGCCTATAATCTTCATCTCCCCGGCTGAGCACGGCCAGGAAGGCCTCGGCCACGTAGGGATCGAACTGACTCCCACTTGCGGACCGCAACTCTGCCATTGCCTCCTCCGGCTCTCGCTTGCGGCTGTATGGGCGCTCTGAAACCATCGCCGAGTAGCTGTCGGCTATCGCCACGATACGGCTGACAAGGGGGATATCGCCCGATTCCAACCCCCGGGGATAACCCTGGCCATCGAACCGCTCGTGATGATGGAGGATGATTCTTCCGAGTTCTTCGAATTCGGTCATGTTGCTGAGAATCTCCTGCCCCGCGCCGGCATGTCCCTGCACCACCTCCCACTCGGCCTCGCCCAAGGTCGTCGGGCAGTTGAGAATGCTGTCGGGAATGCTGATCTTACCAACGTCGTGGAGCAACCCGCCCAGGTGGGCCAGGGCACGCTCCCGCGAGGAGAGTCTCAGTTCGGCGGCGGTGTCGTAGGAGTAAAGGGCGACGGCCGCGGAATGCTGCCCTGTGTAATTGTCTTTCAGGTCGAGTGCGGTGAGCATGCTCCCCGCCATCTCCAAGGAGAACTGCTCCAAACTTTGAGCGAGGTCACGCTCTCGCGCAAAAGCCCGAAACGCGTAGACGAGGCCAAGGACCGGGAGCAGGTAGAGCAGAAAGCTGGCGGTCCCATAGTTGTTGAAGCTAAAGAGAAGAACCAGACTGATGAACAAGAAGAAAACGTGGAATGGAACAAACGGCGCGAAGGCCTCATGAAACAACGATAGCGGTCGCACCCCTCTCCGAAAGTACATAATCGGTACAAACAAGCCGAAATTGATCGTCTGGTATGTCGCAGCCGCAAGCACTCCAGGCACAACCACACCTAGGAAATCGTTGGAGATAAGCCCAGCGGTAAACCAATATACGATTGCGGTAACGCCCGTGGTGAGAACGAAAGAGCTGACAACGAACAGGTTGCGAGAGGTATTACCGCGTTCAAACCATCCGGGAAAAGCCCCGACAGCAACGAGTGCGCCCCCAAGCGGGCCAAGAATAGTCGCGGCAAGAAAATCCGCGAGGAACGCGGCTGAAACTTCCATCCCGTTGCCAAGCCGAATTCTTTGCGAATCGGCAAAAATACCGATTCCCGTGAAGAAGAGAATACCGATCAGCGAGAATCGAGGGAGGTGCGACCAGGTTGCTTGCAGCAGAGTCATCAAGCCTAGAAAAGCAAGAGCGCCCAGCACGACAGCCCCGACGTAGATACGGGACCAATCGAGTTGCGCGCTTTGCCCTGTAGCTACTCCGCCCGGAACGGGTGAACTAGCTTCGGCGGAGTCCACTACCATCCTCTCCCTGCTATGGCATGGCTATCCATTGTCTATTCGACCCTAAGATGGTCGAACTTTAGCAGAAAGGGGAGAGATTTAGGTTATTGCTACCAGCCTACGAACCGCATCCCATTCTCCTCTCTCCCTTGACCGTCCCGTCCGGGCCGGCTCGCGCCACCCTTCAGATCCCTCGACGGCCAAACTTGACACCGACCAAGTCGTCCGGGGGTCCCATCCTCCCGGCCAACCGGCCTCGGGCAAAAAAATCGTTTCATCCAACGTGACGAAACTGTGCTTACTTCTGTCGCCCAAGGCAGTCTAGACGTTATCGTCGGCTAGAAGATATGTCAAACGCTAATGTGCTGCTGCCTTCGTGCAAAGTTAGAAGTGTCTATGAGAGTCGATAATCTTTCGGCAGGTGACAAAGAATATTGTTTGCGTACTTGCCATGTAGCAACGCCCACAATCACACGTGACCCCAGAATACAGATGGCAGCCCACGAATTCTTATCTGGGCTGCAAAAACTAAGTAATCGGGCGGTAAGTGGCTGGATCGGAGACCGGAAAACACGCTGCTACTTAGGGTAGCAACGCCGGAATGGCACCAGATAATCACTTTATGGTGCACACAATGATCGTCTCGCCCAGCGCTTCAACGACCACAGAAAAGCCGGGGCGGGAGTCGCATTCTTCTCAGAGCCCATCCCGTTGGACGAATGCTATTCTGGACGCCATGGCCTGTCTTCCCGAGAACCACGAGCGGATCATGCGCTATCTGCGTGAGGCCTACCAGGCCAACACGGAGGCCGAAGTCTCCGGGCACGAACTCCAGCACGAACTCGATTTACCGGCCGAGGAGATCAGAGCTTGCGTGGCGAGCCTTGCGTCCTCGGGCCTGGTGAGCGCCGAGTTCTTCCCGATCAACCTCTGGATACGGCTGACCGACGCGGGCCTCGAAAAGGCCTAGGCCGGCCGACCCCGAGGGGCTGAGAGTGCCTGGGAGCCCGGCACAAGAGGGCCTGAGAGAACCCGGCGCATGTTCACGTGCCGCTAAGGAGGCTCGGTTAGCCCTCCCACTTGATTAGCGGCATCTCGTTCGGGATGAGAACGTCCTCGCGCTGGGGGATCAACCTTACGGCGAAGCCGTGCCGCCCCGAACTCGGTGTCGGCAAGGCCGCCCGGTACACCTGCAGCGAGTCCTCCGCGCTAATCCACTCGAGCTCGACGGGCGTGCCGCCCAGGATTTGCTCGTCCGGACCCAGTCTCCCAAAGTACGCCTCGACACGCACATCGGAAGGCTGCAGGCTGCCCAGGCCCACCCGGGCCTCAACGCCCAACTCCTGCCCCACCGTTAGGCTATTCGCCTTGAGCTCCCGCACCGAGTCCACGCGAACCTGCGGCCAGGCATCGGTAACTCGGGCCTTCCAACTCACCAGCTCCTTTGCTTTTTGGAACTTGCCTCGGGAAAGCCGTTGGTGGTGCCCCGCCGCCGGTAGGTAGAAGCGTTCGGCGTATTCCTTGACCATCCGCGTGCTGGAGAACTGAGGGCTGAGCCACTCTATGGAGTTCTTCATCATTGCGATCCAACCTCGCGGCAGGTTGTCCTCTCCCCGGTCGTAGAAGAGCGGGACCACTTCCTGTTCGAGAATCGAATAGAGGGCCTGAGCCTCGACGCGGTCCTGGTATTCGAAGTCCGTGTACTCCTCGCCACGACCGATGGCCCAACCCGCGCCGGGCCGGTATCCCTCGGCCCACCAACCGTCGAGGACGGAGAGATTGAGCGCGCCGTTGAACACGGCTTTCATGCCGCTGGTGCCGCTGGCCTCCAGAGGCCGCCTGGGGTTGTTGAGCCATACGTCGGCTCCCTGGACCAGCATCCGTGCTTTTTCGAGGTCGTAGTCCTCCAGGAACACCAGCCGGTGGCCGAGATCCCGTTCCTTCGCGAAGCGCACGATCTGACGAATGAAATCCTTGCCCGCGTCGTCTCGGGGGTGAGCCTTACCCGAGAAGATCAGCTGGACGGGCCTCTCTTCGCTACGGAGGAGAGCCTCGAGCCGCTCCGGCTCGCGCAGGATGAGGCTCGCCCGCTTATAGGTGGCGAAACGGCGGGCGAAACCGATGGTCAGAGCGTCGGCGTCGAGCGCCTGCCGAGCACGCTCGCGCTCCATGCGCGAGGCATTGCGGCGGATGAGCTGTTCCTCCAAGCGTGAACGCGTGTAGGCGACCAGGGCTTCCCTTTGCCTCACGTGGGTCCGCCAGAGTTCCTCGTGCGGAATCCGGTGGACCAAGGCCCACACCAACTCATCGCTCGGATCCTCCCGCCAGCGGGGGCCGAGGTAGCGATCGAGCAGAGCGGCCATCTCGGCCGAGACCCATCCCGGGACCAGCGCTCCGTTGGTGACATAGGAGACCGGGACCTCGGACTCGGGAAAATCGGCCCAGGCCTCCATCATCATCCGCGCGGTCACCTCCCTATGCAGTTCGCTGACCGCGTTCCGGCGGGGCGCGTGACGCACCGAGAGCGCGGCCACGTTGAACGGCTCCGTCTGATCCTCCGGACGCACGCGCCCCTTGGCGATGAACTCTTGAAAGCCCAGCCCGAGCTGTTTGATGTAGTTCGAGAAGTATTTGTCCATCAGCTCGGAAGAGAAGAGATCGAATCCCGCGGGCACCGGGGTGTGCGTGGTGAAAAGCGTGCCCGCGCCGGCCACCTGCCGCCCGGTGCGGTAGTCGAGGCCCTCTTCCTCCATCAGCCGCCGCACCCGCTCCAGCGAGAGGAAGGCCGAGTGACCCTCGTTCATATGGCAGACTTCCGGCCGGATGCCCAGAGCTTCCAACACCCGAATGCCGCCGATGCCCAGCACTATCTCCTGACGTATCCGCTCCTCGGGCCCGCCGCCGTAGAGCTCATCGGTGACGTCGCGGTCTTCCGGCGAGTTCTCGGGCAGATTCGTGTCCAGCAGATAGAGAGGAATCCGTCCCACCTGGGCCTGCCACACGCGGATCGGGACATCGTGTCCGGCGAGCTCCACCTGGACGCGCAGATGCTCGCCGTTTGCGTCGAGGACGGGGGTGATGGGCATAGTCGAGAAGTCGTTGACCGGATACTGCTCCAGCTGCCAGCCGTCGGCATTCAGGTATTGCTTGAAATACCCCTTTTGATAGAGCAGACCGATACCGGTCAGCGGCAGGTCCAGTTCGCTCGCAGTCTTGAGATGGTCCCCGGCCAGCACGCCGAGACCGCCCGAGTAGATGGGAAGGCTTTCGGTCAGGCCAAACTCCATGCAGAAATAGGCGATGTTGATATCGGCCGCCTCGGGGTGGCGCCGGGGAAACCAGCCGGGCTCCTTCATGTAGGCCTTGAAGATGGAGCAGACCCGGTCGAGGTGCGCCAGGAAGGCGTCGTCTTGAGCGGCCGCCTCCAGCCGGTCCTGGCCGATTCGCTGCAGCATCAGCACCGGGTTGTGCCCGGTATCCCGCCAGAGCCCCGCCCCAAGGCGCTCGAACAGCCGGACGGCATCGTTGTCCCAAGTCCACCTCAGGTTGTAGGAAAGGTCGGCCAGACAACTCAAGCGAGACGGCAGTGCCGGCTTCACGTCGTACTGATGGATCTTGGGCATCGACTAGCTCCTTATATCTCCCGCAAACCCCGCAACCGGGGCAGACCAAGCCGCAACTGCGTCATCTTATCGCAGTACTCGCAGCGCTCGACATCGCCGAATTTGGGGTTTTGCCCGGGGGCCCGCGCTGGAATCTAATCTCTGAGACCGCTGAAACGCTCACCCAGGCCGAATGGCTCGAGTAATCAGGAGGTATACCGTGAGTATTCCCCTTTCCGTCGGAGAGACCGCACCTGACTTCACGCTGCCTTCGCACCAGAACGAAGAGGTCACGCTCAAAGACCTGCGCGGCAAGAATGTGGTGGTTTTCTTCTACCCTCTCGACTGGACCCCGGTCTGAAAACGAGAGCTCCCGGCCTTGCAGCAGCAGCTGTCCCGGTTCGAGGAGCTCGATGCCCAGGTTCTGGGGATCAGCAGCGATTCAGTTCCGTCGCACGTCGCGTTCGCCAAGGATTCCGGGGGGATTCACTTTCCCCTGCTCAGTGACTTCTGGCCGCATGGAGAGGTGACCGAGAAGTTCGGTGTCTTTTTGCACGAGCAAGGACATCCTCGGCGCAGCGTGTTCGTACTGGACGGCGAAGGGGTGGTCAGATGGGCCTACCACGCCGAATTGACCGAGCAGCGGGATGTGGAGCAGATACTGAAGGCCCTGGCCGACATCCGCAAAGACTCGACAGACTGAAGGAAACGGCCAGAGCGGGATCCATACCGCCCTGGCCGGCCCGGCTAGGGGCGCTCAGGCCGTCTGTTGGCTTCCCCTGACGGTGATCACCGTCTCCTGGACGGGCGCTTCGAGACCGGCGATCTCGGCGGCGCGGCGCACGAGGGCGACCAGGCCGAAGCAGCAGGGCACCTCCATGTGGGCCACCGTCACCGAGCGGGGCCGAGAGGCGCGGAAGAGTTCCGCCAGCTTCTCCAGATGAGCCTGCGCGTCGTCCAACTTCGGGCAGGCCAGCACCACGCTCCGGCCGTCCAGAAAGTCCTCGTGGAACATCCGGTATGCGACGGGCGCGCAGTCCGCCGCCACGAGCAAGTCCGCATCGCGGAAGTACGGGGCCAGAGGATTCACCAAGCCCAGTTGAACCGGCCAGTGCCCCAGCAGGCTCTCGGTGCTTCGCTCGGCGCGGGCGGCGTCGCCCGCGCCTGCCGCACCCGGGCCTCGCGTATCACCCGAAGCTAGCTCCCCTGAGGAAGGCTTGCTCTCGGCGCGGTCCAGGGTCATCGCCAGAGAACCGGGGCAGCCCCGCGGCGCCGGCGCCGCGGCCGCCGGAGCCACGGCCGCCGGAGCGGTCTGTCCGAGCTCTTCCAGCCGACGAGCCACCGCTTCTTCGTCGAACTCGGGGGCTTCGCGCTCTTCGACGGTCAGGGCCCCTTCGGGACAGTGCCCCAGGCAGGCTCCCAGGCCGTCGCAAAGGACTTCCTCGACCACGCGCACCTTGCCGTCCACGATCTCGAGTGCGCCCTCAGCGCAATTGGGTATGCACTCCCCACACCCCGTACAAAGATCCTCGTCGATTACTACCATCTGTCGTTTGGCCATCTCTACTCCCCGAGCGATTTTACTCTCGGCCAGTTTACACTACGTTGATAGTGTTTTCTATACTCGCCCAGATGGGGAACATCGGAACGGACGGCAGCCAAACTCGCAAGAGACCGGCCGATCGCATCTAAACGCGGCCCAGGCCAGGGAGGAAACGTGGAGCTCACAGAACGGCAAAGGAGACTGCTGCACGTGATGGTGCAGCGCTACGACGCCCAGGCGGGCGCGGCCCACCTCGACCCGCTCCTGCTCGAGACGGAGTTGGGTGCGAGCCTCGGGGAATTGGCGGCCGACGTGGACGCTCTGGAGTCGGGCGGCTACTTGGAGCGGGCAAACGCAGATGAGACCGGCGAAGGCGTGTCCGCATCCGAAGCCGCCGAGACCACGTCGGAGAAGAGTTGGGCTCTGCGCCCGACGGACAAGGGACTGATGTCGGCAATGGGCTTCTAGGAACTGGTCTGCCGAAGTTTGCGGGAGCAGTTACTTTGCGGCGGCAGTTACGGCATCATTTACGGCAGGCCGAGCAGCTTGTGCAGTTGCAGGGAGAGCCGCCAACGAGGATGACTGAGAACCATGTCCACGGCTGAATGCACCATGTCCTCCCCTCCCGCGGCCTCCGGTTGAATCGAGATCGCCGCCTGAGGAAACTCGGCTTCCAGACGCTCCCCGATCTCGGGGGCGAACTCGCCGTCCACCACCAGCTTGAGCTCATCGATTCTCGCGTGGAAAGACGGGTCGACCTCGTAGGACGGGGGTTTGGGGCTGACCGTCACCCAGGCAAACGGAACTTCCGCGGGAAGCGCGGCAGTCCCGTTGGTTTCCAGATGAAGGGCGATCCCGCGCTCTTCCAGGAGCTGCGAGAAGCGCGCCGTCGCCTCGGCCTGCAGAAGCGGTTCTCCTCCGGTGAGGCAAACGCGCGGGAGGCGCAGCTGGGCCGCCAACTCCTCCACCTCCACCTCGCTCCCGGATTCGGGGTCCCAGCTCTGCGGGGTGTCGCACCACCTGACGCAGCCAAGCCCAGCGAGCGGGGCGTTGCAGCCCGCCAGGCGCACGAAGGTCATGGGCACGCCGGCCCAGACTCCCTCGCCTTGGAGACTGTCGAAGACCTCTAATACCCGCATATTCGTCCTCCCGCGAGCGCCGGCGGCGGCAGGCTCCTGCGCCTCGCCCTCTACGGCTCCACCTCTACGCCTCCACCTCGGCGTACGTGTCCGGCGTTTCCCAAAGGCGGATACGCCGCACCGGGAGACCCGCTTCCCTCAGCCGGTCGAAGATCCAAGCGGCAATCCGCTCGGCGGTGGGTGCAAAGTCGAGCACCTCGTTGAGATAGCGATGATCGAGAGGTTCGATCACCAAGCGCTTGACCTCTTCTTCCAGCCGGGAGAAGTCCATCACCATTCCGGTTTCCGGACCGGCCTCCCCGATGGGGCCGGTGACCGATACCTCCGCCTTGTAGGTGTGGCCATGGATGTTGCGGCACTTGCCCAGGTGATCGGGGAGGCTGTGCGCAGCGTCGAATAGGAGAATCGTGGTTATCGTGGTCTTCATGCTCGTTCCTCGAAGGGATGGATCAACCGAAAGCCCCCCCTATTCGACGGTCGTAGCCGTCGCGGCGTAAGGAAGCGGATCCACGGCTCCCGCCTCGGCAAAAGCCCGCAGGCGGGCCAGGCAGGTGTCGCATTCTCCGCAGGCCGGCCGGGTCCCCTGGTAGCAGGAGTGTGTCAATTCGTAGGCCACCTGGTGCTCGAGCCCCCAGCGCAGGATGTCCGCCTTACTCCACTCCACGAAGGGCGCCCGCACCCGCAGTTGATGCTGAGTGCCCAATCTGACCGCCTGATCGGCGGCGGCGATGAAATCCGGCCGGCAGTCGGGGTAGCCGCTGTAGTCGTCGTGGTGGACGCCCAACCAGATGACTCCCGGGCCGCGCGCGTCGGCAAGTGAGGCCAGCGCGGCTATGAAGAAGAGGTTGCGTGCGGGAACGTAGGTGGGAGCGACCCCGTCCAGTTCGTCCAGATCCCTCCCCCGGGGGATGTCTCGTTCGGCGTCGGTCAGGGCGGAGCCGGAGATGCGCGGCAGGCTCAGCGTTTGGTGGGTGACTCCGTAGTGCCGCGCAACCCGCTTCGCCGCTTCCAGTTCCACCGCGTGCTTCTGCCCGTAGAGAATAGTGACGGCCTCGAGGGGCTCCTCTGGATGCTGCTCCCGCACCCACTGCAGCAGGGTGGTGGAGTCCAGCCCTCCGCTCAGCAGCACGAAGTGGGTCACTCCCGATCCCCATGCTCGGCCGTGATCACCGTCTTGACGTTCCCGCGGACGTTGAAATCCCCGCTCACGCGGATCCAATACGGATCCAGAACTCCGACGAGATCGTCCAGTATTTGATTGACCACCGCTTCGTGCGAGATGCAAACGTCGCGGTACTTGTTGATGTAGAGCTTGAGTGAGCGCAACTCGACGATGAGCGCCCGCGGCTGATAGGAAATCCTCATGGTGGCGAAGTCCGGGAAGCCCGAGCGCGGACAGAGACAGGTGAATTCAGGGGTCGCCATGCGCACGGTGTAGCGCCTCTGCGGGGACGGATTCGGCCAGGTCTCGAGGACGGCTTCCTCGATGGCCCGGGTGCCATACTTTTTCTCTTCCACGCTCGCGTTCTCTCCATGGGCTTTCGGCCCGGCGACTTCGGGTCGTATGATGGAAAGGGTAGCACGCAGGTAGTACGGAAGGGGTCGAACGAGCGGCCCGCCCCACGGGGGCCGGCCTGGAGACCAACGCGGGAGGTGTGATGGGCGTCAATACGGGCCCCGAGCCCTTGAGCACGATCGTGCTGGCGTACGACGGATCGGAAGGTTCGCGCAAGGCAGTTGAATACGCGGAGAAACTGGCTTCGCCCGAAGCCACTCAGATCATGGTAGTGGTCGCTTTCCCGGCCTATCCCCGAGTAACTTCTCCGTCGAAGGCCGACGCTCGCGAGATACGCGAAGCGCGAGAGGCCGCGGAGCAGTTGGTCGAAGAGTTGCGCGGACGCGGGTTCAAGGCGCAGGCCGACGTACTGGAGGGTCCCGCGGCGGACGCCATCATCCGCGCCGGCGACGCCCACGAGGCCGACGTCATCGTCGTGGGCAGCCGAGGGTTTGGCCACTTCACCGGACTGCTGCTCGGCTCGGTTTCGGACCGCGTCGTGCATTACTCGACCCGTCCCGTGCTGGTGGCGCGCTGAGGACGAGGTGAATGTTTTCCCGCACTCGAGGTTTCTTCCGGTCGGCTGTTGGGAGAATGTAGGGCGATGGACTACCTGAACACCCTCAAGCCGAGGATAGTAGCCCTGTTTCTGGTCAGCGCGGGGGTTGCCTGGATCCTCGCGGGGGGCCGGCTATTCGCATTTTCCCTGTTTTTCACATTGGCGGGGCTCGCCTTCTGCGTGGCGGGGGCCTCTGCCCTCAACAACTATCTCGAACGGGACCGCGACCGCCTGATGGTGCGGACCCAAGGCCGCCCGCTACCGGCGGGCCGCATCGACCCCCGAAGGATTCGCACCCTCGCCGTGTCTCTGCTGCTCTCGGGTGCCATCGTCCTGTGGTTCGTAGGCGGACCGGTTGCCGCCGGCTTCGGCGTCTTTGGCGCCGCCTACTATCTGATCGCCTACACGCTTCTGCTCAAGCCACGAACCGCCTACAGCGCGGTCCCCGGCGGCTTGGCCGGGATCTTCCCGCCCCTGGTGGGCTGGGCCTCGGCCGGAGGGGGCTTCTCGGCTGAGATCGTTTTTCTCTGCGGAATTGTCTTCTTATGGTCACCGCCCCACTTCTGGTCACTGACCCTGGCCAGAGCCGAGGACTACCGGTGCGCCGGGATTCCCGTACCCGGCTCTCACTGCGGGGTTGCCGTCGCTCGGCTGCAGATCGTGGCTTACACCTCGGCCCTCGTCAGCCTGTCTCTACTTCCGACGGTGCTGGGATTCGCCGGCCTGGCCTACCTGCTGACGGTCCTCGCGGGGGGTGTCCTTTTCGGCGGCGCCGTCTTGGCGCTCGCCTTGACCCGGGAGGCCCGCTGGAACACGGTGGTCTACCGGCTGTCCGGACCCTACCTCGGCCTGCTCCTCCTGGCCCTCGCCCTGGGAGCCGACGGGACCGCAAATGCGCAGGAAATCCTGGTGAGGGCGGCCGGTTGAGGCTCGGCAGCCGCCTGACCCGCCCGCCGGTGGCCCTCGGGCTGCTGCTGGGCATCTTGCTGACCGCTTCGGGTTGTGAGGACGCGCCCTCGATCCTTCAGCCGAGGGCTAATGAAGCCGCCGAGATACGGAACCTGGCCATCATCCTGCTCGCGATCTGCGGCGCGATCTTCCTGATCGTTCAGGCATGGCTCATCTACAACATCGTGCGCTACCGGCGGCGGAGCGCGGAAGAACCCGTTCAGGATCACGGAGACATCCGCATGGAGCTCACTTGGACGGTGATTCCGATCCTGATTGTGATCGTGATCTTCATCCTCACGGTCAACTACATGGACGTACTCACCAATCCGCCCTCCAACATGGAGATCGACGTGACCGGACGCCAATGGTGGTGGGAGATCTCGTATCCGGCGGCGGATTTCTCCACAGCCAACGAGTTCTACGTTCCCATCGACGAAACGGTCAGGGCTCGTCTGGAAGCCGCCGACGTGATCCACAGCTTCTGGATGCCCCAGATCGGCGGCAAGACGGACATGATCCCGGGACACACCAATCAGTCCACCTTCACCATCACCCAGGAGGGCGAATACCTGGGCGAGTGCGGAGAGTTTTGCGGAGTCCAGCACGCCCACATGCGCTTCTTGATCTTCGCCGTGGACGCGGCGGCTTTCTCCCAGTGGGTGGAACAGCAGCAGCAACCGGCGGCGGCGGCAGAGGGAGAGCAGGCCCAGGCCGGGGAGGCCCTATTCCTTTCGGCAGGCTGCGGAGGCTGCCACACCGTACGCGGCCTCGAGGGTGCCGCCGGGCTGGCCGGCCCCGACCTGACCCATGTCGCCGGCCGCACCTCGCTGGCAGCGGTGACGCTCGACAACACTCCCGAGAACTTGGCCCGATGGATCGATAAACCGCAAGCGGTCAAGCCCGGCAATCTGATGCCCGAAGTCGCCGTGAGCGTTGACGAAATCCAAGCGCTGGTCGCCTACCTGGAAGGACTCGAGTAGATGAGCGTGGACGTCAACCGGCATGACCCGCCGTCGCGGGGAGCAGCAACCTACCAAGCGGGCGGTTGGACCTCCTGGCTGACCACCACCGACCACAAGCGCATTGGCGTCCTCTACATCGTGACCTCGCTCGGCTTCTTCCTGGTTGCCATCGCGCTGGCCCTCTTGATGCGCACGCAACTGGCCGTGGCCAACAACGACTTTCTCAGCCCGCAGACCTACAACCAGGTCTTCACCATGCACGGCACCACCATGATCTTCCTGGTGGTGATGCCGTTGCTGAGCGGCTTCGCCAACTACTTGATTCCCCTGCAGATCGGCGCCCGGGACATGGCCTACCCCCGGATGAACGCGCTCAGCTACTGGGTCTACGTCGCGGCCGCGCTCACCCTCTACTCCAGTTTCATCTTCTCGACCGCGGTCGACACCGGCTGGTTCAGCTACGCGCCCCTCACGCTACCGGCCTACTCGCCGCACGAAGGTATCGACTTCTGGATCCTCTTCATCATTCTGGCCGGGATGTCCAGCATTCTGGGGGCCCTCAACGTCGCGGCCACCATCATCAAATTGCGCGCCCCGGGGATGGGGCTCTGGCGGACACCGCTCTTCACCATCACCAACTTCATCAACTCTTTCCTGATCCTGGCGGCGATGCCCAGTCTTACCGTGGCGGTATCCCTCCTCTACTTGGACCGGCAGTTCGGCACCTCTTTCTACGCCGCCGATCTGGGGGGGGATCCGCTCGTATGGCAGCACCTCTTCTGGTTCTTCGGCCATCCCGAGGTCTACATCCTCATCCTGCCGGCGTTCGGCATGATCTCCGAAGTGACGCCGGTGTTCTCCCGAAAGCCGATCTTTGGCCGGACCGCGCTGATCATCGCCACCGGGCTGATCGGCTTCTACGGCTTCACCGTCTGGGCCCACCACATGTTCGCGGTGGGACTGCCCTTCTGGTTCAACGCGCTCATGGCCGGCACCAGCTTCACCATCGCCGTGCCCACCGGTATCAAGATATTCAACTGGCTGGCCACCATGTGGCGCGGTTCGCTGGTGTTCACCACCTCGCTCCACTTCGTTCTTGGCTTTATCTCACTGTTCGTGGTGGGCGGGCTCACGGGGGTCACCCTGGCCACCGTCCCCTTTGACTGGCAGGTGACCGACACCTACTACGTCGTGGCCCACTTCCACAACGTGCTTCTTCCCGGAAGCCTGTTCGGCATCATGGCCGGCATCTTCTACTGGTACCCCAAGGTCACCGGCCGGCTGCTCAACGAACGCCTGGGCAAGACCCAGTTCTGGCTTTTCTACTTCGGGTTCATCGCCACCTTCTTCCCGCTGTACATCGTGGGACTGCTGGGCATGCCCCGCCGGGTCTACACCTGGGATAGCGGCCAGAGTTGGGACATCTACAACTTGATCTCGAGCATCGGGGGATTCGTGATCGGGCTGGGCGTCCTCGTGTTCGCCTATAACATCGTGGTCAGCCTGCGGAAGGGCGCCCGAGCCGGCAATGACCCCTGGGATGCCTGGACGCTGGAATGGGCCACCACCTCTCCCCCGCCGCACGAGAATTTCCAGATGCTGCCCGCCATTTACAGCGCCCGGCCGCTCTGGGACCTGAAGCATCCGGAGAACCCCGACGCAGTGGCGCCCGAGGGCGTGCTCTCCGCGGCCCAGATCGATAACCGAATCGCACAACTCGAAGCCGAACCCGAGCGCCCCTACCTCTCCTCCATCCCCATTCTGGTGGCCATGGGGCTGCTGACGGTGGTGGCCGGAATGTTGCTGACGACGGAAATCGTGGTGATCGCCGCGGTCTTCGTGCTCGGCGCCCTGGTTGCCTGGACCTTCCAGCCCGCCCCCGCACCAGCGATCTCCCCTCCGGTCGGCGTGGACCCGCCCGAATTCGACAGGGAGGTCAGGCTGCGCGAGCGCTTCGACTCGGGAACGCTCGGCGTGTTGCTCTTCGTCTTCTCGGAGGTCATCTTCTTCACCTCCTTGATCTACGCCTACGTCGACCTGCGCATGAGCCAGATGACCTGGCCGCCGGAGGGTCTCCCCGACCTGGAGATAGGCCTGACCGCCGTTGCCACCCTCTTCCTCATCTCGAGCGGGGTGGCCGCTCACTACGCGCTGATCAGCCTCGAACACCAGCACAAGCAGCGTTTTCGCTGGGTGCTGGCTCTGGCCATCGTCCTGGGGGCCACTTTCCTCAGTATTCAGGGTTATGAGTATTTGACCGCCGACTTCGGCATCAGCGACGGTGTCTACGGCGGCACCTTCTTCACCCTGACCGGCTTTCACGGAGCCCACGTCACCGCCGGACTCCTGGCCTTCCTGCTCATCTGGGCTCGAACCTTCAAGAAAGGTGGGCGCTTCCCCACCGAGCACGCGGCCCGAGGAGTGACCTACTACTGGCACTTCGTCGACGTGGTCTGGCTGGTCATCTTCACGCTGGTTTATCTCTGGTAGACCCGGCCCCTGTCGGCCCCTGGTTCGCCGCTGGTCCGCCCCTGCGGGATTCTCCAGCCCCTCTTCCTGCCGGAGTTGCTCGCCTGCTGGGACCCGAATGTGATAGTAAGGTCCCGGCAAATTATCGGGTCCAGTTTGAGCCGGCTGCTGGGGAGCGGACCGGCACGAAGGGAGCCGACGGGGGGAAGAAAGTCGATCGGAGTGTCTAGGGAGGACTAGTGGACTGGCTGGAAAGCTTCTTCCGCCTGCGCGAGCGCAACACCAATCTGCGCACAGAGATCATCGCCGGAGTGACCACCTTCATGACGATGGCGTACATCATCTTCGTGAACCCGGGCATCTTGTCGGCGGCCGGCATACCCTTCGAGGGCGCCGCGACGGCCACCGCCTTCGGCGCGGCGCTGATGTGCCTCATGATGGGCCTGATCACCAACCGGCCGCTGGCGCTGGCTTCGGGCATGGGCCTGAATGCCGTGGTGACTTTTTCGGTGATCGGCTTCCAGCAGGCGAACGTACCCTGGCAGGTCGGCATGTCCGTCATTTTCGCGGAAGGCCTCATCATCCTCGTGCTGGTGCTCACCGGCCTTCGCGAGGCCGTGATGAACGCCATCCCCCTCGATCTCAAGCGAGCCATCGGCGTCGGTATCGGCCTCTTCATCACCACCATCGGATTAAACCAAGGCGGCTTCATCCGCCCCGCTCCCATCACCCTGGTCACCCTGGGCGACTTCACCCAGGAGTACGTGTGGGTGGCCATCGTGGGGCTGCTCGCCATCCTGGTCTTCATGGCCCTGCGGATAAAAGGGGACATCCTCTGGGGCATCCTCGTGGCCACGGTGTTCGCCCTGTTGCTCGGGGTTACGGAACTGCCGAGCGACGTCGTCGCCAGCCCGGTATTCAGCACCTTCTTGGCCCCCTTCCAGGAGGTCGAGGGTGGCATCGCCCTCTTCCAGATCTTCACCCCCGCGCTCTTACTTTTGGTCTTCGCCATCATGCTCACCGACTTCTTCGACACCATGGGCACGGTGGTCGCGGTGGGCGAGCAGGCGGGCTTTGTCGACACGGCCGGCCGGGTTCCCGGCATCCGCAACATCCTCACGGTGGACTCGATCGCCGCCATGACCGGGGGCCTCTTCGGGGCAAGTTCGATTACCACTTACATCGAGAGCGCCTCGGGCGTCTCCGAGGGAGGCCGTACCGGCCTGACCAGCAGCGTCACCGGGATTCTCTTCGCGGTCAGCGCCTTCTTCGCTCCGATCGTGGCCATGGTGGGCGCGGGGGTGGTCATCCCGGCCGAAGAGCAGTACAGCGAGATGATCGGCTCGGGCTTCAGCGTGCCCGACGAGGCGTTCTTCGTCTACCCCATCACCGCCGGCGCGCTGATAGTGGTCGGCTTCCTGATGATGCGCACCGTGAGGGAGATTCCCTGGACCGACTTCGAGGAGGCCTTCCCCGCCTTTCTGACCATCGTGGGCATCCCCCTCACCTACAACATCAGCTACGGGATCGGTTTCGGCTTCATCAGCTACACCCTGATCAAGATCTTCCACGGCAAGGCCCGCCACGTGCACTGGCTGATGTACATCGTCAGCCTGGCCTTCGTGGTCACGTTCATCATGCCGTACCTGCAATCCCTGGTCGAATAAGTCCAGGGCGGAGCGCAAGAGGCCAGGCGGCGCGGCCGGAGAGACCCGAACTTCGGCCGCCGCTCCCTCTGTTAGCCCAAGTCTCCCTGGGGGAAATGGAATGTACGAACGAGACTTTCCCCTAACCGCCCGGCCCGCCGGCGACCGACAGAGGAGGACGGCGTGAACGACGACTTGCGCGATCTCGAGGATTTGACCCTCAAGGAAGACCTGATCACCCTCGAAGATGTGGCCGACCTTGGCGACGTGGACCTGGCCACGGCGAGGCAGTGGCTGCAGGAGCCCGGATTCCCCAAGCCCGTAGCCGATCCCGAGGCCGGACCGCTTTTCTCGCGTGGGGCAGTGCGCCATTGGCTGCTCGAATCGGGCAGAGAGGGGCTCCGCCCGCCAATCTAGCGCCGCCCCGCGAAGGCGCCGCCAACCACCCGAGCCGTCGCTCTCCATGGGCACGGGCAAACCACCCGAGCCGCCGCCCTGCGGGGGCGCCCCCCCGCTCTAGCCGCCGCTCTCCCCCCGGCTCAGCCGCTCGAGCAATCCCGGTAGACCGGAAAGGTCCGTGAGGACGTGGTCGGGTCTGATCGACGAGCCCGCCAGTTGCTCCTGGGTGGTCACTCCGGTCAGCACCAGGGCCGTGTGCATGCCGTGCTGCCGCCCGAAGTCGATGTCGGTCTCCAAGCGGTCCCCGACGAGCAGCGTCTGTGAAGCCGGAATTCCGGTGTCCTCGCGAAGCGCTTCCGCCAGTCCGGCGTGCGGCTTGCCGATCACCGTGGGAGTCACGCCCCCGGCGGCAGCGACCGCGGCCACGATCGCCCCGGCCCCAGGCATCAGGCCTTCTTCCGCGGGATAGGTGGTGTCGCCGTTGGTGGCGACGAACCGCGCACCGGCAAGGAGTGCGGCCTGGGCCCGAGCAAGCGAGTCGTAGGTGAAGGAACGGTCCAGGCCAACAACCACGAACTCCGCCCGCGTCACGTCTTCTGGTTCGGCCTTGAGAGCATGGATCGCCCTGAACCCCGCGTCGGACAACTCCTCCCCCAGGCCGCTTTCCCCGACGTAGAGAACCCGAGCGGCTCCCTCGGTCCGCGACGCATGAGCACGCAGCCAGCCGGCGGTGGCCGCCGCGGAGCTCAGGATCTCTCCGGGTTCGGCGGGCACCTCCAGGCTGCGCAGGACCGCGGCCACCTCCCGGCGGTGCTTGGTCGAGTTGTTGGTGACGAAGCGCCGCAGCAAACCGCGCCTCTCGATATCCGCCAGAACCTCGGGCACGTGGGGCAGCCGACGCGAACCCCGATAGATCACTCCATCCAGATCGAAAGCCACCAGCCTAATGCGGGCGGCGTCCTCTCCGCTACCGCCGGTGATTCCGGCCGCCGTGCCCGCCATCTACACCAGCCCCAGTCTTTCCGCCACCCGGCCCATGCGGGACAGTTCGAGGTCGATCGCGGCCTCGGGGCATAATTCGTGGCAGCAGTAGCAGCGGATACAACGATCATCAGCGACCACGGCCAGGCGGTCGCGCATCCGAATCGCCCCCACCGGGCAGGCCCGGCTGCAGGTTCGGCAACCGGTGCACCGCTCGCTGGACGGCCGCGGCCGGGGGGTCAGCGCCTGCTTGCCCAACTCCCTCACGAGCCGCTGAAGTCGACCGGTGGTGTTGTAGCCGGTGGGATCCAGCGCCCGCTTGGGACGGCGGAAAGGCTCGAGCGGCAACCGGTCGAGGCCGTGCAGCACGATCTCGGTCTCCCCGCTTGCCCATCCTTGATAGCCGCGTACCCGGGCCCGGCGAAACACCGGTACGGCTTCTTCGGGGATCCCCGCGATCCGGCAGGCGGCCGCGTCCAGGGCGAGAGCATCCGCAGAGGCCAGCAGGAGCCCCAGTTCGCGCGGAGTTCCGCCTGTGCCGGGGCCGTCTCCCTCGAGTGCCAGGACCCCGTCCATCAGGCTCAGGCGGGGCCGCAGCGCTTGGTGCACGTCGAGCAGCATGTCGGCGAAGTGGTCCACATCGGAGAGCTTGGCGTGGTAGCCCGCCTTGGTGAGGCCGGGCACGCACCCGAACAGATTCTTCACGGCCCCGGTGAAGGTGGTGAAGGTGTGGGTCTTGAATTTGGCCAAAGAAATCAGGCCGTCCGCGTCCAGGGCGGAGGTCAGCAGGTCGAGCCGCTTGGTCAGTTGCGCTTCGGGCAGAGAGACCGCCCGGGTGTCACCCTCTACGTCGACTTCGAGACCGATGCGGTCCGCCATCTCCCGCATGCCGGTCCTACGAAGGACCCGTTCCATTCCCCGGTGGAACTGGGGCATGCCGGCGGCCGAACTCTCGATGAGCACCGGCTCACCTCCGGCTTCTCTGACCAACTCGGCAACCACCTCGACCAACAAAGGGTGGGTGGTAATCGCCGCCTGCGGCGGCTTGGCCAAAAGCAGGTTGGGCTTGAGGGCAATGCGCTCGCCCGGGCGGACAAAGACGCCCATGCCGCCGAGAGTTTCCAACATGCCTTCGACCGCGGACCGCATGCTGTCCTTCGCGTAGGTGTCGCAGCGCGCCACCGAAACCCGGGAGGCCTGTCCTCCGCCCACGCCGGTCACGTTCCCGTCTCCGCAGAGGCTTTGCTGTTCATAGGCTCAGCCGGTTCTCGCCGCACCTGCGACCGGGAGGCCAGCGCCTCTTGGGCCGGTTCCCGGTGGGCGCTGCCACCCACCAGGCTGATCACCTTCTGTCCCGGCTTTGGCGCCAGCGGCTGCAGTTGGCTCGCCACCTGCACCGCACCCGACTCCGAGATGACAAACAACGGCGTGGCCTCCCCCCTGTGCTTCCGCGAAAATTCGTCAAAACTGAACTCTTCGGTTAGGTTCGTGACCTTGAGGGTGCCCCCTTCACGAAAGCGTCGCTGCAGGTGGCGGAAGGTCGCCCCCTCGCTGAAGAGCGTTCGGCCATGCAGATGCACGGGCAGGTCTTCCTTGACCCCCTTCTTGGGCTCGATTCCGCCCGGAGGAAGCTGATACACACTGGCCCGGCCGAAGACGTCGATGAAGTGGAGGCAGGCCAGGGCGTTGACCTCGTCGTTCGGCGTCACCGCCAGCAGCCGCCCGAACTCCTGCAAGTCCATGCGTTCGGCCAGCGACTGAGAGAGGATACTGCCGTACGTGGCGTCCAAGCCTTCGAGCCGCGCGGCGCGGATGTCCGTGCGGTTGGTGTCCACCAGCCGGACCCGCACACCCGCCTGCATGAGTGCGGCGGCCAGTTCCCGCGCCCAGTCGTGGGCTCCCACCATCAGCACGCCTTCAGTGCGCTCCGCGCTCAGACCCAGACGCCGGCCGAGCGGGCGGGCGGCAAAGCCATAGAACATGACGGTCCCGATTATGATCAGGAAGGTGAGGCTGACCAGACGGTCTCCTCCCAGCCTTCCCTCTTCGCGCAGCTGCAGCGCGGCCACGGAAGCTACCGAAGCGGCCACTATGCCGCGGGGCGCCACCAGGGAGAGAAAGATGCGTTCCCGCGTATTGAGCTCAGACCCCCAAGTGGAGACCAACACCGCCAGAGGCCGCGCAACCACGATCAGCAGGAGCAGATAGAGCACGCCCCCGAGCCCGACACCCAGAAGATCATCCAAGCTGAGGCGCGCCGAGAGAATGATGAACAGCAGACCCAGCAGCAGCACACCGAGGTTTCCTTTGAATTCGATGATGTGCCTGAGCGGGGTGATCGACTGGTTGGTGAGCACCACTCCCATGACCGTGACCGCCACCAGTCCGGCTTCGGGCTGAATCAGGTCGGCGGCGGCCGATATCAAGATGACCGCGGCGAGCGCAACCGAGCTCTGCAGATAATCGGGAATCCAGAAATGACGCAGGAGCAACAGCATGATGGCGGCCGCCAGGCCGCCGAGGAAGGCTCCGGCGAAGAGCGTCCAGGACAGGTTGGCGAAGGCGACGCCGGGTCCTTCGAAGCGCCCGGCCAGGACCACTTCGAAAGTGAGAATGGCGACGACGGCGCCCACCGGATCGATGACGATCCCCTCCCAACGGAGCACGGCCGCCACCGGCCCCGTGGGGCGCACCTGCTGCAGGAGCGGGACGATGACCGTCGGACCCGTGACCACGAGAATGGCGCCCAGGAGGGCTGCGGTGTAACCGTCAAGCCCCAGGATCAGGTAGGCTCCCAGGCCTCCCACCAGCCAGGTGACCAGCATTCCCACGGTCACCAGATTGCGCACGACGAGTCCCACGCCTCGCAGGTCGCGAAAGCGGAGGCTAAGTCCGCCCTCGAAAAGAATGACGGCCACGGAGAACGACACCAAGGGACGGAGCAGGTCCCCAAACAGCGCATCCGGGTCCAAGAGACCGAACACAGGTCCCGCCATCACCCCCACGAGCAGAAGGAGCACGATCGAGGGCAGCCCCAGCCTCCAGGCAAGCCACTGTGCCGCTATCCCCAAACCGAGGATTCCGGCGAGTGCGACTAGGGCTTCTTCCGTCAAAATCAGGGTCCTTTCTCGCCACGATCACGAGCAGGAGCTTATCTCCCGAGCCCACGGGGCACCAGACGGAGGAGCGGGCGCTTGGCTCGACAGAGCGCACCAACCAACTTCCACAGGAGGACGACATGGCTCCGGTTAAGTTCTCTACCCGTTTGGTTCAGAAGATCCCCCGCGCCGATGACGTCGCCAGTTTTCGGTTCGAGAAGCCGGGTGAACTCGAGTTCCAGGCGGGACAGTGGGCTTCGGTCGAGTTCGACCTGGGCGACGAGACCTTCGGTCACCACTTCACCCTTTCGAGCGCCCCCACCGAGCCGTTCCTGGAATTCACCACCCATGTGCGGCGCTCGGACTTCAAGCAGGCGTTGGACCGGCTGGAAGAAGGCCACGAGGTCAGGATGCAGGCGCCTTTTGGGCAGTTCGTGCTGAGGGCGGAGAAGCCGGAGGTGGTCTTTCTGACCGGCGGCATCGGCATCACCCCGGTGAGGAGCATCCTGCGCACGCTGGCAGACGGCTCGAGTGAGCGCAGAATCGTCCTGTTCTATGGCAACCGCAGCTCCGAGACCGCGGTGTTTCTCGATGAGCTGAAGCAACTCGAGGACCGGTTACCTCACCTGCGCGTGGTGCACGTCTTCAGTCGGCCCGAAGAAGATTGGCAGGGGCCCCGCGGACACATCACGGGAGAACTGCTGGCGGAAGAACTGAGCGACCTGGCGGGCTGGTCCTGGTACATCAGCGGACCTCCGAGCATGGTCGAGCAACTGCGCTCGGTTCTCCGGGAACGAGCGGTCCCGGACGACAGCATCGTGACCGAGGACTTCCTGGGCTACGAGTAGCGCGGGCCCCCGCCGCGTGGCCGGCGGCCACGCGGGCCGGCCGCCGTAAACCAGATTCCCGCGGGCCCGGTCTCAGTCTGCGGTCAACACTGCCAGAACTCGGGGAAGAATGCCGCCCTGCCGGTAGTAGTCCACGTCCACCGGAGAGTCCAGCCGGAGAAGCACGGGGAAAGCAAAGCCCTCCCGGCCGTCCGTCGGCTGCACCCGCACCTCCGCCATACCTCCCGGCGTCAACTGCGCGAGCCCCTGAATGTCGAGAACCTCGCTTCCGGTGAGACCCAGCGTCTCCGCGTTCTGACCTTCTACGAACTGGAGAGGCAGAATGCCCATACCCACCAGATTGTTCCGGTGGATCCGTTCGTAGCTCTCCGCGATTATCGCCTGCACCCCCAGCAGCAGAGGGCCCTTGGCCGCCCAGTCGCGCGAACTGCCGGTGCCGTATTCCTTGCCGGCGATGACCACCAGCGGGGTTTCCCTCTCGGCGTAGCGCCCGGCGGCCTCGTAGATCGAGACCACATCGCCAGAAGGCTGGTGGATCGTCCAACCCCCTTCCTGCTCGAGCATCCGGTTGCGAATGCGGGAATTGGCAAAGGTGCCGCGCAGCATGACCTCGTGGTTGCCCCGGCGCGCACCGAAGGTGTTGAAGTCCTGGGGGCTCACCCCTCGCTCCTCCAGATAGCGGCCGGCGACACTGTCCGGTTGAATCGCTCCTGCCGGAGAGATGTGGTCCGTGGTGATCGAATCGCCAAAGATTCCCAGTATCCGGGCTCCGGCGATCTCCCCGTTGGTCACGGCCGCCGGCGCCGCTCCGGCGTCGCCCTTGAGGAAAGGCGGCTCCTGCACATAGGTCGAGGACTCCTGCCAGCCGTAGAGGCTGCCTTCGGGCACCTCCAGCGCCCGCCAGGGCTCCGGGCCGTCGAGGATCGAGGCGTAGCGGGAGCGGCTCATCTCGGCGGTCAGGGCCTCCCCCACGAGCTCTTTGATCTCCTCCCGGGAGGGCCAGATGTCCCGCAGGTAGACGGCGTCTCCGCTGCGGCTGCGGCCCAGGGGCTCGTGCTCGAGGTCGACGTCCACCCGACCGGCCAAGGCGAAGGCGACCACCAGCAGCGGGGAGGCCAGATAGTTGGCCCGGACCAGGGCGTGGACCCTGCCCTCGAAGTTACGGTTGCCGCTTAGTACGGCGGCGGCCACCAGATTTTCTTGCCGGATGCCTTCGACGATCTCCTCGGGCAGCGGACCGGAATTCCCGATGCAGGTCGTGCAGCCGTAACCGACCACGTGAAAGCCGAGGGCCTCCAGATAAGGCAACAACCCCGCCTTGGCCAAGTAGTCGGTCACCAGTCGTGAGCCGGGCGCCAGGCTGGTCTTGACCCAGGGCGCGCTCTGCAGGCCCTGCTTGACCGCATTCCTGGCCAACAGACCGGCACCGATCAAAACGGCCGGGTTCGAGGTGTTGGTGCAGCTGGTGATCGCGGCGATCACCACGGAACCGTCCTGCAGGGTGACCCACTCCTCCTCGCGCAGGGGCAAGGCAGGCTCGGACGAGCCGCCGTTGCCCCCGGCTTCGCCTTGGGAGGAGCCGCTTTCATATGCCGAGCGCTCCTCCCCATTCTCCGGCGGGCCGCCCTCGGTCTCCAGCACCTCGAGCGATTCCTCCGAAGCTCCCACCAGACAGACTTCGGCCGAACAAACGGTCTTGTCCGCGCGCCCCGCCGCCCCCGCCAGGGCGGGGAGCGCCTGCTCGAAGCTCTGCTTGAGATCCTTCAGTTCGATCCGGTCCTGCGGGCGGCGCGGCCCGGCCAGGCTGGGCCTGACCGAACCCAGGTCGACCTCCACCACCTGGCTGTAATCCGGCTCGGCCGAGCCGGTCTCCCGGAAGAGGTGCTGCAGCCGGGAATAGTCCTCGACCAGCCGGACGTGCTCCTCGCTGCGGCCGAGCTGCCGGAGGTAATCCAGAGTCAGTTGATCGACCGGGAAGAAACCGCTGGTGGCCCCATATTCCGGGGCCATGTTGGCGATGGTGGCCCTCTCGGTCAGATCCAGGTCACCCAAGCCGGGTCCGAAGAACTCGACCAGCCGGCCGACCACCCCCACGCGTCGCAGCAGCTCGACGATGGTGAGAACTGCGTCGGTGGCCGTCGTCTCGGACGGAAGGCTTCCGGCCAGGCGGACGCCCACCACCTCCGGCGTCAACATCGCGTAGGGCTGGCCCAACATTACCGCCTCGGCCTCGATGCCCCCCACTCCCCAGCCAAGAACGCCCAAACCGTTGACCATGGTGGTGTGCGAATCCGTGCCCACGACCGTGTCGGGATAGGCCCAGGGGCCGTCCTCGGTCTCGGCGAGCATCACCACCGAAGCCAGGTACTCGAGGTTCACCTGGTGCACGATGCCGCTGCCCGGAGGCACCACCCGCAGATTGCGGAAAGCCTGCTGTGCCCAGCGCAGCAGAGTGTAACGCTCCACGTTCCGCCGCATCTCGAGGGCGACGTTGCGCTCGTAGGCGTCGTCCGAGCCGAAGTAGTCCACCTGCACGGAATGGTCGATGACCAGATCCACCGGGATCAGGGGGTTGACCACTTCGGGATCTCCCCCCCGCTCGGCCACCGCGTCACGCAGAGCCGCCAGGTCGACGATCGCGGGCACCCCGGTGAAGTCCTGAAGCAGCACCCTCCCCGGGAAGAAGTTGAGCTCGTCCTGGGCCGGAGACGAAGCCGACCAGGCCGCAAGGCGGCCGACGTCGGCCTGCTGGACAAAGCCGTTGCCGGCGTTACGCAGCGCATTCTCGAGAAGCACGCGGATGCAGTAGGGAAGGCGCTCCAGGTCGAACCCTTCGCGTTCGGCAAGGACGTCCAGTCGGGCCACCCGGACCGCCCGTCCGCCAAGCTTCTCCTCGGCAAAGGCCTGATAGGGATCGCTGCCGTACGGTTTCATCACACCTCCGTGCGCTTCTCGTCAGTGAGCATCGTGCGCCGTCCGGCGCCTAGAAGACCCGTTCGGGATTCGCTCCCGTTGCCTCTTTCTGCTGGGTCACGTTGTTTAGCGCCCTGATGTAAGCCTTAGCGGAGGCCTCCATCACGTCGATGGCCACCGCCTGGCCGGCGTACGTTCTGCCCTCTACTTCGACGACCACGCGCACCTCGCCGAGGGAGTCCTTGCCCGAGGTTATGGAACGCACCCGGTAGTCCATCAGCTTCCCGCTGATACCCACCGCGTCGTCGATCGCCCGGAAGATCGATTCGACCGAGCCGCCGGAGAAGGCCTTGCCCGGCTGCTCCGCGCCTTCCTTGCGGACACCCACCTGGCTCGTGGGAATCATGTTGGTCCCCGCCGCCACGTAGAAGTGATTGAGGCGGTAGATGTCCTCGCGCTCGCGGATCTCCTCCCCCGCCAGTGCCTCCAAATCGAGCGCCGTGACCTGCTTCTTCTTGTCCGCGATCTCTTTGAAGCGCCGGAAGGCCTCGTCCAGTTCGTTACCGCTCAGGTGGATGCCCAGTTCGACCAGGCGGGACTGCAGCGCGTGGCGCCCCGAGTGCTTGCCCAGCACGATATCGGACTCGCCCAGACCGATATCGCCGGCGCGCATGATCTCGTAGGTGCTGCGCTCCTTGAGCACCCCGTCCTGGTGGATACCCGACTCGTGGGCGAAGGCGTTCTTGCCCACGATAGCCTTGTTGGGCTGGACCTCGTAGCCGGTCAGGTTGGACACCATGCGGCTGGTGCGTGAGATTTCGGTGGTGACTATGCCGACCGGACGGTCGAGCAGATCCTGCCTCACCCGGAGCGCCATCGCGACCTCCTCCAGGGCGGCATTGCCGGCGCGTTCCCCCAACCCGTTCACGGACACCTCGACCTGCGTGGCGCCCTGAGAGACCGCTGCCAAGGTATTGGCCACGGCCAGGCCCAGATCGTTATGACAGTGAACCGCCAGGACGACGTCCGCCAATTCGGGCACCCGCTCGTAGAGCGTCTCGATCAGCGGCCCGAACTCCATGGGCAGCGTGTAACCCACCGTGTCCGGCACGTTGATGGTGGTCGCCCCGGACTGAACAGCCCGGCGCAGCACCGCAGCCAGGAAGTCCACGTCGGAGCGGGTGGCGTCCATAGCACTGAACTGGACGTCGCCCGGGCAGAGCGAGACGGCCAGTTCGACCATGCGCTGAGTCAGTTCCAGCACCTCTTCGCGCGTTTTCTTGATCTGATGCTCGAGGTGGATGTCCGAGGTGGAGACGAAGGTGTGGATCCGCGGCTTCTCCGCGTCCTTGATGGCGTCCCAGCAGGTGCGGATATCCGTTTCCACGCAGCGGGCCAGCCCGCAGACGGTGGCCCCCCGCACCTCGCGGGCGATCGCCTGCACGGCCTCGAAGTCCCCGGGGCTGGTGGCGGGAAAGCCGGCCTCGATGACGTCGACCCCCAGGCGGACCAACTGATGCGCGATCTCGAGCTTCTCCCCGACGTTCAGGCTTATGCCGGGCGACTGCTCGCCGTCTCGGAGGGTCGTGTCGAAGAACACCACGGGAACGCCCGCGTTGCGCCGGGGCTTCCCTTTGTGCGTCATTTGAGGGCCGGACATAGCTCTCCCCTTGGAAATCTTTGTGATCATGCCGGAAGTGACGTGCCGGATACGCCGGCCGCGAATCTCTCTCCCCCTAGAGGGGGAGCAGCAGGAGAGCGCTTGTAGTGAGCCGCGGCAAAGACATGGGCGAGCAGTGTAGAACAACCCGCCCTCGGGAGCAAGACCGGCAGCGGCTTGATGCGGCTCTGTGAGGTGGGTTAGGGCTGGTGGCGCTCGGCCATCGGCTCGTACGTGCACTCCTCAGGTCCGCAGTAATGCCCCACGTAGCGCGCCAGCGGGCGGTAGAGCGCCGGTTTTTCCGCCGCTTCGGCAAAGCGTTCCTCGATGCAGTGCGCGCACCAACCGGCCACGCGGCTCATGGCGAAAACCGGGGTGAAAAGGTCGACGGGAATCCCCATCATGTAGTAGAGCGACGCCGAGTAGAGATCGACATTGGGATAGATGTCCTTGCCCTTCAACTGCCGGAAGATCCGCCGCGTGCTCTTCTCCACTTCTTGGGTCAGTTTGAGCCAGTGGAGGTCCCGGTCCCCCCCCAACTGCCTGATCAGATCCTGCAGAATCAATGAGCGGGGGTCGTAGGTGGCGTACACCCGGTGCCCCATGCCCATGATCTTCTCTCCGCGGCTGAGCCTTTCCTCGATATAGCCCTCCACCCGGTCGGGCTCCTGGATCTCGAGCAGCATCTCCATCACCCGGGAGTTCGCGCCCCCGTGCAGTTCGCCGGAGAGTGCCCCGATAGCCGCGGCCACGGCCGAATACGTGTGCGCGCGGGTGCTGGTGACTGCCCGGGCCACGAAGGTCGAGGCGTTCATCGAGTGGTCGGCGTGAAGCAGCAGAGCGACGTCCAGCAGGTGGGCGACTTCCTTATCGGGGGTCTCCCCCGACAGCATTCGCAGGAAATCGGCGGCGTGGTCCAGTTCGGGGTCCGCCTCTATCGGCTCCAGCCCCGAACGGAGACGGTGATAGGCCGCCACCAGCGTGGCCATCTTGGCGGTCAGGTCCACGGCGCGTTCGCGCACCGCTTCCTTTGAGTCGTCCGGCCGAGGATCGCCCATCTTCAGAAGCGGCACCGCAGCCTGCAGGAAATCCATCGGGCGAAGGTCCTGCGGATACTGCCGAACCAATTCGAGGATATGCGGCGAAACCTGCCTGCGCTCACCCAACCGGTGATGCAGACGACCATACTCGCTGTCCAGGGGCAGGTCGCCGTAGAGCAGCAGGAAGACAACCTCCTCGAAGTCCGACCGGGCCGCGAGCGTCTGGATATCGTAGCCCCGATAGACGAGGCGGCCCTCTTCGGCCTGAACGTCGCTGATCTTGGTATCGGCCACGGTGATTCCGCGCAGACCCACGTTGGTGGTGTCCGGCCGACCGTTCGACATATCGGGAGTGCTGGTTACTTCCACGTTCGACCCTCTCTCGATGAAGGGGCTTCGCGCCAGAGAGCGCGCCGGCGAACCCGCAAAGGCGTGGTTCGTATATTAAACCCCGAGTTACTTCCCCACGAAAGGGGCGTCGTTATCGATGCTGTAACAACCGATTGTGAGGCTATCCGCCAGATATTGGTTAAGCTATGACCAAAGAGCAACCGATCTTGCCGGTCCAGAGCCGACCTTCGCTCTGCGAACCGCGTACATGACTCTATCAGGAGCAGACCGTATGGCCATGGCTAACCAAGAACGCACGATTGCCGTCTTCATCGATTTTGAGAACCTGGCCATTGGGTTCCGGCGCCGCCGCGACGACTTCCAGATAGGCCGCATTCTCGAACGGCTGCTCGAGAAAGGCAAGATCATCGTCAAGAAATCCTACGCCGATTGGGGCGAGTACAGTAAGTACACCAAGCCCCTGCACGAGGCCGCCATCGAACTGATCGAGATTCCCAGGCGAGGAATGACCGGCAAGAATTCGGCGGACATACGCCTGGCCGTCGACGCGATGGACCTCGCCTGGTCCAAGGAACACATCGACACCTTCGTGATCGTCTCTGGAGACTCCGACTTCTCGCCCCTGGTCTCCAAGCTGAAGGAAAACGGCAAGCACGTCATCGGCATAGGGATGAAGGAATCCACCTCGGACCTGCTCTCGTCCAACTGTGACGAATTCATCTTCTACGAGGACCTGGAGCGGGCGGCGGAGAGACCGACCCGCCTCACCTCCGAACTTCCTCAGGGCAAGCGCGAGGTCTTCGACCTGCTGGTCGAGGTGATCGCCGCTTTGATGCGGGAGAACAAGGATCCAATCTACGCCTCGATGGTGAAGGACACGATGCAACGCAAGCGCCCTTCCTTCAACGAGTCAAGCCACGGCTACCGCACCTTCAGCGACCTACTCAAGGATGCCGAGGAGCAGGGAGTGATCAAGCTGCGGCGCGACAAGAAGGCCGGCTGGAGCTACGTCGTCGAGAGCCTCAACAGCTAACCGCTGATGGTTCGCTATCTGCTCGCCCTGGTCATGTTCACGGTGGGTATCATGGTCGCCACCCAGCCCCCCATCAACGCGGCGCTCGCCAGGCGCTCCGGCCCCCTTTGGGCGGCCGGCATCTCTTTCGCTGTGGGAACGCTGGCCATCGTGGCCCTCAGCCTGCTGGTCACCCGCAGCCTGCCGCTGGACGTCCGTGAAGCGCCTCCCTGGCAGTTCGTGGGCGGTCTGCTGGGGGCGATCTTCGTGTTCAGCAACATCCTCATCGTCCCCAGGCTGGGCGCCCTGGGCCTGATCGCGGCCAGCGTCGCCGGTCAGTTGTCCGGGGCCTTGCTGATCGACCGCTTCGGCCTCTTCGGACTCCCCCGCATTCCCCTCTCCCCGGTGCGCCTGGCCGGAATCGGCTTTCTGGTCATCGGACTCGCCCTGGTGCTGCGCCGGTAGGCTTGGGTGGCCGGTGTTAAGCTGAAGGCCGTAGGCCGAACGGGGACAGGAGGCAGGATGGTGGATCAATCCGGAGCAGCTTCGCGGTGGGAAGGGATTCCGCCCGAGGAAGCCAAAGCGGCGGCGATCGCAGCGTTCCGCGACACGACGAAGCCCACGAACTGCGCGCAGGCGGTCATGCTCTTCACTCTGCATCTGCTCGGCGGCCGCCCCGAGCTCGCCGACGTGGCCTCCTACCTGGGCGGGGGCGTGGGCAAGACCGGGGGAGCCTGTGGCGTGCTGACCGGAGCGGCCCTCTCGCTGGGCATCCGCGACAGCCTCTACGCCGACGCCTCGGCCGCGAGAGCCGACGAGGGCTGTTCCCAGTTTCAACATCTGAAAGAAGCGTTTGTCGCGGCCTTCGGCGACACGGAGTGTCGGGAGTTGACGGGCTGCGAACTCGATACCACCGCAGGACAGGACCGCTTTCGCGATGAGGGCATCCGCGAGAAGCAGTGCGTGGGCTACGTAGACTGGATGTGCGACCGGCTCGCAGACATCCTCTAAGCCGTCGGGACGATGAAGGGCCGCAGCGCCCCTCACCGATTTCTCCCAGAAAATAGTGAAGCCGGCCCAGGGGGGTCGGCCGGCTACACTGCGGGGAAAACCGCTCAGCACTTACGTGGCGCGGGCATGGGGGGAATCCCTCGACACGTTGTTCATGCTCAGCTGGATATTAGTGTACGTTGGAGCCGCAGATAAGGCCAATACATCTTTTCTATGTTTGGTATAACGTGGGATTATTGAACTAGGTTTCTTCGCACCACTTTAAAGGACAGACCATTAACCTTAAGTCGGGAACCGTCTGGACAGGTGCCTTTTGGAACTAACTCAGCTTCGCTACTTCATCACGATCGCCGAAACGCAAAGCTTTACCGAGGCTGCACGCAGGCTGCACGTCAGCCAACCGGCGCTCAGCTACCAGATAAAACACCTGGAAAGCGAGCTGGGGGCCGTCCTCTTTCATCGCACCAGCCGACAGGTATCCCTGACCGTCGACGGCAAGGCCTTCCTCCCCCTGGCCCAAGGGGTTCTGCGGAAGGCGGATGAGGCCGCGCATTTCATGGCCGAGAGGCTGGGGGTGGAGCGGGGCGAGGTCACCATGGGAGCCGTTCCCAGCGTGGGCAACCAGGTGATCCCCCGCATTCTCTCGAGCTTTCGCCGCAACTTTCCCGGGGTGCGGGTGCACGTGACGGTGGCGGGATCGCGCGAGCTCGAGGACCTGGTCCTGGACGGGGACGTGGACTTCGCCATCGTGAGCGCCCCCTCGACCTCGGACGCCCTCGAAGTCACCCACCTTCTGGTGGAAGAGCTGGTGGTGGTCGCCCCTCCCGGCCACGAGTTGGGCAGTAGGCACTCGATCAGCTTTCTCGAACTGCAGAAATACGAGTGGATCCTGCCCGACAAGAGCTTCACCCTGACCAGCCAGATCCTGCAGGCGTGCGAGCGGGCCGGCTTCGAGCCGGACGTGGCCTTCGAGACCGGGAGCCTGGAATCGGTGCTCAGCTTCGTGCAGAACGATCTGGGCATCGGCATCCTCCCGCGGCTGGCGCTCTCGGCCCACCCGCAAGGTGAGCTCGTGGTGCTCCCGCTGCAGGAACCGCTAACGCGCGACCTCAACCTGATCCGAGCCAGAGACCGCTACACCTCGGTGGCGGCCAAAGCGCTCCTGGTTCACACGCGCACCACGATGCTCTCCTCGTTCCCGCCCGGCGGGCAGCCCACCGGGCGGGTGACCTAACCGGCTAGAGCTCGACCGAGCGCGCCTCGAAGAAGCCGTCCAGCGCGCAGATCTCGTCAAGGATCTCCTGCGGGAGCCGCTCATCCAGGGCCACGCCCATTACCGCCTTGCCTTCGACCTTCTTGCGGCCGACGTTCATGAAGGCGATGTTTATGCCCCGCTTACCGAGCGCCGTCCCCACCTTGCCGATCATGCCCGGCACGTCCTCGTACTGGAAGAAGGCCATATGCGCGGCCGGCTCCAGGTCGATGTCGTGGCGATAGATCTTGACCAGGCGCGGCTTGTGCTTGGGCCCGATGGTGGTCCCGGCGACGGTCAGCGCACCCCGGCGGTCCTCGGTCTCGACGGTGATGAGGTTGGTGTAGTCCCGCGAACGGCGTTCGCTGACCTCGGCCACGTCGAGACCGCGCTCGTCCGCGATGGCGGCGGCGTTGACGATATTGACCGGCTCCTCGACGTGGTGCTCGAAGATGCCCTTTAGCACGGAGAGGGTGATCAGCTTGGTGTCGTGCTCGGCGATCTCGCCGGCGGTGGTCACCGTGATCTTGCTCAAAGGACCGTCGGCGATCGAGATCAGCAGACGTCCCAGAGTCTCCGAAAGCGGCAGGTAGGGGCCCAGCACCTGCATGGCTTCGTCGGGAATGGCGGGAACGTTGACCGCGTTGGAGACAAAGCGGCCGTGGAGCGCGGCCGCCACCTGCTGGGCGATGATCACCCCAGCCTTGTCCTGCGCCTCCTCGGTCGAGGCCCCCAGGTGGGGCGTGACCACGATGTTGTCGTACTTGAGCAGGGGATGATCGGCGGGCGCGGGCTCCTTGGAGAATACGTCCACCCCGGCCGAAGCCACCTTGCCCGACTCCACCGCCCGCGCCAGAGCGCCCTCGTCGATGATTCCGCCGCGAGCGGCATTGATGACACGCACGCCGTCCTTCATCTTGGCGAATTCCTCGTCGCCGATGTAGCCCATGGTCTCGGCGTTCTTGGGCAGGTGGACGGTGAGGAAATCCGCCTTGGCGTAGACTTCATCGGGGGATTCGGCCGGTTCGATGCCGTTCTCGCGGAAGCGATCGATCGAGACGTAGGGGTCGTAACCGATAACCTCCATGCGCAGTCCCCGGGCGCGCTGCGCGACCACCAGTCCGATGCGGCCCAGACCGATCAGACCCAGAGTCTTGCCGGTGATCTCCACCCCTTTGAACTTGGAGCGCTCCCACTTGCCCGCCTTGAGCGAGGCGTGCGCCTGCGGCAGTTGACGGGCTTGGGCGAGCATCAGGGCGATGGCATGCTCCCCGGCGGCGACGGCGTTCGATTCGGGCGCGTTCGCCACCAGGATGCCGCGTTTGGTGGCCGCGGTCACGTCGATGTTGTCCACGCCGCTTCCCGCCCGCCCGATCACCTTGAGCCGGCTGCTCTTCTCCAGCATTTCGGCGGTCACCTGCGTCTGCGAACGGACGATCAGGGCGTCGTACTCGTTGATGCGCGAAGTGAGCTCCTCATCGCTCATCCCGGTGTCGACCTCGACCGCGAAGTCCTTGCGGAGCAGATCGATTCCCGCTTCAGAGATCTTTTCCTTGACCAATACCTTGGCGTTAGCCTTTTCGCCTACCATGCGTCCTCCTCGAGGAACACTCTTTGCGCCGCGGCCACGCCCTTGCCCAGCGGAACGGCCTGCCCCAACTCGTTCAGCGCCATCTCCAAAGCCGAGACGGCGATGATGATGTCAAAGGGGCCGAAGTAGCCCAGATGACCCACGCGGACTATCTTGCCCGCGAGTTTGCCCTGCCCCCCGGCGAGCTGCACCCCGTACTTATCCTTGAGCAGGGCGTTGAGCTTCTTGCCGTCCAGCCCTTGGGGCACGCTGATCGAAGTCACCGCGCTCGCCTCGGGATAGTCCCCGGCGAAGAGCTCCAGCCCCAGAGCCTTGGCGGCTTCCCGCGTGGCCCGGCCCAATATGCGGTGCCGCTTGAAGAGCTTCTCCAACCCCTCTTCGCGGATGTGCTCGAGCGCAAGGGCGAGGGACTGGACCACCCCCACCGGGGGAGTCCAAGGCATCTGCGGCCTGGGGTTCTCCAGCGCTTTCTTCGTGTGCTCGAACGACAGGTAGAACACCGGGCTGGTCGCCTTGCCGGCCCTCTCCCAGGCGGCCTCGCTCACGCTGACGAAGGCCAGCCCCGGCGGCGACATCAACGCCTTCTGCGAGCCGGACACAGCCACGTCGATGCCCCACTCGTCGGTCCGCAGTTCGACCGCGCCCAGACCCGACACCGTGTCCACCACCAGCAGCGCCGGGTGCCCGCGCACGATGGCCCCGATGGCCTCCAGGTCGTTGACCGCGCCGGTCGAGGTCTCCGCGTGAGTGACGAAGACCGCCACGTAGTCGTCACGCTCGCCGAGCGCCTTTCGCAGATCCTCCGGAGGCACGCGCTCGCCCCACTCATACTCGAGCGTGGTGACCTCCGCGCCGTACATCTCGCAGAGTTGCTGCCAGCGCTCGCCAAAATTCCCATTACTGGCCACGAGCACCGCATCCCCGGGGCTGACCAGGTTGGCTACCGCAGCCTCCATCCCTCCGGTGCCCGAGGCTCCGAAGATCAGCACATCGTTCTTCGTTTGAAAGACGTACTTGAGCCCCTCGGTTACCTCGAGAAAGAGCTCGGAGTATTCCTGGGACCGGTGGTGGATGACCTCCTCGGCCCCGGCCAAGAGCACTGCTTCGGGGACCGGAGTAGGCCCGGGGGTAAGGAGATAACGTTTGAGCACGAGATCCTCTCTTTCAAGCTATTGGGCGCGTTTCCCAATTGGCCGAGCGGCGCCGAGCGTATGCGGCCCGGCGTCTGTTCGGCAGTCTAGAGCACGGCGCACGGGAGGTCTAGAGGAGGCGGCGCACCAGCTTCTCCAACTCGGCCAGCCAGAAGGCCGAAGAGCCTGCAAGGATCACCACCGTGAGTTCCGAGGCGGAGAGAGGTACCGTGCCGAAGATGTTCTGCGCCGGCGGCAGATAGATCACCAGAAACTGGAGCGCCAGGGTGATCAACACGGCGGCCAGGAGCCAGGGGTTGCCTCCAGGCCGGCGAAAGAAGCTGCCCTTTTCCGACCTCACACTGAGCGCGAAGAACACCTGAGCGAAGGTCAGGGTGGTGAAGATGATGCTCCGCCGGTGAGTCTCGTCCTCGGAACCGAAGAGGTAACCCGCGGCCAGCGAGATCAGCCCGACCAATATGCCGATGGTAAGGATGGAGACGGCGAGGCTGGAGTCGAGAATGCGCGAGTCGGGAGGGCGCGGAGGCCGGGACATGGTGTCGGGCTCACCCGGCTCAACCGCGAGGGCCAGCGCGGGGGGGCCGTCTGTCACCAGGTTGATCCAGAGGATCTGCAGGGGGAGCAGGGGCAGGGGGAGCCCCAGGGCGAGCGCGGCGACCATCACCGTCAGCTCGGCGGAATTTCCGGTGAGCAGATAGCGCAGGAACTTGCGGATGTTGTCGTAGATCACCCGCCCTTCCTCGATCGCGGCCACGATGGTGGCGAAATTGTCGTCCAAAAGGACCATCTCGGCGGACTCCTTGGCGACGTCCGTGCCGGTGATGCCCATGGCCACGCCGATATCGGCCCGGCGCAAGGCTGGGGCGTCGTTGACCCCGTCCCCGGTCATGGCCACCACGTGTCCGCGCCGCTGCAGTGCGGTGACGATGGAGAGCTTGTCTTCGGGGGACACGCGCGCGAACACCCCTGTGCTCTCCGCCCGGTCCGCCAGCTCCTCCAGGTCCATTTGCGCGATGGCGCGGCCGCTCACCACCTCGGCGTCTTCGTCGGCGATCGCCAGATCGACGGCGATGCGCCGCGCCGTCAGGGGGTGATCCCCGGTGATCATCACCGGGCGGATTCCGGCCGCCTTGCTCCGCCCGACGGCGGGGCCCGCCTCCTTGCGCGCAGGGTCCAGCAGCCCCGCGAGCCCGAGAAACACCAGGTCGTGCTCCGGGTCTTCGTGGCCATCTTCGGAAAGGCCACCGTCCGGCACGGCTCGTAGGGCAAGACCCAGACTGCGGAAGCCGTTATCGGCCAATCCGTCGTCCGCGGCAGCCACTCTTTCGCGCCATTCGTCGTCCAGTTCGACGAGATCTCCACCGGCCAGAATGAAGCGGCTGGCCGCCAGCACCTGCTCGACCGCTCCCTTGGTCGCGAGCAGCAGCCCGCTTGGGCAAATCTCCAAAGCCGGTGCCAGGGCCGACATACCCAGGGGGAGGACCGCGAGGTCGGCGGGGAGCCGGTGAACCGTGGTCATGCGCTTGCGCGATGATTCGAAAGGCACCTCGCTCACCCGGGGCAGCCGCTCTTCCAACTCGGCCCGCAATATTCCCCGGTTCGCCCCGGCGGCCAGCAGCGCGACCTCAGTGGGATCGCCGTGCGCGGGACCCTCCTCACCCAGATCGGCATCGTTACAGAGCACCGCGGCGAGCATCAGGAGTTCGGCCGCATCCCCGCCGTGCTCAGGGGCCACCCTCTGAAACTCCCGGCCGTCCGGCAGCTCCACGGTCCCCACGCGCATCCGGTTCTCGGTCAGGGTTCCCGTCTTGTCCGCACAGATGATGGTGACCGAGCCCAGGGTCTCCACCGCCGGCAGCCGCCGGATGAGCGCATGCCGGGACAGCATCTTCCGGGCGCCCAGGGCGAGCGCGATGGTGACCACCGCCGGCAGACCCTCCGGCACCGCGGCCACGGCCATGCTCACGGCGGTCATGAACATCAGGCGGAAATCCTCCCCCCGGACCACACCCAGAGTGAAGATCAGAATGACAAGCGCGAGGGCCGCGGCCGCGAGCAGCCGGGCGAGGCGGGCGAGGCGGCGCTGGAGCGGCGTGTCCACTCGTTCCACCGTCTGCACCATGTCGGCAATCATCCCCAGCTGGGTGTTCATGCCGGTGGCGACGGCGATGCCTTCCCCTCGGCCGTAGGCGACATTGGTGCCCATGAAGGCCAGGTTCGTCCGGTCCCCGAGGGCCAGCCCGGCATCGGCCAGCGGAGCGGTGGACTTCTCCACCGGTTCAGACTCTCCCGTGAGCGCAGCTTCCTGTGCCCGCAGCAGCGCGGTCTGGGTCAGGCGAAGGTCGGCGGGCACGTGACCCCCCGCTTCCAGCAGAACGACGTCGCCGGGGACGAGGTCCCGCGACGCCACTTCGAGCACGCGCCCGCCGCGCCGCACCGTTGCCTGAGGCCGGGCCATCTCTTGCAGCGCCTCCACCGCGCGCTCGGCCCGATACTCCTGTACGAAACCCAGGACGCCGTTGAGCAGCACTATCGCGAGGATGGCCCCCGCCTCCAGCAGGTCCCCCAAGAGTCCGGAGATGACCGCGGCCACGATCAGGACGACGATCATGGTCGAGGTGAACTGCTCGAGCAGGATGACGAGAGGGCTTCGCGAGGCCCGCTGTTCGAGCAGATTGGGGCCGTGTTCCGACAGTCGGCGCTCGGCCTCGTCCTGCTCGAGGCCGCTCCTGCGGTCGGTGGCCAGGCGCTCGACCGTGTGATCGACGCTTACGCCGTGCCAGGCAGCGGCTTCCGGCTCAGGTTTCTTCGGACCCACGCGGGTGCTCCCGCTCGAACCCGCGGAAGTCCTTCTCCCTCCCAGTCCATTGGGCCCCCTCCACCCGGGCCACGTCGGGATCCCCCGAGGTAGCCCCGGCCACCCGGGCCCTGGACATTCCGGCCGCCTCCTCCCCGATCACGCGCCGGCGCAGAGCCTCGTCCATCTCCCGAAAGCCCTCCTCCACCTGCTCCAACAATCCGCGCCGGAAAGGCACCAGGGCACCGTGGAAGAATTCCTCCTGCTTGAAGTGCACTCCCCCTCCCGCCAGCGGCTCCAGGGTGAAGCGATGCTCGCCATCGAAGAGACCGGGAATCCACCAGTGTCCCAGCCAAACCAGAGAGTGTGGCGGACGCAGTTGGATGATCCGCGGGCGGAAGGCCATCCCCTCGGCCCCCGGAGGCTTGACGTAAACGTGCATGCGGTTGTTGAGCCGGAGCCTGCCGGTCACGGAGGTGATGAACGGGTTCCACTCCTCATATCGCTCAAAATCGATCAGCGCGGCCCAGACCTCCTCCGGCGTTGCCTCTATGCCAATGTCCGTGGCGATCCTGGTTTGAAAGAGAGGCATGGTCACTCCTCGGACTCGGACTCTGGTACGCAGCTTGGCCGGGTACGCCGGGAAACGCGGGCGGGCCACGAGCCGAGTGGTGAGAGCAACTCGAGGTTTGCCCCCTCGCGCGTCGGGGAACCGGCAGAGACGACCTGACCCAATATTCCCCGGGTATCGCCTCTGGCGAAACGGCACGGGGTCGCGGAGTGGATCGGGTGAGGGACGAAGGGCCGGGAAGGCATCCAAAAGGAGGAGGATCTATGGCGGACCAAGCACTCATCGACACTCTCAATGATCTGAGAGCCAGAGAGTTGGCCGTAATCGTGCAGTACATGAGGCATCACATGGTGATGACCGGCGCCGACGCGGCCGCACTCGCGGGCGACTTCAAATCCATTTCCATCGTCGAGATGAAGCATGCCGAAGCCCTGGGCGAGCGCATCGACTTCCTGGGTGGGGATCCAACGACCAAGCCCACCGAGATCAAGAAGGGCGGCGACACGCTCGAGTCCGCGGCGTCGATCGACCTGGCCTCCGAGAAAGAAGCCGTCGAGCTTTATAAGAAGGCCATCAAGCAGGCCGATGAGGCCGGCGATGTGACCACGCGGCGGCTGCTCGAGGACATCCTCGCCGACGAGGAAGACCACGTGAACGACTTTCAGATGATGCTCGGCAAGTAAGCAGGAATGGCGGCCTCAGGGCCGCGTGGGCGGCGCGAGACGCGCCGCCGCAGTTCTCTTCTCAAACCGAAGCCGCGGCCCCGGCCGCGGCTTCGTTATTATCAACCAGACCGGCCCCGCAGGCGGCCGGGAGCCGGAGGCGGGATGGCCGGCGGGGCGCCCGAGGATGCCCGCCCCGCGCGCTCCCAGCCGCGGCTCAGCTAGTCCAGCTGCTTACCCTCGCCGATCCAGCTCATCATCTTGCGCAGCTTCTTGCCGACCACCTCGATCTCGTGCTCGGACTCCAGCTTGCGCATCGTCTGGAAGACGGGGCGGTTGGCCTGGTTCTCGAGGATCCACTCCTTGGCGAATTCGCCGGACTGGATCTCGGCCAGGATCTCCTCCATCTCGGCGCGGGTATCCTCGTTGACGATGCGCTTACCGCGGGTGATGTCCCCATACTCCGCCGTGTCGGAGATCGAGTAGCGCATCCCGGTGATGCCGTGCTCATAGATCAGATCGACGATCAGCTTGAGCTCGTGCAGGCACTCGAAGTAGGCGATCTCGGGCTGATAGCCGGCATCGACCAGGGTCTCGAAACCGGCGCGGATCAGTTCGGAGACACCGCCACAGAGCACGGCCTGCTCGCCGAAGAGGTCGGTCTCGGTTTCCTCGGCAAAGGTGGTCTCGATCACGCCGGCGCGGGTGCAGCCGATCCCCTTGGCGTAGGCCAGGGCCAGATCCAGGGCCTTGCCGGTGGCATCCTGATGAATGGCGACCAGGCCGGGAACTCCCCCGCCCTGCTCGAATACCCGCCGCGCCAGATGGCCCGGGCTCTTGGGCGCAATCATGGTCACGTCGACGGTGGGCGGAGGGACGATCTGGTTGAAGTGGATGTTGAAGCCGTGAGCGAACATCAGCATGTTTCCGCTCTCCAGACCGGGTTCGATGTCCTGATCGTAGATCGCCTTCTGCCGCTCGTCCGGCGCCACGATCATGATCACGTCGCCCGCCTTCGCGGCCTCCGCCGGGGTCAGCACCTCCATACCGTGGTTCTCAGCTCGGGCCCGGCTGAAAGAGCCCTCCCGCAGGCCGACGATCACCTTGACCCCGCTATCCTTCAGGTTGAGCGCGTGCGCGTGCCCCTGGCTACCGTAGCCGATGATGGCCACGGTCTTGTCCTTCAGTAGCTCCAGGTTCGCGTCCTTGTCGTAGTACAAAACCCCTCCTCGTCCTCTCGAGTCACCTTTTGCAATGTATATTGCAAGCCGTCAAGCTATGCAATTTGAACCATGCCGATCGTTGCGCCGCCCGCGTCATCCGCGCCTTCAGGTGCGTTTCCTTCCCCGGCTGATCGCGATCTTGCCCGTGCGCACCACCTCTACCAGCCCGAAGGGCCGAAGCAGGGAGATTATCCCCTCGATCTTGTCCTTGGTGCCGGTAACCTCGACGATCAGGGTGGAGGCGGACACGTCGATGATCTTGGCCCGGAAGATCTCCACCACCTGGATGATCTCCGAGCGCGTCTCCGAGGTGGCGTGAACCTTGATCAACACCAGTTCGCGGGTCACCGAGGAATTGGGATCCAGGTCGGTGATCTTGATCACGTTGATCAGCTTGTGCAGTTGCTTGGTCACCTGCTCGATCGGCTGATCCTGACCGTCGACGCTTATGGTCACCCGGGAGAGCATGGGGTCCTCGGTCTCGCCCACCGCCAGGCTGTCGATGTTGAAACCGCGGCGGGCGAAGAGCCCGGATATCCGCACGAGCACGCCCGGCTTGTTCTCCACCAGCACGCTTAGCGTGTGTTTCATGCCTCGCCACCCCCCAGCATGTCGCTGATCGCAGAGCCCGCCGGCACCATGGGCCAGACGTTGGCTTCGCGTTTGATGCGGAAGTCCATCAGGGCCGGAGCGTCCGAAGCCAAGGCGATGCGCAGCACCTCTTCCACCTCGTCGGGCCGCGTCGCGCGGAAGCCCTGAGCCCCGTAGGCTTCGGCCAACTTGACGAAATCGGGCTGGCACTCGATGCACGTGGAAGCGTAGCGCTTATCGTAGAAGAGTTCCTGCCACTGCCGCACCATGCCCAGGTAGCGGTTGTTCAGGATGGCCACTTTGACCGGGATGTTGTAGGAGACGCAGGTGGCGAGCTCCTGGGAGGTCATCTGGAAAGAACCGTCCCCGGCGATGTCGACCACGGTCAGATCGGGACGGGCGAGCTTGGCGCCCATCGCCGCCGGAAAGCCGTAGCCCATAGTCCCCAACCCGCCCGAGGAGATGAAGCGGCGGGGATGCTTGGCCAGCCAGTACTGCGCGGCCCACATCTGATTCTGGCCCACCTCGGTGGTGACGATGGCCTCCCCTTTGGTCACCTCCCAGAGCTTGCGGATCACGAACTCGGGCATGATCTCGCCGTCGGGATCCTCGCGCAGAGGTAGAGGATGCGCCTGCTTCCAATCCTCGACCTGCCGCATCCAGGGCAGGTGACGTTCCGGCGAGGGATCCAGCTTGCGCAGTTCGTCTATCAGCGAGCCGAGCACCCACTTGGCGTCTCCCACGATGGGGATGTCCACCGCCAGGTTCTTGGCGATCTCCGCCGGATCCACATCGACGTGGATGATCTTGGCGCCGGGAGCGAAGGTCTCCACCTTGCCCGTGGCCCGGTCGTCGAACCGAACTCCGACCGCGAAGATCAGATCGCAGTTGGTCATGGCGTAGTTGGCGTACCGGGTGCCGTGCATGCCCAGCATGCCCAGCGAGAGCGGATCGTCCTCGGGAAAGAGCCCCTTGCCGTTCAATGTGGTGGTCACCGGTATGTGCGCGTAGGCGGCCAGTTCCCGCAACTCGTCCGACGCTTCGGAGATGATGATGCCTCCGCCGGCGTAGATCATGGGCTTCTGCGCCTCGGCCAGGGCGCGCGCGGCTTCCCTGATCTGCCGGGGATGCCCCTTGACCGTGGGCTTGTAGCCAGGCAGGTTGAGCTTCGGCGGGTTGTCAGGATCGTAATCGATCAGCGCCGTGGCCACGTCTCCGGGAAGGTCGACCAGCACCGGTCCCGGCCGGCCCGTGCGCGCCAGATAGAAGGCCTCGTGCAGGATGCGCGGCAGTTCGTGCTCGTCGGTCACCAGGTAGCTGTGCTTGACCACCGGCAGGGTGATGCCGAAGGTGTCGGCCTCTTGAAAAGCGTCCGTGCCCACCACCGGCCGCCTCACCTGCCCGGTGATCGCCACCATGGGCACGCTGTCCATATAGGCATTCGCGATACCGGTGACCAGGTTGGTGGCTCCTGGGCCGGAGGTGGCGATGCAGACCCCCACCTTGCCCGAAGCCCGGGCGTATCCATCGGCGGCGTGGACCGCGCCCTGCTCGTGCCGGGTGAGCACGTTGAGCAGATCGGCATCCATCAGGGCGTCGTAAAGAGGCATCACCTGCCCCCCCGGCACCCCGAAGACGACCTCCACGCCCTCGTTCTTGAATATCTCCATCATGACCTTGGCTGCGACCTTCATGCTCAACTCCATTGGTTGGGATCCCGGCGGCTTTGAGAGGCGAGAAGAGGCGAGGGAACTCAGATTCCCTCGCGGGGCGCGGCCGGCTTGACGCGAAGCACGGCCCCTTCCTCGGCTCCGGAGACGGCGGCTACGTACCGGCCCAGCACGCCGCCGGTTTCCAGCACCGGCGGCCGCCAGGCCGACCTCCTCGTTTCCAATTCCGCCTCCGCCACCTCGAGGGTCATGCGGCGGGCGGGGATGTCTATGGAGATGATGTCGCCTTCCTCCACCAGGGCGATGGGGCCGCCGTCCACCGCCTCCGGGGCGGCGTGGCCGATGCTGGCTCCCCGGCTGGCCCCGCTGAAGCGGCCGTCCGTGACCAGGGCCACCGAGTCGTCGAGCCCCAGGCCGGCGAGCGCCGAGGTGGGCGTGAGCATTTCGGGCATGCCCGGCCCCCCTTTGGGGCCGCAGTAGCGGATCACCACCACGTCACCCGGGCGGATGGCCTGCGCCTCGATGGCGCTCACGGCGGAGGCTTCGTCCTCGAAAACCCGGGCCGGGCCGGAATGCACCAGCATCTCGGGAAGCACCGCGGCCTCCTTGACCACGGCGCCGCGCGGCGCCAGATTGCCGTAGAGAATGGCCAGGCCGCCTGTCTGATTGTAGGCCCGGTCAAAGGGGCGGATGACTTCGGCATCGCGAACCGGGCGCGCCTGGTACTGATCGCGGAGGCTGCCCCCGGAGATGGTCGGAGTGGAGCCGTCCACCAGTTCGCGCTCGGACAGCCGGTTGAGCACCGCCATCACGCCGCCCGCCCGTTCCAAGTCGTCCATGTAGTGAGCCCCGGCCGGCGACATCTTCACCACCTGCGGAGTCCGGCCGCTCACCTCGTTGAAGGACTCCAGCGGCAATGCGACGCCGGCCTCGCCGGCGATGGCCTCGAGGTGGAGCACGGTGTTTGTCGAGCAGCCCAGCGCCGCATCGAGGGCCAGAGCGTTCCGCAGGCCGGCCTCAGTGATGTAACGGCGCGCCCCCCACTCCTGCTTGACAACCTCCACAGCCTGCGCCCCGGTCGCGCGGGCCAAGGCCAGGCGCGACGAATAGACCGCGGGAATGGTGGCGTCGCCGGGCAACGAGAAGCCCAGCACTTCGGTCAGGCAGCTCATGGAGTTGGCGGTGAAGAGGCCCGCGCAGGATCCGCAGGTGGGACAGGCGGACCCCTCGAGCTCCGCCAGTTCGTCCGCGTCCATGGAGCCGGCGAAGTACTGACCGACCGCTTCGAAGACGTCCTTGAGGTCCACCTTGCGGCCGCGGTGCTCGCCGGGAAGCATGGGACCGCCGGAGATGACCGCGGTGGGCACGTCCACCCGCACCGCTCCCATCACCATCCCGGGCACGACCTTGTCGCAGTTGGGAATGAGAACCAGGCCGTCCAGGCCGTGGCCCTCCACCATGATCTCCACGGAATCGGCAATGGTCTCGCGGGAGACCAGGCTGAACTTCATCCCCCGGTGATTCATGGCGATGCCGTCGCAAACGCCGATGACGTTGAATTCGAGCGGCACGCCGCCGCCCTGCCACACGCCGAACTTGACCTGCTCAGCCAGCTGACGCAGGTGCATGTGGCCGGGGATGAGCTCGTTATACGAGTTGGCAATGCCGATGAGGGGGCGGTTCGCGTCGGAGGGGCTGAGCCCCAAGGCGTTCATCAGAGACCTGTGGGGAGCCCGCCCGGGTCCTTGGGTAACCGCGTCACTGCGTCTGCCTGCCACCTGAGTCTCCTCTCGCCGTCTTTACCCCGCCGGCCCACGGGATGGCCGTGTCCAACGGAACCGCTCTGGTATGCGAACGGAAGCAAAAGCGCAGTTTACAAGATTCGCCGGGTCAGAACCAATAGAAAGCCCACGCCGGCGGGCGCCCGGGGAACCCGGGCCCGGGCCCGAAGGCCCAAGGGCCGGGCAGCACCTCGCTCGCCCCATCTGGGGGGATGGTGTGGCGCTCCACATCTATTAGACATAGTCCTGTGAACGGTCACAGTGCACTCGGGCCGGCCGAGCGATAGAGTGGCCTCAAATGGTCAACCATTCCGAGGAGGGCGAGTGCCGGACCGATTTCCTGAAGGCCGCCTCGACGGCGAGCGAACTCGAGAAGAAAGCGATCCCCTGCGGGAGCGTCGCACTCTGAAGCCGCCTCCCCGCCCCCAATACCGGTTGACCATCGGCAGACTCGCCGGCGAGCTCTGGGGAAGACCCGCCGCGTTCCGCCCGAGAGAGGAGCGCCCGACCCGATGAACAACGAGCAGCTAAACCGCATGCGCGACGAGGAGGTGCCCCGCGGCCCCTTCAACGTCACCCGGATTTTCGCGGACAGCGCCAAAAACGCCACCATTACCGACGTGGAGGGCAGAGAGTACATCGACTTCGCCGGTGGGATCGGGGTCATGGGCGTGGGCCACGCGCACCCCAAGGTGGTCCAGGCCGTGCAGGATCAGGCGGCCCACTTCTCGCACACCTGCTTTCACGTGGTGATGTACGAGGCTTACGTCGAACTGGCCCGGCGAATGAACCGGCTGGCGCCCGGCGATTTCGCGAAGAAGACCATGTTCGCCAATTCCGGAGCCGAGGCCGTGGAAAACGCCGTGAAGATCGCCCGCCACGCCACCGGGCGCGACGCGGTCATCGCCTTCGAAGACGGCTTCCACGGCCGCACGCTGCTGGCCATGGGGCTGACCTCCAAGGTCATGCCCTACAAAGCCGGCTTCGGCCCCTTCCCCCCGGAGATCTACCGCATTCCCTACGCCTACTGTTACCGCTGCCCGCTCAAGCTGGATCACGAGACCTGCGGGACCGCCTGCGCCGAGCTGTTGGAGGATGCCTTCAAGAACTACGTGGAGGCAGAAGAGGTGGCCGCTGTGGTCGTCGAGCCGATTCTGGGCGAAGGCGGCTTCGTCACCCCGCCGCCGGACTACTTCCCCAGACTGAAGGCGACATGTGAGCGGCACGGCATCGTCTTCGTCGCGGACGAGGTGCAGTCGGGCTTCGGCCGCACCGGCCGGATGTTCGCCATCGAGCATTGGGGCGTTGAGCCCGATCTGATCTGCACGGCCAAGTCGCTGGCCGCGGGCTATCCCCTTTCGGCGGTCACCGGCCGAGCGGAGCTGATGGACGACCCGCAGGTGGGTGGCCTGGGCGGCACTTACGGCGGCAACCCCGTCGCCTGCCGGGCGGCCCTCGCGGTCCTTGACATCATCGAGGAAGAGGGACTTCTCCAACGCGCCGAGCTCATCGGGGCCCGGATCCGCAAGGCCTTCATGGACTTCCAAGAGGAGTTCGAAGTGATCGGGGACGTCCGCGGGGTCGGGGCCATGGTGGCCATGGAAATGGTGCTTCACCGGGAGGCCAAGACCCCCGCCGCCGATCTGACCAAAGCACTGGTCGGCCGGGCGGTCCAGAAAGGGCTCATCATGATCTCGGCCGGCACCTACGGCAATGTCATCCGGCCGCTGATGCCCCTCACCATCGAGGACGAGGTGCTTGAGCGCGGCCTGGACATTCTCCATGAATCTCTGCAAGAGGTGGTGCGGGAAACCGCGACCCCTTCACCCGCGCAAACCGGAGCCTAGGACCCTAAGGAGCCGCCCCATGTCCATCAGCGTGCGACAGATAGACGAAACCAAACCGCTCGAGGTCGCGCTTCACCAGTTCGATCAGGCCGCGAGTTTCCTCAAGCTCCAGGAAGGGCTCCGGCAGGTGCTGCGCACCGGGCATCGGGAATTGACGGTGCACTTTCCGGTGGCGATGGACGACGGCAGTACCCGCATGTTCACCGGCTACCGCGTGCAGCACTCGATCAGCCGCGGCCCCGGCAAAGGCGGGATCCGCTATCACCCGAACGTAGACCTGGATGAAGTGCGCGCACTGGCCGCCTGGATGAGCTGGAAGTGCGGGGTCATGAACATCCCCTTCGGCGGAGCCAAGGGAGGGGTGCAGTGCAACCCCAAGGAGCTCTCCCTGGCCGAACTCGAGCGGATGACGCGCCGCTTCACCTGGGAGATTGCGCCGTTGATCGGGCCGGATCAGGACATCCCCGCGCCCGACGTCTACACCAACGCTCAGACCATGGCCTGGATCATGGACACCTACTCCATGTTCAAGGGCCACACGGTCACGGGCGTGGTGACGGGTAAGCCCATTGAGATCGGCGGCAGCTTGGGCCGCGAGTCCGCCACCGCCCAGGGCTGCGTGTACGCCGTTCGGGAAAGCTTCCGCCACATGGGCATGGACCTGGAGGAAAGCACCGCGGCGGTGCAGGGCTTCGGCAACGCCGGCTACCACGCCGCCCGGCTGCTCTCCGAGATGGGCGTGCGCGTGGTCGCCGTCAGCGACTCGTCCGGGGGAGCGTTCAACTCCGAGGGACTAGACGTCCAGGCGCTCAAAGAGTGGAAGGCGGAGATGGGCACCGTGGCCGGAGCCGCCGGCACGGACGAGATCACCAACGCCGAGCTCTTGGAACTGCCGGTCGACGTGCTGGTTCCGGCGGCGATGGAAGGTCAGATCACCGGCCACAACGCCGACCGCGTGCGGGCGCGGATAGTGGCGGAGGCGGCCAACGGCCCCACCACGCCTTCGGCCGATGAGATCCTCTACGATAAGGGCGTCTTCGTGGTGCCCGACATTCTCGCGAACGGCGGGGGGGTCACGGTCAGCTATTTCGAGTGGGTGCAGAACACCCAGAAACTCTTCTGGAACGAAGCCGACATCAACCAGAAGCTGGACAGCATCATGACCCGGGCCTTCCACGAAGTCCTGGACATCGCGCAAAAAGAACGCGTGCCGATGCGCACCGCCGCCTACATCCTGGGTGTGGGCCGGGTGGCGAACGCCAAGAAGCTGCGGGGAGTCTTCCCGTAGAGAGAACGAACAGGCAACGACCGGATTGGCGGCGCCCCGTGAATCGGGGCGCCGCGAGCACGTTCACGGAGTAATGAGGAGGGGGCATGCAGACCAACGGCATGGAGCGCTACGAAATCCTTCGGGTGGACCTGAGCAAGGGAACCGCCGCTCGCGAGGAGGTCCCGCCTGAGCTGATTCAGCAGTTCGTCGGCGGCAAGGGTCTGGCCACCCACTACCTGGCCAAGGAACTGCCGGCAGGCGCCGACCCCTTGGGCCCGGATAACCCGCTCATCTTCATGACCGGGCCCGTCAGCGGAATCTATCCCGGCACCACCCGCCACATCACCGTGACCAAGTCCCCGCTGACCGGCGCGTATCTGGACAGCACCGCCGGCGGCTACTTCGCCTGGGAGCTTCGCCGGGCCGGGCTGCTGGGGATCATCGTGCAGGGAGCCTCCGAGCAACCGGTCTATCTGCGGGTGAGCGACGGCGAAGCCGCGCTCGAGGACGCGGCCGAGCTGATGGGCCGCTCGATCATCGAGGTCGACGACGACCCCCGTTTTGCCGACTACCGGGTGGCCGCCATCGGCCCCGCCGGAGAGAACCGGGTGCTCTACGCCAACATCGGGAACAACGCGGGCCGCACCAAGAACGGCCGTTCCGGCTACAACGGGCGCGGCGGCGCGGGTGCCGTGATGGGATCGAAGAACCTGAAAGCCATCGCGGTCAGGGGCACCGGCCGGCCGGCAATATCCGAGGAGGTCAAAGGCCTGCGGGGCGAGTTCTCCAAGCGGATCAAACAGGAAGACTCCGACTCCTCCTGGCTCTTCGAAGCGGGCACGCCGATAATCGTCGACTGGACAGACGGGGTCCACGTGCTGCCCACCCGCAACTGGACGAGCGGCAGCTTCGAAGGCGCCGAGGCCATCGGCCACGAAGCCATCAAGGCCGAGAGAGAAGCTCAGGTCGGCTGCTACAACTGCCCGGTCAACTGCGGCCAGCAGGTGAAGGCCATGAGCGGCGCCTTCCCCGGTGCCTTCGCCGACAAGGTGGAGTACGAGACCATCGGCCTGGGCGCTTCCAACACGGGGAACGCGGATTTCTCCAGCATCGTGAAGTTCAGCGAGCTCTGCGACGAACTCGGCCTGGACACAATTTCCGCAGGAGCGGCGATCGCCTTCGCCATGGACTGCGCCGAAAAAGGGCTGATCGAGCATCCCATCCGTTTCGGCGACTCGGCCGGCCAAGCCGAGCTTACTCAAGCCATCAGCGACCGCAGCGGTATGGGCGCGGATCTGGCCGACGGGATCCGCGCGGCCGCCGAGAAATGGGGCATCGACCGGGAGAAGGTCAACGTCTTCGAGGTCAAGGGCATGGAGTTTCCGGCCTACGACCCGCGGGGCTCGGTGGGCATGGCCATCGCCTACGCCACCGCCGACCGCGGCGCCTGTCACATGCCCTCCTGGCCGATCGCGGCCGACGCGCTCGGCGAGGACGACGCCGCCGACCCCTACAGCCCCGAGGGCAAATCGGAGTTCGTGATCGGCGAGCAGGACGAGAACACCGCCGAGTGGTCCCTGGTGGGCTGCGACTTCATCGTCTACGGAGCAGAGGACGCCGCCAAGATGCTGGGCAGCCTGGGGATCCAGATGACCCCAGAGGAGTACCTGCGCATGGGCCGGCGGGTCTGGAACCTGACGCGCCTGATCAACCTGCGCGAGGGCTTCACCGCGGCCGATGACGCGGTCCCGCCGGGCCTGGACAAGCCGCTCGAGGACAGCGGTCGAGTGCTCACCCCCGAGGTGTTTGCCCAGATGAAGTCGGATTACTACCGGCTTCGCGGCTGGGATGAGGCCGGCCGGCCGACGGCGCAACTGCTTGCCGAGCTGGACCTGGAAGAATATGCGCGGGACCTGGGGTTCTCGGCGGCCGAGGAGTCATCCTCGTGACCCCGGCCCAGACCCCGGCCCAGACCCCGGCCCGGACCTGGCCCGAGATCTCCTCGCGGGTTCTCTGGGTGGATCTGGGTCAGGGGACCACGGAGGGCCGGGAAGAGGAGCTCCCGCGTCCGTTGGGTCTGGGTGGAAAGGCGCTCGCCCTCTCGCTGCTCGAGCGGGAACTGGACCCCGCGGTCGATCCTCTCGCTCCCGAGAACCTGGTGATCCTTACCTCGAGCGAGATGGCCGGTTACGCCTTCCCCGGGTCCAACCGCGGAGGCATGTACACGAAGAGCCCGCTCACAGGCAGGTTTCTCGAGACCTCCGGGGGGGGTTCCTGGAGCAGGGCTTTGCGCGAGGCCGGCTGGGACGCAGTGGTGCTGCGGGGGGCTTCGTCCGAGCCCATCCACCTGCAGATAACCGAGGAGGGCGGCAAGCTGGTCTCGGCCGCTGATCTCTGGGGCGCCGATGTCTTCGAGGCCGATGACTTGCTGGCGGGTATGGCAGATCGCCGCACCGCCCGCCTCGTCATCGGCACCGCCGGCGAGAACGGGGTCACCTATGCCTCCGTCCACAACGACAAGTTCCACGCGATGGGCCGGGGCGGGCTTGGAGCGGTGCTCGGCGCCAAACGGCTCAAGGCGATCACGGTGCATTCGCCGGGATCGTCCAAGCAGGGCGAGGTCGGCGAAGCCTTTGCCAGCGCGCGGCGCAAGGTGACCGGCGAGGCCGGTGGTTCTCCCACGGCGCAGGCTTACCGCCGTCTGGGAACCCCCATGTTGGTCGCGCTCATGAACGAGGCCGGAGGCTTCCCCTCCGCCTACTGGCAAAGTGGCGAGGTGGCCCACCGGGAGCGGCTGGAGGCCGAGGGCTACAGCGACTGGGCCGAGGTCAAGACCGAGAACTGCCCCCCCTGCCCCATGCGCTGCCGCAAGCGCCTGGAGGTGAAAGCCGGACCCTACGCCGGCCACGCCTTCCACGGACCCGAGTACGAGACCATCTACGCCTTCGGCGGGCTCTGCCTGATAGAAGACCCGCAGCAGGTGGCCGCGCTTCACGAGGAATGCAACCGCCTGGGCATGGACACCATCACCGCCGGCAATGCCGTCGCCCTGGCGATGGAGCTGGGCAAGCGGGGCATTAGGCAGGACGCTCCCGTGTACGGCGACTTCAGCGGGACCATGCGCCTCCTCGGCGAGGTCGCCGGCGGCTCCACCGAACTGGGCCGCTCCCTGGCCAAGGGCACGCGGATCGCCGCGGAGGAACTGGGGTTCGGCGAGGAAGCCGTTCAGGTCAAGGGGATGGAGCCCGCCGGTTACGACCCGCGGGCCACTCGGGGGATGGACTTGGCCTACGCCACCAGTCCCCGCGGGGCCTGCCACCTGCCCGCCACCTTCTACAAACCCACGCTCTCCGGCCTGACGCAGGACCTGGACGAGACCGAACTGGCCGAATTGTTCACCGACTACGAGGACCGATTGTTCCTGCACGACTGCCTCACCATGTGCCGGTTCTACCGCGACTTTCTCGACTGGCCCACGCTCCAGGCGATGGTCGGCGAACTCGCGGGGAGGCCGGTGGAGCTGCCCGAACTGCGCGAAGTGGTGCGCGGCCTGCTGACCCGGGTGCGGCGGCTGAACTTCGCCATGGGCATGACCGCCGCGGAGGATCGCCTGCCCCGCCGCTTCTTCGAAGAGGAACTGGAGCGGGCGCCCGCCCTCGACGAGGGCGAGTTCAAGCGAACGCTCGCCGCCTACTACGCGGTGCGCGGTTGGCCGGAGGGAGTTCCGAGCTAGACCCTTTCTCTCCGGGTTGATGCGCTCGCCTCCGCCTTTCGGCAGTCGGCATGGCCTTAATCTTGCCGTTTAGGCAACATTGTGTGGCAGAGCTGTTGCTTTCGGCATCGGCCTTACCTATAGTGAGAGCTGACGAACCGGGGGGACTTCCATCAAGCTCGATCAACTAGACCGCCGCATCATCGGCCTGCTGCAGGAAGACGGGCGCATGTCGTCCGCCGACGCGGCGCGTCGGCTTGGTGAGGTTTCCGACCGCACGGTGCGCTACCGCATCGACCGCCTGATCGAAAGCGGGGCCATCAGCGTGAGCGCGATCGTCAACCCGCGTGCGGTCGGCTACGGCGTGATCGCCGACGTCTGGATCGACACGGTGGCCGACCGGCTGTCGCAGGTGGCCGCGAGTCTGGCGGAGCTCGAGCAGGTGAGCTACGTGGCTTACTCCACCGGAGAACGCAACCTGAGCGTCCAGGTGTATGCGCGCAGCAACGAAGAGCTGCACGAGTTCGTCAGCGGCACCATAGCCCGCATCCCCGGTATCGCCCGGGTGCGCACGATGCTGGTGCCCCGCACCGTCAAGGACGTTCACCAATGGCACATCCCCACGTCCCCAGACAAAGGCAGCATAACCGTGACAACCAAGGAGGAGAACAGATGAGCGACTCGGCGGGAACCACCGTCGCCCGGGACTTCACCCAACGGGCCAAAGAGATCACCGAGCGGGAGATGCCGCGCTACGAGGAGATGACCCCGGGCAGCCAGAAGGCAACCGCGCGGGCGAAGAAAGTGCTCCCCATGGGGGTAGCCAGCAACTTCCAGTTCTTCGATCCTCATCCCGTGGTGATGGCCCGAGGCAAGGGCAGCCGCATGTGGGACGTCGACGGCAACGAATACATCGACTTCAACATGGGCTATGGCTCTCTGCTCGCCGGCCACGCTCATCCCCAGGTGGTCGAGGCCATCAAGAAGCAGGCCGACGAGGGCACCCTTTTCGTCACTCCCAGCCCGCACATCGCCGAGGTGGCCGAGGCCCTGTGCGAGCGCTTCCCCTTCGAGCAGGTCCGGTTCACCAACTCGGGCACCGAGGCAACGATGGACGCCATCCGCCTCGCCCGGGGCTTCACCAAGCGGGAAAAGGTGATCAAACTCGAGGGTGGCTATCACGGGCACCACGACCTGGCCATGATGTCGGTCAAGCCACCCCTAGATGAGGCCGGTCCCGCAGGTCACCCCAACACGATTCCCTGGTTCGGCGGCATCACTCAGGCCGCGGTCGAAGAGGTCATCGTCGTTCCCTTCAATGACGCCGAGGCGCTCGAGCAGGCCTTCAGCGAGCACGAGGGCGAGGTGGCCTGCTTCATCCTGGAACCGGTGCCCGAGAACATGGGGATCGTGCTTCCCGAAGAGGGCTACCTGCAGAAGGTGGCCGAGATCACCCGCCGGCACGGCGCCCTCTTGATCTTCGACGAGGTAAAGACGGGCATCACCTCCCACCCCCGGGGCGCGAGCGCAATCTACGGCGTGGAGGCCGACATCATCTGCCTGGCCAAATCCATCGGCGGCGGGGTGCCCCTGGGAGCCTTCGGCGCGCGCAAGGAGATCATGGACCTGATCACCAACTGGGAAGTTGCGCATCAGGGCACCTTCAACGGCAACCCCCTGGTGATGGCGGCCGCCAAGGCGGTGCTCACCCAAGCCTGTACCGAGGAGCACTGGCAGGAGGCCAAGGAGAAGAACGATCGTCTGATCGCGGGCTGCCAGAAGATCATCGACGATGCCGGGCTGCCGGCGCATACCGTACAACTAGGCGCAAAGGGCTGCATCACCTACTCCAAGGATCCGGTGCGCACCTACCGCGACTACAAGGCGACGGACTTCGACCTGGCCTACGCCCATTGGATCTACATGGTCACCCACGGCATCTTCCTGCCCCCGGGCCTGGACGAGCAGTGGCTGGTCTCGGTGCAACACACCGACGCGGACATCGATCGCCACCTGGAGGTCTTCGCCGACTTCGTCGCGGAACTGACCAGCTAGCTTCTCGTCACACGACGAATTCTGCTGACGGCCGGGCGGCAGCGCCCGGCCGTCGCCTTCTCGGTTCAAACAACCGGCCGCAGGGGACCTGTGGGAGATGCTCCCTGAGGAAAACTACGACCGGCCTGATTGGCGGTGGCGGGCGGTCACCGCACTGGCCGTCGGGGGTCTTCTGGTATACGCGATCACGCTGGGGCTCCTCGCGCTGGCCCTCCTCGGAGCAAACGACTCGGTGGCGGGCACGGAATCGGGCGTTTTCTTCGTGCTCCTGGTCGCGCTCGCCACCATGCTTGCGGGCACTGCGGTCTACGGCGCCCTGTTGCGGCGGGTAACCCTGCTTTGGCCCCCGGGGATCTTACTGCTGGTGCTCGCCGTGCCCTGGGCGGGGTTCTGGCCAATGCTGGTGGGCGGCGCTCTGGTCGGTCTGGCCGCGGCGCTCGCCCGTCCCCAACCCAGGCCGGAGGACGAAGCCGACGAGACCACAAACTAGGCTTCAGCTATCCAGGTCTCAGATCGGCCGGGCGCGTCGAAGCTACTCCTCGTCGGTGACGACCGGCTTTCCCGACTGGCGCTGAATCCGCCAGCTGAGCAAGAGGAGCAGCGACGAGAAGGTCAGCATAAAAACCGAGATGGCGTTGATCTCCGGCGTCACCCCAAACTTCACCATGGAGTACACCTTGAGGGGCAGGGTGGTGTTGCCCACGCCCGAATTGAAGAAGGTGATGACGAAGTCGTCGAAGCTGAGCACGAAGGCGAGCAGGCCCCCGGCGATGATCCCGGGCGCCATGAAGGGCAGAGTCACCAGTAGAAACGTCTGGAACTCGTTCGCCCCCAGGTCCATGGCCGCCTCTTCCAGGGCGCGATCGAAGCCGGACATGCGCGCCCGCACGATGACGATCACGAACGAAATCATGAAAGCCACGTGGGCCACGATCAGGGTTTGCAGGCTGAGTGAGACACCGGCTGCGTTGAAGCCGCTGAGCAGGGCCACGCCGAAGACGATCTCGGGAATCACCAGCGGTACGTAGATCGCGCCGTTGTAGAGGCCGGAGCCGCGGAACCGGTACCGCGTGAGCGCGTAGGCCGCGAGGGCGCCCATCACGGTGGCCAAGACGGTGGCCACCAGGGCGATCTTCATGGTGTTGGCCAGCGCGTCCAGCACCGGGCCGTCGTTGATCAGCTCGCCGTACCAACGCGTGGTAAACCCCTGCCAGGCCGCGTTCCGCCGGGAATCGTTGAAGCTGAACAGGACGAGCACCACGATCGGCGCGAACAGGAACGCGTACACCAAGGCGACGTATGCCCGCAGGCCCTTGGCTTTGGTGCGCTGGTCCTTGCGTTTCCTTTTCACATCAGGTCCTCGGAGCCCATCTTGCGCACATAGAGGAAGATCCCGACGAGCAGGATGGCCATCAGGCTAAACGACAGCGCGGAACCGTACGCCCAGTCACGCGCCGACAGGAACTGCTGCTGGATGACGTTGCCGATCATGAGGGTGTCCGGACCGCCCAGAAGGTCAGGAGTGACGAAGTCGCCCACCGCCGGAATGAAGGTCAAGAGCGTGCCCGCGACGACTCCCGGAAGCGAAAGCGGCAGGGTTACCCTGAGGAGCGTCCACAGCCGGTTGGCGCCCAGGTCCTGCGCGGCTTCCAGCAGGCTCTTGTCGAGCTTCTCCAGGCTGGCGTAGAGAGGCAGGGTCATGAAAGGCAAGAACCCGTAGGTCAGGCCCAGAACCACAGAAAAGGGCGTGTTGAGCAGATCGAGCGGCCCGCTGATGACCCCGAGCCAGCTGAGCGAGGTATTGATCACGCCCTCGGTACGCAGGATCACTATCCAGGAGTAGGTGCGGATCAGGTAGCTGGTCCAGAAGGGCAGCATGATCAAGATAAGAAAGATGTTCTTTTTTGCCCCGCCGTAGATCGCGATGAAGTAGGCCAGGGGGTAGCCCAGCGCCAGGGTGAGCACCGTGGCGATTCCGGCAAAGGCGAAGGAGCGCAGGATGACCGGCAGCCAGAGGGGACTGAAAGCTTTGGTGTAGTTGCTCAGCGAGAAGCCCAGTTCCACTTCGCCGTAGGCGCCGCGGCCGCCGAAACTGTAGACGAAGATGACGAGCAGCGGCAGCACCAGGAAGAGCGTCAGCCATAACATGGTCGGAGCCAGGAGGACGTTGGCCACCAGGAAGCTGTGGCCCCGGAACCGGTCCACAAACCGGCTCCAGAGCCCAGGCTTCCTGATGACCGCCTCTTCGGGCGGCGGAGACGGAGTAACGGTACTCGCGTCCATCGACAATTAGGTGGCCCTCAGCTCCGCGAAGGCGTCGTTGTAGAGCGTGGTCGCGTCGCCCAGATCCTCGATGAACTGCAGGCGGGCTTCCACCTCTTCGGGCGGGTAGATCGCCGGATCTTGGAGGATCTCGGGATCGATGAATTCCTCTGCGGCCTGGTTGGGGCTCGCGTACCAGACGTAGTTGCTGATCGCCGCGCCGACCTCGGGCTGGAGCACGTAGTTCATGAAGGCCTCGGCCGTGTACTTATGCGGCGCGTCCTTCGGGATGCACATCGAGTCGACCCAGATGACCGCCCCTTCTTCGGGGATCGCGTAACCCACGGATTCGTTCTCGGCGACCGCCTGGAAGACGTCGCCCGAGTACCCATGGGCCAGCCAGGTGTCGTTGGAGGCCAGCTCATCGATGTAGGTATCCGAAGTGTAGTGCTTGAGCAGCGGCTTCTGCTCCAGCAGCATGTCCTTGGCCTCGTTGATCTGGGCGGCGTCCGTGGTGTTGATGTCGTAGCCCAATCGGAAGAGGGCAACGGCGAAGACGTCGCGGATCTCGGTCAGCATGGTGATTTTGCCGCTGTACTTCTCGTCCCACATCATTTCCCAGCTCGGCCGGAAGTCGGGAACCTGCTCCATGTTGTAGCCGATGCCGGTGGTGCCCCACTGCCAGGGGATGGAGTACTCATTGCCCGGGTCGAAAGGAGCCTCGCGGAAGCGGGGGTAGAGGTTCTCGATGTTCGGCACGTTGTCCAAGTTGATGGGCTGGAGCAGGTCGAGCTGGCGCATAGTGGTGACCATGTAATCGCTGGGCACGATGATGTCGTACCCGGTGGCCCCGCTTTGGAGCTTGGCTAGCAGGGTGTCGTTGCTGGAGTAGTTGTCATAGGTGACCGAGACCCCGAACTCCTCTTCGAAGTTCGGAATGGTGTCCTCGGCGATGTAGTCCGACCAGTTGTAGATATTCAGCTGATCCGACATCTCGGTGTCGCCGCTGCCACCCCCGTCATCGCCGCAACCGGCCAACCAGCCGGCCCCGGCCAGGACGAGTCCCGTGGTGCCCGCCCGGCGCAGAAAACCCCGCCGGGACATGGGCTCGTTCATCCCCTTGATGAACAGAACCCTCAGTTCGTCCTCACGCTTCCCCATCACGCAACCTCCTCCGTCGACTCTGCCGTCGCCTGCTCCGGGAGCACCCGGTTGTGGTACGGATGCCAGGTGAGGATGGTCTCCTCCCCCGGCACCCAAAGCGTCTTGTCCGACGCGACCTGAACGTTCTGCTCGAGCACCGTAAACTGCGAATGCAGCGCGGGCACGTCGATCTTGTACTGCGTGGTCATCCCGAGGTAGACCACATCGCGGACGATCCCCTTGAGCACGCAGTTCTCCTCGGGCGGCTCTTCGTGGAGCTCCAGCAGGCGGATCTTCTCGGGCCTAACCGAGAGCGAAACAATATCTCCCACCGGGTGGTCCTGGGGCCTGCCGAATATCACCCGCTGATTCTCGCCGTAGGACAGCGTGCCCATCCCGTTGCTGCTCTCGACTCGGCCTTCGATGAAGTTGGAGACCCCGATAAAGCCGGCGACAAAGCGCGTGGCGGGGGCTTCGTAGAGCTCTTCCGGCTCTCCCACCTGCTCGACCCGCCCCTGCCTCATGACCGCGATGCGGTCCGACATGGTCAGGGCTTCTTCTTGGTCGTGGGTCACGTAGATGAAGGTGATGCCCACGCTCTCGTGGATATGCTTGAGTTCCAACTGCATCTGCCGGCGCAACTTGAGGTCCAGAGCGCCGAGGGGTTCGTCGAGCAGCAGAACCGCGGGGAGGTTGACCAGCGCGCGGGCCAAGGCCACGCGTTGCTGCATCCCTCCAGAGAGCTGAGTGGGTTTGTTCTTGCCGCGATCCTCGAGTTCCACCATCTGCAGGGCATCGTGCACGCGCTTGTCGATCTCGGCCTTGGGCAGCTTCTTGCGCTTGAGCCCGAAGGCGACATTCTTCTCCACGTTCAGATGGGGGAAGAGCGCGTAGTTCTGAAAAACCGTGTTGACGTTGCGCCGATAAGGCGGAAGGCGGGCGACGTCGGTGCCTTCCAGGTAGATGGACCCCTCGCTGGGCTCCTCGAAGCCGGCGATCATGCGCAGGCAGGTGGTCTTACCGCAACCGCTCGGTCCGAGCAGGGAGAAGAACTCACCCCTGCGAATGCCCAGGCTCAGATCGTCGACGGCGCGCAGATCACCGAAGAGCTTTGTGACCCCTTCCAGACGGATTGCATAGTCCTCTCCGCTCATCAGCTGTAGATCTCCTTGATGATCTTGAGATGGACGAAGGTCTCGAAGTCCCTGACCCCGCTGATGGATCCCAACCGGGTGAGAAACCGCAGCACGTGCTGGTGGTCGTGACAGCCGACCTCGGCCAACAGATTGTAGTTGCCCGCGAGGGCGACCAGGTAGATGACCTCGTCTTGGGCGGCGATCTCTTCGGCGATTTGGTCCAGCCGGCTGCTGTCCGCCTTGATCCCGACCAGCGCCATCATGGAGTCGCCCAGGGCCAGGCGATTGGTGACGACCGTGACCTGCATGGCCTTCTCCCGGACCAGACGCTGAAAGCGCTGGCGGATCATCCCGGGAGAGACGTCGAGACGGCGGGCAATTTCGGAGAAGGGCATGCGCGCGTCTTCCTTGAGCGCCGCGATGATCTGCTCATCGGCTCGGTCCAGATCGACCTGCCGGAATGACTGATGCGCCTCCAGCGTGCCCCCAATGACGATAGACTTGGTGCCCAAGTGCCGGGCGAACCCCTGCGAGAATCCCTTGCTCCCCCAGCGGACACTTGAACGGTATTACCAAAAGGCACCAAAAAGCAAGGCATATTCGATATTCGGCATAAATCCGTCGACGAGATTGCTGGTACGGCACTGATCGAGGCCCCCGGCTACCGAATTGCGAGGGCAAAACGGCCATGGATGGACGGTGGGTCCGGCGAGGCACGACGGCCGGCCAAGCCCGATGGGCCGGCCAAGGCCGATGGGCCGGCCAAGGCGCTTCTGATACCTTTGGCGCGAAGCGGCGGCGGCCGGGCAGGCAGCCGGGTGTCGAGTGCCGGCTGAGGAGTGGCCGGGGCCGAATCGAGCTACGGGAGAGAGGAGCCAATGGTGCCGGAGTCGAGCAGACCGGGCGGAGTAGGAGCCGAAGCGGGCCAGTCGGGTTCGATGCCCTTCGTCGGCATCCCTTCCTTCCTGAAGCTGCCCGTGGTGCCTCCCGACGCTCCCGGTTGGCATTTCCTGATACTCGGCCTGCCGTACGACGAGGGAGCTTCCAACCGGCCGGGAGCCCGCTTTGGACCCCGGGCCATCAGGAATGCGTCCACCCTCTACTCCTATGAAGGCGGCGCCGAGCTATTCGACGTGGAACTCGGCCGCAAGATCCTGACAGGCGCGCGAATCGCGGACGCCGGGGACGTCCCCATCGTGCCGGGCGGCGGCAGGCAGAACCGCGAGGCCATCTCGGACGCCGTACGCCGAATCCTCGCCTCGGGCGCGATCCCCGTCTGCTTGGGCGGCGATCACTCCGTGAGCGCCCCGGTCCTGCGCGCCGTCTCGGACTCCTCGGCGACCCCTCACCTGGTGCACCTCGATACCCACATGGACTTCGACTCCTACCTGCCGCCGCACACTCACGGCACGCCGATCCGCCACGCGATTGAAGAAGGACTGGTCTCGGGGGTCACGCAGATCGGGATCCGCGGGCTAAACAGCGGACACGAAGACTGGTTGGAGGCCCGTCGCCGCGGCGTGCGCGTGGTGACCGCGCGCGAATTCAGGACCCGGGGATCCGCGCACGCCCTCGAGCAGGTCCCCGAAGAGGAGGCGCTCTACCTCTCCATCGACATCGACGTCTTCGATCCCTCCATCGCGCCGGGTACGGGAACCCCCGAGCCCGGTGGCCTGGGGTACCCGGAGGTGGTCGAGTTGGTGCGGGAGTTGGCCCGGCGGGGACCCATATTGGGAGTGGATCTGGTGGAGGTCAATCCGGCCTACGATCACGGCGAGATCACCGCGATTCTCGCCGCCCGGCTGCTGCTCGACGTGATGGGAGCGGTCTGGGAGGCGCGCTCGGGCTAGGTCTTGCGGCCGAAGCGCAGGCAGATCAGAGCCAGCGCCAGGTCGACCAGCACCTCGGTCTCCTCCAGGGAGCGTCCCAGCAGGCCTTCGATCTTGTGCAGCCGGTTGCGCAGGGTGTTGGGGTGAACGTAGAGGATCTCGGCCGCGCGGGCCACGTTTCGGTTCTCGTCCAGATAGGCCCGAAGGCTCTCCACCAGTTTCTCCCCGCGCTCCCGGTCGTGCCTCAGCAGGGGGTCGAGGTACTGCCGGGCCACCGACTCCAGCTTCAACGCATCGGAGGTGTCCAGCGCGCGCACGCTCGGGCCCAGCCGGGAGAACAGGCGCACGTGTGGAGATTGGCGGCCGCCGGCGGCCCGCACCGCCTCGCGGGCCTGAAGCAGCGCGGCGGGAGCGCTGTCCGCACGCTCGACCGGGTTGCTGATACCAATGGTGACCGACAGGCGGGGTGGCCCCTCCACCAGCCTCTGCCGCAGCCCCTGGCCCAACTCCAGCAGCTTCTCGTCTTGGCCGGGAGCCTCCTCCCCGGATTGGACCAGGGCGATCACCGAATCGCTCTTTCCCACGGAAACGAAGGGAACCCGTAGGTCCGAGAAGAAGTCGTCCACCCGTTCCTTGAACTCGCTCTTGAGTTCCTGGATGGCCTCTTCTGTGACGCTGCCCAGGCGGGCCGACACCGTGCCGGAGAAGTTGTCCACGTCGCAGACCAGCAACCGGCCCCGAGGAACGTCCGTGCGGAACCCCAGATTGCGCAGCCTTTCCTCCAGCTCTTCCGGGCGGCTGCTGCCCGAAATCAATTCGTCCAGCAACCCCGCGCGCATGCGGACGCGAACCAGCGCCTCCTCGCGGTAGCGGTGAAGCTCCAAGTTCAGCAGTTTGCGCACGTACTCGGCCAGCACCTGGGCGGTCTCGCCGGGCGGATCATCGTCGGAGTAGACCAGGCCCAGCACCTGCTCCACCCTGCCGCCCAGCCGGACGTCGCGAAGCACCACCGGATGCTCGTCGACGCGCCCGGGATCGCGCTCGGTGGTGGGACCGGCAGCGCGGTAGAGCTCCCAGATCGCCTCCCGGAGCTCCGGGGTCAGCTTGATGCGGGCATCGGCCTGCGAGAGGACCTCTCCGCGTCCGTCGAAGACGAGCACCGAGGCCGAGAGCAGCATGGCCGCGGCCGAGACCAGATGATCCAGCCCGCGTTCTTCGAGAAGCAGGGCCAACAGGTGATCCTGAGCGGTGAGGCCCCGCCTGAGTTGGTAGAGAGAAGGGCGCTTCAACCGGTCCAGGACAAAGCCGGTGATGCCTTTGAAGGGCACCTCGACGGGGACCTCGAACAGGGGCAGGCCGGTGCGGTCCGCCGCCGCGCGCATGTCCGTCGGTGCCTCGTCGAAGTACAGGCCGACGCCCAAACCCAGCGCGGCGGCTCCTTTCTCGGCGAGCCGCCTGACCACGCGAACCCGCTCGCCGGGCTTGTCGTAGACGGCGAGTCCGGTCATCAGGAGGACGTCGCCCTCCCCCAGCCAGGGAGTGGGATCCGGCATTTCCGAGATGTGCACTCCGCGAATCTCGCGGGCACGGCCGCCGAGGCCGGCGACGAGGCGCAGGCCGAGCTCCTCCGCTCCGATCAAATCCTGAACGGTCAGCCGCCCAGTAGCCGTCACCAAGTCACCTCTAGCCTTGCAGCTCCCCGATCCGCCGGGCAATCGCCTGCCCCATCTCCCGGGTGCCCGCGGTCCCGCCCAGGTCGTAGGTCACGTCCCGGCCGGCGCCGACCACGTCCCTGATTGCGTTAAACAGCAGGTCCGCCGCCTCGCGCTCGCCCAGGTGACGCAGCATGAGCACCGCGCTCAGCATGAGGGCACCGGGATTCACCTTGTTCTGCCCCGCGTACTTGGGGGCAGAGCCGTGGACCGGCTCGAACAGAGCCAACTCGTCGCCCAGGTTGGCCCCGGGCGCCATGCCCAGGCCGCCCACCAGGCCGGCACAGAGGTCGGAGAGGATGTCGCCGTAGAGGTTGGGACAGAGGATCACGTCGTAGAGTTCGGGCTTCTGCACGAGCTGCATGGCCATGTTGTCGACGATGCGGTCCTCGAACTCGATGTCACCGTATTCGGCGGCCACTCCGCGCGCCACCTCGAGAAAAAGCCCGTCGGTATACTTCATGATGTTGGCTTTATGCACGGCCGTGACCTTGCGCCGGCCTTCGCGGCGGGCGTACTCGAAGGCGAAGCGGGCGATCCGCTCGGAGGCGTAGCGGGTGATGATCTTGATCGACTCCGCGGCGTCCTTGCCCACGGAGTGCTCGATCCCCGCGTAGAGATCCTCGGTGTTCTCGCGCACCACCACCAGGTCGATGTCCTCATAGCGGCTCTTGACCCCGGGAATGCTGATGGCGGGACGCAGGTTGGCGTAGAGATCCAGCTCCTTGCGCAGAGCGACGTTCACGCTGCGGAAGCCGGAACCCACCGGCGTGGTCAGCGGGCCTTTGATCGCCACCTTGGTCTCCCGCACCGAGGCGACCGTTTCCGGCGGCAGCGGGGTGCCGTACTTTTCGATCACATCGGCCCCGGCCTCGACGTCGACCCATTCGATGTCGACTCCGGTTGCGCCGACCGCCTCTTTGGTCGCAGCCATGATTTCCGGGCCGATGCCGTCCCCGGGTATGCAGGTCACTCTGTATTTCATCTCAAAAACTCTCCTACAGGACTCGAACGCAGGCCGCCGCATGCTATCAGACCTCCCCGGTTCATGAGCGGCAGACCTCCCCGGTTCATGAGCGGCAGAGCTCCCGCTCCATGACCGGCGAGAGACTTTTAACCGTAGTGCATAAACTTGCACCGAACCCGGCGTATCGCTAGGATGAGTCGCTCTTTCCCCCATCACTGTAGAGGAGCACGATGAACCGAAGGATCGCCCTGCTCACGGGCCTGCTGCTGGTACTCCTTCTCGCGGCCCTGCCGGTCTTGGCCGGTTGCGGGGAAGACGAGACCACCACCGACACCACCGAGACCGCCGACACCACCGAGACCTCGGACACCACCGCAGACACCACGGAAACCAGCGAAGGCGCCGCCGCGAGCGCCGAGACCTACGACATCGGCATCACCCAAATCGTCAGCCACCCGGCGCTCGACGCCGTCGCCCAGGGCTTCAAGGACGCCCTGGAAGAAGAGGGCATCCAGGCCAACTTCGACGAGCAGAACGCGCAGGGCGAGTTGCCCGTGGCCTCGACCATTGCCGAGAAATTCGTCGCGGACAACGTCGATCTGATTCTCGCCATCGCGACGCCGACCAGCCAGGCCGCGGTCCAGGCAACCGACGAAATCCCCGTGCTCTTTGCCGCCGTTACCGATCCCGTGGCCGCCGGCCTGGTGGATGATCCGGAGAACCCCACGGCCAACGTCACCGGGGTCAGCGACAAGCTGCCCATCCAGCCCCATCTGGACCTGGTGAAGGAATTGGTGCCCGATATCAAGACCTTGGGCGTGCTCTACAACGCGGGCGAAGCCAATTCCGTCGCCCTCGTGGAGGAAGAGCGGCGGCTGGCGGAGGAAATGGGTTGGGAGGTGCAGGAGGCCACGGTGGCTTCTTCCGCCGAAGTCCTCTCCGCCGCACAATCTCTCATCGGCCGGGTCGACGCCATCTCGGTGCTCACCGACAACACCGTGGTTTCGGCCTTCGAGAGCGTGGTCAAGGTGGGCCAGGAGAACGGCATCCCGATAATCGCCGGGGATATCGACAGCGTCGAGCGCGGCGCGGCTGCGGCCTACGCCTTCGACTACTACGAGCACGGACGCCAGGCGGGCCGCATGGCGGCGCGCTGGCTGACCGGTACCCCGGTCGATCAGCTTCCCGTGGAATTCGCGCAAGACCTGGTGCTCGCGGTGAATCCCGCCTCCGCCGAGCAGATGGGCATCACCATTCCCGAAGCCATGCAGCAGGAGGCCGGCGAGGTCTTCTAGGCTCGGATCCGTACCCGGCGACGGCGCGGGTCTAGTACAATGCCGGGCGGCGCCGCATGGCGCCGCCCTCAAACGAGACCACGAGGGAACCGGGGCCCGCCCCGGTTCCCCATTTTGGAGGAAGAGCTTCCCGTATGACCGGCATCCTGACGAGCGGGCTCGAACAAGGCCTCGTCTTCAGCTTCATGGTCCTCGGGGTTTTCGTCACCTTCCGGGTCCTGGACTTCCCCGACTTGACCGTCGACGGGAGCATCGTCACCGGCGCGGCGGTGACCGCCATGGCGCTCACGAACGGCTGGTCGCCTGCGCTGGCCACGGCGACGGGCACCCTGGCCGGTTTCGCGGCGGGGACGGTGACCGGGATTCTGCACGTGCTGCTCAAGTCTGGGTCCGATGCCACCAATTACGGTCCCAAGCTGCTCGCGGGTATCCTCACCATGACCGGACTCTACAGCCTCAACCTGCGCATCATGGGGTTGGGCACGAGTGCCACCGCCCGCAGCAACGTACCGCTGCTGGGCGAGCCCACGCTGATCGAATCCATCGAGAATCTGCTGTCGATCGAACTCACCACCTGGCGGCTCATCGCCGCTCTGGCCATTCTGGCGCTGGTGATCAAACTGGTGCTCGACTGGTTCCTGCACACCGAGGTGGGCCTGGCGATGCAGGCCACCGGCGACAACGAGCAGATGATCAAGGCCCTCGGGGTCAACACCACCGTCGTGCGGATCGCCGGCCTCGGGCTGGCGAATGCCCTGGTTGCCCTGTCCGGGGCCCTGGTGGCGCAGACTCAAGGCTTCGCCGACATCGGCATGGGAATCGGCACCATCGTCGCCGGCCTGGCCGGGGTGATCATCGGCGAGGTCCTCTTCGGCAGCCGCAGCGTGACCTGGGTGCTCTTTTCGGTGATTGGCGGTTCCGTGGTCTACCGGCTGCTCATTGCCGGGGCGCTCCGCGTCGAGCAGATCGACCCCACCGACCTTCGGCTTTTGACGGCGATCCTCGTGGTGATCGCGCTGGCCACTCCCACCGTCCGCCGTAAGGTGGTGAGGATGTGAACACTCGAGTTGCCGAGCCGCCCAAGCCCGGTTCCGACCACGACGGCCTGCTGGTGACGAACATGCGCAAGGCCTTCTTCCCCGGCACTCCCAACGAGGTCGTGGCGCTCGACCGCGTCGACCTGCTGGTGCACCCCGGGGACTTCGTCACCATCATCGGTTCCAACGGGGCCGGCAAGTCCACGCTTCTCAATGCCATCGCCGGGACCTTTCCGGTGGATCGGGGCAGTATCGTCATCGCCGGCAGGAACGTCACCCGCGAGGCCGAGCACACCCGCGCTCGTCTAGTGGGAAGGGTGTTTCAGGATCCTCGTGCCGGGACGGCGCCCTCGATGTCGATCGAAGAGAACCTGAGCATGGCCATGCTCCGCGGACAGCGGCGGGGATTGCGCCGTGGGGTGAACGGCAACCGCCGCAGGGAGATCCAGGATCAGCTCGGTCTGCTCGGGATGAGTCTCGAGGGCAGGGTGAGCGCCGAGGTGGCCAAATTGTCCGGGGGGCAGCGTCAGGCCGTGTCGCTCCTGATGGCGACCATCGCCGAACCGCGCCTCCTGCTGCTGGATGAGCACACCGCGGCCCTTGACCCCAAGGTCGCTCAGACCATCATGGACCTGACCGGCAAGATCGTCATGGAGAGGCGGCTCACTACCCTGATGGTTACGCACAACATGGAACTGGCGCTTCGCTGGGGGAACCGGCTGGTGATGATGCATCAGGGCCGGATCGTGCTCGACGTCGGTCAGAAGGACAAGTCCGGCCTAAAGGTGGCCGATCTGGTGGCCAAGTTCCACGAGGTGGCGGGCGAGAGCCTGGTGGTCGATCGGATGCTCCTGGATTGACGGCGCGTACCCGCGCGTAGCCTGATTTTACGGCGGGGCCACGGCGCGACCGCGCGCGCTCCTAGGAGAAGCCGATATCCTGCCGGGCCACGAAGGTGAGGTAGGCGATCTGGCGGATCGAGAAGTAGTGGCGTTCGTCGTGCTTGTCTTCCACGATCAACCACTCATCTTTCCCGGTCAACGCTTCATAGATCGCGGCGGGGTCCGCGGGCGTCTCCAGGGTGACCTCCGTGCCGCCCGCCAGATGCACGATTAGCTTTCGCATGTTCAAGCTCCTCTTGTCTCAGCGGTCCTAGGGATAAGTGCAGACCGATTTAGCGGCGCCGCGCCGATGCGCCCACCGCATCGCCCACGAGGACCGAGGTGGATTCGGCGTCCGGCTCCGTGGGGAGGCGCACCGACCCGGTGGCCTCCTCGTAGGTGGTGAGCACGTCGCCGGCGACGCGGTCCCAGGCGAACTGATGCACCGCCGTCCGGCCTTTGACGGACATGCGCTGACGCAACCGTTCGTCGCCCAGCAAAGCCAGGATCGATTCGCCCAACGCCCGTTGGTCTCCCGGGGCCACCAGCCGACCCAAGCGCCCATCGTCGAGCACCGCCCGATAGCCGGCCAGATCCGAAGCCACCACCGGCAAACCGGCTGCCAGAGCCTCGATGAGGATGACGCCGAAGCTCTCGCTCTGCAGGGAGGGTACGGCCACCACTTCGGCGGCCCTCATCTCGCGGACCTTGTCCTCGTGGCTCACCCGGCCGAGCGCCTTGACCCCGGGTAGGGGTCCCCTCAGCCCGGGCCATATCTCGTTGGCCAGCCGTTGAAGATCGTGGGGCGCCGTACCCACCACGTGGAGCGATGCGTTCGAGTGTCGTTCACGCACGCCCTGAAAGGCCCGAAGCAGCACGTGCAGGCCTTTGCGGGGTTCCGGCCGGCCGATGAACAACACCCGCCCGGGTTGCTTCCCTCCCAGCCAAGCGTCGGCGTAGGCATCCGGGGACACCCCGTTCGGGATGATGCGGTAGTCACCAGGATGCCTCACGGCCACGTAGTCTCGCGCCGATCCGGAGACGGCGATGCGGACCGACAGTTTCTTCATGAGTTGCCGCACGGCGGGCCAGAAGAGGACGTAGGAGCGGGATGCCTCTCCCGCGGCGTGAAAGGTCCCCACCATGGGCACGTCGGCCAGGAAGGCGGTCAGAAACGAAGTGGGAAACACGCAGGGCTCGTGCAGGTGGATCAGGTCGAAGCCGTAGCCCCGAAGCCGCCGATTGAGATTCCAGGCCGTCCACGGCCAGATGTTCACGTATGCGCTCGATCCGTTCGAGGGCACCGGGATGGCCGTCCCCACCGGGATGAACCTGCCGGGGAAGGGCACGCCGTCTCGCTGGCGTCCCGGAGGCCCGGTGGGCGCCACTATCCAGGTTTCGTGCCCTCGCTCATCCAGTTCCCGCGAGAGATTCGCAATATGGTCGTTGACCCCGCCCGGTACCGACCAGGCATATGGGGATACCAGGGCAATTCTCACCCGGTCCTCGCCCTCTGACAATCAGCGGCCATGCGATCCTCTTCCCGCAAATTGACAGTGAAAACCCGGGAAACCCCGGGACCACCAACCCGAGCGGCGCCCGGGCGGTTTCACTCTAACATCCGACAAGCGATTGGGGTCCTGGTCCGATGGGTAGTCGGCGGCCATGACGTCAATCAATGACCATAACTCGCACCCCGACGCTCCCGCGCGCTCCGACGCGCCCGCGGCCCCCGATCACCCGCACCCGCACCCGAGCCCAGACGCGCCCGAGTACAGCGACGGCAGACTCGAGGCCGCGGTGAAGCGCCGGCTGCACCAGAACGGGCAGCGGATGACCCGCCTGAAACAGGAGGTGCTCGAGGCCTTCGCCGCCGCCGAAGTGCTCTCGGTGGAGCAGATCGGCAACCGAATCGACGGCCTGGGCGATCTCTCCCCGCTCTACCGCTGCCTGTCGGGACTCGAGGAAGCGGGCGTTCTCACTCAGGTATCCGTGGCGGACGGACCCAGGCGCTACGCCCTGCACGAGCAGTTCGGCCGCCACCACGACTATCTGCTCTGCACCCGCTGCGCATCCCTGCAAGAGATGCCCGGTTGCGCCCTCAGAGAGAGCGCTCAGCAACACGCAAGCCGAAGCGGTTTCTTGATCGAAGACCACCAGGTCCTGCTGCGGGGGATCTGCGCCACCTGCCGTCAGGTCGAGGGGAAGGCGGCGGAGGCGTGACCACTCCCCGATTCATGACACTGGGGCAGATCTTGCTGTTCGCCGCGCTCGGAGGGCTACTGATGGCGGCGGGCTGCGGAGGCCCGGGAAGCCCGACCGGGGATGGCGAGGACGGCCGGTTGCTGGTGGTCAGCACGGTTCCCGTCATCTACTCGCTGGTCTCCAACGTCACCGGCGAAGATGCGCGGGTCGAGAACCTGCTCCCCCCCGGCTCCTCGCCCCATCAGGTCAACTTCACTCCGGCACAGGCCAAACTGGTGGCGGAGGCCGACGTCGTGGTCAAGAACGGGGCGGGCCTGGACTTCTGGGCGGATGACCTGATCGAAGCCGCCGGGACCGGGGACCTGGTGGTGGTGGAGGCATCCCAGGGGCTGAAATTACTGAAGCCCGATCTGCCCGCCCTGACGTCCGACTTCCCCCCGGAAGAGAGCGACGCCGGACACGACGGCGAAGACGTGGACCCGCATGTCTGGCTGGACGCCCGCAACGCCCAACGCATGGCGCGCAACATTGCTGAGGCCCTGATCGAGGCGGATCCCGGCCACGCCGACGGCTACCGCACCCGGGTCGAGGCCTACGTGACCCGACTCGAAGCCCTGCACCAGGACATCCTCGAGCGCACCGCGACGCTCGAGAACCGGCGCTTCGTCGCCTTCCACAGTGCCTTCCAGTATTACGCCCGGGCCTACGGCCTCGAGCAGGTCGGGGTCATCGCCCGCTTCCCCGGGCAGGAACCTTCGCCCCAGTATCTCGGTGACCTGGTGGACCTGGTGAAGTCCTTGGGTGTCCACGCCATATTCACCGAACCCCAGTTCTCACCTCGACCGGCGGAGGTGCTTGCGCAGGAGGCCGGCGTGGAGACATACGAGGTAGATCCGGAGGGCGCGGAGCTCTCGCCCTCCGGCTACGAGAATTTGATGCGCGAGAACACCGACGTGTTCGTACGCGCGCTGAGCGGAGATTAGATGAAAGCGGACAATTCCGAGAGCCTATATCCCAACGCGGTCTTGCTGGTCCAGGACCTCTCCCTGGTCCTCGGCGGGCAGACCCTGTTCGAGGAAGTCTCCTTTGTCGTCGACGAAGGCGAGATCGCCATCATCATCGGTCCCAACGGCGCGGGCAAGACCATGCTGATAAAGACCATCCTGAACCTGCGCCAGCCCGCCGCCGGCAGCGTCACCATCTTCGGGCGCGACCACCGGCAGTTGGGCGACTTCCACGACCGCATCGGCTACATGCCCCAGCGCCTGGACTTCGACCGCACGTTTCCCATCACCGTCTATGAGGTGCTGTTGCTCAAGCTAAAAGACGCCGGCTTCTGGCTGCGCAGCGCGGGCCCCCGGGAGAAGATCCTGACTGCGCTGGCCAAGGTGCGCGGAGAGAATCTGATCGACCGCCGCGTGGGTCAGCTCTCCGGGGGAGAGCTGCAGCGCATTCTGCTGGCCTACGCCCTGCTCACCGAGCCCGAACTCCTGGTGTTGGACGAACCGGTGGCCGGGGTCGATGTGACCGGCGAGGAGACCTTCTACGAACTCATCCACAACCTGCAAAAGAACGAGCAACTGACGGTGCTGATGGTGTCGCACGACCTGGACGTGGTCTACCGTTACGCCGACCAGGTGCTCTGCCTGAACCGTCGCCTCTTGTGCCGCGGCGCTCCGCGTCAGGTGCTGCGCGAGGACACCTTGGAGCAGACCTACGGCTCCTATGCCGGCGCCTACCACCACAACCACCACTGAGGTAGGCAGGACGTGCCCGACAGCGTTGTACAACTGCTGCCCTTCCTCGAGTATCCCTTCATGCAGCGAGCGCTGCTCGTCGGTCTCGCCATCGGCTTTCTCTGCGCTACGATCGGCGTCTACGTCACACTGCGTTCCATGGCCTTCTTCTCCGACGCCATCGCGCACGCCGCGCTCGCGGGGATCGCCCTGGGAGTCATCTTCGGCATCGCCCCGGTGCCCGCCGCCGTGCTCTTCACCCTGGTGATCGCCGTCGGCATCACCTACCTCACCTTTCACACCGAACTCAGCTCCGACACGGTCATCGGCGTCTTCTTTTCCGGGTCGCTGGCGCTCGGGGTGCTCCTGATCGGCATGCAGGAGGGCTACCAAACCGACCTGCTGAGCTACCTCTTCGGTGACATCCTCGCCGTGACCCGGCTCGACGTGCTCCTGGCGCTGGGCCTTGCCGCCCTAGTCATGACGGTGCTTTTCATGCGTTCGGGCCTGTTGGTGAAGATCGCCTTCAACCGCGACCTGGCCGCGGTGGAGGGCGTACGGGTGGTGACCTGGGACTACATCTTCATGACCCTCTTGGCGTTGACCGTGGCCGTCAGCTTGAAGACCGTCGGCATCATCCTGGTCAGCGCACTTATCATCGTCCCTGCGGCCGCCGCCCGCAATGTGGCCCCCAACTTCCGCGTGCTGATGCTGCTCTCGATTCTCGTCGGGGTAGTCAGCGCCGTCTCCGGACTCATCGGCAGCTACTACCTGAACACCCCCTCCGGACCCACGATCGTGCTGGTTTCCATCGGCCTGTTCGTCCTCTCCTTCGCGGCGCGCCGCCGCTGAGCACTGGCCCACCGGGCGTTTTGGGCGCCGGGCTTGCGGTTACAAGTCAAGGTGCTAACGCGCATCATGCGGGGGTTTCATCATGCCTGAGAAGAAGAAAGCCAACGGACATCGCCGAGTGACCCTGGAGCAACTCGAGAGTTTGAGCGACCAGGAGCTGGCGGAGGGCATCGGCGCCGAGGAGCCCGAGGTGCGCCACTTGAGCGAAGCCGAGATGCAGCGCCGGATTAGCCGCAACATGAAGAAACTCAACCGGCGCTTCTGGACTTTGAGCGGATTGTTGCTCTCCCTGAACGTCGCCGCCCTGATCGCCGGCTACCTCTGGTGGCAACCCAAGATCGACCGGGCGGAAGCCTACGAGCAGGCGCGGGAGATGATGGAATCCGCGCGCAAGGCGGCCAACCGAGGCGTCGACTACGCGGGCCGCGGCGCCGAACTGGCCGAGAAGCGGATTTCTTCTTTCCGTTAGCTCACCCCGGCCGCAGCCGGCCGCAGCGCCCGCAGCATTCCCGCAAACGGGATCCGGCGTGCCCGAGTGGTTCCAAGTCTCTGAGCCGGGTATGAATATCGGCGACTGGTGCGCTTCGAGCCCGTTCGGGTGCGGACCCAGTGGTCAAGGGAACTGTCGAATCTGAGGGATGGAGGGGTCGGCCAGATGATCGTAAACACCAAGAAGTTGTTCGAGGTGGCCTACGGCAAATTCGCCATCGGCGCTTACAACATCAACAACCTGGAACAGGCCATGGGTCTCTTCCGGGGAAACCTGGACTCAAAAGCCCCCTTCATCATCCAGATCTCCAAGGGCGCACGCTCCTATACCGATAAGAGCATGCTCGAAGCGATCATCCGCGCTTCCGACGCGCTCTTCCCCGATGCCGTGTTCGCGGTTCATCTCGATCATGGGGACGAAGAGGCCGCCATGGACTCCATCGCCAGCGGTTTCTACTCGTCGGTGATGATCGACGCTTCGCACGAGCCGCTTCAGAAGAACATCGAGATCACCCGGCGGGTGGTCGACGCCGCCCACGCGAAGGGGATCGTCGTCGAGGCCGAGCTCGGCCGGCTGGGCGGAGTGGAAGAGCACATCAAGGTCGAGGAGAAGCACGCCAACCTGACCGACCCGGACGAGGCCGAGGAATTCGTCGAAAAGAGCGGCTGCGACAGCCTGGCCGTCGCCATCGGCACCAGCCATGGCGCCTACAAGTTCACCGGGGAGCAGGGTCTTCGCCTGGACGTGCTGGCCGAGATCCAGAAGCGCCTGCCCGGATTCCCGCTGGTGATGCACGGCTCCTCGAGCGTTCCTCAGGAAGAGGTTCAGCGCATCAACGCGGCCGGGGGCGAGCTCAAGGGCGCCAAGGGCGTCGATGAGGACGACTTCAAGAAGGCGGTGCCCTTGGGCGTGACCAAGGTCAACATCGACACGGATGGCCGTCTGGTCTGGACGCGGGTGCACCGCGAGTTCTTCCGGGATCAGCCTTCCAAGTTCGATCTGCGTGACCCGGGGAAGGTCTTCATGGCCGAATACGCCAAGTTCATCGCCCACAAGAACGAGAAACTGGGCTCCGCCGGGTGGCTCGACGACGTCCGGGCCCAGATGTAGCCCCAGGCGCACCGGGGTCTCGGGATCCCGCGACCCGTCTGTCCCAGCCAAAGGAAAGGGACCGCTCCCCCGGAGGCGGTCCCTACTTCTGGGAACAGGCATGTGCGGCGGCCAGAGGCCGCCCGCACTCAGCTAGGGCACATCCAAATCCAACTCGCCCACATCGTAGTAAGACTCGAACTCCTCCCAGCTGAAGGCCGCGTCATCGATGTACTCCGGCACGGCGCCCTGCTCCAACTGGTCCTGCCTGACTCCCCGCACCCGCACATAACGGCCGCCCGACTCGTCCTCGTATTCCTCGGGCTCCAGCTCTGTAAATCCCGATAACTGCGGCAGCCCGAGCTTCTCGAGCCGTCCGCCCGCCCTTCTTCGTCCGATCTTGTCCTCCGCCATGCTTGATCTCCTTTGGCATCGTCTCGTCTCGTCCGAGTCGTCCGCGTCGTCCGAGTCGTCTCGTCGATCGAGTCGTCTCGTCGATCGAGTCGTCTCGTCGATCGAGTCCTACGAAGCACCCGGCCCCATGCTAAGGGCTGCAATCTCCTCGACGCCTTGCGGCGGATCGCTCGCGGGCTGCTTGAGCGGGTCTGCATCGGACGCGTCGAACCCGTACCACCGTGCTACCCGATACACGCGTTCACGATCCGCTTCGAGCAGGGGGGCCTGCTTCACGCCCTCCAGCACCAACGCCGCCTGCCGGCGCAGAGGAGCGGCGTGCTCGGGCAAACCCGTCGAGCGCAACTGATCCTGCAGCATGCCGAAGGTGTTCAGCAAGACGTTGGCGATCGACGGGTACTGAGAACCGTACAGCCGGATCTGCTGGAAGCAGAGGTTCACGTACTCCGCGTGCTCCAACTCCGCCGTGCGGTACACCGTCCTACCTTCCTCGCCGCGGATGACCACCGGGGGCAGCTTTCGCAGCATGATTTCCCGCAGGACGGTGCCCAACTGCAGAATGACCTCGAAGGCGGCCGTGGTGTCCTTGGTGCCGGGGGCGAGCGCGCTCAGGCCGATGTCCACCAGTTCGCGGATACCAAAGGTCAGGTCCCGCCGCAAAGAGCGCGTGGTCTCGATCTGCAGGGCGTCCTGCAGCAGGGACGCGGGGTCCGGCCCACCAACCGCGGGCGAGCCCTGACTGGCGACGACGTCCTCGCCGTCCCCGCCGGCGCTCTCGGCGGAGGCGGCGTCCTCCGGCAGAAGCAGCCGGCCCACCACGGCGCCTTCGGTCAAATAGAGGCCCACCCTTGCCTCCAGCCAGAATTCCGCGCCTCGGGGAAGCGCGTCCAGCAGTTCCTGGCTGTGGGCGCGCTGCAACCAACCATGCGTTCGGGCAAAGACCGGAACCGCCTCCGCCGGCGCAGGCGGTATGTCCTCCGAGGTTCGCTGCTCCGCCTCCCGCTCGGGGAACACCTCTTCGACCTGAGCCACGGTCTCGTCCGCGAGCCGGGCGAGTACATGCGAAAGCCGGGTGGCATAGACGCCCGTCGTGATCGCCACGATGATCGACAGCAGCGCGACTATCGCCAGGACGGCGCCCAGCAACGTCGAGAGCAGCGGGGCGACCGCGTTGGGTTCGCCCGGCAGTTCCAGCAGGGCGATCACCAGATAGGTGAAGACTCCCAGGAGAAAGCCGGTCGAGGCCTGCTGGAAACGGTCGTGCATGTACAGCGAGAGCACTCTTGGCGAAAGCTGGCTGGCGGCGAGCTGCACCAGCGCGCTCCTCACCCAAAACAAGACGGCGGTGGCGGTGATCATCGCTCCGGCCACGCCGCCAAAAAGGGTGCGGACGTTGGCCGCCGGGAACTCCAAAGCAGGCAGACTCCCGGCAGGAGCCAGCACATCCACCGCCCGTAAGAACACCGCGAGAAACACGCCCACAGGGACCGCGAGCGAGGGATAGAAGTAGGGGCTCTGGAGAATCGAGCGGAAAGGACCTTTGAGAAACAGAGTGCGCATGCGTCTTTCACGCATTCCCGGGTAATACCGGTTTCATGCGAACTGCCGAGTCTGTCTGAGATGGACATCCGCCTTCTGCTCATCCCTCTGGGATTCGCGGTGATCGCGGTGACCCTGGCGGACGTCGTTCTGACCACTCTGGTGCTGCAGGGCGGCGGTCCGGTAACCGGGCCGCTGGGCGATCGGCTCTGGCGGCTGGGGCTTCGCCTGAACCACGGCCGCCTCGGGCCGTCGATGCTCTCCTACGCCGGCGTCCTGATAATGCTGGGCATCATTCTCTTGTGGGTGCTCTTCTTCTTCCTGGGATGGAATCTGATTTTCTTTGCCCAGGACCGGGCGGTGCTCACCTCACAGACCCGGCTTCCAGCCGACTTCTCCTCGCGCGTCTACTTCGTGGGCTACACCATCGTGACCTTGGGGATGGGCGACTACATCCCCGGGCCGGGAGTCTGGCAGGTGCTGACCGCAATTGCCTCGGCGAGCGGCTACGCGGTGCTAGGGCTCTCGATTTCCTATCTTTTGCCCACGATATCCGCCGCCGTGTCGAAGAGGCGCTTGGCCGGCGAGATCGCGGGCCTGGGCAGAACGCCGGGCGAGATACTGATCAACATGTGGAACGGCCGGGATTTCAAGGATCTGCAGCACCATCTCTCTTCACTTGGGTCGGGGGTGTTGAACCTGAGTGAGAACTACCTGGCCTATCCCGTACTGCACTACTTCCACAGCAACACCCCTGAGTCTGCCGCCCCAGTGTCTCTGGCCGCGCTGGACGAAGCCCTGACCATTCTCGAATACGCGGTTCCCGAGACCCTGAAGTTGGACAGATCGAGCTTCGTTCCGGCCCGGGGGTCCTTCACCAGCCTGCTCAACTCGCTGAACACCGCCTATATCCGCGCCGAAAACGCCCCCCCGCTGCCGAACCTGGAGGAACTGCGCAAATATGGGCTACCGGTGTGCAGCGAAGAAGAGTTGCTCGCCAGGACCGGCCACCTGCTCGGCCGGCGCCGGTTGCTCCTCGCCCTTGTCGAGAACGACGGCTGGTCCTGGGAACTCCTGACCCGGCCCCTCACCGCACTCCCCACCCGCGAGGGAACAAACCGCCTCAGCGGCGGGCCTGACCCGGGGCTTTAGCGGCGAGCCTGGCTTAGGCGCCAGGCGGCATTGATCAGACCCACGTGGGAAAACGCCTGCGGGAAGTTGCCGAGCAGGCGGCCGCCCTCAGGCTCGGCCATCTCGGCCATGAGACCCAATTCATTGGAGTAGCGCAGCAGTTCTTCGAAGCGGCGTTCGGCCTTTTCCGTCTCCCCCAGGAGGACCAGGCACTCGACCATCCAGAAGCTGACGATGAGAAAGCCGTTCTCCTCCCCCTTCCAACGCTTCAGCAATCCCCCGCCGGCACCGAGCTCACGTTCGACGGCGAAGATCGTCGCTCTCATGCGCTCGTCGGTCGCGGGCAGAAAACCAACCAGGGGCAGCAGCAGCACCGAGGCATCCAGGTGGGTCGAGCCGAAAGCGCCGGTGTAGGCACCGGCCTCTTCACACCAGCCCCGTTCGAGGACGGCGGCGCGCACCTCGTCGCGCGCCCGCCGCCAGTGCCCGATGCGGCCCTCGGCTCCCAGCTTTCCCGCCAGCTTGATTGCCCGGTCCAGTGCCACCCAGCACATGACCTTGGAGGACAGGTAAGGACGCTCTTCGTCCCGGGCCTCCCACATGCCGGCGTCGTCCTCCTGCCAGCCTTCCGCTGCGCGGTCGGCCAGAGTCACGAGCAGCGCCCGGATGTTCTCGTCGAGTTCCCCCAATTGCTCCCGCAGTTCGTAGGCGCCGTCCAGCACCTCTCCCAGAACGTCCAACTGTCTCTGCTACCACGCAGCATTCCCGATACGCACCGGGGAGCTGCCGGCGTAACCCTCGAGGGCTTCGGCGTGGGTCTCCGTCAGGCGTCTTTCGCCCTCCACGCCGTACATGATCTGGACTACCTCCCCGAGCCGCCCTCCCGCCCGGTCGATCCAGTGAAAGAAGCGTTCCGGTTCGTGCGGGCAGGCCGCGATCCAGAGCGCGCGCAGCATGAGAGTGAGGTCTCGCAGCCACACGAAGCGGTAATCCCAGTTGGCGTCACCGCCCAGCACCTCGGGAAGCGAGGTGGTGGCCGCCGCCACCACCGCTCCGCTGGGTTGGTAGGTCAGGCCCTGGAGAACCAGGGCGCTGCGGCGCACGGCCTGCTGGTGGCGTGCTTGGTAACCCTCATGCCTGGCGCTCCAGGATCGCCAGGCTTCGGCCGTGTCTTCCAGCGCCGCCTCCGGATCCCAAAAGGCCTGCTCCACCGGGCGCGGCGGGAACGTTCGCGAATAGGCCAGGGTGAACCCGACACTATTCTCCGCGGTCACCTCAAAGCGGGCCCGCGCCGTCGGTTCCACGCTTTCGTATTCCACCTCCGGGGCAAATAGATCAAGCTCCACCGCGCCGCCCGCGGCCCGTATGCCTTCGGGGAACGGTTCCAGCAGGGGTCGGGTGAGGCCGTACTCAAAGCACGGGGCGAACTCACACACGAACTCGACCCGCCCGGATATCCCGAGGAGTTGGCGCACCATGGCGTGGGGCACCCTCATGCCGATCTCGTGACCTCGCGACCCCATCTCGAAGAGCAATCCGTCGCGCAGAACCACTTCGCCCTCGGGCGTGCGGAAGGTGGTTTCGAGGACCAGCGTGCCCTCCAGATAGCGGCGGTCGGCCTCGTACTCCCCCGCCGGGCTTATCGACCAGTGCCCGCCTTCCCGGCCGAGCAGACGGGCGAAAACCGGGGCGGAATCGAAGCGGGGAAAACAGAGCCAGTCCAGCGAACCCTGCCGTGAGACCAGCGCGGCCGACTGGCAGTCCGAGAGGAAGCCGTAGCCGGCAATGTCCCCCGGCGTGAACGCGCCCCCAGCCACCGTTCTAGTCCTCGGGTGGCCTCTGGTGCGCCGAGCGTACCCGCCAGAGCATTTCCTGTGCCTGGTCCTGATAGGTGCTCGCGCTTTCCTGGGGAAGCGATTTGATGCCGGCAAGAGTGTAGTAGACCGCGGCAGCGTAGAAACGCTCGTCCTTCGCGGCCTCTTGGGCCAGCCTGACGAAGTCTTCCGGAGTAAGGACATCTTTGCCCAAAGAGCGGGCCGCTTTCTCGGAGAACTCCTGGATCACCTCGGCGGTAATCATCTCGCGCTCGGTCAAAGGGGACTCCTAGCTTAGTGCCAGAAATTCAACTCTACTACGAAAAGGATTGGGAAGCCAAAGCTCAGCCCGGGGACCATATCCCCAGTGCCTCTCGCCGGGCCCGCCGCTGGGCATCCAGCAGTTTCTGTTGATTACGCACATTGGGAGCGTAGGTGATGGCCAAGGCCAGGCCCTCTTCCACCAGCCGCCGGTTGACAAAGGTGCCGTCGGCGAACACGTAGGCCAGCAGCCTGCCGTAGCGATCCCGTTCCTGGACGTCGAACTCGAGTTCCACCTCTGCGTTTCGCAGCAGCTCGCGGTTGCGGTTTGCCGCCTCGGGTCCGTAGGGCTCCACGGGCTGTTCGGGGCGCACGGATTCGGGAGTGTCGATCCCGATGTAGCGCACCCGCTCGGTGGCTCCGTTCGGTAGGCGAACCAGGATGGTGTCGCCGTCGACCACCCGCACCACGTCCACCGAAAGCCGGGGATAGCCCTCTGGGCCATCGGCGGCGCGGTCAGTCGAAGCGGCCGGGCGTTGCTGGTCGGCGCAGGCCAGACCGCCCCCCAACAGGGCGAGAAGCAGGAGCAGGGCGATGAGAATCGGTCCGAATACAGATGCGAGCCCAGGCCGTCGGATAGGGCACTCCTCGTCACGCGTTGGCGTCCCCAAATCCTAGCGCGTTCCCGGACCGGGCGTGCCCGCAGCGGCGTCCGCAGCCCCGGTGGCTTGTTCCGCATGGATTGCTCATCTATATTGCGGCGCGTGCAAGACCTCCTCATCATCATCCCCGCCTACAACGAGGCCGATAGCATCGCGGCTACCGTGGCCGAGGTCAGGGCAGCGGTCGATTACGACTTCATCGTGGTCAACGACGGTTCCAGCGACGACACGGCGCGCATCCTGGACCGGGAAGGCATCCCCCACCTCGATCTGCCCATCAACCTGGGCATTGGAGGGGCCATGCAAACCGGCTACCGCTACGCCTACCGTGAGGGCTATCGGTATGCCGCGCAGCTCGACGGCGACGGTCAACACGACCCCAAGGACCTGCCCCGGCTGGCCCATGCCCTCGAGAGCGGCGGCCACGACATGGTGATCGGCTCGCGCTTCGTCGAGGAGCGGGGTTACCGGGGCGGCCGCGCGCGCCGCTCGGGAATCTACTACTTCCAGCACCTGATCCGCTTCCTCACCGGGCTTAGAATCACCGACCCCACCTCCGGCTTTCGCCTGGCAAACCGCCGGGTGATCGAGGAGTTCGTGGAGCATTATCCGGTCGACTATCCCGAGGTCGAAGTGGTGGTGAGTCTGGCCCGCCGGGGTTACCGCCTGGCCGAGGTGCCGGTTGACATGAGAGACCGAGCCGGAGGCGTGTCGTCGATCACGGCGGTGCGCTCGCTCTACTACATGGCCAAGGTCACGCTTTTCCTGGTGATCCGCCGCTTGTTCTAGACTCCGACGGATTCTCCCCAATGCGGTAGAGTTTCGGGTCGACGCTCTCTCGCTCTCGTTAGTCAAGGAGTCTGAGAATCATGGGAGTCGTGCACGCAATCGCACTGCTGGTAGCCGGGATCTTTCTGGGCCAGATCATGCTGCTCACCGGGAGACACCGGCTGCGCGACCGGCACGCCTTCATCTGGGTGCTGATCGGCGGGGTCGCCTTCGCCGCGGCCCTCGGCCTGCCCGCGCTGAACGCAATCTCGGACGCCATCGGCGTCGCCTATATGCCCAGCCTGGTGTTCCTCGGCGCCATCTACCTCATCCTCACGCTGCTGATGTACCAGACCATGGTGCTCAGCTCGCATCAGGACGGCATCCGCACCATGGCCCAGGAGATCGCCTACCTGCGGCGGGCCGTGGAAACGAATCAGAACGTGGATCAGAACAGGCGCGAGGCGGAGTCTCCCGGCAAGTCCGCCGGCCCTCAACCGCCCGACGCCTCCGATGCGCCCGGCGCGCCCACCGACCCCACCGCCACCGCGCCCGGCGCAACAGACGCCTCGGGTGAGCCCCAACCGGCGGAGGCGTCCCGCTCATGATGAATCCGGGCAGCATCGTGCTCGTCATGCTCAATGCCGTCCTTCTGGTCGGCGGGCAGTTCCTCTGGAAGGCGGGCATGCAGAATCAGCAGGCCGACTTCAGCCAGTTGATGGGGGTCGCCCGGGTGCTGCTTTCGCCCTACATCCTCTCCGGGCTGGTGATTTACGGCTTCGCCACGGTCCTCTGGCTCTACATCATCAGCCGGGTGCAGCTCAGCCTGGCCTATCCCATGCAGAGCATGGCCTACGTCTTTGCGGTGGTGGCGGCGCACTACCTCTTCGATGAGGCGCTCACTCCGGGCAAGATCATCGGGGCTCTGGTGATCGTGCTGGGAGTGTCCATCATCGCTCTGACCGGAAACTCGCCGCTCTCCGACCTGCATTAGTCCCCCTTGAGGCGCCCAGACGGCAAATACCTCCCGTGGCTCGCGCTCCTCGGGATTCTCGTGCTGGCCCTCGCGCTCAGACTGGGATTTCACCTGTGGCACTGGCAGGACTTCCGCATAACCGGCGACGCCCTCAACTACCAGTTGATGTCTCACCAGTGGGTGGAGAAAGGGGTCTACGGCTACGCGCTCAAGCGCTGGTCGGTCGAGCCCAACGCCTACGTGACCCCGGGGTACCCCGCCTTCCTCAGCGCCATCTACTACTTCTTCCGCGACCCATACCTGCAGGTCACCGTGGCCCGGCTCATCCAGGTGGCGGTGAGCACGGCCTCGGTGGGGCTCGGTTTCCTCTTCGTGAGGCGGCTGCTCAAGCGGACGGACGTGGCCCTGGCCACCGCCTTTCTCATGGCGATCTACCCCCCCTTCGTGCAGTCCCCCGTGCAGCTCCTGACCGAGGTCTGGTCGCTCGCAACCATGCTGCTCTACTTCTGGTTGACGGTTTGGGGGCTCGAGTCACGTAACCCCTGGGTCAACGCCGGCGCCGGCTTGGCTCTCGCCGCCCAGGCCTTGATCCGGCCGGTGCTCCTGCCCCTCGCGCCGCTGCCCTTCATCTACCTGCTCTTTCGCAAGGGCTGGTCCAGTTGGCCGAGCGTCGCCCGGCTGATCGGCTTCACCCTGGCGGGCTTCTTCCCTTTGATGCTCGTCTGGTGGGTGCGGAACGCCGTGACCCTTGACGCCCTGATCCTCACCGCGACCGGCTCAGCCAACCCCCTGCTGGCCGGGACCTATCCCGACATGGAGGGCGTGCTCGAGGATTTCACCGCCGCCGGCCTGCCGAGCGAAGACCAGGCCCGCTTCGCCCGGGAACGCATCATCCGGGGCTTCTCCGAGGAGCCGCTGCGTTACCTGCGCTGGTACACCGTCGGCAAGATTCAGTTCATGTTCGAGTCGCCCTGGCTCTACCAGCAGCTCGCCGAGCGCCCGCGGCTGATGGAGTTCGTCCTGCGCCTGCACGACGTGCTGGCCGGGCTGGGGCTGGGGGGGCTCGTGGTGGGCATCTTCCGGTCGCGGATCCTTCGCTTCGTCGCCCTCTACGCCGCCCTCTTCCTGGGGCTCTATCTGATCTTCATCCCGACGACGCGCTACGCCTACCAGCTGATGTTCTTCGTGCTGATGGGGGCGGCTTACCTCGCCGCCTCCGCGGTCGACCTGGTCCGCAGCCGCCGGGCGCGGCCACTGCCGCAGTAGCAATCGGCAGCGCGGCTCGAAGTTCCTGGAGAAGAACGGCAGGCCTAGACGTGCTCTTCCGGAATGAGCCCGTCGTCTTGCGGGACGAACCCTTCGCGCTGGAGTTTGAAGCGGAGCACGATCTCGCCCAGCTCCTCGTCGCTCAAGACCTCGTCGGCCATGGCGATCGCTCCCGCGATCTCGGACTCGTGAGCTCCGGTTTTTGCGGGTCCTGGCAGCAGCGATGTCTCCTGGACCAGCGCAACCGAGAGGTTGTCGGCGTCGCAGGTAACTTCGATCTTGCATTTGGACAGGCGATCCGGGAGCAGGTCGTTCAAACCGCAGCGCAAGGCCGAATCTAGCCGCTGCAACAAGGCCGGCTCCAGTCCGGCATCGAGCGCCACCCTGCGCACCTCGCGAATGGCGGCAGCCCGGTCCTGCGCGGTCGCGCCGGAGAGAAGCGAACAGAGCCTGCGATCTACTGGAGCATCCATGGCCCGAATCCTCAATTGCCGGGTTCCATAACCAACCACTTACCCTAGGCCCAAACAGCCTACTACTTACCCTGCGCCAAACTACTTCAAATTACTAGCCATTTCCCGAATCTTCAGTTTCCCATGATGAAGCCGGGGGGAAAACGGCCCATGAACTTCTACTACCGGCAAAACATCGTCGGCCTGCTCCGCAACCTCGCCCACGGCCTGCCCGAGCTCTCGGACCGCAGCCTGAGAGCCGCGGCGCACATCGACCGCACTCCCACGGTCCCTTGGCTGGAGGAGGCCCTAAGCCTGTTCGAAGAGGCCAGCATCCGCTGCCGAAGCACCGTCTATCTGACCGGCGCCTACTACGCCGTGCAGGCGCTGCGCGAGGTCACCGACTGGGAAAGCCAAGCCGGCACGCAGGTGGAAACCCTCATGAGCCCGGAGGGGAGAAGCGAAGCCAAGTTCGGTGCCCAGGCCGAGGATCACGACCGGCTCGCCGTGGAGGTCCAGGCCGATCTGCTCGAGATCTTCACCCGCATACGGGCCGGAGCCACTTTGGAAGAGGCGCTCGCCCTCTACCCCTCCCTGGGGGAGGAGTCTGCGCCGGAAAGCTGAGCGCGGCCCGGCCCTCCGCCGTCCGTCCCCACCGGCTCCCTCCGCCGGACCGCCCCTCCCCGTCCGCCGGACGAACGCAATTCTTTGAGCAGTCATTGAACTATCTTTGCATGGCGAACAAGTTGATTTCCTAAGCTCGAATTCACAGGAACCAGGTGGGTTCCCCAAAAATTCGGGGGTGGTTCGCATGAAGACCATCACGGTCCCTATTCCCACCAACGGAGGGCTCAAGCGGGTGCAAATCGACCTGGCCCCCGGGGAAGAACTGGGCGCAGGCAGCTACCGGCCCCAAGGCGAAGCCAAAGCAGACAAGCGGCCGGTGATCAATGAGTTCCGGGCGCCCAGAGGCTTCTTGCCGCAGGACCGCGTCTAGCCTAACCCTGAAGGCTGGGGAGACGCCGGCGGGTCTCCCTGCGGGCGGGACGGCTTAGAGGTAGCCAAGCTCGCGCGCGAGGTCGCATGCCCGGCGCAGCCCTTCCTCCAGGGCAGCCCGGTCGCTCGCATTCGCGGCCTCGCGCGCGCGTTCCGCTCGAGCCTGAAGCTCGGGCGGCGGCAGTTGTTGGGGCGGTGCAAGCAACTGCTCGAGGTACGCCGCCGCCAACTGGAATTCTCCCTCACGCCGGGCTAGCTCGATCAGGGGCCAAAGAGCCAACCACTGGAAGGGATATACCGTCGGTTGCGCGGCCCAGCCGTCCAGGGCTTCGCGGGCTTTGGCTTGGGCACCGCCGGGGTTGCCCTGGGCCAAAGCCACCCAAGCCAGCTGCGCGTGCGCGGCGCTCACGTATTCCTTCAGCCCGGAGCCCACCGCCGCTGTCATCGTGCGGTGGGCGTACCAAGCGGCAGTGACGGAGTCTCGCCGGAAGCGGTAGACGACCCCCAGGTAGGTCAAGATACGGGCCTGCAAGGCGAGATCGCGCCGCTCCAGGGCAACGGAAAGCGAAGAGCTCATCCACAGTTCTGCGTCGGAGGGCCGGTCCGCCCATAGGTAGCAGAAGCCCAGAACGAAGCGGGCAAAAGCAATTTCGTCCTCCGGTGCCTCCGCCCCCTGCAGGGCCTCGTACAGGGAATGAGCATAAGTCAAGGCCTGGGGAGAGATGCGGTAACGGTCGCGCAGGCAAAGCTCAGTCAGCAACTGGTTGTAGAAGCGGGCCAACTGCCGCGGCGACCCGTGGGTTTGTATCTGCGCTGTGGTCTCGGCCACGAGTTCTGAGAGCTGGTCAAGAGCCCCCTCATAGTACGCGGTCCACATCCGGGCGAGTCGAATCTCGATCCACTCCTCCCACCAGGCGGCGGAACGCCGGCCCCGGACTCCAGCGGCAGCGGAGGGAGCGGGTCCCAGTACTGTCTCGGCCTCAGCGAGCGCTTCGAGGGCCCGGGCGAACTGCCGTCCGGCCTCATGGCAGCAGCCAATCTTGCGGTGGAGGCGCGCGGTGCGAACGGGAGCACCCAAGGTCTGAAACTCGCCTAGGCGCACCTCAATCTGCAGGGCCCTTCTGTATGCGGTCACCGCCTGATCCCAGGCGCAGGCAGCACGGTGAGCATCACCTTTCTGCTCATAGAGCGCGAGCGCAAGCTCGAGTTCGACTCGGCCGAGAGCCCCCGCCGGTCCCGCGGCGTCCAGCGCCCGTTCGAGCAGCGCGGTGGCTCGGTCGTATTCGTAACGGTCGTGATAGGCGGAGGCCAGCCCGCCGGCATGAAGCAGGATCCACTCCGGCTCAGCGAGGGGCAGAGCTTCGAGAAAGTGTCCGGCCAAGGTGTTCAGGCACTCGAGTTCACCGTCGCGGTAGGACTTCTCAGCGAGGAGGAGCTGAGCCATCGCCCGGTGGAGGCCGACCCGCCGCGCGCGAGGAACCGCTTGGTAGACCTCCTCGTGCACTCTGGGGGAAGAGAACCGGTACTCACCCACCTTTTCACCCAGCACCAGCGCTCCTTGCGCGAGCAGCTCGTCGATGAGACCGAGTAAGGCGCGGGCGGACTCGCCCAGAAGCCGCGCCAGCCGGTGGATGTCGAATGCCTCGCCGATGACGGCCCCGGCGTTGAGCACCTCTTGCTGCCGCGGTGACCGCAGCTTCCCGGGTGGGTTCTCGTGCCGCTCGAGTTCGCCGGATTCCGCGGCCTCGATTTCCAGCCGGTACCCCACACCCCTGACGGTGACGACGTAGCGTGGGCGCAGCGGATCAGGTTCAAGCTTCCGCCGCAGGTTGCTGATGTGCACCGAGACCACCCGGGCATCGAAGCACCGATCCCCCCAGACTTCGAGCAGGAGTTCCTCGGCCGAGTGCACCCAACCCGGATGCACGGCCAACGCATGTAGCAGTTGGAACTCGAGCGGGGTGAGGTCCAGGGGCCGGCCGTCCATGAGCGCGTGGTGCCGGCGCGGGTAAAGGCGAAGAGGACCGGCGCGAACGCAAGGATCTTCTTCTCGTGCGCTCTCGCGTTTGAGTGAGTCGCGTCGGAACTCGTCCGAAGCGTCTCGCAAGACCACTCCCCCCGATTGTCGCTACCTTCTTTCATAGAAGTCTCAAAATTACTTCCTGTCAAGCAAAGCCGACAAATGTCGTTGCCCGGCTTCCCGATATATAGGAAGCCTATTCATCTTGCTTTACAAGAGAAAAGGATTGTTGTATCCCAATACATGGTGCTGTTTCTGAAAGGGGAGGCGGCCTTGAACAACCGCAACGCTTTCCTATTCTTCCTGATCGGGACGTTGGCTTCCGCGGCGGTGTTTGCCTTCATGACCTGGGACACTCATGCCCGGGTCGACGCCCTCACCAACGCGGACAAGCTCGACGAGAACGTCGTCGCCGGCAAGCGCGTATGGCACGAAAACGAGTGCAACCTCTGTCACACCATTCTGGGGATCGGGGGTTACTACGCGCCCGACATGACCGAGGCCTTCACCCGGGTGGGTGCCCAGGGAATCACCCTCGCAGTCCAACAGCCCGAAGTCCTGTTCAAGGATTCCTTCCGCCACATGCCCAATCTGGGGGTGAGCGACGAGGATACCGCCGACCTGGTGGCCTTCCTCGAGTGGGTCTCCAATATCGACAACAACGAGTGGCCTCCGCAGGATCAGCCCGACCGCCAACAGAAAGCCCAGCAACGCATGCAGGCCGGGGGCCTTTCTCTGGGAGCCACCGTGTTTGCTCAAGTCTGCATGGGCTGCCACTCGATCGGCGGCGAGGGCGGCAGCATCGGTCCTCCTCTGGACGACATCGAACAACGCTACAAAGCGGGGACCATCGCCCAGTACGCGGCCGAGCCCACCTCGGTCAACCCCAACTCGCAAATGCCGCCCCAGGATCAGCTCAGCCAAGAAGAACTGCAGGCGGTGGCCGAGTTCCTGTCCCAGGAGTAGGTGACGGCTATGGAAGCATCCGCAACGCGGTCCGGAGTTGTGCAGCCTCCCCGGGAGGGCGTTAACGTCACCGCCGCCCTGGAGGATCAGCCCCTGGTGCCCTATGAGACCCAACGGGTTTCCTACTGGTACTTCATGGCGGCTCTGGCCCTCTTCGTGCTCCAGCTTCTGGTGGGGCTCTGGCTGGCCGGCGGTTACTCCTTCACCTATCCCCAGTGGGTGACCGACGCGCTGCCCTGGGGCAACACCCGGGCCATGCACACCAATCTGCTTGTCCTCTGGATGCTGCTGGCGTTCATGGGCGGCACCTACTACCTGATCCCCGAGGAAACCGAGCGCGAGATCTACAGCGTGAAGCTGGCCTATCTGCAACTGCTGGCCTTTCTGGCCGTGGGCGTCACGGCCATAATCGGCTTCGCCTTCGGCTGGTCGCAGGGCACGCCCATCCTCGAGATCCCGCGCCTGCTTGACGTCTTCGTCGTGATCGGGGCGTTGATCTTTCTCTTCAACGTGGGCATGACCGTGCTTCGCGGCCGCAAGACGGCGATCGGCGGCATGCTCCTCGGCGGGCTGGTGTTTCTCGCCCTGCTCTACCTCTTCGGCATGCCCTTCTACGAAAACCTGACCATCGACTGGTTCTACTGGTGGTGGGTGGTGCACCTCTGGGTGGAAGGCGCCTGGGAACTCGTCACCGCCGCCATCCTGGCTTTCGTGCTCCTCAAGGTAACCGGCGTCCCCCGCCGCCGTATCGAGAAGTATCTCTACATCGAGGCCGGCCTGTTCATGTTCACCGGTATCGCCGGCACCGGTCACCACTACTACTGGATCGGGGCACCCGATCTTTGGCTATGGGTCGGCGGGGTGTTCAGCGCCCTCGAGGTCCTGCCCATCATCGCCATGGTGATCGATACCTTCCTGCACGAGCGAGACGCCGGCCGCCCCATCCAAAACCGGGTGGTCTGGACCTTCGCCGTGGGCACCGCCGTGGGACACCTGATCGGGGCGGGCGTCTGGGGCTTTGCCCACACCCTCCCCCAGGTCAACTACTGGACCCACGGCAGCCAGGTGACGGCCAGCCACGGGCATATGGCTTTCTTCGGAGCCTACGCCCTGCTCAACTTCACCATGTTCTGGTACGCCATCCCCCGGCTGCGCGGGATCGTCCACTACAAGCCGGGGCCGGCCTTCTGGGGCTTTTGGCTGATGAGCGTGGCCGTGCTGGGCATGGGTCTGGCCTTCGGCGTCGCCGGGGTCATCCAAACCTACGTCGAGCGCGTGTTGGGGCAGGGGTTCATGGTGGCCCAGCAGAACATGCAGCTCTGGTTCCGCGTGGTCCTCTTCCTGGGCGTGTTCGTGCTGGCCGGCGCCCTGGTCAGCTTCTGGCACCTCTTCCGGGGTGAGCGCGAGCCGGGCCCGGCGGAACCGGTGGGCTAGCCCTATCCGAGAGCCCGAGCGGCCACGTGCTCGGTCAGTTCCCCCAAGCGGTGGGTGTAGCTGCCCATCTCGTTGTCGTACCAGCCGAAGATCTTGACGTGGGTGACGGGGATGCGCACGCCGTCCGCGTCTTCCCCGTAGGGTTCGGGAAGCGTGCATCCCTCGGGCAGCCGTACGTTGACGAAGCCGGTGCGCGTGTGGGTTTCCACCGCCTCGATCACCACGGCGGCGTCGTACCCGCGCAGGTCCGAGCTCACGTTCTGCTCCTCGCTGTAGGCGACCAGGCCGCGGGCCTCGCCTTCGGCCGCCTCCTGATAGATGCGGTTGATCGACTCCCGGTTGATCAGCGAGTTGCCGTCCGCGGTCATCTCCCCTTGGAGGGTCAGGTTGAGGATGATCAGGCTGGTGGTGGAGGTGGGGATGCGCACCGAGTCGGCCATGAAGCCCACCCGGGCAATCTCGGGCATCACCGGCTCGAGGGCGCGGGCGGCGTTGGTCGAGGTGATGACGATGTTGTCCAGAGCGCCGCGGCTCTTACGCAGATCCTTGGCCCCGGCTCCGGGCACGGCATCGAGCACCGGTTGGCTGTTGGTGACCGCGTGAATGGTGCTCATGCCGGCCGTGATCATGTTCGCGGTCAATTTGCGGTCGAGCAGAGGCCTGAGCATGTGGGCCAGGGCGGTGGTGGTGCAGGAGGCGGCGGAGACCAGGCGGTGACGGTCGGGATCGTATTCCTGCTGGTTTATGCCGTTGATCAGCATGATGGCGTCGTCGGGCAGGGGGGCTTCCTTGCGGGCGGCCTTGAAGGGAGAACTCTGCACGACCACCTTGGCGCCGGCGTCGATGTGGCCGCGTAGCGCCGGAGCCCCGTCCGACTCCGCCCCGGGGTCGACGAAGCGGCCGGTGGCGTCCACCACCACCCGCACCCCGTGCTCGCGCCAGGGGAGCCGCGCGGGATCACGCTCTTCCCGCAGCACCAGGACTTCCTTGCCGTAGACGTCCAGCAGGCCGCGCTCCTCGTCGACCACCCGTATCTCGGGCTTTGCCCGATGGCCGTAGAGGTAGCGGCAGAGGCTGCCGTAGGTGCTGTCCTTTTCCAGGTACTGCGCCACGTCCCCCAAGGAACGGCCCACCGGACGGCCCAGATTGACCACGAACCTGTCGAAATTGTCCCGGTCCAGGTGATACCAGAGACTGAGCTTGCCGATCCGGCCCAGGCCGTTGATGCCCAGCGTCGGCTGCCCGTTGCCCGCACCGTTCACGGTGTCACCTCTCTGTTGGTTGAATGCAAGAAATCGTGCTTGTCCGCCGCGCCCGAGACCGAGTCGATGTCCAGCCGGCCCAGGAATACCCGTCCGGTGCGTCCATCGATGCTCAGCCACTCGCCCACCTCGAGGGCGCGGCCGGCCAACCGGACCTCACCCAGGGCGTCGTCCACCTGCAGACCGCGGCAATCGACCACCGCGGTCTTACCCAACCGCCGGGCGGTGACGGCCGCGTGCGAAGTGCACCCGCCCCGGCCGGTGAGCACTCCGCCGACCCGCACCACCAGTTCGATGTCCTCCGGGACCATGTCGGGACGCAGCAGCAAGATGGGCGCGCTGGGATCTTCGGCCCTAAGCTCCTCGATCTGCTCGAGGGTCATCGCCACTCTCCCGGCGAAGGCCCCGCCCGCCGCTCCCATGCCCACCGCTACCGGCATGGGACATACCGGGCGCGAAGAAAGGTCGAAGACGGGATAGGCCTCGGGGGTGGATTCCACCATGGTGCGCCGCTGCAGGAGGTGGAGGTCCTCGGGCGTGGGCCCTTCAAAGGTGAACTCGATCTCCTGCGGATCGTACTCCTGCTCGAGGATCAGGTCGTGCGCCAGTTCGAGCAGCGCCTGATAGATCGCGGGAAAGTCTCGTTCCAGGGAGTGCTCCCGCGCGCGCAGGGCCGGATTCGACAAACGCTGCGCCCGCGAGATGGGCCAAGGGTTGACCAGGCCCGAGACCAGGTCCTCGCCCTGAGTGGCCACCCCGTAATCGCCGAAGAGGCGGATCTGGTGCCCGGTGGTGTCGTTGGGGTCTCGGGTGAGCACCACGCCCGCTCCCGACTCGGGACCCAGATTGCCGAGGACCATGCGCTGCACGATGACCGCGGTCCCCCAGTCGTCGGACATCCCCAAGAGGTTACGGAAGAAGCGCGCCTGCGGCTGCTGCCAGGACGCCAGTACCTGATGCACGCAGGCCACCAACTGCTCGAAGGGATCTTGGAGAAAGACCACGCCGCGGGTGCGCGAGAGCTCCTCGTAGGAGAGCGCGATCTCCCGCATTTGCTCTGCGGTGAAGTCGATCTTGTGCTCCACCTCGAAGCTGGTCTTGAATCCGGCGATCAGCCGGTCGAACTCGTCGCGGTCCACTCCCCCGGCCATCGCCCAGGACTGCAGAAAGCGCCGGTAGGAGTCCCAGGCGCTCCACGCGGTCCAGCCTCCATCCTTCGCCACGGCTTCCGTCAGCCTCCGGTTGAGGCCGACGTTGACGAAGGTGGTCATCAGCCCCGGCATGGAGATGGCGGCCCCGGAGCGCACCGAGAGGGTGAGCAGCCGCTCGGGGTCGCCCAGCCTGCGGCCGGTGTCCGCTTCCAACGCCTCCACCGCGCGGCCGATGCGCGCTTCGGTGTCCCGCCGCAGAGGGGGATATTCGAGCGCGGGCAGCACGTGAAAGAGCTCGGTGGTCAAAATGAAGCCCTCGGGCACGCGGTAGCCCAGCGCGGCCAACTGCTTGAGCCCCAGCGCCTTGGCCCCCAGGGTCACCTGATCGTCCAGTTCGGCCGCCGGCTCATGGATCGGAGCGACCAGCCTCTCGGGATCGTATGCCGCCATGCTGGTCAGGGCTTCCTCCCCCAGATTGAGCGTCTGCGAGGAGAGCTCCCGCAGAGCCGAGGACAGGTAGCGGTCGAGCACCTGCAGCCCGGAAATCGACACCAAGAGCTCCCGCAGAACCGCCTCCGCCGTGCCCTCCAGGGTCAGCCGCCGGTTCTGGTACGGGCGGGGGTCGACGCGCAGGATGTCCTTGAGCACCTCGTCATACATCAGCACGCAACGCCGGCTGAGGTCGGACACGCTCTGGGCCAGGAAGCCCAGGGCGTCGCGATACTGGCGGTGGGTGAAGGTGCGGGTGACGAGCCCCGCCTCGATCAGCGACAGGGCGTCCTCAAAAGCCTGAGACCGCAGGCCGTCCACCTGCAGCGCGCGCTGGAAGCGGCGCAGCATGTCCACCAGCCGGGAGAGGCCCGTCCGGGTGGGGGCGCCGCCCAGGCTCTGGTCCAGAGCCGCCTCCAGCAGGCGGCCGAGAAGACCCTCAACGCGAAGAGAGAGGCTGAGCGCGTCGAACTTCGGCTCGCGATAACTACCGTACATGCTGGGGATGCCGGCGGCGATGTGGCGCTTGTGGTAGATGTTCTCCTGGGCGTCGGTGGGCGTCGGGTCCAATATGAGCAGCTTGAGCTCGATGAGCAGATCTAGGCAGGCGTCCAGCAGGCGGGCCCTGGGCGCGGCGCCAGGCGGCGCGGCGGTGGGCACCGCGGTATTGGGCGGCTCGGCGCCTTTGGCCTCGG